>NZ_JAPEPB010000001.1:7282533-8515066 GCF_026340565.1 Kitasatospora sp. NBC_01287
GGCGCCCTGATACGACCTCACCGGGCCACGCGGGTAGTCGGTGCGCAGCGACGAGCAGGCGGGCAGCCCGGCCAGCTGCCGGCGCCAGTACTCCTCCTGCCGGCCGAGTTCCGCGGCATCCACCGTGCGGCTCTGCCAGCGTGCGAAGTCGGCGTAGGTCAGCTGCAGAGGCGTCAGTCGGGGCTCCTCCCCCTTGCTGAACGCGCGGCACATCTCGAACAGGTCCGCCAGCAGGAGGTTCACCGACCATCCGTCGAAGACGCCCCACGGCCTGGTGAAGGCGACGACGTGCTCGCTCTCGGACAGCACCAGCAGGTGCGCGCGGAGCATGGCCCGGTCGTCCGGCGCGAACGGACGCACCCGCTCGGCCCGGAGCCACTCGATGGCCGCGTCCTGGTCGTCGACGTTCATGACGTTGACGGTGAAGCCGGCGCCGTCGGTCACCCGCTGGGTGACCTCCTCGTCGCGGACGTACCCGGTGCGCAGGACGGGGTGGCGTTCGACCAGGGCCCGGACGGCGCGCGTGTAGGCGTCACGGTCCAACCGGCCGGTGATCCGCAGGGTCAGCTGGGCGTTGCGGTACGAGGCGCCCAGGTGTTCCGGCCAGTCCAGGAACCACAACTCCCGCTGCTGGAGCGAGAGCGGGGCCTGGGCACCCGCCTGTTCGGTGGCAGCCGGCAGCAACGGCTCGACTGCCGGGGTGGTCGCCGACTGCTCCAGCGCCGAGGCCATCTCCTCGATGGTGGTGCTGGTGAGGACCGCCTGGAGGGAGATGTCCGTACCGGTCTCCTGCCGGATCCGCATGGCGAGCCGGACCGCGAGCAGGGAGTCCCCGCCGAGAGCGAAGAAGTTGTCCCTGATGCCGATCCTGCCGGTCCCCAGCGTGCTCTCCAGCACGCGGCAGAGCGTCCGCTGGGCATCGGTGTGCGGCGCGACGTAGGCCTCCTTGGCCACGTCGTTCTCGTCCGGGGCGGGCAGTGCCCGCTTGTCGATCTTTCCGTTGGGTGTCAGGGGGAGCTCTTCGAGGAGCACGAAGGCACTGGGGACCAGGTACTCCGGCAGGCGGGTGGACAGGTGCTCCCTGAGCAGCCTGGCCACGGCGGGGACCAGGTCGGCGAGCCGCGGCACGTTCGCCAGGTGCGGTGCGCGGTAGGGGGCCCGGGCCTGTACCGGGGGCAGCTCGCCCCGGCCGAACACCAGGTCCAGGCCGTCGAGGCGGCTCTGCGACCAGGTGGCCGACACCCGGTAGCCGAGCTCCTCGGCACGCCGCAGCAGGGCTTCGAGCTCCCTGGCCTCCGCGGCGGCCGCGGCGGACAGCCGTGCCTCACCGGGCAGTGGCGCCACCTCATGACCGGGTGACCAGAGGGTCACCCCCTCGGCGACCCGCACGTCCTCCCTGATCCGGGAGTTGGTCAGGCCGGTGACACCGAACCGGTTGGGGAGATCGCCGTCCAGCAGGTCGCGCAGCGCTCCCGGGTCGGCGGCTTCCAGCCATGCGAGCGGCGCCACGGACGTGACGGCCGACTTGGTCAGCACCACGTCGTAGCGGTAGGCGAGCATCTCGTTGTCGCCCACCCCGCGCTTGACCATGAGGTCGACGGCTCCCAGCTCGGGGAACCGCTCGCCCAACCGGGCGAAGTAGCTGGGGCTGAGGAGCAACTCGCTCTCGTGCCGCCGGCGGCGTCGCAGCCGCGCGGCCAGCGCTCCGGCCGTGGTGCCCGACCTCGCCCTGCTCCGCTCCACCGCGCCCAGGTGGGCCGAGAGGAGGTCCAGGTTGCGGACGTCACCGATCAGGATGCGGCCGCCCTCCGCGAGGAGGGGCAGCAACCGGGCGATGGCCTCCTCCAGATAGAGCCGGTTCGGGAAGTACTGGACCACCGAGTTGACCACGATGGTGTCGAACGTGCCCTCGGGCAGTGCCGCCGCCGACAGGGCGTCTCCCTGGGCCAGCGTGACGTGCGACCAGCCGCGGCGCTCCGCGCCCCTGCGGACGTCGTCGAGCGCGGAGGCGGACAGATCCAGGGCGTGCACCGATTCGCAGGCCCCGGCGTAGCGCAGGAGCAGCAGCCCGGTGCCGCAGCCGACCTCGAGCAGCCGCTTGGGCCGCAGTTCCTCGATGAGCCGGACCGTGCCGTCGATCCACTCGCGCATGTCGGACACGGGGATGGGCTCGCCGGTGTAGCTGTTCTCCCAGCCGGCCAGGTTGAGGTCGTCGGAGGTGTCCGCGTCCTGGGACCCGGCGTACTCGTCCTCGAAGACCCGCTGCCACTGCTCGACGAGGGTGGCGTTCTGCTCCTGGGCGACCTCGTCGAGCCACTCGGGGCTCGGGCACACGTACCCGACCAGGGTGCGGCCGTCGCCGGACTCCTGCGGGAGGACGACGCTCTGCGCCACCGTCCCGTGCTGGGCGAGGGCGGCCTCGATCTCGCCGAGTTCGATGCGGAAGCCGCGGATCTTGACCTGGTCGTCGTTGCGGCCCAGGTATTCCATCGAGCCGTCCGGCAGTTGGCGGGCCAGGTCGCCGGTCCGGTACATGCGGTCGCCGGGTCGCCCGCTGAACGGGTCGGGCAGGAAGCGCTCCCGGGTCAGCTCGGGGCGGTTCAGGTAGCCGCGGGCCACACCCGCCCCGCCCACGTACAACTCGCCGACGGCGCCGACGGGGACCGGTTCGCCGTGCCCGTCCAGGACGTACGTCCGCAGGTCGGGGATCCGCTGCCCGATCGGGCTCGCCGAACCGTCGGCGTCGGCCGCGTTGAGCGGACGGTACGTCACGTGCACGGTGGTCTCGGTGATTCCGTACATGTTGACCAGGCGGGTGCCGCGGTTGACCGGGCGCCGCATCCACGGCTCCAGCGCCGCCACGTCCAGCGCCTCACCACCGAACACCACCGTCCGCAGCCGGTGCGGCGCGCCCTGGTCGCCCTGGGCGGTGATCAACTGCCCGAAGGCGCTGGGGGTCTGGTTCAGCACCGTCACCCCGTTGGCGCAGAGCAGTTCGTAGAACTCTCGCGGGTTGCGGGTGACGGCCTGCGGCACGACCACCAGGCGCCCGCCGTACAGCAGCGCGCCCCACATCTCCCAGACCGAGAAGTCGAAGGCGAAGGAGTGGAACAGCGTCCAGACATCCTCGCCACCGAAGCCGAACCACTCCTCGGTGGCGGTGAACAGCCGTGTCACGTTGCGGTGTTCCACCAGCACGCCCTTGGGCGCGCCGGTCGACCCCGACGTGTAGATCACGTACGCGAGGTCCGCCGGTGCGACCGCGGTACCGGCCAGGTCACCGTCCGGCTCGTCCGCCCAGCGATCGGCGTCGACCCGGATGTCCACCACCGGAACCCCGGAGGTGTCCAGGCCCTCGGGCAGCGGCCCGTCCGTCAACAGGGCCCGAGGCCGGCTGTCCCCGAGGATGTAGCGCAGCCGCTCCACCGGGACCGTCGGGTCGACCGGCACGTAGGCGCCGCCCGCCTTCAGGACCGCCAGCACACACACCATCAGCTGCTCGCTGCGGGGCAGGGCCAGCGCCACCAGCACGTCGCGGCCGACGCCGAGCCCGCGCAGGTGCCGGGCCAGCCGGTTCGCCCGCGCGTTCAGCTCGCGGTAGGTGAGCGTGCGGCCCTCGTACTCCAGCGCCACCGCGTCGGGGGTCTTCCTGGCCACGTCCTGGAACCACTCGTGCAGGCACCGGGCCGGGGCGGCCAGGGCCGCCGGCGGCTGGTTCCACTCGGTCAGTACCCGTCGGCGCTCGGCCGGGGACAGCACCTCGATGGCGAGCGCGGGAGTGCTCGCACCGTCGTCGGCGGCGAGGGCGGCGACGATCCCGGACAGCGCCGTCTCGACGTAGTCCACCAGGGTCTCGCAGGCCACCGAGTCGTCGACCCGGACGTGGTACGCGAACTCAGCTCCGAAGTCGTCCAGCGACACCACCAGGGGGTAGTTGATCGCGTCCGCCTCCCCCTGCCAGTGAATGCCCTGGTCCTCGAGGGGGGAGGTCTCGGCGCCCGGCACCCCGTCGAAGTGCCGGACGTTGACCACCGCGCTGAAGATCTGCGTATCGACGTCCAGGCCGCTGCAGCGCTGTGCCAGGCTCAACGGGCTCTGCTCACGGGCGATCAGCTCCTGGAGGCCGGCGTCGACCTCGCTGATCAGCTCACGGACGGTACGCCCGGCCAGCCGCACCCGCAGCGGAAGGGTGTTGATGAAGTTGCCCAGCATCCGCTCCACTCCGGGCACCCCCTGCAGGCGTCCGGACAGCACGGTGCCGAGCACGACATCGTCGCGTCCACTCGCTGCGGCCACGACACAGGCCCAGGCGACGTGGAAGAGGCAGGCCGGGCTGGTCCGCAGCCGCATCGCCTGGGCCCGCAGGTCACGGGTGAGCTCCACCGGCATGGCTCGGCGCAGCTGCGGATACTGGTGCCCGTCCCCGCGCACGTTCGTCAGCCCGAACGGCGTGGTCGGCTCGGTGACATCGCCGAGGGCGGCCCGGAAGTAGGCCTCCCCGTCGGCCGACGCCGTCTGGTGCAGGGTGTGGGCGACGAAGTCGCGGTAGGGCGGGGCGGGCGCCAGCTCCTCGCTGCGGCCGGCCATGTGGACCGCCATCTCCTTGAGGAACAGCCACAGGGTGGTGGCGTCCTCGACGAGGTGGTGGGCGCTCAGCAGCAGGTACCGGCGATCGGAGCCCGGGTCCTCGGCGACGAGCAGCCGCAGCATGGGGGCCTGGTCGACCCGCATCCGCGCGGGCTGGTCCAGCAGGGTGTTCACCTGCTGCTCGATGTCGGCGTGCGGATCCAGCGTGGTCCGATCCACCGTCAGCCGGGCGCTGCGGTACACGACCTGCGCGGGCTCGGGCAGCCCGGTGGTGATCACCGCTGTGCGCATCACGTCATGGCGCGCGATCAGCGCCTGCAACGCCTCGGTGAACCGGACGCACACCTGCTCGTTCTCGGCGACCAGAAGCAGGGAGACCAGGTACGGGTCGTTGTCCGGGTCGAGCAGGTGGTGGAAGAGGATTCCCTCCTGCGCGGAGGCCAGGGGGTAGATGTCCTGGATGTTGGGCGCGCCGCCGGGGACGGTGGCCGTGATCGCGTCGATCTGCGCCTGGTCGAGGTCGATGAGCGGAAGCAGCTGCGGGGTGATGCGCTCGCAGCCGTCGGGGATCAGGCTGGGCGGCGGTTGGTACGCCGGGCCCGCCGTGCCGGCGTCGATCTCCGTCGCCAGCCGGGCGAGCGTCGGGCTGCTGAACACGCTGCGGACCGGGACGTCGAAGCCGAGTTCCTTGAGCCTGGCCACCAGGACCGTGATCAGCAGCGAATGGCCGCCGAGCTGGAAGAAGTTGTCGTGCGCGCTGACCCGGTCCGGATCGAAGCCCAGCAGGTCCGCCCAGACCGCCGCCAGCGCACGCTCGGTGGCGGTGCTCGGCGCGATGTACTCCCGCTGGGTGTACGCGTCGATGCCGGGGGCCGGCAGGGCCCTGCGGTCGAGCTTGCCGTTGTTGGTGAGGGGCAGGCTCTCCAGCATGACGAAGGCGCTGGGGACCATGTACTCCGGAAGCGCGCGTTCCGCGAGCCGGCGCAACTCTGTGCGCTGCTCCTGCTCCGCCTGCTCAACCTGCCCAGCCTGCCCGTCCGCCAGGACCACGTAGGCGACCAGCTGCTTGTTGCCCGGCTGGTCCTCGCGAGCCGCGACCACGCACGAGAGCACGGCGGGGTGCCGGCCGACGACGGCCTCGATCTCGCCGAGTTCGATGCGGAAGCCGCGGATCTTGACCTGGTCGTCGTTGCGGCCCAGGTATTCCATCGAGCCGTCCGGCAGTTGGCGGGCCAGGTCGCCGGTCCGGTACATGCGGTCGCCGGGTCGCCCGCTGAACGGGTCGGGCAGGAAGCGCTCCCGGGTCAGCTCGGGGCGGTTCAGGTAGCCGCGTCCCACGCCGGCGCCGCCAAGGTAGATCTCACCGACGGCGCCGACGGGGACCGGTTCGCCGTGCCCGTCCAGGACGTACGTCCGCAGGTCGGGGATCCGCTGCCCGATCGGGCTCGCCGAGCTGTCGGTGTCGTCCTCCGTCACCACCCGGTGTGTCGCGTGCACAGTGGTCTCGGTGGTCCCGTACATGTTGACCAGGCGGGTGCCGCGGTTGACCGGGCGCCGCATCCACGGCTCCAGCGCCGCCACGTCCAGCGCCTCACCGGCGAACACCACCGCCCGGATCCGGTGCGGCGCGCCCTGGTCGCCCTGGGCGGTGATCAACTGCCCGAAGGCGCTGGGGGTCTGGTTCAGCACCGTCACCCCGTTGGCGCAGAGCAGTTCGTAGAACTCTCGCGGGTTGCGGGTGACGGCCTGCGGTACGACCACCAGGCGCCCGCCGTGCAGCAGCGCGCCCCACATCTCCCAGACCGAGACGTCGAAGGCGAAGGAGTGGAACAGCGGCCAGACGTCCTCACGACCGAAATCGAACCACTGCCGTGTCGCCGTCAGCAGACGCGTCACGTTCCGGTGCTCGATCATCACGCCCTTCGGCTTGCCGGTCGACCCCGACGTGTAGATCACATACGCCAGATCGGCCGGCGACGACCCCACCTCACCGGCCACCAGGTCGTCGGCCGACGCGTCGGCCCACTGCCCGGCGTCCACCCGCACATCGATGACCGGTCCCGCGGACCACGCCACACCCTCGGGCACCGCGCCGTCCACCAGGAGCACCCGCGGCGCGGCGTCCTCCAGCACGTACTCCAGCCGCTCCGCCGGAACAGCCGGGTCCAAGGGGAGGTACGCACCCCCCGCCTTCAGCACCGCCAGCACGCTCACCAGGATCTGCTCACTGCGTGGCAGGCACAGCGCCACCAGGACACCCGGGGCCACGCCCAACCGCCGCAGATGACGTGCCAGCCGATTGGCCCGCGCGTTCAGCTCGGCATAGGTCAGGGACTCGTCCCCGTACGCCACCGCCACCGCGTCGGGTGCCCCCGACACCACTTCCTCGAACCACTGGTGCAGACACCGCTGGGCCGACTCCACGTCTGCCGGGAGCTCGTTCCACTCCAGCAGCGCCCGCCGGCGCTCGGCCGCGTCGAGCATCCGCAGGCGGGAGATCCGCCCCGCGGGCTCGTCCGCGACGACATCGAGCATCGTGGTGTAGTGGTGGACCAGACGCTGGATCGTCTCCCGATCGAACAGGTCCGTGTTGTACTCGACGGTTCCGACCAGCCCGTCCGGGGTCTCCTGGAGCTCGAAGGCGAGATCGAACTTGGCGACCGGGATGTCGATGTCGAGGAGACGGAGCTCCAGCCCGCCCACCCTGGTCACCGGCTCGGCCCACGCCTCCTGCAGCACGAACATCGTCTGGAAGGCGGGGGAGTGCTGGCTGAGGTCACGCTCCAGCTGCAGCGCCTCCACCACGGCTTCGAAGGGGATGTCCTGGTGGTCGTACGCCTCCAGAGTGGTCCTGCGCACCTGGGTGAGCAGCTCGGAGAAGGTCGGATCGTCCGTCAGGTCGGCACGGATCACCAGGGTGTTGGCGAAGTAGCCGACGAGCCCCTCCAGCTCGGGCCGGATGCGGTTCGCGACCACCGTGCCGACGGCGATGTCCGTCTGCTGCGTGTAGCGGTGCAGCACGACGTTGTAGGCCGCCAGCAGGGTCATGTACAGCGTGGCCCCGTGCTGCGTCGCGACGGCATGCAGCTTGTCCACGAGCGCGGGCGGGCAGCGGAACACCTCGCGTGCCCCGTTGTAGGTCTTGACCGGCGGGCGGGGCCGGTCGGTCGGCAGCGACAGCCGCGGGTTGACGCCGGCGAGCCGTGTCGTCCAGTAGTCCAGCCGGCGCGCGTACTCCTCGCCGGCGAACCAGTCCCGCTGCCAGTGGGCGAAGTCGGCGTACTGGATGGGCAGCGGCTTCAAGGGGTTGGGCTGTCCCGCGCGGAAGGCCTCGTACAGCAGCGCGAGGTCGCGGTTGATGACGCGGTACGACCAGCCGTCGCACACGGTGTGGTGCATCGTGATCAGCAGGACGTGCTCCTGCTCGGACAGCCGGAGCAGCCGCACCCGGACGAGCGGATCGCGGTCCAGGTCGAACGGCGTGGTCGCCTCGCGCTCCATGAGCAGCGGTAACCGGGCCGGGTCCGCGAGCTCCTCGGTGCGCAGCGAGAACTCGCTGCCGTCTCCCACGTGCTGGTACGGCACACCGTCCTTGACCACGAACCGGGTGCGGGTGGCCTCGTGCCGCTGTACCACGGCGTCCAGCGCCCGCACGAGCGCGGGCCGGTCGAGCGGCCCCAGCAGCCGCGTCGCGCCCGGGAGGTTGTAGGCCGCCGCCGCGCTCGACCCGTCCAGCTGCGCGAGGAACCACAGGCGCTGCTGGGTGGACGACAACGGGGCCAGGTCATCGGCCGACCGGGGTACTCGCGGGATGACGTCCAGCAGCGAGAGGTCGACGCCCTGCTTTTCGAGCAGCGCCCGCACCGCGCGCTGCTGCTTGGGCGAGAGGGTCCTGAACCGCTGGACCAACTCCAGCCCGCCGTGCTCCTGATTGGTGGCGGTCATCGTCGTTCCTCCTCAGTTCCCGCTGCTCAGGAGCGAGTCCAGCTCTTCGGCGCTCAGGTTCTCGACCATGGCGATGTGGTCGACGATCGACTGCTCCGCCTTGAGCATTCCGCCTGCCGCAGCCGGGATGTACGTCTCCAGGGTGGTGGCCAGGTCTGCCAGCCGCGACGCGGCGAAGACCATGTGACCGGGCAACTCCGTTCCGGTCCGTGCCTTCACCAGGTTCATCAGCCGGGTGGCCAGGAGCGAGTTGCCGCCGAGAGTGAGGAAGTCGCTTGTCACGTCGAGGTGTTCGGCGTCGATCTGCAGCAGATCCGACCAGGCGCCGACCAGGAATTGCTCGGTGTCGGTGAGCGTGCGGGCCGGCGGCTGCCCGGTGCGGTCCGCGCTGGTCTCGTGGCCCCGGCCGGCCTCGGGCTCCTCGGCCCGGTCGGGAACGGCGGCGACCGTGGAGTCTGCGGTGACCGTGGAGTTCGTGGAGTTCGTGGAGTCGGGGACCGCCTCGGCCGTCGCGGGGGTGCGGGGTCCGGGCTTCCGGCCGATCCAGTGCCGCTCCGGTTCGAACGCGGTCGGCGGAAGCGGTACCAGCCGGCGGCGTTCGCGGTGCAGTCCCTGCCAGGGGATGTCGATTCCGTGAACCCACAGTTCGGCGAGGTGCTCCTGGTTCCGCTCCGCGACGAGACCGGTGAGGAAGACCTCACCCGAGGGGCCCGAGAGGACGCTTCCCAGCGGTCCCGCGTCCTGCTCGGCATTGCCGAGGTGGACCTGCGCGGTCGGGAGCGCGCCCTCGGCGTCCGCAGCCGCGTCCCCGGAGCCGTCGGCGAGGTACCGGGCCAGGGACTGCCGGAGCTCTGCCACGGAGCCCGCCACCACGGCGAGCCGCTCGAGGTGTGCCTCGCGGCCCAGCTGCGAGGTGTACGCGACGTCGGCCAGGTCCACCTCGGTGTCGCGTTCCAGGAAGGTGTGCAGTTGTCGTGCCGCTGTCCTCAGCCGCTGCGGCGTCCTGGCGGACAGCACCACCAGCTGGGGCCCGAGGTCGTGGGGGTCCGCAGCGGGGGTCCCGACCGCGGGCGGTGCCTCGACGACCAGGCTGACCAGGCTGCCGCCCGCGGCCACCGAGTTGATCAGTGCGCGGTGCGGAGCAGGGTCGCCGTGCCGGGCTGCCGTGGCGCGTGGTTGCCAGGCCGTCGGCTCCTCGCACAGGCTCAGCGCGGTGCCCGCGAAGTCCAGGTTGGGGTTGGGGACTCCCACCGCCACCAGGGGCACGATCTCCTGGTGGCGCAGTTGCAGGATGACCTTGCTCAGCTGGGCGATGCCGGAGGCCGCCTCGGGGTGGCCGAGGTTGGACTTCACGGTGCCCAGCGCGACCGGCTCGGTCACTCCGCTGAACACCTCGCGCAGGGCGCGCAGTTCGACCTCGTCGGAGAGCGGGCTGCCGTTGGCCGCCGCCTCGACGTACCCGATGGTGTCGGCGCCGACCTCGGCCCGCTCCAACGCCCTCCGCATCACGGTGACCTGGGCGCGGTGGCTCGGCTTCATGAAGCCGTTGGAGCGGCCGCTGTGCAGGGAGGCCGTGCCCTTGATGACGGCGTGCACGGTGTCGCCGTCCCGCAGCGCGGCGGACAGCGGCTTGAGCAGCACGGCGCCGACGGCCTCGGCGGGCAGATAGCCGTCCCCGTCGCGGAAGCTGCGGCTGCCGGGATGGCTGCCGATCAGTTGCATCTCGGTCAGCGCCGTGTACTTGTCGGGATGGACGGAGAGGTTGATGCCTCCGGCGACGGCCAGTTCGGTCTCGCCGCGCTGCAGATCGGCGCAGGCCAGGTGGATGGCCATGGTCGACGAGGTGCACATGCTGTCCACGGCGAGGCTCGGGCCCTCGAAGCCGAAGTACTGCGACACCCGGTTGGGGATCATGCTGTAGGAGGTCGCCGCGGTGACCGCCGCCAGCACGGGATCCGACTCGTCCGCCCGGTACAGCTGGTACGCCGCCCCGACGTAGACCCCGACACGCCGCCGGTAGCGCCGCTCGACGGTCTCCTGGGTCACGCCGTTCTGCTCCAGCAACTGCCACACGGTCTCCAGGAACAACCGCTGCTGCGGGTCGATCGCGGCCGCCTCGCGCGGCGAGATCCCGAAGAACAACGAGTCGAAGCGGTCGATCCCGTCGATGAACCCGCCCCATGCGCCGGTCGAGTCGCCCCAACGGTCCGCCGGCGGTTCGGTGACGCAGTCCTTGCCCGCACGCAGATTGGCCCACAGCGCATCGAGGTCCTCGGCCTGCGGGAACCGCCCGGTGATGCCGATGACCGCGATGTCCTCGTCACGGCCAGGCCGGTGCTCGACGGCCCCGACGCGCTCCGTCGCCGTCGCGGGGGCCGTCGCCGGCGGTGCTGCCGGCGGTGCGGTCGGTGGTGTGGTCGGTGGTGTGGTCGGTGGTGCGGCCGGGCGGGGTGCGGCCGGCTCGCCAAGCAGCGCGCGCAGCGCCTGCGGGTGGTCGGTGGCGAAGTAGCGGGCCAGTTCGCGGAGGGTCTCGACCTCGAACAGGAGGGTTCGGGGCAGCGGTCCGAAGGTCTTCTCCAGCTGTCCGATCACGCTCACCGCGATGACCGAGTCCATCCCGTACCGCTCCAACGGGGCGTCCGGGGAGAGCCGTTCGGGGGCGAGTTTGAGCACCGAGGCCAGCAGCCGCCGCAGGTGTTCGACCGCGGTGCTCTCCAGCGCGTGGGCGGTGTCGTTGTCCGGCATGTGACTCCGTTCGGTGGGCGGTTGCTGGGAGTTGTCGGTCACCGCGAGGGCGGCGAAGGTGGCGAGGGCGGCGGGTGTGCCCGCGAGGACGGTCAGCCTGCCGTTGGTGAGGGTGCTGTCCTCGGGGGTCATGGCGTAGCGCAGTGCGGTGAGGGCGCGGGTGGTGTCCAGGGGGATGAGGCCCAGGGTGCGCAGGTTCTCCCTGACGGCGGCGCCGCCTATGCCGCCTTCCTCCCAGAACGGCCAGTTGATGGAGACCGTGTCGCCGGTGCGCAGGCCGGCGTGGACGAGCCGGTTGCGGTAGGCCGCGTAGGTGTCCATGAACGCGTTGGCGGCGGCGTAGTCGCCCTGGCCGGCGTTGCCGAACGCGCCGGTGATGGAGGAGAAGCAGACGAACGCCTCCAGCGGCAGCCCGCTGCTCAGTTCGTCCAGGTTGACCAGGCCGCGGACCTTCGGCGCCAGCACCCGCGCCAGCTCCTGGGGGCTCTTGCGGATCAGGAAGTTGTCGGCCACGACGCCCGCGCTGTGCACGATGCCGGTCAACGGCCCGTAGTTGTCGGCGATATGGGCCAGCACGCGCTCCACCGCGTCCCGGTCGGCCACGTCCGCCCTTTTGTAGTCGACGGCCAGCCCGGTGGCGCGCAGCTCGTTCAGCGAGCGCCGCTTCTCCTCGTCCAGCGGTGACCTGCCGGTGAGGACCACGGTGGCGTGGCTCACCGAAGCGGCGATCTCCGCCGCCACGATCCGGCCAAGGCCCCCGGCACCGCCGGTGACGAGGTAGACACCGCCCTCGCGCCAGGGTGCGGCGGCGGTCCCGGGCGAGCGCAGCTCCGCGGGCCGGGCCACCAGGCGCAGGCCGTCGCGGTAGCGCACCTCCGGCTCGGTCTCGTGCGCCGATTCGTACACGAGCCGGGCGGCCACGGCCTCAGCTGACGGCCCGTCAAGACACTCCAGGTACTGGGCGTTCAGCAGCGGGTTCTCCTGATGAGCAGTCTTCAGCAGACCCGCCACCCCGCCGAAGCAGGCCAGCCGCTCCCGTTCCGCGCCCGCGCCGGCGGACCCGACCAGTACCACCTGCACCAGCGCCGGGCGCCGCACGCCGCCTTGCAGGATCTTTTGGAGCAGGGTGAACACCCACTCCACGAACTCGGCGTACTGGCCGTCCAGTGGGCCGTCGGCCACCTCAACGAACCGGCACACCGCACCGGCGGGCATAGCGGCCTGAAGCGCCTCGCGCTCCGCCTGTCCCGCCTGGCCCAGCACCACTACCACATGTTCGGCGAACGACCGTGCGGAGTTCGCCTGCTCGCCCTCCCGCGCGACCCAGCCGGGCCGCAGCAGCAGCATCTCACCCGATTCGGGGACGACTCCCTCCGGGCGACCGGTGGTGGGCCGGATCGACGTCTCCGCCGTGCTGTCTAAGTCCACGTCGTACCAGTGCCTTTCACGCACGAAGGAGAATTCGGACAGGCTGAGCGGCAGCCGGAACCTGCTCGCCGCGAGCGGCAGCGACGGGCGCGAGGAGGGCGAGACCGCATGGCCGGGCGCCCCGACACGGCCTGGATGGGGCAGGACCGCGCGGAGACGGATTATCAGCCGAAATAGTGGAGGCCCGGTGAACGTCGGTAACGTACAAGCCTGACCGGAGTGAGTGCGCGGTGCCGTCAGAAGTGGCGCCCCGCTCCGCGGATAGCGGCAGGGCTGCCCGAGGCACTGTTTGAATGCCTCTCGACCGGCGCGGTGGCCACGGCACCCGCAATCGCAGGAGTCGGCCGTGACTCGGTCAGAACGCCTACACGTCGAACATGCTTGACTCACCCCCGTTTGTCTACAGAACCCTACCCAGACGCCAGGGGCGAGATCAATGGGCGCCGGGAGGCACTTCCGGTCGACTGGATCTTCCCAGAGGGTAGTTGGGCGTTGTCCGTGATCGTCGAACGTGGATACCGTGAAGCATCCGTCCCTATAGTCTGGAGCGCTGTCATGCCCGATTCGGCGCTCTCAGTAGTATGCAAATGAACGGAGATCTGTTCCGCATGCCCTTCTCTCCCGCCCTGCGCAGGGTGCTCGTCGTGACGACGCTCGGGTCGTTCCTGGCGTTCCTCGACTCCAGCATCGTCAACGTGGCCCTGCGCTCGCTCTCCGACCGCTTCGACGCTCCGCTGTCGACCATTCAATGGCTCGTCACCGCCTACCTGTTGGCACTGGCCGCCGTGCTGCCGGTGTCAGGCTGGGCCGCCGCCCGCTTCGGGGCCAAGCGCGTGTACGCGGTGGCCATCGCCACCTTCACCTTAGGCTCGCTGGCCTGTGGTCTGGCCGACTCGGTCGGCGAGTTGATCGCCTTCCGCGCCGTCCAGGGCGCCGCGGCGGCGGTGGCCGCACCCGTGGCGCAGATGATCGCGGTGCGTGCCGCCGGCCCCGAGCGCCTGGCGAAGGTCATGAGCGTGACCGGCGTCCCCACGATCCTCGCTCCCATCCTCGGCCCGGCCGTCGGCGGGCTGCTGCTCGACCACGCCGGCTGGCGGTGGATCTTCCTGATCAACGTGCCGATCGGCGCGCTCATCGTCGTCCTCGCACTGCGGCTGCTGCCGCGCGACGAGGCCGCCGGAGCCGGCCGCCTCGACCTGCTGGGCTTCGCGCTGCTCGCGCTCGGCTGCGTCGGACTCACCTACGGACTCACCGAGTTCGGCACGCACGGTGACTTCTTCTCCTGGAACGTGTTCCCGTGGGCCGTGGGCGGTGTGCTGCTGCTGGGGGTCTTCGTGGTGCACGCTCTGCGCGCCGCCGCTCCGCTGACCGATCTGCGCCTGTACCGCAACACCCGCTACACGGCGGCCTCCGTCGCCAACTTCTTCCTGGGCGCCGTCCTGTTCGGCTCGGTCATCCTGATGCCGCTGTACTTCCAGATCGTGCGGCACCAGGATCCGGTCGCCACCGGCCTGCTGCTCATCCCGCAGAGCATCGGCGTCGCGATCGCCGTCGGTACCGGATCGCGGTTCATCCAGTCCCTGGGCATCGGGCGGGCCGCGCTGCTCGGTGGCCTGGTGAGCGTGGTGGCCACGCTCCCGTTCGTCCTGGTCGGCGCGCACACCTCCTACTGGCTGCTCGGCGCCGTCATGGTGGTCCGCGGCTTCGGCATCGGCGCCACCATGGTGCCCGTGATGACCGCGGCCTTCCGCGTCATCCCGCCCACAGCCATCGCCGATGCCACGATCCAGACCAACGTGCTGCAGCGGATCGGCGGCTCGCTCAGCACCGCGATCCTCGCCGCCGTGCTGCAGAGCCGGCTCGACAGCGCGACGACCCCCGCGCAGCAGGCGGCGGGATTCGGCACGGCGTTCTGGTGGGTGCTGGCCATCGGGCTGTGCGCGACGGCTCCCGCGCTCCTGCTCGCCAAGGCCGAACGCGCCGAGCAGCGGGTGCAGCAGACTCGCGAGCCCGCGCCGTCCGTACGGCAGTAGCGCTTCGTGTCGGGGGCGGCACCCTGGTCTGATGCTCTTTCAGCTGTGGTTGCTGCGTGTTAAGTTACGAATGTGATCACGGGGGTCGCGCGCACAAGCCTGTCACGCATGCCCTCTGACTGAGTATCAGCTGCGTCTCGCCATGAGACTTCGGACAGCTTCCACAGGGGGCGACAGGGCGTTGCCGTGCTGACGGCGGGCTGGACGCCGCCGTCTTCGGCGTGACCGGGAGCGTTCCATCACCCAACCCGCATACTTCGGCCGAGCCGACTAGGGAGACGTGAACATGCTCTGGAACAACATCTACATAGACGCGGTGGCGACCAGACTCGGGCGACTGGAGGACGTGCGGCAGGCGGCCGAGGAGGGGCGCTACGACCCCGCGGAGTGCGAGGCGGACGACCTCGTGAGCGTCAGCGTCGTGGACGACGCCAGCCACGCCGACATGGCCGTGGACGCAGCCCGGCTGGCGGTAGGCCGGAGCCGAGCCGCTCACGAGGACTACACCCTCGTCGCGCACGTCACCAGCGGTGGCTTCCAGGGGCTTGACCACTGGGCACCCGCCTCGTACATCCAGGCCCGCACCATCGGTGGTCAGGCCTCGGCGATCCAGCTCCAGCAGGCGTCCAACGGTGGCCTCGGCGCGCTCGACCTGGTCGCGGCGCACCTGGCCGCCCGCCCCGCGCCCGCCGCCGCCCTCATCACCACCAGTGACAAGTACCAGCTGCCGATGTTCGACCGGTACCGCTCGGACAAGGGGGCGCCGCGCGGCGACGGAGCGACCGCGGTGGTCCTGACCCGCGGCGCGGGCGTCGCCCGCCTGCTGTCCACCGCGGTGATCTCCGACACCGCCTTCGAGGGGATGTACCGAGGAACGGGGGAGTGGGAGAGCGTCGCCGGCGAGCAGGGCTGGCCGATCAACATGCGGCAGCGCCTCAAGGAGTTCCTGGTCTCAGGTGCCGCGCAGGTGACGGACATCGCCACGGCCCTGGCCGCCGGGCAGCAGTCCTCGATGCTGGCGGCGATGGGCGAAGCGGGTGTCGACATCAAGGAGGTCGCCCGTTTCATCTACCCGCACTCCGGGGCGACGCAGGTCGACTGGGACGCTGTCAAGGAGATCGCGGGCGTCGACGTCACCCAGACCAACTGGGAACTCGGCCGCCGCCTCGGGCACCTGGGCGCAGGTGACCAGTTCGCCGGGCTCGCCGACCTGCTGGAGAACAAGGCGGTCAGGCCAGGGGACAAGGTGGTGCTGTCCGCCCTGGGCCACGGGTTCAACTTCGGCGCCGCCGTCCTGGAGATCGTGTCCGAGCCGCAGTGGTCCTAGGCCGTGTCTGACAGTTCCCGCCGGGCCCGCGACGCCGGGCATCCCGGCTGGACGCACCGCCGAGCCACCCAAGTACGACCCAGTACGGAGCCGGCGGCCCGCTCGCCGAGGAGCGGGCCGCAGGCTCAGTCGGCTTCGGTCACCTCGGCGCCATCCGGATGGCGCCGTCCAGCCGGATCGTCTCGCCGTTGAGCATCGGGTTCTGCACGACGTGCGAGACGAGTGAGGCGAACTCCGAAGGGTCACCGAGTCGGGCCGGATGCGGCACCTGCCGGCCCAGTGCCTCGACGGCGGACTCGGGGAGGGCGTCGAACAGCGGGGTGCGGAACAGGCCGGGCGCGATCGTGACCACCCGGATCCGCGACTGGGCCAGGTCCCGGGCGATCGGCAAGGTCATGCCCACGATGCCGCCCTTCGACGCCGCGTACGCGGCCTGGCCGATCTGGCCGTCGAACGCGGCCACCGAGGCCGTGTTGACGATGACCCCGCGCTCCGCCTCGTCGTCCTCGGTCTGGCACATCCGTGCCGCGGCGAGCCGGATGACGTTGAAGCTGCCGATCAGGTTGACCTGGACGACTCTGCTGAAGGCGGCCAGCGGGAACGGGCCGTTCTGGCCCACCGTCTTCATGGCGTTGCCGATCCCGGCGCAGTTCACCGCGATGCGCAACGTGCCGAGGGACGAGGCCAGTTCGATCGCGGCGCTGACGTCATCCTGGCTGGTCACGTCGCCGGCGGAGAAGAGGACGCGCTCACCCAGCTCGTCCGCGACCTCCTTTCCTCGCGAGGAACGACCGAGGATGACCACGAACGCGCCCTGGTCGCGCAGTTCGCGGACGGCTGCCAGGCCCAGGCCGGACGCTCCGCCGGTGACCAGCGCGACGCTTCCTTCGATCTGCACGCGTATCTCCTGTTCTGTGTGATGCCGAAGCGGTTGTGACGAGATGGCGGTTCAGCACGGACCGATGGCCACTGTGCTTGGAGAGGATCGGTCGGGCGATGCCGCAACCGTTCGCCGCAGGACCGGCGGTGACTGATCATCAGGGATCAGCCGCGCGGTGGGTGCAACGCCACCTTAGCCACGTTGCCCCGCCCGCCGCGACGATTCGGCGGGCCTGCGCACGGATGCGCGCGCACAATCAAAGGAGCGCACGAGAGCTTCACATTGCGTTCCCTTGGGAGTGTGGATCATCGCAATGTGTTCATTGCGCCTAGTGGTGATACAGGATACTGTCGCAAAGGATCACGAGCGTCACGGAGTATTGGCACTAATCTTGCCGCGAGTATCTCGCGGCCGGGAGATTTGTGGCCCCGGCGGTGCGCGCCGTGATGATCACGGGGGAATCACGGGGAGTAGGAATGGTTTTCTTCAATTTCTAGCGGGCTGTTCCCGCTTCATACGGCGATTTTGCTGACCTCCTGGGGTCGGGCAAACGCGTGTTTCGATTCTGCATGCTGCCGCGCCGAGGCGCGGAATCAGCGCCGGGAGTCCCTTTCGCGACTTCGAGGTGCTCATGGTTGGTCCCTGGGTGGGGCCGGGCTGCACTGACGCTTCGACACTGTTCTGGGACGTATACCGACTTGCCGGGATGGATACCGATGGCCGACTCGCTGACGTTCTCCGAGACCTTCACCGTCACCACCGACAACCCCTTGCTGCAGGGTCACGTCGTGCACGGGCGCAGCCTGCTGCCCGGGGTCGGCTACGTGGACCTCGTGCTCCAGGTCCTCGCCCGGCACGGTCAGGCCATGCGGGAGGTCGAACTGCGGAATCTCACCATTCTCGCGCCGCTCGTGGTCGCGCCCGGCGACCCGGTCCTGGCCACCGTCGCGGGGCGGCCCGCCCCCGGCGGGGGGTGGCGGATCGAGGTCACCAGTCGGCGCCGGGACGAGGCCGCGGAGATCCTGCACGCGCGGGTGACGGCAGAGAGGTGCGCCCCGACGGCCTTCCAGGAGCGACTGGCGTTACCCCTCGCCGGAGCGGACCGGCTCACCACGCTCTCCGATATCTACTCCTGGCTCCGGGGACGCGAACTGGTCCACTCCGGCTTGATGAAGATCGACGGTGTGGTCCACCGGCGGGCCGAGGACTGGGTTGTGGAGCTGGAACTCCCCGCGGCGCAGCACAGAGGTGCGGACCGCTTCCTCTTCCATCCGGCCCTGTTCGAGGCAGGGTTGCTCGGCGGCAGCGTGGGCCTCCACATGCTGCATGATGGGGTCGAGAGCGAGGAGCTCTACCTGCCCCTGGTCTTCGAGTCGTTCCGCGCGGCGGCACCGCTGGGCCGGCGCTGCTTCGTCAGGGTCCCGGCCGGATCGGCCCGCAGGGACGACGAACTCATGCGACTCTCCGTGGAGTTCTACGACGAGACGGGGGCGAAGGTCGCCGAGGTCGGCCGGCTCACGGCGAAGCGGGTGCGGGCCGTGTCAGCCCTCGATGTTCGTGCCGAGCCGCCGGCCCCGGAGGCCGGGGCCACACTCGCCGCTCCGCGTTCGGGGGCCGGGGCACCAGCCGCCGTGGCCACTGTTGGGCAGGATGTCATTGGCATACTGCGGGAGTTGGTCGCGGCGCGGCTGGCGGTGCCGCCGGCGCAGGTCGATGTCGACGGCGGATTCTACGAGTTGGGACTGGGTTCGGCACAGCTGGTGTCCATGGTGCCCGATCTGGAGGACCGGCTGTCGCTGTCGCTGTCACCGACGATCATGTTCGAGTACAGGTCGATCGCCCAGCTGGCGGCCTCGCTGCAGGAAGAGCTCGCGGCGGCCGGCGTGGGGCGGCGGGACAGTGTCGGCACCGACCTCGCCGATGTGCTGTCCGCGACCCGAGCGGCCTTGGTCGACGAGGTGTCGGCACTGCTGAAGGTGCCGGCCGGTGAAGTGCAACCGGAGGGTGAATTCAGCGAGTTCGGCTTCGACCGCACTGGTCTCGCCCAGCTGGTGGTCCGGCTGAACGAGCGCTATGGACTGGCGCTCACACCCGCCGTCGTCAGCGAACGCCCGACCGTGCAGGCTCTGGCCGAGTACCTGGCCGAGTACCTGGCCGAGGTGAGGCGCGAGTCGGTGTCGGCCGCGGACGGCCCGGCCACCGTGGCTGCGACCCACGTGGCTGAGACCCGCCCGCATCCGCTGCTGCAGCGCGAAGTGCGCGGCGCGGTCGGCATCACGTACCTGACGCGTTTCGACGGTGACGAGCCGTTCCTGCGGGACCACCAGGTGCGCGGCTCCCGGGTGCTCCCTGCCGTCGTGCAGTTGGAGATGGCGCGTGCGGCGGTCCAGCGCGCACTCGGTCAGGAGCAGCCCGGCCGGGTGCGGCTGGACGACGTCGTGTGGCTGCGCCAGGCGACCTGTGACCAGGACGGACTGGAACTGCGAATCGATGTGGAGCCGTTGGCCGGCGGCGGCTGGGACTACTCGGTTCAGTACCTGTCCGGCGACGGCGAGTTCGTGCTCTGCAGCCAGGGTCGCGCGAGCCTGCCGGAGGACGGCCACCGTGGCCTGCCGCGACTGGACGAACTGCGCGCGGCCTGCGCCGAGCGGGTGGTTCCCGCCACGGACATCTATCAGTTGTACGAGCGGGTGGGCATGGACTACGGCCCCGCGCAGCGCTCCCTGGTGGCCGTGGGCCTCGGCACGGACGGGACCGGACGGCCCCAGGCACTGGCGGAGCTGCGGCTGCCCGCGGCGGCGGAGCGGTCGGCCGACTGGCGGCTGCACCCGAGCATCCTGGACGGCGCACTGCAGGCCATCGTCGGCCTGCGGTTGACGCCGCCGGGCTCCACCGGGCAACCGGCGCGTCCCGCCCTGCCGTTCGCCGTGCAGCACGTGGAGTCCGCCGCCGCCACCCCCGCGATGGCGTACGCCTGGATCCGGCACCAGCCTGGCGGCGACCCCGACTCGGTGAAGGCAAGGCTGGACATCACCGTCTTCGACGAGGACGGCCTGGCGTGTGCGGACCTGACCGGTCTCAGCACCCGGATCCTCGTGGACACTCCGGCGTCGGCGTCGGCGTCGGCTCCGACGCCGACGCCGACGCAGGCGGCCGCGAGCCGGCCTGCGGCCGCCCAGCACGTCGAAACCGACATCGCGGTCGTCGGTCTCAGCGGCCGCTACCCGGAGTCGGATGACCTGAGCGAGTTCTGGCAGAACCTCCGTTCCGGGCGTGACTGCATTCGGGAGGTGCCGGCGGAGCGCTGGGACCACCGCCGGTACGCCGACGTCGGTGGCTCCTCCTCGGGCCGGTGGGGCGGCTTCATCGACGGCATCGACCGGTTCGACTCACTGTTCTTCCAGATCTCGCCGCACGAGGCCGAGCTCCTCGACCCCCAGGAGCGCCTCTTCGTCGAGTGCGCCCACCACGCGCTGGAGGACGCCGGATACACCGGCGAGCTGCTGGCCCGGGCGGCGGCCGAGCCGGGCGGCGCCGCGGCGGCCGTCGCGCCGTCGGGCAAGGTGGGCGTCTTCGTCGGTGCGATGTACCAGGAGTACCAGCTCTACGGCGCGCAGGCGCAGGAGCGCGGCCAGGCGGTCACGCTGTCGAGCAGCGCGTCCGGCATCGCCAACCGGGTCTCGTACAGCTACGGCTTCAAGGGGCCGAGCATGGCCGTGGACTCCATGTGCTCGTCCTCGCTGACGGCCATCCACCTGGCCTGCGAGGCGATCAGGAGCGGCCAGTGCGAGATGGCGCTCGCCGGAGGGGTGAACCTCCACTCCCATCCGAACAAGTTCCTGATGCTGAGCCAGCGCCGCTTCCTGTCCAGCGACGGGCGCTGCCGCAGTTTCGGTGAGGGCGGCGACGGCTACGTGCCGGGCGAGGGCGTCGGCGTCGTCGTGCTCAAGCCCCTGGCGCGGGCGGTCGCCGACGGGGACCACATCTACGGGGTGGTCAAGGGGACCGCGCTGAACCACGGCGGTCGGGCCCCCGGCTACTCGGTGCCCTCCCCGACCGCGCAGGGCGAGGTCATCACCGAGGCGCTCACGGCCGCGGGCGTCGACCCTCGCTCGGTCAGCTACCTGGAGGCACACGGCACGGGGACGGCCCTGGGCGACCCGCTCGAAATCGTCGGCCTGACCAAGGCGTTCCAGGCCAACGGCGGCCTGCCGGCGCAGTGCGCGATCGGCTCGGTCAAGTCGAACATCGGGCACTGCGAGGGCGCGGCCGGCATCGCCGGCGTCACCAAGGTGTTGCTGCAACTCCAGCACGGGGAGCTGGTGCCGAGCCTGCACTCCAGCACGCTCAACTCGCACATCGACTTCGGCCGCGCTCCGGTGCGGGTGCAGCGCGAGCTGGCACCGTGGCACCGCCCGACCGTCGAGATCGACGGGGAACACCGAACGTTCCCACGGATCGCCGGCGTGTCCGGCTTCGGCGCCGGCGGCTCGAACGCCCACATCGTCATCGCCGAGTTCCAGCCGCGACAGGCCGGCTCCCACCCGGCGCCGCCCGCGCCGGCCGGCCGGCCCGCACTGTTGGTGCTCTCCGCGCAGAGCGAGGACCAACTCGTGCAGCAGGCCGAACGGTTGCGCGCACGGCTGGCGGAGCTGACCGACGACGCGCTCCCCGACGTGGCCTGGACCCTGCAGATCGGGCGGATGGCGTTGGAGGAACGACTCGCCTTCGCCGCGACCTCGCTGGACGCCGCCAGGGCCCAGCTCGAGTCGTTCATCGCCGACCCGCTGCGGCCGGGCACCTGGACGCGGGGCACCGCCCGTCCCGTTCGGCGGACCTCTGGCGGCACGGACGAACACGCGCTGCGGGCGGCCGCGTCCGACTGGACCGACCGCGGTGAGCACGGCGACCTCTTGCGCCTGTGGGCCGACGGTGCCGCGGTGAACTGGGAGACGCTCCACCCCGCGGCCCCGCCCGCACGGCGCATCTCCCTGCCCGGGTACCCCTTCGCTCGCGACCGCTGCTGGTTCGACCCGGACCTCGGCGACGCGCCGGAGGAGAAGGCGCCGGAGGAGAAGGCGCCGGAGGAGAAGGCGCTCGCTCCCGTAGCCGCCCCGGTGGCGGTCTCACGACCGGACGCGGCTGCCGCGGCGGCGGACGAGATGGTGCTGCTACGGCCCGGATGGGTCGCGCGGGACGCTCGACTTGCCGCCACCGCCACCGCCACCGCCACCGCCACCGCCGCCACCGCCGCCGCAGGACCCGGCTCGGGTCAGGCAGGTGACGGGTTCACCGAGCATCACGTCCTGGTGCTCGGCCGGTTCGAGGCCGGGGAGCGCGACGCGTTCCGGGCCGCTCTGCCGACCGGCGCCGCCTGCCAGTTCGTGGAGGCCGGGGACGGATCGCTGGACCGGCAGTACGGCGAGGTCGTGGAGCGGGTGTTCACGCTGGTCCAGGGGATCCTCAAGGGTGGCCTGAGGCGACCGGTGCTGGTTCAGGTGGCGCTGGTCGGTACCGCCGGCACGGACACCGAACGGGAGCGGCTGGCCTGCTTCGGCGGGGTGGCGGGGCTGCTGAAGACGGCCCACCAGGAGAACCCGTTCCTGTACGTGCAGTACGTCGAGTGTCTTGACGGTATGTCAATTACAGGAGTCGTCAGCCGACTTGAGTCCGAGGCGGTGCGCGATCCCGAACCGGAGGTGCGCTACCGCGACGGCCGCCGCCTGGTCGCCCGGCCTACGCGGGTCAGCCATCCCCGAGTCGTGGATTCGCCGTGGACGGAGGGCGGTGTCTACCTCGTCACCGGCGGTGCCGGGGGCCTTGGCCGGATCGTGGCGGCGGAGATCGCCGCTTCGGTGAGCCAGGCCACCGTGGTCCTCACCGGCAGGTCACCGCTGGACGAGGAGAAGCGGCGCTCGCTGAACGAGCTGCGCGCCACCGGGCTGGCCGTCGACTACCAGCGCGCCGACGTGGCCGACCGGGACGCGGTGGAGCGCGTGCTGGCCCATATCGCCGACAACTACGGGCCGTTGACCGGCATCGTGCACAGCGCGGGCGTCGTGGCCGACAACTTCCTGATCCGCAAGAGCCCCCAGGAGCTGGCGCGGGTGCTGGCGCCGAAGGTCCGCGGCCTGGTCAACCTGGACGAACTGAGCAGCGGGCTGCCGCTGGAGGCGTTCGTCTGCTTCTCCTCCATCACCGGCGCGTTCGGCAACGCCGGCCAGGGCGACTACGCCGCCGCCAACGCGTTCATGGACACCTACGCGGCCTACCGCAACCGGCTCGTCCACGCCGGCCTGCGCACCGGCGACACGGTCTCCATCAACTGGCCGTTCTGGGAGGAAGGCGGCATAGGCGGCGCCGCCGTCAGGGAGAACCTGCGCACCCTGGGCCTCATCCCCCTGGACACCACCCGCGCCCTCACCGCACTGCGCTACGCCATGACCCCCGAGGACAGCACCCTCACCAACGGCAGGCTGACCGTCCTCGTGGGCGGACGCGGCGAGTTGGAGTCCCTGTTCACCGGTGACCCCGAGGAGCCGTCAGGCGACCGGGTCGGGTCCGCCACCCGCTCAGCCCGCGACGCGACCGCCGCCGACCCGCTGGCCGGACCCGACCCGCTGGCCGGACCCGACCCGGTCGGGACGCCGGACGACGAAGGCACCGCCCACGCGCTGGAGGGCGCCGCGGTCGAACACCTGCGGCGGCTGCTGGCCTCCGTGCTCAAGGTCAGGCCCGAACGGCTCTCCGCGGAGGCCCCGTTGGAGCGGTACGGGATGGACTCGGTCATCGCGGTGAGCGTGATCGGACAGCTGGAGAAGACCTTCGGGCCGCTGCCCCGAACCCTCCTGTTCGAGGTCGAGACCCTCCGCGAACTGGCCCGCTACTTCGCCACCGACCACCCGCAGGCGCTGCGCGCGCTGTTGATCTCGGCCTGACGATGCGGGAGACGGAGTTCGGTCCGCACCGCTACCAGGAACAACCGGAAGGGGAGCAGGGCATGCCCATGAACTATCCGACCGAGCGCGCGGTGGCCGTCGTCGGCATGTCCTGCCGAGTGCCGGGCGCCGACGGCCTGGACGCCTTCTGGCGGCTGCTGCTGGACGGTGTGGACGCGATCACCGACGTGCCCGGCGGACGGTGGGACCTCGACGGCGTGCCGGACGGGGCCGACCCGGCAGGGCACCGCAGGGGCGGCTTCCTCGACGGGGTCGCCGACTTCGACCCCGGGTTCTTCGGCATCTCGCCACGCGAGGCCGCGGCGATGGACCCGCAGCAGCGACTGGCCCTCGAACTCGCCTGGGAGGCACTGGAGCACGCCGGTGTCGTGCCGCAGAGCCTGCGCGGCGAGTCCGCGGCGGTCCTGCTCGGGGTCACCGGTGACGACTACGCCGCGCTCGTCCACCAGCATGGCCCCGACGCCGTGTCCCACCACTCGCTGGCAGGGCTGAGCCGGGGCGTCATCGCCAACCGGGTCTCCTACCACCTTGGTCTGCGCGGGCCCAGCCTCACGGTGGACGCGGCGCAGGCCTCCTCCCTGGTCGCCGTGCACATGGCCTGCGAGAGCCTGCTGTCGGGCACCACCGCACTGGCGCTGGCGGGCGGTGTGCACCTGAACCTGGTTCCGGACAGCACGCTCGCCTTCGCCCGCTCGGGCGCCCTCTCCCCGGACGGCCGCTGCTACACCTTCGACGCGCGCGCCAACGGCACCGTGCGGGGCGAAGGCGGCGGCGTGGTCGTCCTGAAGCGTCTCAGCGACGCCATCGCCGACGGTGACCGGGTGCAGTGCGTGCTGCTCGGCGGCGCGGTGAACAACGACGGCGGCGGCCAGGCCCTCACCGTCCCCGACGGTGACGCGCAGCGGGAACTGCTGCGCCAGGCCTACGCCCGGGCCGGGGTGGACCCGGCACAGGTGCGCTACGTCGAGCTGCACGGCAGTGGCACGAGGGCGGGTGACCCGGTGGAGGCGCAGGCCCTCGGCTCGGTCCTCGGCCAGGGGCGCGTCGACGGGCGGCCGCTGCTCGTGGGCTCGGTGAAGACCAACATCGGGCACCTGGACGGCGCCGGCGGTGTCATCGGGCTGATCAAGGTCGCGCTGTCGTTGCGGCACGGGATGGTCCCGGCGAGCCTGAACTACTCCGAGCCGAACCCGGCGATCCCGATGGAGCAGCTGAAGCTCCGGGTCAACGCCGCCACCGGCCCCTGGCCGCAGGGCCCGCGGCTCGCCGGCGTCAGCTCCTTCGGTCTGGGCGGCACCAACTGCCACCTGGTGGTGGCCCAGGGGCCCACCCAGCTCGGGGAAGCCGCTGTCGAGGAGACCGCTGTCGAGGAGACCGCTGTCGAGGAGACCGCCGAGGCCCCGATGCCGATGCCAGTGCCAGTGCCGGTGGCCGTGTCGGGCACCACCGAGCAGGCGCTGCGGGCCCAGGCACGGCGCTTGCTGGAATGGGTGGAGTCCGACGCCGGCCTGCGTCCGGTGGACGTGGGGTATTCGACGCTGACCACCCGAACCACGCTGGGGCGGCGCGGGGTTGTCGTCGCCTCGGACCGCGGCGAACTGCTGACCGCACTCGCGGCGCTGGCGGCGGGACAGGCCTCCCCGAACGTGGTGGAGGGCGCGGCCGCCCCCGCGTCGGGCGTGGTGTGGGTCTTTCCCGGCCAGGGGCCGCAGTGGGCCGGGATGGGGCTCGAACTATGGGACTCCTCACCGGTGTTCGCCGCCCGGATGGACGAGTGCGCGCGGCTGCTGAGCGGTCTGGTCGACTGGTCGCTGCGGCAGGTGCTCGCCGACGCGGCGGCGCTGGAGCGCATGGATGTCATGCAGCCCGCGCTCTTCGCGGTCCAGGTGTCGCTGGCCGAGGTGTGGCGCTCGGTCGGGCTCGCGCCCTCCGCCGTGGTGGGGCACTCCCAGGGTGAGATCACGGCGGCCTGCGCGGCGGGGATCCTCTCCCTGCCGGACGCCCTGCGGCTGATGGTCGAACGCAGCAAGGCCATCGTCGCTCGGCTCTCCGGACGCGGGGCGATGGCCCTGCTGGCCGTGCCGGTCGAGGACATCGACCAGGACCGGGTCGCGATCGGTGCCGTGAACGGGCCCGACGCCGTGGTCATCTCCGGGCCGGTGGACACCGTGCGCGCGATGGTGGCCGAGAGCAAGGCCCGCGGGGTGCGTGCCCGGATGGTCCCGATCGACTACGCCTCGCACTCGCCGCAGGTGGAGGAGATCCGTGACGAGGTGCTGCGGGCCGCCGAGGGGGTGACGGCCACACCGAGCGACGTCGCGTTCTACTCCACGGTCACCGGGGGCCGGCTGGACGCCGAGGCGCTGGACGCCGAGTACTGGTACCGAAACGTGCGGGAGACGGTCCGACTGGAGGACGCGGTCCGGGCGTTGGTCGCCGACGGGCACCGGGTGCTCCTGGAGGCCAGCCCGCACCCGGTGCTGACCACGCCGATCCAGGACACGGCGCGCGACACCCGCGAGGTGGTCGTGCAGGGCACGTTGCGCCGTGCGGACGGCGGGGTGCGACGGCTGCTGCTCTCGATGGCCGAGTTGCACGCGCAGGGCGTCGCGGTGGACTGGCGGGCGATGTTCGCGGGCGCCGGCGCCCGCGTCGTCGAGCTGCCCGGCTACGCGTTCCAGCGGCAGCCCTACTGGCTGAGCGGAGGGGGTGCCGCAGCGCCCGCGGCACGGATCGAATCGCCCGCGCAGGCCGCACCCGCCGTCGAGCCGACCGGCCTGGGGGAGCGGGAGCTGGAGGCCCTGGTCCGCTCCCAGGCGGCGGCCGTGCTCGGGTACGCCGACCCGCGCCTGGTCGAGGCCGACCGCTCGTTCAAGGACATCGGGTTCGACTCGGTCACCTCGGTGGAGCTCAGCAGCCGCCTGAGCCGCGCGACCGGTCTGCGGCTGCCGAGCACGCTGCTCTTCGACCGTCCCACCCTCACCGAGCTCGTGCGGCACCTCCATGACGAGCTGTCGGGGGGCGCCTCCGAGGGGAGACGGGCCGAGCGGGGCAGCGATCCGCACGAGGACGCGATCGCGATCGTGGGGATGGGCTGCCGGCTTCCGGGCGGCGTCTCGTCCCCGGAGGAGTTGTGGCGACTGGTGGCCGACGGGGTGGACGCGATCTCGGGGTTCCCCGAGGACCGCGGCTGGAACCTGGACCCGGCGAGCACCGGCAACGTGCGAACCGGCGGTTTCCTGGCGGACGCCCTGGAGTTCGACGCCGACTTCTTCCGGGTCAGCCCGCGCGAGGCACGGGCGATGGACCCTCAGCAGCGGCTGCTGCTGGAAACGTCCTGGGAGGCGTTGGAACGGTCCGGGTTGGACCCCACCACCCTGCGCGGGAGCCGGACGGCCGTCTTCATGGGCGTCATGAACCAGGACTATGTCCCCCCGCTGCACCAGGCGCCCGAGAGCTTCGGCGGGCACGCCCTGACCGGCGGTGCGCCCAGTGTGGCGTCGGGTCGCATCGCCTACACCTTCGGGTTCGAGGGCCCCGCGGTGACGGTGGACACGGCGTGTTCGTCCTCGCTGGTGTCGCTGCATCTGGCGGCGCAGTCGCTGCGTTCGGGGGAGTGCTCGCTGGCGCTGGCCGGTGGGGTGGCGGTGATGTCCACGCCCGGGATGTTCGTGGAGTTCTCCCGCCAGCGCGGGCTGTCGCCCGATGGCCGGTGCAAGGCGTTCTCGGACGCGGCCGACGGCACGGGATGGTCCGAGGGGGTGGGTGTGCTGGTGCTGGAGCGGCTGTCGGACGCGCGGCGCAGCGGGCACCGGGTGCTGGCCGTGGTGCGGGGTTCGGCGATCAACCAGGACGGCGCCTCCAACGGACTGAGCGCTCCGAACGGTCCTTCGCAGGAGCGGGTCATCCGTGAGGCGCTCGCGTCGGCCGGTCTGTCCGGGGCGGAGGTGGATGTGGTGGAGGCGCATGGCACGGGGACCACTCTGGGTGATCCGATCGAGGCGCGGGCTCTGCTGGCGACCTACGGGCGGGATCGGGTGGAGCCGCTCTGGTTGGGGTCGTTGAAGTCGAACATCGGTCATGCGCAGGCGGCGGCGGGTGTCGCGGGTGTGATCAAGATGGTGATGGCGATGGGGCACGGTGTGCTGCCGCGGACGTTGCATGTCGATGAGCCGTCGCGTCATGTGGACTGGTCGGCGGGGGCGGTGGAGCTGCTGACGGAGCAGCGGGTGTGGCCGCGCCTGGAGCGGCCGCGCCGGGCCGGCGTCTCGTCCTTCGGGATCAGTGGCACCAACGCGCACGTGATCCTGGAGCAGGCCGACCCGGTTGAGCCCGACGTGCCCGTCGAGCCCGACGTGCCCGTCGAGCCTGTCGTGCCCGTCGTGCCTGTCGTGCCTGTCGTGCCTGTCGAGCCCGACGCTCCCGACGCGAGGGCCGGGTCCGTGGTGCCGGTGGTGCTGTCGGGCGCGTCCGAGGAGGCGCTGCGGACCCAGGCGGCGCGGCTGCTGGAGTGGGTGGAGTCCGATGCCGAGCTGCGTCCGGTGGACGTGGGCTGGTCGCTGGCGACCTCGCGTACGGAGTTCGAGCACCGCGCCGTGCTCCTGGCCATGGACCGGGAGGAGCTGCTGACCGGTCTGGACGTGCTGGCCCAGGGGGCACAGGCCCCGGGGCCGGTCCAGGGGGCCGCCCGCCAGGGCGGCGGGAAGGTGGTCTTCGTCTTCCCCGGCCAGGGCTCGCAGTGGGCCGGCATGGCTGTTGAACTCCTGGACGCCTCACCGGTGTTCGCCGAGCGCATCGCCATGTGTGCGGCGGCGCTGGCCGAGTTCGTGGACTGGAACCTCCAGGGCGTGCTGCGGCAGCTGCCGGGCGAGCCGACGCTGGAGCGGGTGGACGTGGTGCAGCCCGCCTCCTGGGCCGTGATGGTCTCGCTCGCGGCGGTGTGGCGCTCCTACGGCGTCGAGCCCGCGGCGGTCGTGGGGCATTCGCAGGGCGAGATCGCGGCGGCGTGCGTGGCCGGTGCGCTGTCACTGGAGGACGGTGCCCGGGTGGTGGCGCTGCGCTCGCAGGCGATCGCCAAGGAGCTGGCCGGTCTCGGCGGGATGATGTCGCTGGCCCTGCCGGAGGCGGACGTGGAGTCCCGGCTGGCGCCGTGGCAGGGCCGGCTGGAGGTGGCGGCGCTCAACGGTCCGTCCGCCACGGTGGTCGCCGGTGATCCGCGGGCGCTTGAGGAGCTGCTCGCCGAGTGCGAGGCGCAGGGGGTGCGGGCGCGCCGGATCCCGGTGGACTACGCCTCGCACACCTCCCAGGTGGAGCGCATCGAGGAGCGGCTGTCGTCGGTGCTCGCGGACATCCGGCCGGTGCCCGCCCAGGTGCCGTTCTTCTCGACCGTCGAGCGGGACTGGCTGGGTGACGGGCTGGTGGACGCGCGCTACTGGTACCGGAACCTGCGGCGGACGGTGCAGTTCCACGCCGCGGTAAGGGCGCTGGCCGAGCAGGGCCACGACACGTTCATCGAGGTCAGCTCCCACCCGGTGCTCACCATCGCGCTCCAGGAGATCCTGGAGGGCGGCGCGCAGGCGGCACCCGCGACGGTGTCGGAGACGCTGCGGCGTCAGGAGGGAGGCCTGGCCCGCCTCCTGGCCTCGGTGGCCCAGGTCTGGACGCGCGGTGCCCCGGTCGAGTGGCGCCAGGCGTTCGCCGGCGCCGGCGCGTGCCGGGTCGACCTGCCGACGTACGCCTTCCAGCACCAGCGCTACTGGGCGGATGCCAGGCCGGACCAGCCCTTGCTGGTGCACGCCGTGGAGCTCGCGGACGGTGACGGCACCGTCCTGGCGGAGCGGCTGTCGCTGCGCGCGCGGCCCTGGCTGGCCGACCACCGGGTGCTCGGCCAGGTCGTGGTGCCGGGGACGGCGCTGCTGGAGATGGCCCTGACTCTCGGCGGCACGGTGGACGAACTGACCCTGCTCACGCCGCTGGTGCTGCCGGAGCGGGGCGAGGTCGAGGTGCAGCTGAGGGCCGGGGCGCCGGACGGGGCCGGCCGGCGCGAGTTGCGCATCCACGGCCGGGAGAGCGACGGTGCCGACCCGGGGTGGCGGCTCTACGCGACCGGGCAGGTGAGCGAGGCCGGGCCCGAGGGCCCGGGGTTCGACCTGACCGAGTGGCCGCCGCCCGGGGCGACGCCGGTGGAGCTGGCCGGCTGGTACGACCGGCTCGCCGAACTCGGCCTGGAGTACGGGCCGCTGTTCCAGAACCTGCGCCAGGTCTGGCAGCACGGCGACGACCTGCTCGCCGAGATGGCGCTGCGCGACGAGGCGGGATCGTTCACCGTGCACCCGGCGCTGCTGGACGCGGCGCTCCATCCGCTCGTGCTGGAGGCGGGTCCCGGCCCGCTGGTGCCGTTCTCCTGGGCCGGTGTGCGGTCCGTGCGTGCGGCCGGGCCCCGGCTGCGGGTCCGGATCACCCCGGCCGGCGAGCACCGGGCCTCGCTGTCCGTCGCCGACGGCAGCGGCGCCGAGGTGCTCTCGGTCGAGTCGCTGACGCTGCGGCCGCTGGACGCCCGGCGTTTCAACCCCAAGCTCTTCCAGGTCGAGTGGGTCGAGGCCGCCGCGCACGGCAGACCGGCCGGGCCGGCCGCCGCGGCCGCCGCGGCCGCCGTGCTCACGGTCGAGCCCGCCGATGGCGACGTGCCGGCGGCCGTGCACCGGACCGCGGAGACGGTGCTGCGCGGCGTCCAGCAGTGGCTGGCTGAGCACCAGGACGGTGCGTCCCGACTGGTGGTCACCACCCGGCGGGCGGTGGCCGTGACGACGGACGCGGCCATCGACCTGGCCGCCGCCACCGTGTGGGGGCTGCTCCGGTCGGCTCAGACCGAGCACCCCGACCGGATCGTACTGGTGGACTGCGAGGGCACCGGCGAGCTGACGGCGGATCAGCTGGGCCGCGCTCTGGCGGCCGGCGAGCCGCAGGTCGCCCTGCGCGCGGACCGGGTGCTGATCCCCCGGCTGGCCCGCGCCTCCGTCCCCGCCCCCGACCCTGGCCGGGCCTTGGCCGGCTCCGACGGCACGGTGCTGATCACCGGCGGGACCGGGGGACTGGGCGCCGCGGTGGCGCGGCACCTGGTGGCCGAGCACGGCGCGCGTCACCTGCTGCTGGTCAGCCGCAGTGGCACGGCCGCCGCCGGTGCGGGCGAGCTGGTGGCGGAGCTGAGCGCGGCGGGCGCCCGTGTCCAGGTGGCCGCCTGCGACGTCACCGACCGGGCCGAGCTGGCGAAGGTCATCGCGGCCGTGCCCGCGTCGGCGCCGCTGCGGGCCGTGGTGCACGCGGCGGGGGTGCTGGACGACGGCGCGGTGCAGTCGCTGACGCCGCCGCGGCTGCACGCGGTGCTGGCGGTGAAGGTGGATGCGGCCTGGCAGCTGCACGAGGCCACCCGCGGACTCGACCTGTCGGCCTTCGTGCTGTTCTCCTCCGTCTCGGCCACGGTCGGCCTGGCCGGGCAGGCGAACTACGCGGCCGCGAACGCCTTCCTGGACGCGCTGGCCCACGAGCGGCACCGGACGGGGCTGCCCGCGGTCGCGCTGGGCTGGGGGCTCTGGGAGCAGAGCACCGGCCTGACCGGCGGGCTCGGCGAAGCCGACCGGCAGCGGATCCTCAGGATGGGCCTGCGGCCGCTCCCCACGGACGAGGGGCTGGCGCTGCTCGACCTCGGGCTCGCCGCGGACCAGGCCCACCTGGTGCCCGTCCGGGTGGACCTGTCCGGGACGGGCGATGCCGAGCCGCCCGCGATGCTGCGCGGGCTGGTCCGCACCCGGGCCGGCCAGGCCGGTCAGGGCGCGCCGGGCGGCCGGGCCCGGCAGGGCACCGAGCCGCTGCGCGAGCGGTTGCTCACCATGTCCGACCACAACCGGGAGCGCACGGTACGGCAGCTGGTACAGGCCGAGATCGCGACCGCGCTGGGCCGGTCGGGACCGGATGACGTGCCCCCCGAGCGGGGCTTCACGGAACTGGGCTTCGACTCGCTGACCGCCCTTCAGCTGCGCAACCGGCTCGGTACCCGCACCGGGCTCACCCTGGCTGCCACGGTGACCTTCGACCACCCGAGTCCGGCCGCGCTGGCCCGGCACCTGCTGGAGCGGCTCGCCCCGGAACAGCCCGCGGCCGGACCCTCGGTCCTGGCGGAGCTGGACCGGCTGGAGGCGAGTGTGAGCGCCGTTGGCGAGGACCAGCGCACGGCTGTCGCCACCCGGCTCTGGGCGCTGCTGGCCACCCTGACCGCCGAGGCGGACGCGGCGGGAGCGGTGCCCGACCAGGAGCTCGCGGAGGCGAGCGCCGATGAACTCTTTGCCCTGATCGACGATGAGCTTGGAAGGCCCTGAGCATGAGCGACGAGAAGGTGCTCGACTACCTGAAGCGCGTCACCGGCGAGCTGCGTCAGACCCGCCGCAAGCTGGCGGAGGCGCAGTCGGCGACTCAGGAGCCGATCGCGATCGTGGGCATGGCCTGCCGCTATCCCGGTGGCGTGTCCTCGCCCGAGGAGCTGTTCCGGCTGGCGGTCGACGGCGTGGACGCGGTGTCCGGGTTCCCGACGAATCGCGGCTGGGATCTCGAAGGACTGTACGACCCCGACCCGGACCGCAGTGGCACGAGCTACACGCGCCACGGCGGGTTCCTGCACGACGCGGCGGAGTTCGACGCGGGGTTCTTCGGGATGTCGCCGCGGGAGGCGGCGGCGACCGATCCGCAGCAGCGGCTGCTGCTCCAGACGTCCTGGGAGGCGCTGGAGCGTGCGGGCATCGCCCCCTCCGCGCTGCGCGGCAGCCGCACCGGAGTCTTCGCCGGCGTGATGTACAGCGACTACGCGTCGCGGCTGGGGCAGGACACGGGCGGCTACGAAGGGCAGTTGCTGATCGGCAGCCTGCCGAGTGTGGCGTCGGGTCGCATCGCCTACACCTTCGGGTTCGAGGGTCCCGCGGTGACGGTGGACACGGCGTGTTCGTCCTCGCTGGTGTCGCTGCATCTGGCGGCGCAGTCGCTGCGTTCGGGGGAGTGCTCGCTGGCGCTGGCCGGTGGGGTGGCGGTGATGTCCACGCCGACGACCTTCGTGGAGTTCTCCCGCCAGCGCGCGGTGTCGCCCGATGGCCGGTGCAAGGCGTTCTCGGACGCGGCCGACGGCACGGGATGGTCCGAGGGGGTGGGTGTGCTGGTGCTGGAGCGGCTGTCGGACGCGCGGCGCAGCGGGCACCGGGTGCTGGCCGTGGTGCGGGGTTCGGCGATCAACCAGGACGGCGCCTCCAGCGGTCTGACGGCTCCGAACGGTCCTTCGCAGGAGCGGGTCATCCGTGAGGCGCTCGCGTCGGCCGGTCTGTCCGGGGCGGAGGTGGATGTGGTGGAGGCGCATGGCACGGGGACCACTCTGGGTGATCCGATCGAGGCGCGGGCTCTGCTGGCGACCTACGGGCGGGATCGGGTGGAGCCGCTCTGGTTGGGGTCGTTGAAGTCGAACATCGGTCATGCGCAGGCGGCGGCGGGTGTCGCGGGTGTGATCAAGATGGTGATGGCGATGGGGCACGGTGTGCTGCCGCGGACGTTGCATGTCGATGAGCCGTCGCGTCATGTGGACTGGTCGGCGGGGGCGGTGGAGCTGCTGACGGAGCAGCGGGTGTGGCCGCGCCTGGAGCGGCCGCGCCGGGCCGGCGTCTCGGCGTTCGGGGCCAGTGGCACCAACGCGCACGTGATCCTGGAGCAGGCCGACCCGGTTGAGCCCGACGTGCCCGTCGAGCCTGTCGAGCCCGACGCTCCCGACGCGAGGGCCGGGTCCGTGGTGCCGGTGGTGCTGTCGGGCGCGTCCGAGGAGGCGCTGCGGACCCAGGCGGCGCGGCTGCTGGAGTGGGTGGAGTCCGATGCCGAGCTGCGTCCGGTGGACATCGGCTTCGCCACGGTGACCACCCGATCGGCGCTGGAGCACCGCGGCGCGGTCGTCGCCGGCGACCGGGCCGAACTACTGGAAGGGCTGGCCGCCCTGGCGGCGGGTGAGCCGTCGCCGCAGGTGGTGGAGGGCGCTGTCGCCGCCGAATCCGGCGTGGTATGGGTCTTCCCCGGCCAGGGTTCGCAGTGGGCCGGCATGGCCCGCGGCCTGCGCGAGTCCTCCCCGGTCTTCGCCGCGCGGCTGGAGGAGTGCGAGCGGGCGCTGAGCGGCCTGGTCGACTGGTCGCTGCGGGCGGTCCTGGACGATGAGGCGGCGCTGACGCGGGTGGACGTGGTGCAGCCCGCGCTCTGGGCGGTCATGGTGTCGCTGGCCGAGGTGTGGCGTTCGCTCGGCCTGGAGCCCTCCGCCGTGGTGGGCCACTCCCAGGGCGAGATCGCCGCCGCCTGCGCGGTCGGCGGGCTGTCGCTGGAGGACGGTGCCCGGGTGGTGGCCCTGCGCTCGCAGGCGCTGCTGGAGATCGCCGGCCAGGGCGGCATGGTCGCCCTGGCCCTGCCGGCGGACCGGGCCCGCACCCTGCTGGAGACGTGGGACGGACGGATCTCGGTCGCCGCCCTCAACGGACCGCACTCGACCGTGCTCTCCGGCGAGACCGCCGCGCTGGACGAGTTGCTGGCGTACTGCGAGGGCGCGGCGATCGGTGCCCGGCGCATCCCGGTGGACTACGCCTCGCACTCGGCGTCCGTCGAGCGGATCCGCGAGCGGATCCTGCACGACCTGGCCGAGATCAGCCCGCGCTCCGGCTCGGTGCCCTTCCACTCGACGCTCACCGGCGAGGTCCTGGACACCGCCGGGCTCGACGGCGACTACTGGTACCGGAACCTGCGCAACACCGTCCGCTTCGAGTCCGTGATCAACGGCCTGCTGGCCGAGGGACACCGGGTCTTCGTCGAGTGCAGCGCCCACCCCGTGCTGCGGGTCGGCATCGAGGAGGCCGCCGAGGCCGCGGACCGGTCCGTCGTGGTGGTCGGCTCGCTGCGCCGCAACAAGGACGCGAGGCGGGAGTTCCTGTTCTCCGCGGCCGAGTTGCACGTCCGCGGTGTCCGGGTGGACTGGCCGCAGCTCTTCGCGGGCACCGGCGCCCGTGCGGTGGAGCTGCCCACCTACGCCTTCCGGTCGAGGCCCTACTGGCTCCGGATCCAGCGGCCGCTGCTGGGCGCCGCCGTCGAGCTGGTGGGAGACGGGCAGACGGTCCTGACCGGCCGGCTGTCGCTGCGGACGCATCCGTGGCTGGCCGACCACCGGGTGCGCGGCAGGGTCGTGGTACCGGGGACCGCGTTGCTGGAGATGGCGCTGCAGGCCGGGGACGCGGTGGACGAGCTCACCCTGCAGGCGCCCGTGGTGGTGCCCGAGCAGGGCGAGGTCGAGATCCAGCTGCTGGTGGACCCGGCCGACGACCGCGGCTACCGGGCGCTGCGGCTGCACGCCCGCGCCCCGGAGGCCGACTGGCGGCTGCACGCGACCGGGGCGCTCGTCGACCTGGCCGGGCGCCCAGCCCCGGACGCGGCCGGACAGGACCTGGCGGCGTGGCCGCCGCCGGGCGCCGAGGCGGTGGACCTGGCCTCCTGGTACGAGGACCGGACCGCGCGGGGCCTGGAGTACGGGCCCGGCTTCCAGGGCCTGCGGGCACTGTGGCGGCACGGCGGCGAGCTCTTCGCCGAGGTCTCCCTGCCCGTGCCGGTCCGCCCCGCGCTGCTCGACGCGGCCCTGCACGCGCTGGACGTGACGACCGGGCCCGCGCTGCCGTTCTCCTGGAGCGAGGTGCGCTGGCTGGATCCGGACGCGGCGGCGCAGGTGGCCGGCCTGCGGGCGCGGATCACCCCGCTCCAGGACGGCTCGGTAGCCGTGCGGATCGCCGACGGCACCGGCCACGGCCTGCTGTCGATCGGCTCCCTGACGCTGCGTCCGCTGGGCGCCGCGCTTCTCGGCACCACGGCCGACGGCGCGCTGTTCGAACTGCGGTGGGTTCCCGCACGTGCCGAGTCCGCCGCGCCCGAGTCCGCCGCGCCCGAGTCCGCCGCGCCCGAGTCCGCCGCGCCCGAGTCCGCCGCGCCCGGGACCGTGGCCCCCACGCTGCTGCGCTGCCCGTCCGCCGATGGCGAACCGCCCGCCAGGGCCGAGGCGGTGACGGCCGAAGTGCTCGGGAAGCTGCAGGAATGGCTCGCCGAGGCGGGGACCGGTGACTCGCGCCTGGTGGTGGCGACGCATCAGGCCGTTCCCGTCGGAGCGCAGGTGGATCCGGCCGCGGCCGCGGTGTGGGGCCTGGTGCGGTCGGCCCAGACGGAGCACCCGGACCGGATCGTGCTGGTCGACACCGACGACCCGGACGACCTGCCGCGCTTGCTGCCGGCGGTGCTGGCCTGCGGTGAGCCCCAGGTCCTGGTGCGCGAGGGCGGGACCCGGGTGCCCAGGCTGGTGCGCGCGGAACTGCCCGCGGCACCTGCCGCGCCCGGCTTCCCCACTGACGGCACGGTGCTCCTCACCGGGGCGTCGGGCACCCTCGGCGCACTGGTGGCACGCCACCTGGTGACCGCGCACGGGGTCCGCGACCTGCTGCTGGTCAGCCGCCAGGGATCGCCGGCGCTCGCCGGCGAGCTGACCGCACTGGGTGCGACGGCGACCTCGGCGGTCTGCGACGTCAGCGACCGCGACGCGCTGGCCGAGCTGCTGGCGGCGATCCCGCACGACCGCCCGCTGCGTGCCGTCGTGCACGCCGCCGGAGCGCTGGACGACGGGGTGATCGGCTCCCTGACGCCGCAGCGGCTGCGGACCGTGCTGGCGGCGAAGGCTGACGGCGCCTGGCACCTGCACGAGCTGACCCGTGACCTGGAGTTGGCGGCCTTCGTCCTGTTCTCCTCGGTGGCCGCGACGCTGGGCACCGCGGGACAGGGCAACTACGCCGCCGCCAACGCCTTCCTCGACGCGCTGGCGCAGCACCGTCGCGGCCTCGGTCTGCCGGCGCTGTCGCTCGGTTGGGGCCTCTGGGCCGAGCGCAGCGCCCTGACCGGCCGGCTCGGCGGGGCCGATCTGGCACGGTTGACCGACGCCGGTGTGCGTCCGCTGGCCACCGAGCAGGGCCTGGCGCTTCTCGACGCCGCCCTCGGCGCGGACCGGGCCCACCTGCTCCCTGTCCGACTCGACCTCGCGGCGGGTGCGGCCTCGCCGATGCTCCGTCAGCTGGCCCCGGTGCGCGGTCAACGGCCCGGGATGCCGGCCGCCGGCCCCGCCACCGCTGTCGCGCCCGCCAACGGCGAGGGCTCCGAGCTGCGCGCGATCCCGTCGGTGGAGCGCGAGCGTGTGATCGGCGAGCTGGTGCTCCGGGAGGTGGCCGCGGCGCTCAGGCACGACTCGGCCGGCGACCTCGACCCCGACGCCGAGTTCCAGCGCCTCGGGTTCACCTCGCTGACCGCGCTCGAACTGCGCAACAAGCTCAGCGCGCGCACCAGGCTGCGGCTGCCGGCGACGCTGGTCTTCGACCACCGCACACCGAGGGCGGTGGCGGACTTCCTCACCGGCAAGCTGTCCGGTGACGAGTCGGCGTCCGTCGCGCCGCAGGCCGTTGCCGAGGCCGGGCCGAGTGGGGACGATCGGATCGCGGTCATCGGCGTGGCCGGGCGCTATCCGCTCGCTCCCACCGTCGGCGAGCTGTGGGACAACCTGGCCGGCGGCCGGCACTGCATCCGGGAGGTGCCCGCTGAGCGGTGGGACGCCGACGCGCACTACGACCCGGCCGGGATCCGCGGTTCCTACAGCAAGTGGGCCGGTTTCATCGAGGACGTCGACAAGTTCGACCCACTCTTCTTCCACATCTCGCCCGCGGAAGCCGAGGCGATGGACCCCCAGGAACGGCTGTTCCTGCAGACCGCGGCGGCGACCCTGGATGACGCCGGCCGTCCGGCGGCCGTCCTCGCCGCCCAGGGCCCGGTCGGTGTGTTCGTCGGTGTGATGAGCAACGATTACGAGTGGATGGGCGGCGCGGCGAACGCGTCCGGCGTTCCGACCGACGCCCACTCGCACCACTGGTCGGTCGCCAACCGGGTGTCCCACTTCTTCGACTTCACCGGGCCGAGCCTGGCGGTGGACACCGCCTGCTCCAGCTCGCTGACCGCGATCCACCTGGCCTGCCAGAGCATCCGGGCCGGTGAGTGCGCCGCCGCGATCGCGGGCGGAGTGAACCTGATCCTGCACCCGAAGCACCTGCGCGGCCTGGCCCAGGCGGGGATGCTGGCACACGACGACCGGCTCAAGGCCTTCGGCGCGGGCGCCGACGGCTTCGTCGACGGCGAGGGCGTGGGCGCGGTGCTGCTCAAGCCGCTGGCGGCGGCTGTCGCCGACGGGGACCGGATCCTCGGCGTGATCCGCGGATCGGCGATCAACTCTGGTGGCAACAACGGCGGTTACACCGTGCCGAGCTCGGCTTCGCAGAGCGGGGTGATCCAGGCGGCGCTGGGCCGCGCGGGGGTCGGGGCGGACACCGTCGGCTACGTCGAGGCGCACGGCACGGGTACCCTGCTCGGCGACCCGATCGAGATCGCGGGCCTGGCCAGGGCCTTCGGCGAGGCGAGCGATCCGGCACGCCGCGTCCAGCGGCCACCCGTCGCGGTCGGCTCGGTCAAGACCAACATCGGCCACCTCGAGTCGGCGGCCGGCATCGCGGGCCTGACCAAGGTGCTGCTGCAGTTCCGGCACGGGATGCTGGCGCCGTCGCTGCACTCGGCAGAGCGCAACCCGGAGATCGACTTCACCGGCACGCCCTTCGAGATCCAGCAGACGCTCCAGCCCTGGACGCGACAGTCGCGGCCCGAGGGCGAACTGCCGCGGCGCGCGGTGGTCAGCTCGTTCGGCGCGGGTGGCGCCAACGCCTGCGTGGTCATGGAGGAGTACCCGCAGGGCGGTGCGCCGGAGCCGGCCGAGCCCGTCGGGGAGCAGCTGCTGGTGCTCTCCGCCAGGACCGAGGAGCGGCTTCGCGCCTACGCGGCGGATCTGGCGGCCTTCCTGCGCCGGGGCACCCCGCGGCATGCGGCGGCGGCGGAAGCGCTGACGGATGCCCGGCTCCGGTGCCTGCGGCTGGCCGCCGAGCTGGCCGGTGTCGCGCCGCAGTCCCTGGAACTCGCGACCGATCTCGTCGACTGCGGGTTCGGCATCGCCGAACGCTCCCACTTCCACTCGCGGCTGGCCGGGGAGTTGGGCACGGAGCTGCCGCCGGCCGCCCTGGCCGCCGAGACCATCGGTGCGGTGGCCGAGGCGGTGGCCGGCATCCGGCCCCGTGGCGTGGACCGGAGCGACCAGCGGTCGGCACGGCTCGCCGACGTCGCCCACACGCTGCAGTCGGGTCGCACCGCGTACGAGTTCCGCCTGGCCCTGTCCGCCGCCTCGGTGCCCGAGGCCGCACAGCTGCTGGAGACGTACGCGGCGGGCGGCGCCGACGACCGGGTCGGCACCGGCCACCTCGACCGGATCGCGGTGCGGCCCACCGGGGACGCGGTCGTCGCCCTGGAGCGGGCGCTGACGCGGCGCGACCTGACGGCGGTGGCCCGGCACTGGCTGGCCGGCGCCGAGGTCGACTGGCCCCGGATCACCCCCTCGGCCGCTCGCAGGATCGAGCTGCCGGGCTACCCGTTCGCCCGCAAGAGCCTGTGGATCCCCGAGCCGTCGGCCGGTGAGCGGGCACCGGCGGTCACGGCCCCCCACCCGCGGGGCGGGGCGGGCATCGACCCCGCCGTCGCCCGGGTGCTCGCCGGGTACCAGGCGCTGGACACGGCCTCGGTGTCCGGGCTGCTCGGCGTGTACCGGCGGATGGGCGTCTTCCAGCGCCCGGGCGAGCAGTTCCGCGGTGAGGCGATGCGCGGCAGCCTGCGCATCCGGGACAAGTTCCAGCGGCTGCACGATGCGCTTCTCGACCTGCTGGCCGGAGCCGGGTACCTGACCCGCGACGGCGACCTGGTCACCGTCGGTGCGGCCGCGGACCCGGCGGTGGACCAGTGGGAGGCCGAGTTCGACCGGGTCGCGACCGCGTACCCGGAGGTGGAGCCCACGGTCACCCTCAACCGGGAGTTCCTGCGGCTGTACCCGCAGTTGCTGCGCGGCGAGGTGATCGGGACCGAGGTCATGTTTCCCGACTCCTCGATGGAGCTGGTGCGGAACCTCTACCGGGGCAATCCGCTCACCGACCACTTCAACCAGCTGGTGGCGGACACCGTCCGCCGCTACCTGGACGTCCGGCTGCCCCGGGCGGCACGGGACGAGACGATCCAACTGGTGGAGGTCGGCGCCGGGACCGGCGCCACCAGCGAGTGGGTGCTCCCGGTACTGGCCGACCGGCCGGGCCGCGTCGGCTTCACCTTCACCGACGTCTCGCCGCGCTTCCTGGACCACGGCCGCGAGCGGTTCGCCGCGGAACACCCGTTCGTCCGGTTCCAGTTGCTCAACCTGGAGCGCGAACTGTCCGAGCAGGACTTCGCACCGGGTTCGGCGGACGTGGTGCTCGGCACCAACGTGGTGCACGCCACCAGGAACCTGAGGGTCACGCTGCGCAGGCTCAGGACGCTGCTCAGGCCCGGCGGCCTGCTGGTGCTCAACGAGCTGACCGCCATCCGGCCGTACCTGACCCTCGGCGGCGGGGTGATGGAGGGCTGGTGGGCCTTCGAGGACGGCGAGGTGCGCATCCCGCGGTCGCCGCTGGCCGCGCCGGAGAGCTGGACCAGGCTGCTCCAGGAGGAGGGCTACACGGAGGTGGCGGTACTCGGCGCCGGGCCGGGCGAACTCGGGCAGCACGTCCTGGTCGCGGCGAACGGCGGCGCGGCGCAGACCGCGGTGCCGGCCGCCGCTGCCGCCGGTGGGACGGTGAGCGCTGCCGTGCGGCCGGGAGGGGACGAAGCGGTGGGAGAGCGGCTGCGGGAGCTGGTGGAGCGGGTCCTGAAGCTGGATGAGCGGATCGATCCTGACCGTCCGCTGGCGGACTACGGGTTCGACTCGCTGAGCGGGATGAAGATCGTGTCGGTGGTGGGTGATGCCTTCGGTGTCGCCGTGCCGCTTGACGAGTTCTTCGCGCGTCCGACGCTGCGTGAGCTGACGGAGTATCTGGCCGCCCGCTGGCTGGCCGACGCAGTGGCGCCCAAGGCCGCGGCGCCCGCGCCGCTGGTGCCCGCAGCGCCCGCGCCGCTGCTGCCCGCGCCCGTCGCCCCCGTCGCTACGGTCCCCGCCGCCACCCCCGCCGCCGCGTCCGGCGCGGCTCCGGTTCCCCCGGAGGCGGCCCTGGTCCTGCGGCCGCGCCGGGACGTGGACCAGGCCGCCCATCCGATGTCCCAGGGGCAGCGTGCGCTGTGGGTGATCGAGCAGATCGCGCCCGGGAACCACGCCTACAACCTGCCGCTCGCCTTCTGGCTGGACCGCGACGTCGACGTGCTCACCCTGCGGGTGGTCCTGCAGGACCTGCTCGACCGGCACGAGGAACTCCGCGCGACCGTCCGGACGGCCGAGGACGGGCCGTTCATCCGGATCGCGGCCGAACCGGAGCTGCCCTTCCAGCAGGTCTTTCTGACCTCCGTCTCGGAGAGCGACCTGCGCGAGCGGATCCACGCCGACATGAGGGAGCCGTTCGACCTGGCCGGGGGCCCGCTGCTGCGCGCGACGCTGTACACCCTCGGCGACGGCGGCCAGGCCCTGCACCTGAACGTGCACCACCTGGTGCTCGACGGCCTGTCCATTCCGCTGCTGCTGGCCGAGGTGGACCGCGGCTACCGCGAGCTCCGGGCGGGCCGCCCGCTGCCGACCGACCGGCCCGCCCGCACCTTCGGTGACTTCACGGCCTGGCAGCGCGACCTGCTCGCCGGGCCGCAGGCGGAGCGCCTGCGCGCGTACTGGGTCGAGCGGCTGCGCGACCGGCAGACCGTCACCGCGCTGCCGCTCGACCGGCCTCGCCCGCCGGTGCCGACCTTCCGCGGAGCGAGCGTGGCGGGACGCGTCCCGGCGGCGGTGACGGACCAGGCCCGGGCGCTCGCCGCCGCGGCGCGCACCTCGCTGAGCAGTGTCCTGCTGGCGGGCTACTTCGCCGTGCTGCACCGCTACAGCGACCAGGCCGACATCACCGTCGGCACACCCACGGCGAGCCGTCCGGCCGAGGGCTACGACGACGTGCTCGGCTACTTCATGAACATGGTCGTGCTGGCCGAGCGGGTGGACGGCCAGGAGGCCTTCCGCGAGCTGCTCGGCCGCGTCCACCGGATGGTCCTGGGCGCGCTGGAGCACGGCGCCTACCCGCTGATCACCCTCGCCGAGGAGCTGCGGCGGCAGACCCCCGCCGCCTCGGGCGCGCTCTTCAACGTCGCCTTCTACTTCCACAACTGGGCGCGCGACCTGCGCGACGACGGCGTGGTGCGGGGCCGGGTCGAGGGCGTGCACCAGGAGGGCGAGTTCGACCTGACCCTCGACCTGGTCGACGAGCCCGAAGGCTGCCGCTACACCCTCAAGTACAACCCCGACCTCCTCGACGCCGCCACGGTCGAGCGCTTCGGCGAGCACTTCGTCACGCTGCTCACCGCCGCCGTCGGCGCTCCCCGGACAGCGGTCGGCGACCTGGAGCTGCTGACCGAAGGCGAGCGCGCGCTGCTCGCCCCGGCCGGCGACACGGACTACCCCGCCGACACGCTGGTCTGGGAGCTGGTGCGCAGCCAGGCCGAAGCCCGCCCCGCGGCGGTGGCGGTCAGGTACGAGGGAACGGAACTGACCTACGGTCAGCTGCGTGAGCGGGTGGAAGGCCTCGCCGCCCGGCTGGCTGCCGCCGGCGTCGGCCGGGGCCGGACCGTCGGCGTCCTGCTGCCGCGTGACGCCGACCTGCCGGTGGCCCTGCTGGCCGTGCAGGCAGCCGGTGGCGCGTACGTACCGCTCGACCCGGCGTACCCGCCGCAGAGACTCGCCTACATGGCCGAGGACGCCGGGCTGCACCTGATGCTCACGCACTCCGCCGTCGAGTCCGCCTGGGGCGGTGCGGTGGCCCGGTTGCTCGTGGACCGGGACCGGCAACCGCCGGCCGCTCCCTCGCCGGGCCCCGCCGGGCCGTCGGACACCGCGTACGTGATCTACACCTCCGGCTCGACCGGCCGGCCCAAGGGCGTGCGGGTCCCGCACCGCGCGCTGACCAACTTCCTCTGGTCGATGGCCCGCGAGCCCGGCTTCGGGCCCAGGGACACGCTCCTCGCGCTCACCACGGTGTGCTTCGACATCTCCGGTCTGGAGCTCTACCTGCCGCTGATCAGCGGCGGCACCGTGGAGATCCTGCCGACCGAGGCGGCCCAGGACGGACTGCGGCTGCGGGAGGCGGTGGAGCGCAGCACCGCCACGGTGATGCAGGCGACCCCGGCGACCTGGAGCATGCTGCTCGCCGCCGGCTGGCAGGGGAACCCCGGGCTCAGGGTCCTCTGCGGCGGCGAGGCCCTGGCCGGCGACACCGCGCAGGCGCTGCTCGCCGGCAACGGCGAGGTCTGGAACCTCTACGGCCCCACGGAGACCACCATCTGGTCGGCGGCGAGCCGGCTGCGCCGGGGCGAGCGGGTGACCATCGGCAACCCGATCGCCAACACCGTGCTCCACGTCCTCGACAGCGCCCGCAGGCCCGTACCGACCGGCGTGGACGGTGAGCTGTACATCGGCGGCCACGGTGTGGCCGACGGATACCTGGGACGGCCCGAGCTGACCGCCGAGCGGTTCCTGCCCGACCCGTTCGCCACCGGGCGCCACGCGCGGATGTACCGGACCGGCGACCTGGCCCGCCGGCTGCCCGACGGCCGCATCGCCTGCCTGGGCCGGATCGACTCCCAGGTGAAGGTCCGCGGCTTCCGGGTGGAGTTGGAGGAGATCGAGTCCACCCTGCGCCGGCTGGACGGCGTTCGCGAGGCCGTCGTGGTGGCCCGGGGCCAGGGCGGCGGGGACCGCTCGCTGCTGGCCTGCTACCTGCTCGCCGACGGCGCCGCCGACCCGACCCGGGAGCAGCTGGCGGCCTGGCTGCCGGAGCACATGATCCCGGACGTGCTGCTCCGGGTGACCGGCTTCCCGCACACGCTCAACGAGAAGGTCGACCGGACCACCCTGGCCGCGTTGCCGCCGGCCGAACTCCGCGCCCGCTTCGGCGCGTCCCCGGCCGGGCGGCAGGACAGCCCCGCAGCGCCCGGCGGCCGCGACGAGGCCCTGATCGCCGAACTGGCCAAGATGGTGGGCCGGCTGGCCGGGGTGGCCCCCGAGGACATCGGTGCGCACACCCCGCTCGGCGAGGTGGGCATGAACTCGGTGAGCTTCACCGCACTCAGCACTGAACTGCGCAAGTCGTACGGCATCGAGGTCTACCCGACGCTGTTCTACCGCCGGGGTCACCTGTCCGCGCTGGCCCAGCACCTCTGGGAGCACCACCCGGCCGAACTGGCCGCCCGGTTCGGCGCCGTCGCGGCGACGCCCGCTGCCGTGCCACGGCCCGCCGAGGCCCAGGCCCATGCCCAGGCCGAACCGGAGCGCGGTGGCGGTGGTCGCGGTGGCGGTGGTGGTGTCGCGGTCATCGGCATGGCCGGTCGGCTGCCGGGCTCGGCCGACCTGAAGGAGTTCTGGGACCACCTGGCCGCCGGGGACGACCTGGTGGGCGAGGTCCCCGCGGAGCGCTGGGACTGGCGGGACCGGCCGCGCTCCCGCTGGGGCGGCTTCATCCCCGACATGGACCGCTTCGACGCCGCGTTCTTCGGGATCTCGCCGCGCGAGGCGGAACTGATGGACCCTCAGCAGCGGCTGCTGCTCGAAGTGGTGTGGTCGGCCATCGAGGACGCCGGCTATCGCCCGTCCGAACTGGCCGGCAAGCGCGTCGGGGTGTTCGTCGGGGTCGCGAACAGCGAGTACCTGGAGGTCCAGCGGGCCGCCGGGCGCGAGCCCGGGGCCCACAGCGCCACCGGCGCGGCGCTGTCGATCGTCCCGAACCGGGTCTCCTACCTGCTTGACCTGCGCGGCCCCAGCATGGCCGTGGACACGGCCTGCTCCGGCTCGCTCGTCGCCCTCCACCAGGCGTGCGCCGCACTGCGCGAGGGCACCTGCGACCTGGCGATCGCGGGCGGGGTCAACCTCATCCTGTCGCCGAGCGTGCACGAGCTGCTCAGCCAGGGCGAGATGCTCAGCCCCGACGGCCGCTGCAAGGCCTTCGACAGCCGGGCCGACGGCTACGTCCGGGGCGAGGGCGTCGGCGTGGTGCTGCTCAAGCCGGACGACAGGGCGCGCCGCGACGGTGACGCCGTGCACGCGGTGATCAGGGCGGCCGCGGTCAACCACGGCGGCCGGACCACCTCGCTCACCGCGCCCGACCCGGACGCCCAGGCAGACCTGCTGGTCGAGGCCTACCGTGCCGCCGACGTGCCGCCGGAGAGCGTCGGATACATCGAGGCGCACGGCACCGGCACCGCGCTGGGCGACCCGATCGAGACCACCGGGCTGAGCACCGCCTTCCGGCGGCTGCGCGCGGAGCGCGGGACGCAGGCCGCGCCCGGCTGCGCCATCGGGTCCGTCAAGACGAACATCGGCCACCTGGAGGCCGCCGCGGGCATCGCCGGGCTGCTCAAGACGGTGCTGGCGCTGCGGCACGCCACCATCCCGGCCAGCCTGCACGTCCGAGAGCTGAACCCGTATCTGGAACTCGACGGCGGCCCGTTCGAGGTCGCCACCACCACCCGGCCCTGGCCGCGGACGCGCGATGCCGCCGGGAACGATCTGCCACGACGGGCCGGAGTCAGCTCCTTCGGCTTCGGCGGAGCCAACGCGCATGTCGTACTGGAGGAACCGACCATGTCGGACACCCGTGACGAGGACGCGGCAGAGCAGCTGTTCGTGCTCTCCGCGCGTACCCCCGAGGCACTGCGGCAGGCCGCCGGGCGGCTCGCCGACCATCTGGCGGAACAGGACCCGGCGCCGGGTGACCTCGCGTACACCCTGCAGGTGGGCCGCGAGCCGATGAGTCATCGGCTCGCCGTGCCGGCGGCCGGCACCGCCCGGTTGCGGACCGAGCTGGCCGAGCACCTCGCCGGCCGCCCGTCGGCGGTGCGCACCGGGCAGGCCGAGCAGCGCCGGATCCCGTGCGCGGCCACCGCGACGGACGACCTGACCGAGATCGCGCACGAGTGGCTGGCCGGCGCCGACGTCGACTGGCCGACGCTGCACCGGGGTGCGGAGCGGCGCCGGGTGCACCTGCCCAGCTACCCGTTCGCCCGCACCAGGCACTGGGTCACGCCGGCCCCGGCCCCGATTCAGGCCCCGACGCCGACGCCGGCCCCGACGCCCGCCCGGCTGCACCCGACCCTGCTGGATGCCGATGTCTCCGCCGCCGGCGTGCCGGCCTTTGCCAAGACCCTCACCGGGGGCGAGTTCTTCCTGCGTGACCACGTCGTCGGTGGCGAGCTGGTGCTGGCCGGGGTCGCCTACCTGGAGATGGCCCGGCTCGCCGGTGAACTGGCGTTCGGGGAGCAGGTCCGCGGTGTCGACGGCCTGGTGTGGGCGGCCCCGGTCCGGCTCCCCGCGGCCGGGGGCGAGCACCGCCTGACGGTCCGGCTCACCGGCGACCGCACCGGGGCGTCCTTCGAGGTACGGACCGAGGGAGGCGGCGCGTCACCGAACGCCCACGGGACCCTGCTGTTCGGCGCGGCCGACGAGCGCCCCGCCCGGATCGACGTGGCGGGCGTGCGCGCGCGCTGCTCGCAGGAGCACAGCGGTGCCGAGTGCTACGAGGTCTTCTCCCGGCTCGGCTTCGACTACGGTCCGAGCTTCCAGGTGATCGAGGAACTCGCCGTCGGGGAGCGCGAGGTGCTGGCGGCCCTTCGGTTGCCCGCGGTGCGGGTGGCGGACGCCGGCGAGTACGCGTTCCACCCGTCGCTTCTCGACGCGGCCCTGCAGACGGCGGCCCGGCTCGCCCCCGGCGCGCAGGACCTGATCGACCCGGTGCCGTACCTGCCGTTCTCGCTCGCCTCGGTCCGGCGGTACGCCGAACTGCCGGAGCGGATGTACGCCTACGCCACTGCCTCGGCGCGGCCGGCCGCGCCCGGCACGCTCTGCTTCGATGTGGCACTGCTGGACGGGACCGGCGAGGTTGTCGTGGCGATCGACGGCTTCACGCTCCGGGCGGTGCCCGGCCGGGCAGCGCCCGAGCGGGATGCGGTGGCCGCCTTCGAACCGATCTGGCAGCCGGCCCCCACGGCCCGGCGTGCGCCGGCCGGGACGGTCCTGCTCCTGGACGCCGGCTCCCACGGGGCCGAGGTGAGCGCCGCCCTGACGGCTGCGGGCGCGGTCACCCGGCGGATCGAACCCGGCGCCGGCTTCGAGCGGGCGGCAGCGGTCCGCGCCGGCGAGCCCGGCCCCTTCCAGGTCGTGCACCTGGCCGGCGAGGACAGCGAGCCCGGCAGCGCGGTCGAGCACGGCTTCCACGCGGCCATGGCCTTCCTCCAGGCCTGGCAGCGGGAGCGGCGCGGCGCACTGCGCTACCTCTACGTGCACCGCGATCCGGCCGACTCGCCGGCCCACCCGGCGATGGCCGCCTTCGCCCGGTCGGTGCGCAGGGAGCACCCGGCGATCGACTTCTCCGTGCTGACCGTCGCGGGCGGCGCGCTCGCCGACGCGGTGATCGCCGAGCTCGGCGCTCAGGGCGAGCCCGAGGTGCGGACCGACGAGCTGGGCAGGAGCCGCCGGGCATGGCGCCGGGTGAGCCTGCCGGCCGCCGGCGAGTCGGTGTTCACCGGCGCGGGAGCCCACCTGATCACCGGTGGCACCGGCGCGCTCGGCCTGCTGCTCGCCGAGCACATCGCCGCCGCTCGGCGTGCTGCCGCGATCACCGGTGGCGGGCTCGTGCTGGTGTCCAGGACCGCTCCTGCTCCCGGGGCCCGGGCCCGGATCGAGGCCATCGGGGCCCGTGTGGTGCGGGCCGATGTCGCCGACGCGCAGGCGGTGCACGCGCTGGTCACCGAGGCCCGCCGGGAGCACGGGTCGGTGAGCGGCGTGCTGCACGCCGCAGGAGTGCTCAGAGACGGCCTGCTGCACCGCAAGGACCGGGCGGACGCCGAGGCGGTGCTGTCCGCCAAGGTGCGCGGGACGGTGCTTCTGGACGACGCGACGCGGGACGACCCGCTGGACTACTTCGTGTCGCTGTCCTCCGCGGCAGCGGCGTTCGGCAACGTCGGCCAGACCGACTACGCCTTCGCCAACGCCTTCCTCGACCACTTCGCGGATCGACGGGAGCAGCGGCGGCACCAGGGGGCGCGGCGGGGCCGCACCCTCGCCGCCGCCTGGCCGGTCTGGGCCGACGGCGCCATGCGGACCGACGCCGCCGGCACCGAGTACATGACCCGCGAGCTCGGCATCCGCCCGCTGCGCACCCGACCCGCGCTGGAGGCGCTGGACCGTGCGCTGGCCGGCACCGCGCCGCGGCTGCTGCTCGCCCCGGGCGACCCCGTCCGGATCCTCGCCTCGCTCAACGCGGGGGCGCCCGAACCGGCCGGCCCGGCCGCCTCCCGGCAGGCCGCGGCACCGCAGGTCGGGCCGGACGCGCGTGCTCAGGCCGAGCTGCTGGTGCTCCGGCTGATGGCGGAGGAACTGAAGTTCCCCGAGGAGGAGATCGCCCTCACCGAGTCCTTCGACAACTACGGCTTGGATTCACTGATCACGCTGAGCGTGACCCGGCGGCTCGAGGAGCGCTTCGGCCCGCTGTCGAAGACGCTGCTGTTCGAGTATGTGACGGTCAGTGAGCTGGCGGACCATCTGGTCGCGGAGTACCCCGACGCGTTCACCGGAGCCGAGCCCGGAGCCGAGCCCGGAGCCGAGCCAGCCGCCGATCCGGAACCCCTGGACGATCCGGCCGCGCCTGTCGCGACCGCGTCCGCCGGAGTCCAACCCGTTGCCGTCGGACCGGTGCGGCGGCCTGTCGCCGGCAGCGGCGACATCGCGATCATCGGCGTCGCAGGCCGCTACCCGCAGGCCGACGACGTGGACGAGTTCTGGCGCAACCTGCGGGCCGGCCGGGACAGCATCGAGGAGGTGCCGGCCGACCGGTGGAACCACGCCAGGTTCTATGACCCGGACAAGTCGGCGGCCGGCCGAACGTACGGCAAGTGGGGCGGTTTCGTCCGTGGCGCCGACCGCTTCGATCCGCTGTTCTTCCGGATGTCGCAGATCGAGGCCGAGCACACGGACCCCCAGGAACGGGTGTTCCTGGAGACCACCTGGCACCTCCTGGAGGACGCCGGCTACACCCGCGAGCAGCTGCGGGGCTCCCGCACCGGGGTGTTCGTCGGCATGATGTACGGCCAGTACCAGCTGTACGGCGTCCAGGAGGCACTGCGCGGCGAGGGCCTGCCCCCGCACTCGTCCTTCGCCTCGGTGGCCAACCGGGTGTCGTACTTCTTCGACTTCTCCGGGCCCAGCATGGGTGTGGACGCGATGTGCTCCTCCGCGCTGGTCACCATCCACCAGGCCTGCCTGGCCATTCGCAACGGTGACTGCGACGTCGCGGTCGCCGGCGGGGTCAACATCACCAGCCACCCGGCGAAGTACCTGCAGCTGGCGTGGCGCGGGTTCCTCGCCGAGGACGGACGGTGCCGCAGCTTCGGCGAGGGCGGCACCGGCTACGTGCCGGCCGAGGGGTCCGGCGCGGTCCTGCTCAAGCGCCTCGACGCGGCACTCGCCGACGGCGACCGGATCCTGGCGGTGGTCAAGGCATCGGCGGTCAACCACGGTGGCACGGGGCGGGGTTTCAACGTGCCCAACCCCAAGGCGCAGGGCGACCTGGTACGGGCCGCACTCGACCGCGCCGGGATGCGCCCGGGCGACCTGGACTACATCGAGGCGCACGGCACCGGCACCGCACTCGGTGACCCGGTGGAGATCACCGGCATGCTGCGGGCATTCCAGGGCGACCTGCCGGAGCGGCTGCCGATCGGCTCGGTCAAGGCCAACATCGGACACGCCGAATCCGCGGCCGGTGTCGCGGCGATCACCAAGGTGCTGCTCCAGATGCGCCACGGTGAGTTGGCCCCCTCGCTGCACGCGGACCGGCTCAACCCGAACATCGACTTCGAGGCCACCCCGTTCCGGGTTCAGCGCGAGCTGGCGCCCTGGCCGCGCCGCGTCGGGGCCGACGGGACGGTGCTGCCGCGCACGGCAGGAGTGAGCTCCTTCGGGGCCGGCGGCACCAACGCGCACGTCATCCTTCAGGAGTTCCTCGGCCGACCGCAGGCGCCGGCCGCCGCGGCAGGCCCGCAGCTGGCGGTGCTCTCCGCCCGGGACGGCGACCGGCTGCTCCGGCAGGCGCGCCGCCTCGCGGCACACCTGCGCGCCGAGGGCGCCTCAGCGGCCCCGCACCAGGTCGCCTGGACCCTGCAGCAGGGGCGCGAGGCGATGGCGCACAGGTTCGCGGTGGTCTTCCGCGATCTGCCGGAGCTGGCGGCGCGCCTGGACGAGTTCGCGGCCGGCGCGACACCGGCCGACAGCTGGACCGGGCGGGTCGATCCGCGCAAACCGGTCGCGGGCGAGGCCCCGCCGGCCGGCCCCGCCGCCTACGCCGTGGCCTGGATCTCGGGCCGAGCAGTGGACTGGTCCGTGCTGCACGCCGGCATCCGGCGGGACCGGGTGGCGCTGCCCGGCTATCCCTTCGACGGTGAGCGGGTCTGGTTGGCGGCGGCGGATGCCGAGCTGGCGGCCCTGGAGGGGGACCGGGCCGGGGCCGGGCGGCTGCTGACCAGGCACTGGCTCCCCGCCGAGCCCACCGGACGCACCGAGCTGCCCGGCCGGACCGCCGTTCTGGCGGTTCCGGGCACCGAGGCACTGGCTGCCCGGCTCGCGGCCCTGCTGCCGGGCGCCGAGGTGCTCGGTACCGACCGGCTCGCCGCCGATCTCGCCGACCCCGGCACCCGCTGGGACCGCTTCGACGCCGTGGTCGACCTGGCCGGCTGCGCCGACCCGGCGCATTCCCTGCTGCCCGGCTGGCTGCGCTGGCTGCAGCACCTGGTCGACCAGGGGCGGCGCGAGCTGCGCACCCTGCTGGTCTCCCGGGGCGCGGCGTCGGGCGCCGACGGGACGGTCGGCCTGGGCGGCGCGGCCCGGGTGGGCCTGTACCGGATGCTCCAGAGCGAGTACCGCCACCTGCGTTCGGGCCATCTGGACATCGAGCGGCACGCCTCGGACGAGCAGCTGTGCCGCTGGGTGGCCGAGGAACTGGGCGCCGAGGGGGAGGCGGCCGAGATCGCCTACCGCGGGGGCGTCCGGCACCGGGCCGAGCTGCGCGAGCTGCCGGACGGTCCGGCGAACGCGCCGCGCTTCCCGGCCGGCCACGTGCTCTGGGTGACCGGCGGAACGCGCGGGATCGGACTGCTGACGGCTCGTCACTTCGTTGCCCGGCACGGCGTGCGCAAGCTCGTCCTCACCGGCCGTGAGGAGCTGCCGCCCCGCGCGGACTGGGCCGCGCACATCGCCGCGGACACGGCGCTGGGCCGCAAGCTGCGCCCGCTGGCCGAGCTGGCGGACCAGGGGGTCGAGCTGGAGGTCCTCGCCGTGCCGCTGGAGGAGAAGGAGGCGCTGGCCAAGACCCTGGCGGAGGTCAGGCTGCGGCTGGGCCCGGTCGGCGGTGTCGTCCACAGCGCCGGTTTCACCGACACCGAGAACCCGGCGTTCGTGCGGAAGCCGCAGGACGGCATCGCCCGGGTGATCGGCCCGAAGGTCTTCGGTCTCGACTCGCTCGTGGAGTGCTTCCGCGACGAGCCGCTGAGCCTGTTCGTGCTGTACTCCTCGGTCGCCGCCGCCGTCCCCGCGCTCGCGGTCGGCCAGAGCGACTACGCCCTGGCCAACGCCTACCTGGACGCGGTTGCCGAAGCCCGGCCGTACGGGCTGCCGCTGGTCAGTGTGCAGTGGCCGAGCTGGAAGGACACCGGCATGGGGGAGGCGCGCAGCGCCGCCTACCAGGCCTCCGGGCTGGCCGCGCTCTCGGACGAGCAGGGGCTGGCCCTGTTGGAGCGGGCGCTGGCGAGCGGTGCCCGGGTGGTCCTGCCGGCGCTGGCGCGCCGGGATGCCGACTGGCGGCCGGAGCGGTTGACGCTCCGTCGCCTGGACACCACCCCTGCCGCCCCCGCCGCCGCCCCTGCTGCCCCGGCGCCTGCCGCCCCCGCCCCGACCGCCGGGACCGGGACCGGGACCGGGGAGACTTCCGCGGCGCTCCGCAGCGCGGCCGCCGCGGCGGCCGCATGGCTGCTCGACCAGCTGGCGACGGAACTGCGGTTCGACCGGGCCAATCTGACCGGTGACGTGCCGATCCACGACTACGGCATCGATTCGATCCTGGTCACCCAGCTCGTCCAGGGCGTGGGCCGGCGGCTCGGTGCGCCGGTCGACCCCTCGGCGTTCTTCGAGTACCCGACCGCCGACGAGTTCGCGGCCCACCTCGCCGAGCAGCACCCCGGGGAACTGCTCACCGCCTTCGGGGCGACCGCGGCGGTCGGCGCGGAGCCTGTGGCGGAGGCCCCCGCGGCGGAGGCCCCCGCGGCCCCCGCGCCGCCCGTGTCGCAGCCGGTCAGTGCCACCGGTGACATCGCGGTGGTCGGCCTGTCCTGCCGCTTCCCCGAGGCCGCGTCCGCGAGCGCGTACTGGGAGCTGCTGCGGCAGGGCCGTACGGCGCTGCGGCCCATCCCCGCGCAGCGGTTCGGTCGGCCGAACCGCTACCACGCCGGGCTGCTGGACGACGTGCTCCGCTTCGACCCGGAGTCGTTCCTGCTCTCCGAGGCCGATGTCGCGGCCATGGACCCCCAGGCGCTGCTGCTGCTCGAGGAGGTGCACCGGGCGGTGCACCACGCCGGGTACCGCCCCGCCGAGCTCAAGGGCCGCCGGATCGGGGTGTACGTCGGCGGCCGCACCGCCCACCTGCCGGACGAGACGCGCATGGCGCAGGCGAAGAACCCGGTGGTGGTCACCGGCCAGAACTACCTCTCCGCCAACGTCTCGCAGTTCTTCGACTTCCGCGGCCCGAGCCTGGTGGTCGACACCGCCTGCTCCTCCGCCCTGGTGGCGATGGACATGGCCGCGCAGGCGCTGCGGGCCGGTGAGATCGAGTCGGCCGTGGTCGCCGGGGTCAGCCTGCTCGGCAACGACCGGCCGTTTCAGGTGTTCGGCCAACGCGGACTGCTCAACCCGGGCGCCGACTTCCACCTCTTCGACCGGCGGGCGGCCGGGCTGATCCTCGGCGAGGGCGTGGGTGTCGTTCTCCTCAAGCCGCTGGCCAGGGCGCAGGCCGACGGTGACCGGGTGCTCGCGGTCCTCAAGGGCATCGCGATCAACAACGACGGCCGGACCGCGGGCCCGGCCACGCCGAACCTTCAGGCGCAGAAGGAGGTGATGGCGACGGCACTGGCACGCAGCGGCCACCACCCGCAGGACGTCGGCTGGTTGGAGGCCAACGGCTCCGGGTCGACCGTCACCGACCTGCTCGAACTCAAGGCGGTGGCCGGGGTCTACCGGACCGGTTCCACCCAGCCGCTGGCGCTGGGCTCGATCAAGCCGAACATCGGCCACCCGCTGGCCGCCGAGGGGATCGCCGCGTTCGTGAAGGTGGTCCTGATGCTGGCCCACGGGGAGCAGGTGCCGTTCCGCTCCGGGCAGCAGCCGCTGGAGCACTTCGATCTCGCCGCCTCGCCGCTGTACTTCCCCAGGGAGGCGCAGCCGTGGCCGCGGACCGCCGGCCTCGCCGCGATCAACTGCTTCGCCGACGGCGGCACCAACGCGCACCTGCTGGTCGCGCCCGCACCCCGAGGCACCGACCCGACCAGGGAACCGCTGCCGGAACCCGCGCTGAACCGGAGGATCGTCATCAGAGGGACCGACGCACCCACGACTCGGCCCGCGGGCCTGTTCTGGGACAGTTACCGATGAACACGACGCTGTCCGCCCCGGAGCCCGCCCCGGCGGGGTCCCTGCCCGTGGTCTTCATGTTCTCCGGGCAGGGCTCGCAGTACTCCGGGATGGGCAAGGAGCTCTACGACACCAACGAGGTGTTCCGCACGGCGCTGCGCCGCTATGACGCGATGGTCGTCGGGGAACTCGGCGAGTCCGTGCTGGCCCGGATCTTCGACCCGGGCAAGCGGCGGAACCACCCCCTCATCGACACCCGGATCACCCACCCGGGGATCGTGATGATCGAGCTCGCGCTCGCCGAGGCCCTGCGTGCGGAGGGGATCGAGCCGGACTACGTCCTCGGCTCCAGCCTCGGCGAGTACGCGGCGGCCGTCGTCGCGGGCAGTCTCGACCCGTTCGACTGCCTGCGGTTGCTGGTCCGTCAGACCGAGGTGCTGAGCGCGGGTCCGCGCGGGGGCATGCTCGCCGTGCTGGCCGGCCGGGAGGTGCTGGACCTGGTGCCCGCGCTGCGCGAGTGCGAGATCGCGGCCCGCAACTACCCGGGCAACTTCGTGGTCGCGGGCACCGAGGAGGCCATGGCCCGAGCCGAGCGGGGGCTGCGCGCGGCCGATGTGGTGCACCTGCGCCTGCCGGTCGAGTACGGCTTCCACTCCCACCTGGTCGACCAGGTGCTCCAGGAGTGCCGGGCCGGTTTCGACGGCGTGGCGCTGGCAGCGCCGCGCATCCCCTGGATGTCCTGCGTGGACGGCGAGTTGGTGCGGCACCCGTCGGCGGAGCACTTCTACCGGGTGGCCCGCCGCCCGATCGAGTTCGAGCGTGCCATGGCCGCGCTGCGCGAGCGGGGCGACTTCTGCTACCTCGATCTCGGCCCCTCCGGCAGCCTGCACAACTTCGTGCGCAACAACCTCGCCGCGGGGACGCGTTCGGAGTCGCTGCCGCTGCTCAGCCCGTTCGAGAAGGACACCACCCTGTTCGCGAAGGCCCAGCAGCGGGCGGCCCGCAGGCCACCGAGGAAGGCGGACGGTATGAAGGTCTACGGATTCCCGGGGCAGGGCTCGCAGCGGCGGGGGATGGGCAGGGGGCTGTTCGAGAGGTTCCCGGAGCAGAGCGCGACGGCAGACCACGTCCTCGGCTACTCCATCGAGGAGCTCTGCGTCCGCGACCCGCAGCGTCGGCTCGGCCGAACCGAGTTCACCCAGCCCGCGCTGTACGTGGTGGGCGCGCTGAGCTATCTGGACCGTGTCGCGCAGGACGCGGTGCCGCCCGACTACCTCGTCGGGCACAGCCTCGGCGAGTACGCGGCACTCTTCGCGGCCGGGGTCTTCGACTTCGAGACCGGCCTGCGGCTGGTGCGGCGACGCGGTGAGCTGATCGCCGCGGCCGGCGGCGGCTCCATGGCCGCGGTGATCGGGATCGACGAGGAGAGCGTCACCCGCATGCTCGCGACCCCCGGCCTCGCCGGCCTGGACCTGGCCAACCACAACGCCCCGGACCAGTTCGTCGTCTCCGGCCCGACCGAGCGGATCGACGCGGCCTGCGCCGCGTTCGAGGCCCTCGGCGCCCGGACGGTCCGGCTCAACGTCAGCGCGCCGCTGCACTCCCGCTACCTGCGCGGCACGGCCGAGGAGTTCGCCCGCTTCCTCGACGGATTCACCCTGCGGCCGCCGACGATCCCGGTGCTGTCCAACGTCGACGCGATGCCGTACCCGCCCGGCCGGCTCAAGGAGCGCCTGGCGGCCCAGATCGCCTCGCCGGTTCGCTGGACCGAGACCGTGCGCAGGCTGATGGGGCACGGCGACTTCGAGTTCGTCGAGCTCGGCCCCGGCCAGGCGCTCACCAAGCTGGTCACGCGCATCAAGGCGGCCGCCGCGCCGCTCGCGCCGCCCGCGCCGAGCGCGCCTCCGGCGGAAGCTGCCGAGCCGGCGCCCGTGGCCGCGCCCGCGGCGGGCGGGCGCACGGTGCCAGGGGCTGAGCGCCGTGCGCCGGTGATCGACGCCGACGCGCTCGGCGCCCCGGCCTTCCGCGCACGGTACGGGCTGCGGCGTGCCTACCTGGTGGGTTCGATGTACGGCGGCGTCTCCGGCGAGAAGCTGCTGCGCTCGGCGGCGAAGGCGGGCCTGCTCGGATTCCTCGGGGCCGGCGGACTCCCGCTGGACGAGGTGGACCGTCAACTGCGCTCGCTCACAGAGGAGCTGGGCCCGGGCGGCACCTTCGGTGTCAACTTCCTCCACCGGCACGGGGCACCCGAGCAGGAGGCAGCCCTGGTCGACCTGCTGCTCAGGTACGGCGTCGATCTGGTCGAGGCCTCCGGGTTCCCGCTGATCACCGAGGACCTGGTCCGGTTCCGGCTCAAGGGCGGCCGGATCCTGGCGAAGGTCTCCAGGAGCGACACCGCCGCCGAGTTCCTGGCGCCACCCCCGCAGCGCCTGGTCGCGCGGCTGCTCGAATCCGGGGCGGTGACGCGGGAGGAGGCCGCCGCGGCGGCCTCCCGCCCCATGGCCGACGACCTGTGCGTCGAGGGGGACGGCGGGTGGCTGAGCGGCACGGCCGATGCGCTGACCGTCCTTCCTGCCGTGCTCCGGCTCCGGGACGGGAGCGCCCTGCCCGGCCACCCGGTGCACATCGGCTGCGCCGGTGGAATCGGCAGTCCGGAGGCGGCCGCCGCGGCCTTCCTGCTCGGCGCCGACTTCGTGCTGACCGGCTCGGTCAACCAGTGCTCGGTGGAGGCGGCCACCAGCGACGCGGTGAAGGACCTCCTGCAGGAGGCGCGCGAGTACGACGTGGACACCGCACCCTGGGGTGAGATGTTCGAACTCGGGGTGCGGGCACGCTATTTGAAGCGCGGTCTGTTCTTTCCCGCCCGCGCCTCCCGGTTGTATGATCTCTGGCACCGGCACGCCTCGTTCGCCGGACTCGACCAGGGGACCCGGACCCAGGTGGTCGACCGCTACCTCGGCGGCGAGCAACTCCCGCCCGCGGCGGCCGGCCTGGACCCGAAGGCGGAGCTGGCCACGCTGTTCCGCGCGTACTTCGCCCGCGGACTGCGGCTCGCGGTGACCGGCGACCGCAACTCCAGAGTGGACTATCTGGTCCACTGCGGGCCGGCCATGGGCGCGTTCAACCAGGCGGTAGCCGGGACCCGTCTGCGCGATTGGCACCACCGCACGGTCGAGGCCATCTCCGACACCCTCATGGAGGGCGCGGCGGCGCATCTCACCACCCGGCTGCGGGGTTTCCAGCAGACCCCGCACAGCCAGAGCAAGTGACCACAGGAATCACGGAACAGGACAACCCAAGACGATGACCGAAGTGCCGCAGAACCAGCCGGTGATGTTCAACCCGTTCACGCCCGAATTCATGGAGGACCCCTATCCGCACTACGCGGAGGTGCGCAGGCACGTGCCGGTGCACGAGCACCCGGGCGGCTTCTGGATGCTCTCCCGGTACGAGGACGTGCTCGCGCTGGTGCGGTCCGGGCTCTCCGTCGAGCAGCGCCACGTCGCCCCCGGACCGTTCCGCGACGCCTACACGAACGCGGGTGTCACGGACGACCCGAGGCTGAAGGGGCTGGCCCTGCTCGACCGGGACCCGCCGGACCACACCCGGCTGCGGAAGCTGGTCAGCACGGCGTTCACCGGACGCGCGATCAGCGCCATGGAGCCGCAGATCCGCTCCCTCGTCGACGACGCCCTCGACGGGATCGCCGAGGCCGGCGGCGGCGACCTGGTCGAGGCGCTCGCGTTCCCGCTGCCGTTCATGGTGATCGCGCGGATGCTCGGCATGCCGCCCACGGACAACAAGCGGCTGCGCGAGCTCACCAGCATGCTGATGCGCTCCGTCGAACCGACCACCGACCCCGAGGTGATGAGGGCCGTGGAGGCGGCCGACGCGGAGCTCTTCGAGCTCGTCGGTGAAGCCGTCTCCTGGAAGCGGAGCAATCTCGGTGACGACCTGCTCAGCGCGCTCATCACGGTCGAGGAGGACGGCGAGACCCTCAGCCACGACGAGTTGATCGCCCAGGTCGCCATGCTCTACATCGCGGGTCACGAGACGACCGTGAACCTCATCTCCGGTGGCGCCCTCGCACTGCTACGCAACCCGGACCAGCTGGAACTGCTGCGAGCCAAGCCGGAGTTGGAGCAGAACGCGGTGGAGGAGTTCCTGCGCTACGACTCTCCCGTGCACAACAGCAGGCGGATCACCCTTGAGCCGTACCAGGTCGGCGGGACCGAGATTCCGCCCGGGTCCTTCATCCTCGCCAGCCTGGCCGCGGCCAACCGGGACGAGGACTTCTTCGGGCCCGACGCGGCGGAACTGCGCATCGACCGGGAGAAGGCACGCCGGCATCTGTCCTTCGGCAGCGGGATGCACCTGTGCATCGGCGCGACGCTGGCCCGTATCGAAGGCAGGGTGGCCATCGGTGAACTGGTGCGCCGTTTCCCCGGCGTGAGCCTGGACGGCGAGGTCGAGTGGAACGGACTGCTCAGCCTGCGCGGGGCGGCACGACTGCCGATCCGGGTGTGAGCCGCGGCGCCGGGGGCGCGCCACAACGTCGGCCCGGCGCCCGGCAGTCGAGCCGGTAGAGCGTGTCCCTGTCTCCGGCGACGCATGCGATCGGACCGCACGCGTCGCCGGACGGCGCCACCGCGCCTGCCGAGAAAGCCGTCCTCAGGCCTCAGGCCTCAGGCCTCACACCTCAGGTCTCAGGCCTCAGGCCTCAGGCCGGTGATCGGCCACGCGTCCCACGGTCGCGGCGCAGGACGCCGGGCGGGCGGGTCGGTGAAGGCGATCTGCTGCAGAAGCATCTCCTGGACGGCCTGCATGGCCGCGAAGTTGCCTTCGAGAGTGAAGGGTTGGTAGGTGAGATCCGAAAATCCCCCGCCGGTCTGGTCTCCGTTGAGATGGAAGAGGACGGTGGCGCTGACGCCGGCCGCCTGCGCGAGCGGGTGCGGGTCGGTGGGGGAGAAGTCGCGGCGCAGTGGGGCGAGGGGCTTGCCGGTGATCCAGTCCTGGTCGCGGACGGTGAGGTCCCAGACGTGGTGGTGGGCGTCGACGACATGGGTGCGCGGGGCTGCGGTCACGAGGGCTCCGGGGCGGTGACGATGATGACGTCCAGGGTGCGGGGGCCGTGCACGCCTTCGACGCGGTCGAGTTCGATGTCGCTGGTGGCGGACGGTCCGGAGATGAAGGTGAGCGGGCGGGTGGGGTCGAGCCCGGCGAGGGCGTCGGGGACGTCCGCGACGATCTGGTCCGCGGTAATGAGGCACAGGTGGTAGTCCGGGACGAGGGTCAGCGCCCGCCGGCCCTGGCCGGGGCCGGCGTCCAGGACGATCGTGCCGGTGACGGCGATGCCGAGTGCGGCGGTGCTGATCGTGCCGTCCAGTTGGTCCAACTCGGCGATGCTGAGAGACGGTTCGTCGCGCGTCCAGGTCCCGGTCGGGAGCTGCTCGATGGGGAACCCCGGCGGCACGGCGACCCTCGTGGCGCCGCGCGCGGCCAGTGCGCGGGCGATCGCGTCCGGCAGCCCCTCGGGGGTGCTGCGGATGACGGTGGCGCGGTAGTCGGCGACCCGTTCGGCGAACAGCTCCACCAGGTCGCCCTCGGCGTGGCTGCGCAGGTAGTCGCGCGGTACCGGGACGGACTCGGGTGCCTCGTCGTCGGGGACGTCCGCGAGGGCGGCGCGGATCCGGCCGATGATCTCCTGACGGCCACTCTTCTGATGGTCGGTCAAGACTGCTCCCGGTTCTTGCGCCACCAGGCGCGGAAGGATTCGGCGGGCGGTACGGGACTGTCGCGGGCGTCGGACCAGCCGCGCAGCGGTCCGGGCAGCCGGCCGATCCTGCCCTCGCGGGCCAGTGCGCGGCCGCCGAGCGCGGCGGCCTTCTGGGCGGCCGCCAGCCGGGCCGGGGAGGCGAGCACGGCAGCCGCCGCCTTCATCGCGAGCGCCTCGGCGGTGGGTGCGTGGCGGCTGCGGCGCTTGGCCTCGACGACCTCGGCGCGCAGGTGGACCAGCACCTCCGGGATGTTGATCTTCACCGGGCAGGCGTCGTAGCAGGCCCCGCAGAGCGTGGAGGCGAACGGCAGCGACGCCGCGTGGTCCACGCCGGCCAGCTGCGGGGTGAGCACGGCGCCGATCGGGCCGGGGTAGACCGAGCCGTAGGCGTGGCCGCCGGTGCGCTCGTAGACCGGGCAGACGTTCAGGCAGGCCGAGCAGCGGATGCAGGCCAGTGCCTGGCGACCCACCGTGTCCCGCAGCGTGGCGGTGCGGCCGTTGTCCAGCAGTACCAGGTGGAACTCCCGCGGCCCGTCGCCGGGCGTGACGCCGGTCCACATCGAGGTGTACGGGTTCATCCGCTCACCCGTGGAGGAGCGCGGCAGCAGTTGGAGGAAGACCTCCAGGTCGGTGAAGGACGGCACGACCTTCTCGATGCCCATCACGGTGATCAGCGTCTGCGGCAGGGTCAGGCACATCCGGCCGTTGCCCTCCGACTCCACCACCGCGATCGTGCCGGTCTCGGCCACCCCGAAGTTGGCCCCCGAGACGGCGACCCTCGCCCGCAGGAACCTCTCCCGCAGGTGCAGCCGGGCCGCCTCGGCCAGCGCCCGCGGCTCGTCGGACAGGCCCTCGGGCGCGGGGCGGCCCCAACGGCCCATCTCCCGCAGGAAGATCTCGCGGATCTCGGCCCGGTTGCGGTGGATGGCGGGCACCAGGATGTGCGAGGGCCGGTCCTCACCGAGTTGCACGATCAGCTCCGCGAGGTCGGTCTCGTAGGCGGTGATCCCGGCTTCGGCCAGCGCCTCGTTGAGTCCGATCTCCTGGGTGGCCATCGACTTGACCTTGACCACTTCGCGCTCGCCGGTGGCCCGCACGAGTTCGGTGACGATCCGGTTGGCCTCCTCGGCGTCCGCCGCCCAGTGCACGGTGCCCCCGGCCGCCGTCACCGAGCGCTCCAACTCCTCCAGATACTGGTCCAGATGGCGCAGCGTCCGGCGCTTGAGCGCCTCCCCGGCCTCGCGCAGCTGCTCCCAGTCGCTCAACTCCCCGGTCACCGCGAGGCGTTTGTCGCGGATCGTGCCGGTGGCCCGGCGCAGGTTGCCGCGCAGCTGCGGGTCGGCGAGCGCGGTGCGCGCCGCCTGGGGGAAGGCGGGTGTGTCGAGCCAGACCAGGCCGTCGCCGGTACCACTCATCGCCGGTCCCCTTCCGTGGCGGCCAGGATCTCGGCCAGGTGCATGGTCCGTACCCCGCTGCGTTGTCGGGACAGGCCGCCACCGATGTGCATCAGGCAGGAGTTGTCGGCCGCGCACAGCACCTGCGCGCCGGAGTCGTGCACGGCGCTCATCTTGTCGCTGAGCATCGCGGCGGAGGTGTCCGCGTTCTTCACCGCGAAGGTTCCGCCGAACCCGCAGCACGACTCGCAACCCGGCAGGTCGACCAACTCGATCCCGTCGACGGCGCGCAGCAGCCGGTACGGCCGCTCGCCCAGGCGTAGTCCGCGCAGCGAGTGGCAGGTCGGGTGGTAGGCCACCTTGCGCGGGAAGTGCGCGCCGACCTCGGTGACGCCCAGCACGTCCACCAGGAACTCGGTGAACTCGTGCACCCGAGGCACCAGTTCGGCAACCCGGCGGCGCAGCCCGGACGGGCCGTACTGCTCGGCCAGTACCGGGTGGCCCTCCCGCACCATCCCCGCACACGACGCGGACGGCGTGACCACCGCGTCGTACTCCGCGAAGGTCTCCGCGAAGCTCCGCACCATCGGCATCGCCTCGGGCCGGTAGCCGGTGTTGAAGTGCATCTGGCCGCAGCAGGTCTGCTCCTGCGGGAACTCCACGGTGTGGCCGAGGCGTTCGAGCACACTGACCACCGCCCGGCCGGTGTCGGGGAAGAGCGTGTCGTTGAAGCAGGTGATGAACAGGGCGATACGCACCGCTCAACTCCCTTCCGGTACGGGGACATCATGGTCCGGCACGTCAGGGCATCCGCACGTCAGGGCATCCGCGCGTCAGGGGATCCGGTGCCACCTGACCCGTAGCGTTCCCAGAGTGCGGCGAGTTAGACACCAGCCGTCGCACGCCCGGCTCGAAACCGTGGCCCGCGACGTCGAGCTCGGTGACGGCGGTGCTCCATGGGTACTGGCATGTCACCTGACTTGGCCGGATGGGATTCTCGGCAGGCGCAGCGTCGGGGCTGGTCTGCCAGGAGGGCTTCGGGAGGGAACTGGATCGTCAGATCCCTTTGCCTATAGTCTCATTGGACAATCAGACGAGGTACGGAGGAACGTCTTGCGCACTTTCTCGAAGGCACTCGGGCTCCGCCGCACGATCGCCATGGCCGCCGCCGGAGTCTCACTTGCCGCCGGCGTCACCTTCCTCGGCGCCGGGGCGGCCCACGCCGATGCCCAGCTGTGCGGCGCCGTCAACCAGGGCGGCGCGGACGGCTCGCCGTGGAACCACTGGGAGCTCACGCCCTGCATCGTCGAGGCCAATGACGGCGGGTTCTACACCAGGACCTACCTGACCGGCGGCAGCACCGACGTGCGGGTCTACAGCGGCGTCTACGACTCCTGCAACGGTGTCACGTACGGCGTGAACGGCGACTCGGACGCCAACCACTTCTTCCAGGGCCAGTCCGGTTGGTTCACCACCGGCGAGGTCTACGGCCTGCACTGCTCGAACGGCCTGTGGGCCATCTCGCGGGTCTTCAGCAACGGCAACGGCTCGCCCTGGGCCTGGTCGAACGGCATCGGCGCCCAGTAGCGGTCCGGAACGGGCGGCGCGGCATCGACCCGCTCAGGGTCGTTCCCATGTCGCCGTCAACTTGACCCGGTCCTTCAGGGCCGGGTCACGTTGATTGGTAGATCGGTTGGCTGTGCTGTCGAGGAAAGGCCGCCACTTGCTCCACCATCCGTGGCCGCGGGTCGACCGGCACTGAACGGGCCAGCGGGCCGTCAGCTGCTTCGGTGGTTCGGAGCGCGCGCCACGTGCGTGGGGGGACGCCGTAGGCTGCGCGGAAGGCGCGGCTGAAGTGGGCCGGGTTGACGAATCCCCACCGCTGGGCGACCGCTGACACCGTGGGCGACGTCCGGCCGTGCCGGGCCAGGTCGCGTGCGCAGGCCTCCAAACGGCGCTGCTGGATGAGCCGGCTCACCGTGACGCCCTCCCCTTCGAAGAGGCGGTGCAGGTAGCGCACCGAGATGTGATGGGCGCCGGTGATGGTCTCCGGTGAGAGCTCCGGGTCACCCAGGTGGTGGTCGATGTGCTCCCGCACCCGTTGGACGAGATGGCCGTCTCTGGCGTGCGGGTCGGTGGCCGCCGCCCCGGTGAGCTGGGCGACGAGCGTGCTGAGCAGGTCGGTGACGCTGCCGGCCAGCCGGTCGCCGACGGAGGCCCGGCAGGAGTGCGCGCAGGCGGCGAGGGTGTCGAGGAAGGGCAGCAGGACGGCTCCGAACGCCTCGGCGGAGGTGACGGTCGTCCCCGCCACCTGCCGGATGTCGTGCTCCGCCGCCCCCAGCAGTCTGCACGGTAATTGGAGCAGGTGGGTGCTGAAGTGCTCCGGGTAGTCGAGGGTGTACGGCCGCGCTGCGTCGTACAGCACGAGGCTGCCCGCCGGTACCTGTGCCCGGCGCCCGTCCTGGGCCAGTACGGCGCGGCCGGAGACCTGTACCGCCACCCCGACCTGCGCCTCGGCCTGCGGGGACCGCGCGATCAGCGCGGCCGTGCGGGTCACCCGCATCGCGTCCGCCTCCAGCGTGGACACCCGCAGGTATCCCAGCCGGTGCGACACCAGGCGGCCCTCGAACGGCCGGTCGGCCAGCGGCACCACCTCCACCGGTACCAGCGTCCGCGACACCGCCTCTCCCCAGAATCGCGCCTTCTCGTCATCCGGGACCGAATCGGTCGTCACCAGCGAACCCACCTGACTGCCCCTCTCGGCTGTACCCCTGCGGAGTCAGTCTGTTCCGCGGGTCGGCCGGCGTTGTAAGTCATCTGACTGTCGCTCCGCAGAGCGGGGGAGGGTGTGCGCTGTCGGACCAGGCGCGGTGCACGGGCAGCACCGGAATCGCCGGACGCCTTCGGGTCTCAGGAGGCGTCGAGAGCGTGGGCGGGCGCGGCCCGGGAGGTGATGCCGAGCTTGGGGAAGATCTTGTAGAGGTGCGCCGCGACGGTGCGGGGCGACAGGCGCAGCGCGTGGCCGATCTCCTTGTTGCTTCGGCCGGTCGCGGCGAGTCGTGCCGGCTACGGGGGGCCTGACCGTCGGCTTCGGCGAGGGTCGAGCGCATCGCTCAGGGCGTGCAGGTCGGTGATGGTGACCTGTTCGGCGAAGCGGGTCAGCAGCCGCCGCAGGCTGCGCTGGTCCCGGTCACGGACGGCTTCGGCGAGGGCGGCCAGTACGGACGCCCGCGCGTGCGGGCCGGGCGTGCGCACCGGCCGCGTCGTCTGTGGCCCTTCCATCGTCGCCTCCCGTCCGTGGTGCTGCTCGTTGCCCCGGGCCGCGGGTGCGGACCGCCCTCCTGCGGAGCGAAGACTACCTTCCGTTCGAACACCGAAAAATCTGTGCTGGCTGGAGTAGACATTGCCGTCGGCTGTGGTTAGTGTTTCTCTCGTAGACGCAGTCAAGCGGTACCCGCCAGACACGAACTGGCGGGGAGCATTACAGAACGGTTGCGGGGTCCTGAAGCCAGGGCAGGTGCAGTAAGGCGACAGGACCGGTGGCCGGGCCGGGCGGCCCGCAGGTATCAGGGGCCCGCCAACGAGCGGTACCGCAGTTCAGCAGGTGCAGTACTCAGCAGGTGAGCAGTACGTGGGACACGCCGGGCAGATGGGCGTGAAGCAGTGACGCAACCGGCGCGGCCGTGGAGTTCCGAAGCCAGAGCAGGTGCAGGACGGCAACGGGACTGGCGGCCGGGCCAGGTGACCCGCAGTGATCAGGGGTCACCGATCAGCGGTACCGCGGTAGTTGTAGGTGCAGTAACAGCAGGTGAAGTTGAGTGAAGCGGTACAAGCAGTCGCGGTTCGAGGTATCCCAGTGAAGGCGCCAGGCTGCGGGCGCGCGTGCTGGGAGTCCGGGCAGTGGGGTTCCAAGCCGAGCAGGTGAGCGGGACGGGCGACGGGGCTGGCTGTCGGACCAGGTGGCCCGTCAGGGCCGTAGCAGTATCAGGTAGTTGAAGTTCAGCAGTACCGAGAAGTACCCGTGTGCGCAGTACCGAGCAGTTCGCAGTACCAGTGGTTGGCAGTACCGCAGTTCGCAGTATCAGTCCGTACAGAGGATGAACGGAGGGACAGAGCGCCATCAGGATCGCCCGGCCCGTGAGGCATTCACCCGGGCGGACACCGCAGACCCCCTTTTGAGTACGAGGACGGTGGTTTCCGGTCACGCATACGCGATCCCCGCACACCCCCACCGTTGGGGAGTTGCGGAACAAGGAACCCGGCTCAGGCCGGTAGATGGTGTTGTTTCCCCTTCGGGGCCCCGGAGCCGATATGGCGCCGGGGCCCCTCGACGCGTTCCCCAGGAACCAAGAGAGGTGCAGTGACTACGACGACCGACAGGCCCCACACCCCCGCCACGCCCAACTCCTTCGACGACGACGACTACCCCGCCTACACCATGGGCCGCGCCGCCGAGATGACCGGCACCACCGCCGGATTCCTCCGCTCCCTGGGTGAACAGGGCCTGATCACCCCGCTGCGCTCAGAGGGCGGCCACCGCCGCTTCTCCCGCTACCAACTGCGCATCGCGATGCGCGCCCGCGACCTCGTCGACCAGGGCACCGCCATCGACGCCGCCTGCCGCATCGTCATCCTCGAAGACCAACTCGAAGAAGCCCTGCGCATCAACGACCAACTCCGCCGTTCCCAGCACGGCCAGGAACCCGCGGCCGACACCTGACTCGACCATCCGCCCGGCTCACGAGACCGGCCCGCGGTGAGTGACAGATGCTCACCGCAGGCCACCCGGGGAATCCGTCGCCGGTCCACGAGCCGGGGCCTGCGATACCAGCCCCGACGAGCGGAACTCCCAGCGCGGTACGGCAGATAGGGCCCGTTCAGGCGGGCAGTAGGAGTGAGGGTGCCACCCTTGGGTGCAGTGGCCGGGGGCAGTCGAGGGTGAGGCTTCGCTGACGGTTACGGCTTGGCGAATCGCCCCTTTCGGTACTGGGCGGAGAGTTGGGCCTCAGCTCAGCACGGAGAGCCAGGTTGTGGTCCCGACGGTCCGGCATCCGTTGCGTGCAGGTGACGGTCGATCACGGTCTGGTCGCCTTGGACGATGTCGACGAACACGTGCGAGCAGCGCAGGTAGTCGTCGAGTTGCAGCTGCGTGTGCGCGCTGAGGGGGTGGTCTGTGGACATGACGCAGACGAAGGTCTCCTCGAACAGTTTCTCGGAGCGCAGGGCGGGCGGCGGGGCCACGCCGTAGAAGACGATGTCGGTGAGTCCTCGGGTGAGGTCCTCGAAGACGCCGTCGTGCCAGGCCCGGAAGGTGACGGTGGAGTGCGGTGACTGCTGGAAGACGCGTTGGAACAGCGCGGGGCCGAACACCATCGGGGGTAGTCGGTGCCGGCGAGCCGGAAGGACTCGGCCGCGGCGGCGGGGGCGAACGTCTCGCCGGCGAAGAGGAGCCCTGGCCCGCGCCGGGCACACCGTCTACGCCGGACTGCGCGAGACCACCGGCCGCAACGCCCCCGCCGTCGCCGAGATCCAGCACAAGGCCCCCCTGCACGGCGTGGACCTGCGCCCCATCGAACTGGACGTCACCTCACAACCCTCCGTCGACGCCGCCATCGACCGGATCATCGACGAACAGGGCCACCCCCACGGCGAGCGCCCCTTCCGCGTCCACATCGACCCCAGCCGCGACGGCAGCGACGTCGTGTCGACAGTCGCCGACCGCATCCGCGCCGACTTGCGTCGACGACCATCGGCAGACGTACCTTCAGGGAGTCGACGCCGACCCGGGAACACGGTCACGAACAGGCCGGGGCGGGGCCTGTGTTCCAAGCACGTGGGCCCCGCCCCGGCGCAGTAGTCGCTTCGCGCACCTCGCCCACCGCACTCGCAACGGTCCGGGCCTGTGCGCGGTGGTGGCCTACGAGGCCGACAGATCGACCCGCACACCTGGCCGAGTCCTGCCCCCCGCACGCCGGTCATGCACATTGCCACGAAACGAGAACGCCGGGCCGGCGCCCGGTGAGACAAGGATGTAGACGTGCCTGGGGGCACTGCACCATGGAGTGGCCCGACGGCACACGGCGAGAGGCATGGCTGCGGTTGGGGGACGCACAGAAGTTCACCGTCACCGCCACCGCCGAGGTCGCCCGACGCCTGGCCGAACAGGGCCTACCCGCCGGCTCGTACACCCCGGCCGCACTCTTCGGCCCCACACTCGCCGTGGACCTCGGAGCCACGTTCATCATGTGACACGAGTCGCCGCACCAGCCCGGTAGGCCACCTTGGACAGGAGGCTCAGGCATCCGCCACAGGACGGACTCCCCAAGTCTTTTCAACGGTTGGCGTTCTGCACGGCGCCGGTGGTCTCGGCGCACCCAGCCACGAGGGCCTGGCGGCGTGCCTCGTGACGCACCTCAGGCCGGTCGGCGGGGTCCTCGTTGGAGAGGCGGAGGCAGGCCGCTGCGGCTGCGGGCACCCAGATCACCGGTGCCTGGTCTGGGTCATCCTGCTCGGTGGCGGCGACGGCGAGGTGGAAGCCGGTCGGCAGGTGGGCGGCGAGGAGCAGGTGCCGGCAGCGGAACGCCGCGCTCTCGCCGGGGCGTAGCGTCTCCTGGTCCCGGGCGAAGCGCAGCACCGGCGGCGCGGGCAGATGGGCGGTGTCGAAGCCGAGCTCCTCGAGCAGCTCCCGGCGCGGCGCCGTCGGCGCGTCCTCGCCGTGCTCGGCCGGGCCGTCGGGCAGGGAGAGCTGCAGGCCGGCGGGGCGCTGCCTGCGGATCAGGAATGACCGGCCGTCGTGGACCAGGACCACGCACACCCGCACGCGAACCGGCCTGGTGCTCGTGTCAGCGGTCACGGGTGCCCTCAGGTCGAGCAGGCGGGCTCGTGCCAGGTCGTGCGGATGCCCCGGCCGCCTGGGGAGATGTGCTCGCTGGAGCAGGTCCGGCAGCCTCGCGCCCCGAACCGGAGCAGCGGCGGCGTGGGCGGGGATGGCGGGCGAGGCCGGGCGACGGCGGCCTGTGGTCGAAGGTGCCGTCATGCCGCAGGCTCTGCCCACCCCCCGTCACACTGAGCCCCGCCGCCACCCGGATGGAGCGCCCTGCCCGTTCTCACCGGCCGCTGACCTGCACTGACACTCGGGGCTGACCAGCCCTGACCTGCACTGACACTCGGGGCTGACCAGCCGACGTCCGTCCGGGGCGGGGTGTGTGTGCCGGGTCAGGCGTCGAGCTCGGCGGCGCGCACCTGCAGGTCGCCCAGGGCCGCTTGGGCGAGGGGCGGGAACGGTTCGTCGTCGTCCGCCTCGATCCAGCGCTCGGCGGCGATGGCGAAGGCGAGCATCGCCACTTCCGCGCCCAGTCGGGCGGTCAGCTCGGCCGTGCCGCGTTCGCGCAGGGCGGTGCTGATCGACGCAGCGATCCGGGCGTGCTTGAGCAGTCCCCGCTCCTGCAGTTCGCTGTTGGCCGCGACCACCCGCCTGCGCTGGACGGCCTTGGCCCGCCGCTGCGGGGTCATGACCGGGTCGGTGGCCGCGAACGCCGCCCGCAGGCACTGCGCGAACGTCGCGTCCGCGGCGGCGGCGCGGATGCCGTCGGCGAACAGGCCCGCCAGTACGTCCTCGCCGCCGAACAGGACCTCGCGCTTGTCAGTGAAGTGGCGGAAGAACGTGGCGCGGTTCAAACCGGCGCGATCCGCGATCTGCGCGACGGTGGTCTCGTCGAACCCGTTCTCCACGAACAGGTCCAACGCCGCGCTCTCCAGGCGCTCACGTGCGTCCGGTGCCCATCTGCTCACCACCGCAGTCTATGCGAAGCGACCAGGTCGCATCATCCTGTCGAATGATGCGACTTAGTCGCATGGCTGCGGTACTGTTGATGCAACAGAGTCGCATCAGTCTCCCGCGAGCGAATCTGAGCTGCGCGTCCTCGGCCGCGCCGTCACCAAGGAGTCCCCATGCGTATCTTCGTCACCGGTGCTTCCGGCTGGATCGGCTCAGCCGTCGTCCCCGAACTCATCGACGCCGGGCACCAGGTCATCGGGCTGGCCCGCTCGGACGCCTCCGCGCACGCGGTCGCCGCGATGGGAGCGGAGGTGCTGCGCGGCGACCTGAACGACACCGACGTGCTGCGCGCCGGCGCTCTGGGCAGCGACGGCGTCATCCACCTGGCCTTCGTCACTCCCAGCACGAGCGAGGCCGCGACACGAACGGACGCCAAGGCCATCGAGACGTTCGCCGCCGCCCTCGCCGGCTCCGGCAGGCCCCTGGTGATCTCCGGCGCCACACTCGTGACACCCGGCCGGCCCACGACCGAGCACGACGAACTCGTCGCGGCAGGACCCGTCGCCGCCCGCATCGCCACCATGCGGGCAGCGCTCGCAGCAGCAGAAACGGGCGTGCGCACCTCCCTGGTCATGCTGCCCCGCTCGGTCCACGGCGAGGGCGAGCGTCACGGCTTCGTCCCCCAACTCATCGCCACGGCCCGGGCCAAGGGCGTCTGCGGCTACATCGGCGACGGCACCGGCCGCTGGCCCGCCGTCCACGTCAAGGACGCCGCGACCCTCTACCGCCTTGCCGTCGAGCAGGCACCCGCCGGCTCCGTCCTGCACGCCGTCGGCGACGACGGCGTGCCGGTCCGCGAGATCGCCGAGGCCATCGGCCGACACCTCGACCTACCCGCACACTCCGTGCCCGCCGAGGAGTTCAACGGGATGCTCGTGCGCCTCCTCGGCACCGACATGCCCGCCTCCAGCACCATCACCCAGCAACTCCTGGGATGGAAGCCCACCCACCCCGGCCTCATCGAGGACATCGAACAAGGCCACTACTTCCTGTGACCAACCACCGACAGCAGGCGCGAGAAGCCGTCCTCCGCAGTGATCCATCCGGGCGCCGGTTCGAATGCGTGACTCGATCGCGTGATCTCCACGGTTTCACGGTTTCACGGTTTCGTTTCTGCTGATGATGCAGGTCTCCAGTCTGTCGATGAGGTCGTCGCGGCGGGGAAGTCGCCGTGGCGGGTCGGCGCGCCCCGATCACAGGCGCGGCCACCGGGACTCCTCGGCGCCCAGCCGCGAGGCGGACCGGTCCGCCTCGCGGACCGGTCCGTCCTTCGGCCGGGCGCCCATCCCGCACCCGTCAAGGAGCCCCTCCATGTCACCGACCAAGGTCATTGCCATACCGGTGCTCGGCCGGCACGTCGCCAACGCCTATCTCCTGCTCGGCAAGCGACCGGTCATCGTCGACGCCGGAACGCCCGGCAGCGGCCGACTGATCCACGACCAGGTCGCCGCCCACGGCGTGGACCCCAAGGACGTCAGCCTGATCGTCGTCACCCACGGCCGCGTCGACCACTTCGGCTCCGCCGCCGAACTCAGCCGACTCACCGGCGCACCCATCGCCGGCCACATCGCCGACCTGGGCACCTATCGAGCAGGTCGGGTGAGCGAGCCGTACCTGCCCATCGGGCTGTTCGGGCACCTCTTCGCCCGCACCTCCCGGGTGCGCGAGACCACCGAACCGTTCGACCCCACCGTGCTCATCCGCGGCGAGACGCACCCGGCGGACTTCGGCGTCCAGGCCCGCATCATGCCCACCCCGGGCCACACCCCCGGCTCCGTCTCCGTCCTGACCGACGACGGCGACCTGGTGGCCGGAGACCTCGTCGCCACCCCGCTCCTGGGCCTCGTCAAGGGGCGACCCGCCAACCCGCCCTTCCACGACGACCGCCTCGGCAACCTCGCCAGCCTGCGCGAGACGCTGGCCCTCCGTCCCACGAAGATCCACGTCGGACACGGCGCACCCCTCGACCCGGATCGGGTGGGCCGCTGGGCGGCCGTAGAGCAGCGACGACTCGACCGCCTCGTGGCCCGGGGACGCCTGCACGCTCACTGTTGAGGAGTCGGTCGCTCCGCCACCTGATCGACCCCGGCCGAACCGGCGGAACTGCCGGCCCGGTGGATGCCCCGCTCAGATCAGCAGGTCGAAGAGTTCGAAGGCCTCGTCCCACTGGTCCGTGGAGGGGCGGCGGGTGTCGCGGGCGATGGTTTTGAGGGCGCGGGCGAGGGCGAGGGCGACGCTGAGGCCGCCGGCCAGGTCGGGTAGCCGCTGCTGGGTGTCCTCGGCGGCCTCCATGCCGAGGGCGGGGCGGGCCGCGAGCTGGTCGAGCGGGTCTGTACAGGCGTACAGACCCGGTCACTGGGGACGTGGGCGGGCGGCTTCGTGTAGGAGGGCTGCCGCGTGGAGCAGGTCCCGGGCCCGGGTGGAGCCGAGGCAACGGGCGGTGCTGACCTGCCAGGTTCCCGTGCTGTCGGGCAGGGCGGTGCCGAGCAGGGTGGGGTGGGTGATGTCCGTGACGTCGATGATGGTGACCGCTGTGGCCGTGTCCGGCACGGTCACCTGGTAGGTGCGGCCCATGCACTTCATGACGGTTCCGTGGAGTGCCGCGATGTCCCCCTGCGGGGTGCTCTCCTGTTCCGACGACCGCGGGGAGGAAGCGTTGTGGGTCTGGGTGAGGTGATCCACCATCCGACGTCCGTCACTTTCCGGTCATGCGATGTACCCGAATGTCACGATAGCCGGAAATCGGACCTCGCCTCTCCGCTGCGGGCGCTCTTCCCCCCGCGAGCGCCCCGGCGCATGCTGATGCCGGGCCGGACAACGGCGTCCTGCCCGCGGAGGGGGACCGGCATGGACTACGAGAACCTGTTCGAACGCATCAACGAGGCAGTCCATCCCGTCCTGGCCGAGGGAACCGTCGCCCAGTACATTCCGGCCCTCGCCGCCGTCGACCCCTACCGGTTCGGCCTCGCGATCGCGGACACCGCGACCCGCAAGCCGCCACGCGGCACTGGGGACTGGCAGGTCCCGTTCTCCATCCAGTCCATCTCCAAGGTGTTCACCCTCGCTCTGGTCCTGGCCGCGGATGGCGACTCGCTGTGGACCCGGGTGGGGAAGGAGCCCTCCGGGTCGCCCTTCAACTCCCTCGCCCAGCTGGAGCGGGAGAACGCGATCCCCCGCAACCCGTTCGTCAACGCCGGCGCGCTGGTGATCACCGACCGGCTGCTCACCCTCACCGGGGACTCCCGGGGCACCCTGCGCGAGTTCCTCCGCACCGAGAGCGGCAACCCCCGCATCGACTTCGACGCCCAGGTCGCCTGGAGCGAGAGCCAGCACGGACACCGCAACGCCGCGCTCGGCCACCTGCTGGCCGACCACGGCCGGCTCGACAACCCCGTCCCGGACGTCCTCGACCACTACTTCTGGCAGTGCGCCCTCACCATGAGCTGCCGGGACCTCGCCGTGGCCGGCGGATTCCTGGCCCGGCACGGCTTACGGGCCGACGGCACCAGGCTGCTCACCCGCAGCGAGGCCAAGCGCGTCAACGCCGTCATGCTGATCGGCGGCACCTACGACGCCGCGGGCGAGTTCGCCCACCGCGTCGGCCTGCCCGCCAAGAGCGGCATCGGCGGCGGCATCCTGGCCGTCATCCCGGGTCGCGGAACGCTCTGCGCCTGGGGGCCGGCCCTCGACCGCCACGGCAACTCGATCGCGGGCATCACCGCGCTCGACACCCTCACCACCCACACCGGCTGGTCCATCTTCTGACCGGCGGCGCACGGACCCGGCCGGGGCCGCCGGGTGCCGTCCGGTTTCACACGAAGGTGACGGTCTCGTCGACGCGTGCCGAGTGGATGCCGACGGAGGTCTCGCGCATGTACTGCTCGCGCAAGTCGTGGGCCTTCTTGTACGCGTCGGTCGAGGGTGCCTCGGCCATGGCCTCCTGCGACTCGAAGCTGATCTGCGCGATGGCGTCGATGGGGTCCTCCGCACCGTCGGAGGCGAGGTCGGTGAGGGGGTACTGGACGTAGGCGCGGGTCTGTGGGAGCGCCTCGTAGGTCGGTCCGTATTCGTGCTTCCTGAAGCGGCGGAAGTCCTCGGTGGAGACCTCGGGCTTCTTGCGGATGACGGTGAGCAGAGTGATCACGGACGATCCTGCGGCCGGGATCTGGACCGTGGGTCGGCATCAGGACAGAACGTCAGTGCCGGGTAGAGGAGTGACTGGTTCCGGTGTTCGACTGCGGCGAGGTGGGTGGGCGTGCCAGGGTACTGGCAGCGCTGAGGCATCGTCAGGGTGCTTCGTCGTTCGGGTTGTTGTCGTCCCTGCTGTCATTCCCCGGGGCCTGCCACGTGGGGCGTTGGTCCTGCTCTTCTGTTCGCGATCCGCCGGTGTGGCCGTGGGTGGCACGGGTGGTCCTCAGGTGTGGTGCGGTCGTGGATCCCTGTGTGCCGGTGTCTGCCGGGGCCGGGGGCCGCAGGTCTTGAGCGTCCGCGTCCGGGCGTTCCACAGCGGCCCGCAGCGGTGCGGGCCTGGCGATCGAGGAGAGTCTGCCTGATGCAGGACAAGACCCTGGTGAAGGTCTACCGGGACAAGACGTACGTGTCGACGACGACGGTGCGTCACGGTGGTACGACGGTGGCGTTCGCGATGGACGACCAGCGGCGGATCTACTACAGCGTGTTGGACCTGGAGCAGGCCCAGGGCGTGCGCGGGCCGCTGGACGTGGCGTACTGGAACGCGGATCCGGGTCTGTTGGCGTTCCCGTCGGAGATCGTGGACCCGGGGGCGCAGGCGCCGGTGGCGATGGTGATGCCGACGGTCAAGAAGGGCAGCGGTGTCGAGACGGCGCCGGAGAAGCTGTTCGCGGGTGAGAGCGATCCGTTCCTGTCGACCACGGCGCGGCTGACCGCGTCAGCGCCGATCCAGGTGGTCTCCGACGGCCGGTACATCCTGGTGTTCCGGCAGTCGATCGGCGCCGATGACCCGAACGCGGTGTTCCAGACGTCGGGGACCGCGCTGTCGGGGGATCCGGCGCGCACCGACTACACGATGACCACGGGGGCGACTCCGGCGAAAGTCGCGCCGGTGGACTCCTCGCTGCTGGTGGACCGGTTCGTGCTGGTGGGCTCGGTCCTCAAGCCGGTGGTGGAGGTGCGCTACCAGCGCAGCCGCAGCAAGTTCGCCCCGGCGGTGGAGGGTACGGACACGCTGGGCACCCGGGACATGGACGGGAAGCTGTTCTACGAGCCCACGAGCAAGCTCTCGTTCGTGCAGCGGGTCCAGGACGGTGGGTTCGCGGTGATGCTGCTGCCGACCGCGGTGGACGGTGTCTCGCGCTGGCAGTTGTTCGTTCGCAACACGCTCAAGGGCCAGATCGACTCGTTCAGCTGCGAGCAGGGCAAGGACGGGCTGTTCAACATCGCGGGTACCCAGCTGTACACGAGCCCGGATCCGAGGTTCGCGTCCTCGGTGCTGGAGCGTGAGCCGGGGATCGACCCGAACACCAGGCTTCCGCTGGTCCCGGTGCCGGCCACGACCGACCGGGCGGGCACCGCGCTGCGGTTCTCGGCCGGGCCGCCGTGCGTGCTGAAGCTGGTGAACTACGGTATGGCGGCGGGGCCGGACGGGTTCACGTTCGAGGCGTGGGTGCGGCCCACGGCGCCGTCCGGGACGATCGCGGCCACCTATGACGAGAGCCGCGCGGACGGCTTCCACCTGGGGGTGGACGCTTCGCGCAGGCTGTCGATCGGCCAGGGCAGTACCGGGTGGAGCGTGACCGGCTCGCAGGCGCTGGCGATGGGCGCGTACGCGCATGTGGCGGCGGTGTTCGACCGGTCGACGGTCACGCTGTTCGTCAACGGCGTGAGCGTGGGCAGCGGCGCGGTGCCGGTGGCGGTGGGCCCGGCCTGTGTGGAGTATCTGGGCAGTCGTACGGTGGCGGGGCAGGCCGTCGAGCAGTTCGTCGGGGACATCGACGAGGTGCGGCTGTGGAACCGGGCCCGCACGGCGGCGGACTTCGCCGACCGGGGCCGGCGCCTGGTGGGCATAGAACCGGGCCTGGTGACCTATTTCCGGTTCGACGAGGGCACCGGCGGCCTGACCACGAACCAGTGCGACGGTGCTTCGCCCGCGATGCTGATCGGTCCGAAGTGGGTGGCTTCCGACGCGCCGGTCGGCGACGGCCCGGGCCTGTCGCGGGACGTGTTCACCTTCGGGACCCGCCAGGCGGTCGGGCCGCTGGCCGCGACGCTCTACTTCCAGCAGGAGCCGGTGCCCACCGGCTACGGGGCCGCCCCCACGCAGGAGAAGCGGCAGGCAAGGGTACTGCTGGCCTGCGCGACGACGGGCCCTGCGCCCACCGGCGGGACGGCGGATCGCCGGTATGTGGCCACGGTGGACTTCGCGCTCGGGCGTGACGGGCGCCTGGCCATGGCTCCCTACCTGGTACCGCTGGGCGAGGTCGGCAAGCCCGCACCCACCCAGGACCTGGACGCGGTGACCGCCGCGCAGAACCGGGTGACGGCGGCGCAGACCCAGCTGGCGACCGACCAGGCGCAGGCCGACCTGTTGCAGCCCACCTTGAACTACATCGCGGACATCGCCCGCTTCGGCTTCCGCGACCAGCAGCGCGCCCAGTTGGAGAGCACCGTGCCGACGCTGCGGCTGGCCGCCTTCCGGCTCGGTTTCGACCAGGCGCAGCTGACCGCGGCGCAGGCGGCACTGGCGACGCTGACCGGCGGGATGCAGGGCGGCTCGGAGGTGGTGCTGGCCATGCCCAAGGTCTCCACCGACCGCGAGGGCCTGAGCGTGTACGCGTCGCTGCTGACGTTCGCGTGGACCACGGACGCGCCGTCGCTGCTGGAGAGTTCGACCGGTGACGTGGTGCTGTACTTCCGGGGCGGGAACGGGCAGTTCTTCTCGGCCTACTACGCCGCCGACGTCTCGCGGGCGACGCGGACGATCGCGGTGGGCACCGGTCAGCTGACGCTGCTGGCGCGCGACAGCGCCGCGACACTGGCCGACTTCGCGCTGAGCGTCGCCGACGGCGCCACCGCCGACCTGTGCCAGGTCACGGTCACCGCTGGTACGGTCACCGAGACGTTCCCCGGCGTCCCGCGCCAGGCCACCGCCTTCGCGCAGGTGCTGAACGGGGTCCGCCCGCCGGGCACCGTCCTGGGCACCGTCGGCTCGGCCCAGGGCCAGATCATCGAACTGGCCGCCGCGCTGACCCAACCCCTGGCCGCGGGCGCGGCGATCTCCGTGGGCGGCCAGGTCCGCACGGTGGCCGCGGCGGTGTCGGCCGGAGCCAACAAGATCACCGTCACGGCGAACGGCGACCTGAGCGGCACGGTCGGCCAGCAGTTGCGGACCGCGCTGTACGACTACGCGACCGCGACCAGCACCATGGTGGGCGCGGTGCTGGACCGGGGCTCGCAGATCGTGGGCGTGAACCTCCTCAACCCGAGCGCGCCGGTGCCCAACGGAGCCGCCGCCGACGGGGCGGGCCCGCTGGTGCCGCGCTGGCACGGCAACTCTCCGGGGCGCGCGCTGTCCTTCGACGGCAAGGCCCAGTACCTCACCCTGCCCCAGGCCGCCTGGCCGAAGGTCACCTCGCCGGCCGACCTGACGGTGGAGGCGTGGGTGAACCCGTCCATGACCAGCACCCGGTCCCGGATCTGGCATGCCGCCGTCCCCGGAGCCCCCTACACCCTGGCCCTGGAGCCGGGCGCGCCCACCAGTGCCTTCGCGCTGGACGGGAGCAGCTGGGTGGACTGCGGAACCGGCATCGCCCTGGCCGGGCAGAGCTTCACCATCGAGGTGTGGGCCAGGCGCGGGAACGGCGGCCGACAGGACACGCTGTTCGGACACGGCGGCCCCACGATGACGGATCCGAACCTGTACCTGGGCTTCAATGCGTCGAACCAGATGGTCTTCGGCTGGCCCGGCGACGAGCTGGCGACCGCGTCGCTGGCTGTGGACCAGGGCTGGCACTGCTGGTCGGCCTCCTTCGACACGTCCACCGGGACACGCGCCATCTACTGCGACGGGATCCAGATCGCACAGGGCCGCGCGAACGCCCCGTATCCCGGGACCGGGCACACCATGCTGGGCATCGCCGGCTGGGGCGGGGGCTGGGCCGCGGAGGCCATCGTGGACGAGTACCGGCTGTGGGGCCGGGTCCGCACCCCGGACGAGATCGCGGCGTTCGTGAACCGTCAGCTCAGCGGCCAGGAGCCCGGACTGCTGGGCTACTGGAGCTTCACCGACGCCTCCACCGTGGACCGTTCGGGCAACGGCCACGACGGAATCATGGTCGGCGTTCCCATCCTGACCCAGACCGCGCAGCGCGGCTACTCGCTGGCGGCCGGTGTCGGCAAGCAGTTCTTCCGCAGCCAGCAGGCGTTCCCCGGCGGCGACTGGGCGCATGTGGCGATGGCGTTCCGCCAGGACTGGGCGATGGCCATGGAGGGGGACGGCTACCTGGACGCCGCAGGGCCCGACGGCCTGGACCTGGTCGACGACCTGACCCTGGAGGCGTTCGTCCAGCTCGACACCCTGGGCACCGTCCACGGCCTGATCGGCAAGGGCGCCATCGGCTCGGGCATCGCGGACTCGGCCGTCCCCTACAGCTTCTACGTCGAGTCCGACGGCCAGCTCGCGTTCACCTTCGAGGCCGGCGCCGGGGGCAGGGGCCAGCAGAAGGTCTACCGTTCGGGCACCGGCAGCGTCCTCAAGGCGGGGGTGTTCACCAAGGTCGCGGTCACCCGCAAGGCCGGCGAGGACAAGCTCGGCACCATCAGCATCCGCTTCTACATCAACGGCCAACTCGTGGGCGGCGACCCGCAGAAGTACAACGGCCCCAAGCCGGTGGGCAACGACGCCAACTGCGAGATCGGCCGGTACAAGATCAGCACGTCGGCGCTCGGACTGCGCGGAACCCTCTCCGAGGCGCGGATCTGGAACGTGGCCCGTGACAAGGACCAGATCGGCGCGCCGGTCACCGCCAAGTCCCAGGGCCTGGTGGCCTGGTGGGCGTTCCATGAGAGCGCCGGCGCCACCACCGCCGACGGCTGCGACAGCTACCCCGCCCAGGTTCGCGGCCCTGTTCGGGTGCGCACCCCCGACCCGGCCGGCAACCGTCTCACCTTCTACCACAACGGCAACCCCAGCATCGCCGTCCTGGCCGGCGCCAACGACATGCTCGCCGTCACGGGCACAGCCCAGGTCACCGCGGCCGCGATGACGGATGCCTCCGGCCAGCCCACCGAGGCCCTCACCGGCGCCCTGGACGAACTGCGGATCTGGCGCACCTGCCGCACCCAGGAGCAACTCCTGGACAACATGTTCACCCGCCTGCGCGGCGAGCGCGGCGACCTGATGGCCTACTACCCCTTCGACGCCGCCTCCACCGTCGCCGGCGCCACCGTCACCGACGCCGGGCTGCAGGGCTGTGACCTGACCCCCTCGACCAAGGCCCCGGGCATCGTGCTGTCCACCGCGCCGATCTCCGACGACACCGCCGAGGTCCGCTCCGCGCTGACCGGCACCCTCACCCCCTTCAACTCCCTGATCACCGGAACCCCCAGCGCCTCGGAGTACGCCGATCTGCAGAGCGACGCCCACGGCACGATGATCGGCGTCATGAAGCGGTGCTACACCTCGCTGCGCGGCACCTCCTGGGTGCTGACCACCGGCTTCAAGGTCGGGGACCTGACCACCACCTGGGTCGGCCAGGCGCAGTTCAACCCGCAGCTGGTCGGCTACCTGGAGGGCGCCCCGCCGGTCCCCTCGGAGAACCTGATCGCCGGCACCGCCGACGACTACAGCGAGAAGTCCTCGGTCAGCTTCGTGCAGGCCAACACCGTCGCCAACACGATCTCCTCGGACAACAAGACCAGCGTCGACGCCTCCGCCAAAGCCACCTTCGAGGGCTCGGTGGGCGACGACACCTTCGTCGTCGCCGCCCCGCTCGGCGCGGGCACCGCCAAACCCCTCAGCTCCCTCAAGGCCAGCGTGGGCGCCACCTACGAGATGAAGTACTCCAACAGCTGGAGCAACGACACCCAGGTGAGCCAGGGCGCCACCACCACCCGCACCAGCTCGGTCACCCTGACCGGCCACTGGGAGCCCACCGACCCCGCCGGCCAGCTCAACGCCACCGCCGGCCGGCGCTGGGTGCCGGCCAACACCGGCTTCGCCATCGTGCAGTCCGACACCGCCGACCAGTACGCGCTGCGCCTGGCCCACAGCGGCGCCCTGGTGGCCTACCGGATGGTGCCCAACCCCGACATCCCCCGGGACTGGAACATCATCGCGTTCCCGATCAACCCCCGCTACACCAAGCAGGGCACCCTGGACGGCCTGGTCGGCTTCAGCGCCCAGGGCACCGCAGCGACTCTGCAGCCCTTCGCCGACCCGTCCTTCCCCAACGCCGGCGACGGCGGTTCCTACAGTTACTACCGGCCCCGTGAGGCGTACGCCCTCAAGCGCCGCATCCAGCGCGAGGAGCAGCAACTCCAGGGCTTCTACGAGTCGGTGTCCACCGACACCCAGGCCCCCGACCCGGTGGCAGCCGCCGCCGACCGGGTGCTGAAGGGCATGATGGGCGGCACCGGCAGCACCGGCCTCACCGCGGGCGGGAGCGACCCGGCGGTGGGGCGCGCGGCCAACAAGTCGGCCGCGCGGCGCAACATCGTCAACACCTACGTGTGGACCGCCGCCGGCGGCCTGTTCTCCGAGACCACCGCCACCACCGACCAGGTCACCCAGAGCACCGCGGGGGACTACAGCGTCAGCGGCAGCGCCACCTTCCAGGCCGGCTTCCAGGCCGATGTCGGCCCCATCGGCTTCAAGGCCGGCTTCGAGGCCACGCTGGGCGGCGGCTACAGCGTCACCCGCCGCAGGACCAAGGACGCCACCCGCACCTTCAGCCTGGACGTCGTCGCCCAACCGGGACACAACCTGCAGAAGTACAACGGCACCGACGCCGTCTTCGACGCCAACAACCAGCCCGTCCTGGTCCCCGGACGCGTCGACGCCTACCGGTTCATGTCCTTCTACCTGGACACCTCCACCGACAACTACGAGGACTTCTACGGCAAGGTCATCGACCCCGCCTGGCTGGAGACCAGCAACGACCCGAACGCCAAGGAACTGGCCAAGGCCCGCCAGAGCGACCGCAAGCCCCCCTGCTGGCGCATCCTGCACCGCGTCACCTTCGTCAGCCGCGTCCAGGACACCGCCAGCAGCGCCCCCTCGCTCGGCACCGCCATGGGCGCACTGGGCATCACCAGCGACTACCAGCTGATGAAGCAGCTCGAACCCCACCTGGTCGGCGCCACCAGCAACCTGGCCGACCTCACCACCGCCGCCAAGACCCTCATCGCCACCCAGTTCACCACCCTGACCCCCTACACCGACACCATCACCACCCGCCTCGCCGCCTTCTACGGCATCCCCACCCCGGCGGCCACTGCGGCCCCGGCCCCCGTACCGGCCAGCACACTGACCGCCAATACCGGAACGCCCGCCCGCGGGGCAAGCATCACCTTCCAGTACGCCACCACCGCGGCCACCGCCGGCAGCAAGAACTGGATCGGCATCTACCCCGCTGGGGCCACCCCCGGCACCAGGGAGTCCCTCACCTTCCAGTACGCCCCCAACACCAGCGGCAGCCTGACCTTCCCCACGACCGGCGGCCTCGCCAACCCCGGCAACTACGCCGCCTGGTACCTCCTCAACGACGGCTACACCACCCTGGCCGGCCCGATCCCCTTCACCGTGATCTGACCATCCCGGACACCACCGCGGCACCCGCCTACACAAAGCGGGCGGGTGCCGCTCGCCACTGGACCGGCCGCCCCCTGTCCCAACTGCCCAGCCGCGACCGGACCGTCAGGCCGCCCGCCGGCACAGCTTCGATGAACGGCCCGAGCACCACCACGGCAGGTGCCAGGGCACCGCAGCCGGCGACCCCGGCGCAACCGGCCACACCTCACCCGGCACCTCACCCGGCACCTTGCTCGGGAGCCCCGTCGTGCCCCATCAGTTTCCATCAACAGGGCCAACTCCCATCTCTCGGACCGACATGACGCTCACTCGGGATGATGTTGGACTCCGTGCCGGAGGCTGCCATCCCCGAAGGGACGGCAGCCTCCGCACCATCTCACGGGCCGCCCACGGTGGTGTCGCTGGGTCTGTACCGTCTTCGGCGCCGCCCCGAAATCGGTGGTAGCGCTGCGTAGTGATCACTGGAGGAGGATGCGGTGGTGGAGTAGGGGGAACCCGGCTCGGCCGTGCATCTGCCTCATGATCCGCTTGGTTCGGGTGTTGGCTGTACAGACCCACCTCGATGGCTTCCGTAAGAGCGGGGCAGCGGAGATGGGCAGAGGGTCGACCTCGCGGGTTAAGGTCGGGCCAACCAACGCCTGTTCGTATGCCGCGCAGCTGCAGCAGGGCCCGGTGCGGGTCCTCGGCCACGATCCGATGAGTGAGGAGCCGCGCGAGGTGACGGCGGTGCTGGCCGACCCGCGCGAGGTACTCACGGTCCTCTACGGACACGTCACCTACCGGCCCGTCCAAGCGTTGGCCCTGAACGACGCCGAGGCCGTCCTCGCGCTGCGGCCGTGATCGCGAACGGTGACATCGACGAGTACTGGGCCTTCCACCTCCAACGCGAGTCAGAACGCACCCACGCCACCCGCTACCAGGGCCAACTCGCCCTCGCCGCATGATCCACCACGGAGGTCACCTCAACGGAAACGCACCCGTCGCCCGATCGCAGGCAGCGACGATGAGGCCGAGTGCGAGCCAAGACTAGACACGACGGGGATCCATGACCTGTGGGCCAGCCCTCAGGGGCGGCGGTCGGCTGCCAGGAGCGCGGTGGTGGCGGTGGCTGATGGTGCAGTGCTTCCCGCCGATGCGAGGGTGGTCCGCCGTGCCGCAGTCCGCCCATCAGTGGGTCCGCGTGCTCCCCGCGCGAGCGGGGGTCACCCGTTCGAGCAGCGGGTCGCGGCTCTTGAGACCTTGTCCGCCCCGCGTGAGCGGGGGCAGCTGACCGGCTCGCCGGTCCTGGTCGCCGTCCTCGCCACCGTCGAGGCCGCTGGCCGAGTCGCGTTCTACCGGCAGCTCGGCCTGATCCTGACCTACGATTCGGGAAAGCAAAAAGTGCTGGTTGAGATGAATCTCAACCAGCACTTTCCGGAACCCGTGGGCTCATGGTCGATGGGGAAACCGGCGCACTCCGCTGACCTGCGACTTCACCCAGCCAGCAGATGGTTCGTTCCCGCAACTCTGAAGATCATTTCCCCCGGACCCCCAGCAGGACAGAACAGAACGGGACAGAACGGGACGGGACAGAACGGGACAGTCAACCGTGCCGCCGGTCCCGTCCCCGCCGACCCGGGGCAGGCTGGGCCGCACGGTCGTCTGCCGTCTCGATGAGCGCTGGGTAGTACTACCGCCCGGCACTGCCAGCCGCTTCGGCGCAGGTGCGCCAGTAGGCGGCCTCGGCGGGGTCGGCTTCGGCGTCGGCGAGGTCCGCGAGCAGGAGCAGCACGGCTGTCGGCAGGCCTGTGGCGGGCGTGGGTTCGGCTGTGTCCAGCAGGTCGCCACCGCGGTCGGCGCTGTCACCAGGGGTGGCGGAGTCATCGTGATCGGTACCGTCAGCACGGTCGGTGTCCTCTCCGCTCAGCGTGGCGAGGATCTCCCGGGCTCTTTCCGGGTGGCCCAGCCGCTGGAGTTGGAGCGCGTGGTCGAGGCTGGCGCGGCGCTCGATCTCGGGGTCGCCGCAGTGGCTCGCCGCCTCGAACCAGTTGCCGGCCTCCCCCTGCCGTCCGGGAATGGTGTCCAGGACCTGCGCCAGCAGCAGCAGTGCCCCCGGCCGGTGCCCGCCGTCCAACTCGGCCCGGGCCAGCGGCAGCAGCACCTGTTCCGCCTGCGCGGACTCGCCCAGCCGGAAGAGGGTGCTGCCGAGGTAGCGGCGGACCATCGGTTCGAGCGGCTCCTCCTCCGAGTCGAGCGCCTCGGTCAGCAGCTCCCTCGCCTCGGGGAACTGGTTGAGGGCCCGCCGCGCGACGCCCAGCAGCGCCGCCACCCGGGGTGCGCGCGCCACCTCGGGGATCTCCCGTGCGGCCTGCAGCAGTTCGGCCGCAGCGTGGAGTTCGCCGGCGTCGAACAGGTGCTCGCCGGCCTCGGCGAAGGCCGCCACCTTGTCCTGCGGGTTGGCGGAGCCGGCACCGCCCCCGAGAAGTTCGGCGGCCTCGTCCGCTTTCCCGCCTCGCACCAGCAGCAGGGCGAGGGTGGCCCGGGCGGCCTCGGTCGCCTCCGAGGGTTCGTCCTCGACCACCGCGCGCAGCAGTTCGGCGGCCGGCTGCGGTTCGTCCCGCTCGATCAGCAGTTTGGCCAGATGGAAGCGGGCCAGCTGGAGCGCGGGTCCCCTCGCAGTGTCGACGGCGGTCCTCAGGTGGGCCCGCCCCTCCTCCCAGCGGTCCGTGTACAGCAGCAGGACGCCGAGCAGGGCCGTGGCGGTGCCGGCCGCCACCGGGTGCCCGGAGGCGATCAGCTCGTGCAGCAGCACCTCGGACTCGTCGGACCGCTCCAGGTTGACCAGCAGCATGGCCAGGTCGATCCGGGCGGCCAGGGCCCATTCCGGGTGCCCGTAGCCGATCGCCATGCGGTAGGCGGCCTCTGCCTCCTCCGGCCGTCCCTCGCGCACCAGGAGGTCGCCGAGCAGGTCGGCGGCCCGGGGGGCGAGTTCGGCGTGCGGTGCCCGGGCAACCTCCGCCAGCAGGGCGGCGGCCTCCTCGGCGCCACCGCGCGGCGGCGAGGCCGCGCAGCGGGCGGAACCGGCGCCTGGCGAGGCGTCCTGGGCGGGTTCCTGCTCGGCGAGGACCAGGGCGAGGTTGATCCGGGCGGCCAGGGACCATTCGCGGTGCCCGTACGCGACCGCGGTCCGGTAGGCCTGGACCGCCTCGTCCTGCCGCCCCAGCGCCAGCGCCAGGTTGCCCTTCAGGTGCGCCGCCCACGGCCCGGGATCGACTCGACCCGACGCGGCCACCTCTGCCAGCAGCCGGAGCGCCTCCTCCTGCTCGCCCCGGCCGGCCAGCAGACAGGCGAGCCCGACCTGACCTGTCCGGGCCCAGCGCGAGTGGTCACCCGCCATCGACAGCCGCAGCCAGTGTTCGGCTTCCTCGTGCCTCCCGGCGTTGGCGAACCAGAAGCCGAGCAGGGCCGTCGCCTCGGGCGCCTTCTCCGGGTGTCCCGCCCCGGCGACCTGCTGGACCAGCGCCAGCCCTTCGTCCACCTGGTCGAGGTGGAGCCGGGCTACGCCCAGGTAGAGCCGGGGCCCGTCGACGGCCACCGGTGTGGCGGCGCTGACGGCCTGCTCCAGCAGGTCCGCAGCCGCCTGATGGCGCCCCCGGACGATCATCAGCTCCCCCAGCGAGGCCTGAGCGACCGGGCGGGCCAGCGGGTCGCCGTCCTCGATCACGGACCGCAGCAGTTCCTCGGCCCGGTCGAGTTCGCCCTGGCCGACCAGCAGCCCGACCACGCGAGTGCGAGCGATGGCGGCAATGGAGGAACTCGCTGCCGCGCCGACCACCTCGGACAGCAGCCACGGCTGGTCCGCCGGCTCGCCGCCGCCCGTCGACCGCGGCGCCATGGCCTGCTTGCCGTGCTCCGGTCCGCCCAGGCCGAGCGGGGCGATCACGGGCGCGCCTCCCTGGCCGGCGAGCACCCGGCCGAGCCGCTCGGTGGCGCGCGGGCCCACCTCCGAGACCCCGTACGCCAGTACGGCCGCGAGCAGGCGCTCGGCCTGCTCCACCTCGCCCAGTTGCCACTGCACCCCGGCCAGCCCGGCCTGGGCGATCAGGGCGACGTGCGGGTCCCGTGCGCTGATCGCGGCCTCCAGCAGCTCCCGCGCCGCCGGGTAGTCCCCGCGCGCGGCGAGGAGATCCGCCAGCTCGGCCTTGGCCAGCTCGGCGACGTTCTCCGGTCCCGCTGCCGCTGCCTGGCGCAGCAGCGCCTCGGCCTCGGCGAACTCCCGCCGGTAGATGCGGACCAGGGCGAGCAGCAGGGCGGCGGTGGCGCGCACGTCCTCCTCCTGGCCCTGCTCGACCAGACGGGTCAGCAGGGCGGTGGCGACGTCCTCCTTGTCGCGGGCCCCGGCCACGTAGGCGAGCGTCAGCAGGTCGGCGTCGGAGAGCGTGCGGGCAGCCCGGGCCCAGGCGAAGTCGGGGATCTCCGTCGCGGGTCCGCCGACGGCGTCCAGGTACTCGGCGATGTAGGGAAAGACCGCGTAGCCCGCCCGCCCGGACTCGTGGCCCGCCCGCCCGGACTCGTGGCCCGGCCGCGCGAAGTCGTGGCCCGGCCGTCCGGACTCGTCGGCGGTCCTGCCCAGCAGGGCGATCCCGGCCGGCGCGCGGTCGCGCGCCCAGTCGACGCCCGCGTGGAACGCCGCCTCGCCCGGCTCCACGTCGAGCTCGGCGGCCCATCGCCGGTACTCGTCGAAGAGTTCGCGCAGGGTCGGCTCGTCGAGCAGGGCCAGCGCGCCCATCCGAGCCCAGTCGGCGGCGGCCCTGACCACCAGCCAGCCCTCGGGGCACTGCTCGGTGCCCGCGTCGAAGCGGGACTCCAGGGCCGGCGCGGCGACCAGCATCTCGCCGATGCCGCGCTGCGAGAAGTCCTCCCGCGGGTAGAGCAGCGCGGCCTCCCGGCGCTCCTCCTCGACCAACGTGCGCGGCAGCGTCACCACCGTGGCCCGGCGCAGCACCGCACCGGCGGCGCGGCCGACCTCGTTGTCCAGGGTTCGCAGCTCCTCCCGGTGCCGGTGAGTGAGGGTGGCGACCAGGAGGCAGGGCGGGTCGTGCCGCAGCAGAAGGTCGAGGACGCCGGCGTCCAAGGCCCCGGAGAGCAGGTAGTGGTGCAGGTCGTCGAGCCAGATGACGACCTCTTCGCCGGGCCCGGAGGTCTGCGGCAGGCCGACCCGGACCAGGGCCTCCAGGGCACCCCGGTGGCGCCGGGGGACCACCACCCGGGCTTCGCCGTGGCCACGGCTCAGGCGCTCGTGCAGGGTACGGGACTTGCCGGCCTTGGAGCCGCCGGTGACCAGCACGAAGCCGCCGGCAGCCAGGGCCTCGTCCAGCTCCCGGTCGGCCGAGGGCCGCGCGACATAGGGTTCGTGACCGGCGGCGGTGTACTTGGACTCGCTGACCCCGAGGTCGTGCGGATCGAGCTGGTCCAGCCTGGGCAGCTCCCCGGCGGCGGTGAGCGGCAAGGCCAACAACGTGCGTAGCTGCTCGCGCTGTTCCTGCTCGGTGATGTCGTGGACCAGCGGGCCGAGAGCGGGCCAGAGCCGACCGATCGAGTCCAGGGACTTGGCGAACCCCACGCGGCGGTCGGTCCTGTCCGGCTTCTGCCGCGCGGCGACCATGCCGACCACGCCACGCAGCGTGTTGTCCCACACCGGAGCGCCGGAGAAGCCGGGTTCGGTGGTCCAGCCGGTCGGTGTCGTCGACTCCAGCTGCAGCCAGTCGATCTCGGAGTAGCCGACGATGTCGCCGCGGATGGATACTCCACCCGACTCGTGGCCCTTGGGGAATCCGTAGCAGCGGAAGGTGTGGTCGAACAGGTCGGCGTCGGTGCGGCACAGCGGTGCCGGGCCGGCTCCGGGCGGCGCAGGGCGACTCAGCTCCAGCAGCGCGACGTCGCCCGCCCAGCCCTGCCGCGGGTGCCAGCCGCCGGGGACCACCCACGCGGGGATCTGCTCGTGCTCGGCCAGGAACGGGAAGTGGACGTGCAGCGGCCCGGTCGGGGGCTCGGCGGGGTTCGCCGGGTCGACCACATGGGCGCAGGTGAGTACGAGTCGGTCCGTGACCAGCGTCCCGCACCCCTCCGGCGCCGGCGCGCCTGCGGGCCGGATGCCGACCAGCCAGGGCGGACGGGCCGGATCGATCGCCACGACTCAGTCCTCCGTCGCCGGCCCGGCGGTTCGCCAGCTGAGCGTCACGTCGAAGTGTCCCTCGGCGGCGGTCTTGGCGATGACCACCCCCGCCTCGGCGTTGAGCTTGATGCCGAAGGAGACCTCGATCTGTTCGGGCTTCAGGTGCCGCAGTGAGCTCAGCACGGATTCGATGGTCGGACGGCTGGCGGCGAGCGCCTCGTCGAGCTGGTGCGCCGCCTCGGCGATGCCCTCGTTCGTGCGGGAGACCAGCTCGATCCCCGGGGAGTCCTCCTCCACCTCCACCACCAGGGAACTGCCCTGCGGGCCCCGGAAGCGCAGCAACTCGGTCACAGATCCCCCTGGTTGACGTGTCCGGCCGATCGGCCACCGCCAGGATATCCGGGCCCGGGCGCCGGCTGAGACCTTTGCGTCGATAGCATGACACCCGACTGGGACAGGGTCGGTCCGGCCTCGGGGGTGGCGTGGAGGAGTTCAGGCGGGAGATCCAGGACGCCCTGGAGGGTGCCGGCCCCGAGGGTGCTGGTCCCGGGGGTGCCGGTCCCGAGGGCGCGATGGCCGCGCCGCGGGCCCTGCGGGCGGCATTGAGCCGGGTCTGCACCGAGCTGCGCACCCTGGACCCGGGCCCCGGCGGGTCGACGGCCCTGGCGGTGGTCTATGAACTGGACGACGCGTTGAGCGCGGCCGCGACGCTTGCGGACGCAGTGCCCGGGCTGCTCGATGCCGCCCGCGCCGGCGCCTCCCTGCGGGGCGGTGTCGCGGAGTTGACGGGCCGTCTGGCCCGGGCCGCGGACCTGCTCGCGGCGGAGCGCGCCGACTTGACCAACCTGCTCGACCGTCAGGAGGAGCTGCGCCGACGCCTGGCCGACCACGCCGAACTGCGCCGCCAGGTCGACGAGCTTCGCCGGCTGGAGCGGATCGTCGGGGCCCTGGACGGGCTCGGCGAGCAGCAGGCGGCCATCAGCGCGCGGCTGCTGCACCTTCGCGGCAAGGACGCGGGCGTCGAGGACGCCCTGCGGATCAGCGCCGAGCGGCTGCTGCAGCTGTCCGAGGAGCAACTGGCGGTCCTCGCGCCGCAGACCCGGCAGGCGCTGGCTCGTGCCGAGCGCACCGAGGCCGCGCTCGCCGCGGAGCAGCGGACGTTCGACAGCGCACAGCAGCGGCTGGCCCTGGCCGAGCAGCAGCTTGCCGACCTGCGGGGCTTGCGCGACGGGCGGCTCGCCGCGCTGCGCCTGCACGCGCAGACCGACGCGGAACTGGCCAGGGCACTGGCCGGCAGCTCCTCATCACCTGATCCGACCGGGACTGCCGATCCGACCGGGACTGCCGATAGGACCGGGACTGCCGGTGCGTCCGAGCGGTCCGCCCTGGCCGAGGCCGAAGCGCTGGCCACCTTGGTGGAGACCAGGCTCCGCGAGGTGGACGCCCGGCTGCGCCAGGCCCTGGACCGGCGCGACCTGCGGGGCGCCGAGGAGCACGCGGCACTGTCCTGGACAGTCGACTGACGCTGCCACGCGACACAGGCCCCGACACAGGCCGTGACACAGGCCGTGACACAGGCCGTGACACAGGCCGTGACACAGGCCGTGACACAGGCCGTGACACAGGCCGTGACGGAGGCCGCGACGGGCTCGCGCCCGCCTTCACGGCGGCGGCACGTCCTCCGCCGTGAAGCCGACCGGCTCCGTGGCGGGCCCCTGCCACCCGGACCGGCCCAGGCGCTGGGCCAGGCGGATCTCCATCGCCTCAAGGAGTTCACCCACCGCTCGGGCGTTACCGAAGTCCCGTGGCTGTGCCGCCCGCCGGGCGTCGAACCAGGCCGCCGCGCGCTGCGCCGCCTCGGCCGACAGCAGGTAGCGGTCCGCCTCGGCCCGACGGCGCAGGATCTTCACCAGGTCGGCGGTCGGGTAGTGGTCGAAGTGCAGCGTCCGGGTGAAGCGGGAACGCAGGCCGCTGTTGGCGTCCAGGAACTCCCGCATCTCGTGCGGATAGCCGGCGGCGATCACCACCAACCGCCCGGGGTTCTCCATCATCTCCCGGGTCAGCGTGTCGACCGCCTCCCGGCCGTAGTCCTGGCGGCCCGGGCCGGCGGCGAGGCTGTAGGCCTCGTCGATGAAGAGCACCCCGTCCAGGGCGGAGCGGACGACCTCCTTGGTCTTCTGCGCGGTCTCGCCGATGTACTGGCCCACCAGTTCGGCGCGGGTCACCTCGACCACCTTGTCGGAGTGCAGCAGCCCGAGGGCGTGGAGGATCCGTCCGACCAGGCGGGCCACCGTGGTCTTCCCGGTCCCGGGCGGGCCGAGGAACAGCAGGTGCGGCGGCCGGGTGAGTTCCAGGCCGCGGGCCTGACGGAAGGCCAGCAGCTCGGTCATCCCGGTCAGGAACTCCCGCACCTTCGGCAGCCCCACCAGGTGGTCCAGCTCGGCGAGCAGGTCCGCGGCGGCAGGCGCGGGGCGCGGCAGGTAGGCCTGGTACTCCGAAGGGAGATCCTCGGGCAGCAGTGGCAGGTCGACCTCCTTCCGCACCCGCCCCTGCCAGGCGCCGGACAGGGCCTCGGCCAGAAGCCGCACGGCGCGAGCGTTGCCGAACTTCTCGGTGCGGACCCGGTACATTCCGGCGAGGACCGCGCGCAGCTGCTGGTGCGCGGCCTCGTCCGGGTGCAGGCCGCGGTCGGCCAGCATGCCGAGCAGGATGGCGTGGAGCGTCTCGGGGTCGTAGTCGGGAAAGTGGATCTGGGCCGCGAACCGGTCCGCCAGGCCCTGGTCGGCTTCGAGGAATTCCGCCATCTTGGCGGGGTAACCGGCCACCACCACTACCAGCCGCCCGCGGTCGTTCTCCATCCGCTGGACGAGTGAGGTGATCGCCTCGCCACCGAAGCCGTCCTGCTGGTCGCTCAGGCCGTGGGCCTCGTCGATGAAGAGCACGCCGTCCAGGGCCCGGTCGATCAGCGCGTTGGTCCGTTCCGCGGTCTGGCCGACGAATCCGGCGACGAGGTCCGGGGCCTTGGCTTCGACGAGGTGGCCGCGGTGCAGCAGGCCGAGGTCGCGGTAGATCTCACCCACCAGGCGGGCAACGGTGGTCTTTCCGGTCCCGGGGTTGCCGCTGAACACCAGGTGGTGGGCCCCGGGGTCACGCGGGGTCACGCCCCGGGCAACGAGCTCCCGGGTGGACTCGGTCCGGTCGCGCAGGGCGCGCAGGTGTCGCTTGATGGGCTCCAGACCCGGCATGGCCCTGAGCCGCGCCCAAGGGGTGTCGTCGTACGGCGTCACCGACGTGACCAGGCCGCGGTCGAGGACCGCGCGCCGGCTGAGCGCGGTCCCGTCGGTGATCAGCCCGCGCAGGTCCTCGCGCCAGGCGGAGGCCCGGCGCGGGCGGCCGGCGAAGGAGCGCAGCACCGGTTCGAGTTCCTGCCAGTCGCCGATCCGCAACCCCTCCTGCAGGCGCAGCCTCTGGATCAGGCGCCCGAGCTCCGCGTCCTGCGGGAGGTCGACGCGAAAGGCGCCGCCGAGCGCCGACTGTTCGATCTGGGCCCGGATGAAGCCGGCGAGCGCCGGATAGGCGCCCTGGGCGGCCACCAGGCGCTCGGCCTCGCCGAGGGTCGCCTGCCGGAAGACGAAGATCCACCGGTTGCCGCTGAGGTGGTCCCTGGCCTGGTCGGCCAGGGCGCCGGCCAGTTGCCGCGCCGCCTGGTGGTGGCGCAGGATCTCCTCGGCCTGGGTGTAGACCACCGCGCTGCGCACCGCGCGGTGCCGCAGGTATCCGTGATGCGTCATCACCGCGAACGGGTCCGCCACGGCGCGCGCGGGCGGGGCCTGGCCGGCGGCGACGTCCCGGGCGGGGAGCGGGGTGCCGGTGTCGCCGCCGAGCCGCAGCCGTCCCAGCGGGCCGCGCAGGCCCGGATTGCGCATCAGCGGGCCGGGGCCGGCGGCCGGGGCCGCCGCGTCGGGCCGGCTGAGCCGCCGGGATTCGGGGTCGCGGAAGTAGAGCGGCCGGCTCAGCGAGGAGTAGACGATCCGCTGGTAGCCCTCGGCGCGCAGCAGCCGCCACAGCACCTCCTCAAGCCCGCGCACCCGGTAGTCGGGGTCGACGAAGATGTCGTCCACGCCCGGACCGTAGAGCACGGTGAACGGCTCGTCAGTGCTCAGCCGCAGCCCACGGAACCGCTCCCCGCGCTGCTCGTCGCCGCCGCGCGAGGCGGAGCGGTCCGACCACGATGCCGGGGTGCTCACGGACCGGGGACCTCGTCGCGTCGGGCCCCGCGCCTTCGATGGGCCGCCGGGTCGTACCGGTCCTCGGCCGGCTCCGGCGTCGGGTCCAAGGCCGGTGCGGGTGGGAGTTCGGCCACCGGGACCTGCACCTGGTGGCCGCGTTCGGCGAGCGCGTACCGGATCGCCTCGGCACGGCTGCGCTGGTCGGCCTCCGACTCGGTGTCCTGGTCGAAGGAGAGCACGCGCAGCACCACGGCGCCGGAATCCGGTTCGGCCTGCTCGATGTCGATGACGATCTTGCTGCCGTTCTCGTGGCGGAGTCTGGCGAAGAAGCCCCCGCGCTGGTCCGCGTCGACGAACTCGGCGTCTTCGAAGGAGTAGAAGGCGGTCTCGGCCAGCACGTGCGCCACCTCGTCGGCGAGGTTGACCCGGATCTGCGAGGCGAGCTGGCTCAGGGCGGCCCGCTGGACGGCGTCGCTCAGCCGGGCCTCCAGCATCGGCACCTCCTGCTCGCCGATCAGCCGCAGTTCCTGCGCCGAAGTGGCCTCGTCCCGGGCCCGGTCCAGCACCAGGGCGGTGACCCGGCGCAGTTCTTCGAGCCCTCCGCCCGACCAGTAGTCGACGTCGAGCACCGCACCGGGGATCTCCCGCCGGTCGGGCCCGAGCACGGGTCGCTCGGCATTCTCCTCGATCAGTCGTTCGACCAGTGCCGCGGCCTGCACCGCGGCCACCTGCCATGACCTGCGGGCCAGATCCTCCTGCTCGATCCGGACCCGGAGTTCGCCAAGAGCGTGGTAGCTCTCTTGGGAGACGGCCAGCGACGCGTCATAGCGGCAGAGCGCGTGATTCTCCCGGGCCTGCGCCACCCTGGTCCGCACGGCAGCCAACTCCCCGGGTGCGTAGCGCTCGTGCGGCAGGGTCTCGGCGATCAGGGCCGTGATCGTGTCCGCGTCCGCGAGCCAGGTGCGGGACAACTCCTCGGCACGGGCGCGGTCACGGGTCAGTTCGCCGAGCTGCTGGGCCAGACCCGCGCTCTGCGCGATCCGTTCGTGGCGCTCGGCCGCGAGCGCGGAGGCCATGGCGCGCTGCTGGGCGTCCAGCGCCTCCCGCGTCTCGGCCCGCAGTTCCCCGACTCCCTCTGTCAGTTTCCGCTGGAGGTCGGCGGTCTGCTGCTGCAGGCGCCGGTTGGTCTCGGCCTCCAGCGCACGGGTCTGTTCGCTGAGCCGTTGGATGCCCGCCTCGCTGCGCTGCTGCCGGTCGCGCACGTCCGCGAAGCCGTTCGCCACGTCGACCTGGGCCTGCCGGCGTACGTCCTCCAGGAGCCGGGGAAGGTCGCGGCGGACCTCCCTGAGCTGCTCAGCACTGCGCAGCAGCCCGTACCACGCGGACTCGTCCACCTGGATGCGCTTCCTACCGCTCATCGTTGCCCATCCGTTCCGTCACATTCCCTCTTGCGTCCTTGGTCGCACCGGGGTTGCCGCCCGTCAGGGCCCGGACCGCGTCCACCGGGGTTGCCGCCCGTCAGGGCCCGGACCGTGTCCACCGCGGTGTCGAAGGCGGTGAGCAGCCCGGGCGGGGGCACGCCGACGAGCAGCGCGGTCGGTCCCTCCAGCGCGATCTCGACACTGCGCGGGCCTTCCTCGAAGTCGGTGCCGGCCTCCTCAGCGCGAGGGTTGAGCCGGTGCACCCGCTGGTTGCGGCTGCCGCGCAGCCCCCGCCCGTCGTCCAGCGCGGCGACGTACAGGCCGTCGACCAGGGTGTCGACACAGGCCAGCAGCCGGGCGACACCCGGGTTGGGCGGGTCCGCGCGCAGCCGCTCCAGGCGGTAGCCCGTGAAGCAGAGCACCGAGAGGTCGCGCGCGGCCCGGGCGTGGGCCACCATCTCGGCGAGCGCGTCCGCCTGCGCCATCGGCTCGCCGCCGGAGAGGGTCAGGCCCGTCACCCGCGCGTCACCCAGCAGCTCCGAGGCCAGCTCACGCGGGGTCACCAGCCGGGTTCGCCGGTCCGGTATCCACTGCGGCGACATGCAGCCAGGGCAGGTGAAGGGGCAGCCCTGCACCCACAGGACGGAGCGCAGACCCGGCCCCAGGGCCCGGGTGCCCACACGCGTGGCGGCCACGTTGACCAGGAGCCCGGTCGCGCTCACCGGAGCCCGCCCGAGGGGGCGGCGCCGGCCGAGGGCCCGTGGTAGCTGAAGGCCGTCCCGCCCACCACGACGCGGCTGCCGGGTGCGCAGGTCGCCGCGCTGGCCCGCGCGGCCGAACCATCCGGGCTGTAGCGGATGCGGACGGAAAGGCGCAGCCGGCCGCCGGTCAGCCGGCGCCGGCCGTACACCCGCCCGGCGCCGCCGACCTGTGGACGCAGCGCGACGCTTCGGCCGGTGAGGACGACGCGTTCCGGCCGGCTCCCGCCGAAGGCCGGCTCCACCAGCAGGTACCCGTCCAGGGCCGGCCGGTTGGCTCCGAGCCAGCCGAGCCCGGCCAGCAGCAGGAGCAGCAGCAGGAAGCCGATCAGGGCGCCGAAGAGCAGCGGGAGCAGCACGCACAGGGCGAGCAGGGCCACGACCGCCAGGGTCAGGGACCGGGTTCGGGAGCCGCGGGTGAGCCACGCGGCCGGGTCGAAACGGTGGTCGGTTAAGTTCACTGCCGCACTTCCTCAAAGTCGCCCGGCAGCTCGCCGAGGGGGTACTCGTGGGATGCGCCGCCGTCCGCTGGCCGCAGCACCAGCCGGGCCGTGCCGTCAAGGGCGAGCGCGACGCCGACGTGGAATCGCTCATCCGGTGTGCTCGCGGGCAGCCGAGCCGAGCCGGCCCTTACGGTCCGCCCGCCGTCCGCCTCGCGCGCCCAGACCTCGACCTCCCGGGGGACGTCGCCGGCGCCGCCCACGGCGACCGGCCGCCCGCCCTCGCAGGCGAAGACCGCAGGCGCCGCGGGGACCAGGGCACCGGGTGGGCACAGGGTCAGCTCGGCTGAGGTCAGTCGGCCGTGGCGCACCCGTCGGGTGCCGATCACCAGTGCGTGCGGATAGCGGTCCGCGGCGTCGACCCGACCCGCGGCGACCAGGGACGCGCCGAGGACGGCGGCCAGTGCGGGGTCGACCCCACCGGGCAGCTCGACGCACCCGCCCGTTCCGCCCGCCTGCCGGCGCAGGGCCGCCAGCCGGGCGGCGCCGCCCACCACGACGGTGGGCAGGGCGTCGATGGTGGCCTCGGCCAGGGCCTGCCGCAGCTCCTCGCGCAGTGGTAGCAGGGCTCGCCGCAGGATCCCGGCGGGCACCTCCCGGCCGCGGAGCCACAGCACGGGCGTGTCGTCGTGCCGGGCCGGGTCCAGCTCGGCGCGGGCGAGTGAGAGGTCGAGGCGCTCGCCGGCTCCTGGGGCCCCGAGTGCCTGTCCCAGGGCCGCCAGTGAGGCCGCGTCGGCTCCGCCCGGCCCGGCGTCGGTCACGGCGTCGGTCACGGCGTGAGTCGCGGCGTCAGTCACGGCGTCAGTCACGGCGTCGTCGAAGGCGGCGCCGTACCCGCCGTGCGGTCGGCGCCGCACGGTCCGCAGCACCGTCAGGCGGTGCGGCGCGAGTGAGCACACGGTGATCTCCACCGCCGCGGCGCCCAGCTCGCACACCGCCCACGTCCCCTGCTGCGCCCCGCCGTCGTGGCGCAGCAGGGCGAGCACGGCCACCGCCGGGCGCAGCAGCCGAGGCGGCGGAAAGGCGCCCGGGTCCGTCCCGAAGCATTCGACGATCACCTGGGAGCAGGCCGCCGACTGCGCCGGCGGGCAGAGCAGGACGACGGCGTCCGGCGGGCCGTGGCGGGCGAGGAACGCGGCGCAGCCCTCGGCCAGCACCAGTTGGCCCGCGCGGCCGGGTGCCACCGGCAGGCCCTCCCCGGGGAGGGCGCCCTCCAGATCGGCCAGGCCGGGGCGGCCGGCGGCGTCCAGGTGGGCGAACCGCACGAAGCGCGTTCCGATGTCGATGGCCAGGCTCACTGCTCCTTCCCCCGTCGCCCGGGCAGCAGGCCTCGCCACCCGCCGTCGCGCGCGCCGGGCGGCGGCGGGGCAGCGCCGCCGCCACCGGTCCTCGGTTGCCGGGTGCCGTATCCCAGTGCCCACAGGGCCCTGTCCAGCCGCTGGAGTTCCCGTTCGGAGTACCGCACCAGCTCCGCCCGCAGCGGCGCGGTGTCCGTCCGATCGGCGATGTGCTGGTAGAGCTGCGTCGCCAGGTGCGGCGAGCGATGCCACAACTCCTGGGCCAGGCGGTCCAGCTGAGCGGCCGGCCACCGTGCCAGCACCGGCAGGACCTCCTCGGTCAGCGCCGAGGGCAGGGGTCCGGAGCCGGCCGCCGTGGCCAGTGCCTCGCCCAGCCGCCGCGGGTCGGGTTCACCGTGCAGCAGGCCGGTCAGCGTGGTGGCGGCAGCGATCCAGTGCAGGTCGGGCAGCGCGGCGAGGGCGGCCAGGGCACCACGCGGTACGGCTGGGGTGAGCCAGCGGCGATCACCTGTCTGCAGCCGCCTGGCCAGGGCGCGCACCAGGGCGGCTTCGGTGCGCACCTGCCGCGCCAGGATCCGCTCCAGCACCCGCCACCGCCCTGGGTCGGGCCGGTCGCCGAGCAGGGCGTCGACCACGGCGGCCGGGATCTCGTCGGGCAGCAGGGCCAGCCGCTGCTCCAGCGCCCGGGCGTAGCGGTCCGTCCAGTCCTCGTCGAGCGGATCCGGGTGCGCCAGACGGCGCCCCAGTGCGGCGAGCGGTGCGCCGGCCCGGCGCCGGTCGGCGACGAGCCGGATCAGGTCGAGGTCGGCCGAGAGGCCGGCCTCGTCGCCGTGTGGCGCGGCCGCTCGGACCGGGCCGTCCAGCTGCGCCAACTGCACGGCCAGCAGCTGGCCTTGCGAGCTGACGGCGACCTCCCAGAACATCGGCCACAGGCTCTGGAGCACCGCCGGACGCCGGTTGGCCGCCGCAAGCGCGAGGATCTGCCGCCACCGTTGGCCGCCCCCTGTCCTCGCGAAGTCCTCGGCGTCGCCGGGGGACGGGTCGCCCGCGCCCGGCAGCGCGCTGAGGTAGGCGGCGTAGCGCAGCCAGCCGGTGCTCTGCCGCAGCGGCAGGTGCTGGGCCTGCACGAGGAGGCGGCTGAGCGCGTCCGGGTCGAAGGGGCCGTGGTCGAGGGCGGTCCGGGCCCAGGCGCGGCCGACCTCGGGGTGCTCCACCAGGCTGCGGTCGGCACTCGTCGCCTCGGCGCCGAAGGCCCGCTGGGCCCGCCAGGCGAGCGCGCCGCGCCAGGCGTCGTGCCGCTCGCCCGGCGCGCCGTTCGCGGTGCTGTCCAGCAGGGCGTCCAGCAGCCCGGTGAAGGCGGGCGAGCCGGGCCCGCGCAGCGTGCGCATCAGGGTGAGGCAAGCCAGCGCCCGGTCATGGTCCGCCGTGGTGGCGGCCTCGGCGAGGACATCGGCGGCCACCCATCGCGGGAGCTCCTCCCGCCAGTGCCGGCCCAGCAGTTCGGCGGCGCGGCCGTCCTCGCCGCCGGTGGTCGCGGGGGCAGCCCCGGGGGTGGCGGCTCGGCAGAGGAAGCGCAGCAGGACGCTCGCCCGGCCGGGGTCGAGCACGGCAGGGCGGGGCAGGGCGAGTGCTCGGCCGACATCCTCGACGCGACCGCCGCCCGCCCTCACCTCGGCGACGACGGAATCGAGCAGGTCCACCTCGCGCAGCGCGCGGAACGCGCCGGCGCTGTCGCGCCACCTGAGCGGTTCCCGGGCTGCCAGGAGGTGGCGTACCAGGTCGGTGGTGGAGAAGCCCTTGTGGCGCAGGCGGCGTAGCTCGCCCAGGTACTGGCCCGCGCCCGCCTCCGCGAGGGACGCCGGGACGGCCTCGCCGTAGCGGACCTCGGTCTGGGCGGAGCGGGCCGACTCGGCGAAGCTGAGGGTGAGCTGGTGCTCCGCCGCACCGCTCCAGGTGGCCGCGCTCAGCCAGCGCCGACAGCCGTAGGGCAGCAGCGCCGCGATGGCGTCCACCAGCCGCACGCGCTCATCGGGCGGGGGAAGCGGCCGGCCGGCCGGGGTGACGACGACCAGGTGGCCGCCGAGCAGCAGGGCAGCGACGGTTGCCGCCCAGTCGAAGCCCAGGTCGGTGACCGCCGTGGCGAGCGCCTCGGCGGAGGCGGGGACCAGAGGCAGCGAGAGCGGGGTGTTCTGCTGGTGCCGCGGCCAGGGCACGGCGTCGGCCGCGTCGCCCAGCGTGCTCCAGGTGAGACCGGCACCGCTGGCCTGGGCCCAGTCCAGGAGCAGCAGCCGGGAGGTGATGATCGGCGCGCCCGTCCCGTCGAGGCTGCCGTCCCAGTCGTGCTCCACCATGGCGCAGGCGGCCGACGCCTCCCCGTCCACCCCGCTGAGGAAGACCCGCCAGGGCAGTTCGCCGGGGCCCGCGTGTTGGCGCACGGACGGTGTACCGGTCTGCGCGCCCCACAGCCAGCGTCCGGCGCGTTCCGAGGGCAGGCTGCCGCCCAGCACCTCGTATCCCATGGCCTCCCCGGGACGCTTGCCGAGCACGGCCCAGTGCGTGATGAAGGGTTCGGTCGCTCGCCGCACGGCCGTCACCGCCGTCGGTTCCAGCGGCGCCCGCCGCTGATCCTGCGCTCCAGCTCGACCAGCGGCTCCAGCACGTTGATCGGCTGCGGTTCGGTGGAGATCCGCGGCTGTCCGTCGACCAGCTCGATCTGGGCGTAGTTCCGGTAGTCGAAGATCTGCGCCTCGTTGAGGCGGAAGCCGATGGCCGAGGAGGCGTAGTAGCTGATCCGGTCGGGGTGGAAGTAGCCGTTCAGCGCGTCGCGCACGAGTCTGGTCGTGGAGCCGCGGAAGGTGTCGCAGAGCCAGTCGAAATAGCCGGCGCTCAGGTGCTCGGGGACCCGGGGCAGCCGCGCCCCGATGCCGTCCTGCGTCACCCAGCCGGCCTCCACCGAGGGCCGGAAGAGTTCCGGGTCGTCGAACTTGGCCACGCAGACGGCGACATGGTGGGGCAGCCGGTTGCGCAGCAGGCCGCCCTGGTCTCGGACCCGCGAGTTGACCGCGGTGAGCGTGGCGTAGAAGAACTGCAGGCTCTGGGTGGCCCGTTCGCCGTCGAGCAGCGGGTCGAAGAGGTAGACCAGGCCTCGGGCGGCCGCGAGTTGGTCCACGATGGCGGGGTGCTGGGGGTGATCGGGCCGGAAGGACTCGCCGCTGACGTCGTGGACGTCGAGCACGAAGCCCACCTCCCGGGGCCCACCGATCAGCCGCGGCTCCTCTCCCTGGAACGACCACGTCATCCGCTCCACGCCCACCGACGGCCCGGGGAACCCGCGTTCCAGGGCGAGCAGGTCGACACCGCGGGACAGGAAGGCGTTCGCCTCGGTGCTCATGCCGCTGATGATCCAGTTGCCGCGGCCGTGGCGGGCGTGCTGTATGGCGGCGATCGGCACCGACGACAGGAAGGTGGTCTTGCCCGAGCGCGGCGCCCCCCACAGGCCGATCCGCACCAGGGAGTCCGCGCCGCCGGCCCGGGGCGACCGCGGGATGGGGACCGGCCCCAGATTCCCGTCCATCGACTGTGACCCCCCGAGGCCGTAGGACCCGCCGGCGTTCGCTCCCAGCGGTAACGACCCCGCGGGGCCGCCGGGCCGGGGACCGTCCCAGGAAGGCCCGTCGGCGCCGTCCCCGGCGCTCTTCTCCTTGTCCGGGTCGGACGGGAACGGCTGGCTGGACGACATCGGCTGCCTCCTTGGCAGGGCTACGGATCAGAGAAGCGGGTGGGCCAGCGCGAGTGCGCAAGGCGCGCCTTCGACCTGCCACACGGGCAGCAGCCGGCGGACGGCCGAGGCTGGAGAGTACCGCTGGTCGAGGACGCCGTCGGCACCCAACTCCGCCCAGGCATTCGCGCCGTACTGCTGCAGCAGCCGGCCCACCCGGTCCGTCACCGGGTCGTGCGGGGGACCGTCCCGCCGTACCAGCACCTCGACGCCGGAGCCGCGCAGCGCCGTCAGTTCGCGGCGCCAGTCGACGCCGAGCGGGCATGCCGGGACGCGCCCGTATGTCGCCGGCTCAGCCGGCGGCCGACGACCGAGGACCAGAACGCGGCGCTCGGCCGGCGGCGCGACGGCGGTCGAGGCCGCCAGCAGTCTCAACGCCCCGAGCGCGTCCTCCAGGGCGGACACGGTGTCCTGGTGACGCTGGAGCGGCTGCCACCCGGCGAGCGCGACCAGCGCGGCGGCGGGCGTCCCGAGGGCTACGGTGCGCAGCAGGGTGCGCTGCGGCGTGTAGGGGCTCTCGCGCACGCCGTGGTCGTAGTAGCCCACCGCGGCGACGGCCGTGTCCTGCCGTTCCCCGGCCATCAGCGCGAGCACCTCGCGGGCGAATCCGAGCCGCTCGGCGACCTCCTCCGGCGAGGCTCCGTAGGAGAGTTCGACGGCGAGCAGGAGATCGAGGCGAGGAGGCCGGCGCAGCCGGGAGGGCAGGCTGTCGATCAGCCCGGCGACATCGGCGGGGCCGGACGGCTCAGCTGCCGATCCGTCCGGCAGCAGTACCTCGACCTCGCCGGGTCCGCGCAGCACGAAGGTCAGTTCGACGGGTCGCAGCGCGGGCAGCCGCACGCGGTACGTCGCCACGGCGTGGCCCCCTGACGGGGTGTCGCGTCCGGCAAGGATCGGCAGTGAGACCACGGCGTCGTCGTCCAGGCCGCCATGCACCGTGACGGCCATCGAGGCGGTCTGCTCGGGCCGCAGTCGCGCGCCGGCCCGGAAGAGCAGCCTGGTCTGCGGCCGCACCGCGCCGCTGTCCTCGACGGCTGCCAGCAGCAGCTCGTGGTCACGGCGCAGCGGAGCGGCCCGCAGCAGTCGGCGCACGCCGGTGGTGCCACCGGGTGCCGGCCCGATCTCCGCGTCGGGCATCCGCAGGGAGCGCAGCACGGCAGCGGCGCGGGTCGGCAGCAGCCAGTCCGGACGCTCCGACAGCAGGACGATCCGCGGGCCGGGTTCTGGCGGGAGCAGGTTGGCCAGCAGGCGGCGGACGCCGTCGTCGAGGGCGGTGCGGTCGACGGCCGGCAGCTCGCCGATGCCACCGGCCAGCTGGAAGGCGCGGGTGGCGGGGTCAGCGGCGAACCCGGGGACGAGCAGGTCCCAGGGCGCACCGCCGGCGTCCTGGGCCTGGGGGATGCCGTCGCGGTCCGTGGTCGCCTTGATCAGGCCAACCCGTTCGGCGGTCAGTTCGACGAACCAGAGCGCCGCGCCGGGCTGCCCGACCAGCTCCGCCAGCAGGTGTTCCCAGCTTGTCCCACCGCAGGGCGCCGCCTGCGCGGGTTCACCGTCGGACGACGCGGGGCCGGGGCGCGTCAGGGCAGCGAGGGCGCGGGCATCCCACCGGTCGAGTGCCGTGCGCAGCGCCTGATGGTCGCGCCGCAGCTGCTCTTCGGTCGGCCCGCCGAGGAAGTGATCGCCGTCGAGCCGCCAGGCGCAGACCGGGCACTCGCCGCCCTCCTCGGGGATCCGACAAACCGGGCAGCCCCGCTCGAAGCCGCCTGAGCCCCCGCTCAACGCTCGTCCCCCAACTCGACAGATGCGACTCTCAGGAAACCCGGCCGAGAACTGCCGCTTCCTCCGACCGGCTCCCCATGTTGGCACAACGTGGCCGCATGGCAAGACTGTTCAAGTAATTGGGGTGTCCTTGACCGAGGTGACCCCCGCGCTGTGGGCACGCATCGACCACGAGACCCCGCGCACCCGGGTGCGCAAGGCCGGGGGACACCGTCCTGCGGCGGCGGGCCGCAGGCGGGCGGCGCCGCGGACGAGCCGGCCCGGTCGCGGGCCGGGAACGCCCGGCTGGTGAAGGCGGAGAAGGAGTCGCAGCGGGAGCTGGAGCCGGAGCTGAAGCTGGAGCGGGAGCGGGAGCGGGAGATCCTGAGGATGCCTCAGCCGAGGTCCCGGGCGGCCCGTAGGCCCGTCAACTCGCCTTCACTGAAGGCGATGCTCCTCACCAGGCAGGCGCGCGGCCACGCCAAGCTGGGCGAGCGGGAGGCGTGCCTGCGGGCGTTGGGGGCGGCCGCCGAGTTCGCTGCGACGGGCCCGTCGGAGGAGGACCCGGGCTGGCTGTACTGGATCAACAGCGGGGAGATCGCGGGTCAGGCCGGCAGCTGCCACCTCGACCTGGGTGAGCCACGAGACGCCGCGGTGAAGTTCGAAGCGGCTGATGCGTCCCTGAACCCGGCGGACCGCCGCACTCGCGCCCTGTTCGAGGCTCGAGCGGCTTCGGCCCACCTGCGGAGCGGCGAGCGCGAGGCGGGATTCGCGGCCGTCGAGAGCGTGTTGGAGCTTGCGGTTGGTGTGCAGTCACCCCGCCTGCACGAGCACCTCGGCCGTACGGCCGACGACCTGCGCTCCTTCGGCGGTGGGGCGAACGCGAACGCGCTGATCGAGCGCGCTGACCTCCTCCTGGCTCAAGGGAGCTGACCATGCCCGGTGGAGCGCTCGTCCTCTGGGACGTCGACCGCACCCTTCTCTACGTCGGCGAGACCGACCGGCGGGTCTACCGCGAGGCGTTCGAGCGGGTCGTCGGCCGCCCCGTCGAGCGGCTGCCCGCCCGGGGCACCGGGGTGACGATGCCGTTGGCCGTGCGGCAACTGCTGCGCGAGAACGGCGTGCCCGAGCCGGAGGTCGAAGCTCTCGCCGAGCGTGTCATTCGGCTGCTGCCGGAGCTGCTGGCCGCCCGCGGGGTGGAGATGCGCGAGGGGGGTCGGCTCATGGGCGGGGCGGTCGCGGCTCTGCAGGCAGTGCGCCGGACCGCCGGGTTGATCCCGACGGTGCTGACGGGGAACCTGCGGGCCAACGCCGAGATCAAGCTCCAGGCGTTCGCGCTGAGCTCCTACCTGGACAGCTCGATCGGTGGCTTCTCCTCTGACGATTCTCACCGGCCGGCGCTCGTCGCCGTGGCCCAGCGCCGTGCGGGGCTGAAGCACCGGACGGCGTTCACCCGTGCCAATACGGTGATCATCGGCGATTCCCTGGAGGACATCCGCACCGGACTTCAGGGCGGCGCGCGCGTGATCGGCGTCGCCTCCGGGACTGCTGATGCGCAGGACCTCGAAGACGCCGGGGCGGACGCGGTTCTGACGGACCTGACGGATGCCCAGGTTCTGCTCGCCACCATCGCACTGCTGGTCGACTGAAACCCGGAACTGCGGGCTCCAAGGTTCTGTCATCGCGAGGATTCCCCTGGACGGACCGTTAGTTCCGTCGACCTCCTCGCCGCCGCCCACGACCTCGGCCCCACCAACTCCGAGCACACCCTGCGAGCCGAGAACGCCCGCAACACCATCACCGACTGCGACGCCAAACTCGCCACCCACCGCGCCGCCCTCGAAGCAGGCGCCGACCCCGCGATCGTGACCGCCTGGATCACCCAGACCCAGGCCACCCGCGCCCGCGCCGAAGCCGAACTCCGCACCGCCTTCCAGGCCGGCGCAGGTCAGCTCACCCGCGACGACATCGCCGCCCTCGCCCGCGCCAACAGTGACCTCGTCACCGTCCTCACCCACGCCGAGCCCGCCGACCGGGCCGCGCTCTACCAGCAGCTCGGGCTGATCCTGACCTATGATTCCGGAAAGCAAAAAGTGCTGATCGAGATTAATCTCGATCAGCACTTCTCCGGGACCCGTAGGCCCACGGTCGGTGTCCGAGGGGGGACTTGAACCCCCACGCCCGATAAAGGGCACTAGCACCTCAAGCTAGCGCGTCTGCCATTCCGCCACCCGGACTAGGTGGTGTCCGCGTGACTGGTCGGTCGCGCTGACATGCATAACTGTAGCAAAGATCGGCTCAGGGGCCCAAAAGCCTGGGGGAGTGGGGGTGGCCGGGGGGTGGACGGGCGGGTTCGGAGAGGTTGTGGGGGGATTTCCTTGGGGCGGGGCGGGGACTGGGGGAGGATGGCGGGACCGTGCTCGAAGGTTCCCGGCGAGGTCGGGGGCGGCCCGGACGGGTGTGCCGGGCGGGGCCAGACGACGAGGAGTGGGTGTGAGCGAGTCGAACGCGGAGCGGGCTGGCGGGTCGCGGGTGACGGGGGAGTCGGAGGTCGTCGACATCTGTCGTGACCTGATCCGGATCGACACCAGCAACTACGGGGACGGATCGGGCCCGGGCGAGCGGGCGGCGGCGGAGTACGTGGCGGAGCAGCTGGCCGAGTTCGGTCTGGAGCCGAAGATCATCGAGTCGGCCAAGGGGCGGGCCTCGACCGTGGTGCGGATCGAGGGTGAGGACCGCTCGCGTCCCGGGCTGCTGATCCACGGCCACACCGACGTGGTGCCGGCCAACGCGGACGACTGGACGCACCACCCGTTCTCCGGGGAGGTCGCGGACGGCTGCGTCTGGGGGCGCGGCGCGGTGGACATGAAGGACATGGACGCGATGACGCTGGCGGTGGTCCGCGACCGGCTGCGCACCGGCCGCAAGCCCCCGCGCGACCTGGTGCTCGCCTTCCTGGCGGACGAGGAGGCGGGCGGCACCTACGGGGCCCGGTTCCTGGTGGACAAGCACCCGGACCTCTTCGAGGGCGTGACCGAGGCGATCGGCGAGGTGGGCGGGTTCTCCTTCACGGTCAACGACAAGGCGCGGCTCTACCTGGTCGAGACGGCCGAGAAGGGCATGCACTGGATGCGGCTCACGGTCGACGGCCGGGCCGGGCACGGGTCGATGATGAACGACGACAACGCCATCACCGAGCTGTGCGAGGCGGTGGCCCGGCTCGGGCGGCACGAGTTCCCGCTGCGGATCACCAAGACGGTCCGCTCCTTCCTCGACGAGCTGTCGGACGCGCTCGGCGTGCCGCTCGACCCCGAGGACATGGACGAGACCCTGCGCGTCCTCGGCGGGATCGCCAAGATGATCGGCACCACGCTGCGCAACACCGCGCAGCCGACCATGCTGGGCGCCGGCTACAAGGTGAACGTGATTCCGGGGCAGGCCACGGCGCACGTGGACGGGCGTTTCCTGCCCGGGTACGAGGAGGAGTTCCTGGCCGAGCTGGACAGCGTGCTCGGGCCGCGGGTGAAGCGCGAGAGCCTGCACTCCGACAAGGCGATCGAGACCAGCTTCGACGGGGCACTGGTTGAGGCGATGCAGTCGGCGCTGCGGGCCGAGGACCCGATCGCCCGCGCGGTGCCGTACTGCCTGTCGGGCGGGACGGACGCGAAGTCCTTCCAGGACCTGGGCATCCGCTGCTTCGGCTTCGCGCCGCTGCAGCTGCCGCCGGAGCTGGACTTCGCGGGGATGTTCCACGGCGTGGACGAGCGGGTGCCGGTCGAGGGGCTGAAGTTCGGCGTGCGGGTGCTGGACCGGTTCCTGGACGCCTGCTGATCGGTGAAGGGCGCTGGGCCCGCTCCGGAAGTCGACCGACTTCCGGAGCGGGCCTTTTTAGCTGAGGAAATGACGAGCGGCGTGGTGATCTCTGGGCAGAAGAATCGTTTCTCCTTGTCTTCCGATGATCGAGCATCAGAGCGACGCATCACCGCTGCGGGTGAATGGGCGCGGCGTGGCGTACCCCGTTCGGCAGAGCGTCGTTCACTCCTATGGCGGCTCGGGGACCGGGCTGCTCAGATGATCAGGAGGAAAAGATGAACGCGAAGAAGATCGCCATTGTCTCGGCCGCTGCCGGTGGGCTGATGCTGGCCGGCGCCGGTGTCGCGTCCGCGACCGGCGGTGCTGGTGCCGAGGGTGCCGCGGTCAACTCGCCCGGTGTGGTGTCCGGCAATGTCGTGCAGGTTCCGGTGCACATCCCGGTGAACGTCTGCGGCAACACGGTGAGCGTGATCGGCCTGCTGAACCCCGCCTTCGGCGACACCTGCTTCAACCACTGACGGCAGACCGGCGGGCCGGCGGATCCTCGGGCCGGTAGCCGGATCGGCGCACGGAAGAGGGGCACCCGGTCGGGGTGCCCCTCTTCCGTTCTTCCGTGCCCAGTCTCGTGCCCAGCCCCTCGCGCGGTTCCCTCGCGCGGTTCAATCCGCCCGATCGGGTGAGGTGCGGCCGGTTGGGCCAACCTTTTGTGGCGCTACTCGTTACCCAGTGGGCGGGAAAAGATTTCGTCGGAAATTCCGACCATCACATGTCAGGGGTACCTATGCGACAGGCTGCCAAAAAGGGGATCCTCACGGCGGTGGCCACCGGCAGTGTGCTGGCCTCCACCGCGGGCTATGCGTACGCCGGTGCGGACGCGGACGGGGCCGCGGCCGGCTCCCCGGGGGTCGGCTCGGGCAACACGGTGCAGGTGCCGGTGGACGCTCCGGTCAATCTCTGCGGCAACACGGTCGACGTGGTCGGGCTGCTGAACCCGGCATACGGGAACCAGTGCGGCAACAGCTCGCCGCAGGGCGGCCAGCACACCGGACGGCACGGCGGTCAGAAGGGCGGCGGTCAGCAGAGCGGCGGTCAGAACGGCGGCGGTCAGCAGGGCGGCAGCCAGTCCGGTGATCAGTCCGGCAGCCAAGCCGGGGGGCAGCCCAGCGGGGGTGACCAGGGCTCCTGGCCGGGCAGTCCGGGCGGTCCGGGCAGCCCGGGCGGTTCGGTGGTCAACCCGCCCGCCAGTGGCCCGGCCGGCAGCGGCACCGGGGCCGTCCCCGGTGGCGGTAGCTCGGCTTCCGGCGTCACCTCGAACTCGCCCGGGGTGGGCTCGGGCAACAACGCCCAACTCCCCACGGACGTGCCGGTCAACCTCTGCGGCATCTCGGGCAGCGTGGTCGGCGCCCTCAACCCGGTCATGGGCAACGGCTGCGCCAACCAGGAGAGCGCCCCGGCCGCCCCGGCGCCCGGCCCGCAGACTCCGCCGGTCTGGACGCCGCCCGTCCAGACTCCGCCGGCTCAGACGCAGCCGATCGGCAGCACCCGGACCGCGACCACTCCCGTGGCCGTTCCCGTGGCCGCCCCGGTGGCGGCGCCGATCGCCGTGCCGGTGGTCGCCGGCCGTCCGGCTGTCGGCCAGCTCGCCTTCACCGGTGCCGACGGCCTCGGTGTGCTCGTGCCGGCCGGTCTCGGGCTGCTGATCGCGGGCGGGGTGCTCTACCGCCGCACCCGTACGGCGGCCTGACCGCCGCGTCGGACCTCCGAGCGTCGGACCTCCGAGCATCGGACAGCGGGGCCCCGTGCGGCGGGGCCTCTCCCTGTGGCGCGGGCAGGCGCGCCGGGGAGCCGGCCGGAGCGTCGGCGGCGCGCACGGCGCCCAGGGGCGCGCGTGACATCCGGGACGTGAAGAAGCGGCGCGCCTGGCGCCGCTGACCTCACCAGCTGCGGACCTGCCGGATGATCCGCCGCCGCAGCAGCACCGTCCGGCTGCCGTCCGGGAACAGCCGCAGTCTGTCCAGCTCCCAGTGCCCGTACTCGGCGTGCTCGGTGAGCAGCTGCCGTGCCGCGTTGCGCGTGGTGCCGCGCGGCATGCGCAGTGACTGGTACTCGTACTCGGGCTGTCGGACCAGCTTCGGTGGGATCAAGTTCGCCTCCTCAGCGATGTCTGCGGGCAAGCCTACGACCTGCCTCCGACAGCGGTGCCGGTCCGGCCGATCGACCGGACCGGCCCACCGCCGGCCGCGTGCCGCACCCCGGGGAGAAGGCTGCTGATGGTGGATCAATTCCCCGATCAGCTCACCGATCAGCTCCATGAACAGTCCCCTGGTGAGGTGCGGTGGTGCCTCTTCGAGGGAGTTCTACCCGCCCTGCCGAGCCGGGATGCGCCGCTGGTGGGGCTCGCGCGGGGCCTGTTGCGGCAGGAGCAGATGTGTACGGTTCGGACATTAAGGGTCAAGTTGCCGGTCTTTCGCAAACTCAGGGCGGAACCCCTGTGCGCCCCGGGCCCTGGTACGGATAGCGTCTGACTCATGTCTGATGCCGCGCAGCTCACCCGCACCGAGGTACGCGAAGCCGCCGAGGCGGTGAAGGCCGCTATCGACCGCCATTTGGAAGCGGTGTCCAGTACCACCGAGGCCGACGATCCCGCGGTCTTCGCCGCCTACGAGCAGTTGGCCGCGGCAGCCATCCACTACGACCAGCTGCTCTACGAGGTCTACGACGAGGTGACCCCGTTCGAGGTCCCAGGCGACGACGGACCGGGCAGTTACCACGGGTCCGAGGAGCCCGAGGCGATCAGCGTGCTGATCCGCCGCGACTACCGGATCGCCGATCCGCGGCGGCTGCGCGAGCAGGCCGAGCTGCTGGACGACGCGCTGCCCGCGGTGCCGGAGGGCGCCAACGGGGTCACGGCCGCGGTGGGGGTGGTCTTCGGCGAGTTCGAGCCGGACGAGATCGCCGCCCGGGCCGAGGAGTTCGGTCTGGAGGAGGGCGACTCGACGCTCTGGGTGACGGCGGCCGAGCCCGTCGAGGCGGGGGACTGGCTCGCCGAGCCCTTCGACAGCCCGGACCCGCAGCTGCTGCTCTGCCGCTTCGACGTCAGTGAGGTCTACGACGAGGACGAGTTGGACGACTGACCCGCAGGCTGACTGACCCGCCGGACGACTGACCCGCTCGCCGACTGACCTGTTGGACGACTGACCCGCCCCGCCCGGAGCACTGCTCGGCCAGGGCGGGTCAGCACGGGTCAGGGCGGGTCAGCACGGGTCAGGGCAGGACAGTTCGGATCAGGACGGGTCAGGGCAACGCAGAGCACATTGGGCAGTACGGGGGGCGCCGAGGAGGATCGGCGCCCCCGAGCCGTCAGTACGCCTGCTCGGTGTGCTCGGCCAGGATCGCCCGCAGCCGGGTGGTCCTGGCGACGGCCGGCCGCTCCGCGACGGCCTGGGCCAGCGCGGGGCCGGCGGCGTGCACCACGGACAGGTGGCGCTCGGCGCGGCTGAACGCCGTGTAGACCCACTGCCGGGTCAGCGTGGCCGCCGCGTCCTCGGGCAGTACCACCACGACGCCGGGCCAGCGTCGGCCGACGGCCTGATGGGCCGTCAGTGCCCAGCCGTGGCGCAGCCGGTCGATCTGGGCGGGCGGGAGCAGCACCTCCTCGGCCACGTCGGTCAGGGCCAGCCGCAGGCCCGTCTGGTCGCCACCGAGCACCGTGCCGGGGCGGTTGACCCCGGGCAGCGGGGAAAGGACCACCCGGTCGCCGGGGTCGAAGCCGGCGAACCGCCCGGGGCCCGGGTTCAGCTTGGCCTTGGCAGCGGCGTTCAGTGCCCGGGTGCCGGCGGGCCCGGCGTGCCCCGGGGTCAGCAGCACCGTCTGCTCGACGGGGATGCCGAGCGCGCGCGGGATCGAGTCGGTGAGCAGCTGGACGGCCCGGTGGACGGCCTCGCCGGCCTCGCGCGCGGTGAGGATCACCACCTCCTTCTCCGGCGCCTCGACGCTCTGCAGCTCGCCGATGCCGATGCCGGAGACCAACTCGCCGATCGGGCTGAGGTCGGGGGTGCGGGAGGCGACCACAGGGCAGGGTTTGGCGGCGAGCAGGTCGGCGAAGAGCCGCCCGGGACCGGCCGACCAGAGCTGCCCGGGGTCGCCGCTCAGCACCAGTCGGGTGCCGTCGGCCAGCGCCTCCACCAGGGTGGCGGCCAGCTCCAGATCGAGCAGCGGGGCGTCCTGGACGATCAGCAGGTCGATGGCGAGCGAGCCGTCCTCGGCCCGCCCAGGCCCGTCCTGGCCGCCGTCGAGCAGCTGGGCGAGGGTGACGGAGGCGTTGCGGTCGGCCGGCGGCAGCTGTGCCGCCAGCGCCTCCCGCCCGTGCTCGCCCCAGGCGGCGCCCCAAGCCCGCAGGCCCAGGCCGCGGGCGGCTGCGAGCAGCGCGGCGAGCTCGGCGCGGGAGGCGGCGTCCCCGGTGTGCAGCACCAGCGGGTGCGCGGCGACGGTCCGGACCAGCGCGCCCGCCGAGGCGGACGGTGCGGCGGCGGCCGCGGCCTCCCAGGCCTCGGCGGTCGGTGAGCGGCGGCTGCGGGCGTCGGGAGTGTCGTGAGTATCGGGGCTCGCGTCGGCCGCGTCACCGTCACCGTTGGCGCTGTCGCTGTCGCTGTCGCCGTCGGCGGGCGGCTCGAAGGTGGACGTGATCCGGACCAGCCCGTCCGCCGCGCTGTCCTCGGCGAGCGCGAGCCGCTCCAGCGCGAGCAGCATCCGGACCGGCGGCTCCTCGTCCTCCTCGGTGGCGCGCGCCCCGGGGCCGGTCTCCTCCTCCTGGAACGGCATCACCCGGCCGTCCAGCACGGCTTCCTGCAGCGCCTGCTCGGGCTCGGGCAGGCCGAGTTTGGCCAGGCCCTCACGCAGCTCGCCCGCCTCCAGCGCCGAGTGACCGCGCACGGCGGCCTGCTCCAGCAGCCAGACGGCCAGCGCCTGGCCGCGCCGGGGATCGCCGGGGCCGGCCTCGGCGCCGAGCAGGGCTCGGGCGAAGCCGTCGGCCTGCTCGGGCCGGGTGCCGGGGAGGCCGAGCAGCGCCCACGGGTCCTCCCGCAGGGCAGTGGCCGCGCCCTCGCCGAAGGCGGCCACGGCGGCCGACGCCAGCGCGGGTACGGCGGGTGCGGGTGCCCCGCCGGCGGCCAGCACCTCGCCGACGGCGCTCAGCGCGCTGGCCCTGGCCTCGTCGGGTGCGGCCGCCGCCCCCGCTGCTCCCGCCGCCGCTCCACCGGCCGAGCCATCGCCGGCCCCACCGGACCCACCGCCGATCGTCCGGATCGCCTCCGCCAGCGCGGCCACCTCGGCAGCCTTCGCCGCCACCTCGCCCTCCGGCGGCACCACCGTCTCACCGCCCGGCGCGGCCTCACCGCCCGGCGCGGCCTCACCGCCCGGCGCGGCCTCACCGCCCGGTGCCGCCTCGGTGCGCGGCTCGGGCAGCGCGGCCTCCTGCGGACCCGACTCCGGGTCGTGCGTCTGACTCACAGTTCGTTCCAGTCCTGATCAGGGTAGCGACGCACCGGCGCCGAGATGTCGTCGAGCGCACCGCGGATCTCACCCGGAAGCGTAAGCGCCTCCACCGACAGCGCCGCCGCCAGCTGCGCCGCGGTCCTGGCCCCGACGATGGCGCTCGCCACCCCGGGCCGGTCCCGCACCCAGGAGAGGGCCACCGCCAGCGGACTGCTGGCCAGGCCGTCGGCGGCGGTCGCCACCGCGTCCACGATGCGGCGCGACCGCTCCCCGAGGTAGGGCTTGACGAAGCCGGCCAGGTGGGCGGAGGCGCCCCGGGAGTCCTGCGGGAGGCCGTGCCGGTACTTGCCGGTGAGCACTCCGCGCCCGAGCGGCGAGGAGGCGAGCAGGCCGATCCCGGCGTCCAGCGCGGCCGGCAGCACCTCGCGCTCGATGCCGCGCTGCAGCAGGGAGTACTCCATCTGCGTCCCGGCCAGCGGCACCCGGCCGGGGGCGCAGCGCTGCCAGGTGGCGGCCTTGGCGAGCTGCCAGCCGCTGTAGTTGGAGACTCCGACGTAGCGGGCCCGTCCGGAGCTGACGGCCAGGTCCAGCGCGTGCATGGTCTCCTCGGTGGGTGTGCCGGGGTCGAACGCGTGCACCTGCCACAGGTCCACGTGGTCGGTGCCGAGCCGGCGCAGCGAGGCGTCCAGCGAGGCCAGCAGCCGTCCACGCGAGGCGTCGAAGCGGCGGTCGGCGGCGGGGGCGCTGCCGGACTTGGTGGCGATCACCAGCTCCGAGCGCGGGACCAGACTGTCCGTCAGCCGGGAGAGCAGGTACTCCGCGCCGCCGTCCGCGTAGGCGTCGGCGGTGTCGACGAGGGTGCCGCCGGCGTCCACGAACGCCTTGAGCTGCTCGGCTGCCTCCGACTCCTCGGTGTCCCGGCCCCAGGTCATGGTGCCCAGGCCCAGGCACGAGACCCGCAGACCGGTCCGGCCGAGATGACGCTGCTCCATGGCGGGAGAACCCCCTCGATCGTGATGTGGCCGCCCCGGCCGCGGGCACCCTGGCCGGTCGAGCACCCCGGCCCGGAGAACGCGGGGGAACGCGCCGGTCGGATGCGCAGCCCGGTCGGACGGAAGCATGAAAACCTGGTCGGATGAACGCCCGGGCGGGGCCCGGCGTGTCGGCACCATCGAGCGTAGTGGCCCGTGCGAGGCCTGCCGCGCAGACCCGCAGGAGCGGGGCGCGCCTGCCGGGTGATGTGATCCGCGCCACCACTACCGGCCGGTAGCAACGCCCGGCCGGTCAGGACTACGCTCTGGGCGGCACCCCCTCCCGAAAGGCGTGGCACGCTATGCGACTCGGTATCAACCTCGGCTACTGGGGACTCGGCCTGGACGCCGACAACATCGCCGTCGCGCAGGAGGCCGACCGGCTCGGCTACTCGGTCTGCTGGGCCGCCGAGGCCTACGGCTCGGACGCGGCCACCGTGCTCGCCTACGTCGCGGCGAAGACCGAGCGGATCGACGTCGGTTCGGCGATCTTCCAGATCCCGGCCCGCACCCCGGCGATGACGGCGATGACCGCCGCCACCCTGGACGCCCTCTCCGGCGGCCGGTTCCGGCTCGGTCTCGGCGTCTCCGGGCCGCAGGTCTCCGAGGGCTGGTACGGCGTCAAGTTCGACAAGCCGCTGGCCCGCACCCGGGAGTACGCGCAGATCATCCGCAAGGCGATGTCACGCGAACGGCTGGTGCACGAGGGCGACAACTGGACGCTGCCGCTGCCCGGTGGCCCGGGCAAGGCGCTGAAGCTGACGGTGCATCCGGTGCGCGAGCGGATCCCGCTCTACCTCGCGGCGATCGGGCCCAAGAACGTGGAGTTGGCCGGTGAGATCGCCGACGGCTGGCTCGGCCTCTTCTTCGCGCCGGAGCAGGCCGAGGCGCCGCTGGAGCGGCTGCGGGCCGGGCGCGCCAAGGCGGGGCTGACCCTGGACGGCTTCGACCTCTGCCCCACCGTGCCGATCGCGGTCGGCACCGACCTGGCGGCCGCCGCCGACACCCAGCGGGTCTACGCCTCGCTCTACATCGGCGGGATGGGCAGCAAGGAGCAGAACTTCTACAAGCAGCAGGCCCAGCGGATGGGTTACGAGCGCGAGGCCGAGGAGATCCAGCAGCGCTACCTGGCCGGGGACAAGCAGGGCGCGGCGGCCGCCGTCCCGCAGGACTTCATCGACGCCACCTCGCTGCTCGGCGGCAAGGAGCGGATCGCCGATCGGATGCAGGCCTACGCGGCGGCCGGGGTCACCACGCTCACCCTCTCCCCGGCGGGCTGGACGCTGGCGGAGCGGGTCGCCGCGCTGCGCACCGGGGTCGAGGCGCTGGAGTTGGCGGGCCTCGGGTAACCAGGCGTCAGCGGCGACCCCGTAGGCTTGGGTCATGCCCACACTGCTGTTGGTACGCCATGGCCGGTCGACCGCGAACTCAGCCGGGATCCTCGCCGGTTGGACTCCCGGCGTGGACCTGGACGAGAGCGGCCGGGCCCAGGCCGAGGCACTGGTGGACCGGCTGGCAGGGGTGCCGCTGGCGCTCGCGGTGAGCAGCCCGCTGGAGCGCTGCCGCCAGACCCTGGCCCCGCTCCTCGCGGCCCGCCCCGAGCTCGGCGAGCCGACCCTGGACGAGCGGCTCGGCGAGTGCCACTACGGCGAGTGGACCGGCCGCCCGCTGCAGGAGTTGGCGCTGGAGCCGCTCTGGCGCACCGTCCAGGACCACGCCTCGGCCGCCGCCTTCCCCGGCGGCGAGACGCTGCGGGCGCTGAGCCACCGCACCGTGGCGGCGGCCCGCGAGTGGGACGAGAAGATCGCCGCCGAGCACGGCCCGGACGCGGTCTGGATCGCCTGCACCCACGGTGACGTGATCAAGGCGATCGTGGCCGACGCGCTCGGCCTGCACCTGGACCACTTCCAGCGGATCAACGTCGACCCCTGCACGGTCACCGCCATCCGCTACACCCCGCTGCGCCCCTTCCTGCTGCGGATGGGCGACACCGGCACGCTGAGCGGCCTGCGCCCCAAGCCGAAGCCGCACGGGGGCCCCGATGACACCGGAGCCGCCGGAGCCGCCGGTGACGCGGTCGTCGGCGGCTCCACCGGCACCGACTGACCGCGGCGCCGGCTCACCCCGGTAGTACGGCGCCGGCTCACCCCGGTAATAACAGCCGACTACCCGCAGTACCGACTACCCGCAGTACCGGCCGGCCGCGGTGCCGGAGCCGCAGGGGTGCGCCGAAGCCGTAGGGTGAAAAAGCGCGCCACCGAAACCAGATCCGTTTCACACCCCGGAGCGAGAGAGTGCCCCGACAGGTCTTCTTCTACGACCAGCCCGAGCGGTTCGTGGCCGGCACCGTCGGCCAGCCCGGCTCGCGGGCCTTCTTCCTGCAGGCCAGCGCGCGTGGCCGGATCACCAGCGTGCTGCTGGAGAAGACACAGGTCGCCGCGCTCGCCGAGCGCGTCGAGGAGGTGCTGGACGAGGCGCTGCGGCGCAGCGGCGGCGAGGCGCCGATCCCGGCGGTGGCGCCCGTCGAGCTGGTCGACACCGCGCCGCTCGACCTCCCTCTGGAGCAGGAGTTCCGGGTCGGCACCATGGCCCTGGCCTGGGACAGCTCCGACGGCTACCTGGTGGTCGAGGCCCAGGCGGTGATCGAGGGGCCCGAGGACGACGACGATGAGGCCGCCGCCGAGCTGGCGTTCGAGGACGACGAGAACGGCCCGGACATGCTGCGGGTGCGGCTGACCGGCGCGATGGCCCGGGTCTTCGCCAAGCGCGCGCTCGACCTGGTCGCAGCCGGTCGCAAGCCGTGCCCGTTCTGCAACCTCCCGCTGGACCCGGAGGGCCACCTGTGCCCGCGTCAGAACGGTTACAAGCGCTGAACACCGACCGGGAACCCCAGCAGCACGACCAGCACGACCAGCACGACCAGGACGACCAGCACGAGCAGGACATACCGGAGGCCGACCCCGTCGCAGGCGCCGCGCTCGCCGCCGACGTGCCCGCCGCTCTGGAGTTGCTACGCTCCGGCACCCTCACGGTGCACGGGCGGATCACCGACGCCTCCAACGCCGCGCTCTACTGCTCCGTCGCGCTGGACGGCCGCTCGGCGCTCTGCGTCTACAAGCCGGTGCGCGGCGAGCGCCCGCTCTGGGACTTCCCCGACGGCACCCTGGCCGGACGCGAGGTGGCCGCCTACGAGCTGGCCGCCGCCACCGGCTGGTCACCGATCCCGCCGACCGTGCTGCGCGAGGGTCCGTTCGGCGCGGGCATGGTGCAGATCTGGGTCGAGCCGGACCCGGGGGCCGCACCGCTGCTGGCGCTGCAGGACCCGCGGGCGCCCGAGGAGGGCTGGCTGCCGATCATCGAGGCCGAGGTGGGGGAGGGGCGCACCGCGCTGCTGGTGCACCTGGACGACCAGCGGCTGCGCCGGCTCGCGGTGGTGGACGCGGTGCTCAACAACGCCGACCGCAAGGGCGGTCACCTGCTGTCGGCTGCCGACGGCCGGATCTACGGCATCGACCACGGTGTGACCTTCGCCGTCCCCGGCAAGCTGCGCACCCTGCTCTGGGGCTGGGCGGAGCAGTCGCTCACCGAGGAGGCGGTGGAGATGCTGGGCCGGCTGCGTGCCGAGCTGGCGGGCCCGCTGGGGGAGCGGCTGCGTCCGCACCTGACGGAGGCCGAGCTGACGGCCGCTCGGGAGCGGGTGGACCACCTGCTCAGCAGCGGGCGGCATCCGGTGCCGTCCCAGGAGTGGCCCTCGATCCCCTGGCCGCCGGTCTGACCGAGGGGTTGCCCGCGGCTGCCGGCGGTCCGACCGGCGCGTCCCGCGCACCCGCGGGCGACCGCACGAGGTCCGGTGTGAGCGCGCGCTCATTTCGGCCGATTCAGCGCACTGGTTGGCCTTTCAAATGATCGCAAGGTTAGAGTCATTTTCATGCATGCCTGGCCCGCCTCCGAGGTTCCCGCCCTGCCTGGTCAGGGACTCCCCCTGCGCATCCACGACACCGCCGCGGGTGCGATTCGAGAGGTCGTGCCCACCGGCCCGACCGCCCGCCTGTACGTCTGCGGCATCACTCCGTACGACGCCACCCACCTCGGCCATGCCGCCACCTACAACGCCTTCGACCTGATCCAGCGGGTCTGGAGGGACGCCGGACACGAGGTCCGGTACGTCCAGAACGTCACCGATGTCGACGACCCGCTGCTGGAGCGCGCCGTCGCCACCGGGCAGGACTGGACCGAGCTGGCCGAGCGGGAGACCGCGCTCTTCCGCGAGGACATGACGGCGCTGCGGATCCTGCCGCCGGCCCACTACGTCGGCGCGGTCGAGTCGATCCCGTGGATCGTCCCGCTGGTCAAGAAGCTGCTGGCCAGTGGCGCCGCCTACGAGCTGGACGGCGACATCTACTTCTCCGTCGAGGCCGACCCGCGGTTCGGCGAGGTCTCCGGGCTCAGTCGCGAGGAGATGCTGCCGGTCTTCGCCGAGCGCGGTGGCGACCCGGAGCGGCCGGGCAAGCGGCACCCGCTTGACGCGCTGCTCTGGCTGGCGGCCCGCCCGGGCGAGCCGGCCTGGGACACCGAGCTGGGCCACGGCCGGCCCGGCTGGCACATCGAGTGCGTGGCGATCGCGCTGAAGCACCTGGACATGTCCTTCGACATCCAGGGTGGCGGCAGCGACCTCGTCTTCCCGCACCACGAGATGGGTGCCGCGCACGCGCAGAGCGCCACCGGCACCCACCCGTTCGCGCACGCCTACGTGCACGCGGGCATGGTCGGCCTGGACGGCCACAAGATGTCCAAGTCGCGCGGCAACCTGGTCTTCGTCTCCGCGCTGCGCCGCGACGGCGTCGACCCGGCGGCGATCCGGCTGGCGCTGCTCTCGCACCACTACCGCAGCGACTGGGAGTGGACCAAGACCACGCTCGACGAGGCCATCGAGCGGCTCGCCCGCTGGCGCGCGGCCGTCTCCCGTCCGGACGGTCCGCCGGCCGAGCAACTGCTCGCCGAGGTGCGCGCCGCGCTCGCCGAGGACCTGGACACGCCGGCCGCGCTGGCCGCCGTGGACCGCTGGGCCGAGCAGCAGGCCGCCACCGGCGGCGAGGAAACCGGCGCCCCCGGCCTGGTCTCCCGCGCGGTCGACGCGCTGCTGGGCGTCGCGCTCTAGGTGTATTGACTACGGAGGCCGGGGGCCGGACAGGGCCTGGACCCGTACCGCACGAACCCGTACCGCACGAACCCGCACCGCACGAACCCGCACCACGCGCAGGGCCGCTGACCGGATCCCCGATCGGCGGCCCTGCGGCGTTCCAGGCCGAGCGCAGTGCCTACTGCCGCGCGGTGCCGGACCCGTTGACCGAGGTCCCGCTGACCGGGGACGGGGTACCCGGCGGTACGGGGGCGACGGGCGGTACTGGGGCGACCGGCGGGATCGGCGGCAGCGGGAGGTCCAGCACCAGCGCCTCCTGACCGGGGACCTCGGCGGCGGGGGCTCCGGCGGCGGGCGACTCGGCGGCCGGTGACGGCGCGCGCCGGTCGGCGAGCTCTTCGCGCCGGTCCTCGCGCCGGTCCTCGCGCCGGTCCTCGTGGGTGCGGGTCGCGCTGTCCAGGAAGCGCAGCAGCTCCACCGGGAACGGCAGCACCAGGGTCGAGTTCTTCTCGGCGGCGACCTCCACCACCGTCTGCAGCAGGCGCAGTTGGAGCGCGGCCGGAGTCTTGCTCATGATCGAGGCGGCCTCGGAGAGCTGCTTGGAGGCCTGGTACTCGCCGTCCGCGGTGATGATCCGGGCCCGCCGCTCGCGGTCGGCCTCGGCCTGCCTGGCCATCGAGCGCTTCATCGACTCGGGCAGCGCGACGTCCTTGATCTCCACCCGGTCGATCTCCACGCCCCAGCCCATCGCGGGGCTGTCCAGCATCAGCTCCAGGCCCTGGTTGAGCGGTTCGCGATTGGCCAGCAGGTCGTCCAGCTCGCTCTTGCCGATGATCGAGCGCAGTGAGGTCTGGGCGACCTGGGAGATGGCGAACTGGTAGTCCTGCACGTTGATGGTGGCGCGCACCGGATCGGCGACCCGGAAGTAGACGACGGCGTCGACCCGGACCGTGACGTTGTCGCGGGTGATGCCCTCCTGGGCCGGCACCGGCATGGTCACGATCTGCACGTTCACCCGGCGGATCCGGTCGGCCACCGGCATCAGCACCACCAGGCCCGGCGCGCGGACCTCCGAGCGCACCTTGCCGAAGCGGAAGACCACCCCGCGCTGGAACTGCTGCACCACCCGCACGCTCAGCGCCGTCAGCACCGCGCCGAGCGCGGCGGCACCGATGACCACCCCCAGCACCACATCGACGATCATCATCGCTGGTCACCTCGGCCCGCACCGCTTCGGACCTCCACCGTACTCCGCGGCCGGAATGGGTGGGTTTGGCGGAGAGAGGTCTAGACCCTTGACAGGTATCGGTCCTGACGGGTGGACTGGTCGAGGTCGATGACCGGCGGCTGCCCGACGCCGGTCATCGACCACCACCCGTCGGCCACCCGCCCGTCGGCCGCCACTCGTCGGTCCCGCTCACCACCCGTCGGCCACCCGCCCGTCGGCCGCCACTCGTCGGTCCCGCTCACCACCCGTCGGCCACCCGCCCGTCGGCCGCCACTCGTCGGTCCCGCTCACCACCCGTCGGCCGCCGCTCGGCGACCCCTCGGCGGCGCGCCGGTCAGTGCGTGCTGCCCTTGCCATCGGCGCCCTGGCCGCCGTCCGCCGCCCCCCTGCCCTCGCCGTCCGTCACCTCGTCCTCGTCCTCGTCCTCGACCGCCGCACGGGTCTCCCGGCCCGGGGCGTCGGTGCTGTCAGCACCGCCACCGCCGGCGCTCCCGTCGGCGTCCTCGCCCTGCGACTCCACGTCGCCCGCCCCCGCGGTACCCGACTCGCCCGTCCCCGACTCGCCCGGCCCCGCGTCGCCCGGCCCCGCGTCGCCCGTCCCCGCCTCGCCCGCGGGGCCGTCCAGCGGCCGCTCGGCGATGGTCCGCCCGGGCAGCGGCTTCTCGCCGGCCGGGCCCTGGTTGTCCCGGCGGCGCAGGTAGCGCTCGAACTCGCGGGCGATCGCCTCGCCGCTGGCCTCCGGCAGCTCGGCCGTGTCCTGGGCCTCCTCCAGCTGCTGCACGTACTCGGCCACCTCGCTGTCCTCGGCGGCCAGTTGGTCCACGCCCAGCTGCCAGGCGCGGGCGTCGTCGGGCAGTTCGCCCGGCGGGATCCGCAGGTCGAGCAGGTCCTCCAGCTTGTTCAGCAGCGCCAGCGTGGCCTTGGGGTTCGGCGGTTGCGCCACGTAGTGCGGCACCGCGGCCCAGAGCGTCACGGCGGGGACGCCCGCGTGCGCGCAGGCCTCCTGCAGCACGCCGACGATGCCGGTCGGACCCTCGTAGCGGCTCTCCTCCAGGTCCAGCCGCTGGGCCAGCGCCGCGTCCGAGGTGACGCCGCTGACCGGCACCGGGCGGGTGTGCGGGGTGTCGCCGAGCAGCGCGCCGAGGATCACCACCAGCTCCACGCCCAACTCGTGGGCGAAGCCCAGCAGCTCGTTGCAGAACGAGCGCCAGCGCATGCTCGGCTCGATGCCGCGCACCAGCACCAGGTCCCTGGTGGTCGGCTCGGTCACCCGGACCACGGAGAGCCGGGTGGTCGGCCAGGTGATCCGGCGCACCCCGCCGTCCAGCCAGACCGTGGGCCGGTTGACCTGGAAGTCGTAGTAGTCCTCCGCGTCCAGGGCGGCGAAGACCTTGCCGCCCCAGGTGTCCTCCAGGTGTCCGACCGCCGTGGAGGCGGCGTCGCCCGCGTCGTTCCAGCCCTCGAAGGCGCAGACCATGACCGGGTCGATCAATTCGGGAACGTCTTCCAACTCGATCACCCAGCGTCTCCCTCCGGCCGGCCAGGCCGCGCTCCCCGCCCGAGGACGGTCGCGGTCGGTCGGCTGCCGACTGCTCTCCTCACCACGTGGAACGCGCCGTTCCACGGACCCTACCTGCCCAGCCTACGGGCTTTGATGCGCGCCGATCCCGACGGGCCGCACACCCGCCGCGGCCCCCGGGGGGAACCAGCAGGACGCACGTGCGGACAGTCTCGACCGCAGGCCCGGGCGGGTGCCACCGGTTATCGGCCGGACCCGCCCGCGGCCGGCGGTGGTCAGCCGCCCAGGGCCTGGGCCACCGGCGGCAGGTAGCCCTGCGACTGCCCGTCCGCCGTGGGGTGGAAGGACTCCCAGAGGTCGAGCAGGACCAGCCCGGTGATCCACTCGGTGCCGTGCGCGGCGCAGACCCCGTGCCCGGTGAAGGCGGGGCGGGGGTCGGCGAACCGGGCGCCGTGAGCGGCGGCCTGCTGCTGGATCAGGTCGTCCAGCCGGTCCGTCAGCTGGTTGAAGCGGGCCCGGCGGTCGTCGGTCCCGGCCCAGCAGCTCCCGGCCGCCTGCTCCTGCAGCAGGTGCGGGTAGCCGGTGAGCACCACCCGGGCGGCCGGCGCCGCCTGGTCGATGGCGCCGAGCAGGTGGTCGAGCCGGCCCGGCAGCTGGTCGCGCAGCAGCTCGGCGGCGTGGTCCAGTGCCTGGGTGCACTTGGCCTCGGTGGTCAGCGGCTGCAGGCAGCCCACCACCGCGTCGGTGAAGTCGAGGTCGTTGCCGCCCACGGTGAGCGTCACCGTGCCGGTGCCGGCCGGCAGTCGGGGCAGCTGGTGGGCCAGCACCTCCGCGGTGTCGGCGCCGCTGCAGGCGAGGTCGAGGAAGCCGCCGTCGGGGTGCGCGGCGGCCCAGAGCGCCGGGTAGGCGCGGGAGCTGCGGTGGCAGTCGCCGCTGGCCGGGTCGTAGGCGCCGGCCGCCACCCCGGCGGCGTAGGAGTCGCCGAGGGCGACATAGCCCGGCCGGTCCGCCGCCGCGGGCGCGGCGGCGGCGAGCAGCAGGAGAGGCAGGGCCGCCAGCGCGGCGGCGGCGCGCCGGCGGGCGGCGGTGCGGCGGCCTGCGGGGGCGCCGTGGTGGGCGAGCGGGCGGTGGCGCGGCGCGGCCGTGCGCAGAGGGATCATGGCGACGCATGCTAGCCGAATTGCGACGCTGGGTGCCTGATCGGCTACGGCTGGTAGTTGAACGGTGTCGTGACGCTCAGCGCGGCGAAGCCCAGCCGGGCCAGGATCGGACGGCTCTGGTCGGAGGCGTCCACCTGGAGGTAGCGGTAGCCGCGGTCGACCGCGATCCGCGCGCGGTGTGCGACCAGCGCCCGGTAGATCCCCCTGCCCCGCCACTGCGGCGCGGTGCCGCCACCCCACAGCCCGGCGAAGGAGGTGCCGGGCAGCAGCTCCAGCCGGGCGCCGCTGACCGGCTCGTCACCGGCCAGCGCGACCACCACCTCCAGGGAGTCCGGGGCCTGGGCCAGTTGGTCCAGCAGGCGGCGGGTGAGCCGGCCGCCGTCGCTGCCGAAGGCCTGTACGTGCGTGCGGCCGAGCAGCTCGATAGCCGTCCGGTCGGTCTCGGTGCGCAGCCGGATGCCCTCCGGCAGCTCGACCGGGCCGGCCAGCGCGGCGGCCTCGGCGACCATCAGGGTCTCGGGCGGCTCGGGTGTGAAACCCGCCGCGCGCAGCCGGTCGGGCAGGTCGGCGGGGTGGTCGTGGCTGTAGTGCTTCCACTCGAACTCCCGGCCCAGGCCGCCGAAGTGGCGCACCTGCTCGGCGATCGCCGCGTCGGCGCCGTGCTCGTCCAGGTCGGACCAGAGCACGCCGTTCCAGCCGTGCTCGCCGCCGTCGTGCCGCACCACGGCGCCGACCCGTTCGACCACCGCGCCCGGGCCGTCCGGCGGCACCTCCTGCCGGCCCTCGCGGTCGAACCGTGCCAGTACCTCGTCGTTGTCCATCCCCCCAGCTCAGCAGCGGCGCGCGGGGGCGGCAACCGATTAACCGGCCCACCCGGCCGCTCGCCCTCGCCCCGGCCGCCTGACCCCGGCCCTGGCTCGCTGCCCCCGCCCTGGCCACCTGCCCCGCCGCCCGCGCCGTGGGCCCGGCGCTCCCGGCCCCGCGCGGCCTTCCCCGGGTGATCACTTCCTCCCTATACTGCGACCCGGCCGCGACTGGCGAGGGTGGGACACCACCGGGGAGCGGCCGCTGATCCGATGCGAGCGTCGACCGCCTGGGCGCCTCCGTCAGCGAACCGACCGCTGAGGAGGAAACCCCGTGAAGTTGCGCTACGGCATGAACCCGCACCAGACGGCCGCGCCGGTGGTGCCGGTCCGGCCCGGCGAGGTGCCGGTCCGGGTGCTGAACGGCGAGCCGTCCTACATCAACCTGCTCGACGCGCTGAACGCCTGGCAGCTGGTCGGCGAGGCGAGCCGGGCCCTGGGCGGGCAGGTGGCGGCGGCCTCCTTCAAGCACGTCTCGCCGGCGGGCGCCGCCCTGGCCGGGCCGGTGGACGAGGCCGCCGCCGAGCTCCACGGCGTGGGCCCCGCCGGTCTCGGCGCGGTCACCAGCGCCTACCTGCGCGCCCGGGACGCCGACCCGAAGTCCTCCTACGGCGACTTCGCCGCCCTCTCGCACCCGGTGGACGCCGAACTCGCCGAGCTGCTGGCCACCGTGGTCTGCGACGGCATCATCGCCCCGGACTACCACCCCGGCGTCGTCGAGCGGCTCGGCCGCAAGAAGGGCGGCCGGTTCCTGGTGCTGGCCGCCGACCCCGCCTACCGCCCGCCGGCCCGCGAGGCCCGCCAGGTGTACGGGCTGCGCCTGGAGCAGGAGCGCGACCAGGTCGACCTCACCCCCGAGCTGCTGCGCCCCGCGGCGGGCGAGGAGCTCGACCCGGCCGCGGTCACCGACCTGCTGCTCGGGCTCGCGGTGCTGCGCTACACCCAGTCCAACTCGGTCTGCTACGTGCGGGACGGGGTGACGGTGGGCATCGGCGCCGGTCAGCAGTCGCGGGTCGACTGCACGCGGCTGGCCGGCGCGAAGGCCGACCTGTGGTGGCTGCGCCGCCATCCGGCGGTGCGGGCACTGGAGTTCCGCCCCGAGGTGCGACGCCAGGACCGGATCAACTGGCAACTGCGCCACCTTGAGGGCGAGACGCCGGCCGCCGACCTGCTGGCCGCACCGGCACCCGAGCTGACCGACCGTCAGCGATCGCTCTGGCTGGCCGGGTTGACCGATGTCCGCTTCACCTCCGACGGCGCCCTGCCGTTCCGCGACAACGTCGACCACGCCGCCCGCCACGGCGTCACCCACATCGCCGAGCCGGGCGGCTCGGTCCGCTCGGCGGAGGTCGAGCAGGCCTGCCGCGAGCACGGCATCACGCTGGCCCGCACCGGCCTGCGGCTCTTCCACCACTGAGGCCGCCGTGCCGCTCGGCTCACACGGGCCGCTCAGCACACCCAGCTCAGCACGGGCCGCTCAGCACACGCAGCTCAGCACACGCCGCTCAGCACACGCCGCTCAGAACGCGCCGGTCAGCTCCGCCGCGCCGCTGACCGGGACGGTGTGGGTGACCCAGGTGCCCTCGGCCGGCAGGTGGAGCAGGAACGCGGTCGGCTCGTGCAGGTAGCCCATCTGCCGGTCCTCGCGCAGGGTCAGGGTGCTCTGGCGGTAGGTGCTGGGCGCCACCGCCAGGGTGCTGCCGGCGAAGGGGGCCGTGATCGCCCGGTGCAGGTGCCCGGCCAGCACCCGCACCACGCGTGGGTGGCGGGCGAGCACGGCGGCCAGCTCGGGGCCGTTCTCCAGCCGCATCCCGTCCATGAACGGGATGCCCAGGGCGATCGGCGGGTGGTGCACGCAGACCACGGCCGGGACCTCGGGGCGGGCCGCCAGCACCTGGTCCAGCCAGGCGAGCTGCTCCGGGCCGAGCTGCCCGGCCGGACTGCCGGGCAGCCGGGAGTCGAGCACCACCAGGCTCAGTCCGTCGTGTTCCACCAGGTAGTGGGTGTCCTTGCCGCCGCCCAGCAGCGGCGTGCCGCCGAAGGCCGCGACCAAGGCCTCGGGGTCGTCGTGGTTGCCCGCCACCAGGTGCAGCGGCAGCGGGAAGCCGGCCATCACCTCGCGCAGCGCCGCGTACTCCTCGGGGCGCCCGGCCTCGGTGAGGTCGCCGGTGATCACCACGCACCCCGGGCGCGGATCGAGGGCCAGGATCCGGCCCAGGGCGCGGTACAGGCCGGTGGCGGGTTCGGCCGCGAGCGGTCCTGTGGTGATGTGGGTGTCGCTGAGGTGGGCGACGGCGAGGGTGCTCATGAGGGCACTCTCACTCGGCGCACCGGCGCCGGGCAAGTGGATTGAGGCCCCGTCAGGATGGCCTCTCCGTCGGCACCGGGCCCTGGGGCCGGATCCGGCCAGAATCCGCCCGGACGGCGAGCCGGCAGGCCGGTGGGCGGCCGTGACCAGTCCCGTCACCCGCCCTTTCACCGCACGCCTGGCGCGGACCACTGGACGAAGTCCCCGCCGACTGGCCGGAAACCGTGACCGCGACCCCGGATCGGTCTCACGGGCGCCGGACCAGCGGCCTATCGTTGGGCCCATGACGACTTCCGAGCAGGACCGGACCACCAAGGTCGACTTCTACTTCGACCCGATCTGCCCCTTCGCCTGGATCACCTCCCGCTGGATCCTGGAGGTCGAGCAGCACCGCGACCTGGACCTCAGCTTCAAGGTGATGAGCCTGTCCGTGCTCAACGAGGGCCGCGAGGAGCTGCCCGAGCGCTACAAGGAGATGCTGGAGCGCGGTTGGGGCCCCGTGCGGGTCTGCATCGCGGCGGCCGAGCAGCACGGGCCCAAGGTGCTGCGCGACCTCTACACCGCGCTGGGCACCCGGATCCACAACCAGGACAACAAGGACTTCGACGAGGTCATCCCGGCCGCACTGGCCGAGGTCGGCCTGCCGGCCGAGCTCGCCGCCGCCGCGCACAGCACCGAGTGGGACGAGGCGCTCAAGCGCAGCCACCACGAGGGCATGGACCCGGTCGGTGAGGACGTGGGCACCCCGACCATCCACATCGACGGCGTCGCCTTCTTCGGCCCGGTGCTGAGCGCGATCCCGCGCGGTGAGGAGGCGGTCAAGGTCTTCGACGGCGCCCGCCTGCTGGCCGGTTTCCCGAACTTCTTCGAGCTCAAGCGGACCCGCACCGGCGGGCTCGACTTCAGCTGAGCGGCACCGACGACGGCCCGCCCCGCGCACCGCGCCGGGCGGGCCGCCGTCGGTTCGGCCGCCGCCTCAGCGGCCCAGCTCGCGCGCCAGGAAGGCCACCGACTCGGCCAGCAGGGCCGGCACCTGCCCGTACCCCTCGAAGATGTGGTCCGCGCCGGGCACCAGCCGCAGCTCGGTGCGTCCGCCCGCCGCGACGAGCAGCTCGTGCAGCCGCTCGCTGTGCGTGCTGGGCACCACCGCGTCCGCCGTCCCGTGCAGCAGCAGCACCGGCGGCGCCCCGGCGGCCGGCACCCGGGCCACGGGGCTGCCCTGCGCCGCCAGTTCGGGCAGATCGAGGGGACGGCCGCCGAGCAGCCGGCCCTCGGCGGAGTCGGCCCGGTCGGGCCGGCGGGCCAGCAGATCGGTGATCGGGTACCAGAGCACCAGCGCCGCGAAGGCGTCCGGCTCGGCGAACCCCGCCAGCGCCGCGAGCGTGCCGCCGGCCGACTCGCCCCAGAGCGCGACCCGCCCGGCGTCCAGCCCCAGCGCCGCCGAGTTGCGCCGCAGGAACTCCACCGCCGCCGTCACGTCGGCCAGTTGCGCCGGGAACCGGGCCTCGCCCGAGAGCCGGTAGTCGACCGTCGCCACCGCGATCCCCGCTCCGGTCAGCGCCGCCCAGAGCGCCCCGGGCGCCAGCGTCTCCGGCGGCCGGCGCCGGTCGCCGTACCGGAAGCCGCCGCCGTGCACCCAGACCACCAACGGCACCGGGCCGGCCCCTGCCGCCGCCACCGGCGGCAGGTGCAGGTCCAGCAGCAGCGGTCGGAACCCGGGCACCGCCGCGTAGTCGAGCCCCTCGTACACCAGGCCGCCACCGGCCACCTGACGTGGCGTCACATCGAGCAGATCATCAGACAGTAGATCATCGGACATGTGGCCCACGATACGGCTCAGGCCGCGCCGCCCGGCACCGGTTTCGCCGGTGGGCCTCCCAGTCCACCGCCGCTGTCGCCGCCGCCGTGAAGTGCGTGTACAGCGCCACCCCGGAGGCCTGCCGCCCCGCCGCGCTGTGCGCGTAGCCCCACGGGCGTGGCCGAGCCGGACCGCGTCGTGCCCCCCGGCCGCGAGCCGGTGGCGAGGGCGCTCCGCTCGCCGCCGGGCCTGACGGCGCTCGCACCGGCGGCGCCCGCGCCGGCGCCCGCGTCGGCGTCGGCGTCGGCGTCGGTGGTGCGAGGACGTGTCGCCCTGGTGCTGCCGACGGCCGGAGCGGCCGTCACGCCGCGCGGCCGCCGGCCGCGAACGCAACCCCTCCCCGCCCTTCAAGGTGACGCCTCCCCTCCCTCTGATGGCCCACCATGCGGAATGGCCCCCATCGCAGGCCGCCGGGCCGGATACGCTGGCGGGGTGCGCCCTCGTTCGGAGGGAGCGCATAGCCGACAGCCGTCGCACCCAGGGAGTAGCCCCATGGCCGCCAGTGCCCCCGCAGACGCTCAGACCGCCGTCCACCAGGCCCGCGCCACCGCGCTGCGCGAAGCCCTCGCCAGCCGGGTCGTCGTCGCCGACGGCGCGATGGGGACGATGCTGCAGGACCAGAATCCGACGCTCGCGGACTTCCAGGAGCTGGAGGGCTGCAACGAGGTCCTCAACGTGACCCGGCCCGACATCGTGCGCGGTGTGCACGAGGCGTACTTCGCGGTCGGCGTGGACTGCGTGGAGACCAACACCTTCGGTGCCAACCACGCCGCGCTCGCCGAGTACGACATCCCCGAGCGGGTCTTCGAGCTCTCCGAGGCCGGCGCCCGGCTCGCCCGCGAGGTCGCCGACTCCTACGACGACGGCCGTACCCGCTGGGTGCTGGGCTCGATCGGCCCCGGCACCAAGCTGCCGACCCTGGGCCACATCACCTTCGAGGTGGTCCGCGAGGGCTTCCGGCAGAACGCGGCCGGCCTGATCGCCGGCGGCGCCGACGCGCTGCTGGTGGAGACCAGCCAGGACCTGCTGCAGACCAAGGCGGCGGTGCTCGGCTGCAAGGCGGCGCTGGTCGAGGCGGGCCTGGACCTGCCGGTGCTGGTCCAGGTGACGGTGGAGACCACCGGCACCATGCTGTTGGGCTCGGAGATCGGAGCGGCGCTGACCGCGCTGGAGCCGCTGGGCATCGACTACATCGGGCTCAACTGCGCCACCGGCCCCGAGCAGTACAGCGAGCACCTGCGCTACCTGTCCAAGAACGCCCGGATCGGGCTCTCCTGCATGCCGAACGCCGGTCTGCCGGTGCTCGGCAAGGACGGCGCGCACTACCCGCTGAGCCCCGAGGAGCTGGCGGACGCGCACGACACCTTCACCCGCGAGTACGGCCTCTCGCTGGTCGGCGGCTGCTGCGGCACCACCCCCGAGCACCTGCGCCAGGTGGTCGAGCGGGTCCAGGGCCGCCCGGTGACCGAGCGCCACCCGCGCCCCGAGCCGGCCGCCGCCTCGCTCTACCAGCCGGTCCCGTTCCGCCAGGACACCTCCTACCTGGCGATCGGCGAGCGGACCAACGCCAACGGCTCGAAGAAGTTCCGCGAGTCGATGCTGGCCGGCGACTGGCAGGCCTGCGTGGAGATCGCCCGCGAGCAGATCCGCGAGGGCGCCCACCTGCTGGACCTGTGCGTCGACTACGTCGGCCGCGACGGTGTGGCGGACATGCGCGAGATCGCCGGCCGGCTGGCCACCGCCTCCACGCTGCCGATCGTGCTGGACTCCACCGAGACCGACGTGCTGCGCGCCGGCCTGGAGCTGCTGGGCGGGCGCGCCGTGCTCAACTCGGTGAACTACGAGGACGGCGACGGCCCCGACACCCGCTTCGGCAAGGTCGCCGCGCTGGCCCGCGAGCACGGTGCCGCGGTGATCGCGCTGACCATCGACGAGCAGGGCCAGGCCCGCACCGCCGAGACCAAGGTCGCCATCGCCGAGCGGCTGATCGACCAGCTCGGCGCGGAGTACGGCATCGCCGAGCACGACGTCATCGTCGACTGCCTCGCCTTCACCCTGGGCACCGGTCAGGAGGAGTCGCGGCGCGACGGCATCGAGACGATCGAGGCGATCCGCGAGCTCAAGCGCCGCCGCCCCGCGGTGCAGACCACGCTGGGCCTGTCCAACATCTCCTTCGGCCTCAGCCCGGCGGCCCGCCAGGTGATCAACTCGGTCTTCCTGCACGAGTGCGTCGAGGCCGGCCTCGACTCGGCGATCGTGCACGCCGCCAAGATCCTTCCGATCGCCCGGATCCCCGAGGAGCGGCGCGAGGTCGCCCTCGACCTGGTCTACGACCGGCGCCGCCCGGCCGCCGACGGGGAGCCCGCCTACGACCCGCTGCAGAAGCTGCTCCAGCTCTTCGAGGGCGTCAGCGCGGCCTCCAGCGCGGCCTCCAAGGCCGAGGAACTGGCCGCGCTGCCCCTGGAGGAGCGGCTGCAGCGGCGGATCATCGACGGCGAGCGCAAGGGCCTGGAGGCCGATCTGGACGAGGCGCTGACGCAGCGTCCGGCGCTCGCGATCGTCAACGAGACGCTGCTGGCCGGCATGAAGGTGGTCGGCGAGCTCTTCGGCTCGGGCCAGATGCAGCTGCCGTTCGTGCTGCAGTCCGCCGAGGTGATGAAGACCGCGGTGGCCCACCTGGAGCCGCACATGGAGAAGTCCGACGACGAGGGCAAGGGCACCATCGTGCTGGCCACAGTCAAGGGCGACGTGCACGACATCGGCAAGAACCTGGTCGACATCATCCTGTCGAACAACGGCTACACCGTGGTGAACCTGGGCATCAAGCAGCCGGTCTCGGCGATCCTGGACGCGGCCGTCGAGCACCAGGCCGACGTGATCGGGATGTCCGGGCTGCTGGTCAAGTCCACCGTGATCATGAAGGAGAACCTCCAGGAGCTCAACCAGCGCAAGCTGGCCGCTGAGTACCCCGTGATCCTGGGCGGCGCCGCCCTGACCCGGGCCTACGTCGAGCAGGACCTGCACGAGATCTACGACGGCGAGGTCCGCTACGCCCGCGACGCCTTCGAGGGGCTGCGGCTGATGGACGCGCTGATCGGCGTCAAGCGCGGGGTGCCCGGCGCGGTGCTGCCCGAGCTCAAGCAGCGCCGGCACGCGCGGGTCGAGGTCCAGGAGCCGGAGCCCGAGATCAACCTCGGCCAGATCCGCTCCGACGTCTCGGTGGACAACCGGGTCCCGGCCCCGCCGTTCTGGGGCGACCGGATCGTCAAGGGCATCCCGTTCGCCGACTACTCCTCCTGGCTGGACGAGGACGCGCTCTTCAAGGGCCAGTGGGGCCTGAAGGCGGCGCGCACCGGCGAGGGCCCCTCCTACGAGGAACTGGTGGAGACCGAGGGCCGGCCGCGGCTGCGGATGTGGCTGGACCGGCTGCAGACCGAGGGCTGGCTGGAGGCGGCCGTGGTCTACGGCTACTTCCCGGCCGCCTCCAAGGGCGACGACCTGCTGGTCTACAACGAGGACGGCAGCGAGCACACCCGGTTCACCTTCCCGCGGCAGCGCCGCGGCCGCCGGCTCTGCCTGGCCGACTTCTTCCGCCCGGAGGAGAGCGGCGAGCGCGACGTGCTCGGCCTGCAGGTGGTCACCATGGGCAACCGGATCTCCGAGGCCGCCAACGAGCTGTTCAAGGCGGACGCCTACCGCGACTACCTGGAGCTGCACGGCCTGTCCGTGCAACTCGCCGAGGCGCTGGCCGAGTTCTGGCACGCCCGGGTCCGCTTCGAGCTGGGCTTCGGCGACGAGGACCCGCAGGACGTGCGCGACATGTTCGCCTTGAAGTACCGCGGCGCGCGCTTCTCGCTCGGCTACGGGGCCTGCCCGGAGCTGGAGGACCGCGCGAAGATCGCCGAGCTGCTCAAGCCGGAGCGGATCGGCGTGGTGCTCTCCGAGGAGTTCCAGCTCCACCCGGAGCAGTCCACCGACGCGATCGTCATCCACCACCCCGAGGCGAAGTACTTCAACGCGCGGTAACTCCTCGGTCGCATGCCGTTCGCCCCGCGGCGCGTATCCTGGACGACCCCGCTCCGCCGGAGCGGGGTCGAGCAGTGAAGGAGCGTGCCGGATGACCACCGTCGACACCACCGCAGTGCACCCGGCCGCGCTCGGCGGCCCGGTCCCGCAGGCGGTCCTGGTGGACATGGACGGCACGCTGGTCGACACCGAGCAGTACTGGTGGCAGGCCGAGGCCTCGCTCTTCGCCGAGCTCGGCCACCCGCTCGACGACACCCACCGGGCGCACGTGGTCGGCGGCCCGATGACCAGGGTGATCGACTACCTGGTCGCCGTCACCGGCCTGGAGCTGAGCCCGGCCGAGCTGACGGTGCGGATCAACGCGCGCTTCGTCGAGCTGCTGGACGGCGGCGCGCCGCTGATGCCCGGCGCGGGCGAGCTGCTCGCGCTGCTGTCCGAGCACCGGATCCCGGCCGCGCTGGTCTCCGCCTCGCACCGGCGGATCATCGACCTGGTGCTGAAGAACCTCGGTGACCACCCGTTCGCCTTCTCGGTGGCCGGCGACGAGGTGGCCCGCACCAAGCCGCACCCCGACCCGTACCTGGCCGCGGTGGCCCGGTTCGGCGCGCAGGCCGCGCGCTGCGTGGTGATCGAGGACGCGCCGCTCGGCGTCGAGGCCGGCGAGGCGGCCGGCTGCCCGGTGATCGCGGTGCCCTCGGTGGCGCCGATCGCCGCCGCGCCCGGGCGCACCGTGCTGCGCTCGCTGGCCGAGCTGGACCTCGACCTGCTGCGCTCGGTGGTCGCCGCCCGAGTCTGAGCGGCGCCTGGACGTCATCTGGAAGTCACCTGGAAACGCTCCCAAGCGTCCCGTGCTGTGACCCTTGTCACTCTCCCGGGTGGCCCGACCGGCCCGCGCGGCGGCCGCGTCGGGGGTAAATCGGACATCAGCTGACAACTCGTCGGCGCCCGCGGTGGCCCCTCGCCGATCGTTCCCGCGGCCGGGTCATCGCGCCGACCAGGATGTGGCACGCTGCTCCGGTCTATCCCGACACGCCCGGGCAGAGCGTGCGGCGCGATTCCCTCATCCGGGGCCGTCCTGCGGGCTGCCCTCCGGCACCATCACGGCCGGCCTGCACGGAGAAGGAACGCATGACTTCAGCCATACGACGCGCGCCCGGGAGACTGGCGGTCCTCGGATGCGCGGCCCTGGTCGCCACCACGCTGGCCGGCTGCGGTTCGGTCAAGTCCATCGCCGGCGGCGGCAGCACCGCGATCACCATGGGGACCATCAACGTCACCAGCGTGATCGACCCGGCCGGCGCCTACGACGTCGGCTCCTGGATGATCCTGGACAACACCTTCCAGGGCCTGTTCCGCTTCCCGGCCGGTGCCACCTCCCCGCAGCCGGACGCCGCCCAGTCCTGCGACTTCAGCACGGACGGGCTGACCTACCACTGCGTGCTGCGCAAGGGTCTGACCTTCTCCAACGGCCACCCGCTGACCGCGCAGGACGTGGTCTTCTCGATGGACCGGATGAAGAAGATCAACGACCCGAACGGCCCGTCGGTGCTCTTCAGCACGGTCAAGTCGGTCGAGGCCCCGGACGACAGCAACGTGCTCTTCCACCTGAGCGAGCCGGACGCGGTGCTGCCCGACAAGCTGGCCAGCGGCGCCGGCTCGATCGTGGACCACGCCGTCTTCCCGGCCGACAAGGAACTGTCCAACGACAAGCTGGTCGGCTCCGGTCCTTACAAGATCGACTCGGTGGACGAGAACACCGCCCCGGACGGCTCCAAGTCGCCCAGCAAGATCACCCTGTCGGCGAACAGCAAGTACCAGGGTGACTAGAAGCTCAACAACTCCAAGTTCGTGGTCCGCTTCTTCACCCAGCCCGACCAGTTGAAGAGCGCCCTGGACAGCGGCGCGGTCGACCTGACCGACAACAGCCTGGACCCGAAGGTCGCCGCCCAGCTGCAGGCCGCCCAGCTCTCCGGCACCGGCTCGTACAAGGTCGCCGAGGCCGACGGCGGGGACGCCGGGTTCATGGTCTTCAACACCAAGGACCAGACCACCGGCCAGGTCGCCGTGCGCCAGGCCGTGGCCCAGATGCTCGACCGCGAGAAGATCGCCACCGACGTCTACGCGGAGACCGTGCAGGCGCTCTACTCGGTGATCCCGCAGGGCATGGGCGGCCACAACACCGCCTTCTTCGACAAGTACGGCCAGCCCGACGTCACCAAGGCCAAGGCCATCCTGGCCGCCGCCAAGATCCCCACCCCGGTCAAGTTCACCCTCAGCTTCACCGGGGCCGGCGCCCCGGTCGCCGAGGCCAACGAGATCAAGAGCCAGCTGGCGGCCGGCGGGCTGTTCGACGTGACGGTCAAGCAGGTTGCCGACTGGGCGACCTACAAGAAGGGCTGGGGGGACGGCAGCTACCAGGCCTACAACGTCGGCTGGAGTGCCGACTACCCGGACCCCGAGGACTTCGTCGCGCCGCTGGTGGTCGACGGCGGGACCTTCCACAACGGCTTCGACGACCCGGTGATCAGCCAGCAGCTGCTGCCGCAGACCCAGCGCCAGGCCGACCGCACGCAGGCCGCCAGCACCTTCGGCACCATCCAGAACCAGCTGGCCACCGAGGTCCCGATGCTGCCGCTGTTCCAGAGCAAGTCGCTCTACGTGGCGCACGAGGACATCACCGGCATGGAGGCGACCGTGGACTCCACCGGGATCTTCCGGTTCGCCGACATCGGCCGCAGCTGACCCGTCGTCAGTAGCTGACCTGTCGTCAGCGCCGGCCCGGCGCGCCGCCGGCACCCGACGGGCCGTGCGACCAGCGGAGTTCCGCCGGTCGCACGGCCCGTCGTCGGTCGGTGGCGGTGGGCGGCGGTTCCGCGCCGCCGCGCTGCCTACAGGGCCCCCGGCCGCACCAGCCCGCTCTCGTAGGCGAAGACGGCGGCCTGCACCCGGTCGCGCAGGCCCAGCTTGGTCAGCACATGGCCCACGTGCGTCTTCACCGTGGTCTCGCTGACGAACAGCTCGGCCGCGATCTCCGCGTTCGACAGGCCCTTGGCCACCAGGCGCAGCACCTCCATCTCCCGCTCGGTCAGCGTGGTCAGCGCCGGTGAGGGCGCCTCCTCGCCGGAGGGCAGCCGGGTGGCGTACATGTCGAGCAGGCGGCGGGTGATCGAGGGCGCCAGCATCGCGGCCCCGTCGGCCACCACCCGGATCGCCTGCACCAGCTCCTCGGCCGGCACGTCCTTGAGCAGGAACCCGCTGGCCCCGGCCCGCAGCGCCTCCACCACGTACTCGTCCAGGTCGAAGGTGGTCAGCACCAGGACCTTCGCCGGGCCGTCCCGCCCGGGGCCGACGATCCGCCTGGTCGCCTCCACCCCGTCCATCCGGGGCATCCGGATGTCCATCAGCACCACATCGGGCTGCAGCGCCCGGACCTGCTCCAGCGCCTGCTGACCGTCCCCGGCCTCGCCGACCACCACCAGATCGGCCTCGGCCTCCAGAATCATCCGGAAGCCGGTACGCAGCAGTGGCTGGTCGTCGACCAGCAGCACTCGGATCGCCACTAGGACTCCTTGCTCGTCGTGCTCGTCGTGCTCGTCAGGGTCTCTTGGCCCGCGGTCCCATCCGGCGGGCTCTGCTGCGCCGCGCTGTCCCGCGGGGCGCTCGTCTGGTGGGGCAGCACGGTGACCGGCAGCGGATAGGGCGGGGGAGTCCCGCCGAACTCCGGGCAGCTCGCCTGATGATCGCACCAGCCGCAGAGCCGGTTGCGCGTGGCCGGGAACTCCCCGCTGGCCACCGCGCGCCCGATCGTCTCCCAGAGCGCCAGCAGCTTGCGCTCCACCGCGCGCAGGTCGGCCTCGTCCGGGTCGTAGCTGACCACGTCCCCGCCGCCGCCCAGGTAGACCAGCTGCAGCCGCTTGGGGAGCACGCCCTTCCAGCGCCACACCACCAGGGCGTAGAACTTCATCTGGAACATCGCCTTGCCCTCGAAGTCCCGCGAGGGCGCTCGCCCGGTCTTGTAGTCCACCAGCCGCACCTCGCCGGTGGGCGCCACGTCGACCCGGTCGATGTAGCCGCGCAGCTTCAGGCCCGAGTCGAGCACGGTCTCCACGTACAGCTCGCGCTCCACCGGCTCCAGCCGGGTCGGGTCCTCCAGCCGGAACCACTGGGCCAGCAGCTTCTCGGCGTCCGCCAGCCAGCGGGCCAGCTGCTCACCGGCTTCGCCGACAGCACTGCCGGGATCGACAACACCGACAGCACTGCCAGCGCTGCCAGCACTGCCGGCGCCGACAGCACTGCCGGCAGCGCCGGCCGGTGCCTGCGGGAACAGCTCCGCCAGCTCGGGGCGCTCGCCCAGCAGCCGCTCCCACTGCGGGCGCAGCAGCGCCAGGGCCCGCTCCGGGGTCCGCTCGGCAGCCGGGTGGTCGAAGAGCCGCTCCAGCACCGCGTGCACCAGGGTGCCGCGGGTGGCCGCCGGGCTGGGCGGCTCGGGCAGCTTGTCGATCACCCGCAGCCGGTAGAGCAGCGGGCAGGTCAGGAAGTCCCCGGCGCGCGAGGGCGAGAGCCCGCTCGGCGGCACCGCCTCACGGACGGTCTCGGTCTGCTGCATACCCAGACCCTATGGGGTCCGGCTGTCATCCGACTGTCAGACCACTCACAGCCCGCAACTTGGGTAGAACGTAGACAAGGAGGGGCACGCACGCCGCCGGGGTCCGAGATCACGTAGCGTGGGCAGCCCCCCGCCCGCCTGGGACGGGGCCGAGGCGGGGACGACGACCTGAAGGGGTCACGGTGAGCGACACCACGGGGCAGCAGACCTCCCAGCAGCCACCGCAGCGCGGCACCCGCGGCACTCGCGGCAAGGAGCCGGAGCGGCCCGGCGGCGGCATCCTGATGGGCCGTCCGTTCGGCGTGCCGATCTACGTGGGCCCGTCCTGGTTCCTCATCGCCGCGCTGATCACCTGGCTCTTCGGCAACCAGCTCGCCGACGTGCTGCCCCAGCTCGGCTTCACCCGCTACCTGGTCGCGCTCTCCTTCGCCATCGCCTTCTACGCCTCCGTCCTGGTCCACGAGCTCGCCCACACCCTGGTCGCGCTGCGTTACCGGCTCGGGGTGCGTCGGATCCAGCTGCAGTTCTTCGGCGGCGTCTCCGAGATCGAGAAGGAGGCCGAGACCCCCGGCCGGGAGTTCTGGCTGGCCTTCGTCGGCCCGCTGCTCTCGCTGGTGCTCGGCGGCATCTGCTGGCTCTTCCTCAACCTGGTCGAGCTGGCGACCGTGCCCGGCGTGCTGCTGGCCGGGCTGATGGTGTCCAACCTGATCGTCGCCGTCTTCAACCTGCTGCCCGGCCTGCCGCTGGACGGCGGCCGGATGCTGCGCGCGGTGGTCTGGGCCGTGACCGGGCGCCCGATGACCGGCACCATCGCCGCCGCCTGGTCGGGGCGGGCGCTCGCGCTGCTGGTGCTCTTCGGCCTGCCCGCGCTCAGTTCGGCGCAGGCCGGCGCCCACCGGAGCGGCAGTGAGGCGCTGCTCGACTCGGTGCTGGCCGCGGTGCTCGCCGTGGTGATCTGGAACGGCGCGGGCGCCGCGCTGCGCAACGCCCGGCTCAAGGCGGCACTGCCCGGCCTCGCCGTGCGGGGCCTGACCCGCCGGGCCGTCTCGGTCACCGCGGACACCCCGCTGGCCGAGGCGCTGCGCCGGGCCCGCGAGGCGCAGGCGGGCGCCGTGGTGGTGATCGACGGGAGCGGCGAGGCGATCGCGCTGGTCAAGGAGGCCGCGGTGCTCCAGGTCCCCGAGCACCGCCGCCCCTGGGTGGCCGCCGGGGCGCTGGCCCGCTCGCTGGAGCCGGGGCTGCGGATCTCGGCCGACCTGGACGGTGAGGAACTGCTGACCGCGCTGCGCACCACCCCCGCCAGCGAGTACCTGGTGCTGGAAGCGGACGGCCGTCCCTTCGGCGTGCTCGCGGTCTCCGACGTCGAGCGGCGGTTGAGCGCGGCGCTGACCGGGCGCTGACCGGGCGCTGACCGGACGCCGGCCGGGCGCTGACCGGGCGCCGATCATCGGGCGGCGTCGAGCGGTGTGCCGGTCGGGATAGGATTGTCCGCATGTCCGAACCGACCGGAGCCACCCGCAGGCGGGGGCCATTCACGGTCGGGGACCAGGTTCAGCTGACCGACCCCAAGGGCCGTCACTACACGTTCACGCTCGAGGCTGGGAAGAACTTCCACACCCACAAGGGCGCGTTCCCGCACGACGAGCTGATCGGCGCCCCCGAGGGCACCGTCGTTCGCACCACCGGGAACGTCCCCTATCTCGCGCTGCGCCCCCTGCTCCCCGACTACGTCCTGTCCATGCCCCGCGGCGCCGCCGTGATCTACCCCAAGGACGCGGGGCAGATCCTGGCGATGGCCGACATCTTCGCCGGCGCCCGCGTGGTCGAGGCCGGCGTCGGCTCCGGCGCGCTCAGCACCTACCTGCTGCGCGCGGTGGGCGACACCGGGCTGCTGGCCTCCTACGAGCGCCGCCAGGACTTCGCGGACATCGCCCGCAGCAACGTCGAGCGCTACTTCGGCGGACCGCACCCGGCCTGGAAGCTCACCGTCGGCGACCTCCAGGACAACCTGGTGGAGAACGAGGTCGACCGGATCATCCTGGACATGCTGGCGCCCTGGGAGTGCCTGGACGTCGCCGCCAAGGCGCTCGTCCCCGGCGGCCTGCTCTGCTGCTACGTGGCCACCACCACCCAGCTCTCGCGCACCGTCGAGGCGCTGCGCGAGCACGGCAACTTCACCGAGCCGCAGTCCTGGGAGAGCATGGTCCGCACCTGGCACGTGGAGGGCCTCGCGGTCCGCCCGGACCACCGGATGATCGGGCACACCGGCTTCCTGCTCACCTCCCGCCGCCTGGCCGACGGCGTCGAGCCGCCGCTGCGCCGCCGCCGCCCCGCCAAGGGCGCCTACGGCGAGGAGTACGACAACGGGTCCGCCGAGCCGAGCCTGGCCGATCGCGCCGCCGCCAGGGCCGCCGCCAAGGAGGCCACCCCGGTCATCGACCAGGACTGACCAGGACTGACCAGGACTGACCAGGACTGACCGGGTCCGACCCACGCACCGACCGCCACCGGGGCGGCGCTCCTTCAGGGGGCGCCGCCCCGGTGCGTTCCCGGCGCGTTCGGCTTTTCCCGGTACCGCCCCGGTGGCCGCCGCACGCCGCCCATGTGCGACGATGCTGCGCGTACACGTACACCCCGGCCGGTGGAGGGGACCTCTTGGCGGACGCAGCGGACGCGGCACTCGAACCGACGCGCACGGCCCCGGCGGCCACGCCCGTCCCGCCGCCCGGGCCCGCCGCGGCCCCTGCGGCGGCCGCCCGCTCGGGCCCCTGGCGATGGGGCGCGGTGGCCGCCGCCTGCGCCGCGCTGGTGGCCGGCACCCTGGCCGCCGCCCCGGGCGTCGCGCCGCACCCGGCCGCCGCGCCGGCCACGGCACCGACCGGCGCCGGCACCCCGCACGCGCTGCCCGCCGCCCAGGCCCCCGACCCGGCCCAGGCGCAGCTGCCGCTGGACTGCGGGCCGATGCCCACCACCGTCTCGGTCAGCTTCGCCGCCGACCTGGGCGACGGCACCCCGGCCACCGTGGTCGCGGCGCACTGCCAGGCCGGCAGCGGCACCGCCCCCGACGGCCTCTTCGTCCTCGGCCCGGGGCAGGACGGCCACCCGGCGCTCCGCGCCACCCTGCTGCGCTGGCAGGAGGGCTTCACCGTGACCCGCCTCGCGCTGCGCTCCGACGGCACCATCACGGCCACCGCCCAGGGCTACTCCACCGTCGACGTGCCGCGCTGCTGCCCCGACCTCAACGTCCAGCTCGACTGGACCAGGACGCCCGGAGCGGGCGAGGACTACCGCCGCACCGAGCACAGCGCCCCGACCTCGACGACCTGAGCTCCCGGCGACCCGGGGCCCTCGACGACCTGAGCTCCCGGCAGCCTGTGCCCTCGACGACCTGAGCCCCCGGCAGCCTGTGCCCCCGGCGGTCTGAGCCCTCGACGACCCGGGCCCGGCACCCCTCGATGACCTGAGCCCCCGGTGACCTGACCGCGGGTCAGGGCCGGGGGCGGCGGCGCCCGAGCTGACGGGGCACCAGGGTGCGGGCGGCGCGGCTCAGTCCGCGTCCGGCCCGTAGACCTCGACCCGGTCGGCCGTGCGGCGCACGTGGATGCAGTCGCCCGGGCAGTCCTTCGCCGAGTCGACCACGTCCTGAAGCAGGGTCAGCGGCACCGGCGTGGTCGCGCCCGGCTGCTGGAGCAACTCGTCGCCCTCGCCCTTCACATAGGCCAGACCGTCGATGTCCAGCTCGAAGACCTCCGGCGCGTACTGGACGCAGATCCCGTCCCCGGTGCACAGGTCCTGATCGATCCACACCTCGAGCGGCTCGGCGCCGCCCGCCTCACTGGTCACTGACATCGGCTCCTGCCCAGAAACGGTCACGATCGGGTATTGACTCGCTCGACCCTACCTCCCGCCGCTTTCCGAGCGTGTGCGGTGGGTATCTCCTTGCCGAGGGGAAGCACACACGGGTGAAGATCGGACACACCCCTTCCGTCTTTCTTGATCTAGGGGTTTACACGACCCCTGGTACAGGTAGGGTCTGGAAGCATCCCGCTCCCCGGAGGAGGTGAGGACCGTGGCAGCCCACGAAGACGACTACAACCGCAGTGCCGGCAAGCCCGCCCGTGGTTCCGACGAGGCCGCACAGGTCTCGTACCTGGAGCAGGAGATCGCCGTGCTGCGTCGCAAGCTGGCCGACTCCCCGCGCTCGTCGAGAGTTCTCGAGGACCGGATCGTCGAGCTCCAGACCAACCTGGCCGGAGTGAGCGCTCAGAACGAGCGGCTCGCTTCCACCCTGCGCGAGGCCCGCGACCAGATCGTGGCCCTCAAGGAGGAAGTGGACCGGCTGGCCCAGCCCCCCGCCGGATTCGGCATCTTCCTCAGTCAGAACGAGGACGGCACCGCCGACATCTTCACCGGCGGCCGCAAGCTGCGCGTGAACGTGAGCCCCACCATCGACCTGGAGGAGCTGCGCCGCGGTCAGGAGGTCCTGCTCAACGAGGCTCTCAACATCGTGGACGCCTTCGCCTTCGAGTCGATCGGCGACCTGGTCACCCTCAAGGAGGTGCTGGAGGACGGCGAACGCGCGCTCGTCGTCGGGCACACCGACGAGGAGCGGGTGGTGCGGCTGGCCGAGCCGCTGCGCGAGGTCACGCTGCGCCCCGGCGACGCACTGCTGCTGGAGCCGCGCTCCGGCTACGTGTACGAGGTGGTGCCCAAGTCCGAGGTCGAGGAGCTGGTCCTCGAAGAGGTCCCGGACATCGACTACCGCCAGATCGGCGGCCTGAGCAACCAGATCGAGCAGATCCGCGACGCGGTCGAGCTGCCGTACCTGCACGCCGACCTCTTCAAGGAGTACGAGCTGCGCCCGCCCAAGGGCGTGCTGCTCTACGGCCCGCCCGGCTGCGGCAAGACGCTGATCGCCAAGGCGGTGGCCAACTCGCTGGCCAAGAAGGTGGCGGAGGTCACCGGCCGCCCGCAGGGCAAGAGCTACTTCCTCAACATCAAGGGCCCCGAACTGCTCAACAAGTACGTCGGTGAGACCGAGCGGCAGATCCGCCTGGTCTTCCAGCGGGCCCGGGAGAAGGCGAGCGAGGGCACGCCCGTCATCGTCTTCTTCGACGAGATGGAGTCGCTCTTCCGCACCCGCGGTTCCGGCGTCAGCTCGGACGTGGAGAACACCATCGTCCCCCAGCTGCTCGCCGAGATCGACGGCGTGGAGGGCCTGGAGAACGTCATCGTGATCGGCGCCTCCAACCGCGAGGACATGATCGACCCGGCGATCCTGCGCCCGGGCCGGCTCGACGTCAAGATCAAGATCGAGCGTCCGGACGCCGAGGCGGCCAAGGACATCTTCTCCAAGTACCTGAAGAGCTCGCTCCCCTTCCACCCCGACGACCTCAAGGAGCACGACGGCTCGGTGGACACCACCGTGGTCGCCATGATCCAGGCGGTGGTCGAGCGGATGTACACCGAGACCGAGGAGAACCGCTTCCTGGAGGTCACCTACGCCAACGGTGACAAGGAGGTCCTGTACTTCAAGGACTTCAACTCCGGTGCCATGATCCAGAACATCGTGGACCGGGCCAAGAAGATGGCGATCAAGGACTTCCTCGACCACGGCCAGCGCGGCCTGCGCGTCTCCCACCTGCTCGCCGCCTGCGTGGACGAGTTCAAGGAGAACGAGGACCTGCCCAACACCACCAACCCGGACGACTGGGCCCGGATCTCGGGCAAGAAGGGCGAGCGGATCGTCTTCATCCGCACCCTGGTCACCGGCAAGCAGGGCGCCGAGTCCGGCCGCTCCATCGACACCGTCGCCAACACCGGGCAGTACCTGTAACAGCGCTCTACGCTCGATTGACGCGGCTGACGGACCTGATGGTCCGTCAGCCGCGGTGGCACAGCAGGGACGTCGGGTGCCCCGCCCGCACGGGGCGGGGCGACGGGCAAGGAGGGCCGCATGACCGTAAGGCGCGTGATGGGCATCGAGACCGAGTACGGGATCTCCGTACCCGGGCACCCCAACGCCAACGCCATGCTCACCTCGTCCCAGATCGTCAACGCCTACGCGGCGGCGATGCACCGGGCGCGGCGCGCCCGCTGGGACTTCGAGGAGGAGAACCCGCTACGGGACGCGAGGGGCTTCGACCTCGCCCGGGAGGTGGCCGACTCCAGCCAGCTCACCGACGAGGACATCGGCCTGGCCAACATCATCCTCACCAACGGGGCCCGCTTCTACGTCGACCACGCCCACCCCGAGTACAGCTCGCCCGAGGTGACCAACCCGCGCGACGCGGTGCTCTGGGACAAGGCCGGCGAGCGGGTGATGGCCGAGGCGGCCGCCCGCGCCCTGGAGCTGCCCAACGGGCAGAACATCCACCTCTACAAGAACAACACCGACAACAAGGGCGCCTCCTACGGCACGCACGAGAACTACCTGATGCAGCGGGCCACCCCGTTCGCGGACATCGTGCGCCACCTCACCCCCTTCTTCGTCTCCCGTCAGGTGGTCACCGGCGCCGGCCGGGTCGGCATCGGCCAGGACGGCTCCGCGCACGGCTTCCAGATCAGCCAGCGGGCCGACTACTTCGAGGTGGAGGTGGGCCTGGAGACCACCCTCAAGCGCCCGATCATCAACACCCGCGACGAGCCGCACGCGGACGCCGAGAAGTACCGCCGGCTGCACGTGATCATCGGCGACGCCAACCTCTCGGAGATCTCCACCTACCTCAAGCTCGGCACCACCTCGCTGGTGCTGTCCATGATCGAGGACGGCTTCATCGCCGTCGACCTCGCCGTCGACCAGCCGGTGCGCACCCTGCACCGGGTCTCCCACGACCCCGCCCTGCAGTACCTGATCACCCTGCGCAACGGCCGCAAGCTCACCGCCGTGCAACTCCAGATGGAGTACTACGAGCTGGCCCGCAAGTACGTCGAGGACCGCTACGGCCATGACGCCGACGAGCAGACCAAGGACGTGCTGGCCCGCTGGGAGGACGTGCTCGGCAAGCTGGAGCGCGACCCGATGAGCCTGTCCAAGCAGCTCGACTGGATCGCCAAGCGCGAGCTGCTGGAGGGCTACCGCCAGCGCGACGGACTGGACTGGGACAACCCCCGGCTGCACCTGGTCGACCTCCAGTACAGCGACGTGCGCGCCGAGAAGGGCCTCTACAACCGCCTGGTCGCCCGTGGCCGCTTCGAGCGCCTGGTGACCGAGGAGGACGTGCTGCGCGCCGTGCACCAGCCCCCGGACGACACCCGCGCCTACTTCCGCGGCCGCTGCCTGGAGCAGTACGCCGAACACGTCGCGGCGGCCTCCTGGGACTCGGTCATCTTCGACCTGCCCGGCCGGGACTCGCTGCAGCGGGTCCCCACCCTGGAGCCGCTGCGCGGCACCCGCGACCACGTCAAGGAACTGCTGGACCGCTGCCGCACCGCCGAGGAGCTCGTCCGGGTCCTCAGCGGTGGGTGAGTGATCCGTTGCCGGGGGTGAAAACCGGCCCCGGTGGGAATCATCCGGGTGAGGTTCCGGCGTTCCATCAAGTACCAGCGATGAACGGGCAGCGCCCAGCGCCACCCGGTGTATAGGGTCTGAGCTGACAGCCCGGACCGACCAACCGTGCCAGACGAATGCGAGCGGGGTGAGGGACATGGCGACCAAGGACACCGGCGGCGGCCAGCAGCGGGCGAACCGCTCCTCGGAAGAGGTCGAGGAGCAGGTCGAGGAGGCGCAGCAGTCCGAGGAGCTCAAGGAGCGCCAGGAGAAGCTGGGCGAGGACGTGGATTCCGTCCTGGACGAAATCGACGAGGTCTTGGAGTCCAACGCCGAGGATTTCGTGCGGGGCTTCGTCCAAAAGGGCGGCCAGTAGTCCCGGCTGTCCGAATGTGACACCGAAATGTGACACCGAATGTGACAGCGGACGTGCCGCAGTCGGCACCGGCAATGGATCGACTGCGTTCAGTTCGCGCTCGAAGTAGCACGGCGCGCGGCGGCGGGCGAAGGGGAGAGTCCCGCGGCCGCGCGCCGCTGTGCTCGCGGGGGCTGTTTCCACCAGGTCGCGGCAGGCTCGCGACCGCCCCGCGGAGCGCGCTCAGCGAGCGGCGTGAAAGCCGCCGGGACAAAACGGCCGAGCATGTGGATCACGACCACGAAACGGGTAGGGTCCGTGGCATCCTCTGCTCCGCGGGCAATACGGCGCCGGGGCACAAGCGGGACCGGCCCGACGCGCTCCGGCGGGCTGCCGACCACCTGGAAGGAATCGTGTGGAAGCCAACACTCGTGGCACCGGGCGTCTGCCGGCTGCCTTCCTCACCCCCGGACATTCCTCCTTCATGGAGTTCCTGGCGGAGCACTCGCCCGAACTCATCCCCGGTCGGCGCGCCCTGCCCGAGGGGCTGACGATCGAGGCCCCGCACGGGACGACCATCGTGTCGGCGGTCTTCGACGGCGGTGTGGTGATCGCCGGTGACCGGCGCGCCACCATGGGCAACGTGATCGCCCAGCGCGACATCGAGAAGGTCTTCCCGGCCGACGAGTACAGCGCGGTCGGCATCGCCGGCACCGCGGGGCTCGCGGTCGAGATGGTGCGGCTGTTCCAGCTGGAGCTGGAGCACTACGAGAAGATCGAGGGCACCGTGCTCTCGCTGGAGGGCAAGGCCAACCGGCTGACCACCATGATCCGGGGCAACCTCGGCATGGCGATGCAGGGGCTGGCCGTGGTGCCGATGTTCGCCGGCTACGACCTGGAGCTCGGGCGCGGGCGGATCTTCACCTACGACGTCACCGGCGGCCGCTCCGAGGAGCGCGGGTTCGCGTCGACCGGCTCCGGCTCGGTCTTCGCCCGCGGCTCGCTCAAGAAGCTCTACCGCGCCGACCTGACCGCCGATCAGGCGGCCACCCTGGTGGTCCAGGCGCTCTACGACGCCGCCGACGACGACTCCGCGACCGGCGGACCCGACCTGGCCCGCAAGATCTTCCCGATCGTCTCGCTGATCACCGAGGACGGCTTCCGCCGGCTCTCCGAGGAGGAGGTGTCGGCGATCGCGATCTCGATCACCGACCACCGCCGCAGCCAGCCCGACGGTCCCCAGGCCCCGCTCCTCTGACAACTCCGCCGCCCTCCCCCCTGGCCTGCCAACGGGCAGCAGGGGCCCATCCCAGAAGGGGGTGACCAGCCGGTGTCCACACCGTTCTACGTCTCGCCGCAGCAGGCCATGGCGGACCGCGCGGAGTACGCCCGCAAGGGCATCGCGCGCGGCCGCAGCGTGGTCGTGCTCACCTACGCCGACGGCATCGTCTTCGTCGCCGAGAACACCTCCCGGGCGCTGCACAAGGTGTCCGAGATCTACGACAGGATCGCCTTCGCCGCGGTCGGCCGCTACAACGAGTTCGAGAACCTGCGGATCGGCGGGGTGCGCTACGCCGACCTGCGCGGCTACTCCTACGACCGGGCCGATGTGACGGCCCGTGGGCTGGCCAACGTCTACGCCCAGACGCTGGGCACCATCTTCTCCTCGGTCGGCGAGAAGCCCTACGAGGTGGAGCTCATCGTCGCCGAGGTCGGCCGCGGTCCCGAGGACGACCAGATCTACCGGCTCACCCCCGACGGTTCGGTGGTGGACGAGCAGAACTCGGTCGTGGTCGGCGGCAACGCGGACTCGATCGGGAACTACCTCGGTCAGCGCCACCGGGTCGGGATGACGCTGGCCGAGGCGCTCAAGGTGGCCGTGGAGTCGCTCGCCCGCGACCCCAACGGCGGTACCCCGCGCACCCTCACCCCCGAGCAGCTGGAGGTCGCGGTCCTGGACCGCGGGCGCCCGCAGCAGCGCAAGTTCAAGCGCGTCCTCAGCGGCCGGCTGAGCCGGCTGCTGAGCGGCGAGGCGGACGCGGACGCGGACGAGGCCGAGGAGGCCGCAGGCGGCGCCGGGAAGTCCCTCAGCGGCGCGGGGAAGCCCGGCGCGCCCGGCGCGGAGGAGTCCGGCACGCCCGGCGTGGAGGAGACCGGCACGCCCGGCGTGGAGGAGTCCGGCACGCCTGATGCCGAGGAGTCCGGCACGCCCGGCACCGAGGCCTGACGGCGGGTCACCCGGTGGGGTGCGGCGGGTCACCCGCCGCACCCCACCGGCCTGCTCGGCTGTGATCGCGCCGGCACGGATCGTGATCCGATTGGCGTCGCCGAAACGGTTTCAGATGCCCGGTAAAAGCGTAAAGTCCAGGCATGGACCGCCGAATTTTCGGGCTGGAGAACGAGTACGGCGTCACGTGTACGTTCCGGGGACAACGGCGTCTGTCTCCGGACGAGGTGGCCAGGTACCTCTTCCGCCGCGTAGTTTCCTGGGGGCGCAGCAGCAATGTGTTCCTGCGCAATGGCGCACGCCTGTACCTCGATGTCGGTTCGCACCCGGAATACGCCACTCCGGAGTGTGATGACGTCACCGAACTGGTGACGCACGACAAGGCGGGCGAACGCATCCTGGAGGGCCTGCTGGTGGACGCCGAACGGCGTCTGCACGAGGAGGGCATCGCCGGGGACGTCTACCTGTTCAAGAACAACACGGATTCGGCCGGCAACTCCTACGGCTGCCACGAGAACTACCTGGTGGCCCGGCACGGGGAGTTCTCCCGGCTGGCGGACGTGCTGATCCCGTTCCTGGTGACCCGTCAGCTGATCTGCGGGGCGGGCAAGGTGCTGCAGACGCCGCGCGGCGCGGTGTTCTGCGTCAGCCAGCGGGCCGAGCACATCTGGGAGGGCGTCAGCTCGGCGACCACCCGCTCGCGGCCGATCATCAACACCCGCGACGAGCCGCACGCGGACGCCGAGCGCTACCGGCGGCTGCACGTGATCGTCGGCGACTCCAACATGTCGGAGACCACCACCCTGCTCAAGGTGGGCGCCACCGACCTGGTGCTTCGCCTGATCGAGGCCGGCGTGGTGATGCGCGACCTGACGCTGGAGAACCCGATCCGGGCGATCCGCGAGGTCAGCCACGACCTGACCGGCCGGCACCAGGTGCGGCTGGCCAACGGGCGCGAGGCGAGCGCGCTGGAGATCCAGGAGGAGTACTACACGAAGGCGCTGGAGTTCGCCGACCGCAAGGGGCTGAACACCGGCACCGTGGGCCGGGTGCTCGAACTGTGGGGCCGCACCCTGGAGGCCGTGCGCACCGAGGACCTGGCCAAGGTCGGCTCCGAGATCGACTGGATCATGAAGTACCAGCTGATCGAGCGGTACCGGGAGAAGCACCAGATGAGCATGTCCAACCCGCGGGTCGCCCAGATCGACCTCGCGTACCACGACATCCACCGTCGCCGGGGCCTCTTCTACCTGCTGCAGAACAAGGGGCAGGCGAAGCGGGTGACCACCGACCTGAAGGTCTTCGAGGCCAAGTCGGTGCCGCCGCAGACCACCCGGGCCCGGCTGCGCGGGGACTTCATCCGCAAGGCGCAGGAGCAGCGGCGGGACTTCACGGTGGACTGGGTGCACTTGAAGCTGAACGACCAGGCGCAGCGCACGGTGCTCTGCAAGGACCCGTTCCGCTCGGTGGACGAGCGGGTGGAGAAGCTCATCGCCGGCATGTGATGGGTGCCTGACCGGCGTCCGAGAGGCGTCCGTCCGGCGTCCGTCCGGCGCCCGACCGCTCTCCGGGCGCAGCTCCGGCCGGGTGAGCCGCCCGGTTCGGGTGAGAATGCGGTTAATCCACGCGTCGCGGCCCCGCCTCCCTGGGAGGCGGGGCTCGCTGGTTCTACGCTGATCGCGTTTACTGATCCGTAAATGTGACTGACAGTGAGGACCGCCGTGCGCCGCAGAGCCGGGCTGCTCGTACTCCTGCCGATGCTGGTGCTCGCCGCGTGCAGCAGCGGTACCCCCGCGAAGACCAGCCCGTCGGCGGCGCCCACCAGCGCCACGCCGAGCGTGCCGGCCCCGGTCGGGTCGGCCTCGCCGATGCCGACGGTCAGCGGGGACTTCGGCAAGCGGGCCACCATCACGCTGAGCGGGGAGCCCAACGGCCAGTTCGTGATCAGCACGGTGAGCGAGGGCGAGGGCCCGACGGTCAACAAGAACGACTGGGTGACGGTCAACTACACCGCGAAGGACTGGACCACCGGCAAGGACCTGCCCAGCTCCTACGACCAGGGCGCCAAGCCGCAGCTCTTCCAGGCCGGGATCGGGCAGTTGGTGCCGGCCTTCGACCAGAGCGTGGTGGGCAAGAAGGTGGGCAGCCGGGTACTGGTGGTGGCCCCGCCCTCGACGGCCTTCGGCAGCACCGGGAACTCGCAGCTCGGGGTGGGCAAGAACGAGACCGTGGTGTTCGCGCTGGACATCGTTCAGGCGGTCCCGCAGGACTCGGTGGTGACCGGCACGGTGACCGAGCCGCCGGCGAACCAGCCGCAGGTCAAGGACAACGGCAAGGCCGCGCCGACGATCACCATCCCGCCCGGCCAGCCCGCCCCCACCTCGCTGCAGACCACGGTGCTGATCAAGGGGGACGGCAAGCCGGTGCAGTCCGGCCAGACCCTGCTGGTGCAGTACACCGGCGTGCTCTACAGCAACGGGCAGCAGTTCGACTCCTCGTGGAGCCACGGCGGCGCGCAGGCGCTGCAGGTGGGTACCGGCAGCGTGATCGCGGGCTGGGACCAGGGGCTGGTCGGGCAGCCGGTGGGCAGCCGGGTGATGCTGGTGATCCCGCCCTCGCTGGGCTACGGCTCGACCGCGCAGAGCGGAATTCCGGCCAACTCCACCCTGGTCTTCGTCATCGACATCCTGGAAGCTGTCTGACCACGGCCGTAGGGTCGGCGCGGGACGCGTCACGCGGGCGGGTGCTCTCGGTGTGTCATGGACACCCGATGAGTGCCCGCCCTCATGGCAAGCTGACATACTGCTGCCGATTCGCACAGCGGCGAGCGATCTGATGGCGAGGATGGGGAGAAATGGCTGAGAATCCGTCGGGCCCGAGCGAGGCCGACACCGATGGCGGCGCGGTCACCGGCCCGTCGGGGCCCAGGCCCGCGGGCCCGCTGACGGGCGACGGCGAATCGATCGTGATCCCGCCGTCGATTCTCAAGCAGCAGGCGGGCTGGGCCAAGCCGGGGGAGAGCGTGCCGACCCCGGGCGCCGGCCAGTCCACCGACGAGCCGCAGGTCTTCGCCTCCACGGTGCGCAAGCAGCAGACCTCCGAGGCCGACTACGAGAACGTCTCCGGCGGCGGCAGGCTGGGCGTGGTGCTCGGCGTGGTGCTGGCCGTGCTGCTGGTCGGCAGCGGCGTCGGCCTCTACGTCGTGAACCAGCACGACGACAAGGCCGCCAAGGCCTCGGACGCGGCCACCGCGACGCCGAGCGCCGCGCCGAGCCCCAGCGCACCGCCGGTGCCGCCGCTCAAGACCGACGCCAAGGTGCTGCCCACCGTCGCCGGCGACTTCGGCAAGAAGGCGACCATCACGCTGCCGCAGCAGTCCCCGGACGGCACTTTCGTCGCCAAGTCGCTGACCGAGGGAGACGGCCCGAAGATCAACAAGGGTGACTACGTCTCGGTCGACTTCACCCTCAAGGACTGGCAGACCGGCAAGGACATCCAGGGCTCCTACGACCAGGGCAAGTCGCTGATCCTGCAGCCGGGCACCGGTCAGGTGATCCCGGCGCTGGACAGCACCCTGGTGGGCCAGAAGGCGGGCAGCCGGGTGCTGGTGGTGGCCCCGCCGGCCGCCGCCTTCGGCGACCAGGGCAACACCTCCCTGGGCCTGGGCCCCAAGGACGACCTGGTGCTGGTGATCGACATCAACCGGGTGAACGCGCCGGACGCCCGGGTGAGCGGTGACATGACCGCCCCGCCGGCCGACTTCCCGCAGGTGAAGATCAACGGTGGCAAGACCGCCGACACGATCACCCCGCCGGCGGGCGTCACCGACCCGACCGACCTGAAGACCGCGGTGCTGATCCAGGGCAAGGGCCCGAAGGTGGAGAGCGGCGAGCAGGTCGTCGTCCAGTACACCGGGGTGACCCTGAAGGACGGCAAGAAGTTCGACTCCTCGGTCGAGAAGGGCCAGGCCTTCAGCTTCGTCACCGGCGGCGGCCAGGTGATCCCGGGCTGGGACAAGGGCGTGGTCGGCCAGAACGTCGGCAGCCGGATCGAGCTGGTGATCCCGGCGGCGCAGGCCTACGGGGCCTCCCCGCCGGACGGCAGCGGAATCCCGGCCAACGCCTCGCTGGTCTTCGTGATCGACATCCTCGACGCGGGTCAGGGCTCCGGCGGCGGCCAGTGATGGCAGGATGGTGGCTTCCGGCCGGCGGGGCGACCCGCGGCCGGGCCTGAACTGCACGGGCGGCGGATGCCCGTACGGTGGTTCCCGGTGGAGCCCTCGTGCGGCGGATCCGCCGCCGTGCTGTGTGGACTGATGTGGGGCCGCCCCCAGGCGGCCGATGAGAAGAGGCAGTTGATGAGCGACAAGACGAAGCCCGAGATCGACTTCCCCGGTGGCGAGGCTCCGGCCGAGCTGGTCATCGAGGACCTTGAGGTCGGCACCGGCGCCGAGGCCAAGCCCGGCGCGGTCGTCGAGGTGCACTACGTGGGTGTCACCTTCGAGACCGGCGAGGAGTTCGACGCGAGCTGGAACCGCGGTTCGGCCTTCAAGTTCCCGCTCGGCGCCGGCCGCGTCATCAAGGGCTGGGACGAGGGTGTCGTCGGCATGAAGGTCGGTGGCCGCCGCAAGCTGACCATCCCGGCCCACAAGGCCTACGGCAACCAGTCGCCGACCCCGGCGATCCCCGCGGGCTCGACCCTGATCTTCGTGGTCGACCTGCTCGGCGTCTGATGTTCCGTCAGCTCCGCGGAGTCTGACACCCCGTCGGCGCCGGTCACGCGCACCCCGCTCCTGGCGGGCGCGTGACCGGCGCCGTCCGTCTGCGGCGGGGGCTTTTCGATCTCGGGTTTCGCCGCAGGTCCCGCACCCGGTACGGTCGGGTCGCCAGGTCCCAGACGTCGACCCGGCGCCCCGCGCCCGGCGCGGCGGACTGCGGATCACAGAAGGGTCAGCGATGGCGATCGCCAAGGCAGAGCGGCTGATGAACCTCGCCCTGTGCCTGATGAACACCCGACGGCCGCTCTCCAAGCGGGAGTTGCGCGAGTCGGTCGAGGCCTATCGCGAGGCCTGGCAGTCCGGCAGCGAGGACGCCTTCAACCGGATGTTCGAGCGGGACAAGGACGACCTGCGCGAACTCGGCCTGGTGATCGACGTCGACGAGAACACGCTGGACGGCGAGGCTGGCTACCTGGCCCGCCGGGACCGCAACCGGCTGCCCGAGATCGCGCTGGACGCCGAGGAGGCGGCCGCGCTGAGCCTGGCCGCCAAGGTCTGGCAGCAGGCCCGGCTCTCCGGCGCGGCGAGCGGCGCGCTGCAGAAGCTGCGCGCGGCCGGCGTGCCGTTCACCGAGGACGCCGCCGAGGGCCGCACCGCCCTGGAGCCCTACATCCCGGTCCGCGAGGCCGCCTTCGAGCCGCTGCTGCTCGCCGCCCGGGACCGCCGCCCGGTCGCCTTCGACTACCGCAAGGCCGGCGCCGCGGTCAGTGAGCCGCGCTCGGTGGAGCCCTGGGCGCTGGAGTGCTGGCGCGGCCACTGGTACCTGGCCGGCTGGGACCGCGACCGCTCGGCCGTCCGGGTCTTCCGGCTGGGTCGGATCACCGGCAAGGTCCGCTCCCGTTCGGCCGCCTTCACCGCCCCGGTGCCCGAGCACGTGGACGTGCGCGCCTACGTGGCCACCTTCGCCGGCGAGGGCGCCACCGCCTCGGCCACCGTGCGGTTGCGCCGCGGCGCGGGCTTCCCGCTGCGCACCAAGGCGCAGACCGTGCGGCAGCTGGACGAGGAGTGGGACGAGCTGGAGATCCCCTACGGGCACGGGCTCGGCGCCGATCTGGCCGAGTACGGACCCGACCTGGTGGTGCTGGCGCCCGAGGAACTGCGGGCCGATGTCATCGACCGGCTGCGCGCGGTGGCCGGCCTGCCCGCGCGCGGTGCCGCCGCCGACCGGGTCGCCGTTGAGCGAGTCGCTGCTGAGGGAGAACACCGGTGAGCAACGCCATCGACCAGACCCGGCGGATGCTCTCGCTGGTCACCTACCTGCGCGAGCGCCCCGGCGCCGAGGTCGCCGAGGTGGCGCGGGCCTTCGGGATCACCGAGCGCGAGCTGATCGCCGACCTGAACGTGCTGCCGATGTGCGGCACGAGCTTCCGCGGTGGCGATCTGCTGGACATCGACACCGACGGCGAGCGGATCTGGTGGCACAACGTCGACGACGTGGCCCAGCCGCTGCGGCTGGCCGCCGACGAGGCCACCGCGCTGCTGGTGGCCGCCCGGGCGGTGGCCTCACTGCCCGGCCTGCGCGAGCGGGACCGGCAGGCGCTCACCCGGGCCGTCGTGAAGATCGAGAACGCGGCGGGGGAGAGTGCTGAGGGCAGCGCCCGGGTCGGGGTGACCTTCGAGGCCGAGGGCCAGGTCTTCGCCGACATCGACCGCGCGCTCAGCGAGGGCCGGCGGATCTGGCTGCGCTACTACTCGCACGGGCGCGGCGGCATGAGCGAGCGTGAGGTGGACCCGATCCGGCTGCTGACCGAGGGCCACACCTACCTGGACGGCTGGTGCCGCACCTCGGAGGACCGCCGTCTCTTCCGGTTGGACCGGGTGGCCGAGATCAAGGTGCTGGACGAGCCGGCCGATCCGCCCCGGCTGGAGCCGCGCGACCTCTCCCAGGGCCTGGTCACCCCGGGCGCCGACGATCCCGAGGTGGTGGTCGAGGTCGGCCCCGCCGGGCGCTGGGTGGCCGAGTACTACACGCACGACCTGGCCGAGGAGCTGCCCGACGGCGGCCTGCGGATCACCCTGCGCAGCTCCGACCCCTCGGGCCTGCGCACCCTGGCGCTGCGGCTGGGCCGGGACGGACGGATCGTGGCGCCCGCGCCGCTGGCCGAGCAGGCCAGGGCGGCGGCGCTGGCGGCCCTGGCCGGCTACCCGGAGCAGCCGTGACCACGGACGCCCAGGGCGGCACCAGATTCAAGGTCTACTGCTCGCAGTGCCGGGAGAAGGTGGAGCTGGCCGCCGCCGAGTTCCGGCTGGCGCTCGGGCGCACCAAGGAGCGCACCTTCTACAGTTTCACCTGCCCCGCTTGCGGGGCGGCGGTGCGCAAGCCGGCCGGGGAGAAGATCGTCGAGGCGCTGACCGGCGCGGGCGTCTCCACCATCCGCCTGCTCCAGGTGGTGGAGGGATGACCGCGACCTGGCTGCTGATGGCGGCGGTGGGGCTGGCCACCGCCGGTCTGGTGGTGCTCGGGGTGCTGGGGTTGCGGCTCTGGCTGGACGTCCGGGGGCTGGCCGCGCAGGTGGACGGGGCGGCGCGGGCGCTGGCCGGGGCCGCCGAGGAGCTGGGCGAGAGCGTGCGGGGCTGAGGCCGGAGCCGGGGTGGGGGCCGGGTGAGGGCCGAAGCGGTGGCGGGGGGTGGTGGCGGGGGGTGGTGGCCGACAGCCATCGGACGTATCTCCCCGAGGAGCCCAATCTTCACCCGCCCGTGTACCCGGGGGTCTCCTGAGGTTCCGGCGCGCGGGTTAGGCTCTCCCGGTGGCCCAAGTGCATCCGGCGGGCCGCAGAGCGTCCCGTCCATCCGCGGCCGGGGTCCCGCGTGGATCCAGGGCGCCGCGCCGAGTCAGAAGGTAGTCGTCCATGGGCAGGATCCTGGCGTTCCTGATCATCATCGTGATGGCGGCGGTCTTCTTCGGCGGCAAGCGCCTGCCCGACCTGGCCCGTGCGGTGGGACGCTCGCTGCGGATCCTGAAGAGCGAGACCACGGCACTGCGGGACGAGTTCGCCAAGGAGGCGAAGGAGCCGGTCGAGCCGCCCGCGGTGAGCGACTCCGGTCTGACCATCAAGGCCGCACCCGGTGGGGCCCCCGCCGCGCGGCCGTCCGCCGAGCAGCGGACCGGCCGCACGCGCTGAGCGTCCGGCCGGTCCACTCCGTGGCCGCCGCCCGGCGGGTCACGACGCACGACTTCAAGGACCGGGGTTGAGCAAGTCTTCCAAGGCGCCCAAGAACGACGACGGACGGATGTCCCTCGGCGATCACCTGCGCGAACTGCGGAACCGACTGGTCAAGTCGGTGCTGGCGATCGTGCTGTGCATGATCGCGGCGGCGTTCTTCAAGGACCAGCTGCTGCACTTCCTGATGAAGCCGCTGCCGGCCTGCCTGCCCGGCGGCCAGGCCCCGCCGGGGGTGAAGCACTGCGCCCAGGTGGTGGTGATCGGTGTCACCCAGCCGTTCAACCTGACCCTGAAGGTCTGCCTGCTGGCCGGCCTGGTGGCCTCCGTCCCGATCTGGCTCTACCAGGCGTGGGCGTTCATCTCGCCGGGCCTGCACAAGCACGAGCGGCGCTACTCGCTGGCCTTCCTCGGCCTGGGCACGCCGCTCTTCCTGGGCGGCGTCACCTGCGCCTTCCTGCTGCTGCCGACCACCCTGGAGGTGCTGGGCTCCTTCACCCCGATAGGGGCGCAGCAGATGCTGCCGGTGGACAACTACCTGAACATCGCCACCCGGATGCTGCTGGTCTTCGGCCTGGCCTTCGAGTTCCCGCTGCTGCTGGTGATGCTGAACATCGGCGGGGTGCTCACCGGCAAGCGGATGCGCGGCTGGTGGCGCGGCATGGTGATGGCGATCACCGTCTTCGCGGCGGTCGCCACGCCGAGCGCCGACCCGGTCAGCATGCTGGCGCTGGCCTCACCGATCTGGGTCCTGTACTTCATGGCGGTCGGCTTCGCGCTGCTCAACGACCGCCGCAGGCGCCGTCGCAACCCCGACGCAGACCTGTCGGACGAGGAGGCCTCGCACCTGGACCTCTCGGTGACCGCGGTCGACGGGGCCGAGTCGGTGGCCGCCTCGGCCCCGGCGGTGGCCTCGCCCACCCCGCTCGCCTCGGTCCCCGCCGCCCGGGGTGAGCAGGCGGACCAGGTGGACGACGACATCACCTGATGCCCGGGTGGCTCGGTCGGCCGGGTCGCCTCGGGCGTCCAGGTCGACCAGGTCGCCCCGATCAGGTGGACCGTCCCGATCAGGTGGGCCGTCCCGATCATGCCGGTGCCCCGGTCCGCGCACGTGGACCGGGGCACCGGTGCGTCGGGGGGCTGGGTAGGGACCGCCGTGAGTTGCTTGGCACCGCCTCGGCAATGTGACATATTACTGACGTGCTCACGAACCCTTCCCACGACGTCGTGGTGATCGGTGCCGGCGTCGTCGGCGCCGCCTGCGCGTACTACGCGGCCCGAGCCGGGCTGACCGTCGCCGTGGTCGACCGCGGCCCGGTGGCCGGCGGCACCACCGGCGCGGGGGAGGGCAACCTGCTGCTCTCCGACAAGGCGCCCGGACCCGAGCTCGAACTCGCCCGGCTCTCCGCGCGGCTCTGGCACGAGCTGGCCGCGGAGCTGCCCACGGCGATCGAGTACGAGGCCAAGGGCGGCCTGGTGGTGGCCGCCGAGCCGGCCGGGCAGCAGGCGCTGCGGGCCTTCGCCGCCGAGCAGACGGCGGCCGGGGTGATCGCCCACGAGGTGGCCGCCGACCAGCTCGCCCAGTACGAGCCGCACCTGGCGCCCGGGCTGGCGGGCGGCTTCCACTACCCCCAGGACTCCCAGGTGCAGCCGGCGCTGGCCGCGGCCCACCTGCTGCGTGCCGCCCGCCGAGCCGGTGCCGAGCTCCACCTCGGCGAACGGGTCACCGCTGTGCTCACCGGCGCTGACGGCGCGGTGCGCGGCCTGCGCACCACCCGGCGCACCATCGCGGCCGGCGCCGTGGTCAACGCGGCCGGCACCTGGGGCGGGGAGATCGCCGAGCTGGCCGGCACGCACCTGCCGGTGCTGCCCCGACGCGGCTTCGTGCTGGTCACCGAGCCGCTGCCGCGCCTGGTGCGGCACAAGGTCTACGCCGCCGACTACGTGGCGGACGTGGCCAGCGGCTCGGCCGCGCTGCAGAGTTCGGGCGTGGTGGAGGGCACGCCCGCCGGGCCGGTGCTGATCGGCGCGACCCGGGAGCGGGTCGGCTTCGAGCGCGCCGTCTCCACCGAGGCGCTGCGCCGGCTGGCGGCACAGGCGGCGGCGCTCTTCCCGGTGCTGGCGGGGGTCCAGGTGCTGCGGGCCTACCGCGGCTTCCGCCCCTACCTGCCGGACCACCTGCCCGCGATCGGCGCCGACCCGCGGGTGCCCGGGCTCTACCAGGCCTGCGGCCACGAGGGTGCTGGCATCGGGCTGGCCCCGGCGACCGGGATGCTGATCGCCGGACAGCTGACCGGCACGGCGCTGCCGCTCGACCTCGAACCGTTCCGGCCTGAGCGCTTCGAGACCTGAGCGCTTCGAGACCTGAGCGTTTCGAGACCTGAGCGTTTCGAGACCTGAGCGCTTCGGGACGTGAGGGCCTGCCGCCTGCCGCCTGCCGCCCGTCCGCCCGCCCCGCCCCGCCCCGCCCTGTCCCCGTCCCCCGCGCAGAATGGACCCCACCCATGCGCCGTACTCCGTCCTCCCTGGCCGCGGCCGACCCCGGACCGGCCCACAGCATCGAGTTCGACGGCCGCCCGATCCCGGCGCTGCCCGGGCAGAGCATCGCCGCCGCGCTCTGGGCGCAGGGCATCCTGGCCTGGCGCACCACCCGGGTGACGGGTCGGCCGCGCGGGGCGTTCTGCGGGATCGGCGCCTGCTTCGACTGCCTGGCCACCGTCGACGGGCAGCCCAACCGGCGCACCTGCCTGCTGCCGGCCGCACCCGGCACCGTCGTCACCACCCAGGAGGGCCACGGCCGTGCCGACCTCGCCTGCTGAGCAGTCCTTCGGCGCCGAGCGGCGCGGTGGCCACGACCGGAGTGGCGGTGCCGACCGGCCCTACGACCTCGCCGTGGTCGGCGCCGGCCCCGCCGGGCTGGCCGGCGCGGTGGCCGCCGCCGACCGGGGCCTGCGCTGCGTGCTGCTGGACGCGGGCGCCCGTCCCGGTGGTCAGTACTACCGCCATCCGGACCCCGCGCTGCGCGCCGCCCGCCCCGACCGGCTGCACCACCACTGGTCCACCTTCACCGAGCTCGCGGACCGCTTGGCCGAGCACCGCGCGGCCGGCCGGATCGAGCTGCGCTCCGACCACCATGTCTTCCTGCTGGAGGCCGGCCGGCCCTGGCACCTGCACGCGACCAGTGCCGACCGCGCCACCCGGCTGCGGGCGAGCGCCGTGCTGCTCGCCACCGGCGCCTACGAGCGCCAGCTGCCGTTCCCCGGCTGGACCCTGCCGGGCGTGGTGACCGCGGGCGGTGCGCAGGCGATGCTCAAGGCGGGCCTGGTGCTGCCCGGGCGCCGGATCGTGGTGGCGGGCAGCGGTCCGCTGCTGCTGGCCGCGGCCGCCTCGTTGACCGCCGCCGGGGCCCGGGTACCGGCCGTCGTCGAGGCCGGGGACTACCTCGGCTACGCCCGCCGCCCCGGCGTGCTCGCGGCGGTGCCCGGCAAGCTCGGTGAGGGCGCGGTGCACGGTGTCGCGCTGGCCCGGCACGCGGTGCGGCTGCGCCGCTCCAGCGCCGTCGTCGAGGCGCACGGCGAGGACCGGGTGACGGCCGTGACGGTGGCCCGGTTGGACCGCGAGTGGCGGCCGCTGCCCGGCACCGAGCGGCGGATCGACTGCGACGCGCTCGCCGTCGGCCATGGCCTGGTGCCGCAACTGGAACTGGCGACCGAGCTGGGCGCCGCGACCCGGACCGTTCCGGACGGCACCCTGGCGCTGCGGGTCGACGCCCGCCAGCGCACCACCGTGCCCGGGCTCTGGGCGGCCGGTGAGACCTGCGGCGTCGGGGGCGCGGAGTTGGCGCTGGCGGAGGGGGAACTCGCGGCGCTGGCGATCGCCGGTGCCGCCCCGCCCGCCGCGCTGCTGGCCCGGCGCCGGAGGCTGCGTGGATTCGCCGAGCTGATGGCCGGCGCCCACCGACCCGGTCCCGGCTGGCCCGGCTGGCTGCGCCCGGACACCGAGGTCTGCCGCTGCGAGGAGGTGCCGCTGGCGCGGATCACCGAGGCCGTCGAGGAACTGGGCGCCACCGACGCACGCACCGTCAAGCTGCTCACCAGGGCCGGGATGGGCTGGTGCCAGGGGCGGATGTGCGGTCCGGCGGTGGCCTGCCTGGCCAAGGGCGCCGGGCCTGCCGGGCGTGCCGGGGCGGTCGAGCCGGCTCCGGACCGCCGCCCGCTCTCCTGTCCGGTGCCGCTGGGCGAGCTGGCGCAGCTGCCGCCGAGTACTGACGCGGACGCGGACGCGGGCGCTGATGTCGACGTTGACGTCCACGTCGTGGGTGCGGGCCAGAGCGAGGGGCAGGGCGAGGACGACCCGCGCTGAGGGCCGTCCGGCGATGGGACGTCCGGCGATGGGACGTCCGGCGTTGCCCTGCTCGTCCGGGCAGCGCAACGCCCGGCTTGGCAGTGCCGGCGTCCGCACCGGTGAGCTGAGCGATCGTCAGTCATGCGGTGCGCCCTCTTGCGCCGTTCAGTCGACTCTTTATAAAATGTCACACCTCACCAAGGAGATATGCTCGTGACCCACCCCCAGCACGACCGCACCCGTCCCTGGCGCGGCATCATGGTCGCCACCACGCTGCCGCTGCGCCCGGACCTCTCCGTCGACTACGACGCCTACGCCGAGCACGTCCGCCGTCTGATCGACGCGGGTTGCGACGGCGTGGTCCCCAACGGCTCGCTCGGCGAGTACCAGACGCTCACCGCCGAGGAGCGCGCCCGGGTCGTCACCACCGCCGTCGAGGCGGCCGGGGACGGGGCTCGGGTGATGCCGGGCGTCGCCGCGTACGGCAGCGCCGAGTCCCGCCAGTGGGCCGAGCAGGCCGCGGAGGCCGGCGCCGGCTCGGTGCTGCTGCTGCCGCCCAACGCCTACCGGGCCGATGCGGCCGCGGTGCGCGCCCACTACGCAGAGGTGGCCAAGGCCGGTCTGCCGGTGGTCGCGTACAACAACCCGATCGACACCAAGGTCGACCTGGTTCCGGAGCTGCTGGCCGAACTGCACGCCGAGGGCAGCATCGTGGCGGTCAAGGAGTTCAGTGGCGACGTCCGTCGCGCCTACCAGATCGCCGAGCTGGCCCCGGGGCTCGACCTGCTGATCGGCGCCGACGACGTGCTGCTCGAGCTGGCCCTGGCGGGCGCGGTGGGGTGGATCGCAGGCTACCCGAACGCGCTGCCCGAGGCCTCGGTCGCGCTCTTCCGGGCCGCTGTCGCCCAGGACCTGACCACCGCGCTGCCGCTCTACAGGGCGCTGCACCCGCTGCTGCGCTGGGACTCCAAGACCGAGTTCGTGCAGGCGATCAAGCTCTCGATGGACATCGCCGGTCTGGCGGGCGGCCCGGTCCGCCCGCCGCGCGGCCCGCTCACCGAGCAGGTCGAGGCCGCCGTACGGGCCGCGACCGAGAAGGCGCTCGCGGAGGGGCTGAGCTGAGCGCCCGGCGGGTTGCCGCTTGCCGTTGGCTGCCCGCCGGCTGTCAGTCACCTACTGTCGATCGACCGGCCCGTCCGTCGGTCGATCGACAGTGAGATGACAGAATCTGAAATCTGTCATCTGTCACCGCCTGTCCGGGATCCCGTCGTCATTCGACGATCGTCAGCCGCCAGCCACCGATCGCCCGTCACCCGCCACCGCTCATCCGCCGCCCGCCGCCCACTGACGAAGGGTCACCCATGCGCACCCGGCACGTCTTCCACGCCGTCGACTCACACACCGAGGGCATGCCCACCCGGGTGATCACCGGCGGCTTCGGCATCATCCCCGGTGCCACCATGGCCGAGCGCCGCATCCACTTCCAGCAGCACCTGGACGAATTCCGCACCCTGCTGATGTACGAGCCGCGCGGCCACGCGTCGATGAGCGGCGCGATCCTGCAGCCGCCGACCCGTCCGGACGCCGATTTCGGGGTGCTCTTCATCGAGGTCTCCGGCCTGCTGCCGATGTGCGGGCACGGCACCATCGGGGTGGCGACGGTGCTGGTGGAGACCGGCATGGTGCCGGTGGTCGAACCGGTCACCACGGTGCGCCTGGACACTCCCGCCGGGCTGGTCACCGCCGAGGTGCGGGTCGAGAACGGCGCCGCCACCGCCGTCACCATCCGCAACGTCGCCTCCTACACGGTCGCGCTGGACCAGACGATCGACGTCCCCGGCTGGGGCACGGTCGGCTACGACCTGGCCTACGGCGGCAACTTCTACGCGATCCTGCCGCTCGCCGAGTTCGCACTGCCCTTCGAGCGCGAGCGCAAGCAGGACATCCTCGCGGCGGGCCTGGCCCTGATGGACGCGATCAACAACTCGCCGGCCCGCCCGGTGCACCCCGAGGACCCGTCCTTCCACAGCGTCCACCACGTCAACCTGCTGGCCCCCGGGTCCACCGCCGAGCACTCCCGGCACGCGATGGCCATCCACCCCGGCTGGTTCGACCGCTCGCCGTGCGGCACCGGCACCTCCGCCCGGATGGCCCAACTGCACGCGCGTGGCGAGCTGCCGCTGGGGCAGGACTTCGTCAACGAGTCGTTCATCGGCACCCGCTTCACCGGCCGGCTGCTCGAGGAGACGACAGTGGCCGGCCTGCCTGCCGTCATACCGACCGTCACGGGGCGGGCCTGGGTGACCGGCACCGCGCAGTACTTCCTCGACCCCACCGACCCCTTCCCCGGAGGCTTCCTGCTGTGAGCGTCACCGTCCGCTCGTTCAACCCCGCCGACCCCGCCGACCTGGTGGTCGAGGCCCCGGTGCCGGGCGCCTTCGGCACCGCCGCCGTCGTCGAGCGGGCCAGGGCCGCGCAGCCCGGCTGGTTCGCATCCGGCGCCGCCGCCCGCTCGGCCGCGCTCGGCCGGGCCGCCGACGCGGTGGCGGCGCACGCCGAGGAGCTGGCCGCCCTGGCCGTCCGGGAGGTCGGCAAGCCGTTGGCGGAGGCCCGCGGCGAGGTGGCCCGTACGGAGGCGATCCTGCGCTACTACGCCCAGGCCCCGTACGCGCCGGCCGGCGCGGTGCACGAACCCGCCGCGGGTGAGGGCCTGCTGCTCACCCGGCGCCGCCCCCACGGCGTGGCCGGGCTGGTCACGCCGTGGAACTTCCCGTTCGCCATCCCGGTCTGGAAGCTCGCGCCCGCCCTCGCCGTCGGCAACACGGCGGTGATCAAGCCCGCGCCGGAGGCGACCGCCTGCGCGCTGCGGCTGGCCGAGGTGCTGGCGCTGCCCGCCGGGGTGCTCTCCGTGGTGCCGGGCGGCGCGGAGGAGGGCGCGGCGCTGGTCTCGGCCGCCGATGTCGTCTCCTTCACCGGCTCCACCGCCACCGGGCAGGCGGTGATCCGCACCGCCACCGAGCGCTCGGTGCCGGTGCAGGCCGAGATGGGCGGCCTGAACGCGGCCATCGTGCTGCCGGACGCCGACATCGAGCAGGCCGCCGCACACCTGGCCTTCGCGATCGCCGGCTACGCGGGCCAGAAGTGCACCGCCACCAGCCGCGTGATCGCGGTCGGCGGCGCGCTGGAGCCGCTGCGGGCGGCGCTGGTCAAGGCGCTGGCGGCGGCCGGTGCGGACAGCGGCCCGGTGATCTCGGCGGCGGCCCGGGACCGGCTGGCCGAGGCGGTCACCTCGGCCGTGGCGGGCGGCGCCGAGCTGCTGACCGGCGGCGGGCGACCGGAGGGGGAGGGCTGGTTCGTCGAGCCGGCGCTGCTGGCCCAGGTGCCGGCCGGGCACCCGCTGCTGGCCGAGGAGTTCTTCGGACCGGTCGCGGTGCTGCTGCCCGCCGCCGACCTCGACGAGGCGATCGCGCTGGCCAACGCCACCCGGCACAACCTGGCCGCCTCCGTGCACACCCGCGAGCTGGACGTCGCGCTGGCCGCCGCCGACCGGCTGGACGCCGGGATGATCCGGATCAACGCGCCCTCCAGCGGTGTCGACTTCCACCTGCCGTTCGGCGGCGCCAAGGCGGCTTCGTACGGGGCGCGTGAGCAGGGTCAGGCGGCACTCGACTTCTACACCGCTAGCCGCACCGTCTCGCTGCTGCCGGCCGGGAGCACCCGGTGATCGTCCGCACGGTCGACTACCACACGGCCGGAGAGCCGTTCCGGATCGTGGTCGAGGGCCTGCCGCCCGTCCCCGGGGACTCGGTCGCCGAACGCCGGGCGATCGCCATCGGTGCCGGCGGCAGTCCGACCCGCCCCCGACCCGGCCGGCTGGACACCGTGCGGCAGCTGCTCACCCGGGAGCCGCGCGGCCACGCCGGGATGTACGGCGGGTTCCTGGTGCCGCCGGACGATGACGAGGCGCACCTGGGCGTGCTCTTCTTCCACAAGGACGGCTATTCCACCGCCTGCGGGCACGGCACCATGGCGCTCGGCGCCTGGGCGGTGGACAGCGGCCTCGTGCCGGCGCCCGCCGACGGCACGGCGCGGGTGCGGATCGACGTGCCCTCCGGCCGGGTGACCGCACTGGTCCACCGCAGCGGCGGCCGTACCACGGCGGTCGCCTTCCGCAACGTGCCGACCCGGGTGCTGGCGCGCAAGCGATCGGTGGCGACCTCGGCCGGCCCGCTGGAAGTCGACCTGGCCGACTCCGGCGCCGTCTACGCCTCGGTCGCGGTCGACGAGGTGACGGCTGCCGGCCTGCCGTGGCTCACCGTGCTCGGGCGCGAGGTGCGGGCGGCACTGGCACCGGAGTACGACCTCTACGGAGTGATCTTCCACCAGGAGCTGCCCGACACCCCGGCCGGGCCCGCCCAGCGCAACGTCACCGTCTTCGCCGACGGCCAGCTCGACCGCTCGCCCTGCGGGTCGGGCACCTCGGCCCGGCTCGCTCTGCTGGCCGAGGACGGGCGGCTCGGACCGGATCAGGAGCTGCGGCACGAGTCCGTGATCGGCACCGTCTTCACCGGGCGGGTGCTGGGGCAGGTGCCCGGGCGGCCGGCGGACGGGGTGCTCACCGAGGTCACCGGACAGGCCCACCGCACCGGGGAGCACCGCTTCACCTTGGACCAGGACGACGCGCTGGGGACGGGGTTCCTGCTGTGATCAGCCAGCCTGCCGTCGATCTGACGATGTCCGAGGCCATCGAGGCGATCGTCACCGCCCTGCGGGCCGGGCTGGACGTCGAGGCCTGCCCGGCCCGCACCAGCGTGGCGGTGCCGGATGGTGAGCTGCTGCTGATGCCGGCCGCCGTCGGCGGGTACGCCGGCGTCAAGATCGCCGGAGTGGCCCCGGCCAACCCCGGCCGCGGGCTGCCTCGCATCACCGGCAGCTACCTGCTGCTGGACGGCGCCACCCTGCTCCCGCTCGCACTGCTGGACGGCGCCGCCCTCACCTCGCTGCGCACCCCGGCGGTGACCGCCGTCGCGGTGGACCGGCTGGCCGAGGCCGGGGCCGCGCACCTCGTCCTCTTCGGCGCCGGCCCGCAGGCTTACGGCCATCTGGACGCGCTGCGCGCGGTGCGGCCGCTCGAACGGGTCACCGTGGTCGCAAGGCGCCCCGGACCCGCCGAGCAGCTGGCCCGCTACGCCCGGGCCCGCGGGCTGGCGGCGCAGGTGGGCGGCGCCGAGGCGGTGGCCCGGGCCGACCTGGTGGTCTGCTGCACCACCGCGAGCGAGCCGCTCTTCGACGGCGCGCTGGTGCCGGCCCACGCGATGGTCGCGGCGGTCGGCTCGCACTCGCCGACCGGGCGCGAGGTCGACACCGCCCTGGTGGCGCGCGCCGCCTGCTACGTGGAGGCGCGGGCGGTGGCCCGACGCGAGGCGGGGGACCTGCTACTGGCGGGACCGGCCACCGCGCCCGAGCGGTGGACCAACCTCGCCGAGCTGGTGGCGGGCCAGGCCGACCAGAGCGGGGACCGGGTGCCGCCGGACCGGCCGCGCTTCTTCAAGAGCGTCGGAATGGCCTGGGAGGATCTCGCGGTCGCGGCCGAGCTCTACCGGCGTCACGCGTCGCTGCCGGGAGATGGCGGCGGAGGCGGCGGGTGAGCCGGCTGAGCGGGGTGAGTCGGGCCGGCGGGGCGAGCGGCACCCGGGCCGACGGCCCTGGAAGTCCCCGAGGTGTCCTGGGGGTGTCCTGGGGTGTCCGGGGGGCCGGGATGGCGCAGGCGTTCCCCTGACGGCATGTCAGGATGCATGATGGTCCGGCCCGCCTGAGGAATGACTTGCTCGCGGACTGGTCCGGCCCAGCTGGGGTCCAGCCAAAACGTGACATTGTACGCTGGTGCTCCGCACCTTCCGGAGGACCGCAAGTGACCGAGTCGAAGCCCCGCCCTCTCATCTCCGTCCAGGAGCGCCTGCGTGACCAGGTCGCGCACGCGCTGCGGGCCGCACTGATCTCCGGTGAGCTGCGCCCCGGCGTGGTCTACTCCGCCCCCGCGCTGGCCGCCGATTTCGGTGTCTCGGCCACGCCGGTCCGCGAGGCGATGCTCGACCTGGCCCGCGAGGGCCTGGTCGAGGCGGTGCGCAACAAGGGCTTCCGGGTCACTGAGATGACCGAGCGCGACCTGGACGACTTCACCGAGATCCGTGCCCTGATCGAGGTCCCCACCGTCGGCCGGGTCACCCGGGGCGCCAGCCACGACCAACTGGAGGCGCTGCGCCCGGTGGCCCAGCAGATCGTCGCCGCCGCCCGGCAGCACGACCTGATCGGCTACCTGGAGGCCGACCGCCAGTTCCACCTCACCCTGCTCGGGCTTGCCGGCAACGCCCGCCTGGTCGAGGTGGTCGGGGACCTCCGCAAGCGCTCCCGCCTCTACGGCCTCACCCGGCTCGACCAGCGCGGCGAGCTCGTCTCCTCCGCCGAGGAGCACCTGGAGCTGCTCGACCTGATGCTCTCCGGCGACGCCGCGGCGGCCGAGGCCTGCATGGCCCGCCACCTGGGCCACATCCGCTCCCTCTGGGCGGAGGGCCAGGAGGAGAACAACGAGAAGCCCCCCGCGCTGCGGCTCGGCGCACGGTAGGGGTGTGGAAAACGCGCGGTAGGTCGTAGGTCATGGCCCGCCGGGGGTGACTGCGGGGCTGAGCGAGCGCGTGCGTCCGATCGGGTGAACGTGCTCGCTTCGTCCTCCGCTGTCAGCCTCGACGTCGACAGGCTGCTCGGACACGAGTAGGCCCGCCCGAGGCGGGGCACCGTCAGCGGTCGGCTGACGCCGGTCGGTCCTTGATGGGCGTGGCTACGGCCGCGGCTGTGGCTACGGCCCGTGGTGCCCGGTCGAAGCGCTCGCGGGATTCCTCGATGTGGTCCAGGTATCGGCGAGTCCATGCGCACATGCCGTAGACGGTGTGCCGCAGGGCCTGGCCCGCGTCCGTGAGCGCGTATTCCACCCGCGGCGGCACGGTCGGGTAGACGGTGCGCTCGACGAGTCCGTCGCGTTCGAGCCCGCGCAGCGTCTGGGTGAGCATCTTGTGGCTGATGCCCTCCACCTCACCGCGAAGTTGGGTGAAGCGCAGAGTGCGCTCGCCGAGGACGCTGACCACCAGCAGCGTCCACTTGTTCGCGATGCCGGAGAAGATCTCACGCGCGAGAGACTGGGCGCGGGTCACGTCGTCGTCCTCCGCGACGCGCTTGACCTCTTCGGTAACCACGAGGTGCCCTTCTCTCGAAAAGGTGCGCTCTTCCCTCTGAGCTCGTCACTCTCCTACGGTTCCCAGGTATTCACAAGTGACCGTGAGGACAAGCGCTATGACCATTCTCAAGACCTACGCACGCCTGTGGACCGATGAGTTGGACCACTCGCTGGCACTGCTGCGCGAACTGACCGGCGCGGAACCCGATCTCCGCTTCGTCTTCGGCTCCATCCAACTCGCGGCGATCGGCGACTTCCTCGTCATCGCGGGGCCGCCCGCGGAGCGTGCCCGCTTCTCCCACGCCAGCGCCACCGTGATCGTCGACGACCTCGATGCCCTGACCAGCACGCTTGCGGCCGCCGGCGCCGAGATCACCGCACCGGTGAGCACCGGTGTCACCGGACGGTTCCTGTACGCGCGCCATCGCGGTGGCGCAGAGGTCGAGTACGTGGAGTGGATCCCGGAGTTGGTGGAGCGCGTCATGGGAGCGGGGATCAGCCGCTGAGGCGGCCGTCGGCCATCTTCAGGACCCGGTCCACTTCGCTGAGTAGAGCGCGGTCGTGGGTGACCATCACGGTGGCGGTGCGGTGGTGGCGGGTGACCTCGGCGAGCAGGGCGACGATCTGGGCGCCCCGGTCGTGGTCGAGCGCGGAGGTGGGCTCGTCGACCAGGAGGACGGCGGGACGGCCGAAGAGGGCGCGGGCGATGTTGACGCGCTGGCGCTCGCCACCGGAGAGCTGGTGGGGGCGGCGGCGCTGCTTGGCGGGGTCGAGGCCGACCGAGGCGAGCAGCTCCTCGGCCCGTGAGCGGGCGTGGGCGGGGCGCTCGCCGCGCAGGTCGCTGAGGACCAGGAGCTGCTCGATCGCGGTGAGCGAGGCGAGCAGGTTGGACTGCTGGAAGACGATGCCCAGGCGCTCCCGGCGCAGCGCGGTGCGGGCCCTGTCGGAGAGCGGTCCGGCGTCCTGACCGTCTATCAGCACCCGGCCGCGGTCGGGACGCAGCAGGGTGGCGGCGACCGCGAGCAGGCTGGACTTCCCGGAGCCCGAGGGGCCGACGACCGCCGTGAACTCGCCAGGTGCCACCTCCAGCGACACCTGGTCGAGCGCGGTCAGTCGCTGCTCCCCGTCGGGATACGTCAGAGTGACGTCGTGCAGGGTCAGGCCCGCGCCGGTGAGTGGGGCGGCGATGGCGGAGGTGAGCGGAGTGGTCATCGGTCTGCTCCTGGTCGGCGGGTCGGCGGGTCGGCGGGTCGGCGGTTGGTGTTTGGCGGGTCGGTCCTCGGTTGGGTGCTCATCGGTTGGCTCCCAGCGCGGCCAAGGGGTCGACGGCGGTGATCCGCCGCACCGCGAGCGCCGCGCCCAGCAGGCCGAGCAGGACCATGGCGGCCACCGGCACCGCGACGCTGGCCGGGCTCAGGTCGAAGGGCACCCCGGCGGAGGCGATGACCCCGCCGATCGCGCCCGCCGCGCCACCGAGCAGAGCGCCGGCCAGGAGCACCACGGCTGCCTGGGCGAGGGCATCGCGCACCAGATAGGCGCTACTGGCGCCGACGGCCTTGAGCACCGCGATGTCGGGCTTGCGCTGGACCGTCCAGACGGTGAAGAAGGCGCCGACCACCAGAGCGCTCACCGCGAACAGGAAGCCCTGGATCAGCTGCAGGCTGCCCTGCTCGGCCGAGTAGCCGTCGATGCCGGCCAGCGCGCCGTCGACCGTGGCGGCCTCGGTGTTCTGGGCCCGGTCGAGGGCGGTGAGGTCAGCGCCCCGGCCGGTGGTGACGGCCAGCGCGGTGGGCCTGCTCTGACCGCTGAGTGCCTCCCAGGTGGGCAGGGTGGTCCAGACGGTGGGTGCGTGGGCGTAGGAGCGCTGGTCGGTGATCGCGCTGATGGTCAGGGTGCGGGACCCTATCCGGACCTGCTGCCCCAGCGACAGGTGGTCGGCGGTGGCGGTGTCGGCCCCGACGGCGACCTGGCCCTCGCCCGGCGCGGTGCCCGAGCGCAGCGGCGGCAGCAACTGGGCCGGGGCGCCGAGCACGCTGACCGAGGCGGCCGCGCCGGCCGCCGTCAGCCGGGTCATCGAGAGGCCCAGCGGTGCGACCCCCGCTACGCCGGGTGCCGCCGTCCAGCCGGCCTGCTGCTCGGTCGAGACGGTGCTGGAGCTGAACGAGACGGTCGGGGCGGCGCCGGCGGGTGCGCCGAAGACGATCCGGTCGACCGGCAGCCCGGCGACCGTGGAGGAGGCCGCCGAGGCGAGCCCGCCGGTCAGCCCGTAGAGGAAGACCACGAGCGTGGTGATGAGGGTGACCACAGCGCCCATCAGGGCGAAGCGGCCCCGGGCGAAGCGGATGTCCCGCAGGGCGACGAACACGGCAGACCTTCTTCGACGGTGACGGCGACGGCCGCTGAGGGGCGGGCCGGTTTGGCAACGCCTTCACTCTGGCGGTCGGCGCCACCGCTGCCATCGCCGAGAGGAGCGGCTCGCGGACCGTTCGCCTGGTGGAGGCAGGAATCCATCGAATGGTTGATGCCGTGGCGTGCGGCAGAGCCTCCGCAGGCCCGTACCCTCGGATGGCGTGAGCCGCCTCAACCTTCCTGGCCGAGCCGACCGCGACCGTTCGAACGGTCGTGCCGGCGCCGACCGACCCGCCCCGGTCCTCGCCGTGCATTCTGCGAGCACCCCCGCCCTGCGGACGATGAGCCTCGCCCTGCACGGACTGTTCTTCGCCCTGTTGGCGGTGCTGCTGCTGCGCGGCCTGCTGGTCGGCGAGCTGAGCCGCGGCGGGTCGGGCCTGGCCGGCCTGGCCCTCGCGCTGCTGCTCGGCGCGGCCTACGGGTTCGGCGGCAAGGTCGAGCGCTTCCGCACCGACCGGCGCTGGGCCGGCGGCTGGCTGGCCGTGGTGGTCGCCCTGTGGTCGGTGCTGACCGTGCTGCACCCCGAGTTCAGCTACCTCGCCTTCCCGCTCTACTTCATCTGCCTGCACCTGCTGCCGGTGCGCTGGGCGGTGGCGGGCGTGCTGGGCCTGACCGGCGTGGTGGTCGCCGCCCAGGCCGGCACCGCGGGCGGGCTCGGCACGGCCAAGGTGCTCGGTCCGCTGGCCGGTGCCGCGGTCGCGCTGCTCACCGCCTACGGGTACGCGGCGCTCTACCGGGAGAGCCGGGCCCGCCAGCGCCTGATCGAGGATCTGGTGCGGACCGAGAGCAAGCTGGTGGCCAGCCAGCGCGAGGCCGGGCGGCTGGGTGAGCGCCAGCGGCTGGCCCGGGAGATCCACGACACCCTCGCCCAGGGCCTCTCCAGCATCGTGATGCTGGCCCGCTCGGCCGAGGCCGCGTTGCCCACCGACCCGCGGGCGGCCGCCGAGCGGATCGGCGAGGTCGGCCGCACCGCGGCCGAGAACCTCGCCGAGGCCCGCCGCTTCGTCCAGGCGCTCACCCCGCCCGCGCTGGAGGACGCCACCCTGGCCGAGGCGCTGCGCCGGCTCTCGGCCGACCGCGGCGCTGTCTTCCACCTCGACGGCGATCCCTATCCGCTGCCGATCGAGGCCGAGGTGGCGCTGCTCCGGCTGACCCAGGAGGCGCTGGCCAACGCGGTCCGCCACGCTGCCGCCCACCGGATCGCGGTCACCCTCAGCTACCTCGACGACGCGGTGACCCTCGATGTCTTCGACGACGGTGTCGGCTTCGACCCCCGCGAGCAGGCCGATGTCACCGGTGTGGGCGGCTTCGGCCTGCACGGGATGCGGGAGCGGATCGCCGCTCTCGGCGGCAGCCTGACGGTCGAGTCGGCACCCGGCGAGGGCACGGCCGTGGCGGTCGCACTGCCGCTCATCGAACTCGCCACCGATATCACCCCGGAAATGTTCGAGCCGGACGGTCTGCCGGCGACCGTCTTCGCGAACGGCGGGTTCAACCCGCCGATCGTCCTCGTCGGTCAGATGACGCCCGACCACGCCGCGGCCCACGCCGCGAGAGTCGCGGAGGCTGAGCGGAGCGGAAAGCCTCTCAGGACCCCGAGGACCCCGAGGACCCCGAAACCCTCGAAACCCCCGAAGACCCCGAAGCCTCGGAAGGCCCCTGAGGCCCCTGAGGCCCCTGAGGTCCCGCAGGCCCCGAAGAGCACGGGGACGGTGCGATGATCCGGGTGCTGCTGGTCGACGATCACCCCGTGGTCCGTCGCGGCCTCCGTGCCATGGTGGAGGAACTGCCCGAGTTGGCCGCCGTCGGCGAGGCGGGTGACGGAGCCGAGGCGCTGCGCCTGCTGGACGTCCTGCCGGCCCACGAGCGTCCCGACGTGGTGCTGATGGACCTGCAGATGGGCACCGGCATGCACGGCGTCGAGGCGACTCGGCGGATCAACGCGCTGCCCGATCCGCCTGCCGTGCTGATCCTGACCACCTACAGCACCGACGCCGACATCCTGGCCGCTGTCGAGGCCGGTGCTACGGGCTACCTGCTCAAGGACGCCCCGCCGCAGGAACTGGTCGCAGCCGTCCAGGCGGCCTCGCGCGGCGAGACGGTGCTCGCACCGCCGGTGGCGGCCCGGCTGCTCGGGCGGGTCCGGGCCGGGCGGCCCACCCTCTCGCCCCGGGAGGCCGAGATCCTCCAGCTGCTCGCCGAGGGCCTGGCGAACCGGCAGATCTCCAAGCGGCTCTTCATCAGTGAGGCCACCGTGAAGACCCACCTGGTCCACGTCTACGAGAAGCTCGGCGTGGACAGCCGCACCGCCGCCATCGCCGCAGGCCTGAGCAGCGGCCTGATCCGGGCCAGTTAGCTGTCGGGTCCGGGTCCGGGTCCGGTGCTGGAGCTGGAGCCGCCCAGGCAGGCCCGGCAGCGATGACCTGATCGCAGGTCGCTGCGCCGGCGAAGTGCCCCGGGGCAGTCGGATCAGCTGCTGCTGCGAGGCACTTCGCCCGAGAGCCGGCAGATCGAGGCCGGCAGATCGAGGCCGGCAGACCGGATCAGCAGACCGGATCAGCAGACCGGATCAGCAGACCGGGATCAGCACGGTCAGGGTGAAGCTGTGCGGGGCCGGGTTGCCCGGCGCCTGCTGGGTGACGGTCACCGGGATGCTGGTCCCCGGCGTGGCGTTCGGGTCGATCTGGAGCGCGAAGCCCCGGTTGAAGGTCGACCAGGTGTTGAGCACGTCGTCGTCGCAGGTCGCCGTGGTGCCGTCGGCCGAGATCGCACACTGCTGGTAGTCGGGTGCACTGCTGAGGAACCGGGAGCCGGCCGGCAGCATGGCCACCACCTTGCCCGGAACCGGGTATCCGCTCGACGGGCCGAGGTTGCGCTCCAGCACCTCGAAGTCGGCCGGGTTGCCCGGTCCGGCCGGCTTGGGCGGCCGGACCAGTTCGAGTACGGCGTTGTCCACCGGGGCGGAGGTGTCGAAGCTCCAGGTGGTGGCGTTGTCGTCCGGGTTCTGGCTGGGGTCCCAGGTCACCACGGCGGTGCCGCCGCCGTAGCTCGCCGGGCCCGGTGTGGTGCTCAGCGTGCTCCCGAAGATCTTGTCGGTCTCGCAGCTCGCCGGCGCCAGGTTCCGCGCGACCGGGAAGCGGATCCAGTTCCAGCCGCCGTCCACCGGGCCGCTCTGGTAGGGGCCGGCGGTGAGGGTGAGCCCGGGGTCGGCGGGGCCGTTGACCACGAGCGTCGCGGCGGTGGGAGTGTCGGTGCCGTTGTTGCAGACCGTCACCAGGATCGTCCCGACGCCGCCGGGCGCCGTCGGAAAGGACGGCGGGCTGACGGAGACGCTGAGGTCCTTGGCGAAAGCCGCGCGGTGGGCGGCGCCGCTGCGGACGGCGGGTCCGTGGTTGGTGCCGTGAGGCCTGCGGATCGGGTAGGACACGGCGGGGGCGAGGTGGGAGGCGCCGGGTGTGGGTGCGGTTGTGGTCGTCGGTGTGGTCGTGGCCGAGGCTGCCTGGGCGAGCGGAAGCGGCAGTAGCAGGGCAGTCGCGAGAAGGGCGGGGATCCGCATCTGGGTGCTCCGGGGGAGAGGGGGTGAACGTCGTCGTTCGCTTGCGAAGTTACGCAGTGCCACTGGTGCCGGCCTGCGGAGTTACGCCGCCCGGCTTGGGGCGTCCGCGCCGGTGCCGCTCGGCGGCGCGCTCCGGCAGGGTCGTCGGTCCACTGTGGGAAGATCACCGAATGCCCTCAGTCGACTCCGCTCCGTTCGGAGAGCCTGGTCAACCTGGTCAGCCAGGTCGGCCTGACCACCCCGATCTTGCCGCCCCGGTCGGACGTACCGCCCCGGCCGCCCCGCGCGGCGCAGCCGCTCGCGCGCAGGTGCTGGCGGCTGCCGCCGAGTTGTTCACCCGGGACGGCTACGCGGCCACCACCACCCGGGCCGTCGCCGAGCGGGCCGGTCTGCGCCAGTCCACGCTCTACCACCACTTCGCGAACAAGGAGGACATCCTCGCCACCCTGCTGGAGGGGAGTGTCGCCCCTTCGCTCGCCTACGCCCGCGGCCTGCTGGCCGGCGCGGCCGCTGACCTGGGCGCTGACCTGGCCCCTGACCTGGCCGGCGGCGTGGCAGCTGCGGCGGGAGTCGATGCGGGAGCGGGTGCGGCGGTCGATACCCGCGCGCGGGCTTCGGTCCGGTCCGCAGCGGTGCCGGTGCCGGTGCCGGGGGCACGGCTCTGGGCGCTGGTCAGGTTCGACACCGAGCTGCTGCTCGGTGGACTCTCCAACCTCGGCGCGCTCTACCAACTGCCCGAGGTGCGCGGCGAGCGCTTCGCCGACTTCCGTCGGATCCGGGGTGAACTCGCCAACGCCTACCGCATCTTGATCGCCCCGCTGGACGAACTTCCCGCGGCCGCGCTGACGCTGTGCGGCGAGCTGGTGCTCGGCCTGGTGGAGGGCGCCGTGGCGGTGGCCCGGGAGAGCGGCGAGCGGCCCACCGGCACTGTCGCGGCGGCCGTGGCCGACGCCGCGGTGCGGCTGGCCTGTGGTGCCGGCTGCCCGCCCGAGAGGCTGGCGGCGATCCGAGCGGCCGCGGCAGCACTGGACTCCTGACGGTCCGGCGGGCCCCGCCGTCCCCTCGCGCCCCCGCCGTCCCCCCGTCCCCCGTCCCTCTCGCGCCCCCCGTGCCTCTCGCGCCCCCCGTGCCCCCGTCCCTCTCGCGCCCCCGCCGTCCCCTCGTGGGTCCGTGCCGCCGAGCGGGCGTGCGCCCGTAGAGTGGATCTCGTGTTCTCCCTCGCCGAGTTGACCCTGCCGATCACCGCCGCGCCGATGGCCGGCGGCGCCTCCACCCCCGAGCTGGTCGCGGCCGTGAACGCCGCCGGCGGACTGGGGTGGCTGGCCGCCGGCTACAAGAGCGCCACCGCGATGGCCGAGCAGATCGCCCGCACCCGCGAGCTGACGGGCCGCCCCTTCGGCGTGAACCTCTTCGTCCCGGCCGCCACCGATCCGGCCGCGCTGGCCGCCGTGCCCGCCTACCGCGCCGAGTTGCTGCCCGAGGCCGAGCGCTGGGGCGTCGCGCTGCCCGGGTCGATCGCGCCGGACGACGAGGACTGGGCGGCCAAGATCGCCGTGCTGCTCGCCGACCCCGTCCCGCTGCTCTCCTACACCTTCGCCCTGCCGACCCGTCAGGAGGCGCACGCGCTGCGCGCGGTGGGGACGGCGCAGGTGGCGACCGTGACCAGCGCGGCCGAGGCCCGGGTAGCGGCGGCACTGGGCATGGACGCGCTCTGCGTGCAGGGCCCCGAGGCCGGCGGTCACCGCGGCACGCACACCGCCGCCGCCGTCCCGGGGGGCGAACCGCTGCTCGACCTGCTGGCGCTGGTGCGCGCGGCCGTCGATCTGCCACTGATCGCCGCCGGCGGGCTCGGCGACGGGGCCCGGATCGCGGCCGCGCTCGGCGCCGGTGCCGCCGCCGTCCAACTCGGCACCGCCTTCCTGCTCGCCGACGAGGCAGGCACCTCCGCCCCGCACCGTGCCGCGCTGGCGGACCGGGCCTTCACCGAGACCGTCCGCACCCGCGCCTTCACCGGCCGGGTGGCCCGCGGCCTGCGCAACTCCTTCACCGACCGGCACGCCGACCACGCCCCGCACGCCTACCCCGAGGTGCACCACCTCACCGCCCCGCTACGCGCTGCCGCCGCCGGGCGCGGTGACACGCAGCAGATGCACCTGTGGGCGGGGACGGCGTTCCGCCAGGCGCGGTCGGGAGCGGCGGGTGAGATCACGGCACGGCTGTGGCGGGAGCTCCGGGAAGCGGGGCGGTAGGTGCGGGAAACGGTGGTGGGCGAGCGGATCAGGGGGCAGCGGCAAGGGCCGAGCGCCGAACGCGGTGGGCGCTGTTTGCGCTGCCACGAGCCTCTTGCCAACTGCTGATCTTCGTGCGAGGGTTAACGCCGTTGTGCGGCACGCACACACATCAGACAAAGGATTGAAGTCCATGGTTCCGGCGCCCTTCAGCGGCCGCCGTCGGCACTGAGCGCTCTGCCCACGCGGCAGCTCTCGCCCCATCAGTGCCACACCGTCCTTCCACGGCGGCCCCACGTGCGGTGCTTCAGGCACCGCTGCCATCACCTCGCCGCGCGCGGTGATGGCCCCGGCCCACGGCCGGGTCAGACAACTCCGCGCTGCTCACTTCACCGCCCGCCGCGGCGGGAGCGCGCTCCACCATGTCATCACGTGAGGTCATCACCACCTTGAGCACCAACGTCCAGAGCTTTGCCGTCGCCAACCTCCGCCGCCGCCCCGTCGTCATCGAGACCGGGGGCTTCGTGGCGGGGTTCGACCCCAGTACCACCAGTCCGTACATCAACTACGCGACCCCGCTGCCCGGCGCCGAGCCGACCGCCGAGGATGTCGCCGCGCTGATCGAGGCCTTCCGCGAGCGTGGCCTCAAGCCCCGGCTGGAGTTCGCCCCCGATGCCGCGCCCGCTGTGGAACCCGCCCTGCTGGCGGCCGGGTTCACCACCGAAGCGGTGCACGAGTACATGGTCTGCACGCCGGAGCGGCTCGCCGTCCCGGTGGCCGGCCCCGGCACACCCGTGGTGGAGACGCCGGTCACCGACGAGGACTTCACCTCGATCGACGGCGCTCTCTCCGAGGCCTTCGCCGGCGAGTTCAGCTCGTCACCGGAGGGCACGGCCCGGCTGCGCCGCACCCAGGAGAGCGGCGGCGCCGTCCGCTTCGTCCGGGCGCCCGATGGCGGTTGCGCGGGTGGCGCGGTGGTCTCGGCCCCTGCCGTCGGCACCGCGGAGCTGGCGGGTGTCGGCACCCGACCCGTGTTCCGGGGCCAGGGCATCGCCGCCTCCGTCACCGCCGCGCTGACCGAGGCGATGTTCGCCGCCGGCGCGGAGTCGGTCTGGCTCGAGTACTCGGGCGATGGCTCGCGCCGCGTCTACGAGCGGGTCGGGTTCCGGCCGGAGGGCACCCGGCTGTACATCGCGCTGGAGGACTGAGAGAACACCGGCGTGCGGTCGGGCCGTTCACCGGGCGGCCCGACCGCGGGCGCGAGTCGCCGCCGCCCGGCGCACCCCTACCCGACCAGGCGGCGGCGCCACTCCAGCGGCTTCACCTCGATGGCGCGGTGCGGGTCGCCGTTCCAGGCCACGGGAAGCCCGACCTGCGCCAGTGCCGCCGCGACCTCCCGACCGACGGCCGTCGTCGTCTCGGCCGAGCTGTCGAAGCCGCCGTAGTGCAGCGTCAGGCCGCGGCCGGCCGCGGCCGCGTCGGTGGACTGGGAGTGGAAGTAGACGAAGCCGCGGGCCGTGGGGGAGCCGGCGTCGCCGATCTCGGCCTGGCCGCAGGAGTGACAGCAGGTGAAGTGCTCCCGGGCGGTGAGGCCGGCGGCCTCCAGCGCGCAGAAGGCCCGGGTCAGGCGCTCGGGACCGGTCTCGCCCACCCAGCCGGACTGCTCGGCGACCCGCTCCAGCCAGAGCCGGTCGACCAGGTGCCGGGCCTGCGCGCGCGAGACCGGGCGGTGCTCGCCGGAGACCAGGTGGTCCTCCGCGAGTTCGGTCAGCTCGGCCCTGGTCGCGTAGCCGCCGACGAGCACCTCGCGGATACGCTCTTCGAGCTGCTCGCGGTCGCCCTCGTCGAGGACGAGCGGCGGCACGGGGTCGGGGACCGGGCCCAGCTCCACCTCGGTCCAGGACAGCCCGGCGTCCCAATCGGGCTCCCGGCGCGCCCAGCCGGCCATCGCGACGGCCACCGCCCCCGGGCCCGCGAGCCGGGTCTGGTACTGGCACTGGGGATCGCCGTCGCGATGCTCCAACGTGTAGTCGCCCTCGGACTCGTGCCAGACCTGGACGAAGACGTCGGGCAGGTCGGGGATCTGGCGGACCACCAGGAAGCGGTCGTCGCCGGAGCCGATCCGCTGGACCAGAGCGGTGAGCTCCGCCGCGGACGGCCGCAGGTGCCGCTGCCCGTTCTCGGTGGTGATGATGATCGCCAGCATGCCGCCCACTCTGGCACAGGCCACTGACACTCATGGTCGCGTGGCCGCCCGTGGGTCTCCGGTGGTCGCGGCTCCGCCACTGACAGAGGTCCTGCTGACGTGGTGCCATCCGACTCTCCGTGCGATCCCCTGCGTTTGGCCCCGTGCCCCGTGCCCCGTGCCGTTCGGCGCGACCGTGGGAGCGAGCCGCCACGCGGGGCAGCGCCCGGCCGGGCGGACCACCCGCCGGATCACTTGCCGGGCCACCCACCGACTCACCCACCGGCTCACCCGCCGAAGTCCGGCACCCGGTCCAGCATCGCGAGCCGGGCGTTGGCCGTCCGGATGCTGCCGCAGAGCACCTGGGCGCCTCCGATCCGGTACTCCTCCCCGCTCCCGCTCGCCTGCAGCACCGCGCCCTGCAGCGAGGTGTACGACGTGTCCGTCAGGTCGCTCCTGCGTAGGTCCCGCACCACGATCAGCTTGCGCAGCAGGTCGCCGGCGCCCGGCGGGGTGGCCAGTGCCTTGCGCTGGTCGTCCGTCAGCCTGCCGAAGGCGGCGTCGTCCGGGGCGAAGACGGTGACGTTGTCCATCGAGTCGAGGAGGTCCTTGGCCCTGGCGGTCCTGATCAGCGCGGACATCGCGGTCAGGTCCTTGGCCTGGTCGATCGCGGTGAGCACCGGGCCGCGGCCCATCGACTCCAGGCTGCCGGGGCCGTCGGCGGGCAGCGCGGCGCAGCTACGGCCGGACGGCTCCTCCGGCGGCGGCGGTCCGGCCGCCGCCAGACCGCCACCGCCATCACCGCCGCCCGCGCCCGCGCAGCCCGTGAGCGGGAGGAGGGCGAGAGCGAGGGCGAGGCCCGCGAGCAGGGCGGAGCGGGTCGTGCGACGGCGCATGGCGGAGGTCCTCCTCGGGGCGGGACCGGGACGAATCGGCCCGATACGCCAGATAGTGACACTCCGTCAAGGCGCCGCACGGGAGGTCGGGGCCGCAGCGGCCCGACCGTCACCCGAGCAGCGTCCCCATCCACTCCTCGATTCCGGCCACCGTGCGGGGCAGCGCGCTCGACATCAGCTGTGCGCCGTCCTCGGTGATCACCAGGTCGTCCTCGATCCGCACCCCGATGCCGCGCAGCTCCAGCGGCAGCGTCTCGTCGTCGGGCTGCAGATAGAGGCCGGGCTCGACCGTCAGCACGTGGCCGACCGCCAGCTCCCCGTCCAGGTAGGTCTCCGCCCTGGCCTTGGCGCAGTCGTGCACGTCCAGGCCGAGCATGTGCCCGCTGCCGCAGAGCGTGTAGCGGCGGTAGAGGCCGCTGTCCTCGCGCAGCGCCTGCTCGGCGGGGACGCGCAGCACGCCCCAGTCGGCCAGGCCTTCGGCGATCACCCGCATCGCCGCCTCGTGGAAGTCGCGGTAGCGGGCACCGGGGCGCAGCGCGGCGATGCCCGCGTCCTGGGCAGCCAGCACCAGCTCGTAGACCTGGCGCTGGACGGGGGAGAAGGTGCCGCTGAGCGGCAGGGTGCGGGTGATGTCGGCGGTGTAGAGGGTGTCGCTCTCCACCCCGGCGTCCAGCAGCAGCAGCTGGTTCGGGTCGAGCGCGCCGTCGTTGCGGATCCAGTGCAGCACGTCGGCGTGCGCGCCGGAGGCGGCGATGGTCTCGTAGCCGGTGCCGTTGCCCTCGGCGCGGGCCCGCAGGTTGAAGATGCCCTCGATCCACCGCTCGCCGCGCCGGTGGCGCAGCGCGGTGGGCAGCGCGCGCGCCACGTCCTCGAAGCCCAGGACGGTGTGGTTGACGGCCAGTTGCAGCTGCTCGACCTCCCAGGCGTCCTTGATCAGCCGCAACTCGCTCAGTACGGTGGCGAGTCGGGCGTCGCCACCGCCCGCGTGCAGCCCGTCCACCACCGGGTCGACGCCGCCGAGCAGTCGCACCGTCCCCTGGCGGCCGGTCAGCACCTTCTCCAGGCCGTCCAGGTGCTCCACCCGCAGGCCGGTCAGCCGGCCGGCCTCGGCCAGGTCGGGGCGCCGGCCGACCCAGAGCTCGCCGTAGCGGCGGTCCCGGTAGAACTCCTCGCTGATGCCGTCGCGCGGCGAGCGCGGCCGCAGGTAGAGGACCGGCTCGTGCCCCTCGCCGCCGTCGGGCTCCAGCACCAGCACGTTGCCGACCTGGTCCTCGCCGGTCAGGCCGGTCAGCCAGGTGAAGGCGCTGTGCGGGCGGAAGCGGTAGTCGCAGTCGTGGCTGCGCACCTTGAGCTGGCCGGCCGGCACGACCAGCCGCTCGCCGGGGAACGCGGCGGAGAGCCTGGTGCGGCGTGCGGGCATCACGTCGTAGCCGGGAACGAGTTCGGTCTCGGGCAGCGGGGTGGCGCTCCACGAGGTGGCCATGAAGGCCGCGAGTGCGGGGGAGACGGGGAGGTCGTGGCTCCCGGTGTTGGCGGAGGGGATGGGCTGGGTCACGGCGCGACTCCTTCGGCGGCCTGCGGACAGTGGCACTGAGCTGGGCTTATGTCCTTGCGGTGAACGGGGATTGACGGTCCGTTCGGACACATCTGGGTAACGGGGCGGTCGATCCCTTGCCTGTGCAATTTCACATTACTATGTTACGGGTCACACCTCGGGCGAGGCCAGCCCCCAAGCCCCGACCGCTACCGCGCCACACCGCGCCATCCACCAATCCCGCCGGACCCCCCCCTTTGCGGAGAGCAACATGACCAGGCGTACCCACGTCGCCCTCGCGGCAGCGATCGCGGCGACACTGACCCTCGGCCTCGGAGCCTGTTCGAGCACCGGCAGCGGTTCGAGCGCGGACGAGAAGAGCCTCACCACCGCGGGTGACGGCATCATCGGCGGCACCCCGGTCAAGGGCGGCACCCTGCACGTGCTGGCCGACCAGGACTTCTCCGACCTCGACCCGACCCGCAACTGGGTCGAGCCGGAGATGGACTTCGGCATCCGCACCCTCTACCGCACGCTGACCACCTTCAAGGCCGAGCCGGGCGCGGGCGGCGAGCAGATCGTCCCGGACATGGCCACCGACCTGGGCGAGCCGAGCGACGGCGACAAGACCTGGACCTTCCACCTCAAGGACGGCCTCAAGTACGAGGACGGCTCGCCGATCGTCGCCCAGGACATCAAGTACAACGTCGAGCGCTCCTTCTCGCCCGACCTGCCCGGCGGCCCGGAGTACGCCAAGACCTACCTCGACGCGCCGGCCGACTACCAGGGCCCGCTCAAGGGCCAGGACCTGCCGAGCACCGCGATCGACACGCCGGACGCCAAGACCATCGTCTTCCACCTCAAGCGCCCGGTGGCCGAGTTCGGCTACACCGTCACGCTGCCCACCTTCGCCCCGGTGCCCAAGGCCAAGGAGGCCGGCGCCGACTACGCCAACCACCCGTTCTCCTCCGGGCCCTACAAGATCCAGAGCTACGACCGGGGCAAGCAGCTGGTGCTGGTCCGCAACACCTACTGGGACCAGTCCACCGACCCGGTCCGCAAGGCCTACCCCGACAAGATCGTGGTGGACCAGACGCTCAGCCCCACCAACGTGGCCGACCGGCTGATCGCCAACCAGGGCGACGACCAGAGCGCCATCGCCTACGCGGACCTCGACCCCTCCAAGGTCAGCAGCGTGATCACCGACCCGAGCGTCAAGGCCCGCCTGGTCAGCGAGAACTCCAACTGCGACGCGCTGCTGGACATGGACACCAGCAAGGCGCCGTTCAACAACCAGAACCTGCGCCTGGCGGTCGAGTACGCGATCGACAAGGGCGCCTACCAGGCGGCCGTCGGCGGCCCGGCGCTGGCCGACATCGCCACCACCCTGCTGCCGCCGGAGATCACCGGGGGCACCTCGGTGGACCACTTCAAGATCCCGGTGGGCGGCGACCTCGACAAGGCCAAGCAGTACCTGGCGGCCGGCGGTGCCCCGAACGGCTTCTCCACCACCCTCACCGTCGCCAGTTCCGAGGAGCAGCGCGCCGAGTCGCTGCAGGCCTCGCTCAAGCGGGTCGGCATCAACGTCACCATCAACGCGGTGGACGCCTCGGTCGCCTACTCGGTGGAGGGCAACAAGAACACCCAGACCGGCCTCTCGGTGGGCGGCTGGTGCCCCGACTACCCGTCGGCGTCCACCTTCCTGCCGATGATGTTCGACAGCCGGATCATCACCGACACCGGCAACCAGGGCAACGTCAGCCGCTTCAACGACCCGGCGGTGGACGCCGAGATGGACCGGATCGCCGGCCTGACCGACGTCACCGCGGCCAACCAGGCCTGGCAGGCGCTGGACGCCAAGATCATGGACGAGGCGCCGGCCGTCCCGCTCACCTGGCAGAAGAAGCCGCTGCTGGTCGGCTCCAACATCGCCGGGGCGTTCGCCGCGCCGGTCTGGTCGGCGCAGATCGACTACGCCACCGTCGGCCTCAAGTCGCTGAAGTGATACGGGGATCCCAAGCATGACCGCCGCACTCCAGAAGACCGGTGAACCGGTCGAACTGACGGACCATCAGGAGACGCTGTCGCCCTGGAGGTTGACCTGGCGCCGGCTGCGCCGTGACAAGGCGGCGCTGTTCGGTCTCGGCCTGATCCTGTTCTTCGTGCTGGCCGCGCTCCTGGCCCCGGTGCTCACCGCGATCAGCGGCCACGGGCCGGCCGACACCGACGGGAAGGCCATCGACCCCTATCTCGGCGGGCTGCCGCGCGGCAGCCTGGGCGGGATGAGCCCCTCGCACTGGCTCGGCGTCGAGCCGATGCTCGGCCGCGACATCTTCGCCCGCCTGCTCTACGGCGCGCGGATCAGCCTGCTGGTCGCGTTCAGCGCCGCCGTGCTGATCACCGTGATCGGCGTGGTGCTCGGCGGGGTGGCCGGCTACTTCGGCGGCCGGGTGGACGCGGTGATCAGCCGGTTCATGGACATCATGATGTCCTTCCCGAGCCTGATCTTCATGATCGCGCTGCTCTCGGTGGTGCGGGACGCCAACCGGGTCCTGCTGCTGATCCTGGTGATGACCCTCTTCACCTGGCCCTACATCGCCCGGGTGATCCGCGGGCAGACCATCTCGCTGCGCCACCGCGAGTACATCGAGGCGGCCCGGGCCAGTGGCACCGGCAGCGCGCGGATCCTGTTTACCGAGGTGCTCCCCAACCTGACCGGGACGATCATCGTCTACCTGACGCTGGCCATCCCCAACCTGATCGGAGCCGAGGCCGGTCTGACCTACCTGGGTGTGGGGGTCCGCCCGCCCACCCCCTCCTGGGGGCAGATGATCTCCGACTCCTCGCTCTACTACAAGGTCGACCCGATGTTCTTCGTCCTGCCCTGCGCCTGCCTCTTCCTCGTGGTACTGGCCTTCACCCTGCTCGGTGACGCGCTGCGCGACGCCCTGGATCCCAAGGGCGGTCGCGGATGATCGCCTACGTGGTCCGCCGGCTGTTCGGCATCGCCGGCACCCTGCTGGTGATCTGCGCGGTCACCTTCGTCATCTTCTACCTGCTGCCCACCGACCCCGCGGTGACCTTCTGCGGCAAGGACTGCCCGCCCGACCGGGTCGCCGAGGTGCGCCAGCAGATGGGGCTGAACGCCCCGCTGCTGGTCCAGTTCGCCCGCTACGTGCTGGCCATCTTCGCCGGCCGCACCATGGGCAGCGGCCAGTACGTGGTGCACTGCGGCTTCCCCTGCTTCGGCTACTCCTTCCAGAGCGGGCGGCCGGTCTGGGACCTGATCATGGACCGGCTGCCCACCAGCGTCTCGCTGGCGATCGGCGCGGCCGTGGTCTGGATGCTGCTCGGCCTCGGCGTCGGCGTGGTCTCCGCGCTGCGCCGCAACAGCTGGGTCGACCGCACCCTGATGGTCGCCACCATCGGCGCGGCGGCGGTGCCGGTCTACTTCACCGCGATGATCCTGCTCTACTTCGTGGTCGTGGTGCTCGGGCTGCTGCCCTTCCCCAGCTACGTCGCCTTCACCGCCGACCCGATCGGCTGGGTGCAGAACCTGATCCTGCCGTGGATCACCCTGGCCCTGGCCACCGCCGCGATGTACGCGCGGATGACCCGCAGTTCGGTGATCGAGACCCTGGCCGAGCCCTTCGTGCGCACCGCGCGGGCCAAGGGGCTGCGCGAACGCAAGGTGGTCGGCAAGCACGGACTGCGCCCGGCGCTGACGGCGGTGGCCACCATGCTCGGCATGGACCTGGGCTCCCTGCTGGCCGGCGCGATGATCACCGAGTCGCTGTTCAGCCTGCCGGGCGTCGGCAAGCTCTTCGCCGACTCGCTGCACAAGGCGGACCAGCCCGTGGTGATGGGCATCACGCTGCTGGCCTCCTTCTTCATCGTCAGCTCCAACCTGGTCGTGGACCTGCTCTACGCCTGGATCGACCCGAGAGCGAGGCTTTCGTGACGCTGCTTCAGGTCCGCGATCTCGCGGTCGAGTTCAACACCGCCGAGGGGGTGGTGCAGGCGGTCAAGGGCGTCGACTTCGACGTCGAGCGCGGCCGGACCCTGGGCATCGTGGGGGAGTCCGGCTCCGGCAAATCGGTCACCTCGCTGGCCGTGATGGGCCTGCACCGGGGTGCCGCCGTCACCGGCTCGGTCGACTTCGACGGCACCGAGCTGATCGGCGCGCCGGACGAGACGGTGCGCCGGCTGCGCGGCCGCCGGATGGCGATGATCTTCCAGGACGCGCTCACCGCGCTGCACCCCTACTTCACCATCGGCGACCAGATCGCCGAGGCGCACCGCGAGCACTTCGGCTCCGGCCGCAAGGCCTCCTGGGCCCGCGCGGTGGAGGTGCTCGGTGACGTGGGCATCCCCGAGCCGGCCCGCCGCGCCGGGGAGTACCCGCACCAGTTCTCCGGCGGCATGCGCCAGCGCGCCATGATCGCGCTCGCGCTCTCCTGCGAGCCCGAGCTGATCATCGCCGACGAGCCGACCACCGCCCTGGACGTCACCGTGCAGGCCCAGGTGCTCGACCTGCTGATGCGGCTCAAGGACGAGCGGGGGCTCGGCATCATCATGATCACCCACGACCTGGGGGTGATCGCCAGGGTGGCCGACGAGGTACTGGTGATGTACGGCGGCGCGGCCGTCGAACAGGCGGACGTGGACGCGCTCTTCACCGCGCCCAGGCACCCCTACACCCGCGGCCTGCTGGACTCGCTGCCCAACCTGGAGGGGGCCGAGGGCCAGGCGCTGCGCGCCATCCCCGGCTCGCCGCCCTCGCTGCTCGCGCCGCCGGCCGGCTGCGCCTTCCACCCGCGCTGCCCCGTCTACGCGGCCGCCCCGCAGGCGGCCTGCACGGGAGCCCGACCGCCGCTGCGGCAGGTGGCGCCGGACGGGCACCGCAGCGCCTGCGTACACGTGGAGGTGACGACATGACAGCTCCGCTGCTGACCGTGCGAGACCTGGAGATGACCTTCCCCGGGCCGCGCGAGGGGCTGCGCCGGGGGCCCGGGGTCAAGGCGGTGGACCGGCTCAGCTTCGAGGTGCGGGCGGGCGAGACGCTCGGCCTGGTCGGCGAGTCCGGCTGCGGCAAGTCCACCACCGGGCGGATGCTGGTGCGGTTGCTCGACCCGACCGGGGGGCAGGTCGACTTCCAGGGCCAGGACATCACCCGGCTCGGACAGCGGGCGCTGCGGCCGCTGCGCGGCAAGCTGCAGATCATCTTCCAGGACCCGTTCGCCTCGCTGAACCCCCGGCAGACGGTGCAGCAGATCATCGCGGCACCGCTGCGCGCCCAGGGCCTGGGGGCGGCCGCGATCCGCCGCGAGGTGCGGGAGCTGGTGGGCCTGGTGGGCCTGGCCCCCGAGCACCTGGAGCGCTACCCGTACCAGTTCTCCGGCGGCCAGGCGCAGCGGATCGGCATCGCCCGGGCGCTGGCCACCCGGCCCGCGCTGGTGGTCGCCGACGAGCCGGTCTCCGCGCTGGACGTCTCCATCCAGGCGCAGATCGTGGGCCTGCTGGAGCGGCTGCAGCGCGAGCTGGGGGTGGCGTACCTGTTCATCGCGCACGACCTGGCGGTGGTCAAGCACCTCAGCCACCGGGTCGCGGTGATGTATCTGGGGCGGATCGTCGAGATCGGCGACAAGGCACAGGTGTACGGCAACCCCGCGCACCCGTACACCAAGGCGCTGCTCTCCGCGGTGCCGCTGCCCGATCCGGCCGCCGAGCGGGCCAGGGAGCGGATCGTGCTGCTCGGTGACCCGCCCAGCCCCGCGAACCCGCCGGCCGGCTGCACCTTCCACCCCCGCTGTGCCAAGGCGCAGCAGCTCTGCCGCACCGAGGCGCCGCTGCTGACCATCACCACGGGTCCGGGCCAGCGGCAGGTCGCCTGCCACTTCCCCGAGGCCTGAGCGGGCCGGCCCCAGGGGCGGCAAGCCTGAGGGAGCGCCGCGGCGCCGACCCTCCCACCGACCCCCGGCCGGGCGCAGCGGGGAACCCACTGAGGGCTGCGCCCGGCCGGGATCCACCTCGCGGCCGGCCCCCATCCCGGGGCCGGCCGCGCCGCCGTGCGGCCTCGGAACCCCGAGCCGCACAGCACCACCGCACAGCACCACCGCACAGCACCACCGCACAGCACCGCACCGCACAGCACCGCACCGCAGCACGGCGCCACAGCACCGCACAGCACCACCGCGCCACCGCACCCGCACCACAGCACCGCGCCGCGGCAACGCTTCTGAAGCACCAGGAAAGGCAGTCACCTTGTCCCCTCTCAGCTGGGACGGCACCGCGCCGCCCTCCGGGCGCGGCGAGTACAGCCGCGAGATCGCCACCGGGATCCCGGGCCTGCGGCTGCGGGTCACCGCGGTCGGCGCCCGAGCGCTGGAGGTGCGCACCGTCATCGGCGACCGGTCGCTCACCCTGGAGGCCGCGCCGCTGGACCTCGACCCGCCCGGCGGTGGCCCCGCCAGGGTGCGCGTCGAGTGGCAGCTGCCCTGCGCCGGAGCCACCGCGCTGTGGACCCCGGCGACCGGCACCCGCTGGTTGCCGCCCTCCTGGAGCGCCCCGCGCACCGCCGCGCTGCCCGCGGGCGCGCCGATCGGCAGCCTGATCGGCGCCGGGGACGCGGCGCTGTGCACCTTCGCGGTCGCCGAACGGGTGCTGCCGGTGGCCATCGGCGAGGGCGCGGTGGAGGAGAGCGGCGAGTTCACCTGGTGGGTCGAGCACCAGGTGGAGGGCGAACCGCTGCGCCTGCGACTCGACCTGACGGGACGTCACTTCGCCGAGACGCTGGCCGGGATGGTCAGCTGGTGGGGTGCCGATGAGCTCCCGGCGGTGCCGGACGGCGCGTTCGAGCCGGTCTTCTGCACCTGGTACGCGCGACACCTGGAGATCACCGCGGCGGAGACCGAGCGGCTGGCCGCGCTCGCCGCGCCGCTGGGCTTCGGCGCGCTGATCGTCGACGACGGCTGGCAGACCGAGGAGACCACCCGCTCGTACGCCACCACCGGCGACTGGCAGCCGGCCGCCGGCCCGTTCCCCGACTTCGCCGCGCACGTGGCCCGGGTGCGCGCCCTCGGACTGGCCTACCTGCTCTGGCACGCGCTGCCCTTCGCCGGCGACCGCAGCGCCGCCGGGCAGCGCTTCGCCGGGCGGCGCCTGGCCCACCTGGCGGAGCTGGAGACCTCGGTGCTCGACCCGGCCGACCCCGAGGTGCGCGACCACCTGGTGGAGCGGCTCGCGGCGGCCGTGGAGCAGCACGGGGTGGACGGCCTGAAGATCGACTTCATCGACACCTTCTCCCGCCACGCCGCCGACCAGGTGGCGGTGGCCGAGGGCGTGCGGCTGCTGCTCGCCGAGCTGGACGCCCGGCTGCGCGCCGCCCGCCCCGGGCTGCTGGTCGAGCACCGGCAGCCGTACATCGGGCCCGGGCTGTGGCCGTACGCGACGATGGTGCGGGCCACCGACTGCCCGCACAACGCGGCCGAGAACCGGGCCAGGACCACTGACCTGCGGCTGACCGCCGGCCCGCTGGCGGTGCACGCGGACCCGCTCACCTGGCACCCGGACGAGCACCCGGTGGAGATCGCGGTGCAACTGCAGTCGGTGCTCTTCGCCACCGCCCAGGTCTCGGTCGACCTGGGCGCGCAGGGGCCCGAGCAGTTGGCGGCGCTGCGGTTCTGGCTGGCGGTGATGCGCGAGCACGTCGGGCTGCTGCAGCGCGGCACCTTCCGGCCGCACCGCCCGGAGCTGGGCTACCCGCTGCTGGAGTCCCGCCGGGGCGGGCAGCTCGCCGTCGGGCGGTACGCGCCGGTGCCGGTCGCGGTCACCGGCGCCTGGGAGCTGCTGCTGGTGGCCAACGCCGACCCCGACCCGCTGGTCCGCTTGGTCTTCGAGCGGCCGCCGGGCCGCCTCGACCTGCTGGTGCGCGACTGCGCGGGCGTCGCGGTGACGCAGGCGACGATCACCGCCCAGGAGTGTGAGCTGGCTGTCCCGGTGCCGCGCGGCGGGCTGCTCACCCTTGCCCCGAGCCGCACCGTTGGCCGAGGCTGATCCCGTGACCGAAACGCCTGAACTGCCGTCAGCGGACGCCCCCGAGCCCATTCCCGGCGCGGCCGAGCTCTTCACCCTCGACCCCGCCGTGGCCCACCTCAACCACGGCTCGTACGGGGCCGTGCCCGCCCCGGTGCGGGAGGCGCAGCGGCGACTGAGCGCGGAGCAGGAGGCGGACCCGGACGCCTTCTTCGCCGTGCTGCCCGAGCGGGTCGCCGCCGCGCGCACCGAACTCGCCCCGGTGCTCGGCGCCGACCCGCTCGGGCTGGCGCTGGTCAGCAACGTGACCGAGGCGGTCGCCGTCGTCCTGGACAGCATCCCGTTCGGGCCCGGCGACGAGATCCTGGTGACCGACCACGGCTACGGCGTGGTCACCCGGGCCGCCGAGCGCCGGGCCGCCGAGTGCGGCGCGCGGGTGCGGGTGGTCCCGGTGCCGCTGGAGCTGCTGGACCCGGCGCCCGCCGTGCTCGACGCCGTCACCGAGCGCACCAAGGTGGCCCTGCTGGACCGGATCACCTCGCCCACCGCCCGCGAGCTCGCCACCCCGCCGCTGCTGCGCGCGCTGGCCGAGCGCGGCGTGCTGACCATGGTGGACGCGGCCCACGTGCCCGGCATGCTGGCGCCCGACCTGGAGGTCGGCCGGCCCGACTTCTGGTTCGGCAACCTGCACAAGTGGGCCTTCGCGCCCCGACCCACCGCGCTCCTGGCGGTGACCGAGGCCTGGCGGGAGCGGATCCGGCCGCTCACCTACTCCTGGGAGCACGAGCACGGCTTCCCGTTCAACGTCGAGTGGCGCGGAACCGCCGACTACACCGGCTGGCTGGCCGCCCCCACCGCGCTGCGGGTGCTGGAGGGGCTCGGCGTGGAGCGCGTTCGCGAGCACAACGTGCGGCTGGCCGCCTACGGCCAGCGGCGGCTCGTCGAGCTGACCGGGCTGCCGCCGCTGCCCGGCTCCGAGCGGCTGGCGATGCGCGCGGTGCGGCTGCCCGCCGGGGTGGCCGAGGACGAGGCGGGCGTGCGGCAGCTGATGCGCGCCGTCGGCGAGCGGCTGGGCAGCCGGGTGGCGGTGCGCCCGTGGGTGGGCGGCGGGGTGCTGCGGATCTCCGCCCAGGTCTACAACCGGGCCGAGGAGTACGAGAAGCTCGCGGCCGGTCTGGGCGAGCTGCTCCGGGCCGGCTGAGCCGGCTCGGGTGGCCCGGGCGGGCCGGGTGGCTCGGTTGGCTCGGGTGGCCCGGGTGGCTCGGTTGGCTCGGGTGGCTCGGGCGATCAGATCTCCAGCGCGGCCTCGATCATCTTCAGCTGGTGGCGGGCCATCGCCAGGTTGGCGCGGCTGCGGGTGAGCGCCAGGTAGAGGAAGAGCCCGCGGCCGCCCTGCCGGGTCAGCGGCCTGATCAGGTGGTACTGGTTGCTGAGCGTGATCAGGATGTCCTCGATCTCGTTGTCGTGCAGATTGAGCATCTCCATGGTCCGCATCTTGGCCCGCACCACGTCGGTGTTGCCCGCCGCCGCCACGTTCAGGTCCAGCTCGGGGCTGTCACCGAGCGCGCCGAGCGCCATCCCGCTGCCGTAGTCGACCAGCGCGACACCGATCGCGCCCTCGATCCCGATCGCTTCCTTGAGCGAGGTGTCCACGTTCGCCATGTCTGCGCCCCTCCAGGTGGGTCAGGTCTGTGGCGCCGACTCTAGGCAGGGCAGCAACGCTCGGTTGACGAATGATCACAGCTGAGCAAAGGAGTCCGCACTTGATCGATCGGGACTGCGAGTGATCAGCGGAGGTCGGGAAAAGGGTGCGATCAATGTCAGCCCAGCCGGGTAATCTCAGGCTGAGATGCTGGAACACCACACCGACCGGACCAGCTGCGCGCCCCGTCCGGCCCAGCGCCGCGGAGCCGGCCCGCAGCCGCAGGCGTCACCGTCTGCGACCCACTACCACGGGAAGAAGAGGTGACGCCGATGAGCAGCGCCCTGCCGCACGACGACGCGATGAGCCCCGCCGAGGCGTACGCGGCCGCCCGCCGCCGTACCCAGGAGCAGGCCACCGCCCTGCACGGTTTCCAGGAGCTGTACGACTTCCCGCTCGACGACTTCCAGCTGGAGGCCTGCCGGACCCTGGAGGCCGGCGAGGGCGTGCTGGTCGCCGCGCCGACCGGCTCCGGCAAGACCATCGTGGGCGAGTTCGCCGTCCACCTGGCCCTGGCGGCGGGCCGCAAGTGCTTCTACACCACGCCGATCAAGGCGCTCTCCAACCAGAAGTACGCCGACCTGGTCAAGCGCTACGGCGCCGCCAAGGTGGGCCTGCTCACCGGTGACAACTCCGTCAACGGCGACGCGCCCGTGGTGGTGATGACCACCGAGGTGCTGCGCAACATGCTCTACGCGAACTCGCGCACCCTGGACGGCCTGGGCTACGTGGTGATGGACGAGGTCCACTACCTTGCCGACCGGTTCCGCGGCGCGGTCTGGGAGGAGGTGATCATCCACCTGCCCGAGTCGGTCACCCTGGTCTCGCTCTCGGCCACCGTCTCCAACGCCGAGGAGTTCGGCGACTGGCTGGACACCGTGCGCGGCGGCGTCAAGGTGATCGTCTCCGAGCACCGCCCGGTCCCGCTCTGGCAGCACGTGATGGCCGGCAACCGGATGTACGACCTGTTCTCCGACCCGGACGTGGACGGCCGCCCCAAGGGCAACCAGAAGAACCCGGCCAAGGCGGTCAACCCCGAACTGGTCCGCCTCGCCCGCTCCGAGGCCGACCGCAACCCGCGCTTCGCCGGGCGCGGGCGCGGCCGCTCGATGGCCAACGGCCGTCCCGGGCGGGTCTGGACCCCGGGCCGGGCCGAGGTGATCGACCGGCTGGACGCCGAGGGCCTGCTGCCCGCGATCACCTTCATCTTCAGCAGGGCCGGCTGCGAGGCCGCCGTCCAGCAGGTGCTGACCTCCGGAGTGCGGCTCAACGGCGAGCAGGAGCGACTGCAGGTGCGGGCCATCGTGGAGGAGCGCTGCGCCGCGATCCCCGACGAGGACCTGCACGTGCTCGGCTACTTCGAGTGGCTGGACGCGCTGGAGCGCGGGGTGGCCGCGCACCACGCCGGCATGTTGCCCCGGTTCAAGGAGGTGGTTGAGGAGCTCTTCCTGAAGGGCCTGGTCAAGGCCGTCTTCGCGACCGAGACGCTGGCGCTGGGCATCAACATGCCGGCCCGCTCGGTGGTGATGGAGAAGCTGGTCAAGTGGAACGGCGAGATGCACGCCGACATCACTCCCGGCGAGTACACCCAGCTCACCGGCCGGGCCGGGCGGCGCGGCATCGACATCGAGGGCCATGCCGTGGTGCTCTGGCAGCGCGGCATCGACCCGGAGGCGCTGGCCGGCCTGGCCGGCACCCGCACCTATCCGCTGCGCTCCTCCTTCAAGCCCTCCTACAACATGGCCGTCAACCTGGTCGGCCAGTTCGGGCGGCACCGTTCGCGCGAACTGCTGGAGACCTCCTTCGCCCAGTTCCAGGCGGACCGCTCGGTGGTCGGCATCTCCAAGCAGGTGCAGCGCAACGAGGAGGGCCTGGAGGGCTACCGCGAGGCGATGACCTGTCACCTGGGCGACTTCCAGGAGTACATGGGCCTGCGCCGGGAGCTGAAGGACCGGGAGAACGAGCTGGCCCGCGAGGGTGCCGGCCAGCGCCGCTCGGCCGCCGTCGAGGCGATCGAGGCGCTGAAGCCGGGCGATGTGATCCACGTGCCGACCGGCAAGTTCGCCGGCCTCGCGCTGGTGCTCGACCCGGGGCTGCCGCCGGTCAGCCGCTCGCCGCGCTCGGTGCGCCACCCGGACTACCAGGACGGGCCACGCCCGGTGGTGCTCACCGCCGAGCGGCAGGTCAAGCGGCTGGCGATGATCGACTTCCCGTACCCGGTGGCCGCGATCGAGCGGCTGAAGATCCCCAAGTCCTTCAATCCGCGCAGCCCCCAGTCCCGCCGGGACCTGGCCTCCACCCTGCGCACCAAGGCCGGCCACCTGGAGCCCGAGCGCTACCGCAAGGGCCGGGCGGCGGCCGCGGACGACCCCGGCATCGCCCGGCTGCGCACCGAGCTGCGCCAGCACCCCTGCCACGGCTGCGACGACCGGGAGAACCACGCCCGCTGGGCCGAGCGCTACCAGCGGCTGCACCGCGACACCGAGGTGCTGGAGCGCAAGATGCGCTCGCGCACCCACACCATCTCGCGCACCTTCGACCGGGTCGCCGGCCTGCTCACCGACCTCGGCTACCTGGTCGGCGACACCGTGACCGACGACGGCAAGCGGCTCGGGCGGCTCTACGGCGAGCTCGACCTGCTCGCCTCCGAGTGCATCCGCGAGGGCGTCTGGCAGGACCTGGCCGCCGCCGAACTGGCGGCCTGCGCCTCCGCGCTGGTCTACGAGGCCCGCCAGGCCGACGACGCCGCCACGCCCCGGGTCCCCGAGGGCAAGGCCAAGGACGCGCTCGGCCGGATGGTCCGGATCTGGGGTCACCTGGACGCCCTGGAGGAGCAGCACCGGATCAGTACCGCCGAGGGCGTCGGCCAGCGCGAGCCCGACCTGGGCTTCGCCTGGGCCGCCTACCGCTGGGCGCTGGGCCACGGCCTGGACTCGGTGCTGCGCGACGCCGACATGCCGGCCGGCGACTTCGTGCGCTGGACCAAGCAGCTGATCGACGTGCTCGGCCAGATCCAGGACGCGGCCGGCGAGGACGCCGAACTGCGCCGCACCGCCCGCAAGGCGGTGGACGCGCTGCGCCGCGGCATCATCGCCTACTCCTCGGTGGGCTGACCGAGCTGACCGAGCTGACCGAGCTGACCGAGCTGACCGGGCCGACGGGGCTGACCGGGCCGGTGGGCTGACGGGGCGCCACCGCACGGCAAGCACCGCTGCCCCGACCGTCCGCGACGGTCGGGGCAGCGGCGGCTCGGGCCGGTGGGGTCAGCCGAGCTGGAAGGTGGCCTGGACGGGGTAGTGGTCGCTGGGGGCCTGGGTGTCCAGCTGGCCGGAGGTCCAGCCGGCCTGCGGGTCGAAGTCGATCGCGACCGTCGGCAGCGCGAGCGGGGCCGGGCGGCCGGGCTGGTTCAGGTAGCCGAGGTAGTCCAGGTCGTCCTGGTAGCCGACCGGGAAGGTCTCCACGCCGCTCATGTACTGGCACCAGACGGAGACGGGGCAGTCCATGGTGGTCATGGTCTGGTCCGGGTCCAGCGCGGGGGAGCCGAGTACGCCGCCCACCGCGTTCTGCGCGTTGGCGTAGTCGCCGCGCGCCTGGCCGTTGTAGTACTCCACGTTCAGGTCGCCGCCGAAGAGCACCGGGGCGCTGGTCCCGGCGATCCCGTTCACCCAGGACCTGATCTCGCCGAGCTGGGCGAGCCGGGTGGCCTGGGTGGTGTCGGTGGAGGCGTCCGACTCGTCCGCCTGCAGGTGGGTGCCGGCCACCCAGGTCTTCACGCCGCCCTTGTCCACCTGGACCAGCGCGGCGCCCTTGTCGGCGTGGTAGTCCCAGGTGCCGGAGGTGGAGTTCGAGAAGACGTGTTGGTACTGCGCGGTGATCGGGTACTTCGAGAGGATCATCGTCCCGCCGTTGATCACGAACGGGGAGCTGGAGCAGTCGCCGCTGGTCCCGTTCCAGCCGCCGCCGGAGCAGGTCCCGCCGACCACCGGCGTGCGGTAGGGGTAGAGGTCGGCGAGCTTGCTGTTGATGTCGCCGATCGAGGAGTTGTTGAACAGCTCGTCCAGGATCACCACGTCCGCGCTGTGCTGACGGATGATCGACTCGATCACCGGCGTGCGGGTGCTCGCCTTCTCGTTCTGGCTCCAGTCGACCACGGCGGTGCCGAGGTCCACGTTCCAGGTCAGGACGGAGAGCGTACTGCCGGCCGTCGCGGCGGGGGCGGGGACGGCCGAGGCGCTGGTGGCAGCGGTGCCGCCGAGCAGCGCGAGGACGGCGGCGGTGCTGAGCGCGGCGGCGGAGCGGCGCAGGGTCATGGGAGTACGGCTCCTGGGAAGGGGTCAGCTGTGCATGACAGCCGGAACCGTAGCTACTGGCGGGTACGTTTGGAAGAACTCCAACCGACCAATCTTCGGCGGCGAGATGTCTGCACAACACCGGTCGCGCCCCGGTCGACCTGTCTGCACAACTGTGCCCTGATCGCCGCGCACCCTGGCCGGCTCCCGGTCCCGGTCGTATGGTGCGCGGATGGAGACCTCCGAGACGCTGTCGCCCGTCGTGCTCGACCCCTTCGGCCGATCGCAGCACCAGGAGAACGCGCGGCTGCGCGAGTTGGGCCCGGTGGCCCTGGTGGAGCTGCCCGGCGGAGTGCCCGCCTGGGCGGTGACGCACCATCAGGTCCTCCAGGAGCTGCTCGCCGATCCCCGGGTGGGCAAGGACCCGCGGCACTGGACCCAGTACGCCGAAGGCCGGCTGCCGGTCGGCTGGCCGCTGATCAACTTCGTCAACGTGCCCGGGATGATCACCACCGACGGGGCCGACCACCGGCGGCTGCGCTCGCTGGTCGGCCAGGCCCTGACGCCCCGTCGGGTCGAGGCGATGCGGCCTCGGATCCAAGAACTGACGGACCGTCTGCTCGACCCGGTGCAGGGTGAGTTCGAGCTGCGCGAGGCCTTCGCCTACCCGCTGCCGATGCGGGTGATCGGTGAGCTGCTCGGCCTGCCGGCCGCCGACCAGGACACCCTGCACGCGCTGTCGAGCGTGCTGATCAGCAGCTCGGCCGAGCCCGGCGAGACGCTCGCCGCCCAGCGCGACCTGCTGGCGCTGCTCGGCGCACTGGCCGAGCGCAAGCGGGTGCGGCCCGGGGACGACCTGACCAGCGCACTGCTCGCGGCCCGCGAGGCGGGCGACGCGCTGAGCGGGGAGGAGGTGGTGGGCACCATGCTCACCATGCTGGTCGCCGGACACGAGACCACCCTCAACCTGATCACCAACGCGGTGCGCGCGCTGCTCGCCGATCCGGCCCAGCTCACCCGGGTGCGCGCGGGCGAACTCGACTGGTCGGCGGTGGTGGAGGAGACCCTGCGCTACGACTCCCCGGTCGGCCAGTTCCCGCTGCGCTACGCGATCGAGGACATCGTGGTCGGCGGGGTACTGATCCGCCGCGGTGAGGCGCTGCTCGCCTCCTACGCGGCGGCCGGCCGCGACGGCGCCCAGTACGCCGACGCCGACACCTTCGATGCCGCCCGCCCCCCGGGCCGGCACCTCTCGCTCGGCCACGGTCCGCACTTCTGCATCGGTGCGGGCTTGGCCCGGCTGGAGGCCGAGATCGCGCTGCGCGCCCTGTTCGCCCGGTTCCCCGACCTGCGCGCGGCCGATCGCGGCACGCCCCCGGAGCCGGTCGCCTCCTTCATCAGCAACAGCGTGCGCGAACTGTGGGTGGTGGCGCACTGAGCGTCCCGCGGAGATCTGAGCGTCCCGCGGAGCCCTGAGCGTCCCGCGGAGCACGCCGTCCCCCCGGCGCACGCCGTTCCCCGGGCCCGCCGCTACGGGCGGCGCAGGTCGAACCGGTCCGCCCACGCCGCGACGGCCGCGGCGATCAGCAGCGGCTGGTCCTCCGGGGTGTGGTGCCCGGCGACGGCCGGCGAGCGCTCGATCTCCAGGGCGGCGATGTTCGCCGCGCACCAGTCGACGATGCCCTCGTGCATCATCGCCCCCGGCCCGGGGCCGAAGGTGAGCAGCAGCTTGGGCACCTCCGGGCTGGCCGCAAGCCACCGGTCGTACGCCTCGATCCTGGCCACCACCTCGGCTGGCTCCCCGCCCAGCGGCATCGAGCGCGGCCACTGCAGCAGCGGGCGCCGGCTCTCCCGGGTCGGGTACGGCGCGCGGTAGGCGTCGAGGTGCTCCTCGGTGAGCGTGCCGGCGGTGCTGCCGGGCAGGCCCTGCTCGATGAAGGCGTTGTCGTCGAGGATCATCGCCTCGCCGACGCCGTCGGCCTTGATCGCCCGGAACAGCTCCCGGCCGCCCTCGGGGAACTCCGCCCAGCTCATCGGCTTCACGATGGTCTCGGTGAACGCGATGCCGCGCACCTGGTCCGGATGGCGCGCGGCCCAGTCGAAGGCCAGCGCGCCGCCCCAGTCGTGTCCGACCAGGACCACCTCCCGCAGGTCGAGCGCGTCGAACCAGGCGTCCAGGTAGCGGGCGTGGTCGGCGAAGGTGTAGTCGATGGCGGGCTTGCCCGATTCGCCCATCCCGATCAGGTCAGGGGCCAGCAGCCGACCGGTGCCGACGGCCGGCAGCACGTCCCGCCACAGGTAGGACGAGGTCGGGTTGCCGTGCAGGAAGACGATCGGCGTGCCGGTGCCGGTCTCCCGGTGGTGCATGGTCGAGTCAAGGATGTGCTGGTGGGGCATGGCGCGGTCCTCTGGTCTCTGGTCTCTGGTTCTGTTCGGATGTTCAGCTGGTCGGTATCTGAGTCAGTTGACTTACTCAGTCCGTCGGGGGAGACGTTAGCACGGCCGGTCGGTCACTTGTCCATGGTGAGTCGGGTGACTGACTCAGAGGATTCCGGCCGCCGGGCCGGTGGAGCAGCGGTGCCGTGAGGCGGGCCGCGAGGCGGGCGGCTTCGGGTGGCTCGCGAGGCCTGCCATGATCGGTGCATGGTCGAACGAGTCATCGCAGCCTGTGACGGAGCTGCCAAGGGAAATCCGGGTCCGGCGGCCTGGGCCTATGTGATCGCGGACAGTGAGGGTGTGCCGCAGCGCTGGCAGGCCGGTCCGCTCGGGCACAACACGAACAACGTCGGCGAGCTGACGGCGCTGGAGCGGCTGCTGGCCGCGACCGACCCGGGCGCGGCGCTGGAGGTGCGACTCGACAGCACCTACACCCGCGACGCGGCCACCAAGTGGCTGGCGGGCTGGAAGCGCAACGGCTGGAAGACCGCCGCCGGCAAGCCGGTGGCCAACCGCGAGCTGATCCAGCGCATCGACGCACTCCTGGAGGGTCGCGACGTCACCTTCGTCTACGTCCCCGCCCACCAGGTGAACGGCGACCCGCTGAACGCGATCGCCGACCAGGCCGCGAGCGATGCCGCCCGCACCCAGCAGGGCGCGGGCGGCACCGCGGCCGACCTCCCGGTGCCGGAGCAGGGCGCCACCGCCGCGCCGCGCACCCGTCGTCCAGCCGCCGCGTCGGCCTCGTCGGCCTCGTCGGCCTCGTCCGCGTCCGCCTCGTCCGGGTCCGCCTCGTCCGCGAAGCCGCGGAGTTCCTCGGGCGGCTCGCGCACCCTGGCCGCGCGGTTCCCCGGCACCTGCCCCTGCACCCGCCCCTACGCGAAGGGCGACACGATCACCAAGGTGGGCCAGAGCTGGGGACATCCGCAGTGCGCGGCCACCCAGCCCTGAGTGTCTGATCCACACCGCCGGCCGTCGACGCTGACCGGTACGACGGGTACCCGGTCCGCTGTCGCGGCGCCCGACGCACTCCGTACCCCGTACCCCGTACCCCGTACCCCGTACTCAAGGAGGGACCCATGGCGTCCACCGGCTCCACCGCGCTGCTCCGGATGATCCTGCGGCAGGCCGACGCGCTGGAACGCGTCGCCGAGTTCGACCTGTCCGGCCAGGCCGCGACGCTGGCGCAGGCGCGCCGGGTCCTGGTCCTCGGCACCGGGACCAGCCAGCACGCGGCCGAACTCGGCTCGATGATGCTTGAGCAGGCCGGGCTCGACGCCCGCCCCGTTTCGGCCGTGCAGTGGTCCCGTTGGGGCACCGGGCCGCGCCCCGGTGACGCGCTCGTCGTGATCACCCACACGGCGGAGACCGCCTACGCCGTGCGCGCCCGCGCCGCCGCGCGGCAGGCGGGGATCCCCTTCGTCTCGATCACCGGCCAGGGACGCGGCTGGCCCGAGGCCGTCGAGACCGTCGCACCCGAGGAGTCCGAGACCTACACCGTCAGCTACACCGCCACGCTGGGCGTGCTGGCGCTGCTTGCGCACCGTCTCGGCTGGGCCGGGGGCAGCCCCGCCGAACTGCTGCGCGCCGCGGACCAGGTCCGCGCGGTCCGCACCGCCGCCGAGGCGGACCGCACCCCGGTGCCCGCGCGCAGCCTGGCCATCATCGGCTGCGGACCGTGGGGGGTCACCGCCCGCGAGGGTGCGCTCAAGATCCGGGAGGCCGCCCGGATGCTCTGCGAGGGTTTCGACTCCGACCGGTTCCTGCACGGGTCCGCCGTGCCCTACACCGCCGCTGACGGTCTGCTCGTCCTTGAACCCGACGCCGACGTGGACGGCCTCACCGCCGCTCTCGGCGCAGCCGCACAGCGGGAGGGGATCCCCACCACCACCTTCCAGGCCCCGCGTCAGGACGGCGTCCCGCTCCACCCGCTGCTCGCCCAGATCCCCATGACGGTGCGCCTCCAGCTGCTGGCCGAGCGCTACGCCCAGTTGCGGGGACAGGACCCGGACCTCGCGATCACCGGCGCCTGGGCCCAGACCAGCCTGTGGCAGATCGGTCTCCCCTCCGAACCCGCCGCCTGAGACCGACCGATCGACCGGCTGCCGCGCCGCCCCCGCGGCACGTCGCGAGCGGCGGCACCGTGCTGGCCGGACGTCCGTCGCTGCAGGAGGGGGCCACGTGCAGCCCGATCCAGTGCTCGGGCGTCCGGCTCACGTACACGTTGGCGTACACGGGGGCCGCGGCCGCGGTCTTGCCGAACAACGTGTTCAGCGCCGTGGCCGTGGCCGTGGCACTCGCCTCGAAGCCCCGGAGGGGACCGCCCTGAGCGGCGGAACGTTCCGCGAGTTCGACCAGAACGGCACGGAGCACCCGCACGGGCCGGTCGCCTTCTCCGTCCGGACCCCGGGCGTAGCCCCCGTCCCGATCGCCGACCCGGCCATCGCCGGCATCGCCGCGCTCGCCCTCGGCGGCGGAGCCCTCCTCCACCTCCTCCTCCACCACCGCCGCCGTCGCCATAGCGCAACAGGCATGAGGCACGCGCAGAGCCGACAGGGCCGTTCCGCTCGTCGCAACGTCCCTGTCCTGTCCGCTGTGAAGCAGAAGGACCGTGGTCCCGGGTAGTTGTGTCATCCGTCTACCACGACGGCGTGTCATTGAGTGGCGTCCCGGTGACCGCCTCGCGGTGCTGGTGAGGATCCAGGTGAGAACCTTGACCCTCCGAGTTGGTCTATGCCAATCTCTCAGCAGGTCTGGACCAAGTCCCGCATGAGGGCTTCGCGCGCAGACCTGAAGGGACTAACGGGGAGTGTCAAGTTCCATGAGCAGGGCCGCTATTGGCGACCCCGCGAGACGTTCGTCCGGGTACACAGTACACGGACTTCTTGAGTACAGATCTGCCGCTCAGCCGGATCAGGTGGCGATAGCGACCGACGACGGGCGGGCGCTGACCTTCGGCGGCTGGCAGGCCGGGGCAATCGCGACCGCCGCCGCGCTGGTCCGCCGCGCGGTCCGCCCGGGGGACCGGGTCGGGCTGCTCTTCGGGCTGCGCGACTGGCCCGAATTCGCCGTCGCCTACTGCGCGGTGACGATGGCCGGCGCGGTCGCCGTACCGGTCTCGGACCGGCAGCCGGCCGAGGCGGTGCGCCATGTGCTCGAACACTGCGGGGCCGTCGCCCTGGTCACCGGCCCCGCGCCGGCTGCTCCGGCCGGTCCCTGGTGGACCGCCGAGGCCGCCGAGCTGGCGGCCGAACCACCCGGCGATCCGGCCGAGTTGCCAACGGTCGGCGCGGCCGATCCGGCCCAGCTGCTGTACACCTCGGGAACCACCGGCCGTCCCAAGGGAGTGCTCGCCGCCCACGCCAACATCACCCATGGCACCCGGCCCACCGCCAAGCACCGTCCGCTGGCGCACTCGAAGGAGTTCGTACACTCCTTCGCGGTCGGCACCAACGCCGGACAGACCATGCTGGTCAACGCGCTGGACGCGCACGCGGCCGCCCTGGTGGCCACCCGCTTCACCCCCGGCCGGTTCGCCCGGCTGATCGAACAGCGCTCGGTGGGCAGCGTGTTCGTGGTCCCCGCGATGGCCGCCGAACTGCTGCACGCGGGCGTGCAGCACCGGTACGACCTCTCCTCGGTGCGCCTGCTCGGTTCCACCGCGGCGGCCCTGCCGCCCAGTGTGGCGACCGCGCTGACCGCGGCCTTCCCGCGCGCCACCGTGGTCAACTACTACACCTCCACCGAGGCCGCGCCCGCGCAGACCGCGATGGTCCACGACCCCGAGCGCCCCACCGCGCTCGGCCGCGCGGCACAGGGCGCCGTCATGGTGGCCGGCCCGGACGGCCGGCCGCTGCCCACCGGGGAGACCGGGGACGTGCACCTGCGTTCGCCCGGTTCGCAGCGCTCCTACTACCGCGACGCCGAGGCGAGCGCGGGCGTGTTCCGCACCGGCTGGGTGCGGATGGGGGACGTCGGCTACCTGGACGCGGACGGCTACCTGCACCTGGTGGACCGCGAGTCGGACGTCATCAAGTCCGGCGCCCACAAGGTCTCCACCCTCCAGGTGGAGGCGGCCGCGCTGGAGCACCCGGCGGTCGCCGAGGTGGCGGTGGTGGGCGTGCCGCACCCGGTGCTCGGGATGACCGTGGGCGCGGCGGTGGTGCCGGTGGCCGACGCCGGGTTCGACCCGGCCGCACTGCGGGCCTTCCTGGCCGGGCGGTTGGCCGCGCACGAGATCCCGGCCCGGATCGTCACCCTCGACGCGCTGCCGCGCAACGAGGGCGGCAAACCGCTCAAGCGGGCGGTCCGCGACCTGATCGCCCCGCCGGACCCCGCCGCCGCGCCCCCGCAACCCGCACCCCCTCGAACTCCGAAGTGAGCAACTGATGACCAGTCAGAGCAGCAAGCGGGCCGCCGACCGGCCCTCGATCCCGGCCGGTGCGGCTCAGCAGGGCGTCTGGCTGACCGAGCGGCTCGGTGCCGCCCGGGAGAGCTACCACCTGCCGCTGCGGATCAGCTTCCGGCGGGTCGACCCGGATGCGCTGGCCCGCGCCTGCGCCGCCGTGCTGGCCCGCCACCCCGCGCTCACCGCCGTTCTCGCCGAGCGGGACGGCACGCTCTACCTGGAGCAGTCCGCCCTGCCCGCCGAGCCGGCCACGGTGGAGGCCGGCACGGACAGCCCGGCCGAACTGGCCAAGCGGATCGAGGAGGAGACCGCCCGGCCGTTCGCGCTGGACCGCGGCCCGCTGGCCCGCTTCACCCTCTACCGGGGTGCCGAGGGGCGGGCGGAACTGCTGGTGGTCGCGCACCACGTGGTCTTCGACGGCATCTCCAAGTCCGTCCTGGTCGCGGACCTCGCCGCCGCGTACAACGCCTTCGCGGCGGGCGGCACGGTCGACCGGGAGCCCGTGACGACCGTGCCCGTGGCGCCGGCCGAGGAACTGGTGCGCGAGGCGGCCCGGTGGTTCGCGCCGCGCTGGACCGACGCGGCGCAGGTCGTCCTGCCGGGTGTCGCCCGCGCCGCGCAGGGGGCCGGGTCCGGTCAGACGGTCAGCCGCGAGGTGGACCCGGCGGCGCTCGCCGCGGCCGCGGCGAGCGCCGGGGTGACCAGCTTCGAGTTCCTGCTCACCGCCGTGCACGCGGTGCTCGGCCGGTACGGCAACGCCGAGGCGCCGGTGGCCCTCTCGCTCTCCACCCGGGGCCCGGAGCAGGCCGCCGCGATCGGCCTGTTCGTCAACGAACTCCCGCACCACGCACCGCCGGTGACCGATCAGCGGACCACCTTCGCCCAGTACGCGGCCGAGGTCCGCGGCGGGCTGCGCGAGCTGTACCGGTTCCGCACCGTGCCGTTCGGCGAGGCCGTCGGCGGGCTGAGCCCGCGGGTCGGGCTGACCCAGGTCTCGGTCGGCTACCGCCGGCGCGGTGCCGAACCGGTCTTCGAGGGCGCGGACGCCCGGGTGGACTGGATGGTCTTCAACCGGACCGCTCGCAACACCCTGCACATCCAGGTAGTGGACGCCCCCGACAGCTGCACGGTGGCCCTGCAGTTCGACCCACGGGTGCTGGCCCCCGATGTGGCCCGGCGGATCTCCGCCCAGCTGGGCACCCTGCTGGACGCGGCCGTGGCCGCCCCCGAGACGCCGCTCGGGTCGCTGCCGCTGCTGGACGCGGCCGAGCTGCGCACCGTCACCGAGACCTGGAACGCCACCGCGCGGGCCTACCCGGCCGACCGAACGCTGCTCGCCCTCTTCGAGGAGCACGCCGCCCGCACGCCCGGCGCGGTCGCGGTGAGCGCGCTGGACGGCGATCTGACGTACGCCCAACTGAGCAACCGGTCGACCGAGTTGGCCGCCGCCCTGGCCGCCCGCGGGATCGGCCGCGGCGCCCTGGTGGCGCTCTACCTGGACCGCACCTCGGAGCTGCTGGTGGCGCTGCTGGGCGTGCTCAAGTCCGGCGCGGCCTACCTGCCGCTGGACCCGGGCTACCCCGAGGACCGGCTCTCCTTCATCCTGGCCGACTCCGGGGCCGCGTTGCTGCTGGCCAACCGTGAGCCGTCCCCCGAGGTGGCCGCGGCCGCCCCGGCCGTCCTGCGACTGGCCGAGGCGGTGGCGCGGGCCGCCGAACCGCCCGCGCCGCTGCCCGGCGACCTGGCCTACGTGCTCTACACCTCGGGGTCCACCGGCCGTCCCAAGGGCGTCGAGGTCGGCCACCGGGCGCTGGTCAACCTGCTCAGCTCATTCGGCGACCGGCTCGGCAGCGGCGCCCAGGACGTCTGGCTGGGCCTGACCTCGCTCTCCTTCGACATCAGCGGCCTGGAGCTGTTCCTGCCGCTGATCACCGGCGGCCGGCTGGTCCTGGCACCGGACGGACTGGCGGTGGACGGGCCCGGACTGCTGGCGCTGATCCAGCGCGAGGGCGTCACCCACGTCCAGGCCACCCCCTCCGGCTGGCGGGTCCTGCTCACCGCCGACCTGCCGGCGACCGAGCTGACCGCGCTGGTCGGCGGCGAGGCGCTGCCGCTGCCGCTGGCCGCCCGGCTGCGCTCCCGGGTGGGCCGGCTGCTCAACGTGTACGGACCCACCGAGACGACCATCTGGTCCACCTGCGCGGAGGTCCCGCTCGATCCCGCCTCGGTCGGCATCGGGCGGCCGATCGCCAACACCCGTGCCTACGTGCTCGACGAGCAGGGCCGTCCGCTGCCGATCGGCATACCCGGCGAGCTTCACCTCGGCGGCGACGGCGTGGCCCGCGGCTACCTGGGCCGCCCCGAGCTGACCGCCGAGCGGTTCATCCAGGACCCCTTCGGCCAGGGCCGTCTCTACCGCACCGGGGACCTGGCCGCCTGGAACGCCGACGGCGAACTCGACTTCCTGGGAAGGCTCGACAACCAGGTCAAGATCCGCGGCCACCGGATCGAACCGGGCGAGATCGAGGCCCGGCTGCTGGAGCACCCGGAGCTCGCCGAGGCCGCCGTCACCGTCGACCAGGACGGCTCCGGCGAACCCCGCCTGGTCGGCTACCTGGTCACCCGCGGCGGCCCCGCGCCCTCCGGCGCCCAGCTGCGCGAGCACCTGCTGCGCACGCTGCCGGGCGCGATGGTCCCGCAGCTGTTCGTCCCGCTGGCGGCCATGCCGCTGACACCGAACGGCAAGCTCGACCGCAAGGCGCTGCCCGCACCCCCCGAGGCCGCCCCGGCCGAGCCGAGGCAGCCGGTGGCCGGTGCCGTGGCGGACCCGGTGCACGAGGCGCTCCGCGCGATCTGGTCCGAGGTGCTCGGCATCCCCGACATCGGCATCGACGAGGACCTCTTCGACCTCGGCGCGCACTCGCTGATGATCATTCAGATCAGCGCCCGGATCCGCAAGGTGCTCGGCGTGGAGCTGGACTTCGACGTCTTCTTCGACACCTCCACCGTGGCCGGCATCGCCGAGGCCGTCAAGGAGCTGCAGTGAGCGAGAACCTGGAGCCGGCCGCGGTCTCCGTCGAACTGCTCTCGGTGCTGGCCGAGTTGGTCTCCACCGCGACGGACGATGAGCTCACCGGGAGCGAGCTGCTGGCGGCGGCCGGCACGCCGTTCGTGGTGCTCGGCGTCGGCTCGCTGGCCCAGCTGCGACTGCTGGACGCCGTCGAGGAGCGGTTCGGGGTCTTCCTCGACCTCGACGGTCCGGCCGAGTTCCTGAACAGCCTGGACGGCCTCGCCGAGCACCTGGTCACGGAGCACGGCGTCACCCCGTAGTACCACCCACCCCACCCCACCCCACCCCACCCCGATCCGGCCCGGGCCGGCGTGCCGGGCCGCCGTGCCCCGGCGGCCCCGCCCGATCCTTCGCACCGCCCACCCGCGCGTCGCCGATCCCGAGGACTTCGATGAGTGAGACCCAGGTACCTCAGGCAGGATGGTCCGACGCCAAGCGGGCCCTGCTGGCCCAGCGGCTGCGCGGCGGCCGGGGCCCGACCAGGGTGGTCCAACGCCGCCCGGCGGGCACCTCGCCGCCGCTCTCCAGCGGCCAGGAGCGCCTCTGGTTCATGGAGCAGTTCGCCCCGGGCGGCTCCGCCTACGCGCTCAGCCCCACCCGGCGGCTGCGCGGCCCGCTCGACCGCCCGGCGATGGACGACGCGCTGACCGCGCTGACCGCTCGGCACGAGAGCCTGCGGATGGCCTTCCCGACCACCGAGGAGGGCATCGCCGAGGTCACCGTCGCCGAGCCCGGCCCGGTCGCCGCCCGCTTCGTCGACCTCGCGGGGGAGGCCGAACCCGAGCGCCGCGCGGCCGAGCTGGTCCGCGAGGCGGCGGCCGAGCCGTTCGACCTGGCCCGCGGCCCGTTGCTGCGCGCCCTGCTGTTGCGGCTCGGGCCGGACGACCACGTGCTCACCCTGACGCTGCACCACATCGTCTGCGACGGCTGGTCGGTCGACCTGCTCAACCGCGAACTGGACGCGCTGTACGCGGAGTCGGCGCACGGCAGGCCGGCCGCACTGGCCGAGCCGGAGGTGCGGTTCGGCGACTACGCGGCCTGGCAGCGCGGCCGGCTGGAAGACGGCTCGCTGGCCGCCGACCGCGAGTACTGGCGGACCGAACTGGCCGACGTCCCCACGCTCGACCTGCCCACCGACCGGCCGCGCCCGCCCGTCCTCACCTTCGAGGGCGCCGCACACGGCTTCCACTGGGACGGCGCGCTGGCGGAGCGGATCGGCACGCTCTCCCGGGCCTACGGCGCCTCGCGCTACATGGTGCTGCTCGCCGCCTTCCAGGCCCTGCTGGCCCGGCACGGCGGGCAGCGCGACTTCGCGATCGGCTCCCCGGTGGCCGGCCGGATCCACCGTGAACTCGAAGGCGTGGTGGGCTCGTTCGTCAACATGCTGCCGATCCGGGCCCGGCTGGAACCGGAGTTGACGTTCGGGCAGCTGATCAGTCGGGTGCGCGAGCGGACGCTGGACGCCTACGCGCACCAGGAGGTCCCGTTCGAGCAGATGGTCGCCGACCTCACCGTCGAGCGCGACGTCAGCCGCTCCGCGGTCTTCCAGGCCACCTTCGCCTTCCAGAACTACGGCGACCGCGCCGCCCGGCCCGCCTCCTCCGGCCTGGACGCCGAGGGCTTCGGCTTCGAGGGCACCAGCACCCACTTCGACCTCGCGCTGTACATGGACGAGCGCCCGGACGGGCTCGGCGGCCTCTTCACCTACCGGACCGATCTCTTCGATCCGGCCACCGTCGAGCGCCTCGCCGAGCGCTTCGAACTGCTGGTCACCGCCGCCGTCGCGGACCCGGACCAGTTGGTCTGCCGGCTCCCGGTGCTCACCGCGGCCGAGCGCACGGCCGTCCTGGCCGACTGGGCGATCGGCCCCGAACTGCCGGCCGAGGGCCCGGCCACCCTCACCGCGCTGATCGCCGCCACCGTCGCCGCGACCCCCGACGCACCCGCGCTGGTCTTCGAGGACGAGGTGCTGAGCTACCGCGAACTGGACCGGCGGGCGAACCGGCTGGCCCGCCGGCTCAGGGAGTCGGGCGTGCGGCCGGACGACCGGGTGGCGATCTGCCTGGAGCAGTCCCCGGAGCTGGCGGTCGGCCTGCTGGCCGCGCTCAAGGCAGGCGCCGGCTACCTGCCGATGGACCCCGAGCAGCCCCCGGCTCGGCTCGGCTACCTGCTGGCCGACGCGGGCGCCGCCGTGCTGGTCACCGACACCGAACTGCGGGCCCGCTTCACCGACTTCGCCGGCCCCGAGATCCTGCTCGACACCGAGCCGGCGCAGGGCGACGACACGCCGCCGGACGAGGTCAGCGGCCCCGAGCACCTCGCCTACGTGATCTACACCTCCGGCTCCACCGGGCAGCCCAAGGGCGTCGAGGTCCAGCACCGGCAGATCCTCAACTACCTGGCCGGGGCCCGTGAGCGGCTGCGGATCGAACCGGGCGCGAGCTACGGCCTGCTGCAGTCGCTCTCCTTCGACTTCAGCATCACCATGCTCTACCTGGCCTTCGCCACCGGCGGCCGGGTGCACCTGCTGCCGCGGCGGATCGCCGGCCTGGAACTGGCCGAGCAGATCGAGCGGTTGGGCATCGACTACCTGAAGATGACGCCCTCGCACCTGGCCGCGCTGGCCGCCGACGTGCCGGTGGAGCGACTGCTGCCCGCCAAGGCGCTGGTGCTCGGCGGCGAGGCCTCCTCCTACGCCTGGGCGCGTGAACTCGCCGCGTACGGCCGCTGCTCGGTCTTCAACCACTACGGCCCGACCGAGGCCACCGTCGGCATCACCGTGCACGAGGTCCGGCCCGAGGCGCCGGAGGGTGACGGCCACGGCAGCACCCCGATCGGCCGCCCGCTGGCCGGTGCCCGCTGCTACGTGCTGGACGCCGGGCGCCGGCCCGTCCCGCCCGGGGTGCCGGGTGAGTTGTACCTGGGTGGCGACCGACTGGCGCGCGGCTACCTGGGCCGCCCCGAGCTGACCGCCGAGCGCTTCGTCGAGGACCCGTACGGCGAGGGCCGGCTCTACCGCACCGGCGACCTGGTGCGCTGGCGGGCGGACGGCACGCTGGACTTCCTGGGCCGCTCCGACCACCAGATCAAGGTGCGCGGCTACCGGGTCGAGCCCGGCGAGATCGAGGCGGCGCTGGCCGCGCTGCCCGGGGTCACCCAGGCGGTGGTGCTGGCCCGCGGCGAGGGCGTCCGGCAGAACCTGGTCGCCTACCTCGAACGCCCGGGCCACAGCGAGCCGTTGGTCGCCGCCGAGCTGCGGGCGAAGCTGCTCGACCTGCTGCCGGACTACATGATCCCGGCCCGCTACGTCTCGCTGGAGCGGTTCCCGCTCCAGGCACACGGCAAGGTGGACCGCAAGGCGCTGCCGGCGCCCGAGGACGGACCGGCCACCGGCTACCGGCCCCCGGACACGCCCGAGGAGGAGCTGATCGCCGCGATGTGGGCCGATCTGCTCGACCTACCCCGGGTCGGCGCGCTGGACGACTTCTTCGAACTGGGCGGTCACTCGCTGCTGGCCACCCAGGTGGTCGCCGGACTGCGCCGGGCCTACCCCGAACTGCCCACGCCGGTCAGCGTGATGGACCTCTTCCAGTACTCCACGGTGCGCACCCTGGCGGCCCTGGTCGCCTCCCCGGACGCGGATCGTGGCCCGCGCAAGCTGCTGCACCGCCTCACCCCGAAGCGCCCGGTCACCGCGAGCGTCGTCTGCGCCCCGTACGGCGGCGGCAGCGCGCTGATCTACAAGCCGCTCGCCGACGAGCTGCCCGAGGACTGGGCACTGCACTCGCTCGCCGTCCCCGGCCACGAACTGGGCGAGGAGGAGCGGCCGTTCGAGGAGGTCGCGGCCGAGTGCACGCAGGAGATCCTGGACGACGTCGAGGGCGCCGTGGTGCTCTACGGCCACTGCGGGGTCGGCGTGATGCTCTGCGTGGAGATCGCCCGACGGCTGGAGGCGGCCGGCCGCGAGGTGGCGGCCGTGCACATGGGCGGGATCTTCCCGTTCGCCCGTCCCAAGGGCCGCGGCGCCCGGTTCTCGGCGAAGGTCGCCCGGCTGACCGAGCGGTTGCGCAGCGACCAGGGCATGATCAACGGCCTGACGGCCGCCGGTCTCGACGTGGACGAGGTGGACCCGGAGCAGCTGAAGCTGATCGTGCGGAACCGCCGCTCCGGCACCCGGCAGGCCGAGCGCTACTTCGGCGAGCTCTACGAGAGCGGGAGCGGGAGCGCGGGTGGGACCGGGAGCGGGAACGGGAACGAGGGCGACGGCGAGGGCCGGGTCGCCGGCATCAAGGCGCCGGTGATCTCGGTGATCGGCGACCGCGACCCGGCCACCGAGTTCTACCAGGAGCGGTTCCGCGAGTGGCACCGGATCACCGACACCGCCGCCGTGGTGGTGCTGGACGAGGCCGGGCACTTCTTCCTCAAGTACCGCGCCGCCGAACTCGCCACCATCCTGACCAACGTGCACCTCGCCGTCGAGGAGGGCACCGAGGACCGCCACCGCCGTCGCGAGGGCTCCACCTGGTGGCTGGAGGACGTCTCCCGCGACCGCGCGGCCGTCCCCGGGCAGGGCAGCGAGGTGCGGCCCAGCATGGGCCGGTTCCTCACCGTGGCGGCCGGCCAGCAGATCTCGATGATCGGCTCCGCGCTGACCGAGTTCGCCCTGCCGATCTGGATCTACCTGCACACCGGCTCGCTCGCCCAGTTCGGCCTGATGGCCGTCTGCGCCCTGGTGCCGGGCATCCTGGCGGCCCCGCTGGCCGGCGCCGTGGTGGACCGCGGCGACCGGCGCCGGATCATGCTCTACGGCGATCTCGCGGCGGGCGCCACCCAGGCGGTGATGTTCACCCTCGCGTTCACCCGGAGCCTCCAGGTCTGGCACGTCTACCCGTTGATCGCGGCGCTCTCGCTGGCGCTCACCTTCCAGCGCTTCGCCTGGGGCTCGGCGGTGCCGCAGCTGGTGCCCAAGCGCTACCTCGGCCGCGCCAACGGCGTGGTGCAGATGGCCTTCGGCTTCGCCCAGTTCCTGGTCCCGCTCTTCGCGGTCGGCCTGCTGGCAGCGGTCGGCCTGCGCGGCATCCTCGCCTTCGACGTCACCAGCTACCTCTGCGCGGTGGGTGTGGTCGCCTTCGTCAGGTTCCCGCGGACGATGGCCTGGCGGCGGCGCGAGTCGGTGGCCGCCGAGATCCGGGCGGGGTTCCACCGCTCGCTCGGCAGCCGCCAGTTCCGCGCGATGCTGGTCTTCTTCGCGGTGCTCAACGTCTTCCTGTCGCCGCTCTTCCTGCTGACCACCCCGCTGGTGCTCTCCTTCGACAAGCTCGCCGCCACCGGCTGGGTGGCGATGGGCGGCGGGCTCGGCGCCACCGTCGGCGGGTTGACCCTGCTGGTCTGGGGCGGTCCGCGCCGTCACCGGCTGCGCGGGGTCCTGCTGGCCACCCTGGCGCTGGCCTGCGCCGCGGCGCTGACCGGTCTGCGCGCCTCGCTGCCGGTGGTCGCGTTCGGCGCCTTCGGGATGGCCGCCGGCCTCGCGCTGGTGAACGGCATCTACGCGACGATCATCCAGACCAAGATCCCGCAGCGTTTCCACGGCCGGGTGATCGCCGTCAACACGATGGTCGCCTGGTCGACCCTGCCGATCGGCTTCGCGGTGGTGGCCCCCTTCGGGCCGAAGCTGCTGCAGCCGCTGGTGGAGCGCCACGGCGCGCTGGCCGGCACCGTCGGCCGGGTGATCGGCACCGGCGCCGGCCGCGGCATCGGGCTGCTCTACCTCTGCTTCGGCCTGGCCATGGCGCTGCTGGCGCTGGTCTGCCTGCGCGTCCCGGTGCTGGCCCGGTTCGACCGCGAGGTGCCGGACGCGCCCGCCGATGACCTGGTGGGCCTGGAGACCCTGAACGCCCGCTCCACCCGAGAGGTGCCCGATGACCAGCGGTGACGCGATCCGCAGCTACCCCCTGACGGCGGATCAGCGCCGCCTGTGGTTCCTCCAGCAGCTGAGCCGGCGGGACGCCAGCTACAACATGTACATGGGCCGGCGCTGGCACGGCCCGCTCTCGCTGCCGGCGCTGAGCGCCGCGCTGAACCGGCTGGTCGCCCGGCACGAGGTGCTCCGCACCCGGTTCGACCTGGTGGACGAGCAGCCGCTGCAACTGGTCGACCCGCCCTACCAGCCGGTGGTCGAGCTGGTCGAGCTGGCGGTCGAGCCGGGGGCGGGAGCGCGGGAGATCGATCGCCGGATCACCGAGGCGGTCGCCGAGCGGATCAACGCGCCCTTCGACCTGGCCACCGGGCCGCTGCTGCGACCCACCGTGTTCCGGGTCGGGCCCGACGACCACGCGTTCAGCATGGGCATCCACCACATCGTCTCGGACGGCTGGTCGGCCGGTCTGATGTGGGCCGAGCTGCTCACCCTGTACCGCGCCGAGCTGGGCGAGGACGTCGCCGAACCGCCCGCTCCGGAGCTCCAGTTCGGTGAGTTCGCGGTGGCCGAGGAGAAGCGGCTGAGCGGGCCGGCGGGGGAGTCGGACTTCGTCTACTGGAGCGAGAAGCTGGCCGGGCTGCCCCCGCTGCTGCTGCCCACCGACCGGCCGAGACCCAAGCGGCCCGCCCACGAGGGCGAGTTCAGCCTGGCCGTGCTGGACGCCGAACTGACCAGCGGTGTCGAGCGCCTGGCCCGTGAGCAGCGCTGCACCCCGTTCATGGTGCTGCTGGCCGCCTACCAGATCCTGCTCTCCCGCTGGTCGGGCCAGCAGGACTTCGGGGTCGGCACCCCGGTGGCCGGCCGCAACGAGGTCGAGTACGAGTCGATGCTCGGCTACTTCAGCAAGACCGTGGTGATCCGCGCCGACCTGGAGGGCGACCCCGACTTCCGGACGGTGCTGCGCCGGGTCCGCTCGGCCGTGATGGGCGCCTTCGGGCACCAGGACGTCCCGTTGGAGCGGCTGATGAACGCGCTGGGCATCGCCCGCGAGCGCAACCGGCCGCCGCTCTTCCAGACCCTCTTCGTGCTGCAGAGCCAGGACCAGATGGGCGGCAAGGGCGAGGGAGGGACCCCCGATGGTGTCGTCCTCGGACAGCTGGACGCCGGCTACGCGCAGGCCAAGTTCGATGTCCTGCTGGACGTCTGGCGCGACGGCGAGGAACTGGTCGCCTCCTTCTGCTTCGACCGCGCGCTCTTCGACCGGCGCACCGTCGAGGCGGTGGCGGAGCAGTACCGCTCCCTGCTCGCGACCGTGGTGGCCGACCCGCTGACCCCGGTGCGGGGCGACTGGCTGGTCGGCGCCGAGGAGCGCGAGCGGCTGCTCGCGCTGGGCAGCGGGCCCGAGCTGCCCGAGCGGGTCGCCACCGTGCTGGAGCGGTTCGCCACCTCGGTGGCCGCCCAGCCGGACGCCGTGGCACTGGAGTTCGACGGTGAGACGCTCTCGTACGCGGAGCTGGACCGGCGTTCCGCGCTGCTCGCCGAGCGGCTGGGGGAGCGGGCCGGCCAGGTGCTGGCGGTCCGGATCGACCCCTCCTTCGAGCTGGTCACCGCCCTGCTGGCGGTCTGGAAGGCGGGCGCGGCCTACCTCCCGCTGGACGCCTCCTACCCGGCGGAGCGGCTGCGCCTCATGCTCCGGGACAGCGCGGCCACCCTGCTGCTGAGCACCTCGGAGGACGGCGAACTCGACGTCCCCGTACTGCTGGTGCCGCGCGGCCGGCCTGAGGGCGAGCCGGCCGTGCCGCCCGCCGTCGACCCCTCCGCGCCCGCCTACCTGCTCTACACCTCGGGATCCACCGGCCGGCCCAAGGGCGTACTGGTGGACCACGCGGCGCTGGCCGCCCGGGTGCACTGGATGGCCGGCGACGGCTACCGGCTCCGGGAGACCGACCGGGTCGCGCAGTTCGCCTCGATCGGCTTCGACACCCACGCCGAGGAGATCTGGCCGGCGCTCTCGGCCGGCGCGCGTTGCGTGCTGCTGCCGGGCGGCGGCCGGACGCTGCCGGACTTCCTGCGCACGTCGGCCGGCGCCGAGCTCACCGTGCTCGACCTGCCCACCGCCTACTGGCACGAACTGGTCGACCTGGGCGAGGCGGTGAGCTGGCCGGCCGCGCTGCGACTGGTGATCCTCGGCGGTTCCGAGGCGCGCGCCCAGTCCGTCGCCGCCTGGCGGGTGCGGCACGGCGACCGGGTGCGCCTGGTCAACACCTACGGTCCGACCGAGGCCACCGTGATCGCCACCTCCGCCGAGCTGGGCGCGGCGGACACCGAGGGCCGGCCCCCGCTCGGCCGCCCGCTGCCGGGGGTGCGCGCCTACGTGCTGGACGAGCGGCAGCGCCTGCTGCCGGCCGGCGCGGTGGGTGAACTGGCGCTCGGCGGAGCCGGTCTGGCGATCGGCTACCTGGGACGTCCGGAGCTGACGGCCGATCAGTTCGGCTCGGACCCGTTCGCCCGGCCGGGGACCCGGATGTACCGCACCGGCGACCGGGCGCGCTGGCGCAGCGATGGCCAACTGGAGTTCCTCGGCCGCTCCGACGACCAGGTGAAGATCCGCGGCTACCGGATCGAGCTCGCCGAGATCGAGACCGCCCTGACCGACCACCCGGCGGTGGCCCGGGCGGCGGCGCTGGTCGGCGACGGCGGCCGGCTACTGGCCTACGTGGTCCCGCGGGCGGGCGTCGACGCCCGGCCGCCGGAGCTGCGCGACCACCTGGCCGACCGGCTGCCGGCCTTCATGGTCCCGGCCGGCATCGCCCTGGTGGGCACCCTGCCGCTGACCCCCAACGGCAAGCTCGACCTGGCCGCCCTGCCGCGGATCGACCCGGCGGCGCGGCTGGTCCGCGCGTACCTGGCTCCGCGTACGGACGCCGAGACGCTGATCGCCGAACTGTGGCAGGAGGTACTCGGGGTGGAGAAGGCCGGCGCGCTCGACGACTTCTTCGAGCTCGGCGGCGACTCGCTGCTGGTGACCCGGGTCGCCGCCCGGATCCGCTCGACGGCCGGGCTGGACGTCCAGGTCCGCGACGTCTTCGAGAACCCGACGCTGGCCTCACTGGCCGCGCTGGTCGAGGAGTTGCTGATCGCCGAGATCGACGCGCTCAGTGAGGACGAGGTCGAGAGCCGGCTGGACTGAGCCGCCGCGCTGCTCCTGACCGGCATCCGCCGGCCCGGAGCAGCGCGGCACTAGCCTTCGGCCGCCACCGTGGCCGCCACTGTGGGCGCCACCGCCGCCACCACCCGCGCCTGCACCGCGCGCAGGAAGGGCTCGACCTGCCGGGCGGGGAAGAGCCGGGTGTCCACCAGCAACGAGGCGGTCGTACTGCCCCCGGCGGTGGCCAGACCGAAGAAGAACGCGGAGTCCTGCCTGGCCCAGCGCGAGCGCCAGCGGAAGGCGCCGTCCGGCAGGCCCGCCGGCTCCGCCCCGTCCAGGGCCGGGTCGGGGCCCTCCCGGTGGTCGTTGAAGTAGGAGGTGAGGTCGATCGGTTCGCCGCGCCGCTTCTCGGCTGCCGCGATGGCCCGCTCCATCGCGTCGGCGTCGTAGTGCCCGTGCCGTGAGGTCTTCAACTGGGCCCGCCAGGCCTGCCCGACGAGTTCGTCGAAGTCTCCCGAGGTGCCCAGTACGACCAGGCCGTTCTGCGGGAAGGCGCCGACCGCCTGCTGCTGCTCGCGGCTCGCCCGGTTGCCCAGGATCACCTTCAGCCCGACTGCCTGACGGCCGGTCAGCAGGCCGAGTTCGACGCCGACGGCGGCCAGCACCACCGCGCTGGCGGAGGAGCCCAGCCGGCGTGCGGCCAGCCGGCTCGCCAGGTCCAGGCGGGGGCAGTCCAGGATCCCCTCCCACCACCGCTCGGACTCACCGGGCCCGGTCGGGTCCGGCCACAACGAGGCCGGCACGGAGTCGAGTTGGCGACTCCACAGAGCGATCGCAGCCTCGCTGCGGGTGTGCGCCACCGCGCTCGCCTCATAGGCGGCCTGCTCCAGCGGCTGGCGTCCTGGTACCCGCGGCGGCAGGACCTGCGGCGCCCGGCGCCGCTGGACGAGCAGTCGCCGTAGGTCGTCCAGGACGACCCGGGCGCCGGTGGCGTCGGCGGCGATGTGCGCGAGGGTCAGGGCGGCCCCGGTCACCTGCCCGGCCACCAGGACGGCGGTGATCCGCAGCGGCGGCTGCTGGGCCAGCAGGTCGAAGCGCAGCGCCTTGTCCTGTTCCAGTGCCCCGGCCAGCGCGGCCGTGGCGGTCTGCGACTCCGCGTGCACCAGACGGACGGCCAAGGTGCCGCTGCCCAGCAGGTGTTGGGTGAGCCCGCTGTCCCCGTCCGCGGTGTAGCAGGTGCGCAGTGACTCGTGCCGCTCCAGCAGCGCGCCGACCGCCTGCGCGAACTCGGCCGGGGCGGTGGGGTGTCGCAGCGGCAGGAGTAGCCCGATATTGAAGAAATGGTCGTCCGGGGCGTACCAGGAGATCGGTTTCCAGATCGTCCGTTGTCCCCATGTGGCCGGGCCGGAGCCGGTTCTGAGCCCGTCGAAGTTCACCGTCAGCTGCTTGTCGTGCTGCACGACGCGCCCCCGTTCGAGAATTGGCGTAGACCATTGTGCGTTCCGGGGTCGAGTCCCGCAACCGCGTCCGGGGGTTGTCTCCGCAGCGTTCGCAGCGTTCGCAGCGGGAGTCGCTGGCGCGGGCCTGGCTCCGTCGCCGGAGGCGTGATCAGCGCGGATGGCGGTTGGTGGCATGGTGATGGGGCACGACGACATGGGGTGGCGTGTCCTGGGCGTGCGGGGGAGCCCGCGCGGAGAGGGCCGCTGGCTCCGTTCTCAGCGGGTGGCCGCGAGGGTGTCGAGGAGGCGGGTGAGGGAGGTGCCGAGGCCCCAGCGCTCGGCCAGGTCTTCGAGGGTCATGGGGTCGAGGGGTTCGCGGGGGAGGGCGGGGTCGAAGTCGGGGAGGGCGATGTCGGTGGCGACGCGGACGACGGTGGGGGCGACGTCGAGGTAGGCGGCGCCTTCGAGGATGTTCTTGCGGCGGGCGGGGGTGAGCTTGGAGAGGGGGTCGGCGGCGGCTGCGCGGATGCCGGCCAGGTCGCCGTACTCGCGGATGAGTTGGGCGGCGGTCTTCTCGCCGATGCCCTTCACACCGGGCAGGCCGTCGCTGGGGTCGCCGCGCAGGGCGGCCATGTCGGCGTACTCGGTGCCGGTGACGCCGTACTTCTCGCGCAGCGCGGCCTCGTCGATGATCTGGGCGTTGCCGACGCCCTTGATCGGGTAGATCACCTGGACGCCGCGGGCGTCGTCGACGAGCTGGAAGAGGTCTCTGTCGCCTGTCACGATCAGGACGCGCGCGGGTTGGTAATCTGCAGTCTCCCGGTCACCGGTGACGATCCGCACCGGGCCGCCCGCCCGGGTGGCCAGGGTGCCGATCACGTCGTCCGCCTCGTAGCCGGGGACGCCGACCCGGGCGATGCCGAGCGCGTCCAGCACCTGCTCGATGATCGGGACCTGGGGGGAGAGGGTGTCCGGGATCTCCTCGGTGCCCTCCACCCCCGCGGGTTGCTCGGGGGCCAGCCGGTGGGTCTTGTACGTCGGGATCAGGTCGACCCGCCACTGCGGGCGCCAGTCGGCGTCCATGCAGGCGACCAGCTGCTCCGGGTGGTGGTCCTGGACGAGGCGGGTGATGAAGTCCAGCAGCCCACGGACGGCGTTCACCGGAGCGCCGTCCGGGGACTTCACGGACTCGGGCACGCCGAAGTACGCCCGGAAGTAGAGGCTGGCGGTGTCGAGCAGCATCAGGGTCACGCCCCGATCATCCCGCACCGGACCGACAGGCAGCCGCAGCGACGGCCCGGCGGCAGGTCACTCGGGCAGCCGCACCCCCGCGCCGGAGACCCGCACCCGCGGGTCGCCCGCCCGCAGCTCCACACTGAGCAGGCCGGGGCTGCCCAGGTCCGCGCCCTGGTGCAGGGTCAGCTCGGCGGTCTCGCCGACCTCGCCCAGCTCGCGCAGGTAGGCGCCGAAGGCGGCCGCGGCCGCGCCGGTCGCCGGGTCCTCCACCACGCCGCCGACCGGGAACGGGTCGCGGACGTGGAAGACGGTGGCCGACTCGCGCCAGACCAGCTGCAGGGTGATCAGCTCGCGCTCCGTCATGAAGGCGGCGAGCCCGTCGAAGTCGTAGGACAGCTCGGCCAGCCGCTCCCGGCTGCGCGCGGCCAGCACCAGGTGGCGGGCACCCGCGTAGGCGACGCGGGGCGGCAGCGTCGGGTCCAGCTCGTCCGCCTGCCAGCCGAGCAGGGCGAGCGCCTGGGCCACGTCGGCCTCCCCGATCTCCAGCACGTGGGGCTCCACGCTGGTCAGGGTGGCCCGCAGCACTCCGTCCCCGTCGGCGGCGACGACCACCGGCACGGTGCCCGCCCCGGTCTCGAAGACCAATTCACCCGGACCCGTCGCGTCGGCCACCGCCACGGCGGCGGCGATGGTGGCGTGGCCGCAGAACGGCACCTCCAGGGTCGGCGCGAAGTAGCGCACCCGGTAGGTCCGCTCCCCGGCGGACGGGTCGGCGATCAGGAAGGCGGTTTCCGAGTAGCCCAGCTCGGCGGCGATGGCCAGCATCCGCTGGTCCGTCAGGCCGGTGGCGTCCGGCACCACGCCCGCCTTGTTGCCGCCGGCGGGGTCGGTGGTGAACGCGGCGTACCGCAGCACAGTTGTCATGATCGGCCGAACGCTCCGGCTTCGAAGATCGTTCCGCGGGTCGGGATGCCGCCCGGGACGCGGGCAGGGCGGCGGGCGGCCCGGCTCAGTGCGAGTGCGGACCGGCGCGGTGCACCGGGCCGTGCGAGTCGGCGCAGTGCTCGCCGGCCAGTGCCTGGGCGGCGTCGGTGATCTGCAGCAGTTCCTGGTCCTCGTCCTCGCCGAGGTGGTCCACCTGGAGGGTGGCGTGGGTGATCCGGTAGTCCTCGCGCAGCCGGCGCTGCAGGTCGCGGCGGATCGCGTGGCAGTCGCCGCCGGAGGAGACCAGGATGTGCGCGGAGAGCGCGGGCTGCCCGGAGGTGATCTCCCAGACGTGCAGGTCGTGGATCTCCTCCACCAGCGGGGTGTCGACCAAGCGATCGGCCAGCGCGTCCGGGTCGATCCCGGCGGGGGCGGCCTCCAGGAAGATCCGCCCGGAGTCCCGCACCAGGCCGAAGCCCGCGCGCAGCATCAGCGCCACCACGATCAGCGAGGCGATCGCGTCGGCCCGGTTGAACCCGGTGGTCAGCATGATCGCGCCGGCCACGGCGGTGGCGATGAATGCGTAGAGGTCGGTGAGCACGTGCTGGAAGGCGCCCTCGACGTTGAGCGAGCTGCGGTTGGCCTTGGACATGCACCAGGCCGCGCCGATGTTGACCACGATGCCGACCAGCGCGGTGACCAGCACCAGGCCGCCCTCGACCGTCGGCGGTGAGATCAGCCGGGTGATCGCCTCATAACCCAGCCAGGCCGACAGGACCAGCAGGGTGACGCCGTTCGCCTGGGCGGAGAGGATTTCGGCGCGCTTGAGGCCGTAGGTGAAGCCGCCGCGGGCCGGCCGGGCGGAGAGCCGCATGGCGATCAGGGCGAGCACGATCGAAGCCGCGTCGGTGAGCATGTGCGCGGCGTCCGAGATCAGCGCCAGTGAGCCGGCGGCGAATCCGACCACCACCTCGGCCGCCATGAAGACCACGATCAGCGCGAGCGCGCTGGTCAGCCAGCGCCGGTCGGCGTCGGCGGCCACACCGTGCGAGTGGCCGTGCCCGCCGTGCCCGCCGTGTCCGCCGTGCCCGTCGTGCCCGCCATGCCCGCCGTGGTCGTGATCGTGGTCACTGTGCGCACGGTCCTCGTGGTCCCGGTCGTCGTCGTGCGCGTGCGGGTGCTGGTGGTCGTGCTGACCGGCCATCGCGGTGGTCTCCTGAACGCCGGGTGTGGTCAAGGACGGGTGCCCTGCAGGGAAGTGAACCGCATATCGGACGAAGATCCAAAGGCTGCAGTGGTGACCGTTGTCGTTCCCCTCTGGGGTCGCGCCGATCGGGTGCTCTCACCGTAATCTCATCCGAATCGGCCGGATTCTGCGGCTCAGTTGATATCGCGTTTATCCGCCTGCCCATACATTTTCTGGTGTGAGCGAAGCGATGATTCCGGCCGGGTGGTACCCGGACCCGCAGGACACGACCAGTGACCCCCGGCCCGAGCGCTGGTGGGACGGCACCGGCTGGACGGCCACCACCCGTCCCGGCGGCACCGGCGTCTCGGGCAACTCAGGCGCCTCGGGCACCTCAGGCGTCTCGGGCGTCTCCGACGTCGAGCAGACCGCGGTGCTGGGTGACACCCGGGTGATCGAGGGCGAGGTGCTGGAGAACGGCGCCGTGCGCTACCCGGAGCTGCCGGACGGCCCCGGACCGAGCGCCGGGCTGTACGGCGAGCCGCTACCGCCCAAGAAGCCGTCGGTGTTCCGGCGCGCCGGGCGCCCGGTGCTGGTCGCCGCGGCGGTGGCGGCCCTGGTCGGCGCGGCCGTCGGCTCGGGCGTGACCTACCTCGCGACCGACCACCACGACACGCGCAGCACCGCGCAGGCGGTCCCGCAGCAGCCGAACGGCCGGCAGGACGGCAGCGGCGGTGGGAACGGCAGTGGCGGTGGGAACGGCAGCGGCCGGCTCCCCGGCCACCAGCGCGGCGGCTCGGGTGGCACCGCGGGTGGCAGTGGTGGTTCGGGCGGCGGTTCGGGCGGCGGCTCCTCCTCCGGCGGCAACACCTTCCCCGGCCTGCCCGGCCTCGGCGGTGGCGGTGCGGGGGGCGGCTCGGGCAGTGGCGGCAACTCCACGGCGGCCGCCGACCTGAACGCCGGCATCCAGCTGCCGATCCCGTCCGGCTGGCAGGGCGGCACCGCTCAGGACGGCTCGGCCTTCCTGGCCATCGGCGCGTACCAGTGCCCCGGTAGCACCGACGGCGGCGCGGGCAGCGGTTCGGGCGGCGGTTCGGGGGGCGGCACGGGTGGCAGCGGGGGCGGCGCCGGCGGCCAGCAGTGCACCCTCGGCGGAGTCAACACCGGCGAGCTCCAGGGCACCGATCCGCAGGCCGCCGCCAAGCAGGACATCGTGGACGCCGCGAACGCCTCCTACCCGGGCAACACCGGTCACAAGGAGCTGGAGTCCCAGCAGGTCACCGTCGACGGCCGGTCCGGCTACCTGGTCCGCTGGCAGGTCACGGCGGCGCAGGGCAACAACGGCACCGTGGAGTCGGTGGTCTTCCCGGCCGGCGACGGCAAGAGCCTCATCTCGGTCCGGCTCGGCTTCGACATCGCCGACAAGGCTCCGGCGGTCTCCCAAATGGACACCATCGTCAGCGGGATCAGCAACTACTCGGGCGGTGCCGGCGGCGCGTCCGGTGGCACCACGACGACCACCTGAGCACCCATCTGACGCGCCGACCGGACGCACCCACCTGACGCACCATCCGACGCACCCGGCCCACCCGGGCCCGCGCCCCGCTGCCGCTCCGGCAGCGGGGCGCGGCGCGTCCGGTCGCCGCGTCCGGTCGGCGCGTCCGGCCCGGGACCCGCCGACCGGAGCTGGATCCGTGCCCTCAGCGGCCGGCGGTCACAGGAAGGTGCGGCCCTCGCCCCGGTAGGTCGGCACCGTCGCCGCCACCGCGTCGCCCGCCACCAGGTGCAGCCGCTCGAAGCGCTCGCACAGTTCGCCCGCCTTGGCGTGCCGGAACCAGACCTTGTCCCCGACCAGCAGGTCGTCGGCGGCCGAGCCGAGCAGCGGCGTCTGCACCTCGCCGGCCCCCTCCTGCGGGTCGTAGCGCAGCCCGGTGGGCAGGTAGGGCACGGGGGAGCGGTCCGCGCCGGCCGGGCCGGAGGCCGGGTAGCCGCCGCCCAGCACCGTCACCACACCCACCCCGGGCCGGCGCACCACCGGCTGTGCGAAGAGCGCCGCCGGACGCCCGTGGAACGAGCGGTAGTTGTCGAAGAGCCGCGGCTGGTAGAGCCCCGAGCCGGCTGCCACCTCCGTCACCGCCGCCTCCGCGACCGTGCTTTGCACGCTTCCGGTGCCGCCGCCGTTGACGAACTCCAGGTCCGCCACCCGCCGCACCGCCCGGACCACCGCCGCGCGCCGCTCGGCCAGCTCGGTGCGCGCCTTGGCCTGAAGCACCTGGATCAGCCGCGAGCGCACCGGCCGCCCCGCGACCTGGTCGCCCACCCCGGCGATGTGCCCCTCGTAGGCCATCAGGCCGACCACCCGGTAGCCGGGCTGCTGCTGCACCCACTCGGCCAGCCCGGCCAACTGCTCGGGCGTGCGCAGCGGCGAGCGGCGGGCGCCGACCCGCAGCCGCCCGCTGAACAACTGCAGCGCGGTGTCCAGTTCCAGGCAGACCCGCACCACCTCGTCGCCCGCCCTGGCCTGCTCGATGAGCCGCAGCTGCGCCGGGTCGTCCACCAGCACGGTGAGGTTGGCGGCCAGCTTCGGGTCGGCCGTCAGCTCGGCGAAGCCCGCCCGGTCGGCCGAGGGGTAGGCGAGCAGCACGTCCTCGAACCCGGCCCGGCTCAGCCAGATCGACTCGGCCAGGGTGAAGCTCATCACCCCGGCGAAACCGTCCATCGCCAGCACCCGTTCCAGCAACGCCCGGCAGCGCACCGACTTGCTGGCCACCCGGATCGGCTTGCCGGCGGCCCGGCGCACCAGGTCGGCGGCGTTGGCGTCGAAGGCGTCCAGGTCGACGATGGCCAGCGGCGCGTCCAACTCGGCGGTGGCGCGGTCGTAGCGCGCCCGGTCGGCGGTGGCGGAGGTCGTCATTGGCGCAGCCTGCCACAGCGCCACTACCGCTGGGTAGGGTCCGGCGCCGGCCGATCGAATGGCCAACGGCCAGGGCGGCACGTCGCACCCCGCACGTCGCGCCCCGCACGTCGCACCTCGCGCCCCGCCTCCCGCCCCCGCGCCTCGGGTGTCGTCGGCCCGGGTCGGGGTAGCGGCTAGGCTCGCCGGGTGGACCGCAAGAACATCCCGAACCCCGGATTCGCCGCCGACGACGGCACCGCCGATCCCGTGCTGGCCGCGGCGCTCGCCGACTGGGCGCGCGACCCGGCCGCCGAGGCCGCCCTGCTGGCCGCGCTGCGTCCGGCCCGCCTGATGGTCCCGATCGTCGCGCTGCTGGGTGAGGTGGAGACCGACGCCCAGGGCCTTCGGCACGAGAAGACCAGCGACATGGCGGTGCCGGTGATCGAGGCCGCCGACGGCCGCCGCGCGCTGCCCGCCTTCACCTCGCTGGCCTCGCTGGCCGCCTGGCAGGCCGACGCCCGGCCGGCACCGGCCAGCGCCCCGCAGGCCGTCATGACCGCGTACGCGGAGCGCGCCGACACCCTGCTGATCGACCCCGCGGGTCCGGTCACCTACCAGCTGACCGGTTCGCGGATGCGCGCGGTGGCGGAGAACCGGGCCTGGCTGCCGCCCGTCCAGGATCCGCAGGTGCTGGACGCGCTGCGCGCCCTGCTGGCCGCCGAGCCGCAGGTGCTCGGGGCCGAGTTGCGCCCGGGCCAGGCCACCGACGCGGTGCTCGCGCTCGCGGTGGCCGACGGCGCCCCGGTCGCCGAACTGGCCCAGCGGCTGGCCGGCGCCCTCGCCGCCGACCCGACGCTGCGGGTGCGGCTCGCCCGCGGCCTGGACCTCGCGCTGCTGCCGGCCGACGGCCGCTCGACGGGCGAGCGCTTCTACCGGCGCTGACCGGCGCCAGGCCTGACCTTTGCTCAGGGGCAGAGCTCAGGAGCGGAGCTATCAGGAGCGGAACTGCAGGGGCAGAGGTCAGGAGTAGACGGGCCCGGTGAACTTCTCGCCCGGCCCGGTGCCCGGGGCGTCCGGCACGATGGAGGCCTCGCGGAAGGCCAGCTGCAGCGAGCGGAGCCCGTCGCGCAGCGGCGCGGCGTGGAAGTTGCTGATCTCCGGAGCGCCCGCGGTCACCAGCCCGGCCAGCGCGGTGATCAGCTTGCGCGCCTCGTCCAGGTCCTTGTCCTTCTCGCCGCCCTCGGCGAGCCCGCACTTGACGGCCGCCGCGCTCATCAGGTGCACCGCCACGGTGGTGATCACCTCGACGGCCGGCACCTCCGCGATGTCGCGGGTCAGGTCGTCGAAGTCGGGGGTCTCGTCCTGGTGGGAGGGCTCGGTGCTCACGAGGGGCTCATTCCGTTGCGGGGGTCGGTTACGGGGTCGGTAGCCCTGGCAGAGTACCCGGCGACGTCGCCGCCGCCGGTGGTGTAGAGTTTTGCAGTGACCGGCCAGGCGCTTCATCGTGCCCGGCCAGCAAGTGGAGGCTCCTCTCCCACCCGGTCGACCTCGCGGTCGACGGGTCCCGGTCCGCGACACCGGCCGCAAGGCCGCGAGTCGCCCGCAGCGCCTCTCATCAGGCGCCGCCCCCGGTTGTACGGAGCCCCGCTTGCAGATGAGCGGGGCTTTTTTCGTGCCGCGGTGCCAGGTGGTGACGCCGACGGCAGCGCAGCACGAATGAAGCCCCGCCCAGTGGTCGAAGTCCCTACGTGCGACCGCCTCCCTGACGGCCGCATCGCAGAAGGTGCAACCGAGGAGGCCCCATCAGCACCGAGCCCCGCATCAACGACCGGATTCGCGTCCCCGAGGTGCGACTCGTCGGTCCCAGCGGCGAGCAGGTCGGCATCGTGCCGCTTGCCAAGGCGCTGGAGCTTGCGCAGGAGTACGACCTCGACCTGGTCGAGGTCGCGGCGACCGCCCGGCCGCCGGTGTGCAAGCTCATGGACTACGGCAAGTTCAAGTACGAGTCGGCCATGAAGGCCCGTGAGGCGCGCAAGAACCAGGCGCACACGGTCATCAAGGAGATGAAGCTCCGGCCGAAGATCGACCCGCACGACTATGACACCAAGAAGGGTCACGTCGTTCGGTTCCTCAAGCAGGGCGACAAGGTCAAGATCACGATCATGTTCCGCGGTCGCGAGCAGTCCCGCCCCGAGCTGGGCTTCCGACTGCTGCAGCGGCTCGCCAACGACGTCCAGGACCTGGGCTTCGTGGAGTCCTCGGCCAAGCAGGACGGCCGGAACATGATCATGGTTCTCGGCCCGCACAAGAAGAAGACCGAGGCGATGGCCGAGGCCCGTGCGGCGCAGGACGCCCGCAAGGCCGAGCGTCAGGGTCGCAACGCCGGCCCGGCCGACGAGGACACCGCCGCGGCCGACGCCGCCCTTGAGGCCGAGAACGCGGCCCTTGAGGCCGAGCACGACCTTGACGACGCGGACGATGACGCGGACGACGCCGATGACGTGGCGGACGACGTGACTGGCGACGCGGCCGAGGCAGTCGACGACGCGGCCCAGGACCAGGCGGAGGCCGGCGACACCGCCGCTGCCGCCGAGGAGCCGGCCGAGGTCGCTCAGGACGCCTGAGCCCGCCAGGGCTCCGGTTCGGTCCGAGCGATCCGGCCACCGCGGTCCCGGGACTCCCGTCCCGGTGACCGAGCAAACCCAGCGCCCGGATCCGCGTGTCAGCACGCGGATCTGGGGCGGACCGACGAGGAGATACGGCGACATGCCGAAGCAGAAGACCCACAGTGGCGCCAGCAAGCGCTTCAAGATCACGGGCTCGGGCAAGGTGCTGCGCGAGCGCGCCGGCAAGCGCCACCTCCTGGAGCACAAGCCCTCCACGCTGACCCGCCGTCTGAGCGGCACCGCCGAGATGGCCCCCGGCGACGCCAAGAAGATCAAGAAGCTTCTCGGCAAGTGATCGCCCGCCGCGACCTGACCGGTCGCGGAGTCCGGCTGATCCTTCCCGACCCATTCGAATGACGGACCACGTGAAGTAGTCCGTGGTCCTACCCAAGGAGTAATGAAGTGGCACGCGTCAAGCGGGCAGTGAACGCCCACAAGAAGCGCCGGGTCATCCTCGAGCGGGCCAGCGGTTACCGCGGCCAGCGGTCGCGCCTGTACCGCAAGGCCAAGGAGCAGGTCACCCACTCGCTCGTTTACAACTACAACGACCGCAAGAAGCGCAAGGGCGACTTCCGTCAGCTCTGGATCCAGCGCATCAACGCTGCGGCCCGTGCCAACGGGATGACCTACAACCGCTTCGTGCAGGGTCTGAAGGCCGCCAACATCGAGATCGACCGCAAGATGCTGGCCGAGCTGGCCGTCAACGACTCGAACGCGTTCGCCGTGCTGATCGAGGTCGCCCAGAAGGCGCTGCCGACCGACGTCAACGCGCCGAAGGTCGCCGCTGACGCCGCCTGATCCACCGCAGCAACCCGGACCCGCAGGCTCCTCGCGAGCCTGCGGGTCCGCGCTTGGCGGCCCGCCCGCACGTACGGTACATACGCCGCGCATGTACCGCATGTACCGCATGTACCGCATGTACCGCATGTACCGCATGCGCGTACGCGTGCCGAGGGCGTCGAGGACACCGCTGAGGCACCGCTGAGGCACCCTGAGGCACCGCCCGCAGAGAACGCGAGAACCGCGAGGACATGGCCAGCACCGACATCCCCCAGCTCAGCTCGCTCCGTTCGCCGCGGGTGGTCGCCGCCCGCAAGCTGGCCCGCCGGGCCCAGCGCGGCAAGGACCGCCGCTTCCTGGCCGAGGGCCCGCAGGCGGTCCGCGAGGCGGTGGCCTACGGGCTGCTGCCGGGCGGCCGGGAGCACGCGGTGGTCGAGGTCTACCTGACCGCGGAGGCCGACGAGCGGCACGCCGGGATCGCGGACGCGGCCCGGGCGGCCGGCCTGCCGGTGCTGACCGCCACCGACGAGGTGATCGCCGACATCTGCGACACCGTCACCCCGCAGGGCATCGTGGCGCTCTGCCGGTTCCTGGACACCCCCTTCGCCGAGGTGCTGGCGGCCCGGCCGAAGCTGGTCGCGGTGCTGGCCAACGTGCGCGACCCCGGCAACGCCGGCACCGTGCTGCGCACCGCCGACGCGGCCGGGGCGGACGCCGTGGTGCTCACCGACGCCTCGGTCGACCTCTACAACCCCAAGGCGGTGCGGGCCTCGGTGGGCAGCCTCTTCCACCTGCCGGTGGCGGTCGGCGTGCCGATCGAGCAGGCGGTGGCGGAGCTGAAGGCGGCCGGCGTGCGGGTGCTGGCGGCCGACGGCGCGGGGGAGCGCGACCTGGACCACGAGCTGGACGAGGGCACCCTGGGCGCTCCCACGGCCTGGATCTTCGGCAACGAGGCCTGGGGCCTGCCGGAGCCGACCCGCGCACTCGCCGACGAGGTGGTGCGCGTGCCCATCCACGGGCACGCCGAGAGCCTCAACCTCGCCACCGCGGCCGCCGTCTGCCTCTACGCGTCCGCCCGGGCACAGCGTTCGCCCTCAGGCTGTCGCGAGCCGGGCACGGAGCGCTAGGGTCTGTCTGACCCTGGGTGGCTCGGCGGGGGCCAGTCGGGTGCGCGGGTCGTGGCAGCAGGGTGCGCGGGTCGGGCGGATCGGGAGGAGAGCCATGGTCGGCAGCGAGGACGGGCCGCACGCCGGGCCGGCCGCTTGCACCCTTGACCCCGACGACCTCCCGGACGGCCTGGTGATCGCCGACCGGGACGGGTTGGTGATCGGCTTCAACCGGGCCGCCACCCGGCTCACCGGGATCAGCGCCGCCAGCGCGCTGGGCCGTCCGCTGCCCGAGGCGCTGCCGCTGGAGGACCTGGACGGCCGCCGCTGGTGGCCGCTCACCGACCCCTACGGCGGCCTGGCGATCCGCACTCGCCAGCCCGAGCGCAACCTGCTGCTGCCCGGTGCCAGCCGCGAACTGCTGGTCTCCGCCAGCTATCTGCGCGAGCGTCCGCGCGGCCCGCTGCGCCAGGTGGTGGTCGCGCTGCGCGGCACCGAGGCGCGGCGCCGCACCGAGCGCTCGCACGCCGAGCTGATCGCCACCGTCGCGCACGAACTGCGCTCGCCGCTGACCAGCGTCAAGGGCTTCACCGCGACCCTGCTGAACAAGTGGGAGCGTTTCAACGACGGCCAGAAGCGGGTGATGCTGGAGACGGTGAACGCCGACGCCGACCGGGTGACCCGGCTGATCGCCGAACTGCTCGACATCTCCCGGATCGACGCCGGGCGCCTGGAGGTGCGCAAGCAGGTGGTGGACCTGGCCGCCGCGGTGCGCCGCCACGTCGAGGGAAAGGTGGCCGCCGGCATCGCAGCCGACCGCTTCGACATCCGGCTCGCCGATGACCTGCCGCAGCAGTGGGCCGACCCCGACAAGGTCGACCAGGTGCTGGCCAACCTGCTGGAAAACGCGGTGCGCCACGGGGAGGGAACTGTCACCATCGAGGTGGCACCGGCCAAGGAGGTCGTCGAGGCCGCCGAGTGGGAGCACCCCGGCACCCCGACCCGGATCGTGGAAGGAACAGCGGTCACCGTGAGCGACGAGGGCAGCGGCATCCCCGAGGAGGCCATGCCGCGCGTCTTCACCCGCTTCTGGCGCGGCAGCAAGCGCGGCGGTACCGGCCTGGGCCTCTACATCGTCAAGGGCCTGGTCGAGGCGCACGGCGGGACGATCCGGATCGACCGGGCCCCCGGCGGCGGCGCGCGGTTCCGATTTATCCTGCCCGCCGGAGTGCCCGACTTCATGGTCTGAACGACCAGCGATCCACGGGCCCGGCGGGCCGAGCACCCTTTCACGGCGTTCCCCGACGGGGACGACCCCGCACCGTGGTCGCTTGGTGAGCTGCTGGGCCGTGTGGGCCCTGCGACTACACTCGACCTGGTGTAACGCCACCGGAGACGAGCAGGAGCACGGGAAAACATCGAGATGTCGGCACCCAATAAGTCCTACGACCCGGTCGAGGTTGAGGCATTGAAGCCTGAAGAGGTCGAGCGTGCCCGGGACGAGGCCGTCGCCGCCTTCGCCGCCGCCACCAGCCTGGACGAGCTGAAGCAGGCCAAGGTCGCGCACACCGGCGACCGGTCCGCGCTCTCGCTGGCCAACCGCGAGATCGGCGCACTGCCCCCGCACGCCAAGGCGGCGGCCGGCAAGCTGATCGGCCAGGCCCGCGGCGCCGTCAACCAGGCGCTGGCGAAGCGTCAGGTGGAGCTGGAGGCCGAGCGCGACGCCCGAGTGCTGGTCGAGGAGGCGGTGGACGTCACGCTGCCCTACGACCGCGCCCCGCGCGGCGCCCGGCACCCGCTGACCACGCTGGCCGAGCGGATCGAGGACACCTTCGTCGCGATGGGCTACTCGATCGCCTCCGGCCCCGAGGTCGAGGCGGAGTGGCTCAACTTCGACGCGCTCAACCTGGGCCCCGACCACCCGGCCCGCTCGATGCAGGACACCTTCTTCGTCGCGGCCGCCGACGGCTCGCCCGACTCGGGCCTGGTGCTGCGCACCCAGACCTCGCCGGTGCAGATCCGCACCATGCTCGACAAGCAGCCGCCGCTCTACGCCGTCTCGGTCGGCCGGGTCTACCGCACCGACGAGCTGGACGCCACCCACACCCCGGTCTTCCGTCAGGTCGAGGGCATCGCGGTCGACGAGGGCATCACCTTCGGTGACCTCAAGGGCACCATCGAGCTGCTGGTCAGCAAGCTGATCGGGGACGAGCTGGAGCTGCGCTGGCGCCCCTCGTACTTCCCGTTCACCGAGCCGAGCGCCGAGGTGGACCTGCAGTGCTTCGTCTGCCGGGGTGCCAGTGTCGGCAACCCGGACGCGCCCTGCCGCACCTGCTCCTCCGAGGGCTGGATCGAGCTGGGCGGCTGCGGGGTGGTCAACCCGCGGGTGCTGATCGCCTCCGGGGTCGATCCCGAGCGCTACAGCGGGTTCGCCTTCGGCCTGGGCCTGGAGCGGATCCTGATGAACCGTCACAACGTCGCCGACATGCGCGACATGGTCGAGGGTGACGTGCGTTTCACTCTCCCGTTCGGGATGGAGATCTGATGCGCGTCCCGCTTTCCTGGCTGCGTGAGTACGTCGACCTGCCGGCCGGTACGACCGGTCGCGAGCTGGCCGAGAAGCTGATCAGGGCCGGCCTGGAGGTCGAGACCGTCGAGCAGCTCGGCGCCGACCTCAAGGGCCCGCTGGTGGTCGGCGAGGTGCTGTCGATCGAGGAGCTGGCCGGTTTCAAGAAGCCGATCCGGCACTGCTTCGTCAACGTCGGCGACGCCAACGGCACCGGTGAGCCGCAGGAGATCGTCTGCGGCGCCCGCAACTTCGCGGTCGGCGACAAGGTGGTCGTGGTGCTGCCCGGCGCCGTGCTGCCCGGCCCGTTCCCGATCGCCGCCCGGCAGACCTACGGCCACACCTCGGCCGGCATGATCTGCTCGGCGCGCGAGCTCGGTATGGGTGATGCCGCCCCGAACGGGGAGAAGGATGCCGGCATCATCGTGCTGCCCGCCCACTACGAGCCCGGCACCGACGCGATCGAGCTCCTGGAGCTGGTCGACGAGGTGCTGGACATCGCGGTCACCCCCGACCGCGGCTACTGCCTGTCGATGCGCGGGGTGGCCCGCGAAGCGGCCGCCGCCTACGGGCTGCCGCTGGCCGACCCGGCGCTGCTCGACGTGCCGCCGGCCAACTCCTACGGCTACCTGGTCAAGGTCGCCGACCCGGTGGGCTGCGACCGCTTCGTGGCCCGCACCGTGGTCGGCATCGACCCGGGCGCCACCTCGCCGATCTGGCTGCAGCGCCGCCTGCAGAAGATGCACGTCCGCCCGATCTCGCTGACCGTCGACATCACCAACTACGTGATGCTGGAGGTCGGCCAGCCGCTGCACGCCTACGACCGCAACCGGGTCGACGGTCCGATCCAGGTGCGCCGCGCCGAGGCCGGCGAGGTGCTCACCACGCTGGACGGCCAGAAGCGCGAGCTGTCCACCGAGGACCTGCTGATCTGCGACAACAGCGGTCCGATCGGCCTGGCCGGGGTGATGGGCGGGGCCTCCACCGAGATCCTCGACCCGGTCCTCGACCAGGAGACCGGCATCGTGGCCGGCACCACCGAGGTGATCATCGAGGCCGCGCACTTCGACCCGGTGGCCATCGCCCGCGCCGCCAAGCGGCACAAGCTGCCCTCCGAGGCCTCCAAGCGCTTCGAGCGCGGGGTCGACCCGGAGGCGGCCCGCGCCGCCGCGCAGCGCGCGGTCGACCTGCTGGTGCTGATCGCCGGCGGCACCGCCGAGGCCGGGGTGACCGACATCGCCGCTCCGCACCCGGTGCGCACCATCACCATCGCCGCCGACCTGCCGGACCGGGTCGCCGGTCTCGGGTACGGCCGCGAGACCGTCGCGCGCCGACTGCAGGAGGTCGGCTGCACGGTGGCCGGTGCCGACCTGCTGGAGGTCACCCCGCCCACCTGGCGCCCCGACCTGACCGACCCCAACGACCTGGTGGAGGAGGTCATCCGGCTGGAGGGCTACGACAACGTCCCCGCCCGGATGCCCACCGTGCCGCCGGGCCAGGGCCTGACGCCCGAGCAGCGGGTCCACCGCCGGATCGGCGTGGCGCTGGCCGGGGCCGGCTACGTCGAGGTGCACAACTACCCCTTCCTCGGCGAGGCGGCCTTCGACGCCCTCGGTCTGGACGCGGCGGACGAGCGCCGGCGCGTCGTCAAGCTGGTCAACCCGCTCAACGACGAGGAGCCGGCGCTGCGCACCACGCTGCTGCCGGGCCTGCTCGGCGCGGTGCGGCGCAATGTCGGCCGCGGCAACACCGACCTGGCGCTCTTCGAGGCCGGCCTGGTCTTCCTGCCCGAGGCCGAGCAGCGGGTGGCGCCGCGTCCGGCGGTCGACCGCCGCCCCAGCGACGAGGAGATCGCCGCGCTGAGCGCCGCGCTGCCGCGCCAGCCGCGCCGGGTCGCCGTCGCGCTGACCGGCGAGCGGCTGCCCTCCGGCTGGTGGGGCAAGGGCGAGCAGGCGAGCTGGGCGGACGCCGTCGAGGCGGCCCGCGTGGTGGCCCGTGCGGCGCGCGTCGAGCTGACGGTCCGTCAGGGGCAGTACGCCCCCTGGCACCCGGGCCGTTGCGCCGAGCTGCTGGTGGCCGGCAGCGACCGGGTGGTCGGCCATGCCGGCGAGCTGCACCCGCGCGTTGTCAAGGCGCTGCACCTGCCCGAGCGCACCGTGGTCGCCGAGATCGACCTCGACCTGCTGACCGCCGACGGCGAGCAGCAGGCCCAGGGCCCCACGGTCTCCGGCTACCCGGTCGCCACCCAGGACGTCGCGCTGATCGTGGACGCCGCCGTGCCGGCCGCCGAGGTGGAGGCCGCGCTGCACGAGGGCGCGGGTGAACTCCTGGAGGCGATCCGGCTGTTCGACGTCTTCACCGGTGAGCAGGTGGGCGAGGGCAAGAAGTCGCTCGCCTACGCGCTGCGGTTCCGCGCCACCGACCGCACGCTGACCGCCGACGAGGCCTCGGCCGCGCGCGAGTCCGCGGTGGCCGCCGCGCTGGCCCGCACCGGTGCGGTGCTGCGCGGCGCGTAGCCGTCAGGCAGTTGACGGGGCCCCGGTCCGGAGCGATCCGGGCCGGGGCCCCGGTCGTTTGCCCGAGAACAGATGCGCGGGCCCGTTTCGCGCTGAAACCGGTTGGCCGTACGTCTGTTCGGCCTGCTAGCGTCCCTGTTGTGCCGAAGCTGAATCAGATCATCGCCGTCGAAAAGGGCGTCAAGTCCAAGTCGTTCCAGGAGCTGACCCAGGCTCACCAGGACGTCCAGAAGCCCGCGCTGCTGGCCGGAATCTCCCGGACCTACCAGCCCAAGGACGAGGAGGGCGAGCAGCTGCCGCCCGAGTCGACCCGGGTGCAGCTCAAGGCCGAGGAGATCCTGCGGGCGACCGCGGCGACGCTGACCCGGCTCTTCGACGTGACGGCCACCAAGGACTGGGCCAACCGCACCGCCTGCGCCGACGTGGTGGTGGACGGGCAGGTGCTGCTCGCCGAGGTGCCGGTGCCCTACCTGCTCTTCCTGGAGAAGCAGCTCACCGACCTGTTCACCTTCGTGCGCAAGCTGCCGGTGCTGGACGCCGCCGAGTCCTGGAGCCTGGACCCGTCGACCGACGCGTGGAAGACCGAGGCGGTGCGCACCATCCGCACCAAGAAGGTGCCGCGCAACCACGTCAAGGCGGAGGCCACCGAGAACCACCCGGCCCAGGTCGAGGTGTACTACGAGGACATCCCGGTGGGCTACTGGACCACCGTCAAGTTCTCCGGTGCGCTGCCGGCCCGCCGGGTCAACGAGCTGCAGGAGCGGGTCGAGAAGCTCCAGCAGGCCGTCAAGTTCGCCCGCGAGGAGGCCAACAACGCCGAGGTCACCGACCAGCGGGCGGGCGACGCGGTGTTCGGCTACCTCTTCCGGTAGCCTCATGATCTCCCCCCGTAGGAGTGCGGGGGGTGCGCCGCTCAGTCGGCGCAAAAGCTGAAACTGATGTTGAAGCTGACCCAGGGATCCAGTGGGGGTTCAAATCCCTCCTCCCGCACCACGCGCGGGAGTAGCCCAAGTCCGGTAGAGGCAGTCCCTGTGAATCTCAGATTCTCGCTCCAGTCTCAGTATTCGCCGTCGATCGCCGGATCGACCGGGTGCGGGCGAATATCGATGAATGCGGGTTCAAATCCCGCCTGCGCCGCTCTCGTGGCTCGGTAGTTCAACGGTAGAACGCGTCGATTTAAAGCTGATCCGCACTCTTCAACGTGCCGGCGTGTGCAAGTGGCGGCACCAAGGGGCCCGGGAGCAGGCTACGCTCCCGGGTCCTCCTGACTTTCTGAGCCGGCTGACCACGTCAGTCGCCGGGCCCTTCAGTCGCCGGGCCCTTCAGCCGGCGGGCCCTTCAGCCGGTGGGAAGCAGTCGGCGCAGCCGCTCGGCCGCGCCGTGCGTGATGGGCTCGCCGTGGCCGAAGCAGGCGGTCTCGGTGGGCAGTTCGGCCTGGCGGTACAGCGATTCGGCGGCCTCGGCCGGGTCGGTGTTGAACACCCCGAGCATGGTGCGGTCCTGGACGTTGGCGATGGTGTCGCCGGTGAACAGCACGCGCGGACCCGGCAGGTAGAGCGCGATGCTGCCGTCGGTGTGGCCGGGGACGGCGAGCACCTGGGCGCCGCCGCCGAAGTCGACCAGGTCGCCCTCGCGCAGCTCGACATCCACCCGCACCGGGCCGACCGCCGGTAGCGGCGGCAGCGAGGCGCGCAGCTCGCGCTCCCAGTCGGCGGTGAGGACCGGCGGCGGGAGCGGCACTTCGCCCCGGATCGCGGCCGCCTCGGCCGCGCCGGCCAGGATCCGGGCATCGCCCCAGGCGGCCGCCTCGGCGGCGCCGCCGATGTGGTCCTCATGGCCGTGGGTGAGCACGATCCGCTGGATCTCGCCGGGGCGGCGGCCCAGCGACCGCACCGCCTCGGCGATGGCGGGGGCCGAGCCGGCGGGGCCGGAGTCGATCAGGGTGAGCGAGTCGGCCTCGCTCCACAGGTAGGCCTGGCCCACCGCGAAGCGGAGCAGGTGAAGGTGCGGGAAGATCTCCACGAGGTCCATGGCAGTCAGCGTAGATCCGCGCCGGGCACCGGTGGCCTTTCGTTCACCGAGAGCTGACGAATAATCAGTTGTTGATCGCGGTCAGTCGACGCCCGCGATCAGTCGAGGGTGGGCCATGCCACCAGGTCGGTGAGCAGCGGCGCGTCGGCCGGCACCGGGTGGCGGCGGTGCAGGGTGAGCAGCAGCTCGGCGGCGGGCGCGGTGAGGACGGCCTGCGCGGCGTCCGGGCCGGGCTTGCCGAGCTCCAGCTGCCAGCTGCGGCCCTCCGTGCTGGCCAGCGTGATCAGGGCCGGGGCGTGCGGCCAGGAGTCGTCGTGCTCCAGGGCGATGAACTCGGCGATCCCGTCCAGCGCGACCTCGGCCGGCAGCTCGGCCGGCAGGCCGGCGGCCTGCTGCGCGTCCACCGCGTGGACGGCCGCCTCCTGGACCTGGTGGCGTGCCACCGCGCCGACCGTCTGCGGCTCCCCGGAGTAGTCCCACCAGGTCCAGCAGCCCCGTTCGGGGTCGGCCGCCCGCAGCGCCGCGAGCAACTCCTCGGTGGCGGCGGCCGACCAGAGGAGCACATCACCCGACACGGCCGCCGTGTTGTCGTACCGCACCGGCTGCTCGGCCGGCCCGGCGGCCACGATCAGCGCCCAGAACCGCTGCACGTGGCCGACGTGGACCAGCAGGTCCCGCAGCGTCCAGGCCGGGCAGCCGGGCACCGTGACCGCGAGGTCGGGCGCGGCGGCCGCGGCGGCCCGCAGGGCGGCGGAGCGGTCGGAGATCGAGGCGAGGTGCTCGGTGTACCGAGGAGTAGTGATCATGGCCTGTTCTTATCACCGCACGCTGACAGCCGCCGCTGCTTTTCCCTGCTTTTCCCTCAGGTGACCGGGTCGGCCCAGGCGGCGGCCCAGGTGGCGGGCCCCACCACGCCGTCCGCGGTGAGCCGCTTCTCCTGCTGGAACTGGCGGCAGACGGAGTCCGACTGCTGGCCGAACCAGCCGTCCACGGTGAGTGACCAGCCGCGGTCGGCCATCTGCTGCTGCCAGGTGCGCACGTTGCCGTCGTGCAGCATCGGGCTCTGCAGCTTCAGGTACTCGCCCGGCCAGGCCGGCCCGGCGGGCGCCGGGGCTGGAGCGGGAGCCGGCGGGGGCGGCGCGAAGGCCTGCGCCCAGGAGCGCAGTTCGGCGGTGGAGCCGAGCCGGCAGTAGTCCTGGTCGGCGCTGCCGGAGTCGGCGTACTGGTGGAAGAGCCAGTTCGCGCTGATGCCCGGCTGGCCGGCCGCCAGACCAGCGGTGGCGATCCACAGGAAGTCCTGGAAGTACCCCGTGGTGTCGATGCTCTGCCAGTACTCCAGATTGCAGTACAGGCCGACCGGGTTGTGCGGGAAGCGGCCCTTGACGTACCGCAACCAGGCTTCCTTGTAGGCCAGTTGCGCGCTGCTGGAGACCGCCTCATTGGTGCTGTCGTAGCCCTCCCAGTCCAGGCAGAGCAACTCGCCGACCGCCGGCTGGGCCAGCGCGAGGAAGCGGTCGGCCTCCTGCTGAGGGGAGTTGGCCATCTCGGGGTAGTGGTAGTACCCCACCACCAGGCCCGCGCCGCGGGCGTGGTCGCGCTGTGCGGTCCACTGCGGGTTGGTGTAGGTCAGGCCCTGGCTGACCTTCACGAACGCGAAGCTCAGGCCGGTCGTATCCGGTGCGGCCGACTGGTAGCTGGCCCAGTCCTGCCCGTAGATGCCCATGCTGCTCCCTTCATCCCGAGTGCGCGGTGTGTCCGAACGTTGGCGGTGTTACCCACATCCGGACCCGCCCATAGCCGGTGGCGCGCACCGAAACCCCAGAAGTCGGCAGTCTCCCGGCCTCGGACGCCGGTGGGCCCGGCCGGATCGGACACTGCTGGTAAAATGGCCGGGCCCACCGGTACCGCGACGCGGTCGTGCTCAGGCGGTCGCGGTGTAGTCGTAGAAGCCGCGGCCGGACTTGCGGCCCAGCAGGCCCGCGTCGACCATCCGGGAGAGCAACGGCGGGGCGGCGTAGAGCGGTTCCTTGTACTCGGCGTACATCGACTCCGCGATGGAGGCGATGGTGTCCAGGCCGATCAGGTCGCACAGCCGCAGCGGGCCCATCGGGTGGGCGCAGCCGGCCTCCATGCCCTTGTCGATGTCGGAGGCGGTGGCCACGCCCGACTCGAACATCCGCACCGCGGAGAGCAGGTAGGGCACCAGCAGGGCGTTGACCACGAAGCCGGCCCGGTCGCGGGCCCGGATCGGCTCCTTGCCGAGCACCTGCACGGTGAAGGCCTCGACCCGGGCGGTGGTCTCCGCGGAGGTGGTCAGGGTGGGGATCACCTCGACCAGGCGCTGCACCGGGGCGGGGTTGAAGAAGTGCAGGCCGATCACCTGCTCGGGGCGGGAGGTGGCCGCGGCCAGCTTGACGATCGGGATCGAGGAGGTGTTGGAGGCCAGCACCGCGTCCCGGCGGCGCACCACCTTGTCGAGGGCCTGGAAGATCTGGATCTTGATGTCCTCGCGCTCGGCCACTGCCTCGACCGCCAGGTCGCGGTCGGCGAAGTCGGCGAGGTCGGTGGTGAAGGAGAGACGGGAGAGGGCCTCGGCGCGCTGCTCCTCGGTGAGCTTGCCGCGCTTGACCGCGGTGTCCAGCGAGTTGGTCAGCCGGGTGCGGCCCAACTCCAGGGCTTCGCCGGTGGCCTCCGAGACCAGGACGTCCAGTCCGGCCCGGGCGAAGACCTCGGCGATGCCCGATCCCATGAGACCGCAGCCGACCACTCCGACGCGCGCGATGTCGCTCACTCACTTGCCTTTCCGGGGTTCCTGCCGGGCGGGGTCGCCGCCCATGTCGCTCGACCGTACTACTTGGTACCCCTGGTCGGGCCAGGGACCCTGCCGATTCACCGGTTGCGCCGTTCGTGTGAGGCGGGTCGCGCGCCCCGTGTGGCCGGGCACCCGCGGCGCGCCGTAGCCACCATGCTGACCGGGAGGTCGGGCCGAGGGCCCGACGGGCGCGAACGGGGTGGAGGCGAGCGCGATGCGCAATGGTTCGCTGGCGGGACAGGTGGCCCTGGTGACCGGCGCCGGCCGGGGCATCGGGCGGGAGATCGCGCTGGGGCTGGCGGCCGAGGGGATGGCGGTCGGGCTGGTCGGCCGGACCCCGTCGACGCTCACCGCCACGCTGAAGGCCTGCGTGCGCCTGGGCGCCAGGGGCGTCGCGGTGACCGCGGACGTGGCCCGGCCGGGCTCGGTGCGCGAGGCGGTACGCAGCGTCGAGCGGGATCTGGGGCCGATCGACCTGCTGGTCAACAACGCCGGACAGGTGGACCAGGGCGAGGTGCCGTTCTGGGAGGCGGACCTGGCGCAGTGGTGGCAGGTGATGGAGGTCAACCTGCGCGGGCCGGTCAACCTGCTGCGCTGCGTGCTGCCCGGGATGGTGGCGCGGCGGCGCGGGCGGGTGGTCAACCTCAACTCCGGCTTCGCCTTCCGCCCTGACGGCCACTACACCGCCTACGCCACCTCCAAGGGCGCGCTGCTCCACCTCTCCGACAACCTCGCCGACTCGCTGGCCGAGCACCGGGTGGTGCTGCTGGACATCAGCCCCGGCGCGGTCGCCACCGACATGACCGCGGGGATGCCGATGTTCGCCACGATGAAGGAGTGGCACAGCCTCCCGTACATGGTCGCCGTCATGGTCGACGCCGCACGCGGCCGCTTCGACACGCTGCACGGGCGGTTCATCCACGCCGGGCGGGACAACCTGGAGCACCTGGTGGCGCAGGCCGCCGAGATCCGGGCCCTGAACGCCCGGACGCTGCGCCTGCGCCCGTACGGCGCGGACGACCCGCTGGCGTAGCGCGCCGCGCCACCTCGGCGGGTCATCCGGCGGCGGGTCATCCGGCGGCGGTCATCCGGCACTGGATCACCCGGCACTGGATCACCCGGCGCTGGTCAGCCGGTGGCCGGCTCCGCGCCGAGGAAGACGCAGGCGGCCAGGGCAGGTCCGTCGCCCCGGTTGTGCCAGGCGTGCCGGGTGCCGCGCTGGACCACGCAGCTCCCCGGGGTCAGGTGCGCCTCGGTGCCGTCCTCCAGTTCGAGCCAGAGCTCGCCCTGGAGGATCACCACCAGGTCCACCGTGTCGGTCGCGTGCCGGCCGGCCGGGTCGGGCGCGATCGCGGCGAGCATGCCGGGGAAGACCCGCTCGACCTCGCCCAGCAGCTCGGCCGGGTCCCCCGCGGACGGCTCGTGCTGGGCCTGGGCGCTGTCCGGCGGCCAGGTCACCAGCACGAAGCGGAACCCGCCGTCCGTGCCGGGGAAGTACGGTTCGAAGACCGGTTCCTCGGCCCCGGAGCCGACCCGCGACCCGCCGTCGGCGCCCCAGATCCGGAAGAACTCAAGACCGGGCAGCGCCCGCAGGACCACCGGGTCGACCGGGCCGTGGGCGTCGACCACCGACGAGCCGTCGGGCCGGCGCCCGGTGACGAACCGCTGTATCTCCATGGGGCTTCCTCCAGGTGTCGAATGTGACGATCCGTCAGGTTGCCTGTGCTCGTGGGTGGGTGGGCAGGAGTACGGCCACCGCCGCCAGCGCCAGCAGCAGCGCGAGCGCCGCCACCAGCACGGCGGTGTGCAGCCCGGTCATGAAGCCCGAACTGCCGGCCACCAGCGCGCCGAAGACGGCGACGCCGATCGCACCGCCGATCTGCCGCGCGGAGTTGAGGATGCCGGAGGCGAGGCCCGCCCGCTCGGCGTCCACCGCCTCCAGCATCGCGGTGGTCAGCGGCGGCACCGCGAGACCGCCGCCGATGCCGAGCGGCACCAGCAGCACCAGGACCAAGGCGGTCGCGGTGTGCTGCTCGACGGCCAGCAGCGAGAGCAGGCCGGCCGCCTGGATCAGCACGCCGGCGATCAGCGGCAGCCGCGGTCCGTAGCGGCTGGTCAGCCGACCGGCGCCAAGGTTGACCACGGTGGTGAAGGCGGTCATCGGCACGAACATCAGGCCCGCGGTCAACGGGGAGGCGCCGCGCAGCTGCTGGAAGTAGAGGGTCAGCACGAAGACGAAGCCGTAGAACCCGAAGTTGAGCGCGAAGCCGGTGGCGGTGCAGACCGCCACCGAGCGGTCGCGGAACAGGGCGAGTGGTACCGCCGGACGCGCCTGGCGACTCTCGATCAGCACGAACGCCGCGGCGAAGACCACGAAGACCAGCAGGGCGAGCAACGTGCCGAGCGAACCGTAGCCCTTCGCGCCGCCGTTGATCACGGCGAAGACCAGCGCGGCCAGCCCCACCACGGCGGTGACCTGGCCGCCCAGGTCGACCGCCGAACTGCCCCGGCGCGAGCGCGGCGCCTTGAGCAGCCCGAGCAGGGCGACCACGCCGACCGGCAGGTTGATGAAGAAGATCCACCGCCAGCCGAGGCCACTGGTCAAGGCGCCACCGACGACGGGTCCGGCGGCGATGGCGACCCCGCCGCCCGCGGTCCACAGCGCGATACCCCTGGCCCGGCCCTTGGGGTCGCTGTAGGCCTGGCGGACCAGGGAGAGCGAGGCCGGCAGCATGACCGCCGCCGCCGCGCCCTGCACGGCGCGCGCCACGATCAGCGTGCCGAGATCGGGCGCGAACCCGCAGATCGCGGACATCACGGTGAACAGCGCGAGCCCCGCGCCGAACGCGCGCGAGGCGCCGATCCGGTCGGCCACCGAGCCGGACGAGAGCAGCAGCGCGGCGAAGACCAGCGTGTAGGCGTCGACCACCCACTGCAGCCCGGAGACCTGGTTGCCCCACTGCCGTCCGATGGCCGGCAGCGCCACATTGACCACTGTGGTGTCCAAGGTGGTGATGAAGAACCCCAAGCAGGCGATCGCGACGACGATCCCGGCGGCGGGACCGGTCCCGGCCGGGAGTGCGGCGGTGGTGGCCTGCTGGGTTCCTGGTGCTGTGGTGCGGTCCATGATGCCCTTTCAGCGGCCGGCGGAGCCGGCGCCTGTCACGGTGGTTCGGTGCTGCTCCCGGCCGGACGGGGTCCGGCGCGGGACCAAGCCGGGGTACTGCTCGGGGGAGTGCTCGGGGGAGAGGGCCGTCAGGGCCCGCTCGACCCGGTCGAGGGCGGCCGCGGACTCGACGTCCGGGCCGACTATCGCGGGATCGAAGTTGAAGTCGAGGAAGACCTCGCTGGCGCCGAGCTCCCGCACCAGTCCCAGGTCGGCCACCACCTGCTCGAACGGGCCCTGGAACAGCTGCCGTTCGCCGTCGGGCCGCACGCTCGGCCGCTCGGCGCCCAGGAAGACCGAGGCGCGTACCACGATCCGGATCGCCGCCGGATCCCGCCCGGCCCGCTCGGCCGCCGCCCGGACCCCGTCCACGGCCGCCGCGATCTCGCCGCGGGTGACGAACCCGGGGCTGACCCATCCCTGGGCGAGCCGCCCGGCCCGGGCGAACGCCGCCCCGGTCGAGCCGCCGAGCAGCAGCGGGAACCGCGGTTGAACCGGCCTGGGCCGCACGAGAGTTCGCGGCAGCTCGGTGAACTCTCCTTTGAAAGAAGCGACTTCGCCTTCCCACATGCGCCTGAGCACCTCGACGTACTCAAGCGTGCGGGCCACCCGGCGCTCCATCGGCACTCCCGCCGCCAGGAACTCCTCCTGCGACCAGCCCTGGGCGAGGCCGATGTCGATCCGGCCGCCGGAGACCCGGTCCAACTCGATCAGCTGCTTGCCCAGCACGGCCGGCGCGCTGAACGGGGCGTTGAGCACCGAGAAGCCGAGCCGGATCCGCTCGGTCACCGCGGCCACCTGGGCCAGCGTCACGATCGGCTCGGCCACGCCGTGGTGGAAGGCGGGCTGGAACTCCGAGGACCACTCCGCCTCGGTGCTGGCCAGCGGGAAGAGCAGGCGGCTGAACGACCAGAGCGAGTGGTAGCCGAGCCGCTCGGCGAGCAGGGCGATCCGGCGCTGGTTGGCGGGGGTGGCCCAGGCGCCGGAGAGCGGCACCCCGACGCCCAGTCGGCAGCCGGTCACGGCGGCCGGCATCAGGCCTGCCCCTCGGCGGCCTGGAACATCGCCCGGCGGTCCTCGGCCGAGACCTGGGCGGCGTAGCGGTAGGTGTCGTAGAGCTCGCGCAGCACCTTGATCTTGCCGTCCACCACCTGGAACATCCCGTAGTAGTGGTTCGTGTAGTCGCTGCCGTTCGGCTGGACCATCTTGCCGGTGTACTCGACCAGCGCCCACCGCCGGTCGGCGAAGGCCTCGGTGCGCAGCACCGGCAGCTCGATCGACTGCACCGCCGTCACCACGCCGGCGTAGAGCCGGCGGACCGCGTCGGCGCCGTTCAGCCGCAGGGGGCTGCCCGGCGGGGCGAAGGGCATGTCCATCACCACGTCCTCGGCGAGGCAGTCGAAGGCGGTCGGCAGGTCCTGGTCGCTGATGGCCGCCAGGAAGCGCCGGGCCACGCTCTGCGCGTCCGCTTCCCGGGCCGCTCCCGCTCCCGCTCCCGCATCCGCTCCCGCATCCGCCACGCTGCCGCCGGCCGGCGGGGCGTCGAGGATCGTCGGATCGCCGCTGCTCCAGGTCGGGGTGGCCACCAGGCGGGTGATCCGCCACCCGGCGGGTGTCGCCCGCAGGTCGAAGCGGTAGTGTCCGGCGTTCTCCAGGCGCGGGTCGCGACCCGCGGCGGTGCCGGTGTGGCGCACCTGGTACTGGGCCGTGCAACTCGCGGTACCGGCGGCGCTGTTCAACGCGACCAGGTGGTCGGTGATCTGGTGCTGGGTCGAGCGCACCCCGGCGACCTGCGCGGCCCAGGTGTCGACCAGTTGCCGCGGGGTCAGCGTGCGCGGTTCGTCGGGTGATCCGGTGACCACCTGGTCGGCGAACACCTCGGCCAGCGCAGCCCAGTCCCGCTGGTCGAACAGCCAGCCGAACTTGGTGCAAAGCTCGATGACGTCGAGCCGGTCGCGCAGATCCTGCGCCCCCTGCTCCTGTGCCCCGTGCGTCATGGCAGCTCCTTCGGGCGGTCCCCGGTGTGAAGCCGATCTCCGGGTCCGGGTCGGGTGACTGGCGGACAAGAACCGAAAACCTTACCCAAGAAGGCAAACAGTTGGGATGCCTCCGAGTCAAGTTGCCAGTCACATATGGCTGTCAACCCTCCGGTTCTTCGCATCAACTTGCCAGAACAGAGCGGTAATTGGCCGCCTTGACAGTGCGTCAATCACCTTGTCTATGCTGGCCCTCCTGACCGGTTGGCCGTAAGCAAACGACCTCGGTCCCACAGCCTTGCGCTCTCCGCTGGAGGAGACTTCCGTGTCGCATCGTGCAGGCCTTGAAAAGATCACCTTTACCAGTGCCGGCACCACGCTCGTCGGCAACCTCTTCCTCCCCGGCGGCCCCGGCGGCCCCGGCGGTCGCGACGGTCGCGACGGTCGCGACGGTCGCCCGGGACCGGCCGCCGTGGTCTCGGGGTCGTGGACCACCGTCAAGGAGCAGATGGCCGGCTGCTACGCCCGGGGCCTGGCCGAGGCCGGGATCACCGCGCTCGCCTTCGACTTCCACGGCTGCGGCGAGTCCGGGGGCGACCCGCGGGACCTGGAGGAGCCCGATCGCAAGAGCGCCGACATCGCGGCCGCCGTCGACTACCTGCGCGGCCGCCCGGACGTGGACCCGGACCGGGTCGGGGGCCTCGGTGTCTGCGCCGGCGCCGGCTACACGGCGGTGTCCGCCACCCGTGGCGCGGCCCTGCGCTCGCTGGCGATGGTCGCGCCCTGGCTGCACGACGCCGGCCTGCTCGCCGGCCTGTACGGCGGAGCGGAGCAGGTCGCCGAGCTGCGCGGGCGGGGCGAGGCGGCCGCCGCCAGGTACCGGGCCACCGGCGAGGTGTCCTACGTGCCCGCGGTGAGCCTGGACGACCCGCGAGCGGCCATGGTCGGGGACTACGCCTACTACCTGGACGAGTCCAGGGGCGCGGTCCCGCAGTGGCCCAACCGGTTCGCCGAGATGGGCTGGCTGGGCTGGCTCGGCTTCGACGCGATCGCCGCGGCACCCGGCGTCGCGGTGCCGACCGTGCTGGTGCACAGCCGCGACGCGGCGATCCCGGCCGGCGCCGAGCGCTTCCACGCGGCCCTGCCGGGCGCCAAGGCGCTGCACTGGATGCCGGGTTCGCAGTTCGACTTCTACGACGAGGAGCGCACGGTCTCCACGGCGCTGGACCACGTGCTGGCGCACTTCCGGCAGACGCTCTGAGGCGCCGCCGATCCCTCAGACGCGCTGAGGCGCCGCCTCACCGCTCACGAGCAGAGCTGGCTCGCCGTCACCGCGCTGATCCCGCGCTGCTGGAGCGCCTCCAGCACGGCCGGCAGGGCGTCCACGGTGCCCTGGTGGCCCATGTGCAGGGCGACGATCGAGCCCGGCTTGATCGCGTTCAGCATCCGGCGCTGGACCACCTCGGCCCCCGGGTCCGCGTAGTCGCGCGGGTCCACGTCGTACGAGAGGACGTGCTCGTAGCCCGCCCGGCGGGCCTGCGCCTTGACCTCGGTAGTGGCGTACTGCGCGGCGGAGGGGCGGAACCAGCGCCCGATCGAGCCGGTCAGCGCCTTCAGCCGGTCCGCGCAGCCGGCGATCTCGGCGTAGGCCTGGTCGGCGGACATGGAGGAGATGTCCAAGTGGCTGAGGGTGTGGTTGCCCAGCTCGTGGCCGCCGTCCAGGATCCGCCGGGCCATCTGGGGCTGCTGGTCCAGCCAGGTGCCGACCACCAGCACGGTGACCCGGGCGCCGTGCTGCTCGGCCGCGGTCAGCAGCGCGGTGGCCAGCGCGGGATCGCCCTGGCCGTGGAAGGTCAGCGCGATCTGCGGCCGGTCGCGCGGGCCGGTGACCACCTCGGCCGGGGTGCTCGCGGCCAGCGGCGGAAGCTCCGGCGGGCTGGCACCGGCGACCGGCGAGGCGGCCGTGGCCACCGCGCTCGGCGTGGCGCTCGGGATCCGATTGGGTGTCAGCACCGTGGGCGTGCCGGCGGCGGCACCGGGGTGCGCGCGGGCGGATCGGGCGGCCGCGGCGTTGCCGCCGGCGGTGGTGGCCTCCTGGCCGCAGGCCGCCAGCAGCGGTCCGGCCGCGGTCAGCGTGGCCAGTTGGGCGGTGGTCCGCAGGATCCTGCGGCGGTCGACGCTCATCGCCGCCAGCATAGGGAGGTCCGGATCACCCGGCGATTCGAAAGCGGTCCGACGCCGGGTCAGAGCCGGAAGATCCCGTAGCCGAAGCCGTCGGCCCGCACCGCGCCCGGCGTGGTCCGCACCCCCTGGACCAGCAGTGGTAGGGCGGCGGCGGTGAGTTGAGGCAGTGCCAGCTCGGCCGGCTCGCGGCGCGGGTTGACCACGACCAGATGGGTGGTGCCGCGCAGGTAGGCGAGCGGGTAGCCGTCCGCCAGTACCGTCACGGTGCCCCCGGTGCCCAGCTCGGGCGTCTCGCGGCGCAGCCGGATCAGCCGCCTGACCTGGTTCAGCGTCGAGGCCGGGTCCGCGCGCTGCGCCGCCACGCTGGGCCGGTCCGGTGCCGGGTCCAGCGGGAGGTAGAAGTCGGCCTGCTCGGCGGTGGAGAACCCGGCGCCGGGCGTGTCGTCCCACTGCATCGGCGTCCGCGAGCCCTGGCGGGCCTCGGTGCCGAACTGGCTGCCCTCCTTGTCCGGCAGGCCGGGGACGTAGCGCATGCCGATCTCGTCGCCGTAGTAGACCACCGGCAGGCTGGGCCAGCTGAGCAGGAAGGCGAAGGCGCAGGCCAGTTGCTCGCCGGTGCGCGGGCCGCAGGCGAGGCGGGAGAAGTCGTGGTTGGCGGTGGGCAGGGCGACCAGGCCGCGGCCCGCGATCGCCGCGTCGGCCGCCTGCCAGGCGGTGAGGAACTCGGCCGGTGAGCCGGCGCCGTCCGGATCGAAGTAGCAGGGCTCACCGTGCGCCCAACTGCCCTGGCTGCCACTACCGTTGTCCCAGAGTGAACGCAGCGCCCGCCCGTTGAAGTGCAGGAAGAAGTCGGCGTGCAGCCCGGCCGGGACGGAGCGGGCCGGGTCGCCCCACTCGGCGATCAGCACCTTGTCCGGGTGCTCGCGGTCCAGCCAGGCGCGCAGCTCGCCCCAGAGCTTGCCGGTCTCCACCTGCCCGGGGTCGTCCTTGACCAGCGAGGCCGCCATGTCCACCCGGAAGCCGGCCACCCCGAGCCCGAACCAGTGCGCCATGATCTCGCGCAGCGCCGCCCGGTTGGCCAGCGGCCCGGGAGCGTCCACCGGGCTGCGCCAGGGCTCGGCCGGGTCGGGGCGGGCGTAGCCGAAGTTGAGGGCGGGCTGGATCGGGTAGAAGTTGGCCCGGTAGAAGCCGCCGCGCCGGCCCTGGTTGGGGATCCACTCGTGCACCGGGGCGGTGATCCGCTCCGACCAGATGTAGCGGTCGTCGCCGGGGTCGTGCGCGGCCCGCTGGAACCACGGGTGGCGGTGCGAGGTGTGGCCCGGCACCAGGTCGAGCAGCACCCGGATGCCGCGGGCGGCGGCCGCCCCGACCAACTCGGCGAGGTCGGCGTTGGTGCCGTAGCGCGGGGCGATGGCCAGGTAGTCGGCGACGTCGTAGCCCGCGTCGCCGAACTCGGAGCTGAAGCACGGGCTGAGCCACAGGGCGCTCACCCCGAGGTCGGCGAGGTGGTCCAGGTGCGCGGTGACGCCGGGTAGGTCGCCGATGCCGTCGCCGTTGGAGTCGGCGAAGGACTGCGGGTAGACCTGGTACAGCACGGCTTCGCTGAGCCAGGCGGGGACGGCGGGCTGACGGGGACTCACAGGCGCCATGCGGTCAGCGTAGGGCGCCCGGGGCGGGCCTGTCCGGTGGTCGCGGGGATCGGTCGGCGCGATTGGCGATTGGCGATTGGCGATTGGCGAGGGCTGAGGGCAGATGGGCGATGGCGACTGATGGATGACAGCTGACAGATATCAGATTCTGTCAGCGCCTAATGCTCAGCTCGCAATGCTCAATGCTCAGCGCTCATCGGGATCACCGCCCCGCGCGCACCGACGCGCACCGCTCAGCTCTCGCGCAGCCCCGTCAGGTGGGCGAAGACCACCACGTTGGCCGTGTAGTCGCCGTGCTTGCGGTCGTAGGCGCCGCCGCAGGTGATCAGGCGGAGCTGGGCATCGGGGGTCTTGCCGTAGACGCGGTCGTCCGGGAACTGGTCCTTGGCGAAGACGTTCACGCTGTCCACGGTGAAGCTGGCGGTGACGCCGTCGTCGCGGGCGATGTCGACGGTGGTCCCCGGGGTGACCGAGCTGAGGCCCCAGAAGACGCCGCGGGCGGACTTGGTGTCGACGTGGCCGAGCACGATCGCGGGACCGCGGTTGCCGGGGACGGTGCCGCCCTGGTACCAGCCGACGAGGTTGGTGTTGTCCGGCGGCGGCGGGTTCAGTACGCCCGTGCTGTCCACGTCCAGGCCGGTGAAGGGAGCGTTGACGCCGATCGAGGGGATGCTCAGCCGGGTGGGGCGGGCGTCCGGGACGGCGAGGGCCGGGACGGTGCGACCTGCGGCGGCGGAGGTGGAGGCGCTGGGCGAGGCCTGGGCGGCCATCGAATTCGGCAGCGGAGGCAGGCCCGCGGTCGGGTCGGCCGCGCGGTGGATCATGAACAGGCCGAGCAGGCAGGCGCCCACGGCGGCGAACAGGACGTTCCGGCGCTGGCGGCCGAGGGGGTCGGGGGAGGAGGACGGGTCGCCGTTCGCGGGAGCGTGGTTGCCCATGGCGAGCCTTTCTGCGCGGGAGCGGTGTTGCGGGCACGGTCCGGGCGGGGGAGCACCGCCGCGCGCCGCGCCGCCGCCGGGGACAGGGCGGCGGCGCGGCGCGCGACGCGGGGCGGGGCGGTCGGCTGACGGGGCCTCGGGTGACTGCCGGTCAGCCGGTCAGCTGGTCAGCCGGTCAGCTGGTCAGCTGGTCAGCTGGTCAGCCGAGCTGATCAGCGGTGATCAGTGCTCGGCGGACTTGCGGCGGCGCAGCGCGAGGGCGCCCAGGCCCAGGCCGCCGGCCAGCAGTGCGCCGCCGGTGGCCATGCTGCCGCCGTTCAGCGCGCCGAAGCCGCCGCCGGTGTGCACGCCGCCGTGCGGGTGGTGCTCCTGCTGCCACTCCTCGGCCCCGGCCTTCTCGTCGGTCGGCTTGGCGTCCTTGGCGTCCTTGTCGTCGGCCTTCTTGTCGTCGGCCTTCTTGCTGTCGTCCGCCTTCTTGCCGTCCTGCGTGGTGGACGAGTTGATCGGACGGTCGGCCGGGCCGCCGGGGGCGGCGTCGGCGAAGGCGACGGCCGGGGCGGCCAGGCTCAGGGCGGCGGCGGTGAGAGTGGCGGCGGCCAGGTGACGTACACGACGCATGAGTGCATTCCCTTTCACGGCGCACCGGGGACGGGCCGACCTCTGGTCGGCCAGGAGGACATCCGGGGGCGCCTGTTCCACCGTCAGCCGCGCAGTGCGATGGCGCCACTACAGAGCGTGCGAACGTGTGACCCCGTGAGCGCAACGTCGGTGGCTTGCTCGGCGGAGCTGACGCGGCGAAAGGTGCGGCCGGCCCGCGGGCCGAGCCGGAGCTGACGAGTCAACATGGACATGACTGGGTACGGTGCTCCTTCGTGAGAACCCACCGCATCCGATCGGTGGCGGGAATCGCCACCGTGCTGCTCGCACTTGCCGCCGCGCTGCTCTCCCCCGTCAGCGCGGCCTGGGCCGGTACCGTCCGAGACGGTGCCAGCCAGCCGACCTACTCCTACGCCAACGCGATCCGCGAGACGGTCTGGGTCGACACCGGCCTCGACACCAACGGCGACGGTCACCACGACCGGGTCGCCGCCGACATCATCCGCCCGAGCGAGGCGGCCCAGGCCGGGATCAAGGTCCCGGTGATCATGGACGCCAGTCCGTACTACGAGTGCTGCGGCCGCGGCAACGAGAGTCAGCTGAAGACCTACGACTCACAGGGTCATCCGGTCCAGTTCCCGCTCTACTACGACAACTACTTCGTGCCGCGCGGCTATGCGGTGGTGCTGGTCGACCTGGCCGGCACCAACCGCTCGGACGGCTGCGTGGACGTCGGCGGGACCTCCGACGTGACCAGTGCCAAGGCCGTGATCGACTGGCTGAACGGCCGGGCCAACGGCTACAGCACCCGGACCGGTGCGAGCACGGTCAACCCGACCTGGACCAACGGCTCGGTCGGCATGATCGGCAAGTCCTGGGACGGCACCATCGCCAACGGCGTGGCGGCCACCGGGGTCGCGGGCCTGAAGACCATCGTGCCGATATCCGCGATCAGTTCCTGGTACGACTACTACCGCTCCCAGGGTGCGCCGCTCTACAGCGGCACCCCCGCCGACCTGGCCAGTGAGGTCGAGGACCCGACCGACGCGGCCACCTGCGGCGCCGAGCAGAAGGCGCTGGCCGCCGGCTCCCCGTCCAACGGCGACTGGTCGGCGGCCTGGCAGCAGCGCGACTACGTCGCGAACGCCTCCAAGGTGACGGCCAGCGTCTTCGTGGTGCACGGGATGCAGGACCTGAACGTGCGGGACATCAACTTCGGGCAGTGGTGGAACGCGCTCGCCAGTACCGGGGTGGACCGCAAGATCTGGCTCTCCCAGACCGGGCACGTCGATCCGTTCGACTACCGGCGCGGTGCCTGGGTGGACACCCTGCACCAGTGGTTCGACCACTACCTGATGGGTGTGGACAACGGGATCCAGAACCAGCCGGTGGCCGACATCGAGCGGGCTCCCGACCAGTGGACCACGGAGGCCAGCTGGCCGGCGCCGGGCACCGTGCAGAGCGCGGTGCACCTCAATCCGGGTGCGCTGGGCGGAAGTTCCAACACCGGCAAGGTCTCCTTCACCGACGACCCGACCAAGGACGAGAACACCTGGGCCGCCGAGGTCGACCAGAGCACCTCGGAGAAGGCCGCCTTCACCACCGCCCCGCTCACCCAGGACCTGCAGCTCTCCGGCAGCGGCTCGGTCACGCTGACCGTCAGCTCCAGCACCAGCAGCGCCCACCTCAGCGCGGTGCTGGTCGACCTCGGTCCGGCGACCATCCGCAACTACCAGGGCGACGGTGAGGGGATCACCACGCTCACCACCCGCTCCTGCTGGGGTGACAGCACGGCGGGGGACAGCGCCTGCTACCTGGACACGGCGGCCGACACCACTCAGGTGAACGAGACGGTGTTCAGCCGGGGTTGGGCCGACCTCGGGCACTACGCGGGGCTGGACCACACGGTCAGGCTCACCCCGAACACGCCCTACACGATGACGCTGCAGCTGGCCCCGAGCGACCACGTGATCCCCGCCGGGCACCGGCTGGCGCTGATCGTGGCCGGCACCGACGACGGGCTGATCAACCCGCCGAGCACCCGGCCGAAGCTGACGGTCGACCTGACCCGGTCGGCACTGACGCTGCCGCTGGTGGGCGGCGCCGGGCAGCTGCCGGCAGGCACCCCGACGCACCCGCGCAGCACCGCTGCCGCCTCCGGGCCGACCGCGCCCGCGGCCTCCGCGCCGGTGGCCGTCGCACCGCGCCGGCCCGCGGGGCTCGGGATCGCCGGCTTCCACTGATCCACCGCACGGTCAACGGTGGTGGTGCCCTGATCGGGGCACCACCACCGCCGCGCTCACCAGGTGGGCGCGAGCTTCTCGCCGGTGGCCGCCCGGTGGACGGTGATCGCCTCCATCGGGCAGAGTTCGGCGGCCTCGACCACCTCCGCCACCGCCCCGGTCCGCTCGCGGCGCGCGCGGGCCCGGCCGTCGGCGGCCAGCTCCAGATCGGCGGGGGCGGTCGCCGCGCAGAGCCCGGTGCCCGCGCACCGGAGCCGGTCGACGGAGACCACCGCCTCCTCGGCGCTCACCAGGTCACCGGCAGGGTCTGCGGACTGCGGGTGAGCAGGCCGCGCCGCCAGTCGATCTCCGAGGCCGGCACCGCGAGCCGCAGCCCGGGCAGCCGGCGGGCCAGCCGGTGCAGGCCCAGCTCCAGTTCCATCCGGGCCAGCCAGGCGCCCAGGCAGTGGTGCGGCCCGGCACCGAAGGTCAGGTGCGGCGCGTCCGGCGCCTCGAAGAGGCTCTCCCGCCACTTGCCGGGGTAGACCGCGGGGTCGTGGTTGGCGGTGAAGGTGTCCGCGGCCACCACCGCGCCCGCCGGGATCAGCACCCCGCCGATCTCCACGTCGGCCGCCGCCCGGCGCAGCGTCCCCGGGGCGACCACGCGGTCGCCCAGTGGTACCGAGCGCAGCAGCTGCTCGGCCGCCGCGGCCGCCCGCCGCTCCCCGGTGGCCAGCTCGTGCCAGGCGTCGCGGTCCTCGGAGAGCAGGTAGACGAGCGCGTTGCCGAGGGTGGTCATGGTCGTCTCGTGCCCGGCCACCACCAGGCCGATGACCAGCTTGATGATCTGCAGCTCGGTCACCTCGCCGTCCTCGTCCGCGGCCCTGACCAGCGAACTCACCAGGTCCTCGCCCGGATCGCCGCGCCGCTGGGCCACCAGTTGGGCCCCGAAGGCGCCGAAGTCCAGCATCGCCTCCCGCACCGCCTGCGGGGTGTAGGCGCTGGCGGCCAGGGCGTGGTCGCTCCAGTGCGCCAGGCGCTTGAGGTCCAGGCCGTCCAGGCCCATCAGCCGGCTGATCACCACCACCGGCAGCGGGCGGGTGAAGGCGGCGACCAGCTCCACCGGCTGCTCGGCCCCGGCCAGCGACTCGACCAGGTCGTCCACCACCGAGGCCACCCAGGGCCGCCAGCGCTCGATCGCGCGCGGGGTGAAGGCGCGCTGCACGGTGCGGCGCAGCCGCTGGTGGTCGGGGCCGTCGATGTTCAGGATGGTGTCCGGGTCGTCCAGCATGTTCGGGTAGGGGGTCAGCGGCGGGGCGTCCGGCGCGTACAGGCCGACCCGGTTGAGCCGGGGGTCGGTGAGCACCTGGCGGACGTCGGCGTGCCGGCGCACCCACCAGACCGGGGTGCCGGTCAGCAGCTCGGTCAGCACGGGCGGCCCGGGCTGGTCGGCGCGCAGACAGTGCAGCGGGACGAGCGGTTCGGCAGCGGCCGGGGCGGCCGGGGCGGCCGAGGTGGCCGGGGTGGTCTGGGTGGCCGGGTCGGCCTGGGTGGCCGGGCCGGTTTCGTCGACGGACACGGGATCCTCCATGCGGTTGGCCGTGCGGATTGGCCTCGCTACCGACGGTAAAGGGCCGGGGGCATGCCAACCAGGGGGAGTGCGGGGGGAGTTGGGGCGCGCGGCAGGCGTGCGCCCGGCGCTCGCGGGTCGGGGCCGCGGGCCCTGGCTGCCGGGTCGCCCGGTGGGAATTGTCAGACCGGCTCAGGCGGCGCAACCTGGAGGAGGACTCAGGAACGAGGTGCCCAGTGGCCGGCAATCGCAGTGCCGCGGCGGAACCGGTGATCCGCACGGCAGCGCTGACCAAGGTCTATCCGAAGACCGGGATCGCGGCGGTGGACCGGCTCGACCTCGCGGTGCACCAGGGCGAGCTCTTCGGGCTGCTCGGCCCCAACGGCGCCGGAAAGACCACCACCGTCGGGATGCTCACCACCCGGGTGGTGCCCAGTTCGGGCGGGGCCTGGATCGGCGGCATCGACGTGATCGCCCGGCCGACCCTGGTCAAGCAGGTGATCGCGGTGGTCTCGCAGCAGAACACCCTGGACCGCTCGCTCACCGTGCGGGAGAACCTGGTCTTCCACGGCCTGCTCTTCGGGCGCTCGGGCCGCACCGCCCGGCGCACCGCCGATGAGCTGTTGGATCGCTTCCACCTCACCCGCTGGGCCGACGCCTCTGTCTTCGCCCTCTCCGGCGGCCTGGCCCAGCGCCTGATGGTGGCCCGGGCGATCTACCACCGCCCCGCCGTGCTCTTCCTGGACGAGCCCACCGCGGGCCTGGACCCGCAGAGCCGGCTGGCGCTCTGGGAGATCCTGGCCGGGCTGATCGCCGACGGCCAGACCATCCTGCTGACCACCCACAACATGGAGGAGGCCGACCAGCTCTGCGACCGGGTGGCGATCATCGACCACGGCCGGGTCCTGGCCCTGGACACCCCCGACGCGCTCAAGCAGGCGGTGGACGCCGACACCGTGGTGACCGTGCAGGCACCCGGCGAGCCGGCCGCCCTGGCCGAGCTGCTGGGCCGCGAGATCGACGGGGTCAACCGCGCCCGGCTGCTGCCCGGCGGGGTGGAGCTGCAGGTCAAGGGCGGCACGCACCGGCTGCTGCCGCGGGTGCTGGGCGCCGCCGAGGCCGGCGGCTTCGAAGTGGCGGACCTCTCGGTGGCCGAACCCACCCTGGAGACCGTCTTCATCAGCCTGACCGGGAAGGAGCTGCGGGACTGATGACCGCTGCGACCACCCCCACGATCAGCATCCGGCCGACCCGCTCGGTCCTCGCAGCCTCCCGCGCGGCGCTGGGCGCGCTGGTCCGCCGCGACCTGCTGGTGCTGCGCAAGAACTTCGGCGAGTTCGCCGGGCGGACGATCATGCAGCCGCTGCTGCTGGTCTTCGTCTTCCTGTACGTCTTCCCGACCATCGGCCAGGGGGTGGGCTCGGGCGGTGGCACGGCGGGGGAGTCCGACTTCGCGACGGTGCTGGTGCCCGGGGTGGTCGCGGTGACCATCATGTTCCAGGGCATCCAGTCGGTGGCGATCCAGCTCTCCCAGGAGTTCGGCTACACCCGGGAGATCGAGGACCGGGTGCAGGCGCCCTGCCCGCTCTGGCTGGTGGCCCTCTCCCGGGTGCTCTCGGGGGCCACCCAGGGGATGATCTCGGCGATCATGGTCTTCCCGATCGCGGCGGTGGTGCACGCGCCCGGCGTGCACGCGCACCTGTCGGTGCACTGGTGGATCGTGGTCACCCTGATCCCGCTGTCCTGCCTGGCGATGACCTCGCTCGGGCTGGTGCTCGGCACCACCTTCGAGCCGCGCAACATCGGGCTGATGTTCGGCTTCGTGGTGCTGCCGCTGGTCTTCCTCGGCGGGACCTACTACCAGTGGACCAAGCTCGGCGCGGTCAAGGTCGGCGGCTTCCCGTGGCTGCAGACCCTGGTGCTGGTCAACCCGCTGATCTACATCGCCGAGGGCATGCGGGCCGGACTCACCGACGCCTCGCACATGCCCCTGTACGTCGTCTACCCGGTGCTGATCGGCTTCTGCGTGCTCTTCCTGGGCATCGGGCTGCGCAACTTCCGCCGCCGGGTGCTGTCCTGAGCGGGACGGCACCCGGCGGCCGGGAGTTGCAGCTCGACTGCTCGACTGCTCGACTACTCGACTGCTCGACTACTCGGCGCCGAAGCGCTCGCGCCAGGCCGCCAGGTCCTCGTCGGTGACCTTGGCGAAGAGCACCGGCGGGACGGTGAAGGCGGTGCCGGCCGCGACGAAGTCCAGCGCCGCGGCCTGCTCGGCGCTCACCCACCGCGGCTCGCCGGCCTTGGCCGAGGCGAAGACGCCGCGCATCGCGGCGCTGGTGGCCGGGATGAACGGGGCCGAGAGCATCCCGTAGAGGTGGATCAGGTTCATCGCGGTGCGCAGCGTCAGCGCGGCGCCGGCCTCGTTGGTCTTGATCTCCAGCCAGGGGGCCTTGTTCTCCAGGTAGGAGTTGCCCGCGCTCCACAACGCGCGCAGCGCCTGGGCGGCCTTGCGGAACTGCAGCGTGTCCAGGTGGCCCTGGTACTCGGCGAGCAGGCCGGCGATCTCGGCGCCCAGCGCCCGCTCGGCCTCGCCCGGCGCGTCGCCCGCCGGGACGGTGTCGCCGAAGCGCTTGAGCGAGAAGGAGAGCACCCGGTTGACGAAGTTGCCCAGGGTGTCGGCCAGGTCCTTGTTGACGGTGGCGGCGAAGATCTCCCAGCTGAAGCTGGTGTCGTCGGACTCCGGCGCGTTCGCCATCAGGAAGTAGCGCCAGTAGTCGGCGGGCAGCAGCTCCAGCGCGGCGTTGGTGAAGATGCCGTGCTGCTGGCTGGTGGAGAACTTGCCGCCGTAGTAGTTGAGCCAGTTGAAGGCCTTGACGAAGTCGACCTTCTTCCACGGCGCCCTGGTACCGATGATGGTGGCCGGGAACATCACCGTGTGGAACGGGACGTTGTCCTTGGCCATGAACTCGGTGTAGCGGACGTCCTCGGCCTCGTACCACCAGGACTTCCAGTCGCGGTTGGCCGGGTCGGCGTCCGACCACTCCTTGGTCGCGCCGATGTACTCGATCGGGGCGTCGAACCAGACGTAGAAGACCTTGCCCTCGGCGGCCAGCTCCGGCCAGACGTCGGCGGGGACCGGCACGCCCCAGTCCAGGTCGCGGGTGATCGCGCGGTCGTTCAGGCCCTCGGTCAGCCACTTGCGGGCGATCGAGGAGGCCAGCGTCGGCCAGTCCTTGCCGTGCTCGTCGATCCAGGCCTCGACCTCGTCGGCCAGCTTGGACTGCAGCAGGAAGAGGTGGGTGGTCTCGCGGACCTCCAGCTCGGTGGAGCCGCTGACCGCCGAGCGCGGGTTGATCAGGTCGGTCGGGTCCAGCAGGCGGGTGCAGTTCTCGCACTGGTCGCCGCGGGCCTTGTCGTAGCCGCAGTGCGGGCAGGTGCCCTCGATGTAGCGGTCGGGCAGGAAGCGGCCGTCGGCGACCGAGTAGACCTGCCGGATCGAGCGCTCCTCGATGAAGCCGTTGGCCTGCAGCTCGCGGGCGAACTCCTGGGTGATCTCGCGGTTCTGCTGCGAGGAGGAGCGCCCGAAGTAGTCGAAGGAGAGCTGGAAGCCGTCGTAGATCGCCTTCTGCGCCTCGTGCTGCTCGGCGCAGAAGTCCGCCACCGACTGGCCGGCGGCCTTGGCGGCCAGCTCGGCCGGGGTGCCGTGCTCGTCGGTCGCGCAGATGTAGAGCACCTCGTGGCCGCGCTGGCGCAGGTAGCGCGAGTACACGTCCGCCGGGAGCATGGACCCGACCATGTTCCCCAGGTGCTTGATCCCGTTGATATAGGGAAGCGCGCTGGTGATCAGGTGTCGAGCCATCCTTGGATGCTCCAGTTCATGTTGGTGGTGACGGACTGTGTCGCCAGTCTATCGGCCCGCCGAACGCCGCCCGTACCGGAATCCGGGGTCCGGCGGGCCGGTGCGGGCGGCGGCGGGGTGCGGCGGGTCCCTGTGGTCAGGGCTGCGGGACGTTGGGTGTGTTGGGGCCGGTCCAGCTGTAGATGTAGTTGCTCTGGCCCGGCTTGAACGAGTTGTGCGGGGCCGGGTTGACCTCCATGCACTGGTTGGCGTCGTCCTGCGCGTTCTGCGCCACCGCGCTGCTGGGCATGGCGGTGGGGACCGGGCTGGACACCGGGCTGGGCGCGGTGCCGGCGGAGCCGCCACCGGCCGGCGCGGTGCCCGGCCAGGCGGTGCCGGCGGTCCAGTCGGTGCCGACCACCAGGGTCAGGTGGGTGGCCGAGGCGGTGGACGCGGTCAGCACGCTGTCCGGCAGGCCCAGGCTCGCGGCCACCGCCTTCGCCTGGTCGGCCTTGGCGGCCGGGTAGAGCAGCTCGGTGGGCGACTTGGGCACCGTGCTGGTGTCCCGGACGGCGTCGGTGTACCCATGTGAGGTCAGCGCGTCGGTGACCGTGGTGCTGCGGCCGCTGGTGCCGCTGCCGTTCTGCACGGTGATCCGCACGGCGGCCTTGTCCACCGGGGCGGCGGGCGGACTGCTCGGCGCGGCGGCCGCGGCCGGGGCACTGCTCGGGGCGGGGGCCGGGCTGTCGCTGGGCGCGGCGGCGGGGGCCGGGGCGTTGCGGTCCAGCGGGACGTCGGCCGCGATCATCCGGAAGAGCTTGGCCGAGTCGGAGGTGGTGACCACCAACTGGTTGTTCTTGTCCTTCGGGTCCGGCACGTAGGCGCTCGGCATGGTCACCGTGGTGATCCGGTTGGTCGGCACCTTGTTCAGCTCCAGCGCCAGTTCGGCCAGTGCGTCGACCGAGCCGAGGCCGGTGTCGACCTGGAGCGCCTTGGTGGCGGCCTGGGCGAGGGAGTTGAGCTTGAGCGGGTTGGCGATGGTGCCGGCCGACTTCATCTGCCGGATCATCGAGTTGAGGTAGAGGTGCTGCGCCTGGGCGCGCCCGAGGTCGGTGCCGTCCCCGAAGGCGTGCCGGGTGCGCAGCCACTCCAGCGCCTGCTCGCCCGCGATCGTGCGGGTGCCGGCCGGCAGGACCAGGTGCGAGCCGATCTCGTGGCGCACACCCTGGATGTACTGGACCTGGTCGTCCACGACGTTCTCCTTGGTGCACACCGGGACACCGCCGACCGCGTCGGCCATGCTCACCACACCCGCGAAGTCGATCATCATGTAGTGGTCGATGTGGATGTTGGTGAGCTTCTCCCAGGTGTCCACCACGCAGCCCGGGTCCCCGACGTTCAGGCTGTCGGTGATGATGTCGTGCCGCGCCTTGAACACGGCCTTGGTGTTCGGGTTGGTGCAGGTGGGGATGTCCGCCTGGGTGTCGCGCGGGATGCTCATGATCGAGGCGTTGGAGCGGTCGGCCGACAGGTGCACCAGCATCTCGACGTCGGCGTGCGGGGCGCTGTCGTCGCAGGCGCCGCCGAGCTTGCAGTCGTCCGCGTTGTTCCGGCCGTCCGAGCCGAGCAGCAGGATGTTGAGCGGGGTCTGCCCGGCCGCGTTGGGCTTGGAGGCCGGGGCCAGCGCCGAGCCGCCGTTGTTGAGGCTGCCCTTGCGGATGTTGGCGTTGAGCTCCTGGATGTAGAGGTAGCCGCCGCCGACCGAGGTGACCACCGCGATGCCCACCCCGGCCGCCGTGAACTTGAGGATCCGTTTGCGCTTGGCGGCCTTGCCGAGCCCGCTCGCCCGGCGGCCGCGCCCACCGGACTTGGCGGCCTTGCGGGCGGCGGCCCGGCCGCCGCCGGTGGGGGCGGGCGGCGCGGCTGCCGGGAAGCCGTCGTGCGGCGGATTGGGGCCCGCCTCAGGACTGCCGTCCCCGGTAAGGCCGTTGCCGTCAAACGTCATGCGGTGACCACCAAGCTTCTGGCTGTGCCAGGTCCTCCCCCTGGGCGCTTGGCGGGAGACTATATCAATTTGAGATCATCAGATTAGTTGGGGTGCTGAGCGGTGAGCGCGGCATCGGTTGAACCTCCGCCGCCCGAAAACCGTTGTCGGGGCGGTCGGTCAGGCTGCCGGCCCGCTCTCCGGCCCGCTCCCCGGCCCGCTCTGCAGCCCGCTCTCCAGGGCCAGCAGTTCGTCGACCCGCTGGCGGCGGCGGATCAGCCGGGTCTGCTCGCCGTCGACCAGGACCTCCGGGATCAGCGGGCGCGAGTTGTAGGTGGAGGACATGCTCGCGCCGTACGCCCCGGTGTCGTGGAAGACCACCAGGTCGCCGATCTCCGTGCGCGGCAGCGGCACCGGCTCCACCTCGCCGCCCGCGAGTTGGGTGAAGACGTCGCCCGCCTCGCAGAGCGGGCCGGCCAGCACGGTGTCCAACTGCGGCTCCGGGCGGGCCGCGCCGTCGGGCGCGAGCACCGAGACGCGGTGGCTGCTGCCGTACATCGCCGGTCGCATCAGGTCGTTGAAGCCCGCGTCGACCAGCACGAAGTGGTTGCTGCCGACCGGCTTCTGCGCGCGCACCTCGCTGAGCAGCACCCCGGCGCCCGCCACCAGGAAGCGGCCCGGCTCGATCTCCAGCCGTACCGGGTGGCCGAGTTCGCGCACCAGCTCCTGCCGGGCGGCGTCCCAGATCCCGAAGTAGCGCTCGGTGTCGACCTCGGGGCCGCCGAGCTCGTAGGGCACCGAGAGGCCGCCGCCGGCCGAGATGGCCCGCAGATCGCGGCCCGCGAGCCGCACCTGCTTGACCATCGTCTCGCCGACCGCCTCCAGGTGGCTGTAGTCGACCCCCGAGCCGATGTGCATGTGCAGGCCGATCAGGTCCAGGCCGTAGCGGTCGACCAGCTCCAGGCTCTCGGCCAGGTGCTCGTGCCAGATGCCGTGCTTGCTGTGCTCGCCGCCGGTGTTGGTCTTGCGGCTGTGGCCGTGCCCGAAGCCGGGGTTGATCCGGATCCAGACCGGGTGCCCGGGGCTCGCGCCGCCCAACTGCTCCAGCATCTGCGGCGAGCCGGCGTTGACCGGCACCCGCAGCTCGACCACCCGGCGCAGCGCGGCGCGGTCCAGCAGGTCGGCGGTGTAGACGACCGGCTCGTTCGGCCCGTCGACCTGGTACCCGGCGGTCAGCGCCCGCTCCAGTTCGCCCAGCGAGACCGCGTCCACCAACACGCCCTCGGCCCGCATCAGGCGCAGGATATGGGTGTTCGAGCAGGCCTTCTGGGCGAAGCGGATCACGTCGAAGCCACGCAGCCGGGCGATCTGGGTGCGGATGTGCGCGGCGTCGTAGACCCAGGACGGGGTGCCGTACTCCTCGGCGATCCGGGCCAGACGCGGCCCGGCGAGGGCGGGGGTGGTGGTCACGGGGATGGTCCTCTTCGGCGGGAGGGTGGACGGGCGGCGGTGGATCGCGGGTGGTGCGGACAGTTCGGGGGTGCGGGAATTGTGCGGGAAAGGGCAGCGTGATTTCCGGGGCGTCCACGTTCCGGACGGCGGCCCGAATTCGGGCCACTGTACTGCCGGGGCGGGCACCGTGAAAAAGGCGGAAAGAAATTCCCGAGCCGGTCGCCGGGCACCGTAAATAGGGTGGTCAGGCGCTGGTACCGGAGAAATATTTCAGTGTCCGACCGAGAGCACCCGTGACCGCGCCCCCGGTCGCGCCGGTCACGCAGTGCCGCGAGGACCTGACGGTCCGTCGACTGTGCTCGTCGGTCGGTGAGCGGGTGAGAGTGTGGTGAGCATGGCTGGTGGAACATCACCTATGCCCCGTTTCGTCACCTGCCGCTCCTTGCCGCGTTCCTGACATCGGCTTACCTTCTGGCGCATGCCCGCACCCCTCATCTCCATCGTCCTGCCCGCCTATGACCAGCAAGGACAGCTCGCCGACTGCCTCGACTCGATCCTCGACCAGTCCTTCGGCGGCTTCGAGGTCATCGTCGTCGCCGACCCCTCGCCCGACTGCCCGGCCGAGGTGCCGCAGGCGGCGCGGGACGGGCGGGTGACGGTGCTGCGGCTGAGCGCGGCGGTGGGGGTCGGCAGCGCCCGCGACGCGGGGGCGGCGCGGGCCGAAGGGCGCTACCTGCTCTTCCTGGACAGCGACCACGTGCTGGCCCCCGGGGCGCTGCTGACCCTGGCGGAGCGGGTCGGCGGGGCGGCGGACCCGGACCTGGTGCTGTTCGGGCACAGCCGACTGCACGCGGGGCGGGTCTGGCCCGGGGCGGCGGCGGAGCTGCTCGCGAGGGCGGGGGCGGGGCGTGAGGTCTTCGCGCCGCTGGAGCATCCCGAGCTGTTCGAGGCGCCGGCCCAGGTCTGGGACCGGCTGATCGCCCGGCGGCTCTGGACCGGGGCCGGGCTCGCCTTCCCCGAGGGTGAGTACGAGGAGGTCCCGGTGGCGCACGCGGCGCTGCTGGCGGCGCGGCGGGTCGTGGTGCTGGAGCAGGAGCTGGTGCGGATCCGGCGGCGGCACACCGTGCACCCGACCGGTTCGCCGGGGAGCGGCACCTTCGACCTCTTCGACCAGTACGAGCGCAGCTTCGAGGCGCTCGCGGCGCGGGCGGACGCGGCGCCGCCGCAGGAGCGGGAGGCCTGGGACCAGGTGGCCCGGCACCTCTTCACCAGGATGGTCCGGCACTACCTGTTCGTCTTCGACCTCGCGGGCTGCGTCGGCAGACCGGCCCGGCCGCGCTTCTTCCACCGGGCCGCCGAGCACTACCAGCGCTATCTGCCGCCCGGCCACCGCCGCCCGGGCGGCCGGGAGGGGGTCAAGTTCTCGCTGCTGGCGGGCGGGGCCTACAGCGCCTTCGAGGTCGCCAAGCTCTCGCAGATCGCGCGTACGGCGGTGATCGGGCGGGGCGGCGCGAAGGCGCCGGCCGGCGGCTGAGGGCCGGCTGACGACCGGCTGAGGGCCGGCTGAGGGCCGGCGTGGCACGGGGCTCGCGCCGGTCCTGGCAGGCGGTCCGGCGCGGACCGGCGGGTCCATCGGGTGGGTCGAGCGCGGCGAGCGGCGCTTTCGGGGCTCGCGCTCGTTAGATTGGACAGAGTGGTGCGTACTGGCGGGCCGGAGAGCGGGTGAGCCTGATGACGGAGTCGGGCGACGCCGAGGAGAGCCCCGTCGGGGCGGTCGGCTGGGTCACCGTGTCGATCCCGGCGGACGGGCCGGGCGAGGTGCTGGTCCCGGTGCGCGGGGGGAGCGAGGCGTTCGCGGCCTGGGCCGACGTGCCGATCGGGCGGAACACCCAGGTGATGGTGACGGATCGGATATCGGCCCGCTCGGTGCTGGTCGTCCCGTTCCCCCGTACGTAGATCTGTCTGTCGGTCCCAGGAGGCCGCGATGTTGTTCTGGCACGTACCCGCGCCCAACGAGGCCCTGCTGATCTCCGGCTCCAAGCGCCTGGGACAGGACACCCAGTTCCGGATCGTCACCGGGCACGGCAGCTTCGTGCTGCCGATCAAGCAGAAGGCCCGGGTGCTCTCACTGGCGCTGCGCGAGGCGGAGATCGCCGAGGACTGCGTGACCCAGCAGGGCATCCGGCTGACCGTGCGGGCGGTCACGGTCTTCAAGGTGGGCGACGACTTCGTCTCGATCGCCAACGCGGCCCGGCGGTTCCTGGCCGAGCAGCAGCGGATGGAGGAACTGGTCGGCCGGATCTTCGCCGGCCACCTGCGATCCATCATCGGCGGTCTGACGGTGGAGCAGATCATCCGCGAGCGGGACCGGGTGGCCCAGGAGGTCAAGGCCGGCAGCCACAACGAGATGGAGAAGCTCGGCATCGTGGTCGACGCCCTGCAGATCCAGGAGATCGAGGACGCCACCGGCTACATCACCAACCTGGCCGCCCCGCACGCCGCCGCCGTCGCCAGCCGGGCCCGGATCGCCCAGGCCAAGGCCGACCAGGAGGCCTCCGAGCGGGAGCAGGAGGCGCTGGCGCTCAAGGCCGAGTACGAGCGGGACACCGCCATCAAGCGGGCCGGCTTCGTGGCCGAGACGGAGCAGGCCAACGCCCGCGCCGCCCAGTCCGGACCGCTCGCCCAGGCGAAGGCCTCGCAGGAGGTCATCGAGGAGCAGACCGCACTGGCCCGGCGGCAAGCGGAGCTGGCCGCGCAGCGTCTGGAGGCCGAGGTGCGCCGCCCCGCCGACGCCGAGGCCTACCGCCAGCGCGCCCTGTCCGAGGCACGGAGGGACATGGCGAAGTTCGAGGCCGAGGGCGAGGCCTACCGCCGCACCACGCTCGCCACGGCCGAGGCCCAGGCGGTGCGGGTGCAGGCGGACGGCGACGCCTACGCCGAGCGGACCACCGCCGAGGCGCAGGCAGCCGCCAACGCCGCCCGCGCCGAGTCGCTGCGCGGCGGCGCGCAGGAGCTGATCGCGGCGAACCGGGTGGTGGAGAACCTGCCGGCCCTGGTGGACGCGGCGGCGCGCGGCATCTCCGGGTCGAACCTGACCATCCTGAACGGCAGCGAGGGGGTCAGCCAGGTCGCGGCGGGGATCGTCGGGCAGGGGCTGGCGATCCTCGACGTGCTCAAGCAGTCGACGACCCGGCAGCCCGAGGGCGGTGCCGATGGCAGTGTCGACGGCGGGCCGGTCGCTGAGCCGGGCCGTGGGCTGGTCGAGCGGCGCGGCAGCGCTGTCGACGGGGGCACTGACGGCGAGGTCGACGGCGAGGTCGACGGCGGCGCCGACGGTGGGGCCCCCGGCCGCCGCCCGTCCTGAGCGGCGGTCACCGATGACCGGTCTGCGCGGCGATGACGGGGAGGTGGGCGAGCGCACCGGGCTCCCCGACGGCGGGGCGGCGGAGGTGCCCGGGGCCGCGCCGGCCGGCGGTTCGGGCGGCTCGGGTGGGTCGGGCGGCTCGCTCCGCCAGGACCTGGCCGGACCGCTGCGCGGGCTGGTCGGCGGCCAGTGCCTGGGCCAGTTCGCCGACGGGCTGGCCCAGATCGCCTTCGCCCAGTTCGTCCTCTTCGACGTGGGGCGCGGCGCCACACCCGGCCGGATCGCCGTCGTGCTGGCGGTCACGCTGCTCCCGTTCAGCCTGCTCGGCCCGTTCGCCGGGGTGCTGCTCGACCGCTTCGACCGGCGGCGGGTGCTGGTCCTGGTCTCCGTGCTGCGCGCGCTGCTGGTGGTGGCCGGAGCGGTGATCGTCACGCAGCGGTGGACTGCGCCCGCGTACGTGGCGGTCCTGCTGCTGCTCTCCTCCTCCCGCCTGGTGCTGACCGCCAAGGGCGCCGCGCTGCCGCGCACGGTGGCCCGGGCGCGGCTGGTGCCCGCCAACGCGTTCTCCGCGCTGGCCGGCTCGGCGGCGGCCTTCCTCGGGGCGGTGGGCGGTTCGCAGTTCGTCGGCTGGTCGGCGGCGGCCGGGTTCCTGGCGGCCGGGGTGCTGTACGCCGGGGCGGCGGGCGTCTTCGCGCGCCTGCCCTACCTGGGCGGCAGCCCGGGAGAACTCGTGCTGCCAGGGGTGCGGCAGGTGGCCGCCGACCTCGGGGACGGGGTCCGGCTGGTCGCCCGCACCCAGGCGATCCGACGGCCGCTGCTCGCGGTCGCGGTGCACCGGCTGCTGCTCGGGGCCGGCTTCGTGGTGCTGGTGCTGGTCGCGGACTCGCAGTACCGGCTGAAGGCCTCCGGCTACGGCATCGCGCTGGCCGCCACCGGCCTGGCCACCTTCGCGGCCAGCGCCGCCGCCCCGGCGCTGGCCGCCCGCTACGGTCCCCGGGCGCTGCTCCCCGCGGCCTTCCTGCCGGCCGCCGCCGCGGCCTACGTCGGTGGCCTGGACCCCTCGCTCTGGGTGCTGGTGCCCTGCCTCGGGGTGGCCGCGTTCGCCTTCCAGGTGCTGAAGGTCTGCACCGACGCGCTGCTCGGCGGGGCGACCCCGGACCCGGCACGCGGGCGGGTCTTCGCGATCTACGACATGGTCTACAACGTCGCGTTCGTGCTGGCCGGGCTGGTGCTGGTGCCCTGGTGGCACGTCGGCCACGAGCGGGCGCTGCTCTGGTGGGTGGCGGCCGGCTTCACGGCGGGGTGGGTGGTGCTGAGCGGGTGGCGGCCGTCCCGGTACCGGACGCGGCTACCCGGCCGCTACCGGGGCCGGGGCGCGGCGCTGCTGCTCGGGGCGCTGCCCGCGCTCGCGTTCCCGGCGCCCGCCTGGTGGTGGCTGGCCTGGTTCGCCCTGGTGCCGCTGATGCTGGTGGTGCGGGCGGCGCCGACCCGCCGGGAGGGCATGGTGCGGGCCTGGTGGGGGATGGCCGGCTTCGAGGTGGCCACCCAGTACTGGCTGCTGCCGGACGTCGGGCCCGCGCTCGCCCTGCTCGCGCTGCTGATGGGTGCGCTCTGGCTGCCGTGGGGCTGGGCGGTGCACCGGCTGCTGGCCGCGCCCGTCGGCGGCCGGGCGGCCGCCGCGGCGCTGGTGGTGGTGCCGAGCGCGTGGCTCTGCGCGGAGGCGGCGCGGTCCTGGCAGAGCCTGGGCGGGCCGTGGGCGCTGCTGGGCGCCACGCAGTGGAAGGAGCCGGTGATGCTGGCCACGGCCTCGCTGGGCGGGGTCTGGCTGACCGGGTTCCTGGTGATGGGGGTCAACACGGCGCTGGTCCTGCTGCTGACGGTGCGCGGGCTGCGGGTGCGGGTGGTGGGCGCCGCCGCGGCGGCGGGTTGCCTGGCGGCCGGCCCGGTGTGGGCGGCGGTGCGGCCCGGGCTGCCGGTGGTGGGGAGCACCCGGGTGGGCGTGGTGCAGGCCGGGGTGCGGGGCACGCCGGCCGAGCAGCAGGCGTTCGAGGAGGCGGCGACGGCCGGGCTGGCGGCGCAGCACCCGGACCTGGTGGTCTGGGGCGAGAGCAGCCTGGCCGACGACGTGGACAGCGGGTCCTCCTCGAACGCGGCGCTGGCGGCACTCGCCGGCCGGACCGGCACCCACCTGCTGGTCAACGGGGACGCCCCGGCGGCCGGCGGGGCCGGGTTCTACAAGCAGACGCTGCTGATCGGCGCCGACGGGGTGCTCGGGACCTACGACAAGATCCGGCTGGTCCCGTTCGGCGAGTACATCCCGCTGCGCGGGCTGCTCGGCTGGGCGACGAGCGTCAGCAAGGCCGCGCCGACCAACGTGCTGCGCGGGGAGCGCACGACGGTGATGCGCGGCGGGCCGGTGGCCATCGGCCCGCTGATCTGCTTCGAATCGGCTTTCCCCGACATGGCCCGCACCGAGGTGGCCGACGGCGCGCAGCTGCTGGTGTACCAGGCCTCCACCTCGACCTTCCAGGGCAGCTGGGCGCAGCCGCAGCACGCCTCGCTGGCCGCCGTGCGGGCGGCGGAGACCGGCCGGCCGGCGGTGCAGGTGTCGCTGACGGGCGACAGCGCGGCGTTCGACGCGCAGGGGCGGCTGCTGGCCTGGCACTCCGCCGACTACCGGGGCGGCTTCGTGGTGGCCGTGCCGCTGGTGTCGGGGACCACGCCCTACCAGCGGGCCGGGGACTGGGTGCTGGCGGTGAGCGTCACGGTGCTGGCGGGCGCGGTGACGATGGCGGGGCTCGGCGCGGGGCAGGCGGGGCGGGGGCGGCGCGGGGAGGGGGAGGAGCCGGGCTGAGGGGGGCGGGCTGAGGGTCGGGCTCGCGGATCAGTGGCGCAGGGCTGTTTCGAGCTGGTGGCGGAGCGCGTCGAGACGGCTGCGACCGGGGCTGAAGACCGGCAGCTGCCGCATGATCCCGTGAACCTCCGGCGGGGCGTGCTCGATCGCCCAGTGGATCTCCGCGTCACCGACGGCGGTGTCGTCGCCCGCCGCGAGTTCACGAGCGCGGGCCGCGTACATCGCGGGTCCCAGGGCGTGCTTCGCCTGGTGCACGGTGGCCAGGGGGTGGATGTACGGGGTCGCCGCCGCGTAGCCGGCGGCACGGGCGGCGGCGGTGGCGGCCGGATCGCCGACCTCGCGGGCGGCCGCGAGGGCCGCGTGGGCGAGGGAGCGCAGGAGGGCCGTCCGTCTCCCCTCGTGGGCGTAGGTCCGGATGCCCTCGATCGCCGCCCGAGGGTGGGGGTCGGACGGAGCCAGGGCTTCGAAGAGCGGCAGCGCCCGCTCGGCGCAGTCGGCGGCCCAGAGCCCGAGGAGCCGGCGGTCCTCGCCGCTGATGGTCACATGGTCCATTCGCCCATCTTGCCGGTTCCGGAATTTTCCGTCGCCGCATTTTCGGACCATTTTTCGTGCTTCTTCAAAGGCTGTCGGCGGGAGCGGCGTGCTCGAAGGCCGCCGAGGCGCGTTCCGTGGCGGTGATCGTCTGCTGGAGGAGCCGGCGGGCGGTGGTGAGTCGGGCGGACCGCTCGTCCAGGGAGCGCAACTGCTCGCGCAGGGAGGCCAGGACGCCGGGGCACGGCTGCACCGTGGCGTCCGTGGCGTCCGTGATGTCCGTGGCGTCCGTCGCGTTCGTGGTGTTCGCCGCGCCCGTGGTCGTGCAGGGGAGGAGCCGGCGGATGGTGCGGGTCGGCAGGCCGGCCGCGAGCAGGGCCCGGATCCGCAGGACGGTCTCCTCGGCGGCCGGTTCGTAGGCGCGGTAGCCGTTGGCGCGGCGCTGCGGCTGGAGCAGGCCCATCCGCTCGTAGTAGCGCAGCAGGCGCTCGCTCGTCCCGGTCCGCTCGGACAGTTCACCGATGAGCACGCCTGCCGTTCCCTCCACGCTTGACCTTGTCACTGTGTCAGGGAGCAACAGTGGGCCGGGTCGGCCGCATTCCCGCGGCCCGTCCGCGAGAGGACAGCCCATGATCATCGATGCCCACAGCCACGTCCACGACCCGGTGGCCGACCACCTCGCGCTGCTGGACGAGGCGGGGGTGGACCGGGCGGTGCTGTTCCCCACCCGGCCGCACCCCGAGCGGGCCACCGATCTGGCCTCGCTGCGGCGGGAGATGAGCGTGCTCGACCGGGCGCTGTCCGGGCAGGACAACCGCGGCGAGGGCTACCGGGCCGCGTGGCGGGAGTTGGACGAGGCGCTGGCCGCCCACCCGGACCGGTTCATCGGATTCGGCAGCGTGCCGCTGGACCTGCCGGCCGAGCAGATCGCGGCCACGGTGGAGCGCGAGATCGTCGGACGCCGACTGCGCGGGATCGGGGAACTCACCCCGCCGCCCGGGCGGGCCGACCTGCTCGCCCCGGTGCTCGCGGCGGCCCACGACCAGGGCGGGCTGCCCGTCGTGGTGCACGGCTTCGCCCCGACCACGGCCGAGGACCTGCACATCCTGGCCGAACTCGCCGCCCGCCACCCGGCGGTCCCGGTGATCGTCGGCCAACTCGGCGGGCTGAACTGGATGACGGCCGTCGAACTGGTCCGGGACACGCCGAACATGTACCTCGAACTCTCCACCGCACCCGTCGTCTTCGCCGTCCGGCTCGCTGTCCGAGAGCTCCCCGGGCGCACCCTGTTCGGCTCGGACGCGCCCTACGGCGACCCGGTCCTGGCCCGCGCCACCGTGGAGCGTGCCACCCCCTCGGGCGAGCTGCGCGAGCGGGTGCTGGGTGGCACGCTGGGGGAGCTGCTGGGGCTCTGACGTGCCGTCAGATGATTGGCGAGCGGTCGGGAACGTCCCGAGGCTCGACCGAGCCCGGTCGCTACGGTGTGTGGAACTCCGCGAGGATCCGTTGGGCCGCCAGCGTTGCCGTCAGCGTGCCCTCGCGGACCTGGCGCTCCAACTCCGGGGTCAGGCGGCGTACTTCCGGGTGTTCGCGGAGTTGGGCGAAGAGCTGGTCGTGCACCATGGCCCAGGTCCAGGCGATCTGCTGGTCACGTCGTTTGGCGGCCAGCGCGCCGGTGGCGTCGAGGAGTTCGCGGTGCTGGGTGAGGCGCTCCCACAGGACGTCCAGGCCGGCGCCGTCCAGGCCGCTGCAGGTGAGCACCGGGGGGTTCCAGACGGCGTCGGGAGCCTGCAACAGGCGCAGTGCGCCCGCCAGTTCGCGGGCGGCGGCCTTGGCGTCGCGTTCGTGCGGGCCGTCGGCCTTGTTGACCGCGACGAGGTCGGCCAGCTCCAGCACGCCCTTCTTGATGCCCTGGAGCTGGTCGCCGGTGCGGGCCAGGGTGAGCAGCAGGAAGGTGTCGACCATGCCGGCGACGGTGGTCTCGGACTGGCCCACGCCGACCGTCTCGACCAGCACCACGTCGTAGCCGGCGGCCTCCATCACCACCATCGACTCGCGGGTGGCCCGGGCGACGCCGCCCAGGGTGCCCGAGGTGGGGGAGGGGCGGACGAAGGCGTTGGCGTCGGCGGAGAGCTTCTCCATCCGGGTCTTGTCGCCCAGGATCGAGCCGCCGGTGCGGCTGGAGGTCGGGTCGACGGCGAGCACCGCGACCCGGTGGCCGCGGCCGGTCAGCCGGGTGCCCAGCCCCTCGATGAAGGTGGACTTGCCGACGCCCGGCACGCCCGTGATGCCGACCCGCACCGCGTTGCCGGAGTGCGGCAGCAGGTCGACCAGCAGGCGCTGGGCGAGCTCGCGGTGGTCGGGGCGGGTGGACTCGACCAGGGTGATGGCCCGCGCGATCCACGCGCGCGAGCCGTCGAGCACGCCCTGGCGGTACTGGTCGAGGTCGATCGTGCGGGCCATCGGTCAGCGGCTCCCGGCGCCGGGCCGCGGGTGGCGGCCGTCGGGGCGCGGGTGGCGTCCGCCGGGCCGTGACTGGCGGCTCACAGCTCGTGGCCCAGTGCGGAGGCGAGCGAGACCAGCAGGTCGTACGCCGCGTCCGGGATCACCGTGCCGGGCGGGAAGACCGCCGTGGCGCCGGCCTCGTAGAGCGCGTCGAAGTCCTGCGGCGGGATCACGCCGCCGACCACGATGGTGATGTCCTCGCGGCCCGCCTCGGCCAGCTCGGCGCGCAGCGCCGGGACCAGGGTCAGGTGGCCGGCCGCCAGCGAGGAGACGCCGACGATGTGCACGTCGGCCTCCACCGCCTGCCGGGCCACCTCGGCCGGGGTCTGGAAGAGCGGGCCGACGTCGACGGTGAAGCCGAGGTCGGCGAAGGCGGTGGCGATCACCTTCTGGCCGCGGTCGTGGCCGTCCTGGCCCATCTTGGCGACCAGGATGCGCGGGCGGCGGCCCTCGGCGGCCTCGAACTTCTCGACCAGGTCCCGGGTGCGCCGCACGCCGGTGGAGGAGGCTCCTGCTTCGTCACGGTACACACCGGAGATGGTACGGATCTGGCCGGAGTGCCGGCCGTACACCTTCTCCAGGGCGTCCGAGATCTCGCCGACGGTGGCCTTGGCGCGGGCCGCGTTGACGGCCAGCGCCAGCAGGTTGCCGTCCAGGCTCGTCGAGGAGCCCGCCTCGGCGGACCGGGTGAGCGCGTGCAGCGCGTCCTGGCAGGCGGCCTCGTCGCGCTCGGCGCGCAGCCGGCGCAGCTTCTCGATCTGCTGGGCGCGCACCGAGGAGTTGTCGACGGCGCGCACCTCGATCTGCTCGTCGGTGGCGACCCGGTACTTGTTCACGCCGATCACCGGCTGGCGGCCGGAGTCGATCCGGGCCTGGGTGCGGGCCGCGGCCTCCTCGATGCGCAGCTTGGGGATGCCGGCGTCGATCGCCTTCGCCATGCCGCCGGCCGCCTCCACCTCCTGGATGTGCTGCCAGGCGCGGTTGGCCAGGTCGTGGGTGAGCTTCTCGATGTAGGCGCTGCCGCCCCAGGGGTCGATCACCCGGCAGGTGCCCGACTCCTGCTGGAGCATCAGCTGCGTGTTGCGCGCGATCCGGGCGGAGAAGTCGGTGGGCAGCGCGAGCGCCTCGTCCAGCGCGTTGGTGTGCAGCGACTGGGTGTGGCCCTGGGTGGCGGCCATCGCCTCCACGCAGGTGCGGGCCACGTTGTTGAAGACGTCCTGGGCGGTCAGCGACCAGCCGGAGGTCTGCGAGTGGGTGCGCAGCGAGAGCGACTTGGCGTTCTCGGGGTCGAACTGCTTGACCAGCTTGGCCCAGAGCAGCCGGGCCGCGCGCAGCTTGGCGATCTCCATGAAGTAGTTCATGCCGATCGCCCAGAAGAACGAGAGCCGCGGCGCGAAGGCGTCCACGTCCAGCCCCGCGCCGAGCCCGGCGCGCAGGTACTCCACGCCGTCGGCCAGGGTGTAGGCCAGCTCCAGGTCGGCCGTCGCGCCGGCCTCCTGGATGTGGTAGCCCGAGATGGAGATCGAGTTGTAGCGCGGCATCTTCTGCGAGGTGAACGCGAAGATGTCCGAGATGATCCGCATCGAGGGCTGCGGCGGGTAGATGTAGGTGTTGCGGACCATGAACTCCTTGAGGATGTCGTTCTGGATGGTCCCCGCGAGCTTGTCCGGCGTCACCCCCTGCTCCTCGGCCGCCACGATGTAGAGGGCGAGCACCGGCAGCACGGCGCCGTTCATGGTCATCGAGACCGACATCTTGTCCAGCGGGATGCCGTCGAAGAGCTGGCGCATGTCGAGGATCGAGTCGATCGCCACGCCCGCCATGCCGACGTCACCGGTCACCCGGGGGTGGTCGCTGTCGTAGCCGCGGTGGGTGGGCAGGTCGAAGGCGACCGACAGGCCCTTCTGCCCGGCCGCCAGGTTGCGGCGGTAGAAGGCGTTGGACTCCTCGGCGGTGGAGAAGCCCGCGTACTGCCGGACCGTCCACGGCTGGTTGACGTACATGGTCGGGTACGGGCCGCGCAGGTAGGGTGCGACGCCCGGGTAGGTGCCCAGGAAGTCCAGGCCCGCCAGGTCGTCGGCGGTGTAGAGCGGCTTGACGCCGATGCCCTCCGGGGTCTCCCAGAGCCGCTCCGCGACGGTCGCGCCGGTGGCCTCGCGCCAGGCGTCCTGCCACTGCTCGCCGGTGGCCGGCGATCCGGAGGCCCGGGCCCCGTCGGCCGGGGACCCGGTGAGCCCGATGGTGCTGAAGTCGGGGATCATCGCGCCACTCCGATCTGGTCGAGGAGCGAGGTGAGGACCGCGACCGCGTCGCCGCCCGCGAAGACGAACTCGTCCACCCCGGCTCGTTGGTAGGCCTCGCGCTGCTCACCGGGCCGCCCGGCCAGCAGCACCCGGGAGGCGTCGGCCGCCTTCAGCGCCGCCGCCACCGCCTCGGCGTGCTCGGCGTAGAGCTTGTCGCTGGAGCAGAGGCAGCTGATCGAGGCCCCGCTCGCGGTGAACGCCTCGGCCAGCGCGGCCGCCTCGCCGCTCTCGCCGAGCACCGTCTCGATGCCGCCGGCCTGGAACAGGTTGGCGGCGAAGGTGGTGCGCGCGGTGTGCGCGGCGGCCGGGCCGATCGCGGCCAGGAAGAGCTTGGGACGGGCACCGGTGGCGGCCAGGTGGGCGTCCGAGCGGGCCCGCAGCGCCTCGAAGGCCTCCGCGCGGCGCACCCGGGGCAGGCCGCCGCCGAGCGGGGCCGGGGCGGCCTCGCGGACCAGCGGCTGCTCGCCCAGGTTCGGGAACTCGCTGACGCCGGTGATCGGCTCGCGCCGCTTGGCGAGCTTGACCGAGCGCTCGGCCCAGGTGGCGGCGATCCTCTCGCCGACCAGGCCCGAGGTGAGCGCGGCCCGCTGGCCGCCGGCCGCCTCCAGCTGCTGGAACCAGGCCCACGCGGCCCGCGCCAGCTCGTCGGTCAGCTGCTCCACGTACCAGGAGCCGCCGGCCGGGTCGATCACCCTGCCCAGGTGCGACTCCTCCAGCAGGATCGCCTGGGTGTTGCGGGCGATCCGGCGGGCGAAGGCGTCCGGCAGGCCGGCCTCGTGGTCGAAGGGCAGCACGGTGACGGCGTCGGCCCCGCCGACCCCGGCGGCCAGCGTGGCCACCGTGGTGCGCAGCATGTTCACCCACGGATCGCGGGTGGTCATCATCACTTCGGAGGTGACGGCGTGCTGGCGCTGGGCGCCGGCTGCCGGCGAGGCGCCGGCGACCTCGGTGACGCGGGACCAGAGGCGGCGCGCGGCACGGAACTTGGCGATGGTGAGGAACTGGTCCTCGGTGGCGGCGAAGCGGAACTCCAGCTGCCCGGCCGCGGCGTCGATGCTCAGCCCCGAGGCACCAGGCCCGGCGGTGGTCAGCGCGCGCAGGTAGGCGACGCCGGTGGCGAGCGCGGCGCCCAGCTCCTGGGCGGGGGAGGCGCCGGCCTCGTGGTAGGGCAGCGCGTCCACGGTCAGCGCGCGCAGGCCCGGGTACTCGCGGGCGCAGCGCTCGGCCAGCTCGGCGGTGTCGCGCAGCAGCCCGTCGGTGGCGGTGTCGTCGCCGGTGCGGGCGAGCAGGCCCAGCGGGTCCGCGCCGAGGTTGCCGGTGGCCGCGTCGTTCGGGACCGCGCGCTCGGCCAGCACGGCGAAGAAGCGCTCGGCGGCCGCCTTGGCCTGCGGGCCCGCGTCGAGCACGACGGCCGCGAGGTCGAGGTAGACGTCCTTGAGGACGGTGGGCAGCGCCTCGACGGGCAGGCCCGCCGCACCCAGGGTGAGCCAGAGCGAGGTGCCGCCGTGCTCCAGGTCGGCCAGCACCGCCTCGGCGGTGCGGGCCGGGTCCGGGTCGGCGTGCCGCTGGCGCACGTCCCAGCCGCCGACGGCCGAGCCTTGCGGGCGGCTGCCGCGGACGAACGGCGGGAAGCCGGGGAAGCCTGCCGAGTCCGTGGCCGGGGCGTCCTCGGCCGTGTAGAGCGGCCGGGCGCGCAGGTCGTCCTGCAGCGCGGTGGCCAGCGCGTCCTCGGCCGGCGTACCGGCGCTGATGTGCGTACCTGACTTGCTCAGGACGCCTTCGACCAGGCGCCGCCACTGCTCACGGCTTGCATCCGGGAACTCGGCGGCCAGGGGGAGCCCTTCGGGCGGGACCGTCATGCTGCGAAGGTTAGTGCCCGGGCCTTGAGCCGCAGCAGAGCTACGGGGTGTGACGTTGCCCTCGCCCGCCCGTGCGGGGCAGCGCCCAGGTGCGCTAGGGGGCGCACGGTGAGGGTGGGAGCGCTCCTCGAACGGGTCATATTCGCTCGAACCGCCACGGAACGCCCACTGCTCGGCGTACCGCGCGGACGCATGACTCCGGATCAGAAGCTTCGCGCGATCGCAACAAGGAGGGGCGGGGGAGGGGGAGGAGGGGAGCGGTGCCGACGCTTGCGCCGGTGGTGGTCGCGTTCGGTGGTCAGCCGCGCTTGCGGGCCACGCCCGCCCAGTAGTAGGCGGCCTCGGGGCGCGCGGGGGCCGCGCCGTCCGGGCGCCAGGCCAGCACCGGGGAGAGGCCGGGCTCCAGCAGCTCCCAGTCGCCGAAGAACCGGGCCACCTCGGCCCGCCCGCGCGGCACCAGGGTCATCCGGCCCTCGTCCTCGGCGTCGACCACGGCGCCCACCGCGGCGGGGTCGAAGTCGGCGGTGACGTGGCTGACCGCGACGCAGCTGCCGGCCGGGAGCGCGTCGAGGAGGGTGGCGACGTGCTTCCAGGGGTCGTCCGCGTCGGCGACCAGCATCAGCACGCTGATCAGCATCAGGGCCACCGGCCGCGTCAGGTCGAGCGTCTGCCGCAGGGCCGGGTGGGAGAGGATCGCCTCGGGCTCGCGCAGGTCGGCGTGCAGGTAGGCGGTGCGGCCCGCCGGGGAGCTGTCCATCAGCGCGCGGGCGTGGGCCAGCACGATCGGGTCGTTGTCGACGTACACCACCCGGGCGGTCGGGTCGGCGAGTTGGGCCACCTCGTGGGTGTTGCCCTCGGTCGGGATGCCGGTGCCGATGTCCAGGAACTGCCGGATCCCCTGTTCGCGCACCAGGTGCCGGACGGCGCGGCCGAGGAAGCGGCGGTTCTCCTGGGCCATGGTCCTGATCGTCGGGATCAGCTGCTCGACGGCGTCACCCAGCGCGCGGTCCGGCGCGAAATTGGTCTTCCCACCGAGCCAGTAGTCGTACATCCGCGCGGAGTGGGCGACCGTGGTGTCGATCTCCGGCGGGTCCGCCATGCCGTCCTGGTCCATCCGGGCCCACACGTCCTTCGCCATTCGCGCCTCCCCACCGAAGTTGATCATCACGATACCGTGTCCGAACGGTGGTTCGGTTGACGGCAGGCCAAGGAAACGGGACAGCACGGCGAGGTCGGACGCGGGTGACGAGGGACCGGTTCAGCAGCCGGTGACGGGGTGGGCGGCCGGGGGAGTGGCGGCCCGCGGGGCCCAACCGGAGGGGTCGAAGGCCGCACCGCCCAGAAGTTGCACGGCGCCCTGGACGTCGTGCCGGGTTCCGGGCATCGCACAGCTACCACTACCGGTCGCGGCCCTGAACTGATCTGGCTGGCTGGCAGGCAGGCAGGCAGGCAGGCAGCCCCGCCCCCGCCCTGCCCCGTCAGCCCATGCTCTTGGCGCCGTCCAGGCTTTCGCGGATGATGTCGGCGTGGCCCGCGTGCTGAGCGGTCTCGGCGATGATGTGCATCAGTACCCGGCGCGCCGACCACCGCCCACCCGGCTCGAACCACGGTGCCTTCGGCAGCGGCTGAGTGAGGCTCAGGTCGGGCAGGGTGGCGACCAGCTCGTCGGTGCGACGGGCCACCTCGGCGTAGTCGGCCAGCACGCGGGCCAGCGTCTCGCCGGGCAGCAGCCGGAACTCGTCGGCCCGGCGGGCGAAGTCGGCCTCGGTCATGGTGCTGAAGTCGCCCACCGCCGAGGGGCCCCGCACGATGAAGTTCGCCCAGCCCCGCTCGACCGAGGTGACGTGCTTGACCAGGCCGCCCAGGCACAGCTCGCTGGCGGTGGTCCGCCGGCCGGCCTGCTCGTCGGTGAGGTCGCGGGTGGTGAAGCGCAGGAACTGCCGGTGCTTGGCCAGCATCGCCAGCAGGTCGGCACGTTCGCCCGAGGGGTCCGGGACGTCTGCGGCAGCTGCGGCGGCTCCGGCGTCTCCGGCAGCTGCGGCGGCTACGGCGGCTACGGCGGCTGCGGCGTCGATCGGCTCGTTGGTCGTCGGCACGTGGTCGGGCATGGTGGTCCGCTCCCTCATGGCTTCTGTACTGCTCGGTCGGTCGATGACCAGGCTAGATCGCATCTAGGTCAGTCCCTGTCCTCAATCGCGGGACCACGTGCTCCTGTCGCCGCCCCCGTGCCCGCCCCCGCCCGCTGCCCCGACCCCGCCGGCACCGGGGATGCCCACCACTGCCGGGAGGCATAGCGTGGATCGCAGGGGGCTGCACCCGACTCGGCCCGACGGCGCGCCACGCGACGGGGCCCGGACGCATCCGCCGCGGGCACGGCCGGCGAGTTCGGGGTACGTGCGAGGAGGTCCCGATGAGCCACTGGCATCCCGAGGATGACCGTCATCATCGCAACCCGATGCGGCCCGGTCCCGGGCGTGCGGACCGAGGCGCGGATCGAAGCGCGGATCGAGGCGACGCGTCGCGGGAGATCGACGCCCAGCGTGCGCGCCTGTCCGGGATGCGTGCCCGGCGCCGGCTCAAGGACGTGCCGGAGGTCAGACGGCGCGAACTGGTCGAGCGCGGCCTGGACCTCGGCCTGGAGGCGGCGCGGTCGGTCAGGGACCGCGACATCTCACTCTTCTCCCGGGGCCTGGACCCGATGTTCGCCGGCCCCACGACCTTCCTGAAGTCGCCCTACGTGGAGAACATCCGCGACATCGGCCGTTACGACGTGGCCGTGGTGGGCGCCCCGTTCGACATGGGCACCACCTACCGCCCCGGTGCGCGCTTCGGCCCGCAGGCCGTTCGGCGCATCTCGGCCCTCTACGACTCCTACAGCCCCGACCTCGGCATGGACCTGCTGGAGGAGATCACCATCGGCGACGCCGGTGACATCTTCGTGATCCCCGCCAACATCGAGAAGACCTTCGACCAGGTCGACCTCGGGGTCTCGCACATCGTGGACACCGGCGCCTTCCCCGTCATCATCGGGGGCGACCACAGCATCGGTTACCCGGACGCGAAAGCCCTGGCCGGACACGTCGACGGCAAGCTCGGGATCATCCACTTCGACCGGCACATCGACACCGCCATCACCACCATGGACGAGCGCATGCACACCACGCACTGGTCCCACGCCACCGACCTGCCGAACGTGCCCGCGGCCAACCTGGTCCAGATCGGCATCGGAGGCTGGATCGGCAACCACTCGGGAGTCCAGGTCGCCGAGGAGCGCGACACCACCGTCATCACCATGTTCGACGTCGAGGAACTCGGCATCGCGCACGCGATGGAGATCGCCCTGGAGATCGCCTGGAAGGACGCCGCCGCCGTCTACCTCTCCTTCGACATCGACGTCGTCGACCCCGGCTACGCCCCCGGCACCGGCACCCCCGAACCCGGCGGCATGTCTCCTCGCGAAGCCCTGAAAGCCGTGCGCACGGTCGCCCAGGAGGGGCTGATCGGCATGGACCTGGTGGAGATATCCCCGCCCTACGACGTCGCCGACTGCACCTCCCAACTCGGCGCCCGCGTCATCATGGACACCCTCGCCACGCTCGTCGAGAACGGCCATCTCGGCACCCGCCTGACCGCCGACCAACGCGCCGAGGCCGAGCAGCGCCGCGACCGCGCGGCTGGAATCGTCGACGACCACTGAGCTGAGGGACCCACCCTGGTGCCGGCGCCGGGGCGGGCGCTACTCGGAGACGTTGGCGGTGAGCAGGCGCAGCAGGGTGCGGGCCTGGTCGAACTGGGTCGGGGTCAGGCTCATGGCGCGGCCCATCGCGGTGGGGATCGGGATCGGCCCCGAGCCGGAGCGCGGCGATCAGCCGCTACCCGTGCGGCGGTCGGCGGTCGGGTGCGGCGTGCGGGTGCGCTGAACGGGCGGAGATGCATAAAGGATTCATATAAATCTGTTATGCTTCAGGCATGAGTCGCCGAGACGCCGCGCACGGCGCTTCCGATGCCATCGGGTCAGCCCTCTACGGCCTGGCCACCAGGGCCGTCAGACGCCTTCCCCGCGACATGAGCCTGACGTCCGCCGCCACCTTGGCCACCCTGGACAAGACCGGCCCGCGACGGATCACCGATCTGGCGGTGGCCGAGGGCGTCACCCAGCCCGCGATGACCGTCCTGGTCCGGGTGATGGAGGAATCCGGGCTGGTCGAGCGGAGGGGCGATCCGTCCGACAAGCGGGTCACGCTGGTGTGCCTGACCGAGGCCGGCGCGTCGTACGTCCGGACGCGACGCCGGACGGGCGTCGACGCGTACGCGCGGTTGATCGACGAACTCACCGGTGACGAGGTCGAGGCCTTGGCAGCAGCCCTTCCGGCGCTGCTGCATCTGGCGGAGCTCGACAGCCACGCCCGAGAGGAGTCGGACCGGTGACCGCGGCCCAGACTCATGACCAGCCCATGAGCACTGCCCTGATACGTTCCGAGGCACGTCCGCTGGTCCCCGCCCTGATGTTCATCGCCCTGGTCGTGGCGGCCGTCGCCAGCCTCGGGACGCCGCTCATCACCAGCGTGGCGACCACGTTCCACGTCTCCCTCGACAGCGCGCAGTGGACGCTGACCATCGCCCTGCTCAGCGGCGCCGTCGCCACACCCGTCCTCGGTCGGCTCGGAGCCGGTCCGCACCGGCGGGCCACGGTTCTCGCCACGCTGGCGATCGTCGTCGTCGGCAGCGCGCTCACCGTGCTGCCGCTGCCGTTCGCCTGGCTGCTCGTCGGCAGAGCGGCCCAAGGCGTCGGACTCGGCCTCACGGCGCTGATGATGGGCGTGGCCCGCGACCATCTTCCCGAGGAGCGCAGCGCGGCCACGATCGCCCTGATCTCGGTGGTCTCCATCATCGGAGCCGGCGTCGGCTACCCGCTGGCCGCGCTGCTCGCCGAGTTCGGCGGACTGCGGGCCGCCTACGGCCTCGGCCTGCTCGTCACCGCCATCGCCTTCGTGACCGCGTGGCGCTCCATGCCCGCGGCTCCCGAAGGCCGCTCCGCTCACGTGAACGTGGCCGGTGCGCTCGTCCTGGCGGGTGGACTGCTCCTCGTCCTGTTCCTGGCCGGCGAGAGGAGCCTGTGGAGCCGACACCTCGCCGTGGCGGTGACCCTTGCCGTCGCCGCCGTACTCCTGCTCTGCGTCTGGACCGTTTCCGAACTGCGCAGCAGGACGCCCCTGGTCGACGTCCGGGCGGTACGGCACCCGGCGGTCGCCGGGGCGAACATCGCCATGTTCGTCGGCGGGAGCGGCATGTACCTCCTGCTCACGCTCATCACCCGCTACGCGCAGACGCCGCACAGCGCCGGCTACGGCTTCGGACTGACCACCTTCGTGGCGGGGCTGGTCCTCATCCCGTTCTCCGTGCTGGGGTTCGTCGCCGGCAAGCTCACGCCGCGGGTCCGGACGCGGATCGACGGCCCCCTGCTCCTGGCCGGCAGCGCCGCCATCGTCGGCGGCGGGTTCGTCCTGTTCGCCACCGCCCGGTCCAACCTGGCCGAACTGCTCGCGGCCATGGGCGTGCTGGGCTTCGGCGTCGGCAGCTTCTCGGCCGCCATGCCCGGCGTCATCCTGGCCGTCACCCCCAAGAGCGAGACGTCGAGCGCCATGAGCTTCAACTACGTCGTCCGCAGCGTCGGGTACTCCCTGGGCAGCGCCATCGGCGGTCTGGTCCTGGCCGCCGGCACCGCCACGGGCCGCCTCTTCCCGAACGACGACGCCTACACGACCGCGGCGCTGGTCGGCGTCGCCGCGATGGCGATCACCACGACGGCCGGCCTCGCCCTCGCCCGCCGACGCTCACCCGAGACCAATCCGATCACAGCCCCGGTCGATGTGCCGGGCCTGGACCGGTCGAGTCGAACCGGGAGCTGAGGATCGAAGCCGTCCGACTTCGACGCCGTCTCCGTCGGCCCGCTGACCCACAGCGCGATGACCATGGATCTGAGCATGCTTCTGACCTGAGCATGCTTCTGAGCATCAATTCCGAACACAGGAGGTACCGTGGCCAAGGGCTACTGGGTCAGCGTCTACCGCACCATTGCGGACCCCGAGAAGCTGGCCGCCTACGACAAGTTGGCCGGTCCAGCCGTCAGGGCCGCGGGCGGGCGGCTGCTCACCCGCGGCAGCCGGGTCGCCGTACACGACGCCGGAATCGCCGAGCGCACCATTCTGATCGAGTTCGACAGCTTCGAACAGGCGGTCGCCGCCCGCGCGAGTGCGGCCTACCAGGAGGCGCTGGCCACACTTGCCGACGGCGTCGAGCGCGACTTCCGCATCATCGAAGGCCTCGACTGACGACCGATGCCGCGTCGGCGACGAACACGAAGCCGACTGCGGGGATCACCCCGGCTCGTCAGCGCGCCGCACCGTCGCGAACGGCGTCAGGCCAGTGGCATCGCCGGTGATGTGCCAGACCGGCGAGGGGAAGGCGCGGCGGCCCCGGGCGCGGCGTGCGCTCGGGGCCGCCGGGGGCGGGTGCTTCAGGGGTGGGTGGGGAGGGTGCCCTGTTGGATGCCTGCGATGAAGGAGTGCCAGGCGGGGGTGGGGAAGATGAGGGCGGGGCCGTGGGGGTCCTTCGAATCGCGCACGGCGGTAGCCCGGTCAATGTGGACGGCAGCCTCCACGCAGTTGCTTTCGGCGTTGCTGAACGACGACTTCTGCCATGCGAGATCGGCGGCTGAGGCTACCTCGATGTACATGCGTTCCATTTCATCTGCCTCTGTTCCTCTGGCTTGCGGCTGTGTCAGAACTCGATGGGGAGGGTGCCCAGTTGTACGCCTGCGATGAAGGAGTGCCAGGCGGGGGTGGGGAAGATGAGGGCGGGGCCGGCAGGGTCCTTGCTGTCGCGGACGGGGACGGCCTTGTTGGTCAGGAATGCGATTTCTACGCAGTTTGATTGACCGTTACTGTGGCTGGACTTGAACCAGTTCACGTCCGTTGAATCAAAGCTTTCCATAGCTCCCTGCCACTTCGGAGATCAGATCTTTTGACGCCTGCTCGTTGAGTGCTGTCTCCCAGATGTTGCTGAACGCCTTGTCGTAGCGTTCAACTTCACGGGACTTGTCCAGGTAGAGGTCGCCCGTGTAACCGTCCGCATAGACGGTCGGAGGCTCGGTCTCGCTGCCGTCCGGGTTGCGGGGGAAGCGCAGGATGGTGAACGGGCCGGACATGACGCCGAGGTGCAGGCCCGCCGTGAACGGCACGACCCTGATCTGGATCAACCCGGAGGCCTCCACCAGATGGAGCAGCTGAGTGGCCATCACGGCCGGTGTGCCCACCGGGCGCCTGAGTACGGCTTCGCTCAGCGCCACGCGCAGCGTCGGCGCCTCGGTGGCGCGGGTGAGGATGACCTGACGGGCCGTCCGCAAGCGAGCGCGGCGCTCGATCTCGTCCTCGGCCTCATCGGGGTTGTCCGCACGGATGATCGTGCGGGCGTAGTCCTCGGTCTGCAGCAGCCCGGGGATCAACTCACTCTCGTACCAGTCGATCTGTGATGCCGCTTCCTCCAGGCCGATGTAGAGGTCGAATCCTTCGGGAATCACGTCGCCGTAGGAGTGCCACCAGCCGCGCGCCTTCGTCTCCTTCGCCAGGCCCATCAGTGCCTCGGTGAGATCCGCCGGCGCGCCGTAGACCTTGCACATGGCCTCGACGTCGAGGCTGCGGAGCGAGGTCTGACCGGTCTCGATTCGCCACATCTTCGCCTCCGACCACTCCAGTTGGCGTGCCGCTGCCCTCACTGTGAGCCGCGACCTGTTGCGTAGATCGCGAAGGTACCGCCCGAGCTGCCGTCGCGGCACGGTTGATCCTGTCGGGCCTTCCGCCATGGTCACCCCTTCCCTGCCTCAGTATGAAGCACTCTCGGCATCCGAAATGAAAGCACTGCCGTGTTCGCTTCGCAATGAGCTTCATTTGTTCGAATTACTTCATTCTGGGACATCGAAATGAAGTCTTGCAGATTGCGCTACGTCAGGAGCAGACTACGGGGAGTGGCAACTGCCACAGCGCACCGTGATCTTGACGGTTCGTCACCGGGCATTCCCATGTCCGATCCCGGCCGTCACCAGGGCGCCCTGCTGCGCCCGGCCCTTGCATCAGCCATGCCGCAACGGAGCTTCGCCATGCCTGAATCGATCGACAGTCCGCCGTCCCCCACCGACCAGGACCACTGCTGGCTCACCCGCAGTCCGCAGGCCCCCGCTCGTGCTCGACGCGTGCTGCGGGCCTTCCTTCGTACCGTCCGGGATGGTGAGCGGTTCGTCGGGACCGGGGAGTTGCTGCTGAGTGAGCTGGTGACCAACGCGCTCGTGCACGGGACCAGGCGGGGGCAGTTGATCCGGGTCGGGCTGGAGGTGGACGGGGAGTTGCTGTGGATCTCGGTGGAGGACGCCTCCGGTGTGCCGCCGCAGTTGCGGGTCACGGCCGAGGAGGAGTCGGGTCGTGGGCTGCAACTGGTCGACACGCTGGCCGAGAAGTGGGGTTGGGGCCCGCGTGACGGGATCGGTGTCGGCAAGCGCGTGTGGTGCTCGTGCGCCCCCGACCCGGCGGTGAGGTAGCCGTGGGACCCGGACGGGGGATCGGCCCTGTGACGGTGGAGTTGACCGGGGTGGCGCCGCCGGCGTGGTTCGCCGAGTTGGCGGACGCGCTCGCGGCGGCCTGGGGGGCGATGAAGCTGCTGCCGCTGGACAACGCCAACTACTGTGCGTTCGAGCTGATGCTCGCGCGGCCCGGGGCGGTGGCGTATATGACGGAGCGTCTGGAGTGCGACGGGGCGGTCGGTCTGACGTTCGTCCTGCCGGACGGGCCGCACAGGCTGTGGGTGCGGCCGGACTGTGCGGACTGCGGCAGTTCGGCGAGGGCTTTGGGGTCGGCGGAGTAGTCGGGTTCGGTCAACTGGTCGGCGACGTACATGACGTGGGCCGGCCGGCTGGTCGTGGCGGGCGGACGGTTGGTGCGGGTGGAGGGCAAGTGGGCCTGCTCGGCCAAAGAATGGCCGGAACCCGGCGGTCGGGACTTCACTCGGTGGATCGGAGCGGGCACATGGTGTAGCCATGTTTATGACATGTTCGCGATGAAAGGAGGTCATGATGCTCAAGAAGCTGTTTGCCTGGCTCGTCCCCCCAAGAGGCGAGCGCCTGGTCCGCTCCGATGAACTGCCCGAGTACTGGCGCCCGGTCCGCTAGCCCGGCATGGCACGGCACGGCGTCCACAGCACAGCGCACCACAGCACAGCGTCGGCGAGGCTCCGATCGTCCCCCGAGCGATCGGGGCCTCGTGCAGGTGTGCCAATCCGCCTGTGGGACCCTCTTCCTGCTTCCTGCCCGCTGGGACGAAGGTCGAGGGTCATCGGCGTGCCCGCACGAGTTCCGCACTACCCGACATGGGCCAGCGAGCCCGCCCGGTCGGCCCGTTCCACCCGATCCACCCGTTCCGCCCGTTCGGCAGCCCACGGGCGCCACCGGCGCGGCGGTGAGCCGCGCGGGCGCGGGCTCGGCGTCGGCGCGCTGCTGGCGAGCGGGGTGTGCGTGCTGCTCGCCGTGGCGGCGGCCGCGCTCGGACCGTCCGCCGTGGAGCCGGTCTTCGGGCGGCGCGGTGGTGACCTGCCGCCGTGGTTCGTCGACGGGCATCCCTCGGACCTGCTGGTCTGGGTGCTGGTCGCGGCCGTGCTGGGCCTGGGTACCGTGGCGGTGGCGGCCGGGCTGCTCGCGGTGCGGCGCGGTTGGGCTCCGCGCCCAGGGCGGCTGCTGGCCGCCGGGGCCCTCGCGGTGCTGGCGCTGCTCTGCGTGCCGCCGGCCGGGACCACCGATCCGCTCAACTACGCCGCCTACGGCCGGATCGAGGCGCTCGGCCACAACCCCTACCAGCTGACGCCGGCCGGCCTTGCGCAGACCGGCGACCCGGTCGGCAAGCTGTCGACCGCCGAGCCCTGGCTGCACACGCCCTCCGTCTACGGCCCATTGGCCACGGTCACCGAGTGGGCGGCCTCGGTGCTCGGTGGCGCCTCGATGCTGCGCACCGTCTGGCTGCTCTCGCTGCTCGGCGGCGCGGCCTTCCTCGCCACCGGAGCCCTGCTGCTGCGGTTGGCCGGCCCCGATCCGGCGCGCCGGGCGCGCTCCCAACTGCTCTGGACGCTCAACCCGGTGCTGCTCTGGAACCTGGTGGTCGGCCCGCACGTGGACACGCTCTGCGCGTTCTGCGTGGTGGTCGGCTTCTGGGCGCTGCGGCGTTCGGGGGTCGCGGCCGCGCTGGCGATCGCGGCCGGGTCCGCGATCAAGCTGACCACCGGGATCTTCGCCCTCCCGCTCGCCTGGCGGCTGCGGCACGACCGGCGCGGTCTGGCCCTGGCCGTCGCGGCCGGGGCGGTGCCGCTGGTGGCCGCTTACGCGTTCACCCCCCTCGCGGTCAGCAACGCCCGGGCGGTCAGCGACCAGGCCGCCGACGGCACGCCCTGGGCGATGCTGCAGCGCACCGTGCTGGCCCCCGTGGTCGGCGCCGCCCGGGTGGCGCAGGCCACGACGGTGCTGGAGGTGGTCGCGGTCCTGGTGCTGGCCGTGGCGCTGCTGGCCGCGCTGGACCCGCCCGAGGGCAGCGACCCGGCGCGGCTGGCGGCGGCCCCGGCGCTGGCCGTGGTGCTGGCCTACCTGCTGGGCTCGGCCTACGTGCGCCCCTGGTACGACGCGGTCGCCTGGGTGCTGGTGGCGATGGTGGTGCGCTCCTGGCTGGACTGGGTGCTGCTCGCGCACACCGCGCTGCTGACCCTGGTGTACGACCCGGGGCTGGCGCACGTGCTGCGCCCGAACTGGCTCTACGACCTGGTGCTGCAGATCGCCTACCGGCTGGTGCCGGACGCGCAACTGCTGCTGGTGGGGGTGGTGCTGGTGGTGTCCGGGCTGCGGATCCGGCGGCGCCGGCGCGGGCGGCGGCCGAGCTGGACCGGTGCGGGGGACGGGGCGGGCGGCCGGTTGGAGCGGCCGGCCAGCTGAGTTCGGCGAAGCGGGTGCTGGTGCTGGCGCCGGCGGCTGACAACTGGCGGCTGCCGCGCCCGGCCGGTTCGGGCCGGCCGGGCGCGGCGGGTCCTCAGACCGTCAGCTCCGGGGGCGCCGCCGCCAGTGCCTCCTGGATGGCGGCCACCAGCGCGCGGGCCGACTGCGCCGTCAGCTCCAGCGCGACCCGCGCCGAGGGTCCCTTGGCCGGGTCGCTGAGGTCGATGTTGACCGTGTGCTCGGCCATCGCGTGCACCGGGTGGTCGAAGTACACCGCCAGGTCGGTGACGTGCAGCCAGGCGCCGCCGGGCCCCTTGGCGCTGCCGTCGATCTGGTCCTGGACGGTCAGGTAGGTGCACATGCTCAGGCCTCCAGGTGCGAGCCGAAGAAGGCGGCGATGCGCTCCCAACCGTCATTGGCGGCCGCCACGTTGTAGGCCGGGCGGTCCACCGCGAAGAAGGCGTGGCCGGCGTCCGGGTAGGTGTGGAAGGTGAAGTCCTTGCCGTGCTCGGTGAGGATCTGCTCCAGCTCGGCCACCTGCTCCGGGCCGGGGAACTTGTCCTCGGCGCCGAACAGGCCGAGCAGCGGGGCGCGCAGCCGCGGCAACTGGTCGACCAGGTTGGTGACCTTCAGCGGGAAGTTCTCCGGCGGCGTGCCGGTGACGAAGGCGCCGTAGCAGTCCACCACGGCGTCGAGGTCCAGGTGGCAGGCCGCCAGCACGGCCTGGCGGCCGCCCGAGCAGTGGCCGATCACGCCGATCTTCCCGTTGGCGCCGGGCAGCGCGCGCAGGTGGGCGGCCGCGGCGGCGACGTCGCCGACCAGGCGCTCGTCCGGCACGCCGCCGCCGGCGCGCACCGTCGCGGCCGCGTCGTCCGGCGCGGCGCCCGGGGCCTCGCGGAAGTACAGGTTGGGGCAGATCGCGTCGAAGCCCAGCTCGGCGAAGCGGCGGACCATCTCCTTGGTGGCCCGGTCGTACCCGGGCATGTGGTGGATGATCACGACGCCGCCGCGGGGACTCGCCCCTTCCGGGCGGACGAGGTAGGCCTCGATCTCATCGCCGCCGTGGCCGGCGAACTTGACGGTGGAGGCGGTCAGGGAATCACTCATGCGTCAGCTATACCACGGCTGCGCGAAGGCGAATTGTCCCGTTCGGCACTGCGTCGGAGTGGGCTCAGCGCAGTGTCGGGACCGCGCCGCCCTCGGCCCAGGTGAGGGTGGTGCCGGGCAGGTGCCTGGTCCAGTGCTCGGTGCGGGCGGCGAGGCGGTCGCGGTCCGGCGGGGTGGGGCCCAGGCCGATGGCGTAGCGGACCAGGGCCGGGGCGAGGTCGTTCGGGGTGGAGTCGAGCGGGCCGGGGTCGGGTGGGACCGACTCGAACGGGCGGGGCCAGGCGTGGGCCTCCGGGGCGTCCGCCTCGGTGAGGAGGGTGAGCAGGGCGCGGAGCCGGCCACGGGTGCGGCCGAGGGTGGTGGCGAAGTCCTCCGCGGGGATCTGGCGGACCGTCAGCACCGCCCAGGCGGCGTGGCGGTGGTGCAGGGGTGGTGGCGCGAGCAGTTCGGGCCATGGGTCGGGCCGCGGGTCGGGCTGCGGGTCGGGCGCGTCCGTCAGCCGCTCCCAGGTGCGGTAGAGCTCCTGGGAGAGCAGGTCGGCGGTGCCGGGGCCGACCTGCGCGGTGCAGCTGCGGACCGGGTGACTGGGGGTCAGGACGGTCAGGGGAGCCGGGGGAGCCGGGGGAGCCGGCACGGTCCGGGGCGGGGCGCCGGGCTGCAGGCCGACCGGCTCGCGCCAGTCCCAGGCTGCCCAGTCGGCGAAGAACCGGCGGAGCAGGGCGCCCTCCGAGAGGTCGTCGGCTCCGCGGACCGTCCGCGCCGCCAGGACCGACCAGGCGAGCCCGGGCAGGCCGCCGAACGGGGCCGAGTCCAGGCCGCGCGCCTTGGCCCACGCCTTCACCTGCCGCGCGAGCCGGACGAATTCGGCGTGCCGGTCGCCGACGGCCGCGCGCACCGCGTCCGCGTCGCTGACGCCGCTCAGCGCGATCGCCGCCGCCTCGCCCAACTCGGCCCGCCGCCGCACCGCTTCGGCGGGGGCGAGCCCGCCGGTGGCGACCACGGCCAGGTCGACATCGAGCGCGCCATCGAGCACGCCGTCGAGTGCGCCACCGAGGGCGCCGACCCGCAGTCGCAGGCCGGGCACCCGGGCGCCGATCACCTGGCGCAGCCGGGTTGCCCCGGGCAGTGCGGCCGCCACCCGGGCACGGACTTCGGCCGGTGCCACCGCACCCGGCAGCGCGGCCACCAGGTCCAGATCGGCGCCGGGCAGCGCGCAGCCCGTCCGGCGGGAGCCGACGGTGTGCACGACGCCCTCGGGGAACGCGGCCGCGAGGAGCCCGGCGACCTGCTCGGCGAGGCTGGTGGAGTCGGTGGAGTCGGTGGAGTCGGTGGGGTCACCGACCTCGGATGCCGGCGCCGGCCCGGCGTCCTCGGTGGCCCAGCGCACCGCTCCGGTGCCCAGTTGCACCGTGGCCCGCACCCGCATCGGCTCGTCGCCCCGGCGGGAGAGCAGGACCAGTTCGCCGACCGGCGCCGAGGCACCCCGCAGGCGGGCGGCGCAGGCGGCGGCGACGGGCTGCGGATCCGCGACGCGCCCCAGGGACAGGTGCGGGGTGAACCCTTCGGCGCGGCCCTGGCAGCGCGGGAACCGGGCGGTCAGGGCCTGGTGCAGCGCGGCCCAGGGTGCCTCGCCGTGCGCGGCCGGGTCGAGCCAGACGGTGGCGTCCTCGCGGTGGCCGAAGGTGTGCACGCCCTCCAGACGGGCCGTGAAGGGCGCGATCCCGGCGGCCGCCATGGCCAGCAGCGGGGCCGCGCGCTCGAACGCGGACTCCGGCACGAAGCCGAAGAGCAGGTTGACGTGCGGGGGCCAGCGCCGTACCTGCGGGTCGTACCGCTGCCGCAACTCATCGATCACGGGCCGTAGTTCGGCGGGGGGAAGCCAGGCCACGGCGGTGCGGGCGGTCGGCGCGAGGTCGAGCACGTCGCGCGGCTCGTGCGGCTTGTGAGGCTCGTGCACCTTGTGCGGCTCGCGCTGCTCGCGCTGCTCGGCGCCCGGCTCGGACCCGCGCGGGCTCAGGTCGGCGGCCACGCCGTAGTGGTCCGACACGAAGAGCCCGTCCGCCGTCGGCTCGTCGCCGAGCAGCGCGGCCCCGGTGGCGCCGAGCGTGCCGGGCCGCAGCAGCACCCGGTCCAGCCGGCCGGCCCGCCCGGTCAGCGAGGAGACGGCGGCCAGCGGGTTGGCGAGGGGGTCGAAGGTGGGCGTCCGGTCGGCCGGGCCGTGCACGCTGGTCCAGGCGTCCCGCAACCCGAGGGCGGTGGCGGGGGTGTCGGTGCTGTCGTTGAAGTCGCCGACCAGCACGAGCTCACCCTCGATCCCCGCCAACCCGTGTGCCAGCCGGGCGAGTTCGGCCCGCCGCCGGTCCGCGCCGCGCTCCGAGTGGTCGCTGCTGAGGTGGGTGGCGGCGACCACGACCGGTCCACCCGCCCCGCGCACGGTGATCGCGGCGACGGCCTTGTGCGGCCCGAGCAGGTGGTAGCCCGCCTCCCGCACGGGCAGTCGGCTGAGCAGCAGCAGGCCGCTCTCCTCGACGTCCCGGCCGCCCGGATCGCCTCCCAGCGCGTACGCCGCCCGCACCCAAGGAGTGGCCAGCAGCAGCGCGAGCAGCGCGGGCTCCACCTCCTGCAGCGCGATGACGTCGGCGTCCGCCGCCGCCAGGGCCGCCAGCAGCAGCGGGCGGCGCCGCGCGGTGCTCAGCCGCTCGCTGTCGTAGCGGTCCCAGAGGGTGTTCCAGGTGAGCACCCGCAGGGCGGGGCCGGGCCTGGTGCCTGAGAGGCCGTCGGCCGCCGCCGGGCCGCCGCCGGGGCGCCACCCCTCACCGGGCCGCCAGCCGTGCGGGGTCCGCGCGGTGAAGAACGGCGCCCGCAGCCGGCGCGGCTCGCGCACCCGCCCGGCCGTCGAGGAGTCGATCCGGTCCACGCCGGTGGCCCGGTCCCAGAGCACCTCGTCGTCCGCCTCGATGAAGAGCACCCGGTGCCAGGGCACCTCGCCGCCCGGCACGAAGGCGGGCAGCGGGATCCGCTTCGGCGCGGCCTCGCGCCTGGCCACCCCGAGCACGAACCTGGCCGGGTCGAACTGCGGGTCCCAGCGGACCCGGTGGTAGATCTCCTCGCTGGTGCGCATCAGTCGTCGTCCTCCCCGACCAGGGTGCCATCGGTGCTGCCCGGACCGCTGCCGGGACCGCTGCCGGGATCGCTGCCGGACCTGCCAAGGCCGCCGTCGGAGTCCTCGACCGTGCCGCTCGCGCCCAGGTACCAGGTGCGGTGCGCCTGGCCTGGGTAGGGCGGGCCGAACCGGTGCAGCTGGGCGCCCAGCACCGCGGCCGGCACCGGGTGCGCCCGGCGCGCGTTGCGCGCGGTCAGCTCCGCCTCGTCGACCAGCGCCACCGCGTGGGTGAGCAGGGCGTCGCGGCGCTGGGCGACCGTGTGCACCAGCGAGCGCTGCTGCTGGCTGAGCGAGGTGGCGTCCCAGACCACGGTGCCGCCCGCGGCCAGCGCGGTGTCCAGCCGGTCCAGCCCCTCGCGCAGCACGTCCTGGTTGGCGCGCTGGTCGGCCCTCTCGCCGCGAGCCTCGCGCAGGTCGTCCAGCGAGATCCGGGCGTCGATGTCCGGCAGCGCGGCCGCGAAGGTGCTCTTGCCGCTGCCGGACGGGCCGACCAGCTGGATCAGCCGCGGGAACTCGGCGGAGCGCCAGCGCCAGGTCGCCGCCACCGCCTCCTCCACCGTGCCGAGCCGCCCGCGCGCCCAGGCCGTGCGGGCCTGCGCCCAGCAGCGGTCGGCCGCCGCGGCGTCGAGCCCGGCGAGCTCGGCGCGCAGGCCCGCCCTCAGCCGGGCGAACGGCGCCGGGCCCCAGAGCCCGGCCTCCTGGGCGTGCAGCGCGGACCAGTCGACCTGCTCGCGGGCCTCGCCGGCCGCCCCGTCGGTGCGGCCGGCGAGCACCGCGCGGGCCACGGAGTGCAGCACCCCGAGATCGGCGGCCAGGGCGAGGGAGCCCAGCCCGGCGCGCCGGTCCTCGTCCGGGTACGGGCGGTGCAGGGCCGGGTGCAGGCCGACCAGGTCGGCGATCCGGCGCGCCAGCGGCAGGCCGAGCGGCCCGGCCAGCCGGGGTGCAAGCCAGGCCCGGCGGGTGCCGTGCAGCGCGGTGGCGAGGACGCCGGCCAGCCGGGCGTCACCGGTGCGGCCGAGCAGGTCGAGGGCTTCGGCGGCTTCCGTGACGCGGGTGGCTGCTGCCTCGGCGGCTTCCGTGACCCCGGCGGCCGGCTGCTCGTGTTCCGGGCCCGGCGGCAGCCCCAGCGCGGCCAGCAGCCGGGGCAGGTCGGGCGCGGCGCCGGAGCGCACCGCCCACAGCTCGGCGGCCGGCCCGAGGCCGTTGGGCACGACGGCGGCGTGCATCCAGTGGGTGTCGGTCCGCACGTGGTGCGGGCGCACCCACTTGGCCACCCGCTGCCCGAACTCCGCGCGGGCGAAGCCCTCGACGGCGCGGACGACGAACCCCTCCTCGCGCGCCGGGTCCACCCGCAGCGCACGCAGCGCCCGTTCGTCGAAGACCCCGCGCCAGAGCACCCGGGGCGTCGGCACGCCGCCGCGGTGCAGGAAGCGGACGGTCGCGTCCCAGTCCAGGCAGCGGTCCCGCTCGTCCCAGACCGAGAAGCCGTAGAAGTACCCCGCCAGCTCCTGGTAGGCGAGCGAGTGCCGGGCGAAGAGGTTCTCGCCGCAGACCCGCCAGTCCGGCGGGATCGCCGGCCCGAGCCGCCCCTGCAGGCCCTTCACCCAGGCCCGGGACGGATGGTGCGCGGAGTCCGGCGAGCGGGCGTGCAGGCCGTCGCGGTAGAGCGTGGTGTTCTCGCCGTCGAGCTTCTCGGTGACCACCACCTCGCGGCCGCGCAGGCCGGACAGCTCACTGCTCCGCAGGTCGTCCGCCGTCGCGCCGGGCGACCAGGGCAGATGCGGCGTGCGGGGATAGTGCACGCGCATGATGGATCCGCTCCCGGCAGTCAGTGGTCGATCCGCTCACTGTAGGTAGGCGCCGGGGCGGGGAGCCATCGAATTAACGGGCGGGCCGGACCAGTTCCGGTTCCCGGGCTCGGCGGAGGGCGCGGCGCGCCGGGAGAGCGGCCTTCAGGAGCCGCACGGCCGGTCAGTCCGCCGAGAACCAGCAGACGTCCCCGGAATCGGGCGACTTCCCCAACGCTTCCAGCTCCGCCCGGATCCGGGTCAGCGAACCGGCGGCATCCGACTCCCACGGCAGGAACGGGTGGTCCGGATCCGCGCTCAGATCCCCCGCCCGGGCACCCTCGCTCAGCAGATCGCGGATCAGCCGCAGGCACAACTCCCGCTCCGCCGGGCGCGAGTACTCGTCACCGAGCAGTTTCGCCGCGGAGCCCGTGATCACCGAGAACCCGAGCCAGTCGTCGCGAACGTAGTCGTTCAGGTAGGAGAGCTCGTCGAGGTACTCCTCGGTGGTGAAGGTCATGTCGGCCTCGCGGGGTTGCGGTATGTGCGGGCGCCAACTTGGAGCCGAGCGCCGGCCGCGGCTCGGTCCGGCCCGAGCGCCGGCTTCCCCGCGACCGTGGGGAAGTCGGCCGCGGGGAAGTGGCGCCACTGCGGCGGCCGGCGCCCGGGATGAGTCAGGCGTTGACCTCGGCTGCGGGGGCGTCGGCGGGGACGTCGCCGCCCGCCACCACGTCGCTCTGCGGCCTGGCGTGCCGGGGGAGCAGGAAGACCGCGAGGAACACCGCTGCCATCATGACGAGTTCGGTGCCCAGGGTGACCTGCTCGGCGTGCCGGAAGTCACCGGACTTCACCTGCTGGAAGAAGACCGTGCCGAGGATCGCGGCGCCCAGGGCGGCGCCGAACTGCTGCACCGCGGTCAGGGTGCCGGAGGCGGAGCCGGTCTCGTGCGGCTCCACCGAGGCGAGCACGGTGTTGAAGAACGGGGCCATCACCAGGCCCATGCCGAGCCCGGTGACCGCCAGGGCCGGGACCAGCTGCCAGGGGGTGACGGCCGCGCCGGCCAGCTGCAGGGTGAGCATGATGCCGCCCACGCCGAGCGCCATCATCAGCAGGCCGGCGTGCATGACCCTGCGGCCGAAGCGCTCCAGGGCCTGCGAGGCGATGAAGGCCACCACCATGCCCACCGAGGACGGGATGCCGGTCAGGCCCGCCTTGAGGGGCGAGTAGTGCAGGCCGATCTGGGTGTAGAGGCTGAAGGTCAGCCAGAAGCCGGTCATCGCGGAGAAGAACAGCAGGCCGAGCACCATGCCGCCGCTGAAGCCGCGCTTGGCGAACAGGCTGGGCTCCACCAGCGGGTCGCCGCCGCCGCGGCTGCGCCGGGCCTCGTACCAGCCGAAGGCGGCGAAGACGGCGATCGAGAGGGCGATCAGGGCGAACGCCCAGGCGGGCCAGCCGTGTTCGCGGCCCTGCACCAGCGGGAAGACCATCAGGGCCGAGCCCGCCGCGGCCAGCAGCGCCCCGACCAGGTCGAGGCGGATGGTGCGCCCGCTCTTCCACTCCGGCAGGAAGACCAGGCCGCCGATGATCGCGAAGAGGCCGAGCGGGATGTTGATCAGGAAGATCATCCGCCAGCCGGTGCCGAACAGGTTCGCGGTGACCAGCCAACCGGCCAGGATCGGGCCGCCGACCGTGGACAGGCCCATGACCGGCCCGAACATGCCGAACGCGGCGGCCTGCTCCTTCTCGGAGAAGATCTCCTTGAGCATGCCGAGGCCCTGCGGCAGCATGACCGCGCCCAGCAGGCCCTGGCAGACGCGGGCGGCGATCAGCTGGTCGGGCCCCTGGGCGAGGCTGCAGCCGATCGAGCCGAGGGTGAAGCCGACGGCGCCGATCAGGAACATCCGGCGCCGGCCGACGATGTCGCCGAGCCGGCCGCCGGTGAGCAGGCCGATCGCCATGGCGAGGGTGTAGGCGGCACCCAGCCACTGGATGGTGGTCTCGCCGCCGCCGATGTCGGCGCGGATGGAGGGGGCGGCGATGTTGGTGACCAGCGAATCGAGGAGGTCCATGACCTCGGCGGCGAGGATCACGAACAGCGCCGCCCATCGCCATCGGTAGGGCGCGGGTGTGTCGGTCATGGAGTCTCCAGACGGTGCGAAGAGCGGACGAACAACGTTCTACGGACTCGATCGCTGTTCTGTCAAACAGCATTCGTGGTTCCGAACATTGTTCGTCCTCGGTTACGATGATCGTCGACGTCCGGAGAGCCGGGCGTCGGCGATCGGACGTTGAAGACGTGAAGACGTGAAGACGTGAATGACGATTCGGACGTGAAGGCGATGGGACGCGAAAGGAGCCGCCCGTGACCTCGGAGATGCCCGCGATCCCGTGGCACAAGGCGCGCAAGGCCGACACCCGCCAGCCGCTCACGCCCGAGGCCATCGTCGAGGCCGGCATCGCGGTGCTCGACCGCGAGGGCCTGGAAGGCCTGACGATGCGCCGTGTCGCCCAGGAGCTCGGCACCGGCCCCGCCTCGCTCTACGCGCACGTGTCCAACAAGGACGAGCTGCTGGAGCTGATGCTGGAACGGATCTCCGGCGAGATCCGGCTCCCCGCCCGCCCGGAGCCCGAGCGGTGGAAGGAGCAGATCAAGGAGATCTGCCGGGAGGCGCAGCGGGTCTACACCGCGCACCGGGACATCGCCGTGGTCTCGCTCGGCGGCATCCATCTGGGCCCCAACAAGCTGCGGATCTCGGAGTTCATGCTCGCCCTGATGCTCTCCGTCGACATCCCGCGACAGGTGGCCGCGTGGGCGCTGGACGGTCTGGGCCAGCTGGTCGACACCGACGCCTACGAAGCCTCGGTGTACACCGCGAAGTTCGCGTCGGGCGTGGGCATCGAGGGGTACTTCGAGGGGGTCAGGGACTACTTCGCCCAGCTCCCCGAGGAGCGGTTCCCGCTCTTCAAGGAGATGGCGCAGACGCTGGTCACCGGCGACGGCGACGACCGCTTCGAGTTCAAGCTCGACGTCTTCCTGCGGGGGCTGGAGACGTACATCGAGCGGTGAGGGGTGAGCGGTGAGGGGTGAGCGGTGCGGGGCGAGCGAGGACCAACGCGATCGCCGTCGGTGCGGCGGCCGGTCGTACCTGCCGGTGGCTATCCCGGTCTCGGGCGGCAACCGGTTCATCATCGTCTCCGAGGACGGCACCAGTGCCGAACCACCGGCCGTCGGCCTGCGCTGAGGCAGGTGATCCGCATTCACCCGAGCGCGGCGATGGCTGCGGTGATCAGAGCGCGAGCGCCTGCGCCGTGGACGGCCAATCCGGCCAGTTTCGCGAATGTGCGTGAGTACAGCTCGATCTCGCGAGGTTGCGTCACTGTCACCTCCGCGGTGACAAGCTCCACCAGGACTCGCTCGCTGTCGAAGATCCAGAATCCCTCAACCGGCCACATTGTGCGACGTGTTGACTGAGAGATGATCCCAAGGCTGACGCTCGGCAGGGAGGCTGCTTGCAGCAGGTGTCCGAGCTGGCCGGCCATCACCTCGGGATCTGCGACCTGTGCCCTGAGAGCGGACTCCTCAAGAAGGACGGCGAATGTGTGCGTGCCTTGGCGAAGCACCCGCTGGCGCTCGATGCGGGCGGCGACCGCCGCCTCGGTGTCGTCGGGGATCCGCTGGAACGCGACGATCGCTCCCATGAGCGAGATGGCATAGGCCGGTGTCTGAAGTAGTCCCGGGATGACTCCTGGCTCGTAGATCCGGAAATGCCGAGTTCGTTCGTACAGTGGTACGACAGCCTGCTGCACGTGGCGCAGGCCGGTGCGTGTCCGCCTGCGCCACTCGACGTACATCCCTTCAACGCCACGGGCTGTCGCAATCAGATCTCCGGCCTGGTCGGGCACTCCGCAGTGAAGCGTCCATGCCCTGATGTCGGCCTCGGAGGGCAGCGTCTTTCCGTTTCGGATTCGCGAGCACTTGGACTCGTGCCAACCAGCGCGGGCAGCAAGTGTCCGCGCTGAGAGGCCGGCATCCCGTCGGATGCCGTCGAGTCGCTGACCGAGGGCAAGGCGTGCTTCCTCGACGCTTGACGACGGTGAGTGGGGAGACATCTGTCTTACTCGGCAGGTCGGTAGTCCTCGTGGGGGACGGCGCGCTCCCAGACGGACAAGAACGCTGCCGCGCAGTGTTTCACGACGACGGGATCGGTGATGGTCTGGGTGTCGACCCACTCCCCGTTGCCGGTGAAGTGGTTGGCCAGCAGGATCGTGGCGTCGAACAGCCAGAAGTCGTTTCCGGGCAGCGCGAGGTCGGTAGCCTGACGGCGCGGTAGCCAGCGCACCTGCTCGCCGGCGGCGGCATTGTGGTCGCTGGTGCTGTCGTACTCGAAGCGTGTGTAGGCGCTCAGGGGCTCGGAGACGATCCGAGCCCGCCGGACCTCGACGCCGCGAGCCACCGCGTCGCGAACGAGTCGGCGCCACCACCGGCTTTCCTCGTCGTCCAGAACGAGCCGCCCGTCCTGCTGCCAGGCGATGAACGACGGATCATCCAGCATGTATCCGTCGCGCATCTCCAGGTGCACCGCGGACTGCTCGGCTGCACGGAACAGCTGCTCAAACGTCTTCTCCGAGGCCATCGTTCACCTCCGGAAAGAACCGCATCATGCGCTTGGGAAACTCGACCACCGTCTCGTGGGCAGGCAGATCCAGCTGTGACAGGCGCTGTTCGTCCAATACCTTCCAGCCCTGGATCACGTAGTTGTCCGACTGGTCGTCGTAGTACAGGGTCGGCGAGCCGTTGTTCTTGCTCTCGGGGTCCTTGCCGAGCTCGTGCAGCGCCATGATGAGTCCTCCTCGGTGCGATGGACGATCGCTGTGAGGAAGCCTGCACCATCACGTTGCCGGTGCGCTTCCGACTTGCGCGAACTTGCGTGCTCGGCGGGCCGGCGGGCCCGGCGGGCCCGGCGGTCCGCACCGCCGGGCCCGCCGAGCACGCGGTGCCGTCAGTAGCTGTGGAAGCCGCGGCCCGTCTTGCGGCCCAGGTGGCCCACGCCGACCAGCTGTTCCAGCGGGCGGGCCGGGGCCAGGGCGGGGTCGCGGAAGGCGGTGTGCAGGCTGTGCTGGATCTGCAGGGAGACGTCCAGGCCGATGGCGTCGAGCAGGGTGAGCGGGCCCATGGGGTAGCCGCAGCCGGCGGTGATGAGGGTGTCGATCTGCTCGGGGGTGGCGCGGTGCTCCTCCAGGAGGCGGACGGCGGCGTTGAGGTAGGGGAAGAGGAGGGTGTTGACGATGAAGCCGGCCCGGTCGGAGATGGTGACCGGGTGCTTGCCGAGGCGGGCGCAGAGCTGGTGGGCGGTGGCCAGGGCGTCGTCGGCGGTCAGCACGGTGCCGACCACCTCGACCAGGCGCATCACCGGGGCGGGGTTGAAGAAGTGCAGGCCGAGCACGGATTCGGGGCGCGAGGTGACCGCCGCGCACTCGACCACCGGGAGGCTGGAGGTGGTGGTGGAGAGCAGGGCGCCCGGGCGGCAGACCTGGTCCAGGCGGCGGAAGACCTCGCGCTTGACCGGGAGTTCCTCGGCGACCGCCTCGACCACCAGGTCGCAGTCGGCCACGGCCGCGAAGTCCTCGGCGCCGGTGAGGCGTTCCAGGGCGTCCCGGGCCGCCTCGGCGGTGATCTTGCCGCGCTTGGTGCCGCGCTCCAGCGAGGCGGCCACCCGGTCCAGGGCGGTCTTGGCGCGCACCTCGGTGCGGGCGACCAGGACGGTGTCGAAGCCGGAGCGGGCGAAGACCTCGGCGATGCCGGTGGCCATGGTGCCCGAGCCGATGATGCCGACCCGCCGCACCGGGCGGGGCACGACCGCCGTGCCGCCCGGCGCGGTGCCAGGGGCGGTGGAGCCGGTGGCGGTGGCGGCCGGGTAGTGGTGGAAGCCGCGCCCGGACTTCACGCCGAGCAGGCCGGCGGTGACCATGTGCTCCAGCAGCGGCGGCGGCAGGAACCGGGCCTCGCCGGTCAGTTCGTGCAGGCCGGTCAGGGTGTCGAGGACGGTGTCCAGGCCGATCAGGTCGAGCTGGGCGAGCGGGCCCAGCGGCAGGCCGCAGCCCAGGGTCATCGCCGCGTCGATGTCCTCGCGGGAGGCGTAGCGGCGCTCGTAGAGTCCGATCGCGCCGTTCAGGTAGGTCATCAGCAGGCCGAGCCCGATGAAGCCGGGGCGGTCGCAGCCGACGATCGGGGTGCGGCCCAGGGCGGTCACCAGTTGCTCGGCGAAGGCGCGCACGGCGGGTTCGGTGACGGGGGTGGTGACCACCTCGATCGCGCCGCCCGCCGGGGCGTGGCCCACCGGGTGCAGGCCCACGGTGCGGGGCAGTCGGCCGCCGGCAGCGGCGACCTGGGTCACCGAGCGGGCGGTGGTGGTGGCGAAGACGGTGTCGGGGCCGCAGAGTTGGTCGGCCCGCCGGAGCAGCTCGGTCTTGAGCTCGAAGCGCTCGGGGACGGCCTCCAGGACGAAGTCGGCCCCGGCGATGGCGTCCAGGTGGGTGCTGAAGCTGATCCGGATCTGGGCCGACGGGTCGTCGAGTCCCTCCAGGGTGCGGGCCCGGGCCTCCGTCAGCAGCTGGGCGGTGGGCTCGACGGCGATGACGGCGGCGCCGGCCCGGGCCAGCGCGCGGGCCAGCGCGGAGCCGACCGTGCCCAGGCCGATGACGGCGGCGGTGCCCAGCGGGAGCGGGGCGGCGGTGCCGAGGGGGTGTGGGGCTGCGGTCATGCCGCGCCGTCCTTTCGGGAGGCCTTCGGGACGTTCGGGTGGGCAGCGCGAGCACTGGTGCCGGCGCGGGCACCGGTGGTGGCGTGGGCACCGGTGCCCACGTGGGCCTTGCGGGCGGCCGGGGCCGCCTGGGCGTCCCAGCGCAGCAGGGCGGTGCCCACCGTCATGCCGCCCCCGAAGCCGGCCAGCAGCAGCAGGTCGCGGTCGCGCAGGGCGCCGGCCCGGTGCGCCGTGTCCAGCGCGAGCGGGATGGAGGCGGCGCTGGTGTTGCCGTGCTCGGCGACGTTCAGGTGGATGTGGGCCAGGCTCAGGCCCAGGTCCGGCAGGATCTCACCCAGCAGCACGCCGTTGGCCTGGTGCGGCACGAAGTGGTCGACCGCGGAGGGGTGCAGGCCGTGCCGGTCGAGGATCCGGTCCACGGCGCGCGGCAGTTCGGCGGCCACGAAGTCGCGCACCGCCCGCCCGGACATGCTGAACCAGTGCTGCCCCTCGGCGAGGGTCTTCTCGGAGGCGGGCAGCCGGCTGCCGCCGGCCTCGACCCGGATCAGCTCGTGCTGGTCGCCGTGGCTTCTCAGGTCGGTGCCGATCAGGCCCAGCCCGGCGCGGACCGGGCCGAGCACCACGGCGCCGGCGCCGTCGCCGAAGAGCACGGCGGTGCGGCGGTCGGTGCGGTCGATGATCCGCGAGTAGGTGTCGGCGCCGATCACCAGGGCGTGGCCGCGCACCGTGCCGTCCGGCTCCGGCAGCAGCCGGGCCGCGGTGGCCAGTGCGAAGACGAAGCCGCTGCAGACCGCGTTGAGGTCGAAGGCGGCGGCGCCGGTGGCACCGAGGCGGTGCTGCACCAGGCAGGCGGTGGCGGGCTGCGGGTGGTCGGGGGTGGAGGTGGCGACCACGATCAGCGAGAGCTGCTCGGCGCTGATCCCGGCGTGGGCCAGCGCGGCCCTGGCGGCCTCCAGCGCGAGGTCGGAGGTGGCCTCGGACTCGGCGGCGTAACGCCGTTCGCGGATCCCGGTCTTGCGCAGGATCCACTCCTCGGTGACGCCGGCGCGCTCCGCCACCACCCGGTTGGAGACCGCGTCGGCGGGCAGGTAGGAGCCGGTGCCGAGGATGCCGACCGCGCGGGAGGCGCCGTCGCCCCCGGCTGCCCCGGCCGCCCCGGTCACGACGGCTCCGCGGGCTGCTCCGCGGTCCGGAAGCGGTTGATGGCCGGCAGGTGGCGCTCGCGCAGCTCGGGGTCGTCCACGCCCAGGCCCTCGCGCGGCACCAGGGCGAGCACGCCGACCTTGCCGCTGTGCCGGTTCAGCTGCACCTCGCGGGCGGCCGCGCCGGTCTGCTCCAGCGGGAAGACGGCCGACAGGGTGGGGTGGATCTTGCCCTTGGCGATCAGGCGGTTGGCCTCCCAGGCCTCGCGGTAGTTGGCGAAGTGCGAGCCGACGATCCGCTTGAGCGACATCCACAGGTAGCGGTTGTCGTACTGGTGCATGTAGCCCGAGGTGGAGGCGCAGGTGACGATGGTGCCGCCCTTGCGGGTCACGTAGACGCTGGCGCCGAAGGTCTCGCGGCCGGGGTGCTCGAAGACGATGTCCACGTCCTCGCCGCCGGTCAGCTCGCGGATCCGCCCGCCCAGGCGCTTCCACTCGCGCGGGTCCTGGGTGCGCTCGTCCCGCCAGAACTTGTAGCCCTCGGCGCCGCGGTCGATGATCGCCTCGGCGCCCATCTTCCGGCAGATCTCGGCCTTCTGCGGGCTGGAGACCACGCAGATCGGGGTGGCGCCGCCGGCCAGCGCGTACTGGGTGGCGTAGGAGCCCAGGCCCCCGCTGGCGCCCCAGATCAGCACGTTGTCGCCCTGCTTCATCCCCGCGCCGTTGCGGGAGACCAGCTGGCGGTAGGCGGTGGAGTTGACCAGTCCCGAGCAGGCGGCCTCCTCCCAGGTCAGGTGGGCGGGCTTGGGCATCAGCTGGTTGGCCTTCACCAGCGAGAGTTCGGCCAGGCCGCCGAAGTTGGTCTCGAAGCCCCAGATCCGCTGCTCCGGGTCCATCATCGTGTCGTCGTGGCCGTCGGGGCTCTCCAACTCGACCGAGAGGCAGTGCGCGACCACCTTGTCGCCCGGCTTCCAGCGCCGCACGCCGGGCCCGGTGCGCAGCACCACGCCCGCGAGGTCCGAGCCGACCACGTGGTAGGGCAGGTCGTGCCGGGCGCCGGACGGGCCGGAGCGGCCGTAGCGCTCCAGGAAGCCGAAGGTGGAGACCGGCTCGAAGATCGAGGACCAGACGGTGTTGTAGTTCACCGCGCTGGCCATCACCGCCACCAGCACCTCGCCGGCCTCCGGCTCGGGCGTGGGCACCTCCTGCAGGTGCAGGGCTTTCGAGGGGTCCTTGTCCGCGCTCGCCATCCCCTCGAACATGTCGGCCTCCTCCTTGCGCAGGACGGCCGCGCGGTAGGACTCGGGCACCGCGAGGGCGGCGAAGTCCTTGGCGTCGGCGTCCGCGGCGAGGGCGGCGCTGATGATCTCTTGCATGGGACCCCTTCGAGTCGGGCAGGCAGACCGGAGTGCGTGCGGACAGACCGGTGTGGGTCAGGGCCCCTGCGGGTCGGAGCCGGCTCGGGTCGGAGCCGGTTCAGGGCGGAGCCGGTGCGGGGCGGGTGTGGTGCGGGGCAGGGCGGGCGCGGCGCCGGCCGGAGCGGGCGCGGGCGCGGGTCAGGAGGCGTCGAGGACCAGGACGGCCGGCACCAGGTGCGCCGGCAACACGGCGGCCAGCTTGCCGCGCAGCGCGGTGAGCAGCGCGGCGGAAGCGGCGTTGCGGGCCGGGTCGTTGCCGTAGGCGGTGAAGGGCAGCTCCAGCGAGCCGCTGGGCAGGTAGGGCACCGCCGCGGCCGGGTCCGCGTCGCGCACCAGGACCACGTCGACCTCGTCCGGCGCGCCGGAGGCGGACCAGGTGACGGCGGCCCGGTAGCCGAGTTCCTCGGCCAGGCGGTAGAAGTCCTCGGGGTCGGCGCCGGTAGGCTCGGTGGGCTCCAGCTCGGCCACCACCTGCTCCAGCGGCGCCAGTTGCTCCAGCAGCCGGGCGGCGGCGCTCTCGTGGCGGACCCGCAGGTTCGGCACCGACACCAGCCGCAGGGCGGCCGGGCGGTCCTCGGTGAGCCGCTTGCGCAGGTCCTCGGCGCCGGTGAAGTCCAATTGCTCGGCGTCGTCGAGCTCCAGGGCCGGGGCGGGGGAGCGGTAGAGCACGGCGTCGTAGCGGTGGCGGCTCAGCTCGTTGTGGTGGGCGGCCCGCTTGACCTGGATCTCCAGCGCCCCGGCCAGCGGGCTCTGCCGCCGCACGGCGGCGAAGAAGTCGGGGTCGATCAGCAGTTCGCGTTCGTCCTGGCTGCTCTGCCGCACCGCCGCCAGCGCCTGCTCCGGCTCGCCGAGCCCGAGCAGGCCGCGTCCGGCGATGGCGGTGCGGAAGCTGGGCAGCAGCCGCAGGTTGCGGATGTCGCCGGCGAAGACCGCGCCGCCGGGGCGCAGGTGGCGCAGCGCGCCGGTGATGACCTCGGCCAGGTAGTCGGCGTTCGGGAAGTACTGGATCACCGAGTTGATCACCACCAGGTCGTAGTGGTCCTCGGCCAGGCCGGTGAAGTCGTTGGCCTCCCGGACCAGGAACTCGACCCGGTCGGCGAGCCCGGCCCCGGCCCCGGCCCCGGCGCCGTCGGCGGGCAGCGCGGCCAGCTGGCCGGTGAGCGAGGCCACCACGGTGGGGGAGAAGTCGGTGGCGGTGTACTGCTCGCAGTGCGGGGCCAGATGGGCCATCAGCAGGCCGGTGCCGACACCGATCTCCAGGATCCGGCGCGGGCGGTGCGCCAGGATCCGGGCGATGGTGGCGTCGCGCCACTCCCGCATCTCGTCCAGCGGGATCGGCAAGCTGGAGTAACTGCTGTGCCAGCCGACGAAGTTGTCGCCGAAGCCGCCGGAGGCGGGCAGCTCGCCGTAGACCCACTCGTAGATCTGCTGCCACTCGTCGACCCGCTGCTGCTCCACCTCCGGCTCGCGCTCGGCCTCGGGCTGCTCGGCGAGGGTGAGATGGGCGGTCAGCCGCGGCTCGCCCGCCGGGGTGAACTCGCTCGCCACCCGCGCGCGCAGTACCTGGGGGAGTGCGGTCAGGGCCTGCGCGACCTGGTCGAGGTCGGCCTGGTCGAAGGGTGCGGTGGGCATCTGGGGGCTCTCCTGCTCTGCGGATTGCTCTGGGATTGCTCTGCGGACGGCGCTGGCGGTGCCGGCGGTGCGCCGCGGATCGCGTCGGCGGGCGCGCCGCGGGCGTGCTGCGGGCGTGCTGCGAGACGGGGCGGGGCTCAGCCGAGCAGGTCGGCGACGGCGCGGGCGACCTCGGGATGGCCCAGCAGGCCGGTGTGCTCGACGTCGAAGCGCAGCTCCCGCGGGGCCTGGAGGAAGCCCGCGGGCAGGTCGTTGGCGCGGATCGTGGTGACCCCGCTCAGGTCGGGGGAGACGCTCAGCTCGCTCGCGGCGACCACGTAGTGCAGGTAGCTGCGGAACCAGGCCACCAACTCCTCGGCCCGGTCGGCGCCGAGGCCCAGCTTGGCGAAGGCGGCCTGGCCGGCCGCCTGGTAGATCCGCAGGAACTCCTCGGTCAGCGGCAGCAGTTCGGGCGTCCGTTCGGTGGCCGCCGCGGCCTCGGCGCGGGCCTGCTCGACCGCCTCGGCGCCGAGCACCGCGGCCAGCGAGTCGATCACCCGGTGGAAGCCGTAGCGCAGCACGGTGGGGCCGGTGATCGCGGTCGGGTCGAAGAGGACCACCGCGGGCCTGGCCTGCCAGCGGCCGATCCGCTCGGCGAGGGCCAGTGCGAAGACGCTGGAGGCGCAGTAGCCGAAGACGGCCGCCACCCGCGGGCCGGCCGCGCGCAACTGGCCGCTCCAGCGCTCCAGGTAGTCCTCACCGGTCAGCTCCCGCTCCTCGCCGGGGGCCGGCACCAGGGTCTCCCAGAGCGCCAGGTCGGTGCCCAACTGCGGTACCAGCTGGCCGAACCCGGCGTCGGGGCGGCCGGTGGCGGCGAAGTCGACGGCCAGGATGACGCCCTGCTCGGCCGACTGCTCGGCCGACTGGTCGGTGCCGGTGCCGGTGCCGGTGCCGGTTTCGCTGCCGCTGCCGCTGCCGCTGCCGCTGCCGCGGTCGGTGGTCCTGGCCGGTCCCGAGGTCCGCCAGGCCGGGGATTCGGCCGTGGTCCGCTGCGCTTCGGCCATGGTCCTCTGCTTCCTGACGGGGGTTACGTGATGGGTTCGCGGGTAACGTAACCGCGCCCGTCGATCGGCCCACACCCCTGGAGAACCCCCTAAACCCCGCGCCCCCGGTCGTTGGTGTCCGATGCGCCCCCTCCCGGTACCCCTGATCCGAAGTTAGGGGGGTCGGCCCGCCGATCGGCGGGTGGCAACCCACTGTGAGCAGGCTATACATGGAGCGTAAAGTGCCTGCGCGTGTGGGGGCGGAGCTGCTCTGATGGGGCCCGCCCTACCAGAACATTGACTGACATGCACATGCTGGGAGGAGTTCGTGGCCAGGCCCGGGTTCTCGTCCACTGGCACACGACCCCTTCGTGATCTGGAGATCGGCCCATGAACCGAGTAGCGCGGCCTGCCGAGGCCGCCCCGTACGAGGAGACCGAGTTGGCGACCGAACCGCTGGAGCAGAGCGAGCAGGCGCCCGCCTTGGAGTTCTCCGGACTCTTCAAGCAGTTCGGCGAGAACGTCGCGGTGGACCACATCGACCTGGTGGTGCCGCGCGGCTCGTTCTTCGGGCTGGTCGGCCCCAACGGCGCCGGCAAGACCACCTCGCTCTCCATGGCGACCGGCCTGCTGCGCCCCGACGGCGGCACCGCCAGGATCTTCGGCCGCGACGTCTGGACCGACCCGGTGGCCGCCAAGGCGCTGATCGGGGTGCTGCCCGACGGCATGGCGCTGCCGGACCGGCTGACGGGGCGTGAGGTGCTCACCTACCTCGGCCTGCTGCGCGGCATGGAGCGCGAGGTGGTCGAGCAGCGCGCCGACGAGCTGCTGCGGGTGCTGGAGCTGGACTCGGCCGAGTCCACCGTGGTGGTGGACTACTCCACCGGCATGCGCAAGAAGATCACCCTGGCCACCGCGCTGCTGCACGGCCCCAAGCTGCTGGTGCTGGACGAGCCGTTCGAGGCGGTCGACCCGGTCTCCGCCGCGACCATCCGCACCATCCTGCAGCGCTTCGTCGCCTCCGGCGGCTCGGTGGTCTTCTCCAGCCACGTGATGGCGCTGGTCGAGCGGCTCTGCGACCACGTCGCGGTGATCGCCAAGGGCCGGGTCGAGGCCTACGGCGCGCTCGACGAGGTCCGCGGCGGCCAGTCGCTGGAGGACGCCTTCGTGCACATCGTCGGGGCCCGCACGGGCGGCGCGGAAGGGCTGTCATGGTTGGCGTCCTGATCGAGATGCGCACGGTGATCATGCGCAAGCAGGCCCAGGGCAAGCGCATCTGGGGCACGCTCGCGATGGTCCTCTTCATCACCTTCCTCGCCTTCGGCTCGTTCAGCGCGGGCCTGGTGCACTACGCCCGTCCCGGGGCGGGGGCCGACGTGCTGGCCACGCTCAGCTTCGGCTGGCTGCTCGGCTGGGTCACCGGACCGGTGCTGGCGGGTGACGACAGCACGCTGCGCCTGGACTACTTCAAGCTGCTGCCGATCCCGGCCCGCAAGCTGGCCAACGCGATGCTCGGCGCCGCCTTCGCCAACGTCTCGCTGGTCTTCAGCCTGCTCGCCTTCGCCGGCCTGATCGCCTACGGTGCCCAGTCGGGCGCGGCGGCCGCGCTGGTCGGGGTGGCCGCGGTGCTGCTGCAGCTGGCGCTCGCGGTGGTCGCCTCCACGGTGGCGATCGGCGTGATGGGCCCGACCATCTCCTCCCGGCGCGGGCGCGACTTCGGCTCGATGCTGGTCGCCCTCGTCATCACCGGCCTGTCGCTGGCCTCCGCGGTGGTGCCGCTGATCGCCAAGAAGCTGACCAGCGGCAACTCCCCGGTCCTCGCGCACACCGTGCGGCTGCTGCCCTCGGGGTGGGGCGCGGTGGCGGTGGACGCGGCCGGGCGCTCCGACTGGGCCGTGGTCGCGCTCTCGCTCGGCGGCCTGGTGCTGCTGATCGGCGCCCTGGTGCTGGTGTGGCCGCCGCTGCTGCGGCGCCGGCTCACCCTCTCGGTGAAGGGCAAGTCCACCAAGGCCCCGCGCAGTTCCCGCAAGGCGGGCAAGCCGATCCTGCCGTCCACCCCGCTCGGCGCGGTGATCGGCAAGGAACTGCGGCTCTACTCGCGCTCGATGCTGCGCAGCCTGCAGCTGATGATCGCCTTCCTGGTGGGCGTGCTGGCCTGCGTGATCCCCTCGCTCGGTGGCACCACGATCATGCTGCCCTTCGCGGGGCTGCTCTTCACCGTGATCGCGGCGGCCTGCTTCACCAACCTCTACGGCGACGACGGCTCCGCGCTCTGGCTCACCCTGGTGACGCCGCGGGTCGAGCGGGCGGACGTGCGCGGGCGGCAGTGGGCCTGGTTCCTGGTGGTCGGCCCGGTCGGGCTGCTGCTGACCGTGGTGCTCACCGCGATCAGCGGGCAGCACTGGGCCTGGCCGTGGGTGCTGGCCGCGGAGCCGGCGCTGGTCGCCGGTGCCACCGGTGTGCTGGTGCTGGTCTCGGTGCTGACCATGTTCCCGCTCTCGGCGGACGGCGGGCCCACCCCGCCGCGGCAGGTCAAGGTCAACCTGATGCTGATCGCCCTGCCGGTGATCACGCTGCTGCCCGCCGCCGCGCTGCTGATCGCCGGTACGGCGGCCGGGGTCGGGGCGCTGGAGTGGCTGGCGGTGCCGGTGGGCATCGGCTGGGGCGCGCTGCTCTGCTGGTGGCTGGGCCGGGTGGCGCAGCAGCGGCTGGAGACCCGCGGGCCCGAGCTCTTCTCGCTGGTGCGCAGGCCGGCCACCTGAGCCGGCCCGCACGCCGCACCTCGTACGCACCTCGTACGCACCTCGTGCGCACCTTGCACGCACCTTGCACGGCGAAGGCGCCGGTCCCCTCGCGGGGGCCGGCGCCTTCGCCGTGGGTGGCGGGCCGGCTCAGTCCTCGGCGCCGGGGGGCTGGATGGAGAGCGCGTGCCGGAACACGCCGCGCGGGTCCCAGGCGGCCTTGATCCGCTGCAGGCGCGGGTAGTTGTCCTTGTAGTAGAACGTGTACCAGGGCACCCCCGAGGTGTTCCACTGCGGGTCCATCAGGTCGGTGTCCGGGTTGTTGATGTAGGTGCCGTCGGTGATCCCGTTGGAGATCGGCACCCCGCCGGTGCCCTCGTGCACGTCGCGGTACCACTCGCGCAGCCAGGTCAGGTGCTTGTCGTCCTCGGCCGGGTCGATCCAGGAGGCGGAGAAGACCAGCTTGAGGATCGAGTCGCGCTGCGGGATCGCGGTCGCGTCCGTCTCGCGCTCGTTGACCATGCCGCCGAAGCCGACGAACATCAGCGCGGCGGAGGAGTTGGCGTAGTCCGGTGTGGTCAGGTAGCGGTAGCAGGTGGCCACCTGCTCGTCGGTGTAGCGGGCCCGCATGTCGGCCGCCTTCACCTTGGAGCGCTGGGTCTCCAGGCCGCCGCTGGTGTAGAGGCCGTTCCACAGGGTGGCCCGGTACCACGGCAGGTGCTGGCGCTCGACGATCACCGGCGGCACGGTCACCCCGTCCAGCACGGCTTCGCCGAACTTCTGGAACAGCTCGGCGGCGTTCGGCGCGTCGGCGTCCATCTGGACGTTCATCATGATGCCGCCGGCCGTGCGGTGCGGCAGCAGCAGGCCGCTGTAGAGGTCGAGGTAGGGCGAGTCGGCGCCGCTGTTGCGTTCGTACCAGGTGACGTAGTTCTTCACCAGGCGGCTGAAGTTGGCCTCGTCCATGCCCTCCCACGGCCAGACCACGTAGCCCAGCAGCACCGAGTGCGGCGGGCGGGGCAGCAGGTCGCCCGGCTCGTCGCCGCGGGCGCCGGGGGTGCGCAGCCAGTACTTGGTGACCACGCCGAAGTTGCCGCCGCCACCGCCGGTGTGCGCCCACCAGAGCTCGCGGTTGGGGTCGTCGGCCGCGTCGGTGGCGGTCACCGCGCGCGCGGTGCCGTCCGCGTCGACCACCACCACCTCGACCCCGCACAGGTAGTCGACCAGGTAGCCCAGGCGGCGGGAGAGCGGACCGTAGGCGCCGCCCGCGATGTGGCCGCCGATGCCCACCGAGGGGCAGGAGCCGCCGGGCAGTGTGACGCCCCAGTTCTTGAAGAGCGTGCGGTACATCTCGCCCAGGGTGAGGCCCGGCTCGATCCCGAAGGCCCGCCGCTCGGCGTCGAAGGTCACCGCGCGCAGCTCGGACATGTCCAGCAGCGCCCGCACCTCCTGGCTGTCCACCAGCGGCTCCTGGCAGTGGCCGCCGCTGCGGATCGAGATCGGCCGGCCGGCGTCCACCGCCTCCTGCACCGCCTGCACGGCGTCCGCGGTGGAGCGGATCAGGTAGACCTGGTCGGGCCGGCTGGTGAAGCGCTGGTTGCAGCCCCGGGTGAGGTCCGCGTAGCGCGGGTCCTCGGGGCCGATGGCGAGCACCTGCTGCGTGGTGGTGTGCTGCTGTTCTGCGGTCAGTGGCATGGACGCTTCTCCCACTCGGCCGGACCCGGGAGCGGGCGCCGGCAGGGCACGTTCGGGTTTCGAAAGGGCGGGGGCCCGTCGGCGGAACGTGGGAGAATATCCGCGTCCGCGCATCTGGGAATGGGAATTGTCGGGCCGCGGCCGGCCGCTGCACGCCGTTCCGGTCACACCCCCGCGTACTAGGGGATATCGCAGCTCCCGGCACCTCGTCAACCGCGAGAACGCGCTAGGGGATTATAGGGGTTGGCCGCCCCGGGCCTGCTCAGTAGCGTGAGCGCCGTCTATTGCACCGGGGGTGGCACAGGCCTGCCGCCGGGCGTTGCATCCGGGCGTTGCATCCGGCGTTCAGGTGACCGGCCAAAGGGGTTGGAAAAGGGTAATGACGAATACTCGGCCTGAGTCCCGCACCGGTCACCCCGAAGGCAACGCCGAAATCACCGGAATCGCCGGAACCGCCGGAACCGCCGACGAGCGGAACATCGACGAGCCGATCGCCGTCGTCGGAATGGCCTGCCGGGTGCCTGGTGCCGGCGGTCCCGAGGAGTTCTGGAGCCTGCTGCGGGACGGCGTGGACGCCGTCACCGCGCCGCCCGCCGACCGCTTCGGCGGCGCGCTGCCGGCCGACTGCCCTCCGTTCGGCGGCTTCCTGGACCAGGTCGACGGCTTCGACGACACCTTCTTCCGCGTCTCGCCGCGCGAGGCCGCCGCGATGGACCCTCAGCAGCGACTGCTGCTCGAACTCGGCTGGGAGGCACTGGAGGACGCCCGGACGGCCCCGGACGCGCTGCGCCACCAGCCGGTCGGCGTCTTCGTCGGCGCGATCCTGGACGACTACGCCACCCTGCAGGCCGGTGCGGGGCCGGACGCGGTGGGCCCGTTCGCCTTCACCGGCACGGCCCGCGCGCTGCTGGCCAACCGCCTCTCCTACACCCTGGGCCTGCGCGGGCCCAGCCTGACCGTGGACACCGGCCAGTCCTCCTCGCTGGTCGCGGTGCACCTCGCCTGCCAGAGCCTGCGGCGCGGTGAGAGCAGCCTGGCCGTGGTCGGCGGCGTCCACCTCAACCTGGCGCCGGAGAGCCTGCTGCGCGCCGCCCGCGCGGGTGTGCTCGCCCCCGACGGCCGTTGCCGCACCTTCGACGCCGACGCGGCCGGGTTCGTGAAGGGCGAGGGCGGCGCGCTGGTGGTGCTCAAGCCGCTGAGCGCCGCGCTGGCCGACGGCGACCGGATCCACTGCCTGCTGCTGGGCAGCGCGGTGAACAACGACGGCGGCGGCGCGGGCCTGACGGTGCCCGACCCCGAGGCGCAGCGCGCGGTGATCGAGGCCGCCCGCGCCCGTGCCGGAGTGGACCAGCAGGCCGTCCAGTACGTCGAGTTGCACGGCACCGGCACTCCTGCGGGCGACCCGCTGGAGGCGGCGGCGCTGGGCGCCGCGCTGAGCGCCGGGCGCCCGGGGGGCCAGGCGCTGCGGGTCGGCTCGGTGAAGACCAACCTGGGGCACCTGGAGGGCGCCGCCGGGATCGTCGGACTGATCAAGACCGCGCTGAGTCTGACGCACCGTCAGCTGCCCGCCAGCCTGCACCACCGCACCCCCAACCCGCGCATCCCGTTCGCCGACCTCGGCCTGGCGGTGCAGCGGGAGCTGGGCCCGTGGCCGCGCGAGGACGAGGCGCTGGTGGCCGGCGTCAGCTCGTTCGGCATCGGCGGGACCAACTGCCACGTGGTGCTCGCCGAGGCGCCGGCCTCAGGGCCCGCCCAGGAGCGCGCCGAGGTGGTGGCGCCCGAGGTGGCGTCGCCCGCCCTGGTCTGGCCGCTCTCCGCCCGGAGCCGGGACGGGCTGCGCGAGCAGGCCGCCCGGCTGCGCGCACACCTCGCCGACCGTCCCGAGCTCGAACCGGCGGACGTGGCACTCTCCTTGGCGACCACCCGCGCCGCGCTGGAGCAGCGCGCGGCGGTGGCCGGGCGCGACCGCGCCGAGCTGCTGCGCGGGCTGGACGCACTGGCGGCGGGCCTCCCGGCGCCCGGTGTGGTGAGTGGCACCGCCGGAAGTGGCCACCTCGCCCTGCTCTTCGCCGGCCAGGGCAGCCAGCGGGCGGAGGCGGGGCGGGAGTTGTATGCCGGGTTCCCGGTGTTCGCGGAGGCGCTGGACGCGGTGTGTGCGCGGTTCGACGGGGAGTTGGAGCGGCCGCTACGCGAGGTGATGTTCGACGCCGACTCGGATCTGCTGGGTCGGACGGTCTACACGCAGGCGTCGCTGTTCGCGTTCGAGGTGGCGCTGTTCCGGTTGCTGGAGTCGTGGGGTGTCACGCCGGACTACCTGATCGGTCATTCGGTCGGTGAGTTGGCGGCCGCGCATGTCGCGGGTGTCTGGTCGCTGGCGGACGCGTGCGTGTTGGTGGCGGCTCGTGGGCGGCTGATGCAGGCGTTGCCGGCCGGTGGCGCGATGCTGGCGGTGCAGGGCACCGAGGACGAGGTCCGCGCCGCGCTGGTCGAGGGGGTCGATGTCGCGGCGGTCAACGCGGCGGATTCGATCGTCGTCTCGGGCGCCGAGGGCGCGATCGCCGAACTGGAGGCGGCCTGGCGTTCTGAGGGCCGCAAGGTCAAGCGGCTCACGGTCAGTCATGCCTTCCATTCGGCGCTGATGGAGCCGATGCTGGCCGAGTTCCGCGCGGTCGCCGAGTCGTTGGACTACGCGCAGCCCCGGATCCCGGTGGTTTCCAACGTCTCCGGCGACTTCACCGCTGACCTGACCGAGCCCGAGTACTGGGTGCGCCATGTCCGTGAGGCGGTCCGCTTCGCCGACGGCGTCGCCACCCTGCGCGAGCGGGGCGTGACCACCTTCCTCGAACTCGGCCCCGACAGCGTGCTCGCCGCCCTGGTGCCGGACGGCGCGCTCGCGCTCCCGGTGCTGCACGGCGGCGAGCCGGAGGTGCGCTCGCTGCTCACGGCGGTCGCGGGCGCCTGGACCCGGGGCACCGCGCTGGACTGGCCGGCCCTGCCGACGGGCGGCCACGCCCGGACGGTCGACCTGCCGACCTACGCCTTCCAGCGCCGCCGCCACTGGTTCGACACCGCCGAGACCATCCCCGCCACTCCCGCTCCCGCTGTCGCCGGCGCCACCCCCGTGCGGCCCGCGCCGCTCCCCGGCGGGCGCGACACGCTGGCGCTGGTCCGCGCGCACGCCGCCGCGCTGCTCGGGCACGAGGCGGCCGAGCAGGTCGAGCCGGATCTCTCCTTCCGCGACCTGGGCTTCGACTCGCTGCTCGTCGTGCGGCTGCGCACCCAGCTCGCCGAGGCCACCGGCCTGGGGCTGCCCACCACCGTCACCTTCGACCACCCCACCCCGCGCGCCCTGGCCCGCCACCTCGACGCCGCCCGCGCCGGCGCGGACCCCGACCGCGACGCCGACCAGGAGCAGGCCGCCGCCACCCGCCGCGCCACCGCCCGCCGCGCCGCCACCGGGCCCGAGGAGCCGATCGCGATCCTCGGCATCGGCTGCCGCTTCCCCGGCGGCATCAGCACCCCCGAGCAGCTCTGGGAGCTGATCGCGGGCGAGCGCAGCACCGTCGGGGAGTTCCCCACCGACCGGGGCTGGGACCTGGAACGGCTCTTCGACACCGACCCGGCCGCCGCCGGCGCCTCGTACACCCGGCAGGGCTCGTTCGTCGAGCGGATCGCCGGCTTCGACGCGGGCTTCTTCGGCATCTCCCCGCGCGAGGCGCAGGCGATGGACCCGCAGCAGCGGCTGCTGCTGGAGACCAGCTGGGAGGCGATCGAGCGGGCCGGCCTGGTCCCGGGCGAGCTGCGCGGCAGCCGCACCGGCGTCTTCGTCGGCGCCACCGACGTGCAGTACGGACCGCGCCTCTTCGAGTCCGGCGACGGGACGGACGGACACCGGCTGACCGGCGCCTCGATCAGCCTCGCCTCCGGGCGGATCGCCTACCTGCTCGGCCTGGAGGGCCAGGCGCTGACCGTGGACACGGCCTGCTCCTCCTCGCTGGTGGCCCTGCACCTGGCGGTCCAGGCGCTGCGGCGCGGCGAGTGCGACTTCGCGCTGGCGGGCGGCGCGGCGCTGATGCCGACCCCCGGCATGTTCGTGGAGCTGAGCCGCCAGCAGGCGCTGTCGCCCGACGGCCGGTGCAAGGCCTTCGCCGAGGCGGCGGACGGCACCGGCTGGGGCGAGGGCGTGGGCGTGCTGCTGGTGGAGCGCCTCAGCGACGCGCGGCGCCTGGGTCACCCGGTGCTGGCCGTGGTGCGCGGCACGGCGGTCAACCAGGACGGCGCGAGCAACGGTCTGACCGCGCCCAACGGCCTGGCGCAGCGCAAGGTGATCCGGCAGGCGCTGGCCGACGCGGAGTTGACGGGCGATCAGGTCGACGTGGTGGAGGCGCACGGCACGGGAACCAAGCTGGGCGACCCGATCGAGGCGCAGGCCCTGCTCGCCACCTACGGCCAAGGCCGCGAGGCGGACCGGCCGCTCTGGCTCGGTTCGCTCAAGTCCAACCTGGGGCACACCCAGGCGGCCGCCGGGGTGGCGGGCGTGATCAAGATGGTGCTGGCGCTGCGGCACGGCGTGCTGCCCCGCACCCTGAACGTGGACGCGCCCACCTCCCGGGTCGACTGGTCGGCGGGCGCGGTGCGGCTGCTGACCGAGGCCCGGGCCTGGCCCGAGGCGCCCCGGCCGCGCCGGGGTGCGGTCTCCTCCTTCGGCATCAGCGGCACCAACGCGCACGCGATCATCGAGCAGGCAACGGAAGCTGACGCGTCATCAGTTGAGCGGCGGCCGGTGCTGGATGTCCGGTCGGCGCCCTGGGTGCTCTCGGCGCGCGGTGGTGACGCGCTGGCCGGCCAGGCGGGCCGGCTCGCGGCCTTCGCCGGTGACCAGGCGCTCGACCTGGATCCGGCGGCGGTGGCGGCCTCCCTGGTGCGCGAGCGGTCGGTGTTCGAGGACCGGGCGGTGGTGCTGGGTGAGGGGTTGGTCGAACTGCTCGACGGCGCACGGGTGCTGGCCTCGGGTGCGGAGTCCCCCGCGGTGGTGCGGGGGGTGGCGGCCGGTAGTGATCGTCCGGTGTTCGTGTTCCCGGGGCAGGGGACGCAGTGGGTGGGGATGGCCCGGGAGTTGATGCGGGTGTCGCCGGTGTTCGCGGGGTCGATCGCGGAGTGTGAGGCGGCGCTGGCGCCTCTGGTGGACTGGTCGTTGGCCGAGGTGTTGGCGGGTGACGGGGCCGAGTTCGCGGGTGTGCGGGTGTTGCAGCCGGTGTTGTTCGCGGTGATGGTGTCGTTGGCGGCGGTGTGGCGGGCCGCGGGGGTGGAGCCGGCGGCGGTGGTGGGTCATTCGCAGGGTGAGGTGGCGGCCGCGCATGTGGCGGGGGTGCTGTCGCTCCAGGACGCGGCGCGGATCAGTGTGTTGCGGGCGCGGGTGATGGAGCGGATCGCGCATGTGGGCAGCATGGTGTCGTTGTTCGCTTCGCGGGTGTTGGTGGAGGAGTTGGTCGCCGAGGTGGGTGGCCGGCTGTACGTGGCGGCGGTGAACGGTCCGGCGACGGTCGCGGTGTCGGGTGAGTTCGGGGCGTTGGAGCGGTTGTTGGAGTTGTGTGAGGTGCGGGGGGTGCGGGCGCGGCGGATCGCTGCGGCGTTCCCGTCGCATTCGCCGGAGGTGGCGCCGGTGGAGGCGGAGGTGAAGGCGGCGCTGTCCTCGGTGGTGCCGCGGGCCGGGCAGGTGCCGATGCTCTCCACGATTCGTGGTGAGTGGTTCTCCGGGCCGGAGTTGGACGCGGACTACTGGTACGAGAACCTGCGTTATCCGGTGCTGTTCCAGGACGCGGTCACGCAGTTGGCCCAGGCGGGGCACCGCACCTTCATCGAGGTCAGCGCCCACCCGGTGCTGGCCCCGGCGATCGAGGACACGCTCGCCGAACTCGGCATCGAGGCGGCGGCCTTCGGCACGTTGCGGCGTGACGAGGGCGGTGCGGAGCGCTTCGTCCGCTCGCTGGCGCAGGCCTTCACCAGTGGTGTGGACGTGGACTGGACCACCCTGCTGCCGGCCGCCGAGCGGCGGGTGGAGCTGCCCACCTACGCCTTCCAGCGTCAGGACCACTGGCCGCCGGCCCGCACCGGCGCCGCCGGCGACCCGGCCGACCTCGGGCTGGTCCCGGTCGGCCACCCGCTGCTGAGCGTCGCGCTCCCCGCCGCGACCGGCGACGGCGTGGTGCTCAGCGGCCGCCTCGCCCTGCGCACGCATCCCTGGCTGCTGGACCACGCCGCGGCCGGCACCGTGCTGCTCCCCGGCACCGCCTTCCTGGAACTCCTGCACCAGGCAGGCCAGTTGCTGGAGGCCCGGACGGTCGAGGAGCTCACCCTGCAGGCCCCGCTGCCGCTGCCCGAGGACGCCGAGGTGCGGATCCAGGTCCGGATCGGCGCGCGGGACGAGCGCGGGGCGCGCGCCGTCGAGGTGTACTCCTCGCCGGAGGGCGCCGAGCCGCTCGCCGAGGCCGCCTGGACCCGGCACGCCACCGGCCTGATCACCGACGCGGCCCCCGAGCCACTCGCCGCCCCCCAGCAGTCCACCGCCCTCGCGCCCTGGCCGCCCGCCGCCGCCGTCCCGCTGGACGTCGAGGCCGGCTACACCGCGCTGGCCGCCCGCGGCTACGAGTACGGCCCCGCCTTCCAAGGCCTGCGCGCCGCCTGGCAGTCGGGCACGGAGATCTACGCCGAGGTGGCGCTGCCCGAGGAGTTCCGCGCGGACGCCGCCGCCTACGGCCTGCACCCCGCCCTGCTCGACGCGGCCCTGCACGCCGTGCTGCTGGCCTCCAACACCCCCGCCGGCACCGAACCCGCGCCGCTGCTGCTGCCGTTCGCCTTCACCGGCGTCAGTGTCCAGGCGCCGGGCGCCGGTTCACTGCGGGTGCGGGTCACCCCGACCGGCACGGACAGCGTCGCGCTGCTGCTCGCCGACGGGCTGGGCGAGCCGGTGGCCCAGGTCGCCGCGCTCTCCCTGCGCCCGGTGGCACCCGGCGCGCTGGCCGCCCCCGCGTCCGGCCGGCTGCCGCTGCACCGGCTGGACTGGCAGCCCGTCCAGTCCCGGCAGGACGCCCGTCCGGAGCCGGCCGACTCCTGGACCCTGCTCGGCACCGACCGCTTCGAGCTGACGGCCGCACTGGAGCGGGCCGGGCTGCGGACCGAGCACTACCCGGACTTCGACACCTTCGCCCAGTCGTTGGCCCCCGACGGCGAGGCGGTGGCCGGCGAGCGCACCGTGATCGCCTACGCGCTGGCCGCCGGGGCGAGCGGCCGCCCGCCGCTGGACGTGCGCGCGGCCGCCTACCGCGCGCTGGAGCTGGTGCGGAGCTGGCTCGCCGACGACCGCCTCGACGCCGCCCGACTGGTGGTGGTCACCCAGGGCGCGCTGACCACCGGCACCGCCGACCCGCAGGTCGACCTGGCCGCCGCCGCCGTGCGCGGCCTGCTGCGCTCCGCGCAGTCGGAGCACCCGGGCCGGATCGTGCTGCTGGACGTCGACGCCGCACCGTCCACGGCGGCCGCGCTGGCCGCCGCACTGGCTGCCGCGCTCGGCTCGGGCGAGCCGCAACTCGCCCTGCGCGGTGAGCAGGCGCTCGCGCCCCGACTGGCCCGCGCCGAGGCCGCCCCCGCCGAGGCCGCCCCGCTGGATCCCGAGGGCACCGTGCTGATCACCGGCGGCACCGGCTCGCTGGGCGCCCTGACGGCACGTCATCTGGTGGCCCAACACGGCGCCCGGCACCTGCTGCTGGTCAGCCGGCGCGGCGCGGCGGCTCCGGGCGCGGCCGAGCTGCACGCGGAACTCACCGCCGCCGGGGCCGAGGTGAGGATCGCCGCCGCCGACGTCGCCGACCGCGACCAGCTGGCGGCGCTGCTCGCGGACCTCCCGGCGGCGCACCCGCTCACCGCCGTGATCCACACCGCCGGCGCGCTGGACGACACGGTGATCACCTCGCTCACCCCCGAGCGCCTGGACGGCGTGCTGCGCCCCAAGGCGGACGCCGCCTGGCACCTGCACGAACTGACCGCCGACCTGCCGAGCGTGACCCATTTCGTCTGCTACTCCTCGGTGATGGGCCTGCTCGGCGGCCCCGGCCAGGCCAACTACGCGGCCGCCAACGCTTTCCTGGACGCGCTGGCCCACCGGCGCCGCGCGCTGGGCCTGCCGGGTCTCTCGCTGGCCTGGGGCCCGTGGGCGCAGGACGGCGGGATGACCGGGCACCTGGCCGCCGCCGACCTGGAGCGGCTGGCCCGCTCCGGTCTGCCGCTGCTCGGCGCGGCCGAGGGGATGGCGCTGCTGGACGCGGCGCTCGGCCACCGTGAGGCGGTGCTCGCCCCGGTCCGGCTCGACCTGCCCGCGCTGCGCGCCCGCGCCACCGCCGGCGCCGTCGACCCGCTGCTGCGGGGCCTGATCCGGGTGCCGGCCCGCCGGACCCCGGCCGAGCTCGGCGACCGCCGGCAGGCCTCGCAGGCCGAGCGGCTGGCCGCGCTGCCGGCCGCCGAGCGCCAGCGGGTGCTGGCCGCGCTGGTCCGCGAGCACACCGCCGGTGTGCTCGGCCACGCCTCGCCGGACGGGGTCCGGATCGAACGCGCCTTCACCGAGCTGGGCTTCGACTCGCTGACCGCCGTCGAGCTGCGCAACCGGCTCGGCGCCGCCACCGGCGTCCGGCTGCCGGTCACCGTGATCTTCGACCACCCGACGGTCGCCGCGCTGATCCAGTACCTGGTCGAGGCCACCGCGCCCCGGCCTGACGCCGCCAACGCCCCGGCCGCCGCACCGGCCGGCGGTGCGGGCGCCACCGACCTGATGGCGGAACTGGAGCGGCTGGAGCACGTGCTGCGCGAGGTCCCCGAAGGGGCCGAGCAGCGCGGCGCGATCGCCGCCCGGCTCTACGCCTTCCTGGCCGGCTGGGGCTCCGGCGCGGGCCCCGCCGAGGGCGCGGACCCGCAGGCCGGGCACGACCTCGACGACGCCAGCGACGAGGAGCTGTTCGAGCTGCTCGACAACGACCTCGGCCTCTCCTGAGCCGTGCCGACCACCCCGTAACGACGCCCACTGTGTGCCCCGCCGACCTGGCGACCCCCGAGGAGCTGAAAGCAGATGACCACCGAGCAGAAGCTGCGCGACTACCTCAAGCGGGCGACTGCGGACCTGCGTCAGGCCCGGCGCCGGCTGCAGGAGCTGGAGGAGAGCGGCAGCGAGCCGATCGCCATCGTCGGCATGGCCTGCCGCTTCCCCGGCGGGGTCCGCTCGCCCGAGGAGTTCTGGGAGCTGGTGGTGAACGGCCGCGACGCGGTCGCCGGCTTCCCCGCGGACCGGGGCTGGGACCTGGCCACCCTGCAGCACGCCGACGCCGACCGGCCCGGTGCCTCCTACGTGCGGGCCGGCGGATTCCTCTACGACGCGGGCGAGTTCGACGCCGGCCTGTTCGGCATCGCGCCGCGTGAGGCACTGGCGATGGACCCGCAGCAGCGGCTGCTCCTTGAGACCGCCTGGGAGAGCCTGGAGCGCGCCGGCATCGCGCCGGACTCGGTGCGTGGCGAGCAGGTCGGCGTCTTCGTCGGCTCGCTGGCCCCCGACTACGGGCCGCCGATGCACGCCGCCCCCGGCGAGCACGAGGGCTATCTGCTGACGGGCAATCAACTCAGTGTCGCATCGGGCCGGATCGCCTACAGCCTGGGCCTGGAGGGCCCGGCGGTGACCATCGACACGGCCTGCTCCTCCTCGCTGGTCGCGCTGCACCTGGCCGTGCAGTCGCTGCGGCGCGGCGAGTGCTCGATGGCGCTGGCCGGCGGGGTCACCGTGATGTCCCAGCCGGGCATCTTCGTCGACCTCGGCCGCCAGCGCGGTCTGGCCGCCGACGGGCGCTGCAAGGCCTTCGCGGCCGGGGCCGACGGCTTCGGCCCGGCCGAGGGCGTGGGCATGCTGCTGGTCGAGCGGCTCAGCGACGCCCGGCGACTGGGCCACCAGGTGCTCGCGGTGGTGCGCGGCAGCGCCGTGAACCAGGACGGCGCGAGCAACGGGCTCACCGCCCCCAACGGCCCCTCGCAGCAGCGGATGATCCGCCGCGCCCTGCTCAACGCGGGCCTGGCGGCCGGCGAGGTGGACGCGGTGGAGGCGCACGGCACCGGCACCCCGCTGGGCGACCCGATCGAGGCGCAGGCGCTGCTCGCCACCTACGGCCAGGGCCGTGAGGCGGACCGGCCGCTCTGGCTCGGCTCGGTGAAGTCCAACATCGGCCACACGGCGGCCGCCGCCGGGGTGGCCGGGGTGATCAAGATGGTGCTGGCGCTGCGTGGCGGGGTGCTGCCGCGCACCCTGCACGTGGACGAGCCGACCCCGCACGTGGACTGGTCGGCGGGCGCGGTGCGGCTGCTGACCGAGGCGGTCGACTGGCCCGAGACCGGGCGGCCGCGCCGGGCCGGCGTCTCCTCCTTCGGGATCAGCGGCACCAACGCGCACGTGATCCTGGAGCAGGCGACCGAGGTTGACGATCCGTCAGCCGTAGAGGTGGAGCCGGTGGTCGACGCCCCGGTGGTGCCGCTGGTGCTGTCCGGGCGCGGCGAGGCGGCGCTGCGGGCGCAGCTCGATCGGCTGGCCGGCGTGGACGAGGACCTCGCGGCGATCGGCGCGGCGCTGGTGCGCGGCCGTGCGGTGCTGGAGGACCGGGCGGTGCTGCTGGGTGAGCAGCGGGTGGTCGGGCATGCGGCCGGTGATGGTGGGGTGGTGCTGGTCTTCCCGGGTCAGGGTTCGCAGTGGGTGGGGATGGCGTCGGGGCTGCTGGCCTCCTCGCACGTCTTCGCGGAGTCGATCGCGGCGTGCTCGGTGGCGCTGGCGCCGTTCACGGACTGGTCGTTGGAGGAGGCGCTGACCGACGCGGCGCTCCTGGAGCGGGTCGATGTCGTGCAGCCGGTGCTCTTCTCGGTGATGGTCTCGCTGGCGGCGTTGTGGCGTTCGCTGGGTGTCGAGGTCTCCGCCGTTGTCGGCCACTCGCAGGGTGAGATCGCGGCTGCCTGCGTGGCGGGCGCGCTCTCGCTCGACGATGCGGCCCGGGTGGTCGCGTTGCGGGCCAAGTCGCTGGCTCGGGTGGCGGGTTCGGGTGGGATGGTGTCGCTCTTCGCCTCCGCCGCGAAGGCCGGCGAGCTGCTGGTGGACTTCGAGGGCCGGGTCGGCATCGCCGCCGTCAACGGTCCGGGTTCGGTGGTCGTCTCGGGTGAGGCGGCCGCGCTGGACGAGTTCATGGTCGTCTGCGCCGACGCGGGCGTGGACGCCCGGCGGGTCAACGTGGACTACGCCTCGCACTCCGCGCAGATGGAGCTCCTGGAGGCCGAGATCCTCCAGGCCCTGGCTCCGGTCACCGGGCTGGCCCCGAGTATTCCGATGCTCTCCACCTACACCGGCGAGTGGGTCAGGCCCGGTGAGCTGGGCGCCCGTTACTGGTACGAGAACCTGCGCCACCCCGTTCATCTCCAGGTGGCGGTGGCCGAGCTGGCGAAGGCCGGGCACCGCGTCTTCGTGGAGTCCAGCCCGCACCCGGTGCTCACCGTCGGCGTCCAGGAGACGCTGGACGAGAACGGCGGCGGCGTCGCGCTGGGTACGTTGCGCCGTGAACAGGGCGGCCCCGAGCGGCTGCTGACCTCGCTGGCCGAGGCCTTCGTCAACGGCGCCACCGTCGACTGGACCCGGGTGCTCACCAGCACCGCCCACGTCGACCTCCCCACCTACCCCTTCCAACGCGAGCGTTACTGGCTGGACGGCACCGCCGCCACCACGGCCGTCACCACGGCGGTCGCTGCCGCCGAAGCCGACGCCGTCGACAGCGAGTTCTGGCGCGCGGTGGAGAGCGGCGATCTGGCCGCCTTCACCGAGAGCCTCGGGGTGGCCGGCGACCAGTCGATCAGCACCCTGCTGCCCGCCCTCTCCGACTGGCGCCGGGGCCGCCGCGACAGCGCGGTGCTGGACTCCTGGCGCTACCGGATCGGCTGGCAGCCCACCGCCGAGCCGACCGGCACCCGGCTGACCGGCCGTTGGCTGCTGGTGCTGCCGCGGGACGGCGCCGCCGGTGAGCTGCCCGCGATAGTGGCCGACGCGCTGAGCGCCGCGGGCGCCACCGTGCTGACCGTCGCGGCGGGCGAGGCCGCCACGGACCGCGCCGCGCTGGCCCAACTGCTGTGCGAGGCCGGCCCGGCGGACGCCGTGCTGTCGCTGCTCGCACTCGACGCCGCCCCGGCGATCGGCGCTCCGCACCTGCTGACCGGGGTCGCGGCCACACTGGTGCTGCTGCAGGCACTCGGCGACGCGGGCGTGGACGCACCGCTCTGGTGCGCCACCCGGGGCGCGGTCTCGGTCGGCGGCGGCGAGGCGGCCACCGCGCCCGCCCAGCAGCAGGTCTGGGGCCTGGGCCGGACCGCCGCCCTGGAGTACCCGGACCGCTGGGGCGGCCTGGTCGACCTCCCGCCCGTGCTGGACGCCAGGGCCGCCGCCCGGCTCTGCGCGGTGCTGGCCCAGGAGGACGAGGACCAGGTGGCGATCCGCGCCACCGGCCTCTTCCTGCGCCGCCTGGAGCGCGCCCCGCTCGCCGACACCCCGCCGGTGCGCGGCTGGCGCCCGCGCGGCACCGTGCTGCTCACCGGCGGCACCGGCGCGATCGGCCCGCACCTGGTGCGCTGGCTGGCCGGCGGCGGCGCCGAGCACCTGGTGCTGACCACCCGCAGGCCCGCCGACTCGCCCGACTTCGACGAACTGCGCACCCAGACCGAGGCGTTGGGCGCCCGGCTGACCATCGCCAACTGCGACACCGGCGACCGCGCCGAACTGGCCGCGCTGATCGAGCGGGTCGAGGCCCAGGGGCCCGAGATCCGCGCGGTGGTGCACGCCGCCGCCTTCATCAAGCTCGGCCCGCTGGGGGGCGTCAGCCTCCAGGAGTTCGACGACACCATGGCCTCCAAGTCCGGCACCGCGGACTACCTGGACGAGCTGCTCGACCGCGACTCGGTGGACGCCTTCGTCCTCTTCTCCTCCGTCGCGGGCCTGTGGGGCAGCGGCGACCACGGCACCTACGCCGCCGGCAACGCCTACCTGGACGCGGTGGCCGAGCGCCGCCGGGCCCGCGGCCGCTCGGCCCTCTCGATCGCCTGGGGCGTCTGGGACGGCTGCACCCCGGCGGGCGTGGACCCCGAGCGGCCCGCCCGGCACGGCCTGCCCACCATCGCGCCGCGCCTGGCGCTGCTCGGCATGCAGCAGGCGCTGGACCACGACGAGACCACGGTCGCGCTCGCCGAGGTGGACTGGGCGCGGTTCGGCCCGATCTTCACCTCCGCCCGCCCGCGCCCGCTGCTGGCCGGTATCCCCGAGGCCCGGCCCGCACGGGCCCAGGCCGCCCAGGCCACCACCACCGGCCGCGCGCAGGCCGCCCCGGCCGCCGCCGAGGCCCTGCGGCAGCGGCTGAGCGGCCTGAGCGCGCCCGAGCAGCAGAAGGTGCTGCTCGACCTGGTGGTCACCGAGGCCGCCGCCGTGCTCGGGCACCGGGCGCCGGGCGGCGTCCGGCCGGACCGCGCCTTCCGGGAGAGCGGCACGGACTCGCTGACCTCGGTGGAGCTGCGCGACCGGGTGGCCGCCGCCACCGGCCTGCGGCTGCCCGCCGCGCTGGTCTTCAGCCACCCCACCCCGCAGGCGTTGGCCCGCCACCTGCTCACCCTGCTGCTCGGCGACGCCGCCGCGACGCCGGCCGCCACGGCCGGCGGCACCGCGCACCCGGCCACCGCGACCGGCACCAGCACCGCGACCGGCACCGCCACCGACGGCGAGCCGCTGGCCATCGTCGGGATGGCCTGCCGGCTGCCCGGCGGGGTCGGCTCGCCGGAGGACCTGTGGCGGCTGGTGGACGGCGGCGGCGACGCGATCGCCGGGCTGCCCGGTGACCGCGGCTGGGACCTGGGCGCGCTCTACGACCCGGACCCGGACCGGGACGGCACCAGCTACGTCCGCCACGGTGGATTCCTCTACGACGCGGGCGAGTTCGACGCCGGCTTCTTCGGCATCTCGCCGCGCGAGGCGCAGATGATGGACCCTCAGCAGCGGCTGCTCCTGGAGACCTCCTGGGAGGCCGTCGAGCGGGCCGGCATCGACCCCACCTCGCTGCGCGGCACCAGGGCCGGCGTCTTCGTCGGCATCAACTACCAGGACTACGGCACCGGTCTGAGCGCGCTGCCGGCCGGCTCGGAGGGCCACCTGCTCACCGGCTCGGTCTCCAGCGTCGCCTCGGGCCGGGTCGCCTACACGATGGGCCTGGAGGGCCCCGCGATCACCCTGGACACGGCCTGCTCCTCCTCGCTGGTGGCCCTGCACCTGGCCGGGCAGTCGCTCAACCGCGGCGAGTGCACCATGGCCCTGGTCGGCGGCGTGGCGGTGATGTACAACCCGCGGACGCTGGTCGCCTTCAGCCGCCAGCGCGGACTCGCCAAGGACGGGCGCTGCAAGGCCTTCGCGGCCGGGGCGGACGGCATGGGCCTGGCGGAGGGCGTGGGCATGCTGCTGGTCGAGCGGCTCTCCGACGCCCGGCGACTGGGCCACCAGGTGCTCGCCGTGGTGCGCGCCTCGGCGATCAACCAGGACGGCGCCAGCAACGGCCTGGCGGCGCCCAGCGGTCCGGCCCAGGAGCGGGTGATCCGGCAGGCGCTCGCCAACGCCGGCCTGAGCACCGGTGACGTGGACGCCGTGGAGGCGCACGGCACCGGTACCTCGCTCGGCGACCCGATCGAGGCCGAGGCGCTGCTCGCCACCTACGGCCAGTGCCGCGAGGCGGACCGGCCGCTGCTGCTGGGCTCGCTGAAGTCCAACATCGGCCACACCCAGGCCGCTTCGGGCGTGGCCAGCGTGATCAAGACGGTGATGGCGCTGCGCCACGGGGTGCTGCCGCAGACCCTGCACGTGGACGCGCCCTCCTCGCACGTGGACTGGTCGGCGGGCGGCGTGGAGCTGCTGCGCGAGCGGACGAGCTGGCCGCGGACCGGGCGGGTTCGCCGGGCCGGTGTCTCCTCCTTCGGGATCAGCGGCACCAACGCGCACGTGATCCTGGAGCAGGCGGAGCCTTCTGACGCTCCGTCAATCACCGAGCCGGCGGCGCCGGTGTTGGACACCCCGCTGGTGCCGCTGGTGCTCTCGGGCAAGGGCGGAGCGGCGCTGCGCGCGCAGATCGAGCGCTTCGCGGCGTTCGAGGGCTCCAATGCGGGTGACCTCGCGGCCGAGGGCGACCTCGCGCCGGTGGGTGCGGCGCTGGTGCGCGGCCGGGCGCTGTTCGAGGACCGGGCGGTGCTGCTGGGTGAGCAGCGGGTGGTCGGGCGCGCGGCCGGTGATGGTGGGGTGGTGCTGGTCTTCCCGGGTCAGGGTTCGCAGTGGGTGGGGATGGCGTCGGGTCTGCTGGCCTCCTCGCACGTGTTCGCGGAGTCGATCGCGGCGTGCTCGGCGGCGCTGGCGCCGTTCACGGACTGGTCGTTGGAGGAGGCGCTGACCGACGCGGCGCTCCTGGAGCGGGTCGACGTGGTGCAGCCGGTGCTCTTCTCGGTGATGGTCTCGCTGGCGGCGTTGTGGCGTTCGCTGGGTGTCGAGGTCTCCGCCGTTGTCGGCCACTCGCAGGGTGAGATCGCGGCTGCCTGCGTGGCGGGGGCGCTGTCGCTGGAGGACGCGGCGCGGGTGGTCGCGTTGCGGGCCAAGTCGCTGGCCCGGGTGGCGGGTTCGGGTGGGATGGTGTCGCTCTTCGCCTCCGCCGCGAAGGCCGGCGAGTTGCTGGTGGGCTTCGAGGGCCGGGTCGGCGTCGCGGCGGTCAACGGCCCCGGCTCGGTGGTCGTCTCGGGTGAGGCGGCCGCGCTGGACGAGTTCATGGTGGCCTGCTCGGACGCGGGCGTGGACGCCCGTCGGGTGAACGTGGACTACGCCTCGCACTCCGCGCAGATGGAGTTGCTGGAGGAGGAGATCCTTCAGGCGCTCGCGCCGGTCACCGGGCTGGCCCCGAGCATCCCGATGCTCTCGACGTACACCGGCGAGTGGGTCAGGCCCGGTGAGCTGGGCGGCCGTTACTGGTACGAGAACCTGCGCCACCCGGTGCGTCTGCAGGAGGCGGTGGCCGAGCTGGCGAAGGCCGGGCACCGCGTCTTCGTGGAGTCCAGCCCGCACCCGGTGCTCACCGTCGGCGTCCAGGGGACCTTGGACGAGAACGGCGGCGGCGTCGCGCTGGGTACGTTGCGCCGTGAACAGGGCGGCCCCGAGCGGCTGCTGACCTCGCTGGCCGAGGCCTTCGTCAACGGCGCCACCGTCGACTGGACCCGGCTGCTCACCAGCACCGCCCACGTCGACCTCCCCACCTACCCCTTCCAGCACGAGCACTACTGGCTGCTGGACGCCGCCGGTCCCGCCGCGCCCGCCGCCACCGGCACCGCCGCCGACGGCGAGTTCTGGCGCGCGGTGGAGAGCGGCGAGCTGGCCGCCACCCTCGGTCTCGACCCGGCCCGCCCGCTGGGCGAGGCGCTGCCGGCCATCGCCGCCTGGCGGCGCGAGCGCGAGGCCGCGGCGAGCATCGCCGACTGGCGCTACCGGGTCGACTGGCGGCCGGTCGCCGACCCGGCCGGCCCGGCCCGGCTGGCCGGGACCTGGCTGGTGGTCGCCTCCCCGGCCGTCGACAGCGCGCTGGTGCAGGACTGCGCGGTGGCGCTCGGCAAGGCGGGGGCCGAGGTGGTCGAGCGGAGCATCGCCGTCACCGACGCCGACCCCGAGCACTACCTCGACTTGCTGCGCACCGCGGGCCAGGTCGACGGCGTGCTCTCCCTGCTGGGGCTGGACACCGAGCCGTCCGCGCAGGCACCCGCCGTGCCGCGCGGGCTGGCCGGCTCCCTGGCGCTGGTCCAGGCGCTGGGCACCGCGGAGTGCGCCGCACCGCTCTGGCTGGCCACCCGCGGCGCCGTCAGCACCGAACCGGGCGCCGAGTCAACGGATCTGGCACAGGCTCAACTCTGGGGCCTGGGAAGGGTGATCGGCCTGGAGCACCCCGAGCGCTGGGGCGGCCTGGTGGACCTGCCGTCGGCCGCCGGGCCGTGGGACGAGCGCTGGGCCGAGCGGCTGGGCGCCGTCCTGGCCGGCCTGCCGTGCGACGGCGGTACCGAGGACCAGGTCGCCATCCGCCCGGCCGGCTTGCACGTGCGGCGGCTCAACCGGGCCCCACGGCCGTCGGCGGCCGGCACGCCGTGGCGCCCGCACGGCACGGTGCTGGTCACCGGCGGCACCGGCGCCATCGGCGGCCATGTCGCCCGCTGGCTGGCCGGGGCCGGGGCCGAGCACCTGGTGCTGGTCAGCCGCAGCGGTCCGGCCGCGCCCGGGGCCGACGCGCTGCGCGCCGAACTGGAGCAACTGGGCGCCCGGGTCACCGTCGCCGCCTGCGAGGTCGCCGACCGGGCCGCGCTCACCGCGCTGGCCGCCGCCGTCGAGGCCCAGGGCGAGCCGATCCGGGCCGTCTTCCACGCCGCCGGCGCGGGCTGGACGGCCACCCTGGCCGAGACCGACCGCGCCCTGCTGGCCGACTCCGCCACCGCCAAGGTCACCGCGACGCTGGCCATCGAGGCCGTGCTCGGCGATCGGCTGGAGGCCTTCGTCCTCTTCTCCTCCAACGCCGCCGTCTGGGGCAGCACCGGGCTGGGCGCCTACGCCGCCGCCAACGCTTTCCTCGACGCCTTCGCCGAGGACCGGGCCCGGCGCGGGCTGCCGGTGACGTCGGTCGCCTGGGGCCTGTGGGAGGGGCCGGGCATGGCCGAGGGCGCCGCCACCGAGCGGATGCTGCGCCGCGGCCTGCGGGCGATGGCCCCCGAGCACGCGGTGGCCGCGCTGCGCCAGGCGCTGGAGCAGGGCGAGGCCCTGCTCGCCGTGGCGGACCTGGACTGGCCGCGGTTCCACGCCGCCTTCGCCGCCGCCCGTCCGCGCCCGCTGGTGGCCGACCTGGCCGAGGTGCGCCGGCTGCTGGACGCGCCCGCCGAGGCGCCCGAGGGGGCGGTGGACGAAGGCGCGGCCTACCTGGCCGCGCTGGCCGCCACCCCGCCCGCCGAGCGGCTGCGGGCGCTGGTGGAGCTGGTCCGCACCCACGCGGCGGCCGTGCTGCGCTTCGACGCGCCGGGCGCGGTGCCCGCCGAGCGGGCCTTCCGCGAGCTGGGCTTCGACTCGATCACCGCGGTCGAGGTCCGCACCCGGCTGGGTGCGGCCACCGGGCTGCGGCTGCCCGCCACGCTGATCTTCGACCACCCGACCCCGCAGCTGCTCGCCCAGCACCTGGCCGAGCTGCTCTTCCCCGGCAGCGCCCAGGCGGCGGCCGAGGACCCGGCCGACACGGCGCTGCGCGAGCTGCTCGCGAGCATCCCGCCGCACCGCCTGCGGGAGGCCGGCCTCGACCAGGCCCTGCTGCGGCTGGCGGCCGACCCGCACGCCCCGTCGGCCGAGCCCGCCGCCGAACCCGCGGCCGACGCGCCCGACATCGACGCGCTCGACACCGAGAGCCTGATCCGTCTGGCCCTCGCCCCTTCCGACTCCTGAGATCGACGCCCGTGCGGAGTACACGATGACCACGTCCACCGAACAGCTCCTCGACGCGCTGCGTGCCTCGCTCAAGGAGACGGAGCGCCTGCGGCAGCAGAACCGCAGCCTGACCGACGCCGCCCACCAGCCGATCGCGATCGTCGGCATGGCCTGCCGCTACCCGGGCGGGGTGCGTTCGCCCGAGGACCTCTGGGAGCTGGTCGCGGCCGGCACGGACGCCGTCTCCGGGCTGCCCACCGACCGCGGTTGGGACATCGAGAAGCTCTACGACCCGGACCCGGACAAGCCCGGCACCTTCTACTCGGACCAGGGCGGCTTCCTCTACGACGCGGGGGAGTTCGACGCGGGCTTCTTCGGCATCTCGCCCCGTGAGGCGCTGGCGATGGACCCGCAGCAGCGGCTGCTGCTGGAGACCAGCTGGGAGGCGCTGGAGCGGGCCGGGCTCGACCCCGCCGCCCTGCGCGGCAGCCGGTCCGGGGTCTTCGTCGGCACCGCCTTCCAGGGCTACGGCGGGGGCGGGCACCAGCCGCTGCCCGACGGGGTGGAGGGCTACCTGCTGACCGGCACGATCAGCAGCGTCGCCTCGGGGCGGATCGCCTACACCCTGGGCCTGGAGGGCCCGGCCGTCACGGTGGACACGGCCTGCTCCTCCTCCTCGGTCGCGATGCACATGGCCGTGCAGAGCCTGCGCGGTGGCGAGTGCTCGCTCGCGCTGGCCGGCGGCGCGGCGATCTCGGCCACGCCGTGGGCGTTCGTCGAGTTCGCCCGGCAGGGTGGGCTGGCCAAGGACGGCCGCTGCAAGCCCTTCTCGGCCGCCGCCGACGGCATCGCCTGGGCGGACGGCGTGGGCATGCTGGTGCTGGAGCGGCTCTCCGACGCCCAGCGACTGGGCCACCAGGTGCTGGCCGTGATCCGGGGCACCGCGATCAACCAGGACGGCGCCAGCAACGGGCTCTCCGCGCCCAACGGCCCCGCCCAGCAGCGGGTGATCCGCGCGGCGCTGGCCGATGCCAGGCTCACCGCGGGGGAGGTGGACGCGGTCGAGGCGCACGGCACCGGCACCGCGCTCGGCGACCCGATAGAGGCGCAGGCGCTGCTGGCCACCTACGGTCAGGGCAGGCCCGCCGAGCAGCCGCTGCGGCTCGGCTCGCTGAAGTCCAACATCGGCCACAGCCAGACCGCTTCGGGCGTCGGCGGGGTGATCAAGTCGGTGCTGGCGCTGCGGCACGGCCTGCTGCCCAAGACCCTGCACGTGGACGCCCCCTCGCCGCACGTGGACTGGACGGCGGGCGCCGTCGAGCTGCTCACCGAGCCGGTGCCGCTGCCGCGGGGCGAGCGGCCGCACCGGATCGGCGTCTCCTCCTTCGGGGTCAGCGGCACCAATGTGCACCTGATCCTGGAGCAGGCGACCGAAGCTGACGGACCGTCAGAACGTGTCGAGGCCGACGCCCCGGTGCTGCCGGTGCTGCCCTGGGTGGTCTCCGGGCGCGGCGAGGCGGCGCTGCGGGCGCAGGCCGAGCGGCTGGCGGCCTTCGCCGCCGACCCGGCGCGCGACCCGGCGGCGGTCGGCGCGGCGCTGGTGCGCGGCCGCTCCGCCTTCGAGGACCGGGCCGTGGTGCTGGGCGCCACCCGGCGGGAGCTGCTCGCCGGACTGGCCGAGGTGGCCGCCGGTGGCGGCCTGATCGGACGGGCGCAGGGCGATGGCGGCGCGGTGCTGGTCTTCGGCGAACTCGACGGCGCGCCGCTGCCGAGCGCCGAACTGGCCGCCGCTTTCCCGGTCTTCGCGCAGTCGCTGGCGGCCACCCGGGCCGCCCTGGCGCCGTACTGGCCGGCCGGCGCCGCTGGGCTGGACGGTGGGGCTGGGCCGGCCGGCGCGGCCGAGGCCTTCGCCGACCGGCTGGCGCTGGCCGCCCTGTGGCGCTCGCTCGGCCTGCGGCCCTCGGCCGTGCTCGGGCACGGGAGCGGCGAGATCGCGGCCGCCTGCGTGGCGGGCGCGCTCTCGCTCGACGACGCGGCCAAGGTGCTGGCGGGGCAGCCCGCCGGGCTCACCGCGGGCACGCCCGAGATCCCGCTGCTCTCCGCCAGGACCGGCCGCTGGGTCCAGCCGGGCGAGCTGGACGCCGCCCACTGGGCCGCTGCCACTGCCACCACCGCTGCCACTGCCACTGCCACCACCGCTTCCACCACCCCTGCCGGGACCCCCGCCGGCACCCAGCAACTGCCCGCCGCCGTCGGGCAGCTGGCCGCATCCGGGCACCGGCTCTTCCTGCTCTTCGGGTCGCCCGAGGCCCTCACCGCACCCCAGGCCCTCGCCGCGCCCGAGATCCTCGCCGCGCCCGAGGGCACCCGGCTGCTCGGCGCCGGGACGGACCCGCGCGGCTTCCTGACCGCCGCCGCCGAGGCCTTCGTGGACGGCGCGGACCTCGACCTCGCCGCGCTCTTCGGCCGCACCGAGCCCGTCGACCTGCCGACCTACGCCTTCCAGCGCGAGCACTACTGGCTGGAACCCGTCCCGGCGACCGACCGCGACGCCACCGGCCTGGGCCTGGGCAGCGTGGAGCACCCGCTGCTCGGCGCCGCCGTCGTGCTCGCCGACGGCGACGGCCTGGTGCTCACCGGCCGGCTCTCGCTGGCCACCCACCCCTGGCTCGCCGACCACGCGGTGGGCGGCACCCCGCTGCTGCCCGGCACCGCCTTCGTCGAACTCGCGCTGAGGGCCGGTGACCAGGCGGCCTGTGAGCTGGTGGAGGAGCTCACGCTGCACGCCCCGCTGGCCCTGGTCGGCGCCGGCAGCACCCGCGTGCAGGTCCGGATCGCCTCCCCCGACCGGTCGGGGCGCCGCACCCTGACCATCCACTCCCAGGCCGAGCCCACCGGCCCCGAGGCCGAGGCCGGCGCCGAGGGGGAGGAGTCGCCCTGGGTGCTGCACGCCACCGGCACCCTCGCCCCCGGCGCGCCGGCGCCCGCCGCCGACCTGACCGACTGGCCGCCGCCCGGCGCCGAGCCGGTCGAGGTCAGCGACCTCTACGACCGGCTGGCGGAGCGCGGCTACGGCTACGGGCCGGTCTTCCGCGGCCTGCGGGCGGCCTGGCGGCGCGGCGAGGAGGTCTTCGCGGCCATCGCGCTGCCCGCCGACCAGCAGGCCTCGGCCGCCGCCTACGGCGTGCACCCGGCGCTGCTGGACGCGGCCCTGCACGCGGCAGGCTTCGCCGGGCTGCTGGACGACGGGCAGAGCACCACCCGGCTGCCGTTCGCCTGGTCGGGCGTCAGCCTGGCCGCCGGCGGCGCGGTTGGCCTGCGGGTGCGGCTGGCGGCCGCGGGCCCTGACACCATCACGCTGGACGTGGCCGACACCACCGGGGCGCCGGTCGCCTCCGTGGAGTCCCTGGTGCTGCGCGCGATCGACCCCGCGCAGCTCGCCGCCGCCCGCACCAAGCCGGTCGACTCGCTGCACCTGGTGGAGTGGAGCCCGCTGACCGGGGCCCTCGGCGCGGCGCCCACCGCGCCGTCCGCCGGCTCGCCCGCAGCCCCGCCCGCAGCCCTTCCCGCAGCCCTTCCCGCCGCCGGTGACTGGGCGGTGCTGGGGGAGTGGTGGCCGGAGCAGGCCGAAGCCCTCGGCCTGCCGCGCCACGAGGAGGGCGCCGCCGCGCCCCGGCTGCTGCTGGCCGCCTGCCGCCCGCGCGCCGGCGAGGTCCCGGCCGCCACCAGGGAACTGCTGCTGCGCACCCTGGAGCTGGTCCGCGGCTTCCTCGCCGACGAGCGCCTGGCCCGGACCGGGCTGGTGCTGCTCACCGAGGGCGCGGTCGCCACGGAGGCCGGGGCGGCCGGCGATCCGGTCACCGCCGCCGTCTGGGGCCTGCTGCGCAGCGCCCAGTTGGAGAACCCGGACCGGCTGACCCTGCTCGACATCGACGCGGCACCCGCCTCCTGGACCGCGATGCCCGCCGCGCTGGCCGCCGCGACCGCCGCCGGGGAGCCGCAGCTCGCGCTGCGCGAGGGTGCGGCACTGGTGCCACGGCTGGCCCGGGTGGACGCGGCGCTGCCGCTCGCGGTGCCGACCGAGGGCCCCTGGCGGCTGACCGCTGACGGCTCCGGCACCCTGGCGGCGCTCACCACCGAGCCCTGGCCGGCGGCCGCCGCCGCGCTCGCCGAGGGCCAGGTGAGGGTCGCGATGCGGGCCTGCGGGGTCAACTTCCGCGATGTGCTGATCACCCTGGGAATGTATCCGGACCGGGCGCTGCTGGGCAGCGAGGGCGCCGGCGTGGTGCTCGAAGTCGGCCCCGGCGTCACGGACTTCGCGCCCGGCGACCGGGTGATGGGCATGTTCACCGGCGGCTTCGGCCCGCTCGCCGTCACCGACCGGCACTGGCTGGTGCGGATCCCCGAGCAGTGGACCTTCGCCGACGGCGCCGCGATGCCGGTCGCCTTCCTCACCGCCTACTACGGCCTGGTGGACCTGGCCGGGCTGCGAGCCGGGCAGTCCGTCCTGGTGCACGCCGGCGCCGGCGGCGTCGGGATGGCGGCCGTCCGGATCGCCCGCCACCTGGGCGCGGAGGTCTACGCCACCGCGAGCCCCGGCAAGTGGCAGGCGCTGCGCGAACTCGGCCTGGACGAAGCGCACATCGCCTCCTCCCGGGACACCGCCTTCGCCGACCGCTGGCTGGCCGCCACCGGCGGGCGCGGTGTGGACGTGGTGCTCAACTCGCTGGCCCACGAGTTCACCGACGCCTCGCTGCGGCTGCTGCCGCGCGGCGGGCGGTTCATCGAGCTCGGCAAGACGGACGTCCGCGACCCGGGCGCCGTCGCCGAACTGTACCCGGGCGTGCGCTACCAGGCCTTCCAGACCGGCGAGGCCGGTGACGCCCGCACCCGCGCGATGCTGGACGAGCTTCTCGCGCTCTTCGACTCCGGCGCGCTGCGCCCGCTGCCCACCCGGGTGTGGGACCTGCGCCGGGCCCCCGACGCGTTCCGCTTCGTCAGCCAGGCCAAGCACATCGGCAAGGTGGTGCTGACGGTCCATCAGCCGATCGACCCCGACGGCACGGTGCTGGTCACCGGCGCCACCGGCACGCTCGGCAGGCTGATGGCCCGCCACCTTCTCGCCGAGCACGGCGCCCGCCACCTGCTGCTGGTCAGCCGCCGGGGCGCCGAGGCCCCGGGCGCGGCCGAGCTGAGCGCCGAACTGACCGCCGCCGGGGCCGAGGTCACGCTCGCCTCCTGCGACGTCGGCGACCGCGCCGCGCTGGCCGAGCTGCTCGCCGCCGTGCCGGCCGCGCACCCGCTGACCGCCGTGGTGCACACCGCCGGGCTGGTCGACGACGGCGTGCTCGCCGCGCTCACCCCCGAGCGCTTCGAGCAGGTGCTCCGCGCCAAGGCCGACGCCGCCTGGCACCTGCACGAACTGACGAACCATCAGGACCTCGCCGCCTTCGTGCTCTTCTCCTCGCTGGCCGGCACCCTGGGCAGCGCCGGGCAGGCCAACTACGCGGCCGCCAACGCCTTCCTGGACGGTCTGGCCCAGCTGCGCCGCACCCAGGGCCGGCCCGCCACCTCGCTCGCCTGGGGCCTGTGGGCCGAACGCAGCGGCCTGACCGGCGATCTGGGCGCCGCCGACCTGGAGCGGATGGCGCGCGGCGGGATCCGCCCGATCGGCTCGGCGGACGGCACCCGGCTGCTGGACGCCGCGCTCGCCTCGGACGAGGCGCGGCTGGTGCCGGTCCGGCTGGACACCGCCGCGCTGCGCGGCCAGGCCGGGGCCGGCACGCTGCCCGCGCTGCTGCGCGGCCTGGTCAAGGCCCCCGCCCGGCGCGACCGGGCGGGCGCCGAGCAGGGCGGCGACTCCGACTTCGCCCGCCGGCTGGCCGCCGCGCCCGAGGGCGACCGCCACGGGCTGCTGCTCGACCTGGTCTCCGCGCACGCCACCACCGTGCTCGGCCACCGCGAGGGCACCGCCGTCGATCCCGAACGGGCCTTCCGCGAACTGGGCTTCGACTCGCTGACCGCCGTCGAGCTGCGCAACCGGCTGACCGCCGCCACCGGGCTGCGGCTCTCGCCGACCCTGGTCTTCGACCACCCCACCCCCAACCGGCTGGCCGCCCACCTAACCGAGGGCCTGCTCGGCGCGGCCGCCGCCCCGACGCCGGCCCCCTCGCCGGCCTCCTCGCGGGCCTCCTCGCCGGGCGGCGATGCCGCGGCGCGCACCGACACCGACCCGATCGCCGTCATCGCGATGAGCTGCCGGCTGCCGGGCGGCCTGCACACCCCCGAGCAGCTCTGGGAGCTGCTCAGCGCGGGCGGCGAGGCGATCTCCGGTCTGCCCACCGACCGTGGCTGGGACCTGGACAACCTCTACGACCCCGACCCCGACCGGCCCGGACGCACCTACGTCCAGCAGGGCGGCTTCCTGCACGACGCCGCCGAGTTCGACGCCGGCTTCTTCGGCATCTCGCCGCGCGAGGCGCTCGCCATGGACCCGCAGCAGCGGCTGCTGCTGGAGACCAGCTGGGAGGCGTTCGAGCGGGCCGGGCTGGACCCGGCCGCCCTGCGCGGCAGCCGGACCGCCGTCTTCGTCGGCGCCGCCCAGGCCGGCTACGGCGGCGCGGGCCTGCACGAGGCGCCCGAGGGCCTGGAGGGCCACCTGCTCACCGGCAGCGCCGCGAGCGTGGCCAGCGGGCGGATCGCCTACACCTTCGGCCTGGAGGGCCAGGCCCTGACCATCGACACCGCCTGCTCCTCCTCGCTGGTCGCGCTGCACCTGGCCGTCCAGGCGCTGCGGCGCGGCGAGTGCACCATGGCGCTGGCGGGCGGCGCGGCCGTGATGCCGGGCCCCGGCGGCCTGGTCGCCTTCAGCCGCCAGCACGGCCTGGCCGCCGACGGGCGCTGCAAGGCCTTCGCGGCCGGGGCGGACGGCATGGCGATGGCCGAGGGCGTCGGCATGCTGCTGGTCGAGCGGCTCAGCGACGCCGAGCGGCTGGGCCACCCGGTGCTCGCGGTGGTGCGCGGCTCGGCCGTCAACCAGGACGGCGCGAGCAACGGGCTCACCGCGCCCAACGGGCCGGCCCAGCAGCGGGTAATCCAACAAGCCTTGTCCGACGCCGAACTGACGGCCGATCAGGTGGACGCGGTGGAGGCGCACGGCACCGGCACCCCGCTGGGCGACCCGATCGAGGCGCAGGCGCTGCTCGCCACCTACGGGCAGGACCGCCCCGAGGACCGGCCGCTGCTGGTCGGCTCGGTGAAGTCCAACCTGGGCCACACCCAGGCCACCGCCGGGGTCGCGGGCCTGATCAAGACCATCCTGGCGCTGCGGCACGGGGTGCTGCCGCGCACCCTGCACGTGGACGAGCCGACCCCGCACGTGGACTGGTCGGCGGGCGCGGTGCGGCTGCTGACCGAGGCCGCCGACTGGCCCGAGACCGGCCGGCCGCGCCGGGCCGCCGTCTCCTCCTTCGGCATCAGCGGCACCAACGCGCACGTCATCGTCGAGCAGGCCCCCGAGCCCGCCGCCCCGGCGCCGGCGTCCGTCACCTCCGCCGCCCCGGCCACCGCCGCCCCGGCCACCGCCGCGCCGGCCACCGCCGCGCCGGCCACCGCCGCCGCCGCACTGCGCGAGGCGCGCGGCCTGCCGCCGGTGCTGCTCTCCGCCGCCGACCCGCAGGCCCTGCGCGGCCAGGCGGCCAGGCTGCTCGACCAACTGACCGGGCCCGCGGCTTCGGGCACCCCTTCGGGCACCCCTTCGGGCACTCCTTCGGGCACTCCTTCGGGCACCCCCGACCCCTGGGACCTGGCGCTCTCGCTCGCCACCAGCCGTGGCACGCTGCCGCACCGGGCCGCGCTCACCGCCCGCGACCTGGCCGGGCTGCGGCGCACGCTGGCCGACCTCGCCGAGGGCCGCATGCCCGCCGAGGCCGCGCTCGGCGAGGCGGTCCCCGGCAAGCTGGCCTTCCTCTTCTCCGGCCAGGGCAGCCAGCGCGCCGCCATGGGCCGCGAGCTCTACACCGCCTGGCCGGTCTTCGCCAAGGCGCTGGACACCGTCTGCGCCCGGCTCGACCGCGGCCTGGACCGCCCGCTGCGCGAGGTGCTCTTCGCCCCGCAGGGCAGCCCCGAGGCCGCGCTGCTCGACCGCACCGCCTACACCCAGGCCGCGCTCTTCGCCCTGGAGAGCGCGCTGCTGCGGCTCTTCGGCTCCTGGGGCATCACCCCCGACCTGGTGGCGGGCCACTCCATCGGCGGCATCACCGCCGCCTACGCGGCCGGCGTCTGGTCGCTGCCCGACGCCTGCGCGCTGGTCGCCGCCCGTGGTCGGCTGATGCAGGAACTGCCGCCCGGCGGCGCCATGCTGGCCGTCGAGGCGGACGAGGACGAGGTGCTCGCCGCGCTGGCCGGCTACGACGGCCGGGCCGGCATCGCCGCGCTCAACGGCCCGCGCGCCACCGTGCTCTCCGGCACCGAGCAGGCCATCGAGGAGCTGGCCGGGCACTGGCGGGCCCAGGGCCGCCGGGTCAACCGGCTCGCCGTCAGCCACGCCTTCCACTCCCCGCTGATCGAACCCGCGCTCGCCGAGTTCCGCGCGGTCGCCGAGCGCCTGAGCTACGCCGCGCCCCGGATCCCGGTGGTCTCCGACCTGACCGGCGAACTCGCCGACCCCGCCGAGCTGTGCAGCGCCGAGTACTGGGTGCGGCACGCCCGGCACACCGTCCGGTTCGGCGACGCGGTGCGCACCCTGCAGCGCCACGGCGGGCAGACCCTGCTCGAAATCGGCCCCGACGGCGTGCTCGCCGCCCTGGCCGAGCGCTCGCTGACCGAACCGGGCGCGGCGATCCCCACGCTGCGCGGCAACCAGAGCGCCACCCGCGCGGTCACCGACGCGCTGGCCCGGCTCCAGGTGCGCGGGATCGGACCCGACTGGGCCGCCTACTACGCGGACACCGCCGCCCGCCGGGTCGAGCTGCCCACCTACGCCTTCCAGCGCACCCACTACTGGCTGGCCGCCCCGACCGCCCTCGCGCGGGCCGAGCAGCAGGCGGGCGACGCGCCGTTCTGGTCGGCGGTCGAGGCCGAGGACCTGACCGCGCTCACCGGCACCCTGGGCCTGGACCCCGCCCAGCCGCTGCACGAGGTGCTGCCCGCGCTCGCCCGCTGGCGCCGCGAGCAGCGCGGCGCGGCCGAGCTGGACGGCTGGCGCTACCGCTCCGTCTGGCGCACCGCGCGCCCGGAGGCCGGGCGGCTGGACGGGCGCTGGCTGGTGCTCACCCCGGCGGCGGGCACGGTGGAGGCGGCGGCGGTCGCCGAGACGCTGACCGCTGCCGGGGCCGAGGTCGCCACCGTGCGCTGCGCCCCCGGCGAGCAGAGCCGGGCGGCCCTCGCGGCCCGGCTCGCCGAGGCCGGCGCGCCCGGCGCGAGCGGCATCGTCTCGCTGCTGGCCCTGTCCGAGGAGGGCCCTGACGGAGCGCCGAGCCCTGACGGAGCGCCCGGCCCCGACGGAGCGCCCGGCCCCGACGGTCCGCTGCCGGCGAGCGTCGCCGCCACCCTCGCGCTGCTCCAGGCCCTCGGCGACCTGGCCGGCCCGGCCCGCCTGTGGCTGCTCACCCGGCACGCCCAGCGGATCGAGAGCGGCGACGGGCCGCTCGACCCCTGGCAGGCCCAGGTGTGGGCGCTTGGCCGCTCGCTCTCGCTGGAGGCCCCGCAGCGCTGGGGCGGCGTGATCGACCTGCCCCCGGCGACGGACGCCGACGCCTCCATCCCGTCCACCCACTGGTCCGAGCAGCTGCGCGCCGTCCTCACCGGGCTGCCGTCCGCCGAGGACCAGATCGCGCTGCGCCCCTCCGGCATCCGGCTGCGCCGCCTGGTCCGGGCCCCGCGGCACGCGGCGGCCGGGCGCGGGCAGCTCCCGCGCGGCACCGTGCTGATCACCGGCGGCACCGGCGGGATCGGCGCCCGGGTCGCCCGCTGGCTGGCCGAGGAGGGCGCCCGCCACCTGGTGCTGGTCAGCCGCGGCGGCCCGAGCGCCCCCGGGGCGCTGGAGCTGGCCGGTGAGCTGGAGCAGCGCGGCGCCCGGGTCACCGTGGCCGCCTGCGACGTCGCCGACCGGGCCGAGCTGGCCGCGCTGATCGAGCGGGTCGAGGCCGAGGGCGAGCCGATCACCGACGTGCTGCACGCCGCGGGACTGGGCCACTCCGCCCCGCTCGCCGAACTCGACCCGGCCGACCTGGCCCGGCTCAACACCGTCAAGGCGCTCGGCGCGCTGCACCTGGACGCGCTGCTCGGCGAGCGGCTGGCGAGCTTCGTGCTCTTCTCCTCCATCTCCGCCGTCTGGGGCAGCGGCGGCCTGGCCGCCTACGGCGCCGCCAACGCGTTCCTGGACACCTTCGCCGAGGAACGCCGCCGCCGCGGCCGGCCCGCCACCAGCATCGCCTGGGGCCTGTGGGCGGGCCCCGGCATGGGCACCGGCGCGGCCGAGCAACTGGGCCGCCACGGCCTGCGTCCGATGGACCCGGACCGTGCCGTCCTTGCGCTGCGTCAGGCGCTGCTCCAGGACGAGACCCAGCTGACCGTCGCCGACCTGGACTGGGCGGCCTTCCTGCCCGTCTTCGCCGCGCTGCGCCCGCGCCCGCTGCTGGACGAGCTCGCCCCGGCCGCGCCCGCCGAAGGCACGGGCGTCGACGGCGACACCGCCGCCGGGCCCGCCGCCCCCCGGCTGGCCGGCATCCTGGCCGGCCTCGCCCCGGCCGAGCGGCAGGCGGCGCTGCTCGACCTGGTGCTGGCCCAGACCGCGGCCGCCCTGGGCCACGAGGACGCCGGGCAGCTCAAGCCGGGCCAGCCGTTCCAGGCCCTGGGCTCGGACTCGGTGACCGCCATCGACCTGCGCAAGCGGCTGACCGCCGAGACCGGCCTCGACCTGCCACCCACCCTCGTCTTCGACTACCCGACCCCGCTCGACCTCGCCGCCCACCTGGCCGACCGCCTGGCGCTGGACGAGCCCGACCCGGCCCGCGACGCGCTGGCCGAACTCGACCGCCTGGAAGCCTCGGTGGCCGGCCTGCCGACCGCCGACGCCCCCACCCGCAGCTCGCTGGCCACCCGCCTGCGCACCCTGCTCGCCCACCTCGACCCCGCCGACCCCGAGCCCACCGGCCAGGGCGCCGACCACGAGGACGTGGACGGCGCCTCGGCGGAGGAGCTGCTCGCCCTGATCGAGAGCGAGTTCGGACGCTCCTGACGCACCGTCGGTTTCCGTCGGCTCCCGTCGGCTCCCGTCAGTGGTGTCGCCGGCGGGAGCCGGGTCGGGGCACCTCGCTCGCGGCCCGGCACAATGTCCCGATGACCCACTTCACCTGCGCCGGCTGCGGCCACCCGCTCACCGGGGAGCTCAAGGAGGCACGGCCTTCGCGTGACTCCGGCAGGCGCGCCCGCCATCGCGTCGCGCCTGCCCGGATGGCCCGGGGCACCTATGAGGTCGGCCATGCGGTCGGCCAGGACGCCGGGCTCCTCATCCTGCACCCCGGCGACGCGCCGGGAGCGGCCCCGCATCCTGACCCCGGGCGCCGCAACGGCTGCTGCGGGCTCGACGGCCAGGACGGCCCCAACCTCGTCTGCGCCGGCTGCGGTGCCGAGGTCGCCACCGAGGAGTCGGACTGCTGGACCCGGAACCTGGTGGCGCTCACCGCTGCCGCGGTCGCGGTCGTCAGCGGGTCGGACCGGCCCGGCATCAGCTGAGGGGCGGCTGCTCCTCGGCGTCGGGCTCGGCGTCGGGCTGGGTGTCGGGTTGGGTGTCTGGCTCGGAGGCGGGCTGGGCGTCGAGCTGGTGGTCCGCCCAGACGTAGGTCGCGGGCAGCAGGTCGGCGACGGGGACGGTGCGCAGCCCGTCACCCGCGCCGACGATGACCTCGATGGCCGGGAAGTAGTCGAGCATGACCTGCCGGCAGCGCCCGCACGGGGGCACCACGCCCCGGTCGCGGTCGCCCACGGCAACCATGGTGACCAGGTCGTAGGCGCCCTGCGCGGCGGCCGCGCCGATCACGACCAGCTCCGCGCAGGGGCCGCCGGTGAAGTGGTAGGCGTTCAAGCCCGTGATGATCCGGCCGTCCCGGTTGCGGGCCGCGGCCGCCATGGTGTGGTTGTCGCCCCGGGAGCGGGTGGCCGCGACCTGCGCGGCGGCCTGGATCAGTTCATGGTCGACGCGGGCGCTCTGGGGGGTCATCGTCCCTGCCTTCGTGCGGTGCCGGGTGGGGGAACCGGGCCGGGTGGTGGAACCGGTCCAGGTGACGGGAACCACCGATTCTGGCAGACGCCAGGCGCTCCACGGCAGCGATTTACGCACGTCTCGGCCACCGCGCGCCGCGCCGGAGCGCGGCGGTGGATCACCCCGGCAGCAGGGCGCGCAGGGCTCGGACGAACCAGTCGAACGTCGGACCTGGCAAGGTCCAGGCCCAGATCGCGCAGCGTCCGCACGAGCTCCGAGCGGGCCACGGCATCGACGCCGTAGCGGCGGTGGCCGGCCGGGCTGCGGTCGGTGGGCGGCACGATGCCGCGGTCGGCGTAGAACCGGATGGCCTTGACCGTCAGACCGGTTCGGCGGGCCAGATCACCGATCGTGTAGCGCGTGTCGCCGTCCATGCCCGTACCCTCCCGCCTCCCCTTACGGGAGATTCAAGCCCTGGGCGCGCCCGCCGGTGCGAGTCGCCAGCCGCCGCCGACCAGGTCGAGGCTCGCCACCCGGTCGACCCGGGTCGGCAGGTGGTGGTCCAGGCGCCACGGGTGCGGCCTGGCCGACAGGTCGACGGTCACCGTGGTTCCGGTGACCGGCCCGAGCACACCGACCCAGTGCGGGCTCTCGCGGATCAGCTGCTCCGGCAGCGCGCGGTCCGGCTCCGGGACCCGTGCGGGCGCGGCCTGGTCTGGGCCGGTCAGCGCGGGGCCGGCCAGCAGGGCCAGCATCCGGCCGAGGACGGCCGCCGGCAGGGCGGGGTCGAGGGACTCGATCGCGGCGTAGCAGTCGTCGTGCCCGGAGTAGTACAGGCGCGAGCCGGGCAGCCGGGGGAGCAGCGGCTCGGGGTAGACGGCCGTGCCGACGACCAGGGCGAGTTCGTCGAGCCGTGCCGCGTCCGGCTCGACCCCCGCCGCCGCCGCGCCCGCCCGCGCGCCTGCCTCGGCGCCTGCCTCCGCCCCCGTCGGCAGGTCGACCAGCGACAACTCGTAGGGTGACCAGTCCGCCAGGAAGCGGGGCAGGCTCCGGCGGTCCAGCACCAGCAGCTCCGTGCCGAGCCCGATCGTGCCGGCGGCCCAGGCGCCCAACGGGTGCGCGGCGCAGTCGACGCCCTGCGCCGCCGCGATCCGCGACGGCGGCCACTGCTGGTACTCCTCGTCCAGGAAGCTGACTGTCGCCAGGTCCACCACGACGATGGCGTCGTTCGCGGAGCGGGTGAGCACGTCGACCAACTCCCTGGTCTGCACGGGCGCCGTGTTGACCAGCCACGAGCCGCCCGCCTCGCGGACGCTGAAGCTCAGTGGGAACACCGAGCGCCCCAGGCCGATGCTGTTGACGCCGAACGCCCCCTCAGACCCCACCTCGACCACTGCTGCCGCCTCCTCTGTGAACCCGAACCCGAACCCGAACGCCGACGCGCCGCACCCGCAGCGCGCCGCACCGCTCCATCATGCCGTCGCCCCCGGGGGCCGGGGCGCTCACCCCAGTTCTCCCGGCGGGCGCCCCCTGAATCGGATCGGGCGGGCTCTCCGCTGGTCGAACCTGGGTTCCACTGGCTCAGTCCCCCCGAGGAACGGGCTCCGCGAGAGGTGTAGCGACCATGTCGAACGAAGAGAAGCTGCTCACCCACCTCAAGTGGATGACAGCGGAGTTGCGACAGGCGCGCCGCCGGATCGGGGAGTTGGAGACCGCCGAGCACGAGCCGATCGCGATCGTCGGCATGGGTTGCCGGTTCCCGGGCGGGGTGCGCTCGCCGGAGGAGTTGTGGCAGCTGGCCGTCAGCGGGACCGATGCCGTCACGCCGTTCCCCACCGACCGCGGTTGGGACCTGGAGCGGCTGGCCGACCCCGACCCAGAGCGGGTCGGCACCAGTCTGGCGCAGCAGGGCGGGTTCCTGCACGAGGCGGCCGAGTTCGACGCCGGGTTCTTCGGGATCTCGCCGCGTGAGGCGCTGGCGATGGACCCGCAGCAGCGGCTGCTGCTCGAAGTCTCCTGGGAGGCGTTGGAGCGGGCCAGGATCGCGCCGGACGCGCTGCGCGGGCAGGCGGTCGGCGTCTTCGTCGGCGCCTCGCCGCAGGGCTACGGCGCGGGGGTGCGCGGCAGTGAGCGGGGCGGGGAGGGCTATGCGCTGACCGGGGACGCCAGCAGCCTGCTCTCCGGCCGGATCGCCTACACGCTGGGCCTGGAGGGCCCGGCCGTCACGCTGGACACCGCCTGCTCCTCCTCGCTGGTCGCGCTGCACCTGGCCTGCCAGGCGCTGCGCGAGGGCGAGTGCTCGATGGCGCTGGCCGGCGGGGTGACGGTGATGTCCGCGCCCGAGGTCTTCGTCGAGTTCACCCGCCAGCGCGGGCTGGCCGCCGACGGCCGCTGCAAGCCGTTCGCCGCCGCCGCCGACGGGACCGGCTGGGGCGAGGGCGTCGGCATGCTGCTGGTCGAGCGGCTGAGCGACGCGCGGCGGCTGGGCCACCCCGTCCTCGCCGTGGTGCGCGGCTCCGCCGTCAACCAGGACGGTGCCAGCAACGGGCTGACCGCGCCCAACGGCCCGGCCCAGCAGCGGGTGATCCGAGCGGCGCTGGCCAGTGCCGGCCTGACGGCCGCCCAGATCGACCTGGTCGAGGCGCACGGCACCGGCACCACGCTGGGCGACCCGATCGAGGCGCAGGCGCTGCTGGCCACCTACGGCCGCAGCCGGGCCGGCGACCAGCCGCTCTGGGTCGGCGCGCTGAAGTCCAACATCGGCCACACCCAGGCCGCGGCGGGCGTCGCCGGGGTGATCAAGACCGTGATGGCCATGCGGCACGGCCTGCTGCCCAAGACCCTGCACCTGGACACGCCCACCCCGCACGTCGACTGGACGGCCGGTGCCGTCGCCCCGCTCACCGAGACCATCGCCTGGCCCGAGACCGGTCAGCCGCGCCGCGCGGCCGTCTCCGCCTTCGGGGTCAGCGGCACCAACGCCCACACCGTGCTGGAGCAGGCACCGGCGGACGGCGAGCAGGCGCAGGCGCGACCGGAGTCGGAGCCGACCGGCGAGGTAGTTGGCGAGTCGGCCGCCGCCCCGGGCTGGCGCGGCGAGCCGGCGGCGCTGCCGCTGCTGCTCTCCGGCGCGACCCCGGCCGCCCTGCGCGAGCAGGCCGCCCAGCTGCACGCGCTGCTGACCCGCGCGCCGCACCTCGCCGCCGGCGCCCACGACCTCAGCTTCTCGCTGGCCACCACCCGCGCCGCGCTGGAGCACCGCGCGGCGGTGGCGGGCCAGGACCGCACGGCCGCCCTCGCGGGCCTGGCCGCCCTCGCGGCGGGGGAGCAGGCGCCCACCGTGGTCACCGGCACCGCCGAGAGCGGCCGCCTCGCCCTGCTGTTCTCCGGCCAGGGCAGCCAGCGCGTGGGTGCCGCTCGGGAGTTGGCCGCGAGCCACGCGGTCTTCGCGGCGGCGTTGGAGGAGGTGTGCGCGCACTTCGACGGTGTGCTGGAGCGGCCGCTGCGTGAGGTGCTCTTCGAGGACGACGGGTCCGGCCTGCTGGATCGGACCGCTTATACGCAGGCGGGGTTGTTCGCCATCGAGGTGGCGCTGTTCCGGTTGCTGGAGTCGTGGGGTGTCACGCCGGACTACCTGATCGGGCACTCGGTCGGTGAGTTGGCGGCCGCGCACGTCGCGGGTGTCTGGTCGCTGGCGGACGCGTGCGCGTTGGTGGCGGCTCGTGGGCGGCTGATGCAGGCGTTGCCGGCCGGTGGCGCGATGTTGGCGGTGCAGGGCACCGAGGACGAGGTCCGGGCGGCGCTGGTCGACGGCGTGGACGTCGCGGCGGTGAACAGGGCCGACTCGATCGTCGTCTCGGGCGCCGAGGGCGCGATCGCCGAACTGGAGGCCGTCTGGCGGGCGGAGGGCCGCAAGGTCAAGCGGCTCACGGTCAGTCATGCCTTCCACTCGGCGCTGATGGACCCGATGCTGGCGGAGTTCCGCACGGTCGCCGAGTCCCTGGCCTATGCGCAGCCGCGGATCCCGGTGGTCTCCAACCTGACCGGTGGTTTCGCGGACCTGACCGAGCCCGAGTACTGGGTGCGCCACGTGCGCGAGGCGGTCCGCTTCGCCGAAGGCGTCGCCACCCTGCGCGAGCAGGGCGTGACCACCTTCCTCGAACTCGGCCCCGACGCCGTGCTGTCGGCGCTCGTGCCCGAGGGCACCGTCGCGCTGCCGCTGCTGCGGGCCGGCCGGGACGAGCGGCGATCCGTCACCGCCGCGCTGGCCGCCGCCCACTGCCGGGGCGCGGCGGTCGACTGGGCCGCCGTGCACCACGGCCTGACGGTCCATCAGATCGACCTGCCCACGTATGCCTTCCAGCGGGACCGCTACTGGCTCACCGCCCGGTCGGCGTCGGCCGCCGCGCAGGAGACCCCCGCCCAGGCGGGCGGCGCCGCTCCCGAGGAGGCCGGCTTCTGGTCGGCGGTCGAGAGCGAGGACGCCGAGGCGCTCGCCGCCGCGCTGCACCTGCCCTCGGACACCGCCGAGTTGGCCGAGGTGCTGCCCGCCCTGCCGGTGCTCTCCGCCTGGCGCCGCCGCCGGCAGGAGCAGCGGGCCGCCGGTCAGCGCCGCTACCGGATCGGCTGGCAGCCGCTCGCCGACCCGGCCCCCGCTCCGACTGGCGCGCCCGCCGCCGCCCTCGCCACTGCCACCCTCGCCGGTGCCCCCATCGTCACCACCCCCGCGCCCGGCGGCCGGCTGATCCTGGTGCCCCGCGGCACAGCCGCCGCCACGCCGTACGCCGAGGCCCTCGCCGAGGCGCTGCGCGGGCGCGGCGAGCAGCCGCTGATCGTCGAACTCGACCCCGAGGCGGCCGACTTCACCGAGGCCCCCGACTTCACCGAGGCGCTGGCCACCCCGGCGACCGGCATCCTCTCGCTGCTCGCGCTGGCCGAGCAGCCGCACCCGGAGCACCCCGCGCTCTCCGCCGGGCTGGCCGCCGACACCCTGCTGATCCAGGCACTCGCCGCGCGCGGCGGCGGGGCCAAGCTCTGGCTCGCCACCCGGGGCGCCGTGCGGGTCGGCCGGTCGGGCCGCGTCGGCTCGGTCGAGCAGGCCAGGACCTGGGGCCTGGGCCGGGTCGCCGCGCTGGAGCACCCGGAGCTGTGGGGCGGCCTGATCGACCTGCCGCCGCTGCTCGACGCCCGCGCGCTGGCCCGGCTGCTGGCCGTCCTGGACGGCCGCCACGGCGCCGAGGACCAGCTGGCGATCGGCCCCTCCGGCGTCTTCGCCCGCCGCCTGGAGCGGCTGCCCGCCGTGCCGGTCGCCGCCGACCCGGCGGCCGCCCAGTGGCGCCCGCGCGGCACCGTGCTGGTCACCGGTGGCACCGGCGGCATCGGCGGCCACCTGGCCCGCTGGCTGGCCCGCAACGGGGCCGAGCACCTGGTGCTGGTCTCCCGTCGTGGCGAGGCCGCGCCCGGTGCCCGCGAGTTGGCCGCGGAGCTGGCCGGGAGCGGCACCCGGGTCACCCTGGCCGCCTGCGACGTGGCCGACCGCGCGGCGCTGGCCGCGCTGCTGGAGACGCTGCGCGCCGACCCGCACCCGCTGCGCGCCGTCCTGCACGCCGCCGGCCTGCCGCGTTACCAGCCGCTCACCGCCACCACCCTGGCCGACTTCGCCGAGACCGCGGACGCCAAGGTGCTCGGTGCCCGCCACCTGCACGAACTCCTCGACGGCCAGGAGCTCGACGCCTTCGTGCTCTTCTCCTCGATCGCCGCCGCCTGGGGCAGCGGCAACCAGAGCGCCTACGCGGCCGCCAACGCCTACCTCGACGCGCTCGCCGAGCACCGCCGCGACCAGGGGCTGCCCGCCGCCTCGATCGCCTGGGGCCCGTGGGGCGGCGGCGGCATGGCCGCGGGCGAGGACGCCGAGCAGCACCTGCGCCGCCGCGGCCTGCCGGTGCTGGAGCCGGCCGACGCGCTGGCCGCCCTCGCGCTCGCGCCCCGCCTGGACACGGCCGCCACCGTGGTCGCCGACGTCGACTGGGAGCGGTTCGCCCGCAGTTACACCGCCACCGGTCCGCGCCCGCTGCTGCTCGGCGTGCCGGAGGCCGCCCGGGTGCTGGCCGGCCCGGACGCAGACTCCGGCGCCGGTGCCCAGGCCCCCGGGCAGGGCGGCGGCCCGGCCCGCCCGGCCTGGCTGGAGCGGCTCGCCCAACTGTCCTTGGCCGACCGCGACCGCGCGCTGCGCGACCTGGTCCGCGAGGAGGTCGCCGCGCTGCTCGGCCATGCCTCGGCCGAGGCCGTCGACCCCGAACGGGCCTTCAAGGAGCTCGGCTTCGACTCGATGACCGCGGTCGACGTGCGCGACCGGCTGGCCCTGCGCACCGGCCTGAGCCTGCCCGCCACCCTCACCTACGACCAGCCCACCACCAGCGCCCTGGCCGCCTACCTGGGCGAGCGCCTCTTCGGCGCCGAGCGCCCGGCGGCCGCGCCCGCCCAGGCGGGCACGCCCTTCCAGGCGGGCGCGGGCGGCGACCAGGAGCCCATCGCCATCGTCGCGATGGCCTGCCGCTACCCGGGCGGGGTGCGCTCGCCGGAGGACCTCTGGGAGCTGGTCGCCGCAGGGCGTGACGCGGTCGGCCCGTTCCCCGCCGACCGGGGCTGGGACCTGGCCAACCTGTTCCACGACGACCCCGACCACCCCGGCACCAGCTACGTGAGCGCGGGCGGGTTCCTGGACGCGGTGGGCGAGTTCGACGCCGACTTCTTCGGCATCTCGCCGCGCGAGGCGCTGGCCACCGACCCGCAGCAGCGGTTGCTCCTGGAGACCGCCTGGGAGGCCTTCGAGCGGGCCAGGCTCGACCCCGACACGCTGCGCGGCAGCCGGACCGGGGTCTTCGTCGGCACCAACAGCCTCGACTACGCCACCCTGCTGCGTTCCTCGGCCACCCCGCACGAAGGCCACCTGGTCACCGGCGGCACCGCGAGCGTGGTCTCCGGGCGCCTCTCCTACACCTTCGGCCTGGAGGGCCCGGCGGTCACCGTCGACACGGCGTGCTCCTCCTCGCTGGTCGCGCTGCACCTGGCCGTGCAGGCGCTGCGGCGCGGCGAGTGCACGCTCGCGCTGGCCGGCGGCGTCACCGTGATGGCCACCTCGGGCTCCTTCGTGGAGTTCAGCCGCCAGCGCGGCCTGGCCGCCGACGGGCGCTGCAAGCCCTTCGCGCAGGCCGCCGACGGCACCGGCTGGGGCGAGGGGGCGGGCCTGCTGCTCATCGAGCGGCTCGCCGACGCCCAGCGCCTGGGCCACCCGGTGCTGGCCGTGGTGCGCGGCACGGCGGTCAATCAGGACGGCGCGAGCAACGGCCTGACCGCGCCCAACGGCCCGGCCCAGCAGCGGGTGATCCAGCAGGCGCTGGCCGCGGCCGATCTGACGGCCGATCAGGTCGACGTGGCAGAGGCGCACGGCACCGGCACGGTGCTCGGCGACCCGATCGAGGCCCAGGCGCTGCTCGCCACCTACGGCCAGGACCGTCCCGCCGACCAGCCGCTCTGGCTCGGCTCGGTGAAGTCCAACATCTCGCACACCCAGTCCGCCTCCGGCGTGGCCGGCGTGATCAAGATGGTCCAGGCGATGCGGCACGGCATCGCCCCGCGCACCCTGCACGTGGACGAGCCGAGCCGGCACGTCGACTGGACGGCCGGCGCCGTGCGGCTGCTCACCGAGCCGATCGCCTGGCCGGAGACCGGCCGCGCGCGCCGCGCCGCCGTCTCCTCCTTCGGGGTCAGCGGCACCAACGCGCACGTGATCCTGGAGCAGGCCCCCGCCGCCACCGAACTGCCCCTCGACGAGCGGGCGCCGAGCGCTCCGCTGCCGATCCTGCTCTCCGCCCGCACCGGGCCGGCCCTGCGCGAGCAGGCCGAGCGGCTGCACGCCGTGCTCACCGCCGACGGCGCCCCGCGCCTGGCCGACCTCGCCCTCTCGCTCGCCACCACCCGGGCCGGCCTGGGCGCCCGGGCCGCGCTGACCGCCACCGACCGGGCCGGTCTGCTGGCCGACCTCGCCGCGCTGGCCGCCGGGCAGGACGCGCCCGACCTGTCGCTCGGCGCGCCCGCCGAGGGCCGCACCGCCTTCCTCTTCTCCGGGCAGGGCAGCCAGCGGCCCGGCATGGGCCGCGAACTCTACGACAGCCAGCTGGTCTTCGCCGACGCGCTCGACCAGGTCTGCGCCCGCTTCGACGGCCTGCTGGAGCGGCCGCTGCGCGAGGTGATGTTCGAGGCCGACTGCGAGCTGCTGAACCAGACCGCCTACACCCAGGCCGCGCTGCTCGCCTGGGAGGTCGCGCTCTACCGCCTGCTGGAGTGGTGGGGCCTGGCCCCCGACCTGCTGGCGGGCCACTCGATCGGCGAACTGGCCGCCGCCCACGTGGCCGGGGTGCTCTCGCTCGACGACGTCTGCACCTTGGTCGCGGCCCGTGGCCGGCTGATGCAGGCGCTGCCGACCGGCGGCGCGATGCTCGCGGTGCAAGCCACCGAGGACGAAGTCCGCGCGGCGTTGGCCGAGTTGGCCGATGCAGGTGGCGATGCGAGTGGTGATGCGGGTGGCGATGTCAGTGGCGATGCGGGCGCTGCGGTCGGCATCGCCGCCGTCAACGGCCCCCAGGCGGTGGTGGTCTCCGGGACCGAGGCCGCGATCGAGCGGCTGGCCGCCCGCTGGCGCGCCGAGCAGCGCCGGACCAACCGCCTGACGGTCAGCCACGCCTTCCACTCCCCGCTGATGGAGCCGATGCTCGCCGAGTTCCGGGCGGTGGCCGAGTCGCTGGACTACGCGCCGCCCCGGATCCCGGTGGTCTCCAACCTGACCGGTGGCTTCGAGGACCTGACCGACCCCGAGTACTGGGTGCGCCACGTGCGCGAGGCCGTCCGCTTCGGCGACGGCGTCCGCACCCTGCACGCGCAGGGCGTGCGCACCTTCCTGGAGATCGGCCCGGGCGGTGTGCTCTCCGCGCTCACCCAGGGCGTGCTGTCCGCCGCCGGCCCGGTCGCGGCCGGCACTGTCGTGGCCGGCGCCGTGGCGGCCGGCGCCGTGGCGGAGGGCCCGGCCGCCGACGGCACCGTCGCCGCGATCCCGGTGGCCCGTGGCGGCCGCCCCGAACCGCAGGCCCTGACCGGCGCGCTCGGCCGGCTCTTCACCCGGGGCGTCGCGGCCGACTGGTCGGCCGTCCTGGCCGGCACCGGAGCCCGGCGCGTCGACCTGCCCACCTACGCCTTCCAGCGCCGCCGCTTCTGGCCCGAGCCCGCCGCCCGTCCGGCCGCCGGCGACCTGGTCGGCCTGGGCCTGGCCACCGCCGACCACCCGCTGCTCGGCGCCACCCTGACCCTCGCCGACCAGGACGTGCTGCTGCTCACCGGCTCGCTCTCGCTGCGCACCCACCCCTGGCTGGCGGACCACGAGGTGCTGGGCCGGGTGCTGTTGCCCGGCACCGCCTTCCTCGACCTGGTGCTGCGGGCGGCCGAGGAGAGCGGCTGCCCCCGCCTGGAGGAGCTGACCCTGGCCGCGCCGCTGACCCTGCCCGCCGACGGCGAGGTGCTGCTCCAGGTACGGGTCGACGCGCCGGAGGCCGACGGCCGCCGCGCGGTCGCCGTCCACGGGCGCGCCGCCGCCGAGCTGGAGTGGACGCGGCACGCCGTCGGCACCCTGGCGGCCCATGGACCCGCCGCCGAACCACCGGCCGCCTGGCCGCCGGTGGGCGCCCAGCCGCTCCCCGTCGAGCGGCTCTACCCGGAGCTGGCCGAGGCCGGCTTCGCCTACGGCCCCTCGTTCCAGGGCCTGCGGGCCGCCTGGCGCGTCGGTGATGACCTCTACGCCGAGGTCGCGCTGCCCGAGGAGACCGGGGCCACGGGCTTCGGTGTGCACCCGGCCCTGCTGGACGCCGCCCTGCACGCCACCCCGCTGCTGGGTGACGGCGCGGGCGGCGGGCTGCCGTTCGCCTGGACGGGCGTGTCGCTGCACGCCTCCGGCGCCACCGCGCTGCGCGTGCGGCTCACCCGGACCGGCACGGACGGCGTGTCGCTGCTCGCCGTGGACCCGAGCGGCGCGCCGGTGCTCTCGGTCGACTCGCTGGTGATGCGCCGTCCGAGCGCCGAGCAACTCCGCGAGGAGCCGCTGCTCCGGCTCGCCTGGTCGCCGGTGGCACCCGCCGCCGCGACGGCGGAGGGTTGGGCGCTGCTGGGTGCGGACGCGTTCGGGGTGGATCTGCCGCTGGGTGACGATGCCGGGTCGGCGTCGGTACTGGTGGTCTGCGGGACGTCGCCCGAGGCGGTGCTGGCGCCGCTGCAGGGCGCGCCCGCCGAGGCGCGGGTGCTGGTGGTGACGCGCGGCGCGGTCGCGGTCGACGGCGACCCGGGCGTGGCCGACCTGACGGCGGCTGCCGTCTGGGGTCTGGTGCGGTCGGCGCAGTCCGAGGCGCCGGGTCGGATCGTGCTGGTGGATGTGGATGGTTCGGCGGATTCGTGGGCCGCGCTGCCGGGGGCGGTGGCCTCGGGTGAGGCACAGCTCGCGCTGCGCGCCGGTGCGGCCTTCACGCCGCGCCTGCGGCCCGCGCGCTCGGCACAGGGGCTCACGGTGCCGGTGGGTGAGGCCCACTGGCGGTTGGACAGTGTCGAGCGTGGGACGTTGGAGTCGCTGGAGCTGGTGGCTTCTCCGGTAGAGGAGTTGACGGATGGTCAGGTTCGGATCGCGGTGCGGGCCGGTGGGGTGAACTTCCGTGATGTGTTGAACGCGTTGGGGATGTATCCGGTGGTGGCGCCGTTGGGGATCGAGGGCGCTGGTGTGGTGGCCGAGGTCGGTCCGGGTGTGTCGGGGTTGGCGGTCGGTGACCGGGTGTTGGGCATGTTCTCGGGCGGCTTCGGGCCGTTCGCGGTGACCGACCACCGTCTGCTCGCCCGGATTCCGGCGGGTTGGTCGTTCGCGCGGGCGGCGTCCGTGCCGATCGTGTTCCTCACGGCGCTGTACGCGTGGTCGGATCTGGGTGCTGTCCGCCCGGGTGAGCGGGTGTTGGTGCACGCTGGTGCGGGTGGTGTCGGGATGGCGGCGATCCAGCTGGCCCGGCACTTGGGTGCGGAGGTCTTCGCGACGGCGAGTCCGGGCAAGTGGGAGACGCTGCGTTCGCTGGGTCTGGACGATGAGCACATCGCGTCCTCGCGTGATCTGGGGTTCGCGGCGAAGTTCCTGGCCGTGACCGGTGGCCAGGGTGTGGATGTTGTTCTGAACGCGTTGGCGGGGGAGTTCGTCGACGCGTCCCTCACGTTGCTGCCGCGTGGTGGGCGGTTCCTGGAGATGGGCAAGGCCGACATCCGCAGCGAGGTCCCGGCGGGTGTGGCCTACCGGGCGTTCGATCTGGTGGAGGCCGGTCCGGAGCGGATCGGTGAACTCCTCGCGGAGTTGCTGGCGCTGTTCGCCGAGGGGACGATCGAGACGCTGCCGGTGCGCACGTGGGATGTGCGTCAGGCGCGGGAGGCGTTCCGTTTCGTCAGCCAGGCCAGGCACATCGGCAAGGTGGTCCTCACCGTGCCGCAGCCGCTGGACCCGGGGCGCACGGTGGTGATCACTGGTGGCACGGGCTCTCTGGGTGCGCTGACGGCCCGTCATCTGGTGGCGGAGCATGGTGTGCGCAAGCTGCTACTGCTCAGCCGTCGGGGCGCTCAGGCGCCGGGTGTGGAGCAGTTGGTGGTCGAGTTGGCCGAGCTGGGTGCCACGGCGGAGGTGTTGGCCTGTGATGTGGCTGACCGTGACGCGCTGGCCGCCGCTCTGGCGGGTCGTTCGCTGACCGCGGTGGTCCACACGGCCGGCGTGTTGGATGACGGGCTGTTCGCGGGCATGACCTCCGAGCGCCTGGCGTCGGTGTGGGCGTCGAAGGCGGAGGCGGCGCGTCATCTGCACGAGTTGACGTTGGATCAGGATCTGTCCGCGTTCGTTCTGTTCTCTTCGATCGCTGGTGTGCTGGGTAGTGTGGGGCAGTCGAACTACGCGGCCGCGAACGCCTATCTGGACGCGCTCGCCGCCCACCGCCACGCGCTGGGCCTGCCCGCGACCTCGCTGGCGTGGGGTCCGTGGGCGCAGTCGGGCAGTGGCATGACGGGTGACCTGTCGGAGGCGGACCTGCGGCGGATGGCCCGTAGCGGTCTGCTGCCGTTCGACGCCGAGCAGGGCATGGCGGCCTTCGACGCCGGCCGCACCGCCGACGAGGCCGTGCTGATCCCGGTGCGCCTCGACCTCGCCGCGCTGCGCCGCGCGGGCGCCGAGCAGGAACTCCCGGCGTTGCTGCGTGAGCTGGGCCGGACCCCCGGGCGCCGCGCACCCCGCGCGGCCGCCGCCGTCACCGCCGCTGCCGCCGGCAGCACAGGCGCGCCGCTGGTGCAGCGGCTGGCCGGGCTGGACGAGGCGGCGCGCTCGGCCGAGCTGTTGGACGCCGTGGCGACCCAGGTGGCCGCCGTGCTCGGCTACGACGCCGCCACGGAGATCGACCTGGACCGCCCCTTCAAGGAGTTGGGCTTCGACTCGCTCACCTCCGTCGAGCTGCGCAACCGGCTCAACGCGGCCACCGGCCTGCGGCTGCCCGCCACCCTGGTCTTCGACCACCCGACCGCACGGGCCATCGCCGCCCTGCTGCTCACCGAGGTCGAGGGCACCGCCGCCGCGCCCGTGCCCGCCGCACTGCCGGTCGCGGCCGCCACCGACCAGCCGATCGCGATCATCGCGATGGCCTGCCGCTACCCGGGCGGGGTGCGCTCGCCCGAGGACCTCTGGGAGTTGGTCGCCGCCGGGGCCGACGCGATCGGCCCGTTCCCCGCCGACCGGGGCTGGGACACCGAGCGGCTCTACGACCCGGCCGGTCGCGGCACCGGCACCAGCTACGTCAACGAGGGCGGCTTCGTCCATGACGTCGGCGACTTCGACCCGCTCTTCTTCGGCATCTCGCCGCGCGAGGCGCTGGCCATGGACCCGCAGCAGCGGCTGCTGCTCGAAACCGCGTGGGAGGCCTTCGAGCGGGCCGGCATCGACCCGTCCGCCGTGCGCGGCAGCCAGGCCGGCGTCTTCGTCGGCTCGGCGTACTGCGGCTACGGCACCGGCGTGGACGAGCTGCCCGAGGGGCTCGAAGGACACCTGCTGACCGGCAGCACCGGCTCGGTGGCCAGCGGCCGGATCGCCTACACCCTGGGCCTGGAAGGCCCGGCGGTCACCGTCGACACGGCCTGCTCCTCCTCGCTGGTCGCCCTGCACCTGGCCGTGCAGGCGCTGCGCTCCGGCGAGTGCACGCTCGCCCTGGCGGGTGGCGCGACCGTGATGGCGACCCCCGACATCTTCACCGAGTTCAGCCGCCAGCGCGGCCTGGCCGGCGACGGCCGCTGCAAGTCCTTCGCCGAGGCCGCCGACGGCACCGGTTGGGGCGAGGGCGCCGGACTGCTGCTCGTGGAGCGGCTGAGCGACGCCGAGCGACTGGGGCACCCGGTGCTGGCCGTGGTGCGCGGCTCGGCGGTCAACCAGGACGGCGCTTCGAACGGGCTGACCGCGCCCAACGGCCCGGCCCAGCAGCGGGTGATCCGCCAGGCCCTGGCCAACGCCCGCCTGACGCCCAGTCAGATCGACGCGGTGGAGGCGCACGGCACCGGCACCACGCTGGGCGACCCGATCGAGGCCCAGGCCCTGCTGGCCACCTACGGCCGCGAGCGGGACGCGGCGAACCCGCTGCTGCTCGGTTCGGTGAAGTCCAACATCGGCCACACCCAGGCGGCTTCGGGCGTCGCGGGCGTGATCAAGATGGTGATGGCGATGCGCCACGGCGTGCTGCCCAGGACCCTGCACGTGGACGAGCCCAGCAGCCACGTCGACTGGAGCGCCGGCGCGGTCGAGCTGCTCACCGACACCGTGCCGTGGCCGGAGACCGGTGGCCCGCGTCGCGCGGCCGTCTCCTCCTTCGGGATCAGCGGCACCAACGCCCACACCGTCCTTGAGCAGGCGCCGCCCACAGCCTCAGCTTCAGCCGCAGCCGCAGCCGCCGTCGAGCGTCCTGCCCGGCCCGCCGGCACCGCGCCCGAGCTGCCGTTCCCGCTCTCCGGCCGGGGCGAGGCGGCGCTGCGCGAGCAGGCGCGCCGCCTGGCCGACCGGCTGCGGCGCGAGCCGGCTCCCGCTCTCGCGGACCTCGCCTTCTCGCTGGCCACCACCCGGGCGAGCCTGGAGCGCACCGCCGTGGTGACCGCCGCGACCCCCGAGGACCTGCTGCGCGGGCTCGACGCGCTCGCCGAGGGCACCGAGCTCCCGGCCGTGGTGCACGGCGGCACGACCGGCGGCAGCGGCAGCGGCAGTGGCGGCGGCGGCAAGGTGGCGCTGCTCTTCGCGGGGCAGGGCAGCCAGCGGGCCGGCGCGGGCCGCGACCTCTACCAGGCCCACCCGGTCTTCGCGGCCGAACTCGACGCGGTGTGCGAGCAGTTCGACGGGGTGCTGGACCGGCCGCTGCGCGAGGTGCTGTTCGACGGCGAGTCGCAGCTGCTGGACCGGACGGTGTACACGCAGGCGGGGTTGTTCGCGATCGAGGTCGCGCTGTTCCGGCTGCTGGAGTCCTGGGGCGTCACCCCGGACTACCTGGCGGGCCACTCGATCGGCGAGTTGGCCGCCGCGCACGTCGCGGGTGTCCTCTCACTCGCCGACGCCTGCACGCTCGTCGCCGCCCGTGGCCGCCTGATGCAGGCGTTGCCCGCCGGTGGCGCGATGCTCGCGGTGCAGGGGTCGGAGGCCGAGGTCCGCGCGGCGCTGCTCGACGGCGTCGACATCGCGGCCGTCAACGCGGCGGACTCCATCGTGGTCTCCGGCGTCGAGAGTGCCGTCGCACAACTGGAGGCCGGCTGGCGTTCGGAGGGTCGCAAGGTCAAGCGGCTGACGGTCAGTCACGCGTTCCACTCCGCGCTGATGGACCCGATGCTGGCCGAGTTCCGCACGGTCGCCGAGTCCCTGACGTACACCGCGCCCCGGATCCCGGTGGTCTCCAACGTCACCGGCGACTTCACCGCCGACCTCACCGACCCCGCCTACTGGGTGCGCCACGTGCGCGAGGCGGTCCGCTTCGCCGACGGCCTCGCCACCCTGCACGCGCAAGGCGTGCGCACCTACCTCGAAATCGGCCCCGACACCGTCCTCACCGCCCTGGCCCGCCAGGTGCTGGGCAGCGAGGCGAGCGTCACCCCCGTGCTGCGGGCCGGCCGCCCGGAGCCGCAGACCCTGACCCGGGCGCTGGCCGTGCTGGTGGCCGGTCGGCGCCGGATCGACTGGCTCTCCTACTTCGCCGGCCTGGAGGTCAGCCGCACCGACCTGCCCACCTACGCCTTCCAGCGCGCGCCCTACTGGCTCGCCTCGACCGCGCTGGCCGCCCGCCAGGGCGCGCGCGGCGGAGCGGGGAGCGTCGGCAGCACGGACAGCGCCGAGGCAGGCTTCTGGGCCGCCGTCGAGCGCGGGGACGCCGGCGAACTCGCCGCCACCCTGCGGCTCGACGGCGACCAGGAGTGGGGCGCCCTGCTGCCCGCGCTCTCGTCCTGGCGGCGCCACCGGCGTGAGCAGGCCGACCTGGACCGCCTGCGCTACCAGGCCGTCTGGGAGCCGCTGGCCGAACCCGGGCGGGCCGAGGGCGAGCGCGTCGAGGGGAGCTGGCTGCTGCTGACCCCGACACGCCCGAGCGGCTCCGCCGAGGCCGTCACCGAGGCGGTCGTCACCACGCTCGCCGCCGCCGCCGACCTGGTCCACCTCACCATCGACCCGGGCCCCGGCACCGACGCCGCTCCTGGCACCGAACCCGGCACCGACCCCGGCACCGACCGCGTCGCCCTCGCGGAGCGCCTGCGCGCCGCCACCGCCGGCCGCCCCGTCACCGGCGTGCTCTCGCTGCTCGCCGTCGCCGAGGGGCAGCGCGGCCTCGCGCTCACCGCGACCCTGGTGCAGGCCCTGGGCGACGCCGGGATCGAGGCACCGCTCTGGTGCGCCACCGCCGGCGCGGTCGCCGCCGAGCCGGGGGAGCGGGTCAACGAGCCCTCGCAGGCGCAGGTCTGGGGGCTGGGCCGGGTCGCGGCGCTGGAGCACCCGGCGCGCTGGGGCGGTCTGATCGACCTGCCGGCCCGCCCGGCCGAGCGCGAACTCACTTTCCTGACCGCTCTGCTGAGTGGAGCGGCCGGTAGCGAGGACCAGCTCGCGGTGCGCGCCTCGGGCCTCTTCGCCCGCCGCCTGGCGCATGCCCCGGCACCCGCCACCGGCCCCGACGAGGCTCCCTGGACGCCCACCGGCACCGTGCTGATCACCGGCGGCACCGGCGCGCTGGGCGCCCACGTCGCCCGCTGGCTGGCCGCCCAGGGCGCCACCCGCCTGGTGCTGACCGGGCGGCGCGGCCCGGCGGCACCCGGCGCCGCCGACCTGGTCGCCGAGCTGGCCACGGCCGGCGCCACCGCGACCGCCGTCGCCTGCGACGCCGCCGACCGCACCGCGCTCGCCGCGCTGCTGGAGCGGCTGCGCGCCGAGGGCGAGCCGGTGCGCGCGGTGTTCCACGCGGCCGGGCTGCCGCAGGCCGCCGCGATCACCGACACCACGCCCGAGGAACTCGCCGAGGTGGTCGCCGCCAAGGTGGCGGGCGCCCGGCACCTGGACGAGCTGCTGGCCGGTGCGGAGTTGGACGCCTTCGTGCTCTTCTCCTCCATCGCCGGTGTCTGGGGCTCGGCCGGGCAGGCCGGGTACGCGGCCGGCAACGCCTACCTCGACGCCCTCGCCGAGGACCGTCGCGGGCGCGGCCTGCCCGCCACCGCCGTCGCCTGGGGCCCCTGGGACGGCGGCGGCATGGCGGGCGACGCCGCCGCCCGCGAGCACCTGGTCAAGCGCGGCCTGACCCCGCTCGCCCCGCCCACCGCGCTGGCCGCGCTCCACCAGGCGCTGAGCGGCCGGCAGACCGCCGCCGTGATCGCCGACGTGGACTGGGCCGTTCTCGGCACCTCCTTCGCCGCCGTCCGGCCCAGCCCGCTGCTCGCCGCACTGCCGGAGGTCGCGGCCGCCCTGGCCCCGGCGGACCAGGAGAGCGGTGATGCCGCCGCGCGCGGCGCCGAGGCGGTCCAGCAGCGCCTGGCCGGGCTCACCGGGCCCGAGCGCCGCCGCAGCCTGCTGCAACTGGTGCGCGGCGAGGTCGCGGCCGTGGTCGGCCTGGCCGGCCCGGCCGAGATCGAACCGGACCGGGCGTTCAAGAGCCTCGGCTTCGACTCGCTCACCGTGCTCGAACTGCGCGACCGCCTCACCGCGAGCACCGGACTGACCCTGCCCAGCACCCTCCTCTACGACTACCCGACCGCCGCCGCCTTGGCCGACCACCTGGACGCCGAACTCTCCGGCGACACCGGGGAGACGGCCCTGCCGCTGCTCGCCGAACTCGACCGGCTCGAAGCCGCCCTGCTCGCGGTGACCCCCGCGGAGTTGGACAGCATCGCGCCGGACGACGCCGAGCAGGCCAAGATCGGCCGACGGCTCAAGGACCTGCTCGCCCTCTGGAACGAAGCCCGTGGCTTGTCGGACACCGGCGCACTCACGGACCACCTCGACGAGGCGTCGGACGACGACCTCTTCGACCTGATCGACCGGAACCTCGGCCGGGCCTGACCGGCCGGCGCCCCGCCCCGACCGGCGCTCGCGCGCACACAGACCTCTCCGCCTTAAGAACACACGGGTGATGACAGCGATGGCGACGAACGAAACCAAGCTCCGCGAGTACCTCAAGCGCGTCGTGACCGAACTCAACGACGCCAACGAGCGGATCCGCGAGGTCGAGGAGGCCGAGCGCGAGCCGATCGCGATCGTCGGCATGGCCTGCCGCCTGCCCGGCGGCGTGCGCTCCCCGGAGGACCTCTGGGAGGTGGTGGCGAGCGGCACCGACGCCATCGGCACGTTCCCGACCAACCGCGGCTGGGACCTGGAGAGCCTCTACGACCCCGACTCGCGGCGCTCCGGCACCAGTTACGCCCAGCACGGCGGCTTCCTGCACGAGGCCGACCGCTTCGACCCCGGCTTCTTCGGCATCTCGCCGCGCGAGGCCCAGGTGATGGACCCGCAGCAGCGCCTGCTGCTGGAGACCTCCTGGGAGGCCTTCGAGCAGGCCGGCATCGACCCCGCCACGCTGCGCGGCACCCGCACCGGCGTCTTCGTCGGCACCAACGGCCAGGACTACGCCGCGCTGCTCGGTGACGCCCCCCAGGGCGGCGAGGGCTACCTCGCCACCAGCAGCGCGGCCAGTGTCGTCTCCGGGCGCCTCTCCTACACCTTCGGCCTTGAGGGCCCGGCCGTCAGCGTCGACACCGCCTGCTCCTCCTCGCTGGTCGCCCTGCACCTGGCCTGCCAGGCGCTGCGCCAGAGCGAGTGCACGATGGCCCTGGTCGGCGGCGTGACCATCATGTCCACCCCGGGCGCGTTCATCGAGTTCAGCCGCCAGGGCGGCCTGGCCCGCGACGGCCGCTGCAAGCCCTTCGCGGCGGCGGCGGACGGCACCGGCTGGGGCGAGGGCGTCGGCATGCTGCTGGTCGAGCGGCTCTCGGCGGCCCGCCGGCTGGGCCACCGGGTGCTCGCGGTGGTGCGCGGCTCGGCGGTCAACCAGGACGGCGCGAGCAACGGCCTGACCGCGCCCAACGGCCCGTCCCAGCAGCGGGTGATCCGCCAGGCCCTGGCCAACGCCCGCCTGACGGCCGATCAGATCGACGTGGTAGAGGCGCACGGCACCGGCACCACGCTGGGCGACCCGATCGAGGCCCAGGCGCTGCTCGCCACCTACGGCCAGCAGCGCGCCGCCGCCGAGCACCCGTTGCGGCTGGGCTCGCTGAAGTCCAACATCGGCCACACCCAGGCCGCTTCGGGCGTGGCCAGCGTGATCAAGATGGTCATGGCGATGCGGCACGGGGTGCTGCCGCAGACCCTGCACGTGGACGAGCCGACCCCGCACGTGGACTGGAGCGCCGGGTCCGTCGAGCTGCTCACCGAGCAGCTCGCGTGGCCGGAGACCGGGCGGTCGCGCCGCGCGGCCGTCTCCTCCTTCGGCGTGAGCGGCACCAACGCGCACACCATCCTGGAGCAGGCGCCGGTCGAGGCCTCCATCGAGCCCGACGACGGAGCCGAGGTGCTCGGATTCCCGTCCGCCGTGGTGCCGTTCCTGGTGTCCGGCCGGGGTGACGCCGCGCTGCGGGCCCAGGCCGAGCGGCTCGCCGACCACCTGCGGGCGCGCCCGACGCTGAACGCCGTCGACACCGCCTACTCGCTGGCCACCAGCCGCGGTTCGCTCGAACAGCGCGCCGTGGTGCTGGCCGCCGACCGCTCCGAGCTGCTGGAGGGCCTGGCGGCGCTGGCCCGTGGCGAGGCGTCCGGCGCCGTCAGCCGCGGCGGCGTCGTGCCCGAGGCCGGCACGGCCTTCCTCTTCTCCGGGCAGGGGAGTCAGCGGGCGGGGATGGGGCGGGAGTTGTCCGCCGCGTTCCCGGTGTTCGCGGCGGCGTTGGCGGAGGTGTGTGCGCACTTCGATGGCGTGCTGGAGCGGCCCTTGCGTGAGGTGCTGTTCGACGCCGGGTCGGAGCTGCTGGACCAGACCGCTTACACGCAGGCGGGGTTGTTCGCGATCGAGGTGGCGCTGTTCCGGTTGCTGGAGTCGTGGGGTGTCACGCCGGACTACCTGGCGGGCCACTCGATCGGTGAGTTGGCGGCGGCGCATGTCGCTGGTGTCCTGTCGTTGGCGGATGCGTGCACGTTGGTGGCGGCTCGTGGCCGGCTGATGCAGGCGCTGCCGGTCGGTGGCGCGATGCTCGCCGTGCAGGGGTCGGAGGAGGAGGTCCGCGCGGCGCTGGTCGACGGTGTCGACATCGCGGCCGTCAACGCGGTCGACTCGATCGTCGTCTCGGGTGCCGAGGCTGTTGTTGGTGCGCTGGAGGCGGCTTGGCGGGCGGAGGGCCGCAAGGTCAAGCGGCTGACGGTCAGTCATGCCTTCCACTCGGCGCTGATGGACCCGATGCTCGACGAGTTCCGCGCGGTGGCCGAGTCGCTGAGTTACACGGCGCCGCGCATCCCCGTGGTCTCCAACGTCACCGGTGGTTTCGAGGACCTCACGGATCCCGGGTACTGGGTGCGGCATGTCCGCGAGGCCGTCCGCTTCGCCGATGGTCTGGCCACGCTGCGCGAGCAGGGTGTCCGCACCTTCCTGGAGTTGGGCCCCGACGGCGTGCTGAGCGCGCTGGCCGAGGGGGTCGCGACCCAGCGGGCCGGCCGTCCCGAGGCGCGGAGCCTGGTTGCCGCCGTCGCCCGCCTGCACGTCCAGGGTGTGCGCGTGGACTGGGCCGCGTTCTTCGCCGGCTCGGGTGCCCAGCGCGTCGACCTGCCGCTCTATGCCTTCCAGCACGAGCAGTTCTGGCTGCTGCCCGGCGAGGCATCCGTGGCCGAAGTGACTGCCGGCGGGCCGGCGGACGTGGCGGAGACGCGGTTCTGGGACGCGGTGGAGCGTGGTGATGTCGCGGCGCTGAGCGCGGAGTTGGAGCTCGGCGGCGAGGACGGTGAGCCGCTGGGTGCGGTGCTGCCGGCGATCTCGTCGTGGCGTCGGGCGCGGCGGGAGCGTTCGGTGGTGGATGGTTGGCGCTACCGGGTGGTGTGGCGGGCGGCGGAGTTGGCGTCGGCCGCGCTGGATGGCCGTTGGCTGGTGGCGGTGCCGGATGGTACCGCCGAGGAGGTGTCCTCGTGGCTCGGCGGTGCGCTGATCGCGGCCGGTGCCGAGGTCGAGGTGCTGGTGGTCGGTGCTTCGGAGGATCGTGCGTCGCTGGCGGGCCGGTTGGCCGGGCGCGAGTTCGCGGGTGCGGTCTCGCTGCTCGCGCTTGCCGCTGATGGCGGCCTGGAGCCGACGCTCGCGCTGGTGCAGGCACTGGGTGCTGCGGGTGCGGGTGGTCGGTTGTGGAGCCTGACGCGGGGTGGCGTGTCGGTCGGTCGTTCGGATGTGGTGACGGCTGCGTCGGCGGGTCTGGTGTGGGGTCTTGGTCGGGTGGCGGGGTTGGAGTTCCCGCAGGTGTGGGGTGGTCTGCTGGACCTGCCGCTGGTGTTGGACGAGCGTGCGGGTGTGCGGTTGGTGTCGGTGTTGGGGCAGGGGGTTGAGGATCAGCTCGCGCTGCGTGGGTCGGGTGTGTTTGTCCGGCGGCTGGTGCGTGTGGTTGCGGGTGTGTCGGGTGGGGAGGGTTGGCGGGCGCGGGGGACGGTGCTGGTCACGGGTGGGACGGGTGGCCTGGGTGGTGAGGTCGCGCGGTGGTTGGTGCGTGGTGGTGCTGAGCATGTGGTGTTGACCAGTCGTCGGGGTCTGGATGCTCCTGGTGCGGGTGAGTTGGCGCGGGAGTTGCGTGGGCTGGGTGCTCGGGTGACGGTGGCGGCGTGCGATGTGGCCGACCGGGCCGCGCTCGCCGAGCTGCTGGCCGGCCTCGACACCGATGAGCACCCGCTGCGTGCCGTGTTCCACGCGGCCGGTGCGGCGGGCTATGCCCCGCTCGCCGAGCTGGACGCCGCCACCCTGGCCGACGAGCTGGCCGCGAAGGCGAACGGCGCCGCGCACCTTGATGAGCTGTTGGGTGAGCGGGAGTTGGACGCGTTCGTGGTCTTCTCCTCGATCTCGGGTGTGTGGGGTAGTGGTGGTCAGGCGGCGTATTCGGCTGGTAACGCGTTTGTGGATGCGTTGGTGGCGGCGCGGCGTGGTCGTGGGTTGGCGGGTGTGTCGGTGGCGTGGGGTCCGTGGGCCGAGGTGGGGATGGCGGCTCGGGGTTCCGCGGTGGGTGAGTTGGGGCGGCGTGGGTTGGGTGCGCTTGCTCCTGCGGGTGCGTTGCTGGCGTTGGAGTCCGCGCTGGCGGGCGGTGGTGGCGATTCGGTGGTGGTGGATGTCGACTGGGCGCGGTTCGCGCCGGCCTTCACCGCGTTGCGGAGCAGCGAGTTCTTCGCCGAGATCCCCGAGGCGCGGGCCGCGCTCGATCAGGGCGCCGAGGGTGGTGCCGGTGCCGGCTCCGCTGCGCGCAGCCTCCTGGAGCAGCGGCTGACCGAGGCCGCCGAGGCCGACCGGGAGCGGCTGCTCCTCGACGCCGTGCGCGCCGAGGTGGCCGCCGTGCTCGGCTACCGCTCGGCCGGTGCGGTCGAACCAGGCCGTGCTTTCAAGGAGTTGGGCTTCGACTCGCTGACCGCCGTCGAGCTGCGCAACCGCCTGGCCGCGACCACCGGTCTGCAGCTGCCGTCGACACTCGTCTTCGACTTCCCGTCCTCGCAGGCGCTCGCGCGGCACCTGCTCGCCCAGTTCACGGGCGTGACGGCCGACTCCGGTGCCGCGGTGGCGGTTTCGCCGTCGAGTGCGGCGGTGGATGAACCGATCGCGATCGTGGGTATGGCGTGCCGGTTCCCTGGCGGTGTGTTGTCGCCGGAGGGTCTGTGGCAGCTGGTGATGGACGAGGCCGACGCGGTGGGCCCGTTCCCGACCGACCGCGGCTGGGACCTGGAGGCGCTCTACGACCCCGAGCCCGGCACGGCCGGCCGGACCTACTCCCGCCACGGCGCCTTCCTGGAGGGCGCGAGCGGGTTCGACGCTGACTTCTTCGGGATCTCGCCGCGTGAGGCGTTGGCGATGGATCCGCAGCAGCGGTTGCTGTTGGAGACGTCGTGGGAGGCGTTCGAGCGGGCCGGTTTCGATCCGCGTTCGGTGCGCGGCAGTCGGACCGGTGTCTTCGTGGGGACGAACGGTCAGGACTACGCGGGTCTGCTGGCGACCGCCGTCGAGGAGCTCGGCGGTCACCTGGGTACGGGTAATGCGGCGAGTGTGGTGTCGGGTCGGTTGTCTTACACGTTCGGGCTTGAGGGTCCGGCGGTGACGGTGGATACGGCGTGTTCTTCGTCGTTGGTGGCGTTGCATCTTGCGGTGCGGGCGTTGCGTGGTGGTGAGTGTGAGATGGCGTTGGCCGGTGGTGTGACGGTGATGTCGACGCCGGGTGCGTTCATCGAGTTCAGTCGTCAGCGTGGGTTGGCGGTGGATGGTCGGTGCAAGGCTTTTGCTGCTGGTGCTGATGGCACTGGGTGGGGCGAGGGTGTGGGGATGTTGGTGGTGGAGCGGCTCGCGGATGCTGAGCGGCTCGGTCATCGGGTGTTGGCGGTGGTGCGGGGTTCGGCGGTGAATCAGGATGGTGCGTCGAATGGTTTGACTGCGCCCAATGGTCCTTCGCAGCAGCGGGTGATTCGTGAGGCGTTGGCGGATGCGGGGGTGTTGGCGGCTGAGGTTGATGTGGTGGAGGCGCATGGGACGGGGACGGCGCTGGGTGATCCGATCGAGGCGCAGGCTTTGTTGGCGACGTATGGGCAGGGGCGTGGGGGTGGTGGGGCGCTGCTGTTGGGGTCGTTGAAGTCGAATATTGGTCATACGCAGGCTGCGTCGGGTGTGGCGAGTGTGATCAAGATGGTGTTGGCGATGCGGCATGGTGTGGTGCCGCGGTCGTTGCATGTGGATGCGCCGTCGCCGCATGTGGATTGGTCGTCGGGTGCGGTGGAGTTGGTGACGCGGGCTGTTGGTTGGCCGGTGTCGGGGCGTGTTCGGCGGGCGGGTGTGTCGTCGTTCGGGATGAGTGGGACGAACGCGCACGTGGTGTTGGAGCAGGCGCCGGAGAGTGTTGACGTTCAGGTGGCTGTTGTTGGTCCGGTGGTGCCGTGGGTGGTGTCGGGGCGTGGTGTTTCGGCGTTGCGTGGGCAGGCGGGGCGGTTGGCGGAGGTCCTGGATGCCGGCGTTTCGGTGGGGGGTGTGGGTCGGGCGTTGGCGGTGTCGCGGGCTGTGTTCGAGCAGCGTGCGGTGGTGTTGGGTGTGGACGCGTCGGAGTTGTTGGCGGGTCTGGGTGCGGTGGCCGAGGGGGATGAGGCTGCTGGTGTGGTGGTGGGTTCGGTGGTGGAGGGTCGTACCGGGTTCTTGTTCTCGGGTCAGGGTAGTCAGCGGGCGGGGATGGGGCGTGAGTTGTATGCGGCGTTCCCGGTGTTCGCGGATGTGTTGGATGCGGTGTGTGCGCGGTTCGACGGGGAGTTGGAGCGGCCGCTACGTGAGGTGATGTTCGACGCGGACTCGGATCTGCTGGATCGGACGGTGTACACGCAGGCGTCGTTGTTCGCGTTCGAGGTGGCGCTGTTCCGGTTGTTGCAGTCGTGGGGTGTCACGCCGGACTTCCTGGCTGGTCACTCGATCGGTGAGTTGGCGGCCGCGCATGTGGCGGGTGTCTTGTCGTTGGCGGATGCGTGCACGTTGGTGGCGGCTCGTGGGCGGTTGATGCAGGCGTTGCCGGCTGGTGGTGCGATGCTGGCGGTGCAGGGCAGTGAGGAGGAGGTGCGGGCGGCGCTGGTCGACGGGGTCGACATCGCGGCCGTGAATGCGGCGGACTCGATCGTCGTCTCCGGTGCCGAGGGCGCGATCGCCGAACTGGAGGCCCTCTGGCGTTCGGAGGGTCGCAAGGTCAAGCGGCTCACGGTCAGTCATGCTTTCCACTCGGCGTTGATGGAGCCGATGCTGGCCGAGTTCCGCACGGTCGCCGAGTCCCTGACCTACGCGCAGCCCCGGATCCCGGTGGTCTCCGATGTCACGGGCGACTTCACCGCTGACCTGACCGTTCCCGCCTATTGGGTGCGCCATGTGCGCGAGGCGGTTCGCTTCGCCGACGCTGTGGCGACCCTCCGGGCCGAAGGTGTCCGCACGTTCGTCGAGTTGGGGCCGGATGGTGTGCTGTCGGCGCTGGCCGAGGGCATCGCGACCCAGCGGGCCGGCCGCCCCGAGGCGCAGACACTGCTCACCGGCCTCGCCCGTGCCTACGTGCGCGGCACCACCGTCGACTGGTCCGCCCTCTTCACCGGCACCAGCCAGATCGACCTGCCCACCTACGCCTTCCAACACGAGCACTTCTGGCCCACCATGGGCACCGCCGCCGGTGACGCCGCCGGCCTCGGCCTGAGCGCGGCCGACCACCCGCTGCTCGGTGCGGCGGTGCGCCTGGTGGACACCGACGGCTACCTGCTGACCGGCTCGCTCTCCCTGCGGACCCACCCGTGGCTGGCCGAGCACCGGATCATGGACCACGTCCTGCTGCCCGGCACCGCCTTCGTCGAACTCGCCCTGCGCGCCGCCGACCAGGTCGGCTGCGACCGGCTGGACGAGCTGACGCTGCACGCACCCCTTGTTCTCCCCGCACACGGCGCGACCCGGGTGCAGGTCTGGGTCGGCGCCCCCGACGAGGCGGGGCTGCGCCCGGTCGGCGTGCACTCGCGCCCTGACGGTGCGGTGGCCGACGGTCTCTGGGTCCGCCACGCGAGCGGGGTGCTGTCCGTGGGGCAGGCCGCGCCCGCCGACGCGGCCGCGCTGACCGAGTGGCCGCCGGCCGGGGCCGTCGCGCTCCCTGTCGACGCGCTCTACCCGGGGCTGGCCGAGGGCGGCTTCGCCTACGGTCCGTCGTTCCAGGGCCTGCGGGCCGCCTGGCGCGTCGGTGATGACGTCTACGCCGAGGTCGCGTTGCCCGAGGAGGCCGGGGCGGACGCCTTCGGTCTGCACCCGGCCCTGCTGGACGCGGCCCTGCACGCGATCGCGGTCGGCGACCTGCTCGCCGACACCGAGTCCGGGCAGGGACGGCTGCCGTTCGCTTGGTCGGGCGTGTCGCTCCACGCCTCCGGCGCGTCCGCCCTACGGGTGCGCCTGTCGCGGACCGGTTCCGACGGCGTGTCGCTGATCGTCGCCGACGGGTCCGGCGCGCCGGTGGCAGCCGTGGACTCGCTGGTACTCCGTCCGGTCTCCGCCGAGCAGCTGAAGCCGGCGACCGCCGCGGGCACCGAGGACCAGTTCGCCGTCGAGTGGGTCCCCGCAGAGGCGGACTCCGCCGCGACGGTGGAGGGTTGGGCACTGCTGGGTGCGGACACGTTCGGGGTGGATCTGCCGCTGGGTGGTGATGCCGCGTCGGCTTCGGTGCTGATGGTCTGCGCCACGTCGCCCGAGGCGGTGCTGGCGCCGCTGCAGGGCGCGCCCGCCGAGGCGCGGCTGGTGGTCGTGACGCGCGGCGCCATGGCTGTGACGTCGGGTGAGGATGTGGCGGATCTGGATGCTGCGGCGGTCTGGGGTCTGGTGCGGTCGGTGCAGTCCGAGGTGCCGGGTCGGATCGTGTTGGTGGATGTGGATGGTTCGGCGGATTCGTGGGCCGCGCTGCCGGGGGCGGTGGCTTCGGGTGAGTCGCAGCTCGCGGTGCGTGGGGGTGTGGTGTTGGCGCCGCGGTTGCTGCGGGCCGATGGTGCGGGTGAGTTGGCTGTGCCGGCGGATGCGGCTCACTGGCGGTTGGACAGTGTCGAGCGTGGGACGTTGGAGTCGCTGGAGCTGGTGGCTGCTCCGGTCGCTGAGTTGACGGAGGGTCAGGTTCGGATCGCGGTGCGGGCCGGTGGGGTGAACTTCCGTGATGTGCTGAACGCGCTGGGGATGTATCCGGTGGTGGCGCCGTTGGGGATCGAGGGCGCTGGTGTGGTGGCCGAGGTCGGTCCGGGTGTGTCGGGGTTGGCGGTCGGTGACCGGGTGTTGGGCATGTTCGGTGGTGGGTTCGGGCCGTTCGCGGTGACCGATCACCGGATGGTGGCCCGGATTCCGGCGGGTTGGTCGTTCGCGCGGGCGGCGTCCGTGCCGATCGTGTTCCTCACGGCGCTGTACGCGTGGTCGGATCTGGGCGCTGTCCGATCCGGTGAGCGGGTGCTGGTGCACGCTGGTGCCGGTGGTGTCGGGATGGCGGCGATCCAGCTGGCCCGGCACTTGGGGGCGGAGGTCTTCGCCACCGCCAGCCCGGGCAAGTGGGAGACGCTGCGTTCGCTGGGTCTGGACGATGAGCACATCGCGTCCTCGCGTGACCTGGAGTTCGCGGCGAAGTTCCTCGCGGTCACGGGCGGCGAGGGCGTGGATGTTGTTCTGAACGCGTTGGCGGGGGAGTTCGTCGACGCGTCCCTCACGCTGCTGCCGCGTGGTGGGCGGTTCCTGGAGATGGGCAAGGCCGACATCCGCAGCGAGGTGCCGGCGGGTGTGGTCTATCGGGCGTTCGATCTGGTGGAGGCCGGTCCGGAGCGGATCGGTGAGCTGCTCGCGGAGTTGCTGGCGCTGTTCGCCCAGGGGACGATCGAGACGCTGCCGGTGCGCACGTGGGATGTGCGTCAGGCGCGTGAGGCGTTCCGTTTCGTCAGCCAGGCCAGGCACATCGGCAAGGTGGTGCTGACCGTGCCGCAGCCGCTGGACCCGGGGCGCACGGTGGTGATCACCGGCGGCACGGGCTCTCTGGGTGCGCTGACGGCCCGTCATCTGGTGGCGGAGCACGGTGTGCGCGAGCTGCTGTTGCTGAGCCGGCGTGGCCCGCAGGCGCCCGGTGTTCCCGAGCTGGTCGCGGAGTTGGCCGAGCTGGGTGCCACGGCGGAGGTGTTGGCCTGTGATGTGGCTGACCGTGACGCGCTGGCCGCCGCTCTGGCGGGTCGTTCGCTGACCGCGGTGGTCCACACCGCCGGCGTGTTGGACGACGGGCTGTTCGCCGGCATGACCCCCGAGCGCCTGGCGTCGGTGTGGGCGTCGAAGGCGGAGGCGGCGCTTCATCTGCACGAGTTGACGTTGGATCAGGATCTGTCCGCGTTCGTGCTGTTCTCTTCGATCGCTGGTGTGCTGGGTAGTGTGGGGCAGTCGAACTACGCGGCCGCGAACGCCTATCTGGACGCGCTCGCCGCTCACCGCCACGCGCTGGGCCTGCCCGCGACCTCGCTGGCGTGGGGTCCGTGGGCGCAGTCGGGCAGTGGCATGACGGGTGACCTGTCGGAGGCGGACCTGCGGCGGATGGCCCGTAGTGGTCTGCTGCCGTTCGACGCCGCGCAGGGCATGGCGGCCTTCGACGCCGGCCGCACCGCTGCCCGCGCCGTGACCGTGCCGGTCCGCCTCGACCTCACCGCCCTGCACGCCGAGGCCGGCGGGTCCGGCGGCCCTGGCGGGTCCGAGACGGCCGGAGTGCCGAGCCTGCTGCGCGCCTTGGTGCGCCCGGCTCGTCGCCGGGCGGTGGCGCGGGCGGTCCGCAGCGCCGACCAGTCCTCGCTGCTCCAACGGCTCGCCCCGCTCTCCGGCGCCGACCGGGCCCGTGTCCTGCTGGACCTGGTGCAGGCCCAGGTCGTGGCCGTGCTCGGCCACGCGAGCGCCACGGCGGTCGAGCCGGACCGCGCGTTCAAGGAGTTGGGCTTCGACTCGCTCACCTCCGTCGAGCTGCGCAACCGGCTCAACGCGGCCACCGGCCTGCGGCTGCCCGCCACCCTGGTCTTCGACCACCCGACCGCCGCCTCGCTCGCCGCCTTCCTCGAAGCCGAGTTGCTCGGCGGGGTCGAGGACGTCCAGCTCCCGGCCGCGCCCGCGCCGGCGGTCGGCACGGCCGACGACCCGGTCGTGATCGTCGGGATGGCCTGCCGCTACCCCGGCAGCGTGGACTCACCCGAGGCGCTCTGGCAGCTGGTCGCCGAAGGCCGCGACGCCATCGCCGAGTTCCCGGAGAACCGCGGCTGGGACCTGGAGAACCTCTACGACCCGGACCCCGAGCGCCCGGGCACCAGCTACACCCGGCACGGCGGGTTCCTCTACGAGGCCGACCGCTTCGACCCCGGCTTCTTCGGCATCGCGCCGCGCGAGGCGCTGGCCATGGACCCGCAGCAGCGCCTGTTGCTGGAGACCGGCTGGGAGGCGTTCGAGCGGGCCGGCATCAGCCCCGCGACCGTGCGCGGCAGCCGGACCGGTGTCTTCATCGGCGCGGCCTTCCAGGGCTACGGCCCGCTGGTCGGCCAGGCGCCCGAGGAGATCGAGGCCCACCTGCTGACCGGCAACGCGGGCAGCGTGGTGTCCGGCCGCCTCGCCTACACCTTCGGGCTCGAAGGCCCGGCGATGACCGTCGACACCGCCTGCTCCTCCTCGCTGGTCGCGCTGCACCTGGCCGTCCAGGCGCTGCGGCAGGGCGAGTGCACGATGGCCCTGGTCGGCGGCGCGGCGATCATGGCCTCGCCCAACATGTTCGTGCAGTTCAGCCGCCAGCAGGGCCTGGCGGCGGACGGCCGCTGCAAGTCCTTCGCCGACGCGGCCGACGGCACCGGCTGGGGCGAGGGTGTCGGCATGCTGCTGGTCGAGCGGCTCTCCGACGCCGAGCGGCTGGGCCACCAGGTGCTCGCGGTGGTCCGGGGGACCGCCGTCAACCAGGACGGTGCCTCGAACGGCCTGACCGCGCCGAACGGCCCCGCCCAGCAGCGGGTGATCCGCCAGGCGCTGGCCAACGCCCGCCTGACGACCGCCGAGGTCGACGTGGTCGAGGCGCACGGCACCGGCACCCGGCTGGGCGACCCGATCGAGGCCCAGGCCCTGCTGGCCACCTACGGCCGCGACCGGGACGAGGCGAACCCGCTGTTGCTCGGTTCGCTGAAGTCCAACATCGGCCACACCCAGGCCGCGGCCGGGGTCGGCGGCATCATCAAGATGGTGATGGCGCTGCGGCACGAGCTGCTGCCGCGCACCCTGCACGTGGACGCGCCCAGCGGCCAGGTGGACTGGACGGCCGGCACGATCAGCCTGCTGACCGAGCCGACCGCCTGGCCCGCCGACGGGCGGGTGCGCCGCGCGGGCGTCTCCTCCTTCGGCATCAGCGGCACCAACGCGCATGTGATCGTTGAGGCGCCGCCCACCGCGACCGCGACCGTGTCTGCGGCTGCGGCTGCGGCGCTGGCTGCGGCGAGCGTGACGGCGGCTGCGCGTGACGAGGACCGCCAACTGCCCTGGCTGCTCTCCGGCAAGGACGCGGCCGGCCTGGCCGCCCAGGCGCAGCGACTGGCGCGGCACCTGCGCCAGACCCCGGCTGCCGCGCTCGACACCGCCTTTGCCCTGGCCACCCAGCGGCAGGCCCTGGAGCACCGCGCGGTCGTCCTGGGCGCCGACCGGGCCGAACTCCTGGCCGGCCTCGACGCCTTCGGCCGCGAGCCGGAGACCTCGGCGGCCGTCCAGGGCGTGGCCCTGCCCGGGACGGCGGGGAAGACGGCTTTCCTCTTCTCCGGGCAGGGGAGTCAGCGGGCGGGGATGGGGCGGGAGTTGGCCCAGGCCTTCCCGGTGTTCGCGGCTGCGCTGGAGGAGGTGTGCGGGCAGTTCGAGGGTGTTCTCGACCGGCCGTTGCGTGAGGTGCTGTTCGACGCCGGGTCGGAGCTGCTGGACCAGACCGCTTACACGCAGGCGGGGTTGTTCGCGATCGAGGTGGCGCTGTTCCGGCTCCTGGAGTCGTGGGGTGTCACGCCGGACTACCTGGCGGGCCACTCGATCGGTGAGTTGGCGGCGGCGCATGTCGCTGGTGTCCTGTCGCTGGCGGATGCGTGCACGTTGGTGGCGGCCCGTGGCCGCCTGATGCAGGCGCTGCCGGCCGGTGGCGCGATGCTCGCGGTGCAGGGCAGCGAGGACGAGGTCCGTGCGGCGCTGCTCGACGGTGTCGACATCGCGGCCGTCAACGCGGCGGACTCCATCGTGGTCTCCGGCGCCGAGGACGCTGTCGCCGAGCTGGAGGCCGCCTGGCGGGCCGAGGGCCGCAAGGTCAAGCGGCTGACGGTCAGTCATGCCTTCCACTCCGCGCTGATGGACCCGATGCTCGACGAGTTCCGCGCGGTGGCCGAGTCGCTGAGCTACGCGCAGCCCCGGATCCCGGTGGTCTCCAACGTCACCGGTGGTTTCGAGGACCTCACGGATCCCGGGTACTGGGTGCGGCATGTCCGCGAGGCCGTCCGCTTCGCCGACGGGCTGGCCACGCTGCGCGAGCAGGGTGTCCGCACCTTCCTGGAGTTGGGCCCCGACGGCGTGCTGAGCGCGCTGGCCGAGGGGGTCGCGACCCAGCGGGCCGGCCGTCCCGAGGCGCGGAGCCTGGTTGCCGCCGTCGCCCGCCTGCACGTCCAGGGCGTGCGCGTGGACTGGGCCGCGTACTTCGCCGGCACCGGTGCCCGTCCGGTTGACCTGCCGACCTACGCGTTCCAGCGGCAGCGCTACTGGTTGGCGGCGGCCTCGGCCGCGCCGCAGGCGCGGGCGCGGGCGCAGACCAGGGAGACCCCGTCCGATGCGGCGGAGGCGCGGTTCTGGGACGCGGTGGAGCGTGGTGATGTCGCGGCGCTGAGCGCGGAGTTGGCGGTCGGTGCGGTGGGTGATGACTCGCTGGGTGCGGTGCTGCCGGCGATCTCGTCGTGGCGTCGGGCGCGGCGGGAGCGTTCGGTGGTGGATGGTTGGCGCTACCGGGTGGTGTGGCGGGCGGCGGAGTTGGCGTCGGTCGCGCTGGATGGCCGTTGGCTGGTGGCGGTGCCGGATGGTGCGGCCGAGGGCGAGGTGTGCCGCTGGGTCGAGGGCGCGCTGACCGCGGCCGGTGCCGAGGTCGAGGTGCTGGTGGTCGGCGCTGCGGAGGATCGTGCGTCGCTGGCGGGCCGGTTGGCCGGGCGCGAGTTCGCGGGTGCGGTCTCGCTGCTCGCGTCGGTGGTGGGCGCTGCCGGGTCCGCGGGCGAGGTGGCGTCGGCGGTGGGCCCGACCTTGGCGCTGGTGCAGGCGTTGGGTGGGGCCGGTGCGGGTGGCCGGTTGTGGAGCTTGACGCGGGGTTCGGTGTCGGTGGGTCGTTCGGATGTGGTGACGGCTGCGTCGGCGGGTCTGGTGTGGGGTCTTGGGCGGGTGGCGGGGTTGGAGTTCCCGCAGGTGTGGGGTGGTCTGCTGGATCTGCCGTTGGTGTTGGACGAGCGTGCGGGTGCGCGGTTGGTGTCGGTGTTGGGGCAGGGGGTCGAGGATCAGCTCGCGCTGCGTGGGTCGGGTGTGTTCGTTCGGCGGCTGGTGCGTGCTGGTGGTTCCGGTGCTGGTTCTGCTGCGGGCGTTGGTGGTTGGCGGGCGCGGGGGACGGTGCTGGTCACGGGTGGGACGGGTGGCCTGGGTGGTGAGGTCGCGCGGTGGTTGGTGCGTGGTGGTGCTGAGCATGTGGTGTTGACCAGTCGTCGGGGTCTGGATGCTCCTGGTGCGGGTGAGTTGGCGCGGGAGTTGCGTGGGCTGGGTGCTCGGGTGACGGTGGCGGCGTGCGATGTGGCCGACCGGGCCGCGCTCGCCGAGCTGCTGGCCGGCCTCGACACCGATGAGCACCCGCTCCGCTCGGTCGTGCACGCCGCAGGCCTGGACACCGGCCAGGCCCTCGCCGACACCAGCGCCGAGGAGTTCGCCGCCGTCGTCACCGCGAAGGTGTGCGGTGCGGCGCTGCTCGATGAGCTGTTGGGTGAGCGGGAGTTGGACGCGTTCGTGGTCTTCTCCTCGATCTCGGGTGTGTGGGGTAGTGGTGGTCAGGCGGCGTATTCGGCTGGTAACGCGTTTGTGGATGCGTTGGTGGCGGCGCGGCGTGGTCGTGGGTTGGCGGGTGTGTCGGTGGCGTGGGGTCCGTGGGCCGAGGTGGGGATGGCGGCTCGGGGTTCCGCGGTGGGTGAGTTGGGGCGGCGTGGGTTGGGTGCGCTTGCTCCTGCGGGTGCGTTGCTGGCGTTGGAGTCCGCGCTGGCGGGCGGTGGTGGCGATTCGGTGGTGGTGGATGTCGATTGGGCGCGGTTCGCGCCGGCCTTCACCGCGTTGCGGAGCAGCGAGTTCTTCGCCGAGATCCCCGAGGCCCAGCAGGCGATCGGCGCGAGCGCGGCGGGCGAGGCCGCACCGGCCGAGCGCCGTTCCGAGTTCGCCGCCCGCCTCGCCGGCCTGGCACCGATCGAGCGCGAACGCCAACTGCTGGAGCTGGTGAGGGCCGCTGCCGCCGCGGCGCTCGGTCACGACTCGGCGGTGGCGGTCGAACCGGACCGTGCCTTCAAGGAGTTGGGCTTCGACTCGCTGATGGCGGTCGAGCTGCGCAACCGCCTGGTGTCGGTGACCGGACTGGCCCTGGCCCCTACCCTGGTCTTCGACCAGCCCGCCCCGGCCGTGCTGGCGCGGCACCTCGCCGAGCAACTCGGTGACGCCGCGCTCGATGCGGCTGCCGTCCTTCCGGCCGTGGCGCCACGTGCGGCGGTGGATGAGCCGATCGCGATCGTGGGTATGGCGTGCCGGTTCCCTGGCGGTGTGTTGTCGCCGGAGGGTCTGTGGCAGCTGGTGATGGACGAGGCCGACGCGGTGGGCCCGTTCCCGACCGACCGCGGCTGGGACCTGGAGCGCCTCTACCACCCCGACGCCGACCACGCGGGCACCGCCTACGTGAATGTCGGTGCGTTCCTGGACGACGTGGCCGACTTCGATCCCGCCTTCTTCGGGATCTCGCCGCGTGAGGCGTTGGCGATGGATCCGCAGCAGCGGTTGCTGTTGGAGACGTCGTGGGAGGCGTTCGAGCGGGCCGGTTTCGATCCGCGTTCGGTGCGCGGCAGTCGGACCGGTGTCTTCGTGGGCACCAACGGTCAGGACTACGCAGGCCTGCTGTCCGCCGCCCAGGACGACCTGGGTGGACATGTCGGCACCGGTAATGCGGCGAGTGTGGTGTCGGGTCGTTTGTCTTACACGTTCGGGCTTGAGGGTCCGGCGGTGACGGTGGATACGGCGTGTTCTTCGTCGTTGGTGGCGTTGCATCTTGCGGTGCGGGCGTTGCGTGGTGGTGAGTGTGAGATGGCGTTGGCCGGTGGTGTGACGGTGATGTCGACGCCGGGTGCGTTCATCGAGTTCAGTCGTCAGCGTGGGTTGGCGGTGGATGGTCGGTGCAAGGCTTTTGCTGCTGGTGCTGATGGCACTGGGTGGGGCGAGGGTGTGGGGATGTTGGTGGTGGAGCGGCTCTCGGATGCTGAGCGGCTCGGTCATCGGGTGTTGGCGGTGGTGCGGGGTTCGGCGGTGAATCAGGATGGTGCGTCGAATGGTTTGACTGCGCCCAATGGTCCCTCGCAGCAGCGGGTGATTCGTGAGGCGTTGGCGGATGCGGGGGTGTTGGCGGCTGAGGTTGATGTGGTGGAGGCGCATGGGACGGGGACGGCGCTGGGTGATCCGATCGAGGCGCAGGCCCTGCTCGCCACCTACGGCCAGGGGCGTGGGGATGGTGGGGCGCTGCTGTTGGGGTCGTTGAAGTCGAATATTGGTCATACGCAGGCTGCGTCGGGTGTGGCGAGTGTGATCAAGATGGTGTTGGCGATGCGGCATGGTGTGGTGCCGCGGTCGTTGCATGTGGATGCGCCGTCGCCGCATGTGGATTGGTCGTCGGGTGCGGTGGAGTTGGTGACGCGGGCTGTTGGTTGGCCGGTGTCGGGGCGTGTTCGGCGGGCGGGTGTGTCGTCGTTCGGGATGAGTGGGACGAACGCGCACGTGGTGTTGGAGCAGGCGCCGGAGAGTGTTGACGTTCAGGTGGCTGTTGTTGGTCCGGTGGTGCCGTGGGTGGTGTCGGGGCGTGGTGTTTCGGCGTTGCGTGGGCAGGCGGGGCGGTTGGCGGAGGTCCTGGATGCCGGCGTTTCGGTGGGGGGTGTGGGTCGGGCGTTGGCGGTGTCGCGGGCTGTGTTCGAGCAGCGTGCGGTGGTGTTGGGTGTGGACGCGTCGGAGTTGTTGGCGGGTCTGGGTGCGGTGGCCGAGGGGGATGAGGCTGCTGGTGTGGTGGTGGGTTCGGTGGTGGAGGGTCGTACCGGGTTCTTGTTCTCGGGTCAGGGTAGTCAGCGGGCGGGGATGGGGCGTGAGTTGTATGCGGCGTTCCCGGTGTTCGCGGATGTGTTGGATGCGGTGTGTGCGCGGTTCGACGGGGAGTTGGAGCGGCCGCTACGTGAGGTGATGTTCGACGCGGACTCGGATCTGCTGGATCGGACGGTGTACACGCAGGCGTCGTTGTTCGCGTTCGAGGTGGCGCTGTTCCGGTTGTTGCAGTCGTGGGGTGTCACGCCGGACTTCCTGGCTGGTCACTCGATCGGTGAGTTGGCGGCCGCGCATGTGGCGGGTGTCTTGTCGTTGGCGGATGCGTGCACGTTGGTGGCGGCTCGTGGGCGGTTGATGCAGGCGTTGCCGGCTGGTGGTGCGATGCTGGCGGTGCAGGGCAGTGAGGAGGAGGTGCGGGCGGCGCTGGTCGACGGGGTCGACATCGCGGCCGTGAATGCGGCGGACTCGATCGTCGTCTCCGGTGCCGAGGGCGCGATCGCCGAACTGGAGGCCCTCTGGCGTTCGGAGGGTCGCAAGGTCAAGCGGCTCACGGTCAGTCATGCTTTCCACTCGGCGTTGATGGAGCCGATGCTGGCCGAGTTCCGCACGGTCGCCGAGTCCCTGACCTACGCGCAGCCCCGGATCCCGGTGGTCTCCAACGTCACGGGCGACTTCACCGCCGAGCTGACCGACCCCGCCTATTGGGTGCGCCATGTGCGCGAGGCGGTTCGCTTCGCCGACGCTGTGGCGACCCTCCGGGCCGAAGGTGTCCGCACGTTCGTCGAGTTGGGGCCGGATGGTGTGCTGTCGGCGCTGGCCGAGGGCATCGCGACCCAGCGGGCCGGCCGCCCCGAGGCGCAGACACTGCTCACCGGCCTCGCCCGTGCCTACGTGCGCGGCACCACCGTCGACTGGTCCGCCCTCTTCACCGGCACCAGCCAGATCGACCTGCCCACCTACGCCTTCCAACACGAGCGCTACTGGCCGACCGTGGCCGCGGGCTTCTCCGGCGACGTGACCGAGCTGGGCCTGCGCGCCACCGATCACCCGCTGCTCAGCGCCGCCGTCGCGCTCGCCGATGGTGAAGGCGCGCTGCTGACCGGCCGGTTGTCGCTCACGACGCACCCGTGGCTGGCCGAGCACCGGATCATGGACCACGTCCTGCTGCCCGGCACCGCCTTCGTCGAACTCGCCCTGCGCGCCGCCGACCAGGTCGGCGGCCACGGAGTGGAGGAGCTGGTGCTGGAGGCGCCGCTGGTCCTCACCGAGGGCGCGGCGGTACAGGTGCAGGTCCGGGTGGGCGCCGAGGAGCAGGACGGAACGCGCTCGCTGAGCATCCACTCCCAGCTCCAGGGCGAGGACAGCTGGCGCCGGCATGCCACCGGCAGGCTGCTGGGCGCCCTTCAGCAGGCGCCGAGCGTAGCCGAGTTGGCAGTCTGGCCACCTGCCGGGGCCACCGCGGTCCCGGTTGAGACGCTCTACCCGGACTTCGCCGAGCGCGGGTTCGCCTACGGTCCGTCGTTCCAGGGCCTTCGGGCCGCCTGGCGCTCGGGCGAGGACGTCTACGCCGAGGTCGCGCTGCCCGAGGAGGCCGGGGCGGACGCCTTCGGCCTGCACCCGGCCCTGCTGGACGCCGCGCTGCACGCCACCGCGCTGACCGCCGGGGACGTGGGCGATGGTGCGGCGCAGGCGGGCGGCGGCCTGCCGTTCTCCTGGTCGGGCGTGTCGCTCTACGCCTCGGGTGCCGCTGTCCTGCGGGTGCGCCTGTCGCGGACCGGCTCCGACGGCGTGTCGCTGCTGGCAGTCGACCAGTCGGGCGCGCCGGTGCTCGCCGTGGACTCGCTGGTGATGCGCCAGGTGACCTCGGACCAACTCAAGTCGACTGACACCAGCGCGGATTCGCTCTTCCGACTCGCCTGGTCGCCGGTGGCACCGGCCACCGCGTCGGTCGACGGCTGGGCGCTGCTCGGTGAGGACACGCTGAGCGTGGACCTGCCGCTGAACGCCGACCCGACCACCGCCGCCGTCCTGGTCGCCTGCGGTCGGACACCGCAGCAGGCGCTGGAACTGCTCCAGGGTTGGCTGGCCGAGGACCAGCCGGCCGATGCGCGGCTGGTGCTGCTCACCCGGGCGGCCGTCGCCACCTCCTCGGGTGAGGATGTGGCGGATCTGGATGCTGCGGCGGTCTGGGGTCTGGTGCGGTCGGTGCAGTCCGAGGTGCCGGGTCGGATCGTGTTGGTGGATGTGGATGGTTCGGCGGATTCGTGGGTGGCGTTGCCGGGGGCGGTGGCTTCGGGTGAGTCGCAGCTCGCGGTGCGTGGGGGTGTGGTGTTGGCGCCGCGGTTGCTGCGGGCCGATGGTGCGGGTGAGTTGGCTGTGCCGGCGGACGCGGTGGGCTGGCGGTTGGACAGTGTCGAGCGTGGGACGTTGGAGTCGCTGGAGCTGGTGGCTGCTCCGGTAGAGGAGTTGACCGAGCATCAGGTTCGGATCGCGGTGCGGGCCGGTGGGGTGAACTTCCGTGATGTGCTGAACGCGCTGGGGATGTATCCGGTGGTGGCGCCGTTGGGGATCGAGGGCGCTGGTGTGGTGGCCGAGGTCGGTCCGGGTGTGTCGGGGTTGGCGGTCGGTGACCGGGTGTTGGGCATGTTCGGTGGTGGGTTCGGGCCGTTCGCGGTGACCGATCACCGGATGGTGGCCCGGATTCCGGCGGGTTGGTCGTTCGCGCGGGCGGCTTCGGTGCCGATCGTGTTCCTCACGGCGCTGTACGCGTGGTCGGATCTGGGTGCTGTCCGCCCGGGTGAGCGGGTGTTGGTGCACGCTGGTGCGGGTGGTGTGGGCATGGCGGCGATCCAGTTGGCCCGGCACTTGGGGGCGGAGGTCTTCGCGACGGCGAGTCCGGGCAAGTGGGAGACGCTGCGGTCGCTGGGTCTGGACGATGAGCACATCGCGTCCTCGCGTGATCTGGGGTTCGCGGCGAAGTTCCTGGCCGTGACCGGTGGCCAGGGTGTGGATGTTGTTCTGAACGCGTTGGCGGGGGAGTTCGTCGACGCGTCCCTCACGTTGCTGCCGCGTGGTGGGCGGTTCCTGGAGATGGGCAAGGCCGACATCCGCAGCGAGGTGCCGGCGGGTGTGGTCTATCGGGCGTTCGATCTGGTGGAGGCCGGTCCGGCGCGGATCGGTGAGCTGCTCGCGGAGTTGCTGGCGCTGTTCGCCGAGGGGACGATCGAGACGCTGCCGGTGCGCACGTGGGATGTGCGTCAGGCGCGTGAGGCGTTCCGTTTCGTCAGCCAGGCCAGGCACATCGGCAAGGTGGTGCTGACCGTGCCGCAGCCGCTGGACCCGGGGCGCACGGTGGTGATCACCGGTGGCACGGGCTCTCTGGGTGCGCTGACGGCCCGTCATCTGGTGGCGGAGCACGGTGTGCGCGAGCTGCTGCTGCTCAGCCGTCGGGGCGCTCAGGCGCCCGGTGTTCCCGAGCTGGTCGCGGAGTTGGCCGAGCTGGGTGCCACGGCGGAGGTGTTGGCGTGTGATGTCGCCGACCGTGACGCGCTGGCCGCCGCTCTGGCGGGTCGTTCGCTGACCGCGGTGGTCCACACGGCCGGCGTGTTGGACGACGGGCTGTTCGCGGGCATGACCTCCGAGCGCCTGGCATCCGTCCGGGCGCCCAAGGCCGACGCCGCGCGCCACCTGCACGAACTGACGCTGGATCAGGACCTGTCCGCGTTCGTCCTGTTCTCCTCCGCCTCCGGCATCGTCGGCGGCGCCGGGCAGGCCAACTACGCCGCCGCCAACGCCTATCTGGACGCGCTCGCCGCCCACCGCCACGCACTCGGCCTGCCCGCGACCTCGCTCGCCTGGGGTCCGTGGCAGCAGTCCGGCGGCGGCATGACCGAGGAGCTGACCGAGGCCGACCTGCGCCGGATGGCCGAGGCCGGGGTGCTGCCCTTCAGCCCCGCCCAGGGCCTGGCGCTGTTCGACGTGGCGCAGGCCGGCGCCGAAGCGTTGCTGGTCCCGGCTCGCCTGGATCTCGCCACCCTGCGCGAACGCGGTGCCGAGCACGGCGTGCCGCCGCTGCTGCGCGAGCTGGTCCGGGTCACCCGGCGGCGCGCCGTGGCCACCGGCGACGCGCGCGGCGAGCGGGGCGGCCTGCTCGAGCGGCTGGCCGGCCTCGGCGGCGCCGAGCGGGAGCGGGCGCTGCTCGACCTGGTCCGGGGGAGTGTCGCGGCCGTGCTGGGCCACTCCTCGGTGGCGAGCGTCGAGCCGGACCGGGCCTTCAAGGACCTCGGCTTCGACTCGCTCACCTCCGTCGAGCTGCGCAACCGCCTGGGCGCCGCCACCGGCCTGCGGCTGCCCGCCACCCTGGTCTTCGACCACCCGACGGTCGCCGCGCTCGCGCTGCACCTGGGCGCCGAACTGCCCGGCGCGGCCGAGGCGCAGGGCCCGGCGGCACCCACCACGGCGGCACCCACCACGGGGACGGCGACCACCGCCGATGAGCCGATCGCGATCGTGGCCATGAGCTGCCGCTTCCCCGGCGGCGTCCGCTCGCCGGAGGAGCTCTGGCAGCTGGTGGCCGGCGGGGGCGACGCGGTCTCCGGGTTCCCGACCGACCGGGGCTGGGACGTGGACGGCCTCTTCGACGCCGACCTGAACCGGGCCGGTACCTCCTACGTCCGCGAGGGCGGCTTCCTCTACGACGTGGCGGGCTTCGACGCCGCCTTCTTCGGGATCTCGCCGCGCGAGGCGCTGGCGATGGACCCGCAGCAGCGCCTGCTGCTGGAGACCGCCTGGGAGGTGTTCGAGCGGGCCGGCCTCGACCCGGCCACCGTGCGCGGCAGCCAGGCCGGCGTTTTCGTCGGCGCGGCGCCCTCCGGTTACGGCTCCGCCCTCACCGGCGAACTGCCGGACGGCCTGGAGGGCCACCTGCTGACCGGCAACACCGGCAGCGTGGTCTCGGGCCGCCTCTCCTACACCTTCGGCCTCGAAGGCCCGTCGATGACGGTCGACACCGCCTGCTCCTCCTCGCTGGTCGCGCTGCACCTGGCCGTGCAGGCCCTGCGGCAGGGTGAGTGCGGCATGGCCCTGGTCGGCGGCGCGGCCGTGATGGCCACGCCGGGGATGTTCACCGAGTTCAGCCGCCAGCGCGGGCTGGCCGCCGACGGCCGCTGCAAGTCCTTCGCCGAGGCGGCCGACGGCACCGGCTGGGCCGAGGGCGTCGGCATGCTGCTGATCGAGCCGCTCGCCGAGGCGCGCCGGCGCGGCCACCCGGTGCTGGCGGTGGTGCGCGGCACCGCCGTCAACCAGGACGGCGCGAGCAACGGGCTCACCGCCCCCAACGGCCCGGCCCAGCAGCGGGTGATCCGCCAGGCCCTGGCCAACGCCCGCCTGACCCCCGACCAGGTGGACGTGGTCGAGGCGCACGGCACGGGTACTCCGCTGGGCGACCCGATCGAGGCCCAGGCCCTGCTGGCCACCTACGGCCAAGGCCGTGAGGCCGAGCGCCCGCTCTGGCTCGGCTCGCTCAAGTCGAACCTGGGCCACATGCAGTCGGCGGCCGGCGTCGGCGGCATCATCAAGATGGTGATGGCGATGCGGCACGAGCTGCTGCCGCGCACCCTGCACGTCGACGAGCCGACCTCCCACGTGGACTGGACGGCGGGCGCGGTGCGCCTGCTCACCGAGGAGGTGGCCTGGACGCCGTCGGCGGAGCGGCCGCGCCGGGCGGGCATCTCGGCCTTCGGGATCAGCGGCACCAATGTGCACGCGATCATCGAGGACGCGATCGTCGAGGGTGTGACCGTCGACGGGGCAACCACTGATCACCCGATCATCGAGACCTCGGCCGTCGGATCCTCGGCCATCGGTGCTCCAGTCATCGAAGCTCAAGCCATCGGAACCTCGATCATCGGAGATTCGATCGTTGAGGACGCCGTGGGCATCACTCCGCAGGACGGCGCCCCGGCGCCCGACGGCCTGACGACCTGGATCCTCTCCGCCCGCAGCGCCGACTCGCTGCGCCGCCAGGCCGCCGGCCTCGCCGCCCACCTGCGGGCGAACTCCGGGCTGCGAGCGTTGGACGCCGCCTACTCGCTGGCCACCGGGCGCGGCTCCTTCGAGCACCGCGCGGCCGTGGTCACCGACGACCGCGAGCAGCTGCTCTCCGGCCTGGACGCGCTCGCCGAGGGGCGGGCCACGGGTGCGGCCCTCACCGGTACTCGGGCCGAGGGGCTGACTGCCTTCCTCTTCTCGGGGCAGGGCAGTCAGCGGGCCGGGATGGGGCGTGAACTGTACGCCGCCTACCCGGTGTTCGCGGCCGAACTCGACGCGGTGTGCGAGCAGTTCGACGGGGTGCTGGACCGGCCGCTGCGCGAGGTGCTGTTCGACAGCGAGTCGCAGCTGCTGGACCAGACCGTCTACACGCAGGCCGGTCTCTTCGCGATCGAGGTCGCGCTCTTCCGCCTCATCGAGTCCTGGGGCATCCGTCCCGACTTCCTCGCGGGTCACTCCATCGGCGAGTTGGCGGCCGCGCATGTCGCGGGCGTCCTCTCACTCGCCGACGCCTGCAAGCTCGTCGCCGCCCGTGGTCGCCTGATGCAAGCGCTGCCGGCCGGTGGCGCGATGCTCGCCGTCCAGGGCTCGGAGGACGAGGTCCGCGCGGCGCTGCTCGACGGCGTCGACGTCGCGGCGGTGAACAGCGCCGACTCCATCGTCGTCTCCGGCCCCGAGGCCGCCGTCGCCGAGCTGGAGGCGGCCTGGCGGGCGGAGGGTCGCAAGGTCAAGCGGCTCACCGTCAGCCACGCCTTCCACTCCGCGCTGATGGACCCGATGCTGGCGGAGTTCCGCACGGTCGCCGAGTCCCTGACCTACGCGCAGCCGCGCATCCCGGTGGTCTCCAACGTCACCGGCGACTTCACCGCCGACCTGACCGACCCCGCCTACTGGGTGCGCCACGTCCGCGAGGCCGTCCGCTTCGCCGACGGCCTCGCCACCCTCCAGGGCGAGGGCGTGCGCACCTTCCTGGAGCTGGGCCCCGACGGCGTGCTGAGCGCCCTGGCCGACGGCATCGCCACCCAGCGGGCCGGCCGCCCCGAGGCGCGGACCCTCGTCACCGCCGTCGCCCGCCTCTCCGTGCGCGGCGTGCGCGTTGACTGGGCCGCGTACTTCGCGGGCGCCGGTGCGCGGCGCGTCGACCTGCCGACCTACGCCTTCCAGCGCGACCGCTACTGGCTGGCCTCGGGAGCGCCGTCGGCGGGCGCCCCGGCCGCCGCCGCCTCCGACGTGGCGGCGGGCAGCTTCTGGGACGCGGTCGAGCGGCAGGACCTCCAGGCGCTCGGCAGCGAGCTCGCCATCGACCCGGCCCAGCCGCTCAGCGAGCTGCTGCCCGCCATCTCCTCCTGGCGGCGGCAGCGCAAGGAGCAGACGGTGCTGGACACTTGGCGCTACCGGGTGCGCTGGGAGGCGATCGCCGAGCCCGCCCCGGCGGCGGCGGTCGGTAGCTGGCTCGTGCTGGTGCCGGGTGACGCGGCCCAACTCCCGCTCGTGGAGCAGACGGTCAGCGCGCTCACCGAGCGCGGTGGCACAGTGGTCAGGGTGGAGGTCGAGGAGGCCGACACCGACCGGGCCGCCCTGGCCGAGCAACTGCGCGCCGCGGCAGCCGAGTCCGCAGCCGAGTCCGCAGCTGATTCCGCGCCGACCGGCGTCCTCTCGCTGCTGGGCCTGGACCGCACCCCGCACCCCAAGCACCCGGCCGTGACCACCGGCGTCGCGCACACCCTGCTGCTGGTGCAGGCGCTCGGCGACGCGGCGATCACCGCGCCGCTCTGGTGCGTCACCAGCGGCGGTGCAGCGGTGGCGAGCGGTGAGCAGGTCCATCCGGATCAGGCTCAACTGGCCGGCCTGGGACGGGTGGTCGCGCTGGAGTGCGCGGACCGCTGGGGTGGCGTGGTTGACCTTCCGGTCCAGCACACCCAGTTGGACGCGACCGGCCGCGAGCGCCTGCGCGGCCTGCTCACCGGTGGTGGCGACGAGGACCAGCTGGCGATCCGTCCCTCCGGCCTGCACGCCCGACGCCTGGTCCGGGCGCCGCGCCCGGCCGCTGCCACGGACCGGACGGTCTGGCGGCCGCGCGGCACGGTGCTGATCACCGGCGGCACCGGGGCGCTCGGCATCCGGGCGGCCCGGTGGTTGGCCGGGAACGGCGCCGAGCACCTGGTGCTGGTCAGCCGGCGCGGCAGCGCGGCCCCGGGCGCCACCGAACTGGCGACGGAGCTGTCCGCCGCCGGCGTTCGGGTGAGCGTCGAGTCCTGCGACATCGCGGACCGGGGCGCGCTGGCGCAGCTGCTCGACGGCCTGGCGGCCGAGGGCTCCCCGGTGCGGGCGGTGGTGCACGCCGCCGGCGTCGGGGCCTCGGAGACCATCGCGGAGACCGACCTGGCCTCCTTCGCCGAGGTGGTCGCCGCCAAGGTGGCGGGCGCCCGGCACCTGGACGAGCTCTTCGGCGAGCAGGAGTTGGACGCCTTCGTGCTCTTCGCCTCGATCTCCGGCATCTGGGGCAGCGGCGGCCAGTCCGCCTACTCCTCCGCCAACGCCTACCTGGACGCGCTCGCCGCGAGCCGCCGGGGCAGGGGCCTGGCGGCCACCTCGGTGGCCTGGGGCCCGTGGGGCGGCGGCGGCATGGCCACCGACGGTGAGCGGGCCGAGGGCCTGCGCCGCCGCGGCCTGCCGGCCCTCGACCCTGACACCGCCTGGAACGCGCTGCAGGGCGCGCTGGACGACGGCGAGACCTGCCTGACCGTGGCCGACGTGGCGTGGGAGACCTTCACCCCGCTCTTCACCGCGGCCCGCCCCTGCGCCCTGCTGCGCGGGGTGCCCGAGGCGCGGGCGGCGATGTCAGCCGCCACGGCGGACCCGGTGGCGGCCCGCAGCGGCGACGCGGACCAGCTGCGCGAGCGGCTGGCCGGGCTCGGCGAGACGGAACGCGAGGAGGCGCTGCTCGACCTGGTGCGCACCCAGGCCGCGCTCGCGCTCGGCCACGCCTCCGGCGCGGCGGTGGAGGCGACGCGCTCGTTCAGCGCGATGGGCTTCGACTCCCTGACGGCGGTGGACTTCCGCACCCAACTCGGCGCCGCCACCGGCCTCGCGCTGCCCGCCACCCTGGTCTTCGACCACCCGACCCCGACCGCCCTGGTCCGCCACCTGCGCGCCGAACTCCTCCCGGAGCAGGCCCCGGCCGGCGAGGCCTTCCTCGCCGAACTCAACCGCCTGGACGCCGCGGCGGCCTCGGCGGGCGTGGACAACCTGGTCAAGGCCAAGGTGGCGATGCGCCTGCAGAGCCTCCTCGCCCAGTGGAACGGCGGCCCGGCCACCCCCACCCCCACCGAGGAGAGCGCCACCCCGTCCGCCCCGGTCGCGGACACCCTGGCGGACGCGAGCGACGAGGAGCTGTTCGCCTTCATCAATCGGGACTTGGGCCGCGGCTGACGGTAGGGCGAGAGGTTCAGGGCCCCGCCCTCGCGTTGACAGCGCGAGGGCGGGGCCCTGTTACCCCGGGAATTGCGTTCGCCGGCAGCCGGCGCCGTCGCTAGGCTGCGCGCTGTGACCGGGAATCTTGAGCTGCGTACGTTTCAGGTGGGCGAGATCCGAGCCGAGTTGCGCGAGCTGCGCGTGTGGGACGACCTCGAAGGGATGATCGAGGGCACGCCGTATCTGCATCGTCGGATGAGGATCATGCAGTTGGAGAAGCAGCTCGCAGGTTCGCAGGGTCTGTATGTCCACGACCTGGACGGCATCCGGGCCGATGCCGCCGCGCGGGTGGACACCTGGCTGCCACGGGCGAGGGTGCAGGCCCGACTGAGCGCGCCCTGGCGTCCCGAGGGGGTGAGCGACCCCGGCCGCAGCGAGCTGTCCGTGGTGTGGTTCCAACAGGCCGGCGAGGACCCCTTCAGCCGGTTGACCGAGATCGCGCGACCGTTGGACTGGACTGCGCTGGCCCGGTTCGAAGCAGCTTCTGACTCATGAACGCCGCCGTCAGGACCGCACCGCAGCCCGCATACCTGCATACCCGAATGCCCGAATGCCCGAATACCCGAATACCGCCAAGCTGTCCCCTCCCGCCGTCGAATGCGACCTGGCACTCCAGGGTCGCCGCCTGTCCGACAGATGATCCCCCGGCCGGTTGAGGGCCCGGGAGGCCGTGCTCAGATGCCCCGGACTCGGGCGTGCAGGTGCATGTCGTGCCGCCCGTCGTCGTGCAGTCCGGCACTGCGCATGGTGCCCTCCAACTGGTAGCCGGACTTGGTGGCGACCCGGCAGGAGGCGTGGTTGCGCGTCGAGTGGTCCAGGTGCAGGCGGTGAAACCCGATCTCGTCGAAGGCCCAGGCGGTGAGCGCCGAAAGGGCACAGGTCGCGACACCGGCGCCGCGGGCTGCCGGTAGCACCCAGTAGCCAACGCCGGCTATGCCCTCATCGAGGTTCACGCTGCCCAGCGCGATGCGGCCGACCACCTCGCTGGCTTCACCGTCGCTACTGGCTTCACCGTCGCTACTGGCTTCACCGCCGTTGCCGACGATCGCCCAGTGGCCGCCCTTCTCCTGCGCCCAGTCCTCGCGATAGCGGTCGAACCATTCCCGGACACGGGTCTCGGACGACGGGCGGCGGGTGTGCCATCGCCGGATCTGCTCGTCCTGGTACGCGGAGAGGAACGTCGCCGCGTCAGCCGGTTGCCAAGGTCGCAGCAGCAGTCCCTGGGCGGCGGGGAGCACGGGTTGAGGGGAGTCCGCCAGCGAACCGGGCGGAAGGTCGGGCGGCGTCGACAGATCGCGAGTCACGACCAATGATCACCTGGCGGTCACCACGACCGTCAAGTCCGCACACGCAGCCGCGGGGCGGGCGGGCCGTCGCCCCGGGGTGACGGTCAGTGGGTGGCGTCGAGGCCGCCGTCGCTCAGGCTCGCCACGAAGGTGGCGAAGGCGTGGGAGCGGAAGACCAGGGTGGGGCCGTCGGGGTCCTTGGAGTCGCGGACCAGGGCAGGCCGTTGAACTGGTCTTCGATCACCACACCCGAGCACCGAGCAGCCGGACAAGCCGGGCCCCGCCGGCTCTCCGGTGCTCCCGTCGGCGGCGGGAAACCCAGGTGGCCCCGGCGCGCCGCCTGGGTACAGTTGGCCGGTGCCCGAGTTGACGCGGCTGGACGCCGACCATGCCCCGGCGGTGCTGGCCTTCGAGTTGGCGAACCGTGCCTACTTCACCGCCTCGATCTCCGACCGGGGCGACGAGTTCTACGAGCGGTACGCCGAGCGGCACAGCGCCTTGCTGGCCGAGCAGGAGGCCGGCGTCTGCGCGTTTTACCTGCTCGTCGGTGAGGAGGGCTCGGTGCTCGGCCGGTTCAACCTCTACGACCTCGTGGACGGCACGGCCGATCTCGGCTACCGGGTCGCGCGGCACGTCGCCGGGCACGGCGTGGCGACCGCGACGGTGCGGGAGTTGTGCGAGCTGGCGACGGCGCGGCACGGGCTGCGCACGCTGCGGGCGGCCACCTCCTGGGAGAACGTCGCGTCCCAACGGGTGTTGACCAAAGCCGGGTTCCTCACGGTCGGGCCGGCCGGGCCGGCCGACCTCGGGGGCAAGCACGGCGCCTGGTACCAGCGTGACTTGGCACTCCAGGGGACAGCGCCGTGACGGAGTCACCCCTTCTTCGCGACGTCTTCCCTGACCTGGTGGCCGAGTTGTCCGCGCTGCTGGCGGCACAGGGGGAGCGCGAGTCGGCGATCACCGTGCTGGACGTGCGGTTGGTGCGCGAATGCGGGTGTGCGAGTGACCCCTGCCAGAGCCTCTGGACGGCGGACCACCCGGCGGGGCAGCCGTTCGGGGCGGGGTATCGGTGCGTGCCGCTCCTCACCGACAGCGGCATGCTGAACCTGGATGTGGTGGACGGTCGGATCGTCTACATCGAGGTCCTCGACCGGGCGCCGCTGCGGCGCCGGGATGCGCGGCCGTGACGGCGACCTCGTGACGGCGACCTCGTGACGACAACCCCGTGACGACAACCCCGAGGCCCCGGCCCCGGGCGGCCGGGCCGCCGACCCGGGGTGACGGTCAGTGGGTGGAGTCGAGGCCGCCGTCGCGCAGGCTCGCGACGAAGGTGGCGAAGGCGTGGGAGCGGAACATCAGGGCGGGCCCGTGGGGGTCCTTGGAGTCGCGGACCGGGGTGAGGCCGTCGAACTGGCCGTCGGCCACCTCGACGCAGTCGCCGCCGTCGTTGCCGCTGTAGGACGACCTGCGCCACCGCGCGGTGGTCAGCTCACTCATGAATACAGCTCCTGCCTGATGTTGCGGATCAGCTCTACCGACGCATCCTGCGAGAGGGCGGCGATCCGCATCAGGCGTACCCGCGCCGGCACTTCTCGATGACGGCCGGATCCCGGCTCAGCGACCCGCGGCGCAGCGATTCCGTGTAGGCGGCGACGGTTCCGCCGGGCAGCGTGAGCAGGGTCAGCGGCGCGGTGAGCGGCGCGCGTTCGCCGAGCGACAAAGGCGCACCGCAAGCCGCTTCTCGACGGTGTCGAGGTCGTCATCGCGATGGATGCCACCTGCCGCAGGCGCACGGTTCCCGAACCCCGTGACGAGCCGTCAGGTCGCCGGGGTCCCTGTGTCGGCGAGGATAGGGGCGGTCGGGCTCCTCCGTGGTCGAAACCGGCGAAGGTCCATCCGGAGGAGTGGCCCGCCCTACCGTCGCCCCGCCGTCGCCCCGCCGTCGCTCCGCCGCCGTCGCCTCACCGTCGCTCCGCCGCCGTGGCAGCACCGGCGCGGGCCCCGCTGACCGCCCGGTCCACCCCTCACCGCACCCCGCCTGACCAGGCCGCCCTTAAGGGGACGTAGGGGTTGTTGGGGCCCTGGGCGGGTTCCTAGGGTCGGAACGGAAATTCTGAGACAAGTGCTGACCTGCGGTCAGGCGGCGGCGGCTCCTTCACTTTCCCGTGCGGTTTTTCATGCGTTCAGAGGCGAATTCGGCGTGCCGACTTTCCGGTGCGGCCGTTCACAACCGAAGAGGTGGCATTCAGTGGCGAATGAAGAGACACTTCGTGACTACCTCAAGTGGGTCACTGCAGACCTGCACCAGGCGCGTGAGCGACTGAGGGAACTGGAGGCCGGCGATCGCGAGCCGATCGCCCTGGTCGCGATGAGCTGCCGGTACGCGGGTGGGGTCAGTACCCCTGAGGAGCTTTGGCAGCTGGTGACCGAGGGCCGGGACGCCGTCGGCGGGTTCCCGGAGAACCGGGGGTGGGACACCGAGGCGCTCTACGACCCGGACCCGGACCGGCCGGGGTCCTCGACCACCCGGGACGGCGCGTTCCTGGCGGACGCGGACCTCTTCGACGCCGCGTTCTTCGGGCTGAGCCCGCGCGAGGCGCTGGCGATGGACCCGCAGCAGCGGCTGCTGCTGGAGACCGCCTGGGAGGCGTTCGAGCGCGCGGGGGTCGACCCGCAGAGCCTGCGCGGCTCGCGCACCGGGGTGTTCGTCGGCTCCAACGGGCAGGACTACGCGGCGCTCTTCGGCAACTCCGCCGAGAACCTGGAAGGCCACCTGGTCACCGGGACGGCCGCCGCCGTGATCTCGGGGCGGCTCTCCTACACCTTCGGACTCGAAGGCCCGGCCGTCACGGTCGACACCGCCTGCTCCTCCTCCCTCGTCGCGCTGCACCTGGCGGTGCAGTCGCTGCGCCGCCGCGAGTGCGACCTGGCGCTGGCGGGCGGCGTGACGATCATGTCGACCCCGGCCACCTTCACCGAGTTCTCCAAGCAGCGCGGGCTGGCCGGCGACGGCCGCTGCAAGGCCTTCGCAGCCGCGGCCGACGGCACGGGCTGGGGCGAGGGCGTCGGCATGCTGCTGGTCGAGCGCCTCAGCGACGCCCAGCGGCTCGGGCACCGGGTGCTCGCGGTGGTTCGCGGCAGCGCGGTCAACCAGGACGGCGCGAGCAACGGGCTCACCGCCCCCAACGGGCCCTCGCAGCAGCGGGTGATCCTGGAGGCGCTCGCCAACGCCGGCCTGACCACCGAAGAGGTGGACGTGGTCGAGGCGCACGGCACCGGCACCACCCTCGGCGACCCGATCGAGGCGCAGGCGCTGCTGGCCACCTACGGCCAGGGGCGTCCGGCCGGTCAGCCGCTGCGGCTCGGCTCGGTGAAGTCCAACATCGGTCACACCCAGGCGGCTTCGGGCGTGGCGGGCGTGATCAAGATGGTCGAGGCGATGCGCCACGGGGTGCTGCCGCAGACCCTGCACGTGGACGCGCCGACCCCGCACGTGGACTGGACGGCCGGCGCCGTCGAGCTGCTGACGGAGCGTCAGGACTGGCCACAGGTCGACCGGCCGCGCCGGGCCGGCGTCTCCTCCTTCGGCATGAGCGGCACCAACGCGCACGTGCTGCTGGAGCAGGCGCCCGAGGTCGACGCACCGTCGGGCCAGGGCCAGGGCCAGGACCAGGACCAGAGCCAGAGCCAGGCGGCGCCGGTGCTGGACGCCCCGGTGGTGCCGCTCGTGCTCTCGGGCAAGGGCGAGGCGGCGCTGCGGGCGCAGATCGAGCGCTTCGCGGCGTTCGAGGGCTCCAACGCGGGCGACCTCGCGGCGGCGGGTGCGGCGCTGGTGCGCGGGCGTTCGCTCTTCGAGGACCGGGCCGTGCTGCTCGACGGCGAGGAGGTGACCGGGCGGGCGCTCGGTACCGGCGGCGTGGTGCTGGTCTTCCCGGGGCAGGGTTCGCAGTGGGTGGGGATGGCGTCGGGTCTGCTGGCGGCCTCGCCGGTCTTCGCGGAGTCGATCGCGGCCTGCTCGGCGGCGCTGGCGCCCTTCACCGACTGGTCGTTGGAGGACGCGCTCACCGACGCCGCACTCCTGGAGCGCGTCGATGTCGTCCAGCCGGTGCTCTTCTCGGTGATGGTCTCCCTCGCGGCGCTCTGGCGCTCGATGGGCATCACCCCCTCCGCCGTGGTCGGCCACTCGCAGGGTGAGATCGCGGCCGCCTGCGTGGCGGGCGCGCTCTCGCTCGACGATGCGGCCCGGGTGGTCGCGCTGCGGGCCAAGTCGCTGGCCCGGGTGGCGGGTTCGGGCGGCATGGTGTCGCTCTTCGCCTCCGCCGCGAAGGCCGGTGAGCTGCTGGTGGGCTTCGAGGGCCGGGTCGGCATCGCCGCCGTCAACGGCCCCGGCTCGGTGGTCGTCTCGGGTGAGGCGGCCGCGCTGGACGAGTTCATGGTCGTCTGCTCGGAGGCGGGCGTGGACGCCCGTCGGGTCAACGTGGACTACGCCTCGCACTCCGCCCAGATGGAGTTGCTGGAGGAGGAGATCCTCCAGGCCCTCGCGCCGATCACCGGACTCGCGCCGAGCATCCCGATGCTCTCCACCTACACCGGCGAGTGGGTCAAGCCTGGTGAGCTGGGCGCCCGTTACTGGTACGAGAACCTGCGCCACCCCGTCCGCCTGCAGCACGCCGTGGCCGAACTGGCCAAGGCGGGCCACCGCGTCTTCGTGGAGGCCAGCCCGCACCCGGTGCTCACCGTCGGCGTCCAGGAGACCCTGGAGGAGAACGGCGGCGGCGTCGCGCTCGGCACGCTGCGCCGCGAGCAGGGCGGTGCCCGCAAGTTCCTCGCCTCGCTGGCCGAGGCCTTCGTCAACGGCGCCACCGTCGACTGGACCCGCCTGCTCACCAGCACCGCCCACGTCGACCTGCCCACCTACGCCTTCCAGCGCCGCCGCTTCTGGCCCCAGGTCTCCGCCGTGCTCGGCGATGTGACCTCGGCGGGCCTGGGCAGTGCCGAGCACCCGCTGCTCGGCGCGGCCATCGCGCTGGCCGACGGGGACGGCGACGGCCTGCTCTTCACCGGCCGCCTCTCCGCCCACACCCACCCCTGGATCGCCGACCACGCGCTCGGCGACACCGTGCTGCTGCCGGGCACGGCGTTCGTCGAGCTCGCCGTGCACGCCGGGATCCGGGTCGGCTGCGATCGGGTGGACGAACTGACCCTGGGCACGCCGCTGGTCCTGACCGGCGCGGAGGCCGTCACCGTCCAGCTCTGGATCGGCGCCGCCGAGGCCGACGGGCGCCGCCCGGTCAGCGTCTACTCGCGCGCCCAGCAGCCGGCGGCCGACCCCGCCTCGACCGAGGAGCCCTGGACCCGCCACGCGACCGGGTATCTGACGAGCAGTCAGCAGACGGCCCCGGCCGCTGACGCCGTCCTCGCCGCCTGGCCCCCGGCCGGCGCGGTGGCCGCGCCCGCCGAGGCCGTCTACGAGGGCCTGGACGCGCGCGGTTACGGCTACGGCCCCGCCTTCCGCGGGCTGCGCGCCGCCTGGCGCTCGGGCGAGCAGGTCTTCGCCGAGGTCTCGCTCGCCGAGGCCGAGGCGGCGGAGGCACCCAAGTACGGGCTGCACCCGGCGCTGCTCGACGCCGCCCTGCACGCGCTGGCCCTGCTGCCGAGCGGCTCCCCGGTCACTGAGGCGGACGACAGCGCCGCGCCCCGGATCCCGTTCTCCTGGGCGGGCGTCGAGCTGCACGCCACCGGTGCGGCCCTGCTCCGGGTGCGCCTGACACCCGCAGGCCCCGACACCGTCTCGGTGCTGGTCGCCGACGGCAGCGGCCGGACGGTCGCCACCATCGACGCGCTCACCCTCCGCGCCGCCCGGCTCGACACGCTCGGCGGCGCCGACGCGGGGCTGCGGGACGCGCTGTTCCGGCTGGACTGGTCGCCGCTGAGCGGCACCCCTGCCGCGGACACCACCACCTTCGCCCTGCTCGGCACCGCGTTCGGTACCGCACAAGACGCCGCGCGCGACGCCGTGGTCGAGCAGCTGCGCCGCGCCGGCCACCAGGTCACCGTCCACCCGGATTTGGCCGCGCTCGCCGAGGCGGCAGCAGCCCCCGACGCGAGCCCGCGGACCGTCCTGCTCCCCGTGGCGCCCACCGGGCCCGCGCCGGACGGCGTCCTCGCCGTCGCCCACGCCGTTGCCGCCGACACCCTGGCGCTGCTCCAGGAGTGGCTGCGCACCGACTCCCTGGCCGGCTCGGCCCGCCTCGTCGTGCTGACCCGCGACGCGGTGGCCGCCCGCCCGGGTGACCAGGTCGGTGACCTGGCCGCCGCCCCCGTCTGGGGCCTGCTGCGCTCCGCGCAGAGCGAGCACCCCGGCAGCTTCACCGTGCTGGACCTGGACGGCGCCGACGCCTCCTGGGCCGCGCTGCCCGCCGCCGTCGCCTCCGGCGAGCCGCAGGCGGCGCTGCGCGAGGGTGAGATCCTGCTGCCCCGCCTGGCACGCCGGCCGGCCGCCGCCACCCCCGGCAGCGCCACCCCCGGCACCGCCACCCCCGGCAGCGCCGAGCAGGCGCCGCTCTGGGACCCGGCCGGCACCGTGCTGGTGGTCGGCGGCACCGGCGTGCTCGGCGCGCTGACCGCCCGCCACCTGGTGGCCGAGCACGGGGTCCGCCACCTGGTCCTCACCAGCCGCCGCGGCCCGGCGGCCGAGGGCGCGGCCGAGTTGGTCGCCGAGCTGACCGCGCTGGGCGCCCGCGTCACCACCCCGGCCTGCGACGCCGCCGACCCGGCCGCGCTCGCCGCCGTGCTGGCCGCGATCGACCCGGCCGCCCCGCTGCGAGGGGTGATCCACACCGCCGGGGTGCTGGACGACGCGATCCTGGAGTCCGTCACCGCCGAGCAGCTCTCGGCCGCGCTGCGCGCCAAGGCGGACGTCGCCTGGCGGCTGCACGAGGCCACCCGTGGGCTGGAGTTGACCGCCTTCGTGCTCTTCTCCTCGTTCTCCGGCGTGGCCGGCAGCCCGGGGCAGTCCGCCTACGCGGCGGCCAACGCCTTCGTGGACGCGCTCGCCGCGCACCGCCGCGCGCTGGGCCTGCCGGGTCTGGCGCTGGCCTGGGGCTTCTGGGACCGGGCGAGCGGGATGACCGGCCACCTGGACGGCACCGAGCTGGGCCGGATCGCCCGGCGCGGTGTGCTGCCGCTGACCGCCGAGCAGGGGCTGACCCTGCTGGACACGGCCCTCAGCGGCCCCGGCGGCCCCGGCGGCCCCGGCGGCACCGACGCCCTCGCCACCTCCGACGCCTTCCTGGTCCCCGCGCGGCTCGACCTGGCCGCGCTGCGCCGCCAGGCCGTCGCCGGTGAACTGGCGCCGCTCTACCGCGGCCTGGTGCGCGCGGTGCCGCGCCGGGTGGCCGAGGACGCCGCCGCGGGCGGCGTCGGCCGCTACGCCGGGCTGGGCGCCGAGGAGCTGGAGCGCGCCATGCTGGAGCTGGTGCGCGGCGAGGCGGGCACCGTGCTGGGCCACGGTCCGCAGAGCCCGGTGGAGGCCGACCGAGCCTTCAAGGAGCTGGGCCTCGACTCGCTGACCGCCGTCGAGCTGCGCAACCGGCTGGCCCGCGCCACCGGCGTGCGGCTGCCCGCCACGCTCGTCTTCGACTACCCCAACCCGCGCGTGCTGGCCGCCCACCTGGCCGCCCAGCTCGCCGGGCTCCCGCTCGCCGCCGCCACGCGGGCGAGCGCGCCCGCCCGCGCGCTGGCCGCGGACGAGCCGATCGCCATCGTCGGCATGGCCTGCCGCTACCCGGGCGGGGTGCGCTCGCCCGAGGACCTCTGGGAGCTGGTCGCGGCCGGTACCGACGCGGTCGGCGGCTGGCCCGAGGACCGCGGCTGGGACGCCGCCGAACTCTACGACCCGGTCCCGGGCCGGGCCGGACGCAGCTACTCCGACCAGGGCGGATTCCTCTACGACGCGGGCGAGTTCGACGCCGCCTTCTTCGGCATCTCGCCGCGCGAGGCGATCGCGATGGACCCGCAGCAGCGCCTGCTGCTCGAAGCCGCCTGGGAGGTGTTCGAGCGGGCCGGCATCGACCCGTCCTCGGTGCGCGGCAGCCGCACCGGCGTCTTCGCCGGGGTGATGTACCACGACTACGCCTCCCGGCTGTTCGGCGCCGGACCGGAGGAACTGGAAGACGTCCAGGGCTACTTGGGCAACGGCAGCGCCGGCAGTGTCGCCTCGGGCCGGATCTCCTACACGCTGGGCCTGGAGGGCCCGGCGGTCACCGTCGACACCGCCTGCTCCTCCTCGCTGGTCGCCCTGCACCTGGCCGCGCAGGCGATCCGGCAGGGCGAGTGCACGATGGCGCTCGCCGGCGGTGTCACGGTGCTCTCCACCCCCGGCATCTTCATCGACTTCAGCCGCCAGCGCGCGATGGCCGCCGACGGCCGCTGCAAGCCCTACGCGGCGGCGGCCGACGGCACCGGCTGGGGCGAGGGCGTCGGCATGCTGCTGGTCGAGCGGCTCTCCGACGCCCAGCGCCTGGGCCACCCCGTCCTGGCGGTGCTGCGCGGCAGCGCCGTCAACCAGGACGGCGCCTCGAACGGCCTGACCGCCCCGAACGGGCCCGCCCAGCAGCGCGTGATCCACCAGGCGCTCAGCAGCGCGAACCTGACCACCGACCAGGTGGACGTGGTGGAGGGCCACGGCACCGGCACCACGCTGGGCGACCCGATCGAGGCGCAGGCCCTGCTGGCCACCTACGGCCAGGACCGCCCGGCCGAGCGCCCGCTGCTGCTCGCCTCGGTGAAGTCCAACATCGGCCACACCCAGGCGGCTTCGGGCGTCGCGGGCGTGATCAAGATGGTCATGGCGATGCGCCACGGCCAGGTCCCGGGCTCGCTGCACGTGGACGAGCCGACCCCGCACGTGGACTGGACGGCGGGCGCCGTCGAGCTGCTGACGGAGCGTCAGGAATGGCCGGAGACCGGCCGTCCGCGCCGGGCCGGCGTCTCCTCCTTCGGCGTGAGCGGCACCAACGCGCACGTGATCCTGGAGCAGGCACCCGAGGTCGGCGCATCGTCGGAGCCGGAGAAGGCCCTGCCGGTACTGGACACCCCGGTACTCGACACCCCGGTGCTGGACACCCCGGTGGTGCCGCTGGTGCTCTCGGGCAAGGGCGAGCCGGCGCTGCGCGCGCAGGTCGAGCGCTTCGCGGCGTTCGAGGGCTCCCGTGCGTTCGAGGGCGACCTCGCGGCAGCCGGTGCGGCGCTGGTGCGCGGCCGGGCGCTCTTCGAGGACCGGGCCGTGCTGCTCGGCGGCGAGGAGCTGACCGGGCACGCGCTCGGCGACGGCGGCGTGGTGCTGGTCTTCCCGGGTCAGGGTTCGCAGTGGGTGGGGATGGCCTCGGGTCTGCTGGAGGCTTCCCCGGTCTTCGCGGAGTCGATCGCGGCCTGCTCGGCGGCGCTGGCGCCGTTCACCGACTGGTCGTTGGAGGAGGCGCTGACCGACGCCGCGCTCCTGGAGCGGGTCGATGTCGTGCAGCCGGTGCTCTTCGCGGTGATGGTCTCCCTCGCGGCGCTGTGGCGTTCGCTGGGTGTCGAGGTCTCGGCGGTGGTGGGCCACTCGCAGGGTGAGATCGCCGCTGCCTGCGTGGCGGGCGCGCTCTCGCTGGAGGATGCCTCCCGGGTGGTCGCTCTGCGGGCCAAGTCGCTGGCCCGGGTCGCTGGTTCGGGCGGCATGGTGTCGCTCTTCGCCTCTGCCGCGAAGGCCGGCGAGCTGCTGGTGGGCTTCGAGGGCCGGGTCGGCATCGCGGCCGTCAACGGCCCCGGCTCGGTGGTCGTCTCCGGCGAGGCGGCCGCGCTGGACGAGTTCATGGCGCTCTGCGCCGAGGCGGGCGTCGACGCCCGTCGCGTCAACGTCGACTACGCCTCGCACTCCGCGCAGATGGAGGTGCTGGCGGAGGAGATCACCGAGGCCCTGGCCCCGATCACGGCGCTGGCGCCGAGCATCCCGATGTTCTCCACCTACACCGGCGCGTGGGTCGAGCCCGGTGAGCTGGGCGCCCGCTACTGGTACGAGAACATGCGCCACCCCGTCCGACTGCAGCACGCCGTCACCGAGTTGGCCAAGGCCGGGCACCGCGTCTTCGTCGAGGCCAGCCCGCACCCGGTGCTCACCGTCGGCGTGCGGGAGACCCTGGAGGAGAACGGCGGCGGCGTCGCGCTGGGCACCCTGCGCCGCGAGCGCGGCGGCGCGGACCGCTTCCTGACCTCGCTGGCCGAGGCCTTCGTCAACGGCGCCGCCGTCGACTGGACCCGCCTGCTCACCGCCACGACCCATGTCGACCTGCCCACCTACCCCTTCCAGCGCGAACGCTTCTGGCTGGACGGCACCGCCGCCCCGGCCCCCGGCACCGCCGAAGCCGACGCCGCCGACAGCGAGTTCTGGCACGCGGTGGAGAGCGGCGAGCTGGCCGCCACCCTCGGCGTCGACGCGGACCGGCCGCTGAGCGAGGTGCTGCCCGCGCTCTCGGACTGGCGCCGGGGCCGGCGCGAGTCCGCCACCCTGGACAACTGGCGCTACACCGTGGCCTGGCAGCCGCTCACCGCGAAGGCCGCGGTGCCCAGCGGGAGCTGGCTGGTCGTCAGCGCCTCCGAGGGCGCCGCTGCCGCCGATCAGTACGCGCGGGCGCTCACCGCAAGTGGTGTGACGATCCGTCAGCTCAATCTCGGCGGCGTGTCCGCCGACTCCCGCTCCGAGGTCGCGGCGCTGCTCGCGGAACTGCTCGCCGAGGCCGGCCCGGTGGACGGCGTGCTCGCCACCCTCGGCCTGGACGCGGACGACTCCGCCGCCGGTCCCGCGCTCACCCGCGGCCTGGCGAACACCCTGGCGCTGGTCCAGGCCCTGGGCGACGCCGGGATCGGCGCCCCGCTCTGGCTGGCCACCCGCGGCGGCGTCAGCATCGGCCGCTCGGACCCGCTGAACAGCCTGGCGATGGGCCAGATCTGGGGCTTCGGCCGGGTGGTGGCCCTGGAGCACCCCGACCGCTGGGGCGGTCTGGTCGACCTGCCCGAGGTCTTCGACGACCGCGCGGCCGAGCGGCTCGGCACCGTGCTGGCCGGCCTGCCCGGCGGCGAGGACCAGGTGGCCGTGCGGCCCGCCGGCCTCTACGTGCGCCGCCTGAAGCGCGCGCCGCTGGCCGGCCGCCCGGCCCCGCGCGACTGGCACCCCAGCGGCACCGTGCTGGTCACCGGCGCCACCGGCACCCTGGCCCCGCACATCGCCCAGTGGCTCGCCTCCGCCGGGGCCGAGCACCTGGTGCTGGTCAGCCGCCGCGGCCCCGAGGCGCCGGGCGCGCCCGCGCTGCTGGCCGACGTCGAGAGCCTGGGCGTGCGGGCCACCTTCGCCGCCTGCGACGTGGCCGACCGCGAGCAACTGCGCGCGCTGGTCGACCGGCTGGCGGCCGAGGGCACCCCGGTCACCAGCGTGCTGCACGCGGCCGCCTCGATCCGCCTGCTGCCGATCGAGGTGCTCACCCCCGAGCAGCTCGAACGCGACCTGCAGGCCAAGGTGCTGGGTGCGCGCAACCTGCACGAGATCTTCGCCGAGGACACGCTGGACGCCTTCGTCCTCTTCTCCTCGATCGCCGGTGTCTGGGGCAGCGGCGACCATGCCGCCTACGCGGCCGGCAACACCTACCTGGACGGCCTGGCCGAGCAGCGCCGCGCCGCCGGACTGGGCGCGACCTCGGTCGCCTGGGGCGTCTGGGCGGCCGTCAACCACTGGGACGGGCGCCTGGTGCCCGAGGGCGTGGACCCGGAGCGCTTGCAGCGCCAGGGCCTGCCGTTCCTGGACCCGCGGCCGGCCTTCGCCGCGCTGAAGACCGTGCTCGACCACGACGAGACCTTCGTCGCGGTCGCCGACGTCGCCTGGGACCGCTTCGCCCCCGCCTTCAGCTCCGCCCGCCCGCGCCCGCTGCTGGACGGCATCCCGGAGGTGCGGGCCGCGCAGGTGCGGGCCGCCGCGCCCGAGGCGGCGGGCCCGCGCACCCCGCAGGCCGCCACCGAGCTGGGCGCCGAGCTGCTCGGGCTCTCCGCGGCCGACCAGGACCGGCTGCTGCTCGACCTGGTCCGCGCCAACGCGGCCGCCGTCCTCAAGCACGGCTCGCCGGACGCCGTGGCGGAGTCCCGCGCGTTCAAGGAGCTGGGCTTCGACTCGCTGACCGCCGTCGAGCTGCGCGACCGGCTGACCAAGGCCACCGGGCTGCGGCTGCCGACCACGCTGGTCTTCGACTTCCCGACCCCGCTGGCGCTGGCCGCCCGGCTGCGCGACGGTCTGATCGGCGAGCGCGCGGCGGTGGTGTCCACCGACGCCGCCCGGGGCACGGAGCAGGGTGAGGACCCGATCGTCATCGTCGGCATGGCCTGCCGCTACGCGGGCGGCGTCGAGTCGCCCGAGGAGCTCTGGCAGCTGCTGGCCGGCGGCGGCGACGCCGTCACCGGGTTCCCGACCGACCGCGGCTGGGACCTGGAGGCGCTCTACGACGCCGACCCCGACGCGCGCGGCACCAGCTACACCCGCGAGGGCGGCTTCCTGCACGGCGCCGGGCTCTTCGACCCGGGCTTCTTCGGCATCTCGCCGCGCGAGGCGATCGCCGTCGACCCGCAGCAGCGCCTGCTGCTCGAAGTCTCCTGGGAGGCGCTGGAGCGGGCCGGGATCGACCCGCACTCCCTGCACGGCACCCAGGTCGGCGTCTTCGCCGGCACCAACGGCTCCGACTACGCGGCGCTGGTGGCCGGCGCACCGCAGGGCGGCGAGGGCTACCTGGCCACCGGCAACTCGGTCAGCGTCGCCTCGGGCCGGATCTCCTACACGCTGGGCCTGCAGGGCCCGGCGGTCACCGTCGACACCGCCTGCTCCTCCTCGCTGGTCGCCCTGCACCTGGCCGCCCAGGCCGTGCGCAACGGCGAGTGCACCATGGCGCTGGCCGGCGGGGTGACGCTGATGACCACCCCGGCCGCGCTGGTCACCTTCAGCCGCCAGCGGGGCCTTGCCACCGACGGCCGCTGCAAGGCCTTCGCGGGCGCCGCCGACGGCATGGGCATGGCCGAGGGTGTCGGCATGCTGGTGGTCGAGCGGCTCAGCGACGCCGAGCGGCTGGGCCACCCGGTGCTCGCGGTGGTGCGCGGCAGCGCCGTCAACCAGGACGGCGCCAGCAACGGGCTGACCGCCCCGAACGGCCCCGCCCAGCAGCGGGTGATCCGCCAGGCGCTGGCCAACGCCGGCCTGAGCGCCGACCAGATCGACGCGGTGGAGGCGCACGGCACCGGCACCAGCCTGGGCGACCCCATCGAGGCCCAGGCCCTGCTGGCCACCTACGGGCAGGAGCGGCCGGTCGGCCGCCCGCTGCTGCTCGGCTCGATCAAGTCGAACATCGGCCACTCGCAGGCCGCGGCCGGCGTGGCCGGGGTGATCAAGATGGTGCTGGCGCTGCGCAACGGCGTGCTGCCGCCCACCCTGCACGTGGACGAGCCGACCCCGCACGTGGACTGGAGCGAGGGCGAGGTCGAGCTGCTCACCGAGGCGAGGGCCTGGCCGCGCCTGGCCGAGCGTCCGCGCCGGGCCGGGGTCTCGGCCTTCGGCATCAGCGGCACCAACGTGCACCTGCTGCTCGAAGAGGCGCCCGAGTCCGCCGCCGCCGCACTCAACGCCGAGCCGGACGCCGAGCGCGCGCCGCGGGCGCTGCCCTGGGTGCTCACCGGCCGCGGGCCGGACGCCCTCGCGGCTCAGGCGGGGCGGCTGGTGGCCTGGCTAGGGGACGGTGCGGGGTCGAGCCCGGTGGATGTGGGGTTCTCGCTGGCCCACGGCCGCTCTAGGTTCGAACACCGTGCGGTGGTGATCGCCGCCGACCCGGACGGGTTCCGTTCGGGCCTCGGCGCGCTCGCCGCCGGTGGCGAGGCACCGGGTGTGGTGCGCGGGGTGACTGCTGGGGGCAGGGTGGCGGTGATGATGTCCGGTCAGGGCAGTCAGCGGGCCGGGACGGGGCGTGAACTCCACGCCGCCTTCCCGGTGTTCGCGGACGCGCTGGACGCGGTCTGCGCCCACTTCGACGCCGAGCTGGACCGCCCGCTGCGCGAGGTGCTCTTCGACAGCGAGTCGCAGCTGCTGGACCGGACGGTGTACACGCAGGCCGGGCTCTTCGCGATCGAGGTCGCGCTGTTCCGGCTGCTGGAGTCCTGGGGGGTCCGCCCCGACTACCTCACCGGCCACTCGATCGGTGAGTTGGCGGCCGCGCACGTGGCGGGCGTCCTCTCGCTGGCGGACGCCTGCACGCTCGTCGCCGCCCGTGGCCGCCTGATGCAGGCGCTGCCGGCCGGTGGCGCGATGCTCGCGGTGCAGGGCACCGAGGACGAGGTTCGCGCGGCGCTGGTCGACGGCGTCGACATCGCGGCCGTCAACGCGGCGGACTCCATCGTGGTCTCCGGCGCCGAGGACGCTGTCGCCGAACTGGAGGCCGTCTGGCGGGCCGAGGGCCGCAAGGTCAAGTGGCTGACCGTCAGCCACGCCTTCCACTCCGCGCTGATGGACCCGATGCTCGCGGAGTTCCGCACGGTCGCCGAGTCGCTGAGCTACAGCGCCCCGCGCATCCCGGTGGTCTCCAACGTCACCGGCGCCCTCGGCGCCGACCTGACCGACCCCGAGTACTGGGTGCGCCACGTCCGCGAGGCGGTCCGCTTCGCCGACGGCGTCGCCACCCTCCAGGGCGAGGGTGTCCGCACCTTCCTGGAGCTGGGCCCCGACGGCGTGCTGAGCGCCCTGGTCCCGCAGGACGCGGTGGCCGTGCCGGTGGCCAGGGCCGGGCGCGGCGAGGTGGAGTCGCTGCTCACCGGCGTGGCGACCGCCTTCACCCGCGGCACGCCGGTGGACTGGTCGGCCGTCTTCACCGGCACCGGCGCGGTCCGGGTGGACCTGCCGACCTACGCCTTCCAGCGCGAGCGCTACTGGCTGGACGCCCCGGTGGCGGCGGCCGGCGACCTGGCCGCGCTCGGCCTGACCGCCGCCGAGCACCCGCTGCTCGGCGCGGCCGTCACGCTGGCGGACGAGGAGGGGCTGCTCTTCACCTCGCGGCTCTCCGCCAAGGCGCAGCGCTGGCTGGTCGAGCACGAGGTGCTCGGCGCCGTCCTGGTGCCGGGCGCGGCCTTCGTCGAGCTCGCCCTGCAGGCGGCCGCCCACGCGGGCGCCGTCCAGGTGGACGACCTCACCCTCGAAGCCCCCCTGGTGCTGCCCGAGCGGGGCGCGGTCCAGTTGCAGCTGCGGGTCGGCGCCGCCGACCAGGCCGGACGGCTGCCGTTCACCGTGCACGCCGGTGCCGACCAGGAGTTGACGGCGGACCGGCGGTGGACCCGGCACGCCAGCGGCTACCTCGCCACCGCTCCCACCGCCCCCGTCGACCCGGCCGCCGCCGAACTGGCCCAGTGGCCGCCGACCGGGGCGACGCCTGTCGACCTCGCCGACTTCTACCCGGCGCTGGCCGCCCGCGGCTACGCCTACGGCCCGCTCTTCCAGGGCCTGCGCACCGTCTGGCGCAAGGGCGAGGTGCTCTTCGCCGAGGTCGCGCTGCCGGAGGAGGCGGGTGCCGAGGCCGCCACCTACGCGCTGCACCCCGCGCTGCTGGACGCCGCCCTGCACCCGGTGGGGCTCGGCAGCTTCCTCGGCGAGGCGGGCGCGGCCCAGGGCCACCTGCCGTTCGCCTTCTCCGGTGTCACCTTGCACGCCACCGGCGCGCGCGCCCTGCGGGTGCGGATCGCCGGCGCGGGCACCGACGCCGTCACCGTGCAGGCCGCCGACGTCAGCGGCAGCCCGGTGCTCTCGGTGGAGGCCCTGGTGCTGCGCCCGGTCGACGCCGGGCGGCTGCGGGAGGCGCCCGGCGCGGGCGACGACTCGCTCTTCCGGCTCGCCTGGCCCGAGGTCGCCCTCGGCGCCGCGTCCGCGAACGGCTGGGCGCTGCTCGGCGCGGATTCGTTCGGCACGGGCCTGCCGCTGGGCGCGGCGGCCGACTCGCCCGACGCCTCGGTGCTGGTGGCCTGCGCCACCGAGCCGCGGCAGGCGCTGGAGCTGCTCCAGGGCTGGCTGGCCGAGGAGCGCTACGCCGAGACCAACCTGCTGCTGCTGACCCGCGGCGGCATCGCGGTCGACACCGATCCGGCCGTCGCCGACCCGCGGGCCGCCGCGGTCTGGGGCCTGGTCCGCTCGGCGCAGTCCGAGCACCCCGGCCGGGTGCTGCTGGTGGACGTGGACGGCTCGCCCGAGTCCTGGGCCGCGCTGCCCGGCACGGTCACCGCGGGCGAGCCGCAGCTCGCGCTGCGGGCAGGGCAGGCCTTCGCGCCGCGCCTGCTGCCCGCCCGCTCCGCCGAGGCACTGCCCGTCCCGACGGACCCCGGCCCCTGGCGGCTGGACGGCGCTGGGCGCGACACGCTCGACGCGCTGGAGCTCCTCGCCGCCCCTGTCATGGAGTTGACGGAGCATCAGATCAGGATCGCGGTCCGCGCCGCGGGCGTGAACTTCCGCGACGTGCTGAGCGCGCTGGGCATGTACCCGGGCGACGCGCCGGTGCTCGGCGGCGAAGGCGCCGGCGTGGTGCTGGAGGTGGGGCCCGGCGTCACCGGGCTCGCGGTCGGTGACCGGGTGCTCGGGATCTTCCCCGGCGCCTTCGGCCCGGAGGCGGTGGCCGACCACCGGATGGTGGCGCCGGTCCCGCGGGGCTGGTCCTTCGCGCAGGCCGCGTCCGTGCCGATCGTCTTCCTGACCGCGCTGTACGCGTGGCGCGACCTCGGCGCGGTGCGCCCCGGTGAGCGGGTGCTGGTGCACGCCGGTGCCGGTGGCGTGGGCATGGCCGCGATCCAGCTGGCCCGCCACCTGGGCGCGGAGGTCTTCGCCACCGCGAGTCCGGGCAAGTGGGACACGCTGCGCTCGTTGGGCCTGGACGACGAGCACATCGCGTCCTCGCGTGATCTGGAGTTCGCGGCGAAGTTCCTCGCGGTGACCGGTGGCGAGGGTGTGGACGTGGTCCTCAACTCGCTGGCCCGCGAGTTCGTCGACGCCTCGCTGGAACTGCTGCCGCGTGGTGGGCGGTTCCTGGAGATGGGCAAGACCGACATCCGCTCCGAGGTCCCGGCGGGGGTGGCGTACCGGGCGTTCGACCTGGTGGAGGCCGGTCCGGCGCGGATCGGCGAGCTGCTCGCCGAGCTGCTGGCGCTCTTCGCGGCGGGCACGATCGAGACGCTGCCGGTGCGCACCTGGGATGTCCGCCAGGCGCGCGAGGCGTTCCGCTTCGTCAGCCAGGCCAAGCACGTCGGCAAGGTGGTCCTCACCGTGCCGCAGCCGCTCGACCCGGAGCGCACGGTGGTGATCACCGGCGGCACCGGCTCGCTCGGCTCGCTGGTGGCCCGCCACCTGGTGGCCGAGCACGGCGTGCGCAAGCTGCTGCTGCTCAGCCGCCGCGGCCCCGAGGCCCCCGGCGCCAAGCGACTCGTCGACGACCTGGCCGAGTCGGGTGCCACCGCCGATGTGATCGAGTGCGACCTCACGGACCGCGAGGCGCTGGTGCGCGCGCTGGCCGGCCGGCCGCTGACCGCCGTGGTGCACACGGCGGGCGTGCTGGACGACTCGGTGATCGAGGCGATGACCGCCGAGCAGTTGGCCGCGGTCTGGGCGCCGAAGGCCGGTGCGGCCGACCTGCTGCACGAACTGACGCTCGATCAGGATCTCGCCGCCTTCGTCCTCTTCTCCTCCGCCTCGGGCGTCTTCGGCGGTGCCGGCCAGGCCAACTACGCGGCCGCCAACACCTACCTGGACGCCCTGGCGGGCAGCCGCCGCGCGCTTGGCCTGCCGGCGCTCTCGCTCGGCTGGGGCCTCTGGTCGCAGAGCGGCGGCATGACCGGCGAGCTGGGCGAGGCCGACCTGCAGCGGATGGCCCGCTCCGGTGTCGCCGCGCTGAGTGCCGAGAGGGGCCTCGCGCTCCTGGACGCGGCCCTGGCGCGGCCGGAAGCGGCGCTCCTGCCGCTGGCGCTCGACCCGGAGGCGCTGCGCCGCCAGGCCACCGCCGGTGAACTGCCCCCGCTGCTGCAGGGGTTGGTGCGCGGTCGGCCCAAGCGGGCCGCGCAGGCCGCGAACTCGTCGTCGGTCGACCCGGCGGCGGAGTTCCAGCAGCGGATCGGTGCCCTGGCGGGCGCCGACCGCGAGCAGGCGCTGCTCGAACTGGTGCAGTCGCACAGCGCGCTGGTCCTCGGCCACGCCTCGGCGGCCGGGATCGACCCGGGACGGGGCTTCCTTGAGCTCGGCCTGGACTCGCTCTCGGCGGTCGAGCTGCGCAACCGGCTCGGCGCCGTGGTGGGCCGCCGGCTGCCCGCGACGCTGATCTTCGACTACCCGTCGCCCACCGCGCTGGCCCGCTACCTCGGCGAACAGCTGCCCAGCGGCGGGGAGAAGTCCCCGGCCCCGCTGGTGCACGCCGAACTGGACCGGCTGGAGACGCTGCTGGCCGGCGTCACCCCGGGCGACACCGACAGCGACGGCATCACCGCTCGCCTGCGCGAGCTGCTGTCGACCTGGCAGAAGACCCAGAGCCCGGCGGACCAGGCAGCCGCCGAAACGCTTGAGCTTGCCACCGCGGACGAGCTGTTCGACCTCCTTGACAGCGAGCTCGGCACGTCCTGAATTGCTCCGCCCCCCGTCTGACGAATGCCGCAAAGAGGGACGCGAAATGGTGAATGAGGAGAAGTACCTCGACTACCTGAAGCGGGCGACCGCTGACCTTCGGGAGGCGCGTCGTCGGCTCCGTGAGGTGGAGGAGGCCGGCCGCGAGCCCATCGCGATCGTCGGCATGGCCTGCCGCTTCCCGGGCGGCGTCCGCTCGCCGGAGGACCTCTGGCGGATCGTGGACGGCGGGGTCGACGCCATCGCGGAGTTCCCGGCCGACCGGGGCTGGCCGCTGCCGGGCTCCGGCGCGGCCGGCTCCGAGGTGCTCGCGGACATCCCCTCCCTGCTCGGTGGCTTCGTCTACGACGCGGGGGAGTTCGACCCCGCCTTCTTCGGCATCTCGCCGCGCGAGGCCATCGCGATGGACCCGCAGCAGCGGCTGCTGCTGGAGACCTCCTGGGAGGCCTTCGAGCGGGCCGGCATCGTGCCGACCTCGCTGCGCGGCAGCCAGGTCGGCGTCTTCGTCGGCGCGGCGGGGCAGGGCTACGGGGCGGCGGCACAGGAGGCGGGCGACGGGGCCGACAGCCACCTGCTGACCGGCAACGCCACCAGCGTGGTCTCCGGGCGCCTCTCCTACACCTTCGGTCTGGAGGGCCCGGCGGTCACGGTCGACACCGCGTGCTCCTCCTCGCTGGTGGCGCTGCACCTGGCGGTGCAGGCGCTGCGCGGCGGCGAGTGCTCGATGGCGCTGGCCGGCGGCGTGACGATCATGTCCAGCCCCGGCCTCTTCGTGGAGTTCCACCGCCAGCGCGGGCTGGCCGGCGACGGCCGCTGCAAGGCGTTCGCGGACGCGGCGGACGGCACCGGCTGGGGCGAGGGCGTCGGCATGCTGCTCGTGGAGCGGCTCTCCGACGCGCGGCGCCTGGGCCACCCGGTGCTCGCCGTGGTGCGCGGCTCCGCGACCAACCAGGACGGTGCCAGCAGCGGGCTGACCGCCCCGAACGGCCCGGCGCAGCAGCGGGTGATCCGCGCCGCGCTGGCCAACGCCCACCTGACGCCCCAGCAGGTCGACGCGGTGGAGGCGCACGGCACCGGCACCGCGCTCGGTGACCCGATCGAGGCGCAGGCCCTGCTCGCCACCTACGGCCAGGGCCGCGAGGACGCCCGTCCGCTGCTGCTCGGCTCGCTCAAGTCGAACATCGGCCACACCCAGTCCGCCTCCGGCGTGGCGGGCGTGATCAAGATGGTGCTGGCGATGCGGCACGGTGTGCTGCCGCGCACCCTGCACGTGGACGCGCCCTCCTCGCACGTGGACTGGGAGGCCGGCGCGGTCGAGCTGCTCACCGAGGCGGCCGACTGGCCCGCCACCGGGCAGCCGCGCCGCGCCGCCGTCTCCTCCTTCGGCATCAGCGGCACCAACGCGCACGTGATCATCGAGCAGGAGCCGGTCGCGGAGCCGGCCGAGGCCGCCGAAGAGCCGGCGCCGCCGGCGCGGCGGGACGGCGTGCTGCCCTGGCTGCTCTCCGCCACCACCCCCGAGGCGCTGCGCGGACAGGCCGCCCAGCTGCTCCAGGCACAGGCTGGGAGCGACCTCGACCCGTGGGACCTCGGCTTCTCGCTGGCCACCGGCCGCTCCGCCTTCGAGCACCGCGCGGTACTGCTCGGCGCCTCGCGCGAGGAACTGACGGCGGGGCTGGAGCAGTTGGCCCGGGGCGAGAGCTCGGGCACCGTCGTCCAGGGCGCGGCCGCGCCGGGGTCGGCGGGGAAGACGGCGTTCCTCTTCTCCGGCCAGGGCAGTCAGCGGGCCGGGATGGGGCGTGAACTGTACGCCGCCTTCCCGGTGTTCGCGGAAGCGCTGGACGCGGTGTGCGAGCAGTTCGACGGGGTGCTGGACCGGCCGCTGCGCGAGGTGCTGTTCGACGGCGAGTCGCAGCTGCTGGACCGGACGGTGTACACGCAGGCCGGGCTGTTCGCGATCGAGGTCGCGCTGTTCCGGCTGCTGGAGTCGTGGGGCATCCGTCCCGACTTCCTCGCGGGCCACTCCATCGGCGAGTTGGCGGCCGCGCACGTGGCGGGCATCCTCTCGCTGGCGGACGCGTGCAAGCTCGTCGCCGCTCGTGGTCGCCTGATGCAGGCGCTGCCGGCCGGTGGCGCGATGCTCGCGGTGCAGGGCAGCGAGGACGAGGTCCGTGCGGCGCTGGTCGACGGTGTCGACATCGCGGCCGTCAACGCGGCGGACTCCATCGTGGTCTCCGGCGCCGAGGACGCTGTCGCCGAACTGGAGGCCGTCTGGCGGGCGGAGGGCCGCAAGGTCAAGCGACTGACCGTCAGCCACGCCTTCCACTCCGCCCTGATGGACCCGATGCTGGCCGAGTTCCGCGCGGTCGCCGAGTCCCTGACCTACGCGCAGCCCCGCATCCCGGTCGTCCCCACCAGCACCGGAGACTTCGCCACCCCGGACTACTGGGTGCGCCACGTGCGCGAGGCGGTCCGCTTCGCCGACGGCCTGGCCACGCTGCGCGAGCAGGGTGTCCGCACCTTCCTGGAGCTGGGCCCGGACGGCGTGCTGTCCGCGCTGGCCGAGGGCATCGCCACGCAGCGTGCGGGCCGCCCCGAGGTGTCGGCCCTCGCCACCGCCGTGGCCCGTCTGCACGTGAGCGGTGTGCGCGTCGACTGGGACGCGTACTTCACCGGCGCCCGGCGCGTCGACCTGCCCACCTACGCCTTCCAGCACACCCATTTCTGGCTGACCGCCGCCCCGGCCGCCATCGCCGCCGCGGGCTCGGCCGACCTGGTGGAGTCCCGCTTCTGGGAGGCCGTCGAGCGCGAGGACCTCGGCGCGGTCGAGGCCGCGCTCGAACTGGAGTCCGCCGAGGGTGCGCCGGACCTCGGTGCCGTGCTGCCCGTGCTCTCCTCCTGGCGCCGTCGTCGGCGTGAGGCCTCGGTGCTCGACGCCTGGCGCTACCGCGTCCAGTGGGAGCCGGTCGAGCAGGCCGCCCAGGCCGCCTCGCTCACCGGTGACTGGCTGCTGGTCGAGCCCTCCGACGCCGACGCCACAGACGCCGATCCCACCGTCACCGCCGACCAGCTCACCGCCGACCAGCTCGCCGCCGCCGTCGAGCGCGCGGGCGGCACCGTGCTGCGGCTGCCCTTCGGCGCCGACCTCGCCGAGCGGATCGCCGAGACCGCCGCCGCCCACCCCGACCTGCGCGGCATCCTCACCCTGACCGGACTGGACGAGCGCCCGCACGCCGCCCACCCCGCCCTCACCCGGGGCCTGGCCGACACGCTGACCCTGGTTCAGACGCTGGCCGCGGGCCCGTCGGCCGCGCCGCTGTGGTGCGTCACCCGGGGCGCGGTCTCGATCGGCCGCTCGGACGCCGCCCTCTCGCCCGCCCAGGCGCAGCTCTGGGGCTTCGGCCGGGTGGCCGCGCTGGAGTACCCCGGCCAGTGGGCCGGTCTGCTCGATCTGCCCCCGGCCGTGGACGGGGCGCTGGACGAGCGCGCCGCCGCCCGGGTGGCGGCCGCGCTGGCCCAGCGGGAGGAGGACCAGCTCGCCGTCCGCGCCTCCGGCGTCTTCGGCCGCCGCCTGGCGCACGCCCCCGTGCCGTCCGGCCTGGGCGAGTGGCGTCCGCGCGGCACCGTACTGATCACCGGTGGCACCGGCGCGCTGGGTGCCCAGGTGGCCCGCCTGCTGGCCGGCACGGGCGCCGAGCACCTGGTGCTGACCAGCCGCCGCGGCCTGGCCGCGCCGGGTGCGGCCGAGCTGGCCCAGGAGCTGACGGCGCTCGGCGCCCGGGTCACCGTCGCCGCCTGCGACGTGGCCGACCGCGCCGCCGTGGCCGAGCTGCTGGCCTCGATCACGGCCGAGGGCACCCTGACCGCCGTGGTGCACGCCGCCGGCGTCGGTGAGATCCGTCCGCTGGCCGGGACCGGAGCGGCCGAGGCCGCCGAGGTGCTCGCCGCCAAGGTGGGCGGTGCCGCTCACCTGCACGAGCTGCTCGGCGACCGGCCGCTGGACGCCTTCGTGCTCTTCTCCTCGATCGCCGCCGCCTGGGGTTCGGCCGGTCAGGCCGTCTACGCGGCCGCCAACGCCTACCTGGACGCGCTGGCCGAGACCCGCCGCCGGGCCGGTCTGGCCGCCACCGCGATCGGCTGGGGCCCGTGGGCCGAGGGCGGCATGGCCGCCGACGAGGCCGCCCGCGACCACCTGGCCCGCCGTGGCGTGCGGGCGATGGCGCCCGAGCGCGCGATCGCCGCGCTGCAGACCGCCGTCGCCGCGCAGGACACCGCCGTCGTGGTGGCCGATGTCCAGTGGGACCGTTTCGCTCCCAATTTCACTGCCACCCGTGCGAGTTCACTGCTCTCCGGGCTCTCGGAGGTGCGCACCGCGCTGAGCGGGGCCACCGGGAGCACCGGTGCGGCGGGCGAGCCGGCGCTGCTGCGGCGGCTGGCCGGGCTCACCGCGGGCGAGCAGGCCAGGCTGCTGCTCGGCCTGGTCCGCGCCGAGGTCGCGGCCGTGCTGGGGCACTCCGGCGTCGAGAGCGTCGAGCCCGGCAAGGCCTTCCGCGAGCTGGGCTTCGACTCGCTGATCGCGGTCGAGCTGCGCAACCGCCTGAGCGCGCTCACCGGGCTGCACCTGCCGACCACGGTCGCCTTCGACCACCCGACCCCCACCGCGCTCGCCGACTTCCTGCGCTCGGCCGTCCAGCCGCCGGGCGAGGCGGCTGCCGGCCTTCCCCAGCCGTCGGCCGGGGGAGTCTCCATGGCCGTCTCCATGGCCGGGGACGACCCGATCGCCATCGTCGCCATGAGCTGCCGCTATCCCGGCGGCGTCAGCACCCCTGAGGAGCTGTGGGAGCTGGTCGCCTCCGGGCGGGACGCCATCGGCGACTTCCCGGCCGAGCGCGGCTGGGACGCCGAGCGCCTCTACCACGCCGACCCCGACCACCCCGGCACCACCTACGCGACCCAGGGCGGCTTCGTCCGGGGCGCCGAGAACTTCGACGCGGCGCTCTTCGGCATCTCGCCGCGCGAGGCGCTGACCATGGACCCGCAGCAGCGCCTGCTCCTGGAGACCGCGTGGGAGGCCTTCGAGCGCGCCGGGCTCGACCCGCGCTCGGTGCGCGGCAGCCGGACCGGTGTCTTCGTCGGCTCCAACGGGCAGGACTTCGCCGCCCTGCTGGCCGCCGCCGCCGAGAACGGCGAGGGCTACCTGGCCACCAGCAGCGCCGCGAGCGTGGTCTCGGGCCGCCTCTCCTACACCTTCGGCCTTGAGGGCCCGGCGGTCACCGTCGACACCGCCTGCTCCTCCTCGCTCGTCGCCCTGCACCTGGCGGTGCAGGCGCTGCGCGGCGGCGAATGCGACCTGGCGCTGGCCGGCGGTGTGACGATCATGTCCACCCCGGGTGCCTTCATCGAGTTCAGCCGCCAGCGCGGGCTGGCCGCCGACGGGCGCTGCAAGCCCTTCGCCGAGGCCGCCGACGGCACCGGCTGGGGCGAGGGCGTGGGTCTGCTGCTGGTCGAGCGGCTCTCCGACGCCCAGCGCCTCGGTCACGAGGTGCTCGCCGTGGTGCGCGGCAGTGCGGTGAACCAGGACGGCGCGTCGAACGGCCTGACCGCCCCCAACGGTCCGGCGCAGCAGCGGGTGATCCGCCAGGCGCTGGCCTCGGCCGAGCTGACGGCCGACCAGATCGACGTGGTCGAGGCGCACGGCACCGGCACCGCGCTGGGCGACCCGATCGAGGCCCAGGCCCTGCTGGCCACCTACGGCCAGGAGCACGGCGCGGACCAGCCGCTGCGGCTGGGCTCGGTGAAGTCCAACATCGGCCACACCCAGGCGGCTTCGGGCGTCGCGGGCGTGATCAAGATGGTGCTCGCGATGCGCCACGGCCTGCTGCCGCAGACCCTGCACGTCGACGCGCCCTCCTCGCACGTGGACTGGTCGGCGGGCGCGGTCGAGCTGCTGACGGAGCGTCAGGAGTGGCCGGAGACCGGCCGCCCGCGCCGCGCCGCCGTCTCCTCCTTCGGCGTGAGCGGCACCAACGCCCACACCATCCTGGAGCAGGCGCCCGCCGCCGCACCGGCCGAGCCGGTCGAGACGGACGAGCGGCCCCAGCCGGCCGCCGGCGAGGCCGCCGCGCACACCTGGCTGCTCTCCGGCCGCACCGAGGACGCGCTGCGCGCCCAGGCCGAGCGGCTGGCCGCCGAGCTCACCGCCCGGCCCGAACTCACCACCGCCGACGTCGCGCTGACCCTCGCCACCGCGCGCGCCGCGCTGGAGCGCCGGGCCGCCGTGGTCGGCACCACCCGCGAGGAGCTGCTCGCCGGCCTCACCGCCCTCGCGGCCGGCCAGGCCACCGGCTCGACCGTGCGCGGTGTGCCGAGCAGTGCGGTGCTCTTCTCGGGCCAGGGCAGCCAGCGTGCGGGGATGGGGCGCGAACTGTACGCCGCGTTCCCGGTGTTCGCGGACGCGTTGGACGCGGTCTGCGCGCACTTCGACGCCGAGCTGGACCGCCCGCTGCGCGAGGTGCTGTTCGACGCGGACTCCGAGCTGCTGGACCAGACCGTTTACACGCAGGCCGGGCTCTTCGCGATCGAGGTGGCGCTGTTCCGGCTCGTCTCGTCCTGGGGCGTGCACCCGGACTTCGTGGCCGGTCACTCGATCGGTGAGCTGGCGGCCGCGCACGTGGCGGGTGTGCTCTCGCTGGCGGACGCCTGCAAGCTGGTGGCCGCTCGTGGTCGCCTGATGCAGGCGCTGCCGGCCGGTGGCGCGATGCTCGCCGTGCGGGGCACCGAGCAGGAGGTCCGCGCCGCGCTGGTCGGCCGCGAGCGGGACGTGGCGATCGCGGCGGTCAACGGGCCCGAGGCTGTCGTGGTCTCCGGTGCCGAGAGTGCCATCGCCGAACTGGATGCCGGTTGGCGGGCGGAGGGCCGCAAGGTCAAGAAGTTGACGGTCAGCCACGCGTTCCACTCGCCGTTGATGGAGCCGATGCTCGACGGGTTCCGGGCTGTCGCGGAGTCGCTGACGTATGCCGCGCCCCGGATTCCGGTGGTCTCCAACCTGACCGGCCGGATCGAGGACGTCGGCGGTGCCGAGTACTGGGTGCGCCATGTCCGCGAGGCGGTGCGCTTCGCGGACGGGGTGGCCACCCTGCACGAGCAGGGTGTGCGCACCTTCCTGGAGCTTGGCCCCGACGGCGTGCTGACCGCCATGGCCCAGGACGTCCTGGCCCAGGACGCGGACCTCGCCTTCGTCCCCGCGCTGCGCCGCGACGCGCCGGAGGCCCGCGCGCTGGCCGCGGCCCTCGGCGAGCTGCACACGCACGGCGTCCCGGTCGACTGGGCCGCCTACTTCGCGGGCTCCGGTGCCCGCCGGGTCGAGCTGCCCACCTACGCCTTCCAGCGGGAGCGCTACTGGCCGGAGTTGGCAGCCGTCCAGGCTGCGGCGCCGGGCGCGACCGACGCGGTCGAGGCGGGGTTCTGGGGCGCGGTCGAGCGGGAGGACCTGGATGGTCTGCTCGCCACCCTGGAGGTCGCCGAGCCCGGCGCCCAGGAGCGCCTCGGCGAGCTGCTTCCGGTGCTCGCCGACTGGCGCCGCCGCAACCGCGAGCAGCGGACGGCCGGCGGCCTGCGCTACCGCGTCGCCTGGCACCCGCTGACCGAGACGGCCGCCACGCGGCTCTCCGGTCGTTGGTTGCTGGTGGGTGGGGTGGATGGTTTCGCTGATGCGGTGGCGGCTGGGTTGGTGGCGCATGGTGCTGTTGAGGTGGTGCGTGCGGAGTCGGTGGCGGCTGTGGTTCCGGGTGGGTTCCGGGGTGTGGTGTCGCTGCTGGAGGGTGTTGAGGCGGTGTTGGCGCTGGTGCGGTTGGGGCTGGCGGCGCCGTTGTGGTGTGTGACGCGTGGTGCTGTTTCGGTGGGGCGTTCTGATGCTCTGTCGGTTCCTGATGGTGGCCTGGTGTGGGGGCTGGGTCGGGTGGCGGCGTTGGAGGTGCCGGAGCGTTGGGGTGGTCTGGTCGATGTTCCGGTGGAGTTGGACGCGCGGGCGGTTGCTCGGTTGTGTGCGGTGCTGGGGCAGTCGGTCGAGGATCAGGTGGCGGTGCGTGGGTCGGGTGTGTTCGTGGCCCGGTTGGAGCGTGTCGTGCCGGTGGCCGGTGGTGATGGTTGGGTGCCGCGTGGCACGGTGTTGGTGACCGGTGGTACGGGTGCGTTGGGTGTGCGGGTGGCGCGCTGGTTGGCTGCTCGGGGTGTTGGGCGTCTGGTGCTGTTGAGCCGTCGTGGCGGGGATGCGCCGGGTGCGGTGGAGCTGGCCGAGGAGCTGCGCGGTACTGGTGTCGAGGTGTCGCTGGTGGCTTGTGACGCGGCGGACCGTGGGGCGTTGGCCGAGGTGTTGGCCGGTGTCGAGTTGTCGGCGGTGGTGCATGCGGCGGGTGTGCTGGATGACGGGGTGTTGGAGGGTCTGACGGCTGAGCGGTTGCGCTCGGTGCTGGCGGCGAAGGCCGATGCGGCCCGTCATCTGCACGAGTTGACGATCGATCAGGAGCTGGACGCGTTCGTCCTCTTCTCCTCCCTGGCCGGCACCCTGGGTGCGGCGGGTCAGGGTAACTACGCGGCGGCGAACGCCTATTTGGACGCGTTGGCGGTGCACCGTCGTTCGCTGGGTCTGGCGGCCACCTCGGTGGCGTGGGGTCCCTGGGCGGGCGCGGGAATGGCCGCCGACGAGATGGCGATCGAGGACCGGATGCGCAAGGCCGGCATCCCGGCCCTGGCACCGGAGTTGGCACTCGCCGCGCTGCGGCAGGCGGTCGGCCAGGGCGAGGCGGCCGTGGTGGCCGCCGACATCGACTGGGCCCGCTTCGCGCCGGCCTTCACCGCCACCCGGCCCAGCCCGCTGATCAGCGGCATCACCGAGGCCCGTCAGGCCGTCGAGGCGGCCGTGGCGGCGACCCCCGGCACGGACGAGCCGGCCGGCGCGGCCCTGGTCCGCGAGCTGCGCGCGATGAGCGAGGCCGACCGGGCCCGCGCGGTGCTGGACCTGGTCCGCGCCCAGGTCGCGGCCACCCTCGGCCACGCCTCCGTGGCCGCCGTCGAGGCCGACCGCGCCTTCCGCGAGTTCGGCGTCGATTCGCTGACCGCTGTCGAGCTGCGCAACCGCCTCACCGCCGTCACCGGCCTCGCGCTGCCCAGCTCGCTTGTCTTCGACCACCCCACCCCGGCCGTGCTGGCCGACCACCTGCGCGCTGAACTGCTCGGCGCGCAGACCGAGAACGCCGTCGAGGCCTCGGTGGTCGCCGCTGCCGAGGACGATGCGATCGCGATCGTGGGGATGGCGTGCCGGTTCCCGGGTGGGGTGGATTCGCCGGAGGGTCTGTGGTCGCTGTTGGCGTCGGGTGTTGACGCGGTGGGTGGGTTCCCGGTTGATCGTGGGTGGGATCTGGAGCGGTTGTACCACCCGGATGCTGATCACGCGGGGACGTCGTATGTGAATGTGGGTGCGTTCCTGGCGGAGCCGGGTGGCTTCGACGCCGGGTTCTTCGGGATCTCGCCGCGTGAGGCGTTGGCGATGGATCCGCAGCAGCGGTTGCTTCTTGAGACCTCGTGGGAGGCGTTCGAGCGGGCGGGTGTCGATCCGCTGTCGGTGCGCGGCTCGCGTACGGGTGTGTTCGTGGGGACGAATGGTCAGGACTATCCGGCGCTGCTGCTGGCCGCGGTGGAGTCGGCGGAAGGGCACTTGGGCACGGGTAACGCGGCCGCGGTGGTCTCGGGCCGGGTGGCTTACACGCTCGGCCTGGAGGGCCCGACCCTGACGGTCGACACGGCCTGCTCCTCCTCACTGGTCGCGCTGCACCTGGCCATGCAGGCGCTACGCACCGGCGAGTGCACGATGGCCCTGGCCGGCGGTGTCACCGTGATGTCGACCCCGGCGACGTTCGTGGAGTTCAGCCGTCAGCGGGGCCTCGCGCAGGACGGCCGGTGCAAGGCGTTCGCGGAGGCGGCGGACGGCACGGGCTGGGGCGAGGGTGTGGGCATGCTCCTGGTGGAGCGGCTGAGCGACGCGCAGCGGCTGGGGCACCCTGTCCTGGCGGTGGTGCGCGGCAGTGCGGTGAACCAGGACGGTGCGTCGAACGGTCTGACGGCGCCCAATGGTCCTTCGCAGCAGCGGGTGATCCGGCAGGCGCTGGCGTCGGCGGGTCTGAGCGCGGCCGAGGTGGACGCGGTGGAGGCGCACGGCACCGGTACGGCGCTGGGTGACCCGATCGAGGCGCAGGCGCTGCTGGCGACCTACGGCCAGGGCCGCGAGGACGCCCGTCCGCTGCTGCTGGGTTCGATCAAGTCGAACATCGGCCACACCCAGGCCGCGGCCGGGGTCGCGGGCATCATCAAGATGGTGATGGCCATGCGTCACGGGGTGCTGCCGCGGACCCTGCACGTGGACGCGCCGTCCTCGCACGTGGACTGGACGGCCGGCGCCGTCAAGCTCCTGACGGAACATCAGGAATGGCCCGAGACCGGTCGCCCCCGGCGCGCCGGCATCTCCTCCTTCGGCGTGAGCGGCACCAACGCCCACACCATCATCGAGCAGGGCCCGCAGTCGGGTTCGCCGATCCTGACGGAGCAGGCACCCGCCCGCCCGCAGACCGCGCTGCCCTGGCTGGTCGCAGCCCGGACCGAGGAGGCGCTGACCGACCAGGCGCGCCGCCTGGCCGCCTTCGTCGAGCAGCGGCCCGAACTCGACCTGACCGCTCTCGCCGCCTCGCTGGCCACCAGCCGCTCGACCTTCGAGTACCGGGCCGCCCTGGTGGGCGCCTCCCGGGCCGAGCTGCTGGCCGCCCTGGAGGCGCTGGCCGAGGGCCGGCCGGCCCCGTCGGTCGTCCTCGGCGAGGCCAAGGGCGCGCCGCGAACCGCCGTGCTCTTCTCGGGCCAGGGCAGTCAGCGGGCCGGGATGGGGCGCGAACTCTACGCCGCCTACCCGGTGTTCGCGGACGCGCTGGACGCGGTCTGCGCGCACGTCGACGCCGAGCTGGACCGCCCGCTGCGCGAGGTGCTCTTCGACGCCGAGTCGCAGCTGCTGGACCAGACGGTGTACACGCAGGCCGGGCTCTTCGCGATCGAGGTCGCCTACTTCCGCCTGATGGAGTCCTGGGGCCTCACCCCGGACGTGCTGGCCGGGCACTCGATCGGTGAGTTGGCGGCCGCGCACGTGGCGGGCGTCCTCTCGCTGGCGGACGCCTGCAAGCTCGTCGCCGCCCGTGGCCGCCTGATGCAGGCGCTGCCGGCCGGTGGCGCGATGCTCGCGGTGCAGGGGTCGGAGGCCGAGGTCCGCGCGGCGCTGCTCGACGGCGTCGACATCGCGGCCGTCAACGCGGCCGACTCCATCGTCGTCTCCGGCCCCGAGGCCGCCGTCGCCGAACTGGAGGCCGTCTGGCGGGCCGAGGGCCGCAAGGTCAAGCGGCTCACCGTCAGCCACGCGTTCCACTCCTCGCTGATGGACCCGATGCTGGCCGAGTTCCGCACGGTCGCCGAGTCCCTGACCTACACCGCCCCCCGCATCCCCGTGGTCTCCAACGTCACCGGCGACTTCACCGCCGACCTGACCGACCCCGCCTACTGGGTGCGCCACGTCCGCGAGGCCGTCCGCTTCGCCGACGGCCTCGCCACCCTGCACGCGCAGGACGTGACCACCTTCCTGGAGATCGGCCCGGACTCCGTGCTCGCCGCGCTGGTCCCCGACACGGCCCTCGCGGTGCCGGTCGCCCGGGCCGGCCGCGCCGAGGTGGCGACCCTGGTGGGCGCGCTGGCCCGGCTGCACGTCCAGGGCACCCCGCTGGACTGGGCGGCCTACTTCGCCGGGGCCGCCCCCCAGCGGCTCGACCTGCCGACCTACGCCTTCCAGCGCACCCGCTACTGGCCCACCATCGCCAAGCCCGCCGCCCCGGCGACCGGCACCGACCCGCTCGACGCCTCGTTCTGGGCCGCCGTCGAGCAGGAGGACCTGGCGGCGCTCGCCTCCGTGCTGCGCACGGAGGACGTCGACCCGCAGGCCGCCGTCGATGCGCTCTCCCCGGCACTGCCCGTGCTCGCCACCTGGCGCAGCCGCCGCCGCGAGCGGCACACCGCCGACAGCTGGCGCTACCGCACCCGGTGGACGCCTGCCACCGACCTCACCGACCGTTCGCTGAACGGTGGTTGGCTGCTGATCACCCCGGCGGAGAGCGACCAGGGCGCCACCGGCGACCCGGCCGCCATCGAGGCCGCGCTCACCGCGCACGGCGCCCGGCCGATCCGCCTGGTGGCGGGCCCCGACGCGACCCGCGCCGAGCTGGCCGAGCTGCTGGCCGCCGCCAACGCCGCCGCCACCGCCGACGGCGAGATCCGGGGCGTGCTCTCGCTGCTGACCGACGTCGCCGCCGCACTGGCACTCGTCCAGGCGCTCGGCGATGCCGCCGTCACCGCCCCGCTCTGGCTGCTGACCCGGGGCGCCGTCTCGGTCGGCCGCTCCGATCCGCTCGCCGCGCCGGACCAGGCGCTGCTCTGGGGCCTCGGCAAGGTCGCCGCGCTGGAGCACCCGGACCGCTGGGGCGGCCTGCTCGACCTGCCGCCGACCGCCGACCGGGCGGACGCGGACCGCACCGCCGCCCGTCTCTGCGCGGCCCTCGCGCAGAGCGTCGAGGACCGGCTCGCGATCCGCGCCTCCGGCCTCTTCGCCGCCCGCCTGGAGCGGGCCCCGCGCGGCGAGCTGTCGGTGGGCGACTGGACGCCGTCCGGCACCGTGCTGATCACCGGCGGCACCGGCGCGCTCGGCGCGCAGGTGGCGCGCTGGCTGGCAGGCCGGGGCGCCGAGCACCTGGTGCTGCTCGGCCGCCGCGGCCCGCAGGCCCCCGGCGCCACCGAGCTCGCCGCCGAACTGCGCGAGCTGGGCGCCCAGGTGGACCTGGTGGCCGCTGATGTGACGGACCGTCAGCAACTGGCCAGGGCGCTCGACGGACTGACCCTGACCGCCGTGGTGCACACCGCCGGCGTCCTGGACGACGGCGTGCTCGACGGGCTGACCCCCGAGCGGCTGCGCACGGTGCTCGCCGCGAAGGCGGACGCCGCCCGCCAGCTGCACGAACTGACGCTCGATCAGGAGCTGGCGGCCTTCGTCCTCTTCTCCTCGACCACCGGCACCCTGGGTGCCGCCGGACAGGCCAACTACGCCGCCGCCAATGCCTACCTGGACGCCCTGGCGGCGCACCGCCACGGCCTGGGCCTGCCCGCGACCTCGCTCGCCTGGGGCCCCTGGGCGGGCACCGGCATGGCCGCCGACGAGGCGGTCGTCGAGGAGCGGATGCGCCGGGGCGGCCTGCGCCCGATGGCGGGCGAGCAGGCGATCGCGATCCTCGGCCAGGCGGTCGCGGAGGACGAGCCGGTGCTCGCCGTCGCGGACATCGACTGGGACCGCTTCGCCCCCGCCTACACCGCGGCCCGCCCCACCCGCTACCTCGCCGAGCTGCCCGAGCTGCGCGCCGACCGTTCGACGGCCGCTGCCGGTGCCGCCACCGAGGCCGCGCCGGCCGGTCAGGGCCTCACCGCCCAGCTGGCCGCACTCGCCGCTCCCGAGCGCGAGCGCGCGCTGCTCCAGCTGGTGCGCACGCACACCGCGCTGGTGCTCGGCCACAGTTCGGCCGACGCGGTCAAGGCCGACCGCGCCTTCCGCGAGTTGGGCATCGACTCGCTCACCGCCGTCGAGCTGCGCAACGGCCTCAGCCGGGCCACCGGCCTGCGGCTGCCCGGCGGCCTGGTCTTCGACCACCCGACCCCCGCCGTCCTGGCCGGCTGGCTGCACGGCGAGCTGTTCAGCGCCGACGAGGCCGCCGACGCGACCGCCGGCACGACCGCCGACGCGACCGCCGTCCAAGGTGCCGTCGTGGGGGCGGCTCCCGGCCGCCAGGCCGAGGACGAGCCGATGGCGATCATCGGCATGGCCTGCCGGTTCCCCGGTGGCGTCAGCACGCCCGAGCAGCTCTGGCAGCTGCTGGTCGCGGACGGCGACGCGGTGGGACCGTTCCCCACCGACCGCGGCTGGGACCTCGGCAACCTCTTCGACGCCGACCCCGAGCACGCCGGCACCTCCTACGTCCAGGTCGGCGCCTTCCTGGAGCGGGCGGGCGAGTTCGACCCCGGCTTCTTCGGCATCTCGCCGCGCGAGGCGCTCGCGATGGACCCGCAGCAGCGCCTGTTGCTGGAGACCTCCTGGGAGGCGATCGAGCGGGCCGGGCTCGACCCCCAGACCCTGCACGGCTCGCCCACCGGCGTCTTCGTCGGCACCAACGGCCAGGACTACGGCCACCTGCTGGTCGGCGCCCAGGACGAACTGGGCGGCCACCTCGGCACCGGCAACGCGGCCAGCGTGGTCTCCGGGCGCCTCTCCTACACCTTCGGTCTGGAGGGCCCGGCGGTCACCGTCGACACCGCCTGCTCCTCCTCGCTGGTCGCGCTGCACCTGGCCGCGCAGGCGATCCGCAGCGGCGAGTGCTCGATGGCGCTCGCGGGCGGCGTCACCGTGATGTCCACGCCGGGTGTCTTCATCGAGTTCAGCCGCCAGCGCGGGCTGGCCGGCGACGGCCGCTGCAAGGCCTTCGCGGCCGGGGCGGACGGCACCGGCTGGGGCGAGGGCGCCGGCATGCTGCTCATCGAGCGGCTCTCCGACGCGCAGCGCCTGGGCCACCCGATCCTGGCCGTGGTGCGCGGCTCGGCCGTCAACCAGGACGGCGCGTCGAACGGGCTGACCGCCCCCAACGGCCCGGCGCAGCAGCGGGTGATCCGCGCGGCGCTGGCCAACGCCCGTCTGACGGCCGACCAGGTCGACGCCGTCGAGGCGCACGGCACCGGCACCGCGCTCGGCGACCCGATCGAGGCCGACGCGCTACTGGCCACCTACGGCCGCCGCCGCACCGAGGACCGCCCGCTGCTGCTCGGCTCGGTGAAGTCCAACATCGGACACACCCAGGCCGCGGCCGGCGTCGCGGGCATCATCAAGATGGTGCAGGCGATGCGCCACGGAGTGCTGCCGCGCACCCTGCACGTGGACGCGCCCTCCCCGCACGTGGACTGGACGGCCGGCGCGGTGGAGCTGCTCACCGAGCCCACCGCCTGGCCCGAGACCGGGCAGCCGCGCCGGGTGGGCATCTCCTCCTTCGGCGTCAGCGGCACCAACGCGCACACCATCATCGAGCAGGCCCCCGAGCCGGTGGCCGCCCCCGAGCCCACCGGAGCCACCGCGCCGGCCGCGCCGGCCTCGCTCGCCACGCCGGCGCGCGAGCTGCCCGCACTGCTCTGGCCGCTGTCGGCCCGCACCGGCGAGGCGCTGCGCGCGCAGGCCGAGCGGCTGGCCGAGCTGCTGACGGCGCGGCCCGAGCTGGACCCGCTGGACGTCGGCTTCTCGCTGGCCACCAGCCGCTCCGCCTTCGAGCACCGCGCCGTGCTGCTCGGCGCCACCCGCGACGAGCTGACGGCCGCGCTCACCGCCCTCGCCGAGGAGACCGACGCCGCCGACGTGGTGCGCGGCCTCGCCGACCGGGGCGTCACCGACACCCTGGCCGTGCTGATGTCGGGCCAGGGCAGTCAGCGGGCCGGGATGGGGTGCGAACTGTACGCCGCCTACCCGGTGTTCGCGGAGGCGCTGGACGCGGTCTGCGCGCACTTCGAGGGCGAGCTGGACCGGCCGCTGCGTGAGGTGCTGTTCGACGGCGAGTCGCGGCTGCTGGACCGGACGGTGTACACGCAGGCGGGGTTGTTCGCGGTCGAGGTCGCGCTGTTCCGGCTGCTGGAGTCGTGGGGTGTGCGCCCGGACTTCCTCGCGGGCCACTCCATCGGCGAGTTGGCCGCAGCACACGTCGCGGGCGTCCTCTCGCTGGCGGACGCGTGCAAGCTCGTCGCCGCCCGTGGCCGCCTGATGCAGGCGCTGCCGGCCGGTGGCGCGATGCTCGCGGTGCAGGGGTCGGAGGCCGAGGTCCGCGCGGCGCTGCTCGACGGCGTCGACATCGCGGCCGTCAACGCGGCGGACTCCATCGTGGTCTCCGGCGTCGAGAGTGCCGTCGCACAACTGGAGGCCGGCTGGCGTTCGGAGGGCCGCAAGGTCAAGCGGCTCACCGTCAGCCACGCGTTCCACTCCGCGCTGATGGACCCGATGCTGGCCGAGTTCCGCACGGTCGCCGAGTCCCTGACCTACACCGCCCCCCGCATCCCGGTCGTCTCCAACGTCACCGGCGACTTCACCGCCGACCTCACCGACCCCGCCTACTGGGTGCGCCACGTGCGCGAGGCGGTCCGCTTCGCCGACGGTCTGGCCACGCTGCGCGAGCAGGGTGCCCGAACCTTCCTGGAGTTGGGTCCGGACGGTGTGCTGTCCGCGCTGGCCGAGGGCATCCCCGCCCAGCGCGCGGGCCGCTCCGAGGTGCGGAGCCTGGCGACCGCCGTGGCCCGCCTGCACGTGAGTGGCGTGCGCGTCGACTGGGACGCGTACTTCGCCGGCGCCCGGCGCGTCGACCTGCCCACCTACGCCTTCCAGCGCACCCACATCTGGCCGCGCCTGACCGGCGCCCCGGTCGGGTCCGCCGGCGGGCTGGGGCTCAGCTCCGCCGAGCACCCGCTGCTCGGCGCGGCCGTCCACCTCGCCCACGACGAGGGCCTGGTGCTCACCGGCCTGCTCTCCACCCGCACCCACCCCTGGCTCGCCGACCACGCGATCCTGGGCGCGGTGCTGCTGCCCGGCACGGCCTTCGTCGAGCTCTCGCTGCACGCCGGCGACCTGCTCGGCTGCGACCGGCTGGACGAGCTGACCCTGCAGACACCGCTGGTGCTGGCCGAGGACGCGGCCGTGCTGCTGCAGGTGCGGGTCAGCGGCGCGGACGAGGAGGGCCGGCGCTCCGTCACCATCTCCTCCCGCCCGGCCGGTACGGGAATCCCCGGGGCCGACGCCGAGGCGGCCTGGACCTGCCACGCGCTCGGCGAGCTGAGCCCGGCAGCGGCCGGGAGCGCGCCGGAGAGCCTGACCGAGTGGCCGCCGCCCGGCGCCACGGTGGTCGAGGTCGGCGGCCACTACGAGCACCTGACCGCCCAGGGCTACGGCTACGGCCCGATGTTCCAGGGCCTGCGGGCCGCCTGGCGGCGCGGCGCCGAGGTCTTCGCCGAGGTGGTGCTGCCCGAGGGCGTGCAGGCCGACGCCGCAGCCTACGGCCTGCACCCCGCGCTGCTCGACGCCACCCTGCACGCGGTGGGCCTGGGCGAGTTCATCGCCGTCACCGAGGCCGAGACCGCCGCCGGCCAGGGCCGGCTGCCATTCGCCTGGACCGGGGTCTCGCTGCACGCCACCGGTGGGTCCGCGCTGCGGGTGCGGCTGAGCGCCGCCGGGCCGGACGCGGTGGCACTCACCATCGCCGACCCGACCGGCGCGCCGTTGGCCACGGTGGACTCGCTGGTGCTCCGCCCGGTCTCCGCCGAGCAACTGCGCAGCGAGCCCGCCGCCGACCACGACCCGGTCCACCGGCTCGTCTGGGAGGCGCCGGCCGCCGCGACCGGGCAGGACGCCGTCGTCGAGCCGCTGACCGTGCTCGGCGCTCCGGACGCTCTCGACGCTCTCGACGGGGTCGACGGAATCGACGCACTCGACTCGCTCGCCGAGCCCGTCCCGCCGCTGGTGCTCGTGGCCGACGGCGGTGAGGGCGCACCCGCGCGGGTGCTGGCGCTGGTCCAGCGCTGGCTGGCCGAGGAGCGCTTCGCCGACTCCCGCCTGGTGGTGCTCACCCGGGGCGCGGTCGCCACGGTGCCCGGCGAGCCGGTGACCGACCTGGCGGGCGCCGCCCTGTGGGGCCTGGTGCGCTCGGCCGAGGCCGAGAACCCGGGTCGCCTGGTGCTCGCCGACACCGACGGGAGCGCGGACTCCCGGGCCGCGCTGCCCGCCGCGCTGGCCGCGATGACGGCCGCCGGTTGCGCCCAACTCGCGCTGCGCGCCGGCGCCGCACTGACCCCGCGCCTGGCGCGGGTGGACGCCGGTGCCGAACTCGCCGCCCCGGCCGGTGCGGTGGCCTGGCGACTGGACAGCACCGAGCGCGGCACGCTGGACGCGCTGCGCCTGGTGCCCGCGCCCGACGCCGAGGCCGAGCTGCCGGACGGCCATGTCCGGATCTCGGTGCGGGCGGCAGGCGTGAACTTCCGTGACGTGCTGAGCGCGTTGGGGATGTACCCGGGCCCGGCCGGTCTGCTGGGCGGCGAGGGCGCGGGCGTGGTGGCCGAGGTGGGTCCGGGTGTCACCGGACTCGCCGTCGGCGACCGGGTGCTGGGCATGTTCGCCGGTGGCTTCGGCTCGCTGGCGATCGCCGACGAGCGGATGGTGACCCGCCTGCCGGCCGACTGGAGCTTCGCGCAGGCGGCCTCGGTCCCGATCGTCTTCCTCACCGCCCTCTACGCCTGGACCGACCTCGGTTCGCTGCGGGTGGGGGAGCGGGTGCTGGTGCACGCCGGCACCGGCGGTGTGGGCATGGCCGCGATCCAGCTGGCCCGCCACCTGGGCGCGGAGGTCTTCGCCACCGCGAGTCCGGGCAAGTGGGAGACGCTGCGTTCGCTGGGTCTCGATGACGAGCACATCGCCTCCTCGCGTGATCTGGAGTTCGCGGCCAAGTTCCTCGCGGTGACCGGTGGCGAGGGTGTGGACGTGGTCCTCAACTCGCTGGCCGGGGAGTTCGTGGATGCCTCGCTGGAACTGCTGCCGCGTGGCGGGCGGTTCCTGGAGATGGGCAAGACCGACATCCGCACCGAGGTCCCGGCGGGGGTGGCGTACCGGGCGTTCGACCTGGTGGAGGCCGGTCCGGCGCGGATCGGTGAGCTGCTGGCCGAGTTGCTGGCGCTCTTCGAGGCCGGTGCCGTCGAGCTCTCCCCGGTCCGCTGCTGGGACGTGCGGCAGGCGCGGGACGCCTTCCGCTTCGTCAGCCAGGCCAAGCACATCGGCAAGGTGGTCCTCACCGTGCCGCGGGCGCTGGACCCCGAGGGCACGGTGCTGATCACCGGCGCCAGCGGCACCCTGGGTGCCTTCGTCGCCCAGCACCTGGTGGCGGAGCACGGTGCGCGCAAGCTGCTGCTGCTCAGCCGGCGGGGCCCGGCGGCGCCGGGTGCGGCCGAACTGGTCGCGGAGCTGGCCGAGTCGGGGGCCGCCGCCGAGGTGGTGGCCTGCGACGTGGCCGACCGCGCCGCGCTGGCCGCGGTGCTGGCCGGGCGCGAGCTGACCGCCGTGGTGCACACCGCCGGTGTGCTGGACGACGGCGTGATCGGTGCGCAGAGCGAGCAGCGGCTCGCCGGCGTCTGGGCGCCCAAGGCGGGTGCGGCCCAGCACCTGCACGAGCTGACGGTCCGTCAGGATCTCGCCGTCTTCGCGCTCTTCTCCTCCGTGGCGGGCACCCTGGGCGCCGGCGGTCAGGCCAACTACGCCGCCGCCAACGCCTACCTGGACGGCCTGGCCGCCCAGCGCCGCTCCCTGGGCCTGCCGGCCACCTCCTTCGCCTGGGGCCCCTGGGCGCAGTCGGGCGGCATGACGGCCACCCTCTCGGAGGCGGACGTCTCGCGGATGGCGCGCGGCGGTCTGCTGCCGCTCTCGCGCGCCGAGGGCCTGGCGCTCTTCGACGCGGGCATCGCCTCGGCGAACGCGGCGCCGGTCGCGCTGCGGATCGACCTCGGCGCGCTGCGCGGCGCCGCCGCTGCCGGGGCGCTGCCCCCGGTGCTGCGCGGCCTGGTGCGCGGCGCGGTGCGCCGGGTGGCGGGCGCGGCGGCGGTGGCCGGTGGCCGTTCGGCGCTGGTGGAGAAGCTGACGCCGCTGGCGGTGGCCGAGCGCGGGCGTGCCGTGCTGGAGCTGGTGCGGGGTGCGGCGGCCGCCGTGCTCGGTCACGGCTCGGCCGAGGCGGTCGAGTCGGGGCGGGCGTTCAAGGAGTTGGGCTTCGACTCGCTGACCGCCGTCGAGCTGCGCAACCGCCTGGGTGGGGCGACCGGTCTGCGGCTGCCCGCCACCCTGGTCTTCGACTACCCGACCCCGCAGGTGCTCGCCGAGTACGTGCTGAGCGAACTGGCCTCCGAGCTGGGCGAGGTGGCGGCTTCGACCACCACCACCACCGTCGCGACCACGACCGGCTCCGATGAGCCGCTGGCGATCGTCGGCATGGCCTGCCGGTTCCCCGGCGGGGTGGACTCGCCCGAGGCGCTCTGGCAGCTGGTCAGCACCGGCGGCGACGCGATCGGCGACTTCCCGACCGACCGTGGCTGGGACCTGGAGAGCCTCTACGACCCCGAGGCCGTGCGGGCCGGCACCTCCTCCGTCCGGGAGGGCGGATTCCTCTACGGTGCCAGTGAGTTCGACCCCGGCTTCTTCGGCATCTCGCCGCGCGAGGCGCTCGCGATGGACCCGCAGCAGCGGTTGCTGCTCGAAGTGGCCTGGGAGACCCTGGAGCGGGCCGGCATCGACCCGGCCACCGTGCGCGGCTCGCGCGCCGGTGTCTTCGTCGGCGCCGCCGCCTCCGGCTACGGCACCGGCCTGCTGAGCATGCCGGAGGGCGTCGAGGGGCACCTGCTGACCGGCAACACGCCGAGCGTGGTCTCGGGCCGCCTCTCCTACACCTTCGGTCTGGAGGGTCCGGCGGTCACCGTCGACACCGCGTGCTCCTCCTCGCTGGTGGCGCTGCACCTGGCGGGTCAGGCGATCCGCAGCGGTGAGTGCTCGATGGCGCTGGTCGGCGGTGTGACCGTGATGGCCACCCCCGGTATCTTCACCGAGTTCTCCAAGCAGGGCGGTCTGTCGGGCGACGGCCGCTGCCGGGCCTTCGCGGCCGGGGCCGACGGCACCGGCTGGTCCGAGGGCGCGGGCATGCTGCTCGTCGAACCGCTCTCCGAGGCACGCCGCCAGGGCCACCCGGTGCTCGCCGTGGTCCGGGGTTCCGCCGTGAACCAGGACGGCGCGTCGAACGGCCTGACCGCTCCCAACGGTCCGGCGCAGCAGCGGGTGATCCGCCAGGCGCTGGCCAACGCCCGCCTGACGGCTGATCAGATCGACGCCGTCGAGGCGCACGGCACCGGCACCGCGCTGGGTGACCCGATCGAGGCGCAGGCGCTGCTGGCCACCTACGGTCAGGGCCGCTCCGAGGGCCGCGCTCCGCTGCGGCTGGGCTCGATCAAGTCCAACATCGGTCACACCCAGGCGGCCGCCGGTGTCGCGGGCGTGATCAAGATGGTGCTCGCCCTGCGCAACGGACTGCTGCCGCAGACCCTGCACATCGACGAGCCCACCCCGCACGTGGACTGGGAGGCGGGCGCGGTCGAGCTGCTGACCGAGCGTCAGGAGTGGCCGCAGACCGGGCAGCCGCGCCGCGCGGCGGTCTCCTCCTTCGGCGTGAGCGGCACCAACGCGCACGTCATCCTGGAGCAGGCCGAGCCGGCCGAGGCGGTCGAGACCGCCCGGGCCGCCGATCCGGTCGCCCCGGCCGTGCTGCCGGTGCTCCTCTCGGCCCGCGATCCGCAGGCGCTGCTCGCCCAGGCCGCGCGCCTGCACGAGCACCTGACCGCGCACCCCGAGGTCGCGCCGCTGGACGCCGGCTTCGCGCTGGCCACCGGCCGCGCCGCCCTGGAGCAGCGCGCGGTGGTCACCGGCACCGACCGCGCCGGCCTGCTCGACGCGCTGGCCGCCTTCGCCGAGCACGGCGAGGCGCCGGGCGCGGTGCGCGGCGGCACCTCGGCGGCGAAGTCCGCGGTGCTCTTCTCGGGGCAGGGCAGCCAGCGTGCGGGGATGGGGCGTGAACTGTACGCCGCGTTCCCGGTGTTCGCGGACGCGTTGGACGCGGTCTGCGCGCACTTCGACGCCGAGCTGGAACGCCCGCTGCGCGAGGTTCTCTTCGACGCCGAGTCGCAGCTGCTGGACCGGACGGTGTACACGCAGGCGGGGCTCTTCGCGATCGAGGTGGCGCTGTTCCGGCTGCTCGAATCGTGGGGTGTGAGCCCGGACTTCGTGGCGGGTCACTCGATCGGTGAGCTGGCCGCCGCGCACGTGGCGGGTGTCTGGTCGCTGGCCGACGCGTGCAAGCTCGTCGCCGCGCGCGGTCGCCTGATGCAGGCGCTGCCGGCCGGTGGCGCGATGCTCGCCGTGCAGGCCACCGAGCAGGAGGTCCGCGCCGCGCTGCGTGGCCGGGTCGACATCGCGGCTGTCAACGGTCCGCGCTCGGTCGTGGTCTCCGGCAGCAAGTCGGCCGTCGCGAAGCTGGCCACGGCCTGGCGGGCGGAGGGCCGCAAGGTCAAGAAGTTGACGGTCAGCCACGCGTTCCACTCGCCGTTGATGGAGCCGATGCTCGACGGGTTCCGGGCGGTCGCGGAGTCGCTGACGTATGCCGCGCCCCGGATTCCGGTGGTCTCCAACCTGACCGGCCGGATCGAGGACCTGGGCGGTGCCGAGTACTGGGTGCGTCATGTCCGCGAGGCGGTGCGCTTCGCGGACGGGGTGGCCACCCTGCACGAGCAGGGTGTGCGTACCTTCCTGGAGCTGGGCCCCGACGGCGTGCTGACCGCCATGGCGGAGGAGGTGCTCGCCGACCGCGAGGCCGCGCAGAGCACCCCCTCCCGCCTGGTGGCCGCGCTGCGCCGGGACCGCGCGGAGCCGCAGACGCTGGTCGCGGCCCTCGGCGCACTGCACGTGCGCGGCGTCGCGGTCGACTGGCCGGCCTACTTCGCCGGTTCCGGTGCCCGCCGGGTCGAGCTGCCCACCTACGCCTTCCAGCGCACGCGCTACTGGCTGGAGATGGGCCTGCCCGCCGCGCTCACGCCGGCGGCCGGTGCCGCCGACCCGGTGGAGGCCCGCTTCTGGGCGGCCGTCGAGCGCGAGGACCTGGACGCGCTCGCGGTGCTGGAGGACGGCTCCCCGCTGGAGGCGCTGGCTCCGGTGCTGCCGGTGCTCGCCGACTGGCGCCGCCGTCGCCGCGAGCAGTCGGCGAGCGAGAGCCGGCTGTACCGGCTCGGCTGGAAGCCGTGGACCGGTGCCAACAAGGCCTCACTGGAGGGTCGTTGGTTGCTGGTGGGGGTTGCGGATGGTTTCGCTGATGCGGTGGCGGCTGGGTTGGTGGCGCATGGTGCTGTTGAGGTGGTGCGTGCGGAGTCGGTGGCGGCTGTGGTTCCGGGTGGGTTCCGGGGTGTGGTGTCGCTGCTGGAGGGTGTTGAGGCGGTGTTGGCGCTGGTGCGGTTGGGGCTGGCGGCGCCGTTGTGGTGTGTGACGCGTGGTGCTGTTTCGGTGGGGCGTTCTGATGCTCTGTCGGTTCCTGATGGTGGCCTGGTGTGGGGGCTGGGTCGGGTGGCGGCGTTGGAGGTGCCGGAGCGTTGGGGTGGTCTGGTCGATGTTCCGGTGGAGTTGGACGCGCGGGCGGTTGCTCGGTTGTGTGCGGTGCTGGGGCAGTCGGTCGAGGATCAGGTGGCGGTGCGTGGGTCGGGTGTGTTCGTGGCCCGGTTGGAGCGTGTCGTGCCGGTGGCCGGTGGTGATGGTTGGGTGCCGCGTGGCACGGTGTTGGTGACCGGTGGTACGGGTGCGTTGGGTGTGCGGGTGGCGCGCTGGTTGGCTGCTCGGGGTGTTGGGCGTCTGGTGTTGTTGAGTCGTCGTGGCGGGGATGCGCCGGGTGCGGTGGAGCTGGCCGAGGAGCTGCGCGGTACTGGTGTCGAGGTGTCGCTGGTGGCTTGTGACGCGGCGGACCGTGGGGCGTTGGCCGAGGTGCTGGCCGGTGTCGAGTTGTCGGCGGTGGTGCATGCGGCGGGTGTGCTGGATGACGGGGTGTTGGAGGGTCTGACGGCTGAGCGGTTGCGCTCGGTGCTGGCGGCGAAGGCCGATGCGGCCCGTCATCTGCACGAGTTGACGATCGATCAGGAGCTGGACGCGTTCGTCCTCTTCTCCTCGCTCTCGGGGACGTTGGGTGCGGCGGGTCAGGGTAACTACGCGGCGGCGAACGCCTATTTGGACGCGTTGGCGGTGCACCGTCGTTCGCTGGGTCTGGCGGCCACCTCGGTGGCGTGGGGTCCCTGGGCGGGCGCGGGCATGGCCGCCGACGAGTCCGTGGTCGAAGAGCGGATGCGCCGGGGCGGGCTCGCCCCGCTGGCCGCCGAGGGGGCGTTCCGGGCCCTGGAACTCCTGCTCGGCGCGGGCGAGGCCACCGCGGTCGTCGCCGACATCGACTGGTCGCGCTACGCGCCCGGCCTGACCGCCGCGCGCCGGCTGCCCGTCCTGGACGGCGTGCCGGAGGCCGTCCAGGCGCTCGAAGCGGGCCCGCGCCCGAGCGAGTCCGACGGCGCGGAGCGGTCCTCCTTCGCCGCCAGGCTGGCCGGGCTCTCGCCGGCCGACCGGGCGCAGGCGCTGCTGGAGGCGGTCCGCCTCTCGGCGGCGCTGGCGCTCGGCCACGCCACCGCGGACGCGGTGGACGCCGAACGGCCCTTCCACGACCTGGGCTTCGACTCGCTGACCGCCGTCGACCTGCGCAACCGCCTGAACGGGATGACCGGTCTGCGGCTGCCGACCACGCTGGTCTACGACTACCCGACCGCCGCCGTGCTGGCGGAGCACCTGGCCGCCGAGCTGCTCGGCGCCGTGCCCGCCGGTGCGGCGGAGCCCACCGCCCTCGTCCAGGCGTCGGTGGACGATGCGATCGCGATCGTGGGGATGGCGTGCCGGTTCCCGGGTGGGGTGGATTCGCCGGAGGGTCTGTGGTCGCTGTTGGCGTCGGGTGTTGACGCGGTGGGTGGGTTCCCGGTTGATCGTGGGTGGGATCTGGAGCGGTTGTACCACCCGGATGCTGATCACGCGGGGACGTCGTATGTGAATGTGGGTGCGTTCCTGGCGGAGCCGGGTGGCTTCGACGCCGGGTTCTTCGGGATCTCGCCGCGTGAGGCGTTGGCGATGGATCCGCAGCAGCGGTTGCTTCTTGAGACCTCGTGGGAGGCGTTCGAGCGGGCGGGTGTCGATCCGCTGTCGGTGCGCGGCTCGCGTACGGGTGTGTTCGTGGGGACGAATGGTCAGGACTATCCGGCGCTGCTGCTGGCCGCGGTGGAGTCGGCGGAAGGGCACTTGGGCACGGGTAACGCGGCCGCGGTGGTCTCGGGCCGGGTGGCTTACACGCTCGGCCTGGAGGGCCCGACCCTGACGGTCGACACGGCCTGCTCCTCCTCACTGGTGGCCCTGCACCTGGCCATGCAGGCGCTGCGCAGCGGTGAGTGCACGATGGCGCTGGCCGGCGGTGTGACGGTGATGTCCACGCCGGGTGTCTTCGTCGACTTCAGCCGCCAGCGCGGTCTGGCCGTCGACGGCCGGTGCAAGGCGTTCGCGGAGGCGGCGGACGGCACGGGCTGGGGCGAGGGCGTGGGCATGCTCCTGGTGGAGCGGCTGAGCGACGCGCAGCGGCTGGGGCACCCTGTCCTGGCGGTGGTGCGCGGCAGCGCGGTGAACCAGGACGGTGCGTCGAACGGTCTGACGGCGCCCAATGGTCCTTCGCAGCAGCGGGTGATCCGGCAGGCGCTGGCGTCGGCGGGTCTGAGCGCGGCCGAGGTGGACGCGGTGGAGGCGCACGGCACCGGTACGGCGCTGGGTGACCCGATCGAGGCGCAGGCGCTGCTGGCGACCTACGGCCAGGGCCGCGAGGACGCCCGTCCGCTGCTGCTGGGTTCGATCAAGTCGAACATCGGCCACACCCAGGCCGCGGCCGGGGTCGCGGGCATCATCAAGATGGTGATGGCGATGCGTCACGGGGTGCTGCCGCAGACCCTGCACGTGGACGCGCCGTCCTCGCACGTGGACTGGACGGCCGGCGCCGTCGAACTGCTCACCGCGCAGACCGCCTGGCCCGAGCACGAGGGCCCGCGCCGGGCCGGCGTCTCGGCCTTCGGCATCAGCGGCACCAACGCCCACGTGATCATCGAACAGGGCCTGCCCGCCCCGGCCCCCGCCCCGGCCCCCGCCCCGGCCGCAGGGGTGGCCCTCCCGGTGGTGCCGTGGGTGCTCGCGGGCCGTGGAGCTGCGGCGCTGTCCGCGCAGGCGGGGCGGCTGGCGGCCTGGCTAGGGGACGGTGCGGGGTCGAGCCCGGTGGATGTGGGGTTCTCGCTGGCCCACGGCCGCTCTAGGTTCGAACACCGTGCGGTGGTGATCGCGGCAGGGGCGGACGGGTTCCGCTCCGGGCTCAACGCGCTCGCCGCCGGCGGTGAGGCACCGGGTGTGGTGCGCGGGGTAACTGCTGGGGGCAGGGTGGCGGTGATGATGTCCGGTCAGGGAAGCCAGTGCGCGGGTATGGGCCGCGAACTGTCCGCCGTGTTCCCGGCGTTCGCCGACGCGCTCGACGCGGTCTGCGCCCAGTTCGACACCGAGCTGGACCGCCCGCTGCGCGAGGTCCTCTTCGACAGCGAGTCGCAGCTGCTGGACCAGACCGTGTACACGCAGGCCGGTCTCTTCGCGATCGAGGTCGCCTACTTCCGCCTCCTCGAAACCTGGGGCCTCACCCCCGACTACCTCACCGGTCACTCGATCGGCGAGCTGGCCGCCGCGCACGTCGCCGGCCTCTGGTCGCTGGCGGACGCCTGCAAGCTCGTCGCCGCCCGTGGCCGCCTGATGCAGGCGCTGCCCGCCGGTGGCGCGATGCTCGCCGTCCAGGGCACCGAAAAGGAGATCCGCGCCGCACTGCCCGACGGCGTCGACGTCGCGGCGGTGAACAGCGCCGACTCGATCACCGTCTCCGGCCCCGAGGCCGCCGTCGCCGAACTGGAGGCCGTCTGGCGAGCCGAGGGCCGCAAGGTCAAGCGGCTCACCGTCAGCCACGCGTTCCACTCCGCGCTGATGGACCCGATGCTGGCCGAGTTCCGCACGGTCGCCGAGTCGCTGAGCTACAGCGCCCCGCGCATCCCGGTGGTCTCCAACGTCACCGGCGACTTCAGCGCCGACCTGACCGACCCCGCCTACTGGGTGCGCCACGTCCGCGAGGCCGTCCGCTTCGCCGACGGCCTGGCCACCCTCCAGGAACAGGGTGTCCGCACCTTCCTGGAGATCGGCCCCGACGGCATCCTCAGTGCCCTCGTGCCGGCTCCGGCGGCCGCGCTGCCGGTGGGCCGGGCCGGGCGCGGCGAGGTCGAGGCGCTCTTCACCGGCCTGGCCGGCGCCTACGTGCGCGGCTTGGAGCTGGACTGGTCCGCCGTCTTCACCGGCACCGGGCCCATCGCCACCGACCTGCCGACCTACGCCTTCCGGCACGACCGCTACTGGCCGGAGATCGCGGCCGGCGGCCGCCGCCCGGGTGCGGGCGAGGACCAGGACGGCGTGGACACGCTCTTCTGGGAGGCGGTCGAGCGCGAGGACCTGGAGTCCGTGGCCGCCGCCCTGCGACTGGACGGCGCGGGCTCGCTGAGCGAGGTGCTCCCGGCGCTCTCCGCCTGGCGGCGTGGCCAGGCTGGCCAGCGACTGCTGGAGGGCTGGCGCTACGCGCTGCGCTGGGAGCCGCTGGCGGGTGCGACCCCGTCGGCGCCGTCCGGCACCTGGTGGGTCGTCGGCTCGGCCGGGCAGCCGGACGGCGAGGTGGCCGACGCGCTCACGGCGGCCGGCTTCACCCTCCGCCACCTGCTGATCGAGGGCTCCCCGTCCCGCACCGAGCTGGCCGAGCGGCTGGCCCGGGAGGCCGCCGAGGGCGAGGCCCCCGCCGGGGTGCTCTCGCTGCTCGCGCTCACCGACCCCGAGCCGCTGGCCGCCACCCTCCTGCTGCTGCAGGCGCTCGGCGACGCCGAGTTGGGCGCGCCGCTCTGGTGCGCCACCCGCGGCGCGGTCGCGGTGAGCGCGGCCGACGGCGGTGCGGTGCCGACCCAGGCGCAGCTCTGGGGCCTGGGCCGGGTCGCCGCGCTGGAGCACCCGGACCGCTGGGGCGGTCTGCTCGACCTCCCCGCCCAGCTGGACGGACCCACCGCGGCCCGGATCGGCACCGCCCTGCTGCAGGGCGCCGAGGACCAGCTCGCCATCCGCGCCACCGGCCTGCTCGGGGCCAGGCTGGAGCGGGCGCTGCCCGCCGCGGCCACCCCGCAGAGCGCCCCGTGGCACCCGCGCGGCACCGTGCTGCTGACCGGCGGCACCGGCGCGCTGGGCGCCCAGGTGGCCCGCTGGCTGGCCCGCAACGGCGCCGAGCACCTGATCCTGACCAGCCGGCGCGGCCCGGACGCGCCCGGCGCGGCCGAACTGCGCGCCGAGCTGACCGAGTTGGGCGCCACAACCACCGTCGCGGCCTGCGACATGGCCGACCGCTCGGCGGTGGCCGCACTGCTCGCGGGGATCCCGGCCGAGCGCCCGCTCGGCGCGGTCTTCCACGCGGCCGGTGTGCTGGACGACGGCATCCTCGACACCCTGACGCCCGAGCGGCTGCGCACCGTGCTCGCCGCCAAGGCGGACGCGGCCCAGCACCTCGACGAGCTGACCCGCGAACGGGAGCTGGACGCCTTCGTCCTCTTCTCCTCCATCGCGGGCACGCTGGGCGGCCCGGGCCAGGGCAACTACGCCGCCGCCAACGCCCACCTGGACGCGCTCGCCGCCTCGCGGCGCGCCGCCGGGCTGGCCGCGACCTCGATCGCCTGGGGCCCGTGGGCCGAGAGCGGCATGGCCGCCCAGGGCGCGGCCGAGGAGCGGATGCGCCGTGGCGCGGTCACCCCGATGGCCCCCGAGGCCGCGATCAGCGCGCTGCAGCAGGCGCTGGACCTGGGCGACACCCAGGTCACCGTCGCCGACATCGACTGGAGCCGCCTGGTCGCGGCCCAGGTCTCGGCCCGGCCCAGCCGCCTGCTGCGCCGCATCCCCGAGGCCCGCGAGGCGATCGCCGAGCTGGAGCGGGCGGCCGCCGCCGAGAACGAGCAGTCCAACGGCCTGCTGCGCGAGCTGGCCGAGCGCACCGAGGAGGAGCGCGAGCGCATCCTGCTGACCCTGGTGCGCAACCAGGTGGCGATCGCGCTCGGCTACCCGTCCTTCGAGTCGGTCGACCCCGGCCGCGCCTTCAAGGACCTCGGGTTCGACTCGCTGACCGCAGTCGAGCTGCGCAACCGCCTGAACGCGGTGACCGGGCTCAGCCTGCCCAGCACGCTGATCTACGACTACCCGACGGCCGAGCACCTGGCCGCCCTGCTGCGCGCCGAGCTGCTCGGCGACTCGGGGGCCGAGCAGGTCGCCGTGGGCACCGCCACCGCCGAGGGCGAGCCGATCGCCATCGTCGCGATGAGCTGCCGCTTCCCCGGCGGGGTCAGCACCCCCGAGCAGTTCTGGGAGCTGGTGGTCGCCGAGCGGGACGCGGTCAGCGAGTTCCCGACCGACCGGAGCTGGGACCTGGAGCGGCTCTACGACCCGGACCCGGACCGGCGCGGCACCTCCTACGTGCGTACCGGCGGCTTCCTGAGCGCGCCCGGTGAGTTCGACGCCGACTTCTTCGGCATCTCGCCGCGCGAGGCGCTCGCCATGGACCCGCAGCAGCGCCTGCTGTTGGAGACCACCTGGGAGGCGATCGAGCGGGCCGGCCTCGACCCGCAGAGCCTGCGCGGCTCGCGCACCGGTGTCTTCGTCGGCACCAACGGCCAGGACTACCCGGCACTCTTCCTCGGCGCGCCGGAGACCGCCGAGGGCTACGGCAGCACCGGCGCGGCGGCCAGCGTGGTCTCCGGCCGCCTCTCCTACACCTTCGGCCTGGAGGGCCCGGCCGTCACCGTCGACACCGCCTGCTCCTCCTCCTCGGTCGCGCTGCACCTGGCCGTCCAGGCGCTGCGCGGCGGCGAGTGCACGATGGCGCTGGCCGGCGGTGTGACGATCATGACCACCCCGGGCGCGTTCATCGAGTTCAGCCGCCAGCGCGGACTGGCCGCCGACGGCCGCTGCAAGCCCTTCGCGGCGGCGGCGGACGGGACCGGCTGGGGCGAGGGCGTGGGCATGCTCCTGGTGGAGCGGCTGAGCGACGCGCAGCGCCTGGGCCACCCGGTGCTCGCGGTGGTGCGCGGTTCGGCGATCAACCAGGACGGCGCCTCGAACGGGCTGACCGCGCCCAACGGCCCCTCGCAGCAGCGGGTGATCCGCCAGGCCCTGGCCAACGCCCGCCTGACGGCCGATCAGATCGACGCGGTCGAGGCGCACGGCACCGGCACCACGCTGGGCGACCCGATCGAGGCGCAGGCGCTGCTGGCCACCTACGGCCGCGACCGGGACGCGGCGAACCCGCTGCGGCTGGGTTCGGTCAAGTCCAACATCGGTCACACCCAGGCGGCTTCGGGCGTCGCGGGCGTGATCAAGATGGTGATGGCGATGCGCCACGGCGTACTGCCCAGGACCCTGCACGTGGACGAGCCGACCCCGCACGTGGACTGGGCGGCCGGCGCGGTCGAACTCCTCACCGAGGCGACCGACTGGCCCGCCACCGCCGGCCCGCGCCGCGCGGCGGTCTCCTCCTTCGGGGTCAGCGGCACCAACGTGCACACCATCCTGGAGCAGGCGCCGATCACTGACGTACCGTCAAGCACCGTCAGTGAGAAGCCGATCGACTCCCCGGTGGTGCCCTGGGTGCTCTCCGGCAAGGGCGAGGCCGCACTGCTCGCGCAGGCCGAGCGGCTGGCCGCGTTCAGCACGGACGCGCAGCCGGCTGCGGTGGGTGCGGCGCTGGTGCGCGGCCGCTCGGTCTTCGAGGACCGGATGGTCGTGCTGGGCGGCGACTTCGACCGCGCGCTGACCGGGCGGGCGCTCGGCAGCGGCGGCGTGGTGCTGGTCTTCCCGGGTCAGGGTTCGCAGTGGGTGGGGATGGCGTCGGGTCTGCTGGCGGCCTCGCCGGTCTTCGCGGAGTCGATCGCGGCCTGCTCGGCGGCGCTGGCGCCGTTCACCGACTGGTCGTTGGAGGAGGCGCTCACCGACCGGGCGCTGCTGGAGCGGGTGGACGTCGTCCAGCCGGTGCTCTTCGCGGTGATGGTCTCGCTCGCGGCGCTCTGGCGCTCGATGGGCATCACCCCCTCCGCCGTGGTCGGCCACTCCCAGGGTGAGATCGCGGCCGCCTGCGTGGCGGGCGCGCTCTCGCTCGACGATGCGGCCCGGGTGGTCGCGCTGCGGGCGAAGTCGCTGGCCCGGGTGGCGGGTTCGGGTGGCATGGTGTCGCTCTTCGCCTCCGCCACGAAGGCCGGCGAGCTGCTGGCCTCCTTCGAGGGCCGGGTCGGCATCGCCGCCGTCAACGGCCCCGGCTCGGTGGTCGTCTCGGGTGAGGCGGCCGCGCTGGACGAGTTCATGGTCGTCTGCTCGGAGGCGGGCGTGGACGCCCGCCGGGTCAACGTGGACTACGCCTCGCACTCCGCCCAGATGGAGATCCTGGAGGCCGAGATCACCGAGGCGCTCGCGCCGGTCACCGGACTCGCCCCGAGCATCCCGATGTTCTCCACCTACACCGCCGACTGGGTCAAGCCCGGTGAGCTGGGCGGCCGTTACTGGTACGAGAACCTGCGCCACCCCGTCCGACTCCAGGAGGCGGTGGCCGAGCTGGCCAAGGCCGGGCACCGCGTCTTCGTGGAGTCCAGCCCGCACCCGGTGCTCACCGTCGGCGTCCAGGACACCCTGGAGGAGAACGGCGGCGGCATCGCGCTCGGCACCCTGCGCCGGGAGCACGGCGGCGCCGACCGCTTCCTGACCTCGCTGGCCGAGGCCTTCGTCAACGGCGCCACCGTCGACTGGAACCGCCTCTACGGCACCGGTGGCGACCACGTCGACCTGCCCACCTACGCCTTCCAGCGCCGCCGGTTCTGGCCGCCGATGTTCGCCGCCCGCACGGGCGACGTGACCACCGCGGGCCTGGGCACCGCCGAGCACCCGCTGCTCGGCGCGGCGATCGCGCTGGCCGACGGCGAGGGCCTGCTCTTCACCGGGCGCCTCTCCACCCAGACCCACCCCTGGATCGCCGACCACGCGGTGATGGGCACGCTGCTGCTGCCGGGCACCGCGTTCGTCGAACTGGCGGTGCACGTGGGCGACCAGGTCGGCTGCGACCTGATCGAGGAACTGACCCTGGAGAGCCCGCTGGTGCTGCCCGAGCGCGGCGGCGTGCGCCTGCAGGCCCGGCTGGGCGCGGCGGACGGCGAGGGACGCCGCACGCTGGAGGTGTACTCCTGCCGCGAGGACGGCGCCGGTACCGGTATCGCCGAGGAGGTCTGGACCCGCCACGCCAGTGGCGTCCTGGCCCAGGGCGCACCGGCCGCCGCCACCGCCGACCTGCGCGAGTGGCCGCCGGCCGGCGCCCAGCAGATCGACATCGAGGGCCTCTACGAGGGCCTGACCGAGCGCGGCTACGGCTACGGCCCCGCCTTCCAGGGCCTGCGCGCCGTCTGGAAGCGCGGCGCCGAGGTCTTCGCCGCCGTCGAGCTGCCCGAGGGCGAGCGGCCCCAGGCCGCGGCCTTCGGCCTGCACCCGGCGCTGCTCGACGCCGCCCTGCACACCATCGGCCTGGGAGCCCAGGTCGGCCTGGTGGACGAGAGCGCCGGGCCGCGCGCCCTGCTCCCGTTCGCCTGGTCCGGCGTCTCGCTGCTGGCGGGTGGCGCCAGTGCGCTGCGGGTGCGGCTGGCCCCGGCCGGCGCGGACGCGGTCTCGGTCGAGGTCGCCGACGCCACCGGCGCGCCGCTGGCCCGGGCCGACGCCCTGACGCTGCGGCCGATCGCGGCCGAGCTGCTGGACGCGGCCCAGGACGGCCCGGCCGCCCACTGCCTCTACCGGATGGAGTGGGTTCGCGCCACCGAGGAGGCCGAGGCCGCCAGGGCCGCCGAGGGGACTGCCGCCGCCGTCCAGCCCTGGACGCTGACGGACGGCCAGGACCTGGCCGACCTGGTGCCGCTGGCCGCCGAGCTGGCCGCCGACGGTCGCCCGGTCGTGCTGCGCCTGTTGACCGCCGACCCCGCCGCCCACGGCGCCGAGGCCGTCCACACGGCCACCCACCAGGCGCTCGACCTGCTCCAGCGCTGGCTGGCCGAGCCCGCCTTCGAGGAGCTGCGGCTGACCCTGCTCACCCGCGGCGCGCTGGCCGCGACGGCCGGTGAGGACGTCACCGACCTGGCGGCCGCCGCGGTCTGGGGCCTGGCGCGCTCCGCCCAGTCGGAGAACCCGCTGCGCCTGCAGCTGGTCGACACCGACGGCACGGCCGACTCGGAGCGGGCACTCGCCACCGCCTTCGCCTCCGCGGAGCCGCACCTCGCGGTGCGCGGCGGCGAGTTGCTCACCCCGCGCCTGGCCAGGGCGGCCACCGCCGCCGCGCTGCCCGTCCCGCTCCCGGCCACCGCCCCGTGGCGGCTGGCCGTGGTGGACGAGGGGACCCTGGAGGGCCTGGCCCTGCGGGCCGCCCCGGACGCCGAGCGGGAGTTGGCGCCGCACCAGGTGCGCCTGGCGATGCGGGCCGGCGGGCTGAACTTCCGCGACGTGCTGATCGGACTCGGGATGTACCCGGACCCGTCGCTGCTCGGCAGCGAGGGCGCGGGCGTGGTGGTGGAGACCGGTTCCGCCGTCACCGGCCTCTCGGTCGGCGACCGGGTGCTCGGCATGGTCACCGGCGGCTTCGGGCCGCTGGCCGTCACCGACCACCGCACGGTCGCCCGGATCCCCGAGGGCTGGAGCTTCGCGCGGGCCGCCTCGGTGCCGATCGTCTTCCTCACCGCCCTCTACGCCTTCGACGACCTGGCCGGCCTGCGCGCCGGTGAGCGGGTGCTGGTGCACGCGGGCGCCGGCGGGGTGGGCATGGCCGCGATCCAGCTGGCCCGCCACCTGGGCGCGGAGGTCTTCGCCACCGCCAGCCCGGCCAAGTGGGACACCCTGCGCGCGCTCGGCCTGGACGACGAGCACCTCGCCTCCTCCCGCGACCTGGACTTCCGCGAGAAGTTCCTCGCCGCGACCGGCGGCGCGGGCATGGACGTGGTGCTCAACTCGCTGGCCCGGGAGTTCGTCGACGCCTCCTTCGACCTGCTGCCGCGCGGCGGCCGCTTCGTCGAGATGGGCAAGACCGACATCCGAGCCGCCGCCGACCGCCCCGCGGACATCCGCTACCGCGCCTTCGACCTGGCCGAGGCCGGGCCCGAGCGCACCGCCGAACTGCTCGCCGAACTGCTGCGGCTCTTCGCCGCGGGCGCCATCGAGACCCTGCCGGTGCGCACCTGGGACGTCCGCGAGGCCCGCGAGGCCTTCCGCTTCGTCAGCCAGGCCAAGCACATCGGCAAGGTCGTGCTCACCGTGCCGCGCGCCCTGGACCCCGAGGGCACCGCCCTGGTCACCGGCGCCACCGGCACCCTGGGCGCGCTGATCGCCCGCCGCCTGGTCACCGAGCACGGCGTCAAGCACCTGCTGCTGCTCAGCCGCAGCGGCCTCAAGGCCGCCGGCGCGCCGGAGTTGCTGGACGAGCTCCAGCAACTGGGCGCGACCGTGCAGCTGGAGGCCTGCGACGTGGCCGAGCCGGCCGAACTGGCCGCCGTCCTCGACGCGATCCCGGCCGGGCACCCGCTGACCGCGGTCGTGCACGCGGCGGGCGTGCTGGACGACGGCGTGATCGGCTCGCAGACGGCGCAACGCCTGGACACCGTGCTGCGGCCCAAGGCCGACGCCGCCTGGCAACTGCACCGCCTCACCGCGGACCTGGACCCGGCCGCCTTCGTGCTCTTCTCCTCCGCCGCCTCCACCTTCGGAGCGGCCGGGCAGGGCAACTACGCGGCGGCCAACGCCTACCTGGACGCACTGGCGCAGCACCGGCAGGCCAACGGCCTGCCCGGCGCCTCGCTGGCCTGGGGCCTGTGGGAGCAGTCCAGCACCATGACCGGTCACCTGGAGCAGGCCGACCTCAGCCGCACGGCCCGGGGCGGCACGCTGCGCCTGGCCACCGGGACCGGACTCGCGCTCTTCGACGCCGCCCTGGCGCGGCCGGAGGCGCTGCTGGTGCCGATCGAGCTGGACCTGCCCGCGCTGCGGACCCAGGCGGCGGGTGGCGGCCTCTCGCCGCTGCTGCGCGGCCTGGTCCGCGGCCCGGTCCGCCGCGCCGCCGCCACCGGTGCCCTGAGCGCCGCGGGCGAGGCGACGGTGGCCCAGCGCCTGGCGGGGCTGGCCCCCGCCGAGCGGGACAAGGCCCTGCTCGACCTGGTCTGCGGCCAGGTGGCGGTGGTGCTCGGCCACGAGTCGGCGAGCGCGGTCAACACCGAGCGCCCGTTCAAGGAGCTCGGCTTCGACTCGCTGACCGCGGTGGAGTTCCGCAACCGCCTGGGCGCGGCCACCGGTCTGCGGCTGCCCGCGACCACCGTCTTCGACCACCCGAGCCCCCGGGCCCTGGTGGAGTACCTGCGCGTCGAACTGAAGCTGGACCAGGCCGCTCCGGCCCCGGCCCTGGCCGAACTCGACGCCCTGGAAACCGCACTGGCGGCCCTCGCACCCGGTGACACCACCGGCGCGGCGGTCACCGCACGCCTGGAGACCCTGCTGTCCAAGTGGCGGGCCACCCAGGAGACCAACACCGGTCCCGATGCCGGAGTTCGGGAGATCGACACAGCGACGGACGACGACCTCTTCGATCTGATCGACGAAGAGTTCGGGCTGTCCTGAGCTGACCTCACGTCATGCTTGGCTGCCTCGATAGGTGATTCACGTGGAGAACGAAGAAAAGCTCCGGGACTACCTGAAGCGCGTCACCGCCGATCTGCGTCGCAGTCGGCAGCGGCTGCGCGAGATCGAGGCGGCCGAGCAGGAGCCCATCGCCATCGTGGGCATGGCCTGCCGGTTCCCCGGCGGGATCTCCTCGCCGGAAGAGTTGTGGCAGCTGGTGCGCGGCGAGGGGGACGCCATCGGCGGCTTCCCCGAGGACCGGGGCTGGGACCTGGGGGCGCTCTACGACCCGGACGCCCAGGGGCCGGGCACCAGTTACGTCCGCGGCGGCGGCTTCCTGAGCGGCGCCGCGGACTTCGACCCCGGTTTCTTCGGGATCTCGCCGCGTGAGGCGCTGGCGATGGACCCCCAGCAGCGCCTGGTCCTGGAGACCGCCTGGGAGGCCGTCGAGCGGGCCGGGCTGAACCCGGCCACCCTGCAGGGCAGCCGGACCGGCGTCTTCATCGGCGCCGCCTACAGCGGATACACCACCGGTGTCTACCCCATGCCGGAGGGCCTGGAAGGCCATCTGCTGACCGGCAACGTGACCAGCGCGGCCAGCGGCCGGGTCTCCTACACGCTGGGCCTGGAGGGCCCGGCGGTCACCGTCGACACCGCCTGCTCCTCCTCGCTGGTCGCGCTGCACCTGGCCGTCCAGGCGCTGCGGGGCGGCGAGTGCACCATGGCGCTGGCCGGCGGCGTGACCGTGATGACCAACCCCAGCACGCTGACCGAGTTCAGCAAGCAGCGCGGCCTGTCCACCGACGGCCGCTGCAAGGCCTTCGCGGCCGCCGCCGACGGCTTCGGCAGCTCCGAGGGCGCGGGAATGCTGCTGGTCGAGCGCCTCTCCGACGCGCAGCGCCTGGGCCACCGGGTGCTGGCGGTGGTGCGGGGCAGCGCCGTCAACCAGGACGGCGCGTCGAACGGACTGACGGCCCCCAACGGTCCCTCGCAGCAGCGGGTGATCCGCCAGGCCCTGGAGAACGCCCGGCTGAGCGCCGACCAGGTCGACGTGGTCGAGGCGCACGGCACCGGCACCGCGCTGGGTGACCCGATCGAGGCGCAGGCGCTGCTGGCCACCTACGGCCAGGGCCGCGCCGAGGACCGCGCGCCGCTGCTGCTGGGCTCGGTCAAGTCCAACATCGGGCACACCCAGGCGGCCGCCGGCGTGGCGGGCGTGATCAAGATGGTGCTGGCGATGCGCGGCGACCTGCTGCCGAAGACCCTGCACGTGGACGCGCCGACCCCGCACGTGGACTGGACGGCGGGCGCGGTCGAGCTGCTGACGGAGCCCCAGGAGTGGCCCCGCACGGGCGAGCCGCGCCGGGCCGGTGTCTCCTCGTTCGGGATCAGTGGGACCAACGCGCACGTGATCATCGAGCAGGCGCCCGTGGACACGGTTGCTGACGTAGCGTCAGATCAGGCCTCTGGCGCGCCTGCCGTGTCCGACTCGCCGGTGGAGCCGGCCGTCGTCGTGCTGCCGGCCCTCGTGTCGCCGGTGGTGCCGTGGGTGGTCTCGGGGCGGGGCACGACGGCGCTGCGGGCGCAGGCGGAGCGGCTGGCGGGCGTCGAGGGCGAGCCGGCGGCGGTGGGTGCGGCGCTGGTGGGTGGGCGCTCGCTCTTCGAGGACCGCGCGGTGGTGCTCGGCGCCGACCGGGACGAGCTGCTCGCCGGGCTGCGTGAGGTCGCCGCCGGTGGCGGTCTGACCGGCCGGGGCGAGGGCTCCGGTGGGGTGGTGTTGGTCTTCCCGGGTCAGGGTTCGCAGTGGGTGGGGATGGCGTCGGGGTTGCTGGCGGTGTCGCCGGTGTTCGCGGAGTCGATCGCGGCTTGTTCGGCGGCGTTGGCGCCTTTTGTGGATTGGTCGTTGGAGGAGGCGCTGGCGGATGCGGCGCTGCTGGAGCGGGTCGATGTCGTGCAGCCGGTGCTGTTCTCGGTGATGGTGTCGCTGGCGGCGTTGTGGCGTTCGCTGGGTGTCGAGGTCTCCGCCGTCGTCGGCCACTCGCAGGGTGAGATCGCTGCGGCGTGTGTGGCGGGTGCGTTGTCGTTGGAGGACGCGGTGCGGGTGGTCGCGTTGCGGGCGAAGGCGCTGGCCCGGGTGGCGGGTTCGGGTGGGATGGTGTCGCTCTTCGCGTCCGCCGCGAAGGCCGGCGAGCTGTTGGTGGGCTTCGAGGGCCGGGTCGGGATCGCGGCGGTGAACGGTCCGGGGTCAGTGGTGGTCTCGGGTGAGGCGGGCGGGCTGGACGAGTTCATGGTGGCCTGCTCGGACGCGGGTGTGGACGCGCGGCGGGTGAAGGTGGATTACGCCTCGCACTCGGCGCAGATGGAGTTGCTGGAGGCCGAGATCACCGAGGCGCTCGCTCCGGTCACCGGGCTTGCCCCGAGTATTCCGATGTTCTCGACGTACACCGGTGAGTGGGTCAAGTCGGGTGAGTTGGGGGCGCGTTACTGGTACGAGAACCTGCGGCACCCGGTGCGTCTGCAGGAGGCGGTGGCCGAGCTGGCGAAGGCCGGGCATCGGCTCTTCGTGGAGGCGAGTCCGCATCCGGTGCTGACGGTGGGCGTCCAGGACACGTTGGATGCCAGTGGTGGTGGCCTCGCGCTGGGCACGCTGCGGCGTGAGCAGGGTGACGCGCGCCGGTTCCTGACCTCGGTCGCGGAGGCCTTCGTCAACGGCGCCACCGTCGACTGGTCGCGTGTGGTGACCTCGGATCTCCAGGTCGACCTGCCGACGTATGCCTTCCAGCGGGAGCGGCTCTGGCTGGAGTCGGCGGCCGGCGCTGCCCTGCCCGCCGGTTCGGATCCTGCGGAGGTGGGGTTCTGGGCGGCGGTGGATGGTGGTGATCTGGCGGGTCTGGCTGGTGCGTTGGGGGTGGATGGGGGGCAGTCGTTCGGTGAGGTGTTGCCGGCGATCGCCGCGTGGCGTCGTGGTCGGCGTGAGGCGTCGGTGGTGGATGACTGGCGTTACCGGGTGGTGTGGCGGCCGGTGTTGTCGGGTGCGGGTGCCGCGCTGGTGGGTTCGTGGTTGGTGGTTTCGCACGGGCTCGACGCTGATCCGCTGGTTGAGGTGCTGCGGGCGGGTGGGGCCGAGGTGGCGGTTGTCGCCGGGGTGGCGGAGCTGGCAGATGTGGTGGCGGGGCGGGAGTTCGCTGGTGTGCTCTCGTTGGTGGGTGTTGGTTCGGGTGCTCCGGTGGTGCCGGTGGAGCAGCTCGTGTTGCTGCAGGCGTTGGGTGAGTTGGGTGTGGATGCCCGGTTGTGGTGTGTGACGTCGGGTGCGGTGTCGGTGGGTCGTTCGGATGTGTTGAGCGGTCCGGGTGCGGCGTCGGTGTGGGGTTTGGGTCGGGTGGCGGCGCTGGAGTTCCCTGAGCGTTGGGGTGGTCTGGTGGATGTGCCGGTGGAGTTGGATGCTCGGGCGGGTGTGCGGCTGTGTGCGGTGCTGGGGCAGTCGGTGGAGGATCAGGTCGCGGTTCGGGCTTCGGGTGTGTTCGGGGCGCGGTTGGAGCGGGCGGTGCCGGGGATCGGGGTGGAGGCCGGTTGGTCGGTTTCCGGCTCGGTGTTGGTGACGGGTGGTACGGGTGGTCTGGGTGCGCGGGTGGCGCGGTGGCTGGTCGGTCGGGGTGCTGAGCATCTGGTGCTGGTGAGCCGTCGTGGTCCGCGGGCGCCCGGTGCGGGCGAGTTGGCCGAGGAGTTGCGTGCTCTGGGTGCCAGGGTCGACCTCGTCGCCTGCGACGTGGCGGATCGTGACGCGCTGGCCCGGGTCATCGAGGGCATCTCGCTCTCGGCGGTCGTGCACGCGGCCGGGGTGCTGGACGATGGTGTGTTGGCGGGTCTGACGCCCGAGCGGTTGCGTGGTGTGCTGACGGCGAAGGCGGAGTCGGCGTGGCACCTGCACGAGTTGACGCGGAGTCAGCGATTGGACGCGTTCGTGCTCTTCTCTTCCTTGGCCGGCACGCTGGGTGCGGCGGGTCAGGGCAACTACGCGGCTGCGAACGCGTACCTGGACGCCCTCGCCGAGCACCGCGCCACCCACGGCCTGCCGGCGACCTCCATCGCGTGGGGTCCGTGGGCGGAGGACGGTCTGGCGGCCGAGAGCGAGGTGGTCGGGGCGCGGATGCGCCGCAGCGGCCTGCCCGCGATGGCGCCGGCCAGTGGGCTGACCGCGCTGGAGCGGGCGTTGGCGACCGGGGACACCACGCTCGCGGTGGCCGATGTGGCCTGGGAGCGGTTCGCGCCGTCCTTCGTCTCGGTCCGCCCGTCCGCCCTGCTGACGGATGTGATCGAGGGGCTCGGGCTCGGCGCCGAGGCCCCGACTGGGGCTGCCGTCGAACAGGGCGGCTGGGCAGGCCAGTTGGCTGGTCTCACGCCGGCGGAGCGGTTGTCGGCGGTGGTGGGTCGGGTCTGTGCGGAGGCGGCGTCGGTGCTGGGCTACGGCTCGGCGGACGCGGTGGCGGCGGGTCGGGCGTTCCGTGATCTCGGGTTCGATTCGCTGACGGCGGTGGAACTGCGCAACCGGTTGGCGAAGTTGTCGGGTCAGCGGCTGCCGGCGGGGTTGGTCTTCGACTACCCGACGCCTCGGGCGCTGGGGGAGTTCCTGCTGGGCAAGCTCTCCGGCGCCGAGGTGTCGAGCGTCGAAATGGCGTCCCCGGTCTCGGTGGTGGCGCAGGACGACCCGGTGGTGATCGTCGGCATGGCCTGCCGGTACCCGGGAGGGGCGACCTCGCCGGAGGCACTCTGGCGGCTGCTGGAGTCCGGCACCGACACCATCGCGGACTTCCCCGACGATCGCGGCTGGGACCTGGAGTCGCTCTTCGCCGCGAGCGAGGGAGCCCGTCAAGGTGCGTTCCTCTACGAGGCGGGCGACTTCGACGCGGACTTCTTCGGGATCTCGCCGCGTGAGGCGCTCGCCATGGACCCGCAGCAGCGGTTGCTGCTGGAGACCTCCTGGGAGCTGTTCGAGCAGGCCGGGATCGACCTGTCCGCACTGCGCGGCAGCGCGACCGGGGTCTTCGTCGGCACCAACGGCCAGGACTACCCGGCCCTGCTGGCCGCCGCCTCGGAGGACGTGGCCGGCCATGTGCTGACGGGCAACGCGGCGAGCGTGGTCTCCGGGCGCCTCTCCTACACCTTCGGGTTCGAGGGGCCGGCGGTCACGGTCGACACCGCGTGCTCCTCCTCGCTGGTGGCCCTGCACCTGGCCGTTCAGGCGCTGCGCAACGGCGAGTGCTCGATGGCGCTGGCCGGCGGTGCCACCGTGATGTCCACGCCCGCTTCCTTCGCCGAATTCGGGCGCCAGGGTGGCCTGGCGGCGGACAGCCGCTGCAAGGCGTTCGCGGCGGCGGCCGACGGCACGAGCTGGGGCGAGGGTGTTGGGCTGCTGCTGGTGGAGCGGCTGAGCGACGCCGAGCGGCTGGGGCATCGGGTGCTGGCGACGGTGCGCGGCACGGCGGTGAACCAGGACGGTGCGTCGAACGGGCTGACGGCGCCGAACGGTCCCTCGCAGCAGCGGGTGATCCGTCAGGCGCTGGCGGCCGGCGGTCTGACGACTCGTCAGGTCGATGTGGTGGAGGCGCACGGCACCGGCACGGCGCTGGGTGACCCGATCGAGGCGGAGGCGCTGCTGGCGACCTACGGCCAGGGTCGGGCCGCCGATCAGCCGCTGCTGCTGGGGTCGATCAAGTCGAACATCGGGCACACCCAGGCGGCAGCCGGGGTGGCGGGCATCATCAAGATGGTGCTGGCGATGCGGCACGGTGTGGTGCCTCGGACGTTGCACGTGGACGAGCCCTCGCCGCAGATCGACTGGTCTGCGGGCGCGGTCGAGCTGGTGACGGAGAACCGTGCCTGGCCGGAGCACGAGGGTCCGCGTCGTGCGGGCGTCTCCTCCTTCGGCGTCAGCGGCACCAACGCGCACGCGATCCTCGAAGTCACCCCGCCCTCGGAGGACGCGCGGGTCACGGCCGAGCCCGCCGACTCCGTCGCACCGTGGGTGCTCTCGGGCCGTACCGGGAGCGCGCTCCAGGAGCAGGCGCGGCAGCTGCTGGACCGGGTGAATGAGGACGCCGAGCTCCACCCGCAGGACGTGGCCCTCTCGTTGGCGACGTCGCGGGCGGCGTTGGAGCGTCGTGCGGTGGTGGTCGGTGGTGACCGTGAGGCGCTGCTGGCCGGGTTGGCCGCGCTGGCCGAGGGCCGCGAGGCGCCGGGCGTGGTGACGGGCACGGCGGTGGAGGAGGGCAGGATCGCGCTGCTCTTCTCCGGCCAGGGCAGCCAGCGGGCCGGGATGGGGCGCGAACTGTACGCCGCCTACCCGGTGTTCGCGGACGCGTTGGACGCGGTCTGCGCGCACTTCGAGGGCGAGCTGGACCGCCCGCTGCGCGAGGTGCTCTTCGACGACGAGTCGCAGTTGCTGGACCAGACCCGCTACACGCAGGCCGGGCTCTTCGCGATCGAGGTCGCACTCTTCCGCCTCATCGAGTCCTGGGGCGTGCGCCCGGACTTCCTCGCGGGCCACTCCATCGGCGAGTTGGCCGCCGCGCACGTCGCGGGCATCCTCTCCCTCGCCGACGCCTGCACACTGGTGGCCGCCCGTGGCCGCCTGATGCAGGCGCTGCCCGCCGGTGGCGCGATGCTCGCCGTCCAGGGCACCGAGGCCGAGGTCCGCACGGCGCTGCCCGCCGGCCTCGACATCGCGGCCGTGAACAGCGCCGACTCGATCACCGTCTCCGGCCCCGAGACCGCGATCGCCGAGCTGGAGGCGGCCTGGCGGGCGGAGGGTCGCAAGGTCAAGCGGCTCACGGTCAGCCACGCCTTCCACTCCGCGCTGATGGACCCGATGCTCGCGGAGTTCCGCACGGTCGCCGAGTCCCTGACCTACGCGCAGCCCCGCATCCCGGTCGTCTCCAACCTCACCGGTGACTTCACCGCCGACCTGACCGACCCCGCCTACTGGGTGCGCCATGTCCGCGAGGCGGTCCGCTTCGCCGATGGTCTGGCCACCCTCCGGCAGCACCAAGTGGGCACGTTCCTGGAGATCGGCCCCGACGGCGTGCTGGCCGCCCTGGCCGAGGGCATCGCCACCCAGCGTGCGGGTCGCCCGGAGGCGCAGACGCTGCTCACCGCGCTGGCCCACCTGCACGTGAGCGGCACCGCCGTCGACTGGTCGGCGCTGCTGCCCACCGCCCGCCCGGTCGAGCTGCCGACCTACGCCTTCCAGCACACCCGCTTCTGGCCCACCATCACCCCCGGCGCGGCCGCGCCGCTCCCCGCGGTCGTCAGCGACGTCGACGCCCGCTTCTGGGCCGCCGTCGAGCACGAGGACCTCGCCACCCTCACCACCACCCTCACCGACGCCGACCCCGCCGCCCTGGGACAGGTCCTGCCCGCCCTCTCCGCCTGGCACCGCCGGCGCAGCGCCGACGCGCGGACCGCCGGCTGGCGCTACGAGCTCACCTGGCGCCGCCAGCCCCTGCCCGGTGTGGCCCGGCTCTCGGGTAGCTGGCTGCTCGCCGTCCCGGCCGAGCTGGCCGAGGACCCGTTCGTCACGGCGACCGCCGCCGCGCTGGCCCGGAACGGCGCCGAGGCGCGCCTGCTCCTGCTCTCCCGGGCCGACCGCTTCGACCGCGAGCGGATCGCCGAGCTGCTGGCGGCCGAGCCCGACACCCAGCCCGGCGCCGGTATCGGGTCCGACTCCGAGCCCCTGCGCGGCATCCTCTCCCTGCTCGCCCTCGACGAGGCCGAGCACCCCGAGCACCCCTCCGTGCCGGCCGGCCTCGCCGCCACCCTCGCGCTGCTCCAGGGCATCGGCGACGCGGCGGCCTCGGCGGGCACCGCCTCCGCCCCGCTCTGGTGCCTGACCCGGGACGCCGTCGCGGCCACCCCGGGCGAGCGCCTGACCGGCGCCGTCCAGGCGCACGTCTGGGGCCTGGGCCGGGCAGCCGCGCTGGAGTCGCCCGCGCTCTGGGGCGGTTTGGTCGACCTCGCGCCCGAGCCGGCGGAGGCCGAACTCGACCTGCTCTGCCGACTGCTGGCCGCGCCCGAGGGCGAGGACCAGGCGGCGATCCGCGCCGCAGGCTGCTACGTGCGCCGCCTGGAGCACGCCGACCTCTCCGCCGACCGATCCGCCGCGCCGAGTGGTGAACTGCCGCCGCACGGCACCGTGCTGATCACCGGCGGTACCGGCGCGCTGGGCCGCCAGGTGGCCCGCGCCTACGCCGAGGACGGCGCCGCGCACCTGCTGCTGGTCAGCCGCCGGGGCCCGGACGCCCCGGACGCGGCCGAGTTCGCCGCTGAGCTGACCGCGCTCGGTGCCCAGGTCACCGTCGCCGCCTGCGACGTGGCCGACCGCGCGGCCGTGGCCGGGCTGCTCGCCGCGATCCCGGCCGAGTACCCGCTGACCTCGGTGGTGCACACCGCCGGTGTGCTGGACGACGGCGTGGCCGACCGGATGACGGCCGAGCGGCTGGCCCCGGTGCTGCGCGCCAAGGTGACCGCCGCCCTCACCCTGCACGAGCTGACGCGCCATCAGGAGCTGGCCGAGTTCGTCCTCTTCTCCTCGGTCTCCGGCACCATCGGTGGCGCTGGGCAGGCCAACTACGCCGCCGCCAACGCCTTCCTCAACATCCTGGCCGAGCAGCGCCGGGCGGCCGGCCTGCCCGGCACCTCGATCGCCTGGGGCCCGTGGGCCGAGGGCGGCATGGCCTCCGACGGCAGCGTGGTCGAGCGGCGCACCCGCCGGGCAGGCCTGCCCGCGATGGCGCCCGAGGCGGCGACCGCCGCGTTCCGCCGGGCACTCGCCGCCGCACCCGCCCTGCTCGCCATCGTGGACGTGGACTGGGACCGGTTCGCCCCCGGCTTCACCGCCGCCCGCCCCAGCCGCCTCTTCGACCGGCTGCCGGAGGCCGCGAGGGTCCTGGCCGCGCTCCAGGAGTCCGCCGCGGCCGCGGGCCCCGCCGCTCCCGACCTCGCGCAGCGGCTGGCCCAACTGGCCCCGGCCGAGCGAGCGGAGGCGCTGCTCACCCTGGTGCGCGGCAAGGTGGCGCTGGTGCTCGGGCACGCCTCGCCGCAGGCCGTCGAGCCCGACCGGGCCTTCAAGGACCTCGGCTTCGACTCGCTCACCGCCGTCGAGCTGCGCAACCAGTTGGGCGCCGCCACCGGTCGGCAGTTGCCGCCCACCCTGGTCTTCGACTACCCGACCTCGACCGACCTGGCCGCCCACCTGCACGACGAGCTCTGCCCCGAGGACCGGGGCGGCCTGGCCTCGGTGCTGGCGGAGTTCGACCGCCTGGAGGCGGCGCTGGCCGCTCTGACGGCCGCGGAGGACGACCGCACCCGGATCGCGGTGCGCCTCAACGCCGTGCTGGCGAAGTGGGGCTCGGGCGCCACCGGCCGAGGTGCGGGCGCGCCGCAGGAGGCCGCGGCGGTCGCCGACCAGCTGCACGAGGCGACCTCTGACGAGGTGTTCGCCTTCATCGATCGAGAACTCGGCATGTCCTGAGTCGCTGGCCCAGCCAGAGCACCTTCTTCCGAACAACTTCCCGAGGGGCCAGTAGACATGAGCGACGAGCAGAAGCTTCTTGACTACCTGAAGCGCGTCACCGCCGACCTCCACCAGACGCGCCAGCGTCTGAAGGAGCTGGAGGAGGGCGACCAGGAGCCGATCGCCATCGTGGCGATGGCCTGCCGCTTCCCGGGTGGCGTGCGCTCGCCGGAGCAGCTCTGGGAGGTGCTCGCCGAGGGGCGCGACGCGCTCGCCGACTTCCCGACCGATCGCGGTTGGGACCTGGACCGGCTCTTCGACGCGGACCCGGACCGGCCCGGCACCTCCTACGTGCGCCAGGGCGGCTTCGTCTCGGGCGCCTCGGAGTTCGACGCGGCCTTCTTCGGGATCTCGCCGCGCGAGGCGCTGGCCATGGACCCGCAGCAGCGGGTGCTGCTGGAGACCGCCTGGGAGGCGATCGAGCGGGCCGGTGTCGACCCGCAGTCGCTGCGCGGCACCCGCACCGGTGTCTTCGTCGGCTCCAACGGGCAGGACTACGCGGCGCTGCTGATGGGCGCCGCCCAGGACGTCGAGGGCTACGGCGGCACCGGGAACGCCGCCAGCGTGATGTCGGGCCGCCTCTCCTACACGCTGGGCCTGGAGGGCCCGGCGGTCACCGTGGACACCGCGTGCTCCTCCTCGCTGGTCGCCCTGCACCTGGCGGTGCAGGCGCTGCGCGGCGGTGAGTGCTCGCTGGCGCTGGCCGGCGGTGTGACGATCATGGCGACCCCGAGCCCGTTCATCGAGTTCTCCAAGCAGCGCGGGCTGGCCGGCGACGGCCGCTGCAAGGCCTTCGCCGCCGGGGCGGACGGCACCGGCTGGGGCGAGGGCGCCGGTCTGCTGCTGGTCGAGCGCCTCAGCGACGCGCGGCGCCTGGGCCACCCGGTGCTGGCGATCGTGCGCGGCTCCGCCGTCAACCAGGACGGTGCCAGCAACGGCCTGACCGCCCCCAACGGCCCCTCCCAGCAGCGGGTGATCCTGCAGGCGCTGGCCGGGGCGGGGCTCTCCCCCGACCAGGTCGACGTGGTGGAGGCGCACGGCACCGGCACCAGCCTGGGTGACCCGATCGAGGCGCAGGCCCTGCTCGCCACCTACGGCCAGGGCCGCGAGGCCGGGCGGCCGCTGCTGCTCGGCTCGATCAAGTCGAACATCGGTCACACCCAGGCGGCCGCCGGTGTCGCGGGCGTGATCAAGATGGTGCTGGCGATGCGGCACGGCGCCATCCCGCGGACCCTGCACGTGGACGCGCCCTCCCCGCACGTGGACTGGTCGGCGGGCGCCGTCGAACTCCTGGCGGAGCGTCAGGAGTGGCCGGAGACCGGCCGCCCGCGCCGGGCCGGCATCTCCTCCTTCGGCGTCAGCGGCACCAACGCGCACACCATCATCGAGCAGGCCCCCGAGTCGGTGGCCGCCGCCGAGCCCACCGAGGCTCCCGAGGCCGCCACGCCCGCCGAGGCCGCCACGCCCGCCGAGGCCGCCGCTCCGGCGCGCGCGCTGCCGGTGGGCCTGTGGCCGCTGGCCGGGCGCACCGACGCCGCCCTGCGCGAGCAGGCCGCCCGGCTCGCCTCCCAGCTGGCCGCCACGCCCGAGCCGGACCTGCTCGACCTCGCCTACTCGCTGGCCACCACCCGCTCGGCGCTGGAGCGGCGCGCGGCCGTGGTCGGCACCAGCCGTGAGGAGCTGCTCGCCGCACTGACCGCGCTCGCCGAGGACGGCGAGGCGCCGGGCGTGCTGCGCGGCGCCGCGGTCCCCGGCCGCACCGCCTTCCTCTTCTCCGGCCAGGGCAGCCAGCGGGCCGGGATGGGGCGTGAACTCTACTCCGCGTACCCGGTGTTCGCGCGGGCGTTGGACGAGGTCTGCGCGCACTTCGAGGGCGAACTCGACCGCCCGCTGCGCGAGGTGATGTTCGAGAAGGACTCCGAGCTGCTCGATGAGACCCGCTACACCCAGGCCGCGCTCTTCGCGATCGAGGTCGCGCTCTTCCGCCTGCTGGAGTCCTGGGGCCTGCGCCCCGACCTGCTGGCCGGCCACTCGATCGGTGAGCTGGCCGCCGCGCACGTGGCGGGCCTCTGGTCGCTGCCGGACGCCTGCCGCCTGGTCGCCGCGCGCGGCCGCCTGATGCAGGCGCTGCCCTCCGGCGGCGCGATGCTCGCCGTGCGGGCCACCGAGGCGCAGGTGCGCACCGCCCTGGTCGGCCGCGAGCGGGACGTGGCGATCGCGGCGGTCAACGGCCCCGAGTCCGTCGTGGTCTCCGGCTGCTCGGCCGTCATCGACGAACTGGCGCAGGGCTGGTGGGCGGAGGGCCGCAAGGTCAAGCGGCTGCCGGTCAGCCACGCCTTCCACTCGCCGCTGATGGACCCGATGCTGGACCGGTTCCGCGCCGTCGCCGAGTCGCTCACCTACCACGCGCCCGCGCTGCCGGTGGTCTCCAACGTCACCGGCGACTTCGCCACCGACCTGAGCGACCCCGAGTACTGGGTGCGCCACGTGCGCGAGGCCGTCCGCTTCGCCGACGGGGTGGCCGCCCTGCACGCGCAGGGCGCGCGCACCTTCGTCGAGCTGGGCCCCGACGGGGTGCTGACCGCGCTGGCCCAGGAGGTGCTCGCCCAGGACGCCCCGACCCAGGACGCGCCGACCCAGGACGCCCTGCGCGCAGAGGTGGTGGCCGTCGCGCTGTCCCGCGCCGGGCGCGGCGAGGCGGCCACGCTCACCACCGCCCTGGCCACCCTCGCCGTGCACGGCACCGCGCCCGACTGGTCCGCCTACTACGCCGGCACCGGCGCCCGCCGCACCGAGCTGCCCACCTACGCCTTCCAGGGCACCCGCTACTGGCTGGAGCCCAGTGGCGCGCTCTTCGGCGACGCCGCCGCGATCGGCCTGGCCGGCGTCAACCACCCGCTGCTCGCAGCCGCCGTCCAACTCGCCGACAGCGAGGGCACCCTGCTGACCGGCAGCCTCTCGCTGCGCACCCACCCCTGGATCGCCGACCACGGCATCCTCGGCACGGTGCTGCTGCCCGGCACCGCATTCCTCGAACTCGCCATCCGGGCGGGCGACCTGGTCGGCTGCGGCCAGGTGGACGAACTCACCCTGGAGACGCCGCTGGTGCTGCCCGCCGAGGGCGCCGTCCAGGTGCAGGTCTGGGTCGGCGCGCCGGACGAGGCCGGGCGCCGCCCGATCAGCATCCACTCGCGCCGCCAGGGCGCCGTTGATCCGGGCCTGGGCGGTGAACTGCCCTGGACCCGCCACGCCCAGGGCGCCCTGCTGGCCACCGCCGCCGAGCCGGTCGGCTCGCTGGCCGAGTGGCCGCCCGCCGGGGCGGAGCCGATCGACGTCTCCGACTTCTACGGCGGCTGGGAGCGGACCGGCTTCCACTACGGCCCGACCTTCCGCGGCCTGCGGGCCGCCTGGCGGCGCGGCGACGAGGTCTTCGCCGAGGTGCTGCTGCCCGAGGAGGCGGACGCCGCCGACTACGGCATCCACCCCGCCCTGCTGGACGCGGGCCTGCACGCGATCGGCCTGGGCCGCTTCGTCGGCGGCGAGGCGCCGGCCGCCGGCGAGGGGCGGCTGCCGTTCTGCTGGAGCGGGGTCTCGCTGCACGCCACCGGCGCCACCGCGCTGCGCGTGCGGCTGGCCCCGGCCGGCACCGACGCGGTCAGCCTGCTGGTGGCCGACCGGTCGGGTGAGCTGGTCGCCACCGTCGACTCGCTCGCGGTCCGCCGGGTCACCGCCCAGCAGTTGGAGCAGCCGCGGGAGGAGGCCGGCGACGCGCTGCTGCGCCTGGAGTGGGCCCCGGTGCCCGCCGAGGCGCGCGGCGTGGCGAGCGAGGCCGCCGAGGCCGCGCGGGCGCAGTGGCTGCTGCTCGGCGCGGGCGTCGCGGCGGCCGAGCGACCGCTGCGCGAACTCGGCCTGGCGGTAAGGCAGATCGCCGTGCCCGCCGAGGCCCCCGAGCCGGGTGACGCGCCGCTGGTCGCGCTGGCCGGGCCCAGTGGCCCCGACGCCGTCGGGCAGGCCCTCACCCTGCTGCGCGAGTGGCTCGCCGAGGACCGGCTCGACCAGGCCGCGCTGGCCGTGGTGACCAGCGGTGCCGTCGCGGCGGTCCCGGGTGACGAGGTCCGCGACCCGCGCGCGGCCGCGGTCTGGGGCCTGGTTCGCTCGGCCCAGTCGGAGAACCCCGGCCGGGTGCTGCTGGTGGACGTGGACGGCTCGGCCGAGTCCTGGGCCGCGCTGCCCGGCGCGCTGGCCACCGGTGAGCCGCAGTTGGCCCTGCGGGCCGGCGCGGCCCTGCTGCCCAGGCTCGCCCGGGTGGCGGCCGGTGCCGAACTCGCCGCCCCGGCCGGTGCGGTGGCCTGGCGGCTGGACAGCGCGGCACGCGGCACGCTCGACGCGCTGGAGCTGCTTCCCGCCCCGGAGGCCATCGCGGAATTGACGCAGGGTCAGGTTCGGGTCTCGGTGCGGGCGGCCGGCGTCAACTTCCGTGACGTGCTGAGCGCGTTGGGGATGTACCCGGGCCCGGCCGGTCTGCTGGGCGGCGAGGGCGCTGGTGTGGTGGCCGAGGTGGGTCCGGGTGTCACCGGACTCGCGGTCGGCGACCGGGTGCTGGGCATGTTCGTCGGCGGCTTCGGCCCGCTCGTGGTCACCGACCACCGCCTGCTCGCCCCGGTCCCGACCGGCTGGTCCTTCGCGCAGGCCGCGTCCGTGCCGACCGTCTTCCTCACCGCTCACTATGCCTGGACCGACCTCGGTTCGCTGCGGGCGGGTGAGCGGGTGCTGGTGCACGCCGGCACCGGCGGTGTGGGCATGGCGGCGATCCAGCTGGCCCGCCACCTGGGCGCGGAGGTCTTCGCCACCGCGAGTCCGGGCAAGTGGGAGACGCTGCGTTCGCTGGGTCTCGATGACGAGCACATCGCCTCCTCGCGTGATCTGGAGTTCGCGGCGAAGTTCCTCGCGGTGACCGGTGGCGAGGGTGTGGACGTGGTCCTCAACTCGCTGGCGGGGGAGTTCGTGGATGCCTCGCTGGAACTGCTGCCGCGTGGTGGGCGGTTCCTGGAGATGGGCAAGACCGACATCCGCTCCGAGGTGCCGGCGGGGGTGGCGTACCGGGCGTTCGACCTGGTGGAGGCCGGTCCGGCGCGGATCGGTGAGCTGCTGGCCGAGTTGCTGGCGCTCTTCGAGGCCGGTGCCGTCGAGCTCTCGCCGGTGAAGGTCTGGGACGTGCGGCAGGCGCCGGAGGCGTTCCGCTTCGTCAGCCAGGCCAAGCACATCGGCAAGGTGGTCCTCACCGTGCCGCGGGCACTCGACCCCGACGGCACGGTGCTGATCACCGGTGGCACCGGCTCGCTGGGCGCCCTGACGGCACGTCATCTGGTGGCGGAGCACGGCGCGCGCAAGCTGCTGCTGCTCAGCCGGCGGGGCCCGGCCGCGCCGGGTGCGGCCGAACTGGTCGCGGAGCTGGCCGAGTCGGGGGCCGCCGCCGAGGTGGTGGCCTGCGACGTGGCCGACCGCGCCGCGCTGGCCGCGGTGCTGGCCGGGCGCGAGCTGACCGCCGTGGTGCACACCGCCGGCGTGCTGGACGACGGCGTGATCGCCTCGCTGGACGCCGCGCGGCTGGCCGGCGTCTGGGCGCCCAAGGCCGGGGCCGCCGAGCACCTGCACGAGCTGACGCGGGATCAGGACCTGGCGCTCTTCGCTCTCTTCTCCTCCGCCGCCGCGACCCTCGGCGGCACCGCGCAGGGCAACTACGCGGCGGCCAACGCCTATCTGGACGCGCTGGCGGAGCACCGGCACGCGCTGGGCCTGCCCGCCACCTCCTTCGCCTGGGGCCCCTGGGACCAGTCGGGCGGCATGACCGCCGACCTCTCCGGTGCCGACCTGACCCGGATGGCGCGCGGCGGTCTGCTGCCGCTCTCGCGCGCCGAGGGCCTGGCGCTCTTCGACGCGGGCACCGGATCGGCGGGCGCGGCCCTGGTCGCGCTGCGGATCGACCTCGCCGTGCTGCGCGGCCAGGCCGCCGCCGGAGCGCTGGCTCCGGTCTTCCGCGGCCTGGTCCGCGCCACCGGCCGCCGGGTGGTCGGCACGGCGGTGGCCGGTGGCCGTTCGGCGCTGGTGGAGAAGCTGGCGCCGCTGGCGGTGGCCGAGCGCGGCCGCGCCGTGCTGGAGCTGGTGCGGGGTGCGGCGGCTGCCGTGCTCGGTCACGGCTCGGTGGAGGGCGTCGAGTCGGGGCGGGCTTTCAAGGAGTTGGGCTTCGACTCGCTGACCGCCGTCGAGCTGCGCAACCGCCTGGGTGGGGCGACCGGTCTGCGGCTGCCCGCCACCCTGGTCTTCGACTACCCCACCCCGCAGGTCCTCGCCGAGTACGTGCTGAGCGAACTGGCCTCCGAACTGGGCGAGGTGGCAGCCACGGCGGGCGGCGGGGTGGGCGGCGCGGTGGTCGCGACGGCCGCCGCCGATGAGCCGCTGGCGATCGTCGGCATGGCCTGCCGGTTCCCCGGCGGGGTGGACTCGCCCGAGGCGCTCTGGCAGCTGGTCAGCACCGGCGGCGACGCGATCGGCGGCTTCCCGGTGGACCGGGGCTGGGACCTGGACGGCCTCTACGACCCGGACGGCGAGACCCCCGGGACCAGCTATGTGCAGTCCGGTGGATTCCTCTACGGTGCCAGCGAGTTCGACCCCGGCTTCTTCGGCATCTCGCCGCGCGAGGCGCTCGCGATGGACCCGCAGCAACGCCTACTGCTCGAAGCCTCCTGGGAGACCTTCGAGCGGGCCGGCATCGACCCGCGCTCGCTGCGCGGCAGCCGGACCGGTGTCTTCGTCGGCGCGGCGGCCTCCGGCTACGGCACCGGCCTGGTCAGCGTCCCCGAGGGCGTCGAGGGGCACCTGCTGACCGGCAACACCCCGAGCGTCATCTCGGGCCGCCTCTCCTACACCTTCGGTCTGGAGGGTCCGGCGGTCACCGTCGACACCGCGTGCTCGTCCTCGCTGGTCGCGCTGCACCTGGCGGGTCAGGCGATCCGCAGCGGTGAGTGCTCGATGGCGCTGGTCGGCGGTGTGACCGTGATGGCCACCCCCGGCATCTTCACCGAGTTCTCCAAGCAGGGCGGTCTGTCGGGCGACGGCCGCTGCCGGGCCTTCGCGGCCGGGGCCGACGGCACCGGCTGGTCCGAGGGCGCGGGCATGCTGCTCGTCGAACCGCTCTCCGAGGCACGCCGCCAGGGCCACCCGGTGCTCGCCGTGGTCCGGGGTTCCGCCGTGAACCAGGACGGCGCCAGCAACGGGCTGACCGCGCCGAACGGGCCCTCGCAGCAGCGGGTGATCCGCCAGGCCCTGGCCAACGCTGAGTTGACGGTCAATCAGATCGATGTGGTCGAGGCGCACGGCACCGGCACCGCGCTGGGCGACCCGATCGAGGCGCAGGCCCTGCTCGCCACCTACGGCCGCGAGCGCGACGCGGACCGCCCGCTGTGGCTGGGTTCGATCAAGTCGAACATCGGGCACACCCAGGCGGCGGCCGGAGTGGCCGGTGTGATCAAGATGGTGCTGGCGATGCGCGGCGGACTGCTGCCGCGGACCCTGCACGTGGACGCGCCGACCCCGCACGTGGACTGGACGGCGGGCGCGGTCGAACTCCTGACGGAGGCCCAGGAGTGGCCGCTGACGGGGGAGCCGCGCCGCGCGGCCGTCTCCTCGTTCGGGATCAGCGGTACCAACGCGCACGTGATCCTGGAGCAGGCTCCGGCGGTCGAGGCCCCGGCCATCGCGATCGACGCCCCGCTCACCGACCTGCCTGTCCTACCGCTCGTGCTGTCGGGGCGTGGTGAGCCGGCGCTGCGCGCGCAGATCGAGCGCTTCGCGGCGTTCGAGGGCTCCGACGCGGTCGAGGGTGATCTCGCGGCGGTGGGTGCGGCGCTGGTGCGCGGTCGGGCGCTGTTCGAGGACCGGGCGGTGCTGCTGGGTGACCAGCGGGTGGTCGGGCACGCGGCCGGTGATGGTGGGGTGGTGTTGGTCTTCCCGGGTCAGGGTTCGCAGTGGGTGGGGATGGCGTCGGGGTTGCTGGCGGTGTCGCCGGTGTTCGCGGAGTCGATCGCGGCTTGTTCGGCGGCGTTGGCGCCTTTTGTGGATTGGTCGTTGGAGGAGGCGCTGGCGGATGCGGCGCTGCTGGAGCGGGTCGATGTGGTGCAGCCGGTGTTGTTCTCGGTGATGGTGTCGCTGGCGGCGTTGTGGCGTTCGCTGGGTGTCGAGGTTGCGGCTGTCGTCGGTCACTCGCAGGGTGAGATCGCTGCGGCGTGTGTGGCGGGTGCGTTGTCGTTGGAGGATGCGGTGCGGGTGGTCGCGTTGCGGGCGAAGTCGTTGGCGCGGGTGGCGGGTTCGGGTGGGATGGTGTCGCTCTTCGCGTCCGCCGCGAAGGCCGGCGAGTTGCTGGTGGGGTTCGAGGGTCGGGTCGGGATCGCGGCGGTGAACGGTCCGGGTTCGGTGGTGGTCTCGGGTGAGGCGGGCGGGCTGGACGAGTTCATGGTGGCCTGCTCGGACGCGGGTGTGGACGCGCGGCGGGTGAAGGTGGATTACGCCTCGCACTCGGCGCAGATGGAGTTGCTGGAGGTTGAGATCACCGAGGCGCTCGCTCCGGTCACCGGGCTTGCCCCGAGTATTCCGATGTTCTCGACGTACACCGGTGAGTGGGTCAAGTCGGGTGAGTTGGGGGCGCGTTACTGGTACGAGAACCTGCGGCACCCGGTGCGTCTGCAGGAGGCGGTGGCCGAGCTGGCGAAGGCCGGGCATCGGCTCTTCGTGGAGGCGAGTCCGCATCCGGTGCTGACCGTGGGCGTCCAGGACACGCTGGATGCCAGTGGTGGTGGCCTCGCGCTGGGCACGCTGCGGCGTGAGCAGGGCGGTGCGGACCGCTTCCTGACCTCGGTCGCGGAGGCCTTCGTCAACGGCGCCACCGTCGACTGGTCCTGCCTCTTCGCGGGCGACGTCGAGCGCGTCGAGCTGCCGACCTACCCGTTCCAGCGGGAGCGGCTCTGGCTGGAGTCCGGCCTCGCGGCGGCCGCGCTGGCGGCCGCGGCGGTGGATCCTGCGGAGGCGGGGTTCTGGGCGGCGGTGGATGGTGGTGATCTGGCGGGTCTGGCTGGTGCGTTGGGGGTGGATGGGGGGCAGTCGTTCGGTGAGGTGTTGCCGGCGATCGCTGCGTGGCGTCGTGGTCGGCGTGAGGCGTCGGTGGTGGATGACTGGCGTTATCGGGTGGTGTGGCGGCCGGTGTTGTCGGGTGCGGGTGCCGCGCTGGTGGGTTCGTGGTTGGTGGTTTCGCACGGGCTCGACGCTGATCGGCTGGTTGAGGTGCTGCGGGCGGGTGGGGCCGAGGTCGAGGTCATCGATGGTGCTTCGGAGCTTGCGGAGGCTTTCGCCGGGCGGGAGTTCGCTGGTGTGCTCTCGTTGGTGGGTGGTGGTTCGGTTGCTCCGGTGGTGCCGGTGGAGCAGCTCGCGGTGCTGCAGGCGTTGGGTGAGTTGGGTGTGGATGCCCGGTTGTGGTGTGTGACGTCGGGTGCGGTGTCGGTGGGGCGTTCGGATGTGTTGAGCGGTCCGGGTGCCGCGTCGGTGTGGGGTTTGGGTCGGGTGGCGGCGCTGGAGTTCCCTGAGCGTTGGGGTGGTCTGGTGGATGTGCCGGTGGAGTTGGATGCTCGGGCGGGTGTGCGGCTGTGTGCGGTGCTGGGGCAGTCGGTGGAGGATCAGGTCGCGGTTCGGGCTTCGGGTGTGTTCGGGGCGCGGTTGGAGCGGGCGGTGCCGGGGATCGGGGTGGAGGCCGGTTGGTCGGTTTCCGGTTCGGTGTTGGTGACGGGTGGTACGGGTGGTCTGGGTGCGCGGGTGGCGCGTTGGCTGGTCGGTCGGGGTGCTGAGCATCTGGTGCTGGTGAGCCGTCGTGGTCCGCAGGCTCCTGGTGCGGGTGAGTTGGCCGAGGAGTTGCGTGCTCTGGGTGCCAGGGTCGACGTCGTCGCCTGCGACGTGGCGGATCGTGACGCGCTGGCCCGGGTCATCGAGGGCATCTCGCTCTCGGCGGTCGTGCACGCGGCCGGGGTGCTGGACGATGGTGTGCTGGCGGGTCTGACGCCCGAGCGGCTGCGCGGTGTGCTGGCGGCGAAGGCGGAGTCGGCGTGGCACCTGCACGAGTTGACGCGTGATCAGCAGCTCGATGCTTTCGTGCTCTTCTCTTCCCTGGCCGGCACGCTGGGTGCGGCGGGTCAGGGCAACTACGCGGCTGCGAACGCCTATCTGGACGCCCTCGCCGAGTACCGCCGCTCGCAGGGTCTGGCGGCGACCTCGATCGGCTGGGGTCCGTGGGCGGAGGACGGTCTGGCGGCCGAGAGCGAGGTGGTCGGGGCGCGGATGCGCCGCAGCGGCCTGCCGGGCATGGCGCCGTCGGCGGGTCTGGCGGCCCTCGGGCGGGTGCTGGCGGCCGGGGACACCACGCTCGCGGTGGCCGATGTGGCCTGGGAGCGGTTCGCGCCGTCCTTCGTCTCGGTCCGCTCCTCCGCCCTGCTGGCCGACGTGCTGGCCGGGCTGGCCTCCGGTGCGCCGGTGGCGGCGGCACCGCAGCTGATCGGCTGGGCGGGGCAGTTGGCGGGTCTTGCGGCGGCGGAGCGGTTGTCGGCGGTGGTGGGCTGGGTGTGTGCGGAGGCGGCGTCGGTGCTGGGCTACGGCTCGGCGGACGCGGTGGCGGCGGGTCGGGCGTTCCGTGATCTCGGGTTCGACTCGTTGACGGCGGTGGAACTGCGCAACCGGTTGGCGAAGTTGTCGGGTCAGCGGTTGCCGGCGGGGTTGGTCTTCGACTACCCGACGCCTCGGGCGCTGGGGGAGTTCCTGCTCGGCAAGCTCTCCGGTGCCGAGGCGTCGAGCGTCGAATCCGCCTCCCCGGTCGCGGTGGTGGCGCAGGACGACCCGGTGGTGATCGTCGGCATGGCCTGCCGGTTCCCCGGCGGCGCGGTGTCGCCGGAGGCGCTCTGGCGAGTACTGGAGTCCGGCACCGACACCATCGCGGAGTTCCCGGGCGACCGGGGCTGGCAGCTCGGCTCCACCACCTCCTACACGCCGCGCGGTGCCTTCCTCTACGAGGCGGGCGACTTCGACGCGGACTTCTTCGGGATCTCGCCGCGTGAGGCGCTGGCGATGGACCCGCAACAGCGGCTGCTGCTCGAAACCTCCTGGGAGCTCTTCGAGCAGGCCGGGATCGACCTGACCGGCCTGCGCGGCACCCGGACCGGCGTCTTCGTCGGCAGCAACGGCCAGGACTACCCGGCCCTGCTCAGCGCGACGGCCGCCGCCGAGGGGCTCGAAGGCCACCTGCTGACGGGCAACGCGGCGAGCGTGGTCTCCGGGCGCATCTCCTACACCTTCGGTCTGGAGGGTCCGGCGGTCACGGTCGACACCGCGTGCTCCTCCTCGCTGGTGGCCCTGCACCTGGCCGTTCAGGCGCTGCGCAGCGGCGAGTGCTCGATGGCGCTGGCCGGCGGCGTGACGGTGATGTCCACCCCGGGCCTGTTCGCCGAGTTCGGGCGCCAGGGCGGCCTGGCAGCGGACGGTCGCTGCAAGGCGTTCGCGGCGGCGGCCGACGGCACGAGCTGGGGCGAGGGCGTTGGGCTGCTGCTGGTGGAGCGGCTGAGCGACGCCGAGCGGCTGGGGCATCGGGTGCTGGCGACGGTGCGTGGCACGGCGGTGAACCAGGACGGTGCGTCGAACGGTCTGACGGCGCCGAACGGTCCCTCGCAGCAGCGGGTGATCCGGCAGGCGCTGGCGTCGGCGGGTCTGAGCGCGGCCGAGGTGGACGCGGTGGAGGCGCACGGCACCGGTACGGCGCTGGGCGACCCGATCGAGGCGGAGGCGCTGCTGGCGACCTACGGCCAGGGTCGGGCCGCCGATCAGCCGCTGCTGTTGGGGTCGATCAAGTCGAACATCGGGCACACCCAGGCGGCAGCCGGGGTGGCGGGCGTGATCAAGATGGTGCTGGCGATGCGGCACGGTGTGGTGCCGCGCACGCTGCACGTGGACGAGCCCTCGCCGCAGATCGACTGGTCGGCGGGTGCGGTCGAGCTGGTGACGGAGAACCGTGTCTGGCCGGAGCATGAGGGTCCGCGTCGTGCGGGCGTCTCCTCCTTCGGCGTCAGCGGCACCAACGCGCACGCGATCCTCGAAGTCACCCCGGCGGCAACGCCGGTGGCGGCCGAGCCGGCCGAGGCCGGCCCGGAACAGGTGGTCGGGTGGACCCTCTCGGCCCGCAGCGAGGACGCACTGCACCAGCAGGCGGCACGCCTGCTGGCCGCCGTCACGGCGGCTCCTGCGGTCGAACCCGCCGATGTCGCGTTCTCGTTGGCGACGTCGCGGGCGGCGTTGGAGCGTCGTGCGGTGGTGGTCGGTGGTGACCGTGAGGCGCTGCTGGCCGGGTTGGCCGCGCTGGCCGAGGGCCGCGAGGCGCCGGGCGTGGTGACGGGCACGGCGGTGGAGGAGGGCAGGATCGCGCTGCTCTTCTCCGGCCAGGGCAGCCAGCGGGCCGGGATGGGGCGCGAACTGCACGCCGCCTACCCGGTGTTCGCGGACGCGTTGGACGCGGTCTGCGCGCACTTCGACGCCGAGCTGGACCGCCCGCTGCGCGAGGTGCTCTTCGACACCGACTCGCGGCTGCTGGACCAGACCCGCTACACGCAGGCCGGGCTCTTCGCGATCGAGGTCGCACTCTTCCGCCTCATCGAGTCCTGGGGCGTGCGCCCGGACTTCCTCGCGGGGCACTCCATCGGCGAGTTGGCCGCCGCGCACGTCGCGGGCATCCTCTCCCTCGCCGACGCCTGCACGCTGGTGGACGCCCGTGGTCGCCTGATGCAGGCGCTGCCGGCCGGTGGCGCGATGCTCGCCGTGCAGGGCTCGGAGGACGAGGTCCGCGCGGCACTGCCCGCCGGTGTCGACATCGCGGCCGTCAACGCGGCGGACTCCATCGTCGTCTCCGGCCCCGAGACCGCGATCGCCGAACTGGAGGCCGCCTGGCGCGCGGAGGGCCGCAAGGTCAAGCGGCTCACGGTCAGCCACGCTTTCCACTCCGCCCTGATGGACCCGATGCTCGCCGCCTTCCGCACGGTCGCCGAGTCCCTCACCTACACCGCGCCCCGGATCCCGGTGGTCTCCAACGTCACCGGCGACCTCTCCGCCGACCTGACCGATCCCGCCTACTGGGTGCGCCACGTGCGCGAGGCGGTCCGCTTCGCCGACGGCCTGGCCACCCTCCGGCAGCACCAGGTGGGCACGTTCCTGGAGATCGGCCCCGACGGCGTGCTGGCCGCCCTGGCCGAGGGCATCGCCACCCAGCGTGCGGGGCGCCCCGAGGCGCAGACGCTGCTCACCGCGCTGGCCCACCTGCACGTGAGCGGTACCGCCGTCGACTGGTCGGCGCTGCTGCCCACCGCCCGCCCGGTCGAGCTGCCGACCTACGCCTTCCAGCACACCCGCTTCTGGCCCACCATCACCCCCAACGCGGGCGTGAGTGCCCCCGCAGTCGTCAGCGACGTCGACGCCCGCTTCTGGGCCGCCGTCGAGCACGAGGACCTCGCCACCCTCACCACCACCCTCACCGACGCCGACCCCGCCGCCCTGGGCCAGGTCCTGCCCGCCCTCTCCGCCTGGCACCGCCGACGCAGCGCGCAGTCGGCGCTGGACGCCTGGCGCTACCGGGTGACCTGGGCGCCCGCCGTCCCCGAGACGGCGGCCGCGCTGCGCGGCAGCTGGCTGCTGGTCACGCCCAAGGGCGCGGCGGGGCAACCGGCGGCCGAGCTGGTGGACGAGCTGGCGCGGGCGCTGGCGGACGGCGGCGCCCGCGTGGTGCGGGCCGAGCTGGACACCGCCGACCCCGACCGGGCCGCCTACACCGACGGGCTGCGCGCGGCGCTGGCCGACCCCGCGCTCTCCGACATCGAGGCGCTGGACGCCCTGTTCCAGGTCAGCGGCGTGCTCTCGCTGCTCGCCCTCGACACCGAGCCGCTGCCGGGCAGCCCGGCCACGCCGGCGGGCCTGCCGGCCACGGCGGCCCTGCTCCAGGCGCTCGGTGATCTGGACCTGGAGGCGCCGCTCTGGTGCGCGACCAGTGGCGCGGTGTCGGTCGGCGAGCTGGAGGCGGTCCGGCGGCCCGAGCAGGCGATGGTCTGGGGCCTGGGCCGGGTGGCCGCGCAGGAGCGCCCGGAGACCTGGGGCGGCCTGGTCGACCTGCCGGAGGCGGTCGACGAGCGGATCGCCGCCCGGCTGCGCTCCGTGCTGGCCCAGCGCGAGGAGGACCAGCTCGCGCTGCGCGCCTCCGGCACCTTCGCCGCCCGCCTGGCCCACGCCCCGGTGGCGGCCTCCCCGGTCGCCGACCCGGGCCTGCCGTGGCGCCCGGACGGCACCGTGCTGATCACCGGCGGCACCGGCGCGCTGGGCGCCCAGGTGGCCCGTTCGCTGGCCGGTCACGGGGCCGAGCACCTGCTGCTGCTCAGCCGCCGGGGCGCCGAGGCGCCGGGCGCGGCCGAGTTGGTCGAGGAGCTCACCGGGCTCGGTGCCCGGGTCACGGTGGCCGCCTGCGACGCGGCCGACCGCGAGGCGTTGGCGCAGGTGCTGGCGGCGGTCCCCGAGGAGTTCCCGCTCGGCGCGGTGGTGCACACCGCCGGTGTGCTGGACGACGGCGTGCTGGACGGGCTGACGCCCGACCGCTTCGGCACGGTGCTGGACGCCAAGGCCGCCGCCGCCCGCCACCTGCACGAGCTGACGGAGCATCAGGAACTCTCCGCCTTCGTGCTCTTCTCCTCGATCGCGGGCACCCTGGCAGGCCCCGGACAGGGCAACTACGCGGCCGCCAACGCCTATCTGGACGCCTTCGCCCAGTGGCGCCGCGCGCAGGGCCTGGTGGCCACCTCGATCGCCTGGGGCCCGTGGGCCGAGGGCGGCATGGTGGCCGACAGCGCGCTGGTGGAGGGTCGCACCAGCCGGGGCGGTCTGCCGGTGATGGCGGCCGACCGGGCGGTGGCCGCGCTGGAGCAGGCGGTCCGGGTGGACGACACCCTGCTCGCCGTGGTCGACGTGGACTGGCAGCGCTTCGCCCCCGGCTACACCGCCGTGCGCCGCAGCCCGCTGCTGGCCGGCATCCCGGCGGCCCGCGAGGCCATGACGGTCTCCGCCGAGCAGAGCGCGGGCTCGGCCCCGGCCCTGCTCGGGCGGCTCGCCGCCGCCTCCGCCGCCGAACGCCGCCGCCTGCTCCAGGAGCTGGTCTGCACCGAGGTCGCCCTCGTCCTCGGGCACGCCTCGGCCGGCGCGATCGACCCGCAGCGGGCCTTCCGCGACATGGGCTTCGACTCGCTCACCGCCGTCGAACTGCGCAACCGGCTGAGCAGGGCGACCGGTTCGCGGCTCACCTCGACCCTGGTCTTCGACTACCCCACCCCGCTGGCCCTCACCGACCATCTCTACCTGGAGCTGTCGCCCGAGGCCGATGCCGAGGCGGAGCAGGGCCAGCGCGAGCTGGACGCCCTGGAATCCGTGCTGGCCGGCCTCGGCGGCGGCGACCAGGACCGGCGCGAGGCGATCGGCGCCCGACTGCGCACCCTGCTCTCCACCCTGGAGGAGGCCAGGACGGGGGCGGACGAGGCGGTCCCCGACGTCCTGGAGGGGGCCACCGACGACGAGGTCTTCGACTTCATCGGCAAGGAGTTCGGCATCTCCTGACCGCCACCTCCCGCCACCCCCCGCCTGCCCCGTCCCACCGGACCGGCAGCGGCCGACCCCAAGACTTCCCGTGACTCCCTGAGGTGAGAGCAGACATGGCTACCGCAAACGAGGACAAGCTCCGCTATTTTCTCAAGCGGGTGACCGCTGACCTGCACCAGACCCGGCAGCGGCTGCACGAGGTGGAGAGCGGCGCCCCCGAGCCCGTGGCCATCATCGGGATGAGCTGCCGGTTCCCGGGCGGTGTGCGCACCCCCGAGCAGCTCTGGGAGCTGCTCGCCGAGGGCCGCGACACCCTCACCCCGTTCCCGGAGGACCGGGGCTGGGACATGGAGACCCTCTACGACCCGGATCCGGACAAGCAGGGCACCTCCTACGTCCGCACCGGCTCCTTCCTGGAGAGCATCGCCGAGTTCGACGCGGGCTTCTTCGGCATCTCGCCGCGCGAGGCGCTGACCATGGACCCGCAGCAGCGGCTGCTGCTGGAGACCAGCTGGGAGGCGTTCGAGCGGGCCGGCCTGGACCCGCAGGGCCTGCGCGGCTCGCGCACCGGCGTCTTCATGGGCTCCAACGGGCAGGACTACGCCGGCCTGCTGATCGGCACGGTCGAGGGCGCCGAGGGCTACGTCGGCACCGGCAACGCGGCCAGCGTGCTCTCCGGCCGGGTCTCCTTCGCGCTGGGCCTGGAGGGCCCGGCGGTCACCGTGGACACCGCCTGCTCCTCCTCGCTGGTCGCCCTGCACCTGGCCATCCAGGCGCTGCGCCAGGGCGAGTGCTCGCTCGCGCTGGCCGGCGGCGTCTCGGTGATGTGCACCCCGGGCGTCTTCGTCGACCTCAGCCGGCAGGGCGCGCTCTCCGAGGACGGGCGGTGCAAGGCCTTCGCCGAGGCGGCGAACGGCACCGGCTGGGGCGAGGGCGTGGGCGTGCTGCTGGTGGAGCGCCTCAGTGACGCGCGGCGCCTGGGCCACCCGGTGCTGGCCGTGGTGCGCGGCTCCGCCGTCAACCAGGACGGCGCCAGCAACGGCCTGACCGCCCCCAACGGCCCCTCCCAGCAGCGGGTGATCCAGCAGGCCCTGGACAGCGCTCGGCTGACGACACGTCAGATCGACGTGGTGGAGGCGCACGGCACCGGCACCAAGCTGGGCGACCCGATCGAGGCGCAGGCGCTGCTGAACACCTACGGCCGTGACCGGGCCGAGGGCCGGCCGCTGCGGCTGGGTTCGGTGAAGTCCAACCTGGGGCACACCCAGGCGGCCGCCGGGGTGGCGGGCATCATCAAGATGGTGCTGGCGATGCGGCACGGCGTGCTGCCCAAGACGCTGCACGTGGACGCGCCGAGCAGCCGGATCGACTGGTCGGCGGGCGGGGTGGAGCTGCTCACCGAGTCGGTGGCGTGGCCGGAGACCGGCGAGCCGCGCCGGGCCGGCGTCTCCTCCTTCGGGGTGAGCGGCACCAACGCGCACACCATCATCGAGCAGGCCCCCGAGCCGGTGGCGCCCGGGGCCGAGAGCGACAGCGAAAGCGAAAGCGAGGGCACGGCGCCGGTTCCCGCCGCCGTCCAGGCTCCGGTCGCGCGCCCGCTGGGTGAACTCCCCCTCACGCCCTGGGTGCTGTCAGGGCGCGGGGCCGGGGCGCTGGCCGGCCAGGCCGGCCGGCTCGCGGCCTTCGCCGGCGAGCAGGACCTCGACCTCGACCCGGCGGCGGTGGCCGGTTCGCTGATCGGACGCTCGGCCTTCGAGGACCGGGCGGTGGTGCTGGGTGATGGCCTGGTCGAACTGCTGGCCGGGGTCGAGGGGTTGGCGGCCGGCGTCGAATCGCCTGGCCTGGTGCGGGGGGTGGCGGCCGGTGGTGGTCGTCCGGTGTTCGTGTTCCCGGGGCAGGGGACGCAGTGGGTGGGGATGGCCCGGGAGTTGATGCGGGTGTCGCCGGTGTTCGCGGGGTCGATCGCGGAGTGCGAGGCGGCGTTGGCGGGCCTGGTGGACTGGTCGCTGGTCGAGGTGTTGGCGGGTGACGGGGCTGAGTTCGCGGGTGTGCGGGTGTTGCAGCCGGTGTTGTTCGCGGTGATGGTGTCGTTGGCGGCGGTGTGGCGGGCCGCGGGGGTGGAGCCGGCGGCGGTGGTGGGTCATTCGCAGGGTGAGGTGGCGGCCGCGCATGTGGCTGGTGTTCTTTCGCTCCAGGACGCGGCGCGGATCAGTGTGTTGCGGGCGCGGGTGATGGAGCGGATCGCGCATGTGGGCAGCATGGTGTCGTTGTTCGCTTCGCGGGTGTTGGTGGAGGAGTTGGTCGCCGAGGTGGGTGGCCGGCTGTACGTGGCGGCGGTGAACGGTCCGGCGACGGTCGCGGTGTCGGGTGAGTTCGGGGCGTTGGAGCGGTTGTTGGAGTTGTGTGAGGTGCGGGGGGTGCGGGCGCGGCGGATCGCTGCGGCGTTCCCTTCGCATTCGCCGGAGGTGGCGCCGGTGGAGGCGGAGGTGAAGGCGGCGCTGTCCTCGGTGGTGCCGCGGGCCGGGCAGGTGCCGATGCTCTCCACGATTCGTGGTGAGTGGTTCTCCGGGCCGGAGTTGGACGCGGACTACTGGTACGAGAACCTGCGTTATCCGGTGCTGTTCCAGGACGCGGTCACGCAGTTGGCCCAGGCCGGGCACCGCACCTTCATCGAGGTCAGCGCCCACCCCGTCCTGGTGCCCGCGATCGAGGACACCCTGGTCGAGCTGGGCGTCGGCGGTACCGCGCTCGGCACGCTGCGGCGTGACGAGGGCGGTGCGGAGCGTTTCGTCCGCTCGCTGGCGCAGGCCTTCACCAGTGGTGTGGACGTGGACTGGACCACCCTGCTGCCGGCCGCCGAGCGGCGCGCCGAGCGGCGGGTGGAGCTGCCCACCTACGCCTTCCAGCGTCAGGACCACTGGCCGCCGGCCCGCACCGGCGCCGCCGGCGACCCGGCAGGGCTGGGCCTGCACGGCGTGCGGCACGGCCTGCTCGGCGCCGCCGTCACCCTGGCCGAGGACGACGGCCTGGTGCTGACCGGCCGGCTCTCCGTCAAGGCCCAGCCCTGGCTGGCCGATCACGCGCTCAACGGCACCGTCATCCTGGCCGGCACCGCCTTCCTCGAACTCGCCCTGCACGCCGCCGAACAGCTGCGCTGCGAGAGCGTGGAGGAGCTGACCGTCGAGGCCCCGCTGGTGGTCCCCGAGCGCGGCGCCGTCCGGGTGCAGGTGCGGGTCGGCGCCCTGGACGCGGCGGGCCGACGCACCGTCACCGTGCACGCCCAGCCCGACGAGGGCGAGGACGCCTGGGCGCGGGGCGAGCAGCCGTGGACCCGGCACGCCACCGGCGTGCTCGCGCTGACCCCGGCCCCCGACACCGCAGAGCCGCTCACCGCCTGGCCGCCCGCCGAGGCCACCGAGCTGGACGCCGCCGGCCTCTACCCGGCGATGGCCGCCCGCGGCTACGGCTACGGCCCGTCCTTCCAGGGCCTGCGCGCCGCCTGGCGCCTGGGCGAGGAGGTCTACGCCGAGATCGCGCTGCCCGCCGAGTTCCGCGCCCAGGCGCAGACCTTCGCCCTGCACCCGGCGCTGCTGGACGCCGCGCTGCACGCCATCGCGGTCGGCGGCCTCTTCGACGACGGCCCCGAGACCCCCGGGCGCCTGCCGTTCTCCTTCAACCAGGTGACCCTGCACGCCACCGGCGCCAGTGTGCTGCGCGCCCGGCTGCGCCGCACCGGCCCCGACGCGGTGGAGATCCTGGTCGCCGACGCCGAGGGCGCGCCGGTGGCCACCATCGAGCCGCTGCTGCTGCGCCCGATGTCCACCGAGTCCGCCGCCCCCACCGTCGGCGACGACCTCTACCAGGTGGCCTGGACCGAACAGGCGCTGCCCGAGCAGGACCCGGCCGGGCAGCGCTGGACCCTGCTCGGCGGCCACGGCCCGCGCACCGCGGACGCGCTGACCGCGCTCGGCGTCGAGCTGACCGCCCACCCGGACCTCGCCGCGCTCGCCGCCGCCGTCGCGGCCGGCGCCCCGCTGCCCGAGGTGCTGCTGATCGAGGTCGACGCCCCGAGCACCCCGGACGAGGAGCTGCCCGCCGCCGTCCACGCGCTGACCGGCGCGGTCCTCGGCGAGCTGCGGCAGTGGCTGGCCGCCGAGAGCCTGGCCGACACCCGGTTGGTGCTGCTGACCACCGGCGGCGCCCCGCTCGGCGGCACCGCGCCGGCCGACCTGGCCGCCGCCGCCGTCTGGGGACTGGCCCGCACCGCGCAGACCGAGAACCCCGGCCGCCTGGTGCTGGCCGACCTCGACCGCACCGCCAGCTCCTGGGCCGCGCTGGCCCGGCTGCTCGCCTCGGACGAGACCCAGGCCCTGCTGCGCGAGGGTGTGGTGCGGGTGCCGCGCCTGGCGCGGGTCGCCGCCGTCGCCCCCGCGCTCGACGAGGCCGCGGCCCCGCTCTGGGACCCGGCCGGCACCGTCCTGGTGGTCGGCGGCACCGGTCTGCTGGGCTCGCTGGTGGCCCGTCACCTGGCCACCGCGCACGGCGTGCGCCGCCTGGTGCTGGCCGGGCGCAGCGGCCCCGCCGCCGCGGGCGCCGCCGAGCTGGTCCGCGAGCTGGCCGAGCTGGGCGCCGACGCCTCGGTGCGCGCCTGCGACGCCGCCGATCACGAGCAACTCGCCGCGCTGATCGGCGAGCTGGGCCAGGAGCTGCGCGGCGTGGTGCACGTGGCGGGCGTGCTGGACGACGGCATGCTCGACTCGCTCACCCCCGAGCGGCTCAGCGCCGTGCTGCGCCCCAAGGTGGACGCCGCCTGGAACCTGCACCGGCTCACCGCGGGCCTGGACCTGACGGCCTTCGTGCTCTTCTCCTCCTTCTCCGGCATCGTCGGCAGCGCGGGCCAGGCCGGCTACGCGGCGGGCAACGTCTTCCTGGACGCGCTGGCCGCCCGCCGCCGGGCCGACGGCCTGCCCGCCACCTCGCAGGCCTGGGGCTTCTGGGAGCAGAGCAGCGCGATGTCGGCGCACCTGGACGGCGACGACCGCCGCCGGATGGCCCGGCAGGGGGTGCTTCCGCTCTCCAACGAGGACGGCATGGCGCTCTTCGACGTGGCCGTGGCGGCCGCGGCCGCCACCGGTGCGGGCCAGGCGCTGACCGTCCCGATCCGGCTGGACCTGCGCGCGTTGCGCGCCCAGGCGGCCGGGGTCGGCCTGCCCCCGCTCTTCCGCACCCTGGTGCCCTACCGCCCGCGCCGCGCCGCCGCCGCGGCCGGTGACAGCGCCCCCGACTGGGCCGCGCGGCTGGCCCGGCTCACCCCGGCCGAGCGCGAGCGCACCCTGCTCGAACTGGTCCGCACCCAGGCCGCCGCCGTGCTCGGCCACGACTCCACCGAACTGGTTGGCGCCGGCAAGGCGTTCAAGGAGCTGGGCTTCGACTCGCTGACCGCCGTCGAGCTGCGCAACCGGCTCGCCGCCGGCACCGGCGTGCGGCTGCCCGCCACCCTGGTCTTCGACTACCCGACCCCCAGCGCGCTGGCCGCCCGCCTGGGCGAGAGCCTGCTGGGCACCGCCGACGCCGCCAAGGCCGCCACGGCCCGGTCCGCCGGCACCCCGGCCGCCGCCGCGCTCGGCGAGCCGATCGCCATCGTCGGCATGGCCTGCCGCTACCCCGGCGGGGTCACCTCGCCCGAGCAGCTCTGGGACCTGGTGCTCGCCGAGACCGACGCGGTGGGCGAGCTGCCCACCAACCGGGACTGGGACCTGGAGGCGCTCTACGACCCCGAGCCCGGCCTGCCCGGCCGCAGTTACGCCCGCAACGGCGCCTTCGTGCACGACGCGGACGCCTTCGACCCCGCGTTCTTCGGCATCTCGCCGCGCGAGGCGCTGGCCATGGACCCGCAGCAGCGCCTGCTCCTTGAGACCAGCTGGGAGGCCTTCGAGCGGGCCGGCATCGACCCGGCCACCCAGCGCGGCAGCCGCACCGGCGTCTTCGCCGGTGTGATGTACCACGACTACGCCTCCCGGCTGCGCACCTTCCCCGAGGGCGTGGACGCCTTCCTCGGCACCGGCAGCTCGGGCAGCGTGGCCTCCGGCCGGATCGCCTACACCCTGGGCCTGGAGGGCCCGGCGGTGAGCGTCGACACCGCCTGCTCCTCCTCGCTGGTCGCCCTGCACCTGGCCGCCCAGGCGCTGCGGGCCGGCGAGTGCACCATGGCGCTGGCCGGCGGCGTGACCGTGCTCGCCACCCCCGGGGTCTTCATCGACTTCAGCCGCCAGCGCGGGATGGCCGCCGACGGCCGCTGCAAGCCGTTCGCGGCCGCCGCCGACGGCACCGGCTGGGGCGAGGGCGCGGGCATGCTGCTGCTGGAGCGCCTCAGCGACGCCCAGCGGCAGGGCCACGAGGTGCTCGCCGTGCTGCGCGGCTCGGCCGTCAACCAGGACGGCGCGAGCAACGGCCTGACCGCCCCCAACGGCCCCGCCCAGCAGCGGGTGATCCGCCAGGCGCTGGCCGGCGCGCGGCTGACGGCCGACCAGGTCGACGTGGTCGAGGCGCACGGCACCGGCACCACGCTGGGCGACCCGATCGAGGCCCAGGCCCTGCTCGCCACCTACGGCCAGGGCCGCGCCGAGGACCGGCCGCTGCTGCTCGGCTCGGTCAAGTCGAACATCGGGCACACCCAGGCCGCCGCAGGGGTGGCGGGCGTGATCAAGATGGTGCAGGCGCTCCGGCACGGCGTCGTGCCGCGCACCCTGCACGTGGACGAGCCCACCCCGCACGTGGACTGGACCTCGGGCGCGGTGCGGCTGGCCACCGAGACGGTCGACTGGCCCGCGACCGGCCGCCCGCGCCGGGCCGGCGTCTCCTCCTTCGGGGTGAGCGGCACCAACGCCCACCTGGTCCTGGAGCAGGCCCCGGCCGCCACCGCCACCGCGGCGGGCGAGCGCGCCGAACTGCCCGGCGGGCTGCCGGTGCTGCTCTCCGGCCGCTCGGCCGGCGCGCTGCGCGGCCAGGCGCGGCGGCTCGCCGAGCACCTGGCGGACCGTCCGACGGCGGACCTCGCCGACCTCGCCGACCTCGCTGATCACACGGACCTCACGGACCTCACGGACCTCACCGACATCGCCTACTCGCTGGCCACCAGCCGGTCGGCGCTGGAGTACCGCGCGGTGCTGCCCGGCGGCGACCGGGCGGAGCTGCTGCGCTCGCTGAACGCCTTCGCGGCCGGCGAGGCGGCCCCCGGGGTGGTCGAGGGGCTGAGCGCGGAGGCCCGGGTGGCCTTCCTCTTCTCCGGCCAGGGCAGCCAGCGCCTCGGCATGGGGCGCGAACTCCGCGCGGCCTGGCCGGTGTTCGCCGCCGCCCTGGACGCGGTCTGCGAGCAGCTCGACCCGCTGCTGCCCAAGCCGCTGCAGGAGGTGCTGTTCGGCACCGACGCCGAACTGCTGGACCGCACCGTGCACGCCCAGGCCGGCCTGTTCGCCGTGGAGGTGGCGCTCTTCCGGCTGCTGGAGTCCTGGGGGGTGCGGGCCGACGTGCTGGCCGGCCACTCGATCGGTGAGCTGGCCGCCGCGCACGTGGCGGGCCTCTGGTCGCTGCCGGACGCCTGCCGTCTGGTCGCCGCGCGTGGTCGCCTGATGCAGGCGCTGCCGGCCGGCGGCGCGATGCTCGCGGTGCGGGCCACCGAGGCGCAGGTCCGCGCCGCGCTGCCCGCCGAGGTGGACGTCGCGGCCGTCAACGGGCCCGAGGCGATCGTCGTCTCCGGCCCCGAGACCGCCATCGCCGCCCTGGAGGCCGGCTGGCGCGCCGAGGGGCGCAAGGTCAAGCGGCTGGCGGTCAGCCACGCCTTCCACTCCGCGCTGATGGACCCGATGCTCGCCGAGTTCCGGGCCGTCGCGCAGTCGCTGGACTACGCCGAGCCGCGGATCCCGGTCGTCTCCAACCTGACCGGCCGGATCGAGGAGTTGGGCGACCCGGAGTACTGGGTGCGCCACGTGCGCGAGGCGGTCCGGTTCGCCGACGGCCTGAGCACGCTGCGCGAGCAGGGCGTGACCACCTTCGTGGAGCTCGGCCCCGACGGCGTGCTCAGCGCGCTGGGCGACGGCGGCACCTTCATCCCCACCCAGCGCGCCGACCGCCCCGAGCCGCAGGCGCTGGCCGCCGCCGTCGCCCGCCTGCACGTGCGCGGCGTCGCGGTGGACTGGGCCGCCTACTTCGCCGGGGCTGGCGCGCACCGCGTCGACCTGCCGACCTACGCCTTCCAGCGCGAGCGGTACTGGCTGCGCGAGGCGCAGGCCATCGACGGCGCGGGCGGCGCGGTCGCGTCGGTGCGGCCGGGCTCGGTGGACGCGCGCTTCTGGGAGGCCGTGGAGCGCGAGGACCTGGCGGAGCTGGCCCGCGCGCTGGACGGCGGCGAGGCGGGCGAGGGGCCGGACGCCGCGCTCGCGGTGCTGCGGCCGGCGCTGCCGGTGCTGTCGCAGTGGGTGCGGCGCAGCCGGGAGCAGCTGGGCTTCGCCGAGCCGGTGGGCGCGGTCCGTGCCGACCTCCCGGCAACTCCGCTGGCCAGGCTGACCGGTGCCACCGGCTCGGAGCGGCGTGAGCTGCTGCTGACGGCGGTGCTGGCGCAGGCCGCCGAGGTGCTCGGCCACGCCTCGGCGGACACCGTGGAGCCCACCCGCGAGTTCCTGGACCAGGGCTTCGCCTCGCTGAGCGCCGTCGAGCTGCGGGACCGGCTGGGCACGCTCCTCGGGCAGGCGCTGCCGGTGGCGGTGGTGTACGACTACCCGACGCCGGTGGAGCTGGCCGAGTACCTGGCGGGGGTGCTGGCGGAGGGCCCGGCCGGGGGCCTGACCGAGGCAGTCGCCGCGGTGCCCGCCGCGGTGACCGTCTCGCCGGCCGCCCCGGTGGCCGAGCCTGCCGCCATCCCCGTCCCCGCCCCGTCGCCCGCTCCGGTGCTCGCACCGGCCCTGGGCAGCTTCGCGACCCTGCTGGCCGGCGCCTGCGGGACCGGCCGCACCGGCGAGCTGCTGGACCTGCTGGGCGCGGCCGCCGCGCTGCAGAGCGCCGCGGGTGCCCGCACCCCGGCGCCCGCGCTGGTCCGGCTCGCGGCCGGTCCGGCCGGTCCGGCCGGTGCGGGCGGTGCCACGCTGGTCTGCTGCTCCGCGCTGACCGCCGTGGCCGGCCCCGGCCGCTACCTGCGCCTGGCCGCCGAGCTGGAGGGCGAGCACCGGGTCGCCTTCCTGCCCGCCCCCGGCTTCGCCCCGGGTGAGGGCCTGCCCGCCTCCTTCGCCGCCCTGATCGACCGTCAGGCCCAGGCGCTGGCGGCCGCGACCGCGGCGGGTGGTAGCGTCGAGGACGGTACGATCCTGCTCGGCGCCGGCACCGGTAGCGTGCTCGCGCACCACCTGGCCCGCGCGCTGGAGGAGCGGGGCACCCCCGCCCGCGCCCTGGTCCTGATCGACGCCCCCGCCCCCGGCACCGACCTGACCGAGGTCCTCACCGCCGAGCTGGTCGGCGGCCTGGTGACCGGTGACCCGCTGGTCGGCGAGGACGCCCGGCTGATCGCCACCGGCGGCTACCACCGGATCCTGCCGCCCTGGCAGCCCACCGCCCTCGACAGCACGCCGACCCTGCTGCTCACCCCCGCGGGCCCGGCGCTCACCGGCCCCACCGGCGCCGACCGCCCGCGCTGGCCGGGCGCGCACCGCGCCGCCGACCTGACCGGCGACCCGCTGGAGATCCTGGGTACCGACGCCGCCGCTACCGCGCGTCTGGTCCAGGAACTGCTGGCCGCGACCCGCTGACCCCGAACCCCTCAGAGAGGTAACGAAGATGACGACTCCCGTGGTGGACAGCGCCCTCTGGATCCGCAACTACCACCCTGCGCCGCAGGCCCGGGCCCGCCTGGTCTGCTTCCCGCACGCCGGCGGTTCGGCCAGCTACTACTTCCCGGTCTCCGCCGCCCTGTCGCCGGAGCTGGACGTCTTCGCCGTCCAGTACCCCGGCCGCCAGGACCGCCGCGCCGACCCGTTCATCGACACCATCGACGAGCTGGCCGACGTGATCCACCTGGCCCTCACCCCCACCGTCCGCGACGGCGGCCCGTTCGCCTTCTTCGGCCACAGCATGGGCTCGGTCCTCGCCTTCGAGGTCGCCCGCCGCTTCGAGGAGCGCGACGGCATCAGCCCCGCCGCGGTCTTCGCCTCCGGCCGACGGGCCCCCAGCCGGCTGCGCGAGGAGAACGTCCACCTGCGCGACGACGCCGGCATCATCAAGGAGATGCGCAACCTCGGCGGCACCGACTCCCGCGTCCTGGGCGATCCCGAGCTGCTGGCGATGGTCCTGCCCGCGATCCGCAACGACTACCGCGCGGTGGAGCGCTACAGCCGCGGCACCGACGCCCGGATCGCCGCCCCCATCGTGGTCCTCACCGCCGACGACGACCCGCGCACCACCGTCGAGGAGGCCCGCGCCTGGTCCGACCACACCACCGGCACGAGCGAGCTGCACACCTTCACCGGCGGCCACTTCTACCTCGAACAGCACGCCGGCCCCGTGATCAACGTGATCTCCCGGACCATGGCCGACCTCGTCCCGTAACCCCGTCCGCCCTCCCGAGCGACGCCCCGGCTGCCTCCCCGCACCCGGGGCGTTCGCGTTGCGAGGTCGGCACCGGTGCGGCCCGGCTGGTTGTCGGCTGCCGGCTGCCGGCTGCCGGTTGTCGGGGGCACCTGGTAGGCAGGGGAGATGATCAGTCGACTTCCCCTCGATGAGCAGCTCGCCGCTCTGCGCAGCGCGCTGTCCCGCAATGACGTGCTGCTGGAAGTGCTGACCCGCACGGCGGGGATGGGATTGCCGGGGTGGTACGTGACGGCCGGCTGCCTGTTCCAGACGGTCTGGAACGTGGTCACGGACAGGCCGCCGACCAGTGGGATCAAGGACTACGACGTTTTCTACTTCGACGGCGCCGACCTCTCCTGGGAGGCCGAGGACGCGGTGATCAGGGCGGGCCGGGAGGTCTTCGCGGATCTTCCCGTCGAGGTCGAGATCCGCAACGAGGCCCGGGTGCACCTCTGGTACGAGGGGAAGTTCGGGGTGCCCTGCGCGCCGCACACGTCCACGGAGGCGGCCATCGACTGCTTCGCCGCGACGACCTGCTGCCTGGGCGTCCGGGTCGAGCCGGACGGGAGGTGGCGGGTCTACGCGCCGCACGGGCTGGCCGATGTGTTCAACCTCGTCGTGCGCCCCAATCCGGTCCTCGCGCCGCGGGAGGTCTACGAGGCCAAGGCGTCCCGCTGGCAGGAGCAGTGGCCCGGACTCACCGTGCTGGACTGGCCGACCGCGGCAGCGCGTCGACCGGCACCGGAGGGTCCGGTGCCGGTCGACGCGCTGCCGCTCGCGGGTCAGGTGTTGGGCACGTCCACGGTGCAGAAGAGGCCCTTGAGGTAGACGAAGTAGATGTGCTGCCCGGTGGGGCACCAGCCCTGGTTGGGGTCCTTGTCGAAGGGGATGCCGTTGTAGATGCCCTCGGTACAGAAGGCCTGGGCGTTGGCGTTGTAGCCGCCGAAGTAGCCGCCGTTGTTGAAGCACTGGTCGGCGGTGACCGTGGTCGGGGCGGTGGCGGGCGCGGCGGCAGTGGCGGCGGAGGCAGCGGTGGCGGTCAGGGGGGCGAGGGCGAGAGAGGTTCCCAGGGCCATGGTGGCCAGCAGGCGGTGACGCATCGTCAACTCCTTCTTGAGACGGACCGGTTCGCTTCATGGTCGCGAGGTGCCGGTGCCGGGCCAACCCCGCTCCCCGCAGCTCGGACCCCTGGCTTGCCCGGTGCGGCAACTGGGGTCAGGTACATGGCGATCGAGGTGGCCGTGGTGCTCGGCCGCTCGCGCCGCGGCTGCCCCGTCAGGTGCCGTCAAGTGCCGTCAGGTGCCGTCGCCGGTCCGGAAGACCGGCCAGCCGATCTCGGTCCGCCGGCGCGCCGGATCCGCGGTGTCGCGCGGGCCGACCGGGTAGTACTCGCGCATCGGGCCGTCTACCGCGAGCGCGTGCCGGGCCACGTAGGCGGCCAGCGTGCCGTAGGCGCGGTCGACCTCCTCCGGTGGGCCCGTGTACGTGATGACCGCCAACTCGGCGGCCGGGACGTCCAGCTGGGCGACCCGGCCGATCGGGCGGACCGGTCCGGCGCACGGCACGAAGACGGTGGCCCGGCCGCGGTGGTGGGTGAACAGGTCGTCGGCGAAGATCCCCCCGGCCGGTCCGTCGGCCGTCAGGCCCTGGGCGGCCAGGGTCGCGTGCAGCTCGCCGAGCGCGCCCTGCAGCCACGACACCGAGTCCGCGGCGTCGACCACGTCGCTGACGGCGGCCGCCGGGACGGCCGGCACACCGCGCAGCTCGATGCCGGCGTCAGCCGCCTCGGGCGCGACGGACGGGGCGGGCGCCAGCAGTTCGCGCAGCGAGGCCACGGTGCGCCGCCTGCGCACGAGTTCTTCCTCCAGCCGGGCGAGGTGGGAGCCGAGCCGCTCACCGCGGGTCCGCACGTCCGGCGCGGTCAGCACCGCCCGGATCTCCTCCAACGGCAGGTCCAGCGCGCGCAAGCGGCGGATGACCTGCGCGGTGGGGATCTGCGCGGTGGTGTACCGCCGGTAGCCGGTGTGCGGGTCCACCTCGGCCGGTTCCAGCAGCCCGGCCTGGTGGTAGTGGCGCAGCATCTTGACGGTCAGGTGGGTCGCGCGCGAGAAGTCGCCGATGGACAGGAGAGCGGTCACGGCGACCATTCTGCGCCCTCCCACAGGGGGAGAGTCCGCCCCGGCCGCCGTCTTGCCCCTCCCACCGCGGCAGCGGCGAACGTTGCCTGCGGCGGCCGGCACCGGCCGACCGAAGTGGACGAAGAACGGACGACAGCCATGACCAGCACGACCGCAGCAGCCGCGCACCCGATCGCCCTCCCCCTCGACCTCGACACGCTCGTCGCCCGCTACATCGCGGTGTGGAGCGAGCCCGACCCGGCCGCACGCCGCCGGGCCATCGCCGCCCTCTGGGCACCTGACGGCGTCGAGTACGTGGAGGGCGCCCACTTCCGTGGCCACGAGCGGCTCGCCGACCGGATCACCGAGGCGTACCAGCAGTTCGTGGCGAGCGGGACCTACGCCGTCACCGCCGGGGACGACGCCGCCGACGGGCACGGGGTGGTCACCTTCACCATCCAGCTGATCGCCCGGCAGGGGGCGGACGCGGGCCACCTCGCCTGGTCCGCCCGGGTGCTGCTCGTCCTGGACGAGGCCGGGCGGATCCGCGAGGACTACCACCTGACGGTGAAGGCACTCGCCACCTGACCAGCCGGCCCGGTCAGCCCGCGTCGGGGTGGCTGGCAGACTGCCGAGCATGGAATCAGCAGCACTCCCCACCGTGACCGTGTACGGCGAGGCCGAGTTGGAGGTCGAACCGGACCACGCCGACCTGCATCTGACCGTCCAGGTCCAGGACCGGGAACGCGAGTCCGTCGTGCGGCTCCTGGCCGAGGAGTTGCGGTCCGCCCGCTCGCTCCTCGCCCCCTACGGCGCGGCCGTGGAGCGGGTGGCCAACGGCGCCCTGTGGATCAATCCCGAACGCCCCGGCTCCCGGCGCGGCACCGAGCGGATCACCGGCTACCGTGGCAGCGCCCAACTGCACGTCACCGTCGTCGAATTCGAGCAGCTCGGTGACATCGTCCTGGCGCTGGCCGGCCTGGAGCGCGGCACCCTGGCCGGCCCGGACTGGCGGTTGCGTCGGGACGCCCCGGCCCACCAGCGGGCCCGCGCCCAGGCGGTGGAGGCGGCGGTGCTGCGGGCGCGGCAGTACGCGGGTGCGCTGGGCTCGGAGTTGACGGGTCTGCTGAGCCTGGCCGACCAGGGGCTGGGCGAGGGGGAGACCTACCCATCGCCAGGGGCAGGCGGCAGGGCCCAGGGCTCGGTGTCCTACGGCTCGCTCAAGGAGCGCCCGGACCTGGACCTGCGCCCGGTGCCACGGACCGTGCGCGCCACGGTCGTGGCCCGCTTCACCCTGCGCCCCCCGGACCTCTCCTGAGGCGCTCGCCGGGTGGTGGCGTCAACGGCCCGCCGTGGCCAGCCAGTCGGCGAGGACGGTGAAGTCCGTGTCGGTGAGTCCGAGGGTCGGGTCGACGCGGTGGAGCAGGGCCGGGGCGGGGTGGTGGGCGGTGGTCCAGTGGCGGTCGGCGTCGGTGATCTCGTCGTCGACCCAGGCGAACGCGCGGCCCGCCGCCCAGGCGAGCAGGGTGCGGGTCTTCCAGTGGAGTCCGGCCCGTACGTCCAGCAGGTAGTCGTCATCGGTCAGGTCCGGCCAGTGGACCACGGGCAGCCGGGGCAGGCCGAGCAGGGGGCGGGGGTTGAGGAACATCCGTGCCAGATCGTGCGCTAAGCCCTGGTCGGTCTCGGGAGGCCGTTGACCAGGGCGGATCGTGCGGCGGAACCTTCGCGGGTCGATGTTGTCGATCTCCGGAGGGCCGTGGTGGCGGTCGAGTTTCTGACAGATGAGCAGGCAGCCCGGTACGGGTCGTTCTACGGGGCGCCGACGCGGGCGGAGTTGGAGCGGTTCTTCTTCCTGGACGACGCCGACCGGGAGAAGGTGCAGGCGAAGCGGCGGGCGCACAACCGGCTGGGGTTCGCGGTCCAGCTGACGAGTGTGCGGTTCCTGGGGCGGTTCATGCCCGACCCGCGGCAGGTGCCGGTAGAGGTGGCCGAGTACCTGGCCGCGCAACTGGGGATTGCTGACTTCGCGGTGCTGCGGGAGTACGGCGAGCGGGACGGGACGGCCCGCACACACGCCGGGGAGATCCAGCAGGACGGCGGCCGGCGGGACTTCGCCGAGGTCCGGGACGAGTTGGTGGAGTGGCTGGACGCGCGGGCCTGGACGACCGGGGACGGGCCGAAGGCGATGTTCGACGCGGCGGTGGGGTGGCTGCGGGAGCGGCGGGTGCTGCTGCCGGGGGTGTCCCGGCTGGCCCGGTTGGTGGCGTCGGTGCGGGAGGCGGCGAACCAGCGGCTGTGGGACACCTTGTACGGGCTGCTGAACACCGGTCAGCGGGCGGTGCTGGACTCGCTACTGATCGAGCCGTCCGGTCAGCGGGTCTCGGAGCTGGACCGGCTGCGGCGAGGTCCGGTGCGGGTGTCGGGGCCGCAGATGAAGTGGTCGCTGGAGCGGGCGCGGGAGATCACGGACCTGGGCATGGGCGACCTGGATGTGTCCGGGATTCCGCCTCGGCGCCTGGCGGAGCTGTCCCGGTACGGCGTGGACGGCAAGGCGTCGCTGCTGAAGCGGCACGGCGACTCCCGGCGGCTGGCCACGCTACTGTCCACCGCGGTGTACCTGACGACGAGGGCGATCGATGACGCACTGGACCTACTGGAGGTGTTGGTCGCCACGAAGCTGCTGGCCCGCGCGGAGCGGGACACGGCGAAGGAGAAGTTGAAGACCCTGCCGAAGGTCGAGCGGGCCGGGATGAGGCTGGCCACCGCCTTCCAGGTCGTGTTCGACACCACCTCCGAGCAGGTCGATACCGACACAGGGGAGGTCACCGGGCCCAAGGTGGCCACGTTCGACGCGATGTGGGAGCGAATCGAGGCAGTGATCCCGCGTCAGGAGCTGGCCGCGGCGATCGCGGCCCTGTTCGAGCTGACGCCGCCGCTGGACTCGGACGCGGACGAGGCGTGGCGGGCAATGCTGGTGGGCCGGTTCGGCACGGTGCGGCCATTCCTGAAGCTGCTGGTGGAGGTGGTGGACTTCGGTGCCACCCCGGAGGGGCTGCCCGTGTTGAAGGCGCTGAAGTCGCTGCCGGACCTGATGGGCCGCAAGAAGGTGGGCCCTACCGAGATCGACACCGACCTGCTGGCCGGTTCCTGGCGGCGCCTGGTGCTGACCGCCCCGCAGCTGGAGCCGGGCACGGTGGACTGGAAGGCGTACACCTTCTGCGTGCTGGAGCAGTTCCACCGGATGCTGCGGCGCAAGGAGGTGTTCGCCAAGAACTCCTCCAAATGGGGCGACCCGAGGGCCAAGCTGCTGGCCGGCGAGGCGTGGGCGCAGGCCAAGCCGACCGTGCTGGCCGCCAACGCCGCCCTGATCGACACCCAGGCGTCCATCCCGCTCGCCCAGGCATGGGGCGGCGGCCTGGTCGCCTCGGTCGACGGGATGCGGTTCGTCGTACCGGTGCCGTCGGTGTACGCGCGGCCGAACCCGAAGTACTTCGGGCGCCGGGGCGGGGCGACCTGGCTCAACCTGATCAACGACCAGGCGGCCGGGCTCGGCGGGAAGGTGGTGGCCGGCACCCCGCGCGACTCCCTGTACGTCCTGGACGTGCTCTACGACCGCGATGGCGGCAAGCGCCCTGAGATGATCGTCACCGACACCGCGAGCTACAGCGACATCGTGTTCGGCCTGCTCACCCTGGCCGGGTTCACGTACGCGCCACAGCTGGTGGACCTGCCGGACCAGAAGATGTGGCGCATCGACCGCTCAGCCGACTACGGCGCCTTCCAGGACGCGGCCCGCGGCCGGATCGACCTGGTCAGGGTCGAGCGGCACTGGGAAGACATCCTGCGGATCATCGGCTCGATCCACACCGGCGCGGTGCGGGCCTACGACGTGATCCGGATGCTGTCGCGCGACGGCCGGCCCACCCCGCTGGGCGACGCGATCGCGCACTACGGGCGGATCTCGAAGTCGCTGCACATCCTGCGGCTGGCCGACGAGCCCGGCTACCGGCGGCAGATCAAGACGCAGGCCAACCTGCAGGAGGGGCGCCATGCGCTCGCCCGGAAGATCTTCCACGGCCGGGCCGGCCAGCTTTACCGGAACTACCACGACGGGATGGAGGACCAGATCGGCGCGCTCGGCCTGGTCCTCAACGCCCTGGTGCTGTTTTATCTGGGGCGGCCGAAGGCCGTCCGTTACGCAGTATGAGTGATCTCTAGAGCGTGTCTCGTCGCCTTCGCGGACGGTGTATCCGGGGCGCGTACGTTACGGGTCGTGACGACCGTAGCTGATCTCTCGGGGTTCCGTACGCAGCGCCTCACCCTCGGCGCTGGGGAGCGGACGTGGACGGTGCTGGGCCGTGACCACCGGGTAGTGGGGCCGGCGGAGGAGTACCTGGAGTACCTGCGGGTGCAGAAGGTCTCCCCGAACACGGTGAAGTCCTACGCCCGGGGCCTGGCCCTGTGGTGGCAGTACCTGGATGCCTTCGGGCTGGTCTGGGACGGGGTGACGCTGGAGGACTTCGGTGCGTTCCTGACCTGGTTGCGGACCGGCGAGGACCCGCAGGTCGCGGCGCTGGTTCCGGGGAAGGCGCGGTTCGGCGAGTCGACGATCACGGTGCGGCTGCGGGCAGTGCTGTCCTGCTACGAGTTCCACCGGCTCAACGGCGTCGATGTCGGCCGGGACCTGCACCGCCTGGTGCACGGGGGCGGTGGCCGCTACAAGCCGATGCTGGAGCACATCGCGCGCCGCAAGGGCCGTCGCCAGACCGTCATCCGGGTGCGTCAGCAGCATGCGGCGGCACCCCCAGTGCTGACGCCTCGGCAGATCGACCGGATCTGCGACGCCTGCGCGGTCTGGGACCCGGCGGTTGGCGAGTGGCGGGGATCGGTGCGCGACCGCCTGCTGTGGGCGCTGCTGGCCGAGACCGGGCTTCGGCTCGGCGAGGCGCTCGGGCTCCAGCACCGCGACTGGCACACCGGCCGCGGCGACACCCCGTTCATCGAAGTGGTCCCACGCGAGCATCCGCACAGGGTGCGCGCGAAGGGCGGCTGCTACCGCAAGCTCTACATCTCCGACGAGCTCGACCGGTTCTACGGCGAGTACCTGTGGCAACTGTGCGATGTGGGGGCTGACCTGGCAGTCGCCAACCTCGACGACTGGTACGTGTTCGTCAACCTGGACCGCGAACCGCGGTTCGCCCCCTGGAAGCCCGACAGCGTCTACGACCTGGTCGACCGGCTCCGCCACCAGCTGGCAGGGCAGGTCCCGGACGGGTGGACACCCCACTGGTTCAGGCACAGCCACGCCACCGCGCTGCTGCTGTCCGGAGTGCCGATGCATGTGGTCTCGCGCAGACTCGGGCACGCGGACGTGCAGACCACGATGAACACCTACGCCCATGTCACCGAGGACGCCGAACTGCGGGCCGTGGCCGACTGGACGAAACTCACCGCCGGCTGGCGGGCAGCCACGGACGCCGCACAGATCGGGCCGTGCTGATGGGCGCCGAACTACTGGAGAGCATGCGCGACGCCTCCGGCCTCTTCCAGGCAGAGGAACTCCAGGCCATGTGGGACGGGGTCCCGCAGCGGTTCCGCACGGTCGAACTGACCTCGGGCGCTCTGGGGTCCGCAGATCTGGCAGCCTTCCTGGTGGCCACGCACCAGCGAAGCTTCCGGCTCCGCTTCGGGCAGTTGCCCGAGCCCATGGACCGCGAGATGGCCTGGTGCTGCTGGCGCATCGTCGAACTGGGCGGACGAGTCCCGGTGGGAGCGCTGGGGTCTATGCTCACCTGGCTGGCCAGGGCGGTGGAGGACGATCCGGAACTTCGCGGCTCACTGATGGACCACACTCCTCGCGCGTGGGAACGAGCGGTAGCCGCCGCGTTCGCCCGGCACAACGGCCGCCTGCCCAGCAGGGGCTGGTTGCAGAACACCACCTCGCTCCTGCGGCGCTGTTACCAGATGCTGTGGAGTGCCTACGACCAGCGGGCCTGGTGGCAGCGCGAGGTATGGGACCCGGCCCTGGATCCGCGCATCCCGCGGCGCACCCATGAACCGCAGGGTGACCACAGCCTCTACTTCCACCAGATGCAACCGCTCTGGCTGCGGCACGGCGTCCAGTGGTATCTCCGCGTCTCCTTGGAGACCGGGGACATGACGTGGAGCACGGCACGCGCCCGACGGTCCGGACTGCAGGTGTTCGCCGACTGGATCGCCGACCGGCAGCCCGCCCCTTCACCATGGCTGGGCGAGGACCCCGCCGCGGTGCGGGTGTTCATGCTGGACTTCCTCAGCCACGTCCGCGCCCAGATCGCGCGTGCCGGCCCGAACCGGGGAAAGCCGCTGTCGCGGCTGCGGGTGAACGACATCGTCACCGACGTCGAGAAGTTCTACGCGTTCATGGCTGACAGCAGAGAGGCTGCCGCTCAGGCCCTGGCGGAACCGGACTGGCTGGAGCTGGGCCCCTACCACGCCATGTTGTGGCGTCGCGGAGAGAAGGGTCGGCCCACGGTTCAGCCGGAACGCTGGGAGGTCATCGACGACACCGCCTTCTCCCAGATCATGGCCAACCTGCACCTGCTCGGCGCCCCGGTCGAGGAGGGCGGATTCGACGACGAGCAGCTCATGCGGATCGTCATGCTGCAGGCCCGCCTGGGCCGACGGATCAGTGAGGTCCGCATGCTCGACCGCGACCCGCTGTTCGCACTGGACCAGCTCACCCGACCCGACGGGCAGGAGGCCGAGGACGGTGCCTTCGTCGCCAAACTGCGCTACCAGCAGACGAAGATCGAACAGGCGCCGGACTCGATCCTCGTCGACGCCGAGATCGTCACCATCATCACCGGACAGCGGCAATGGGCCGACGCCCACCTCGGACCCCGCTGGGCAACCGGGGTGACGCCGAAGTACCTGTTCCTGGCGCACAAGATGAACCGCCACGCCGACAAGCCCTATCCCATGGAGCGCGTCCAGCAAACACTCTCCAAGCTCGCCCGTCGCCTCGACATCCGCGACAGCGCCGGGAGGCTGGTCGACTTCAACCGCACCCACCGCTTTCGGCACACCCGCGCCACCAGCCTGCTCAACGCCGGCGTCCCGATCCACGTTGTCCAGCGATACTTCGGACACCTGTCTCCGACCATGGTGATGCACTATGCGCAGACCCTCGCCGAGACCCACGAGCGCGAGTTCCTGCGCTACCGGAAGATCACCGCTGATGCCCGCGAGCTGACCACCGACCCGCGCGACCTCTACGACATGCTGGAGCTGGACAAGCGCACCGACCGGATCCTCCCCAACGGGCTGTGCCTGCTGCCGCCCCGTCAGGTCTGCGCGAAGGGCAACGCCTGCTTGACCTGCGACAAGTTCGCCACCGACGCCACCTACCTGCCCGAGCTCACCTCCCAGCGGGACCGCACCGTCCAACTCGTCGAAGAACGGCAGCGCGCCTTCACCGCCCGGACCGGCCAGCCCATGGGCGAGGACAACATCTGGCTCACCGGCCGACGGCAGGAACAGGACGCCCTGGGGCGCATCATCCTCAAACTCGAAGCGACCCGGCTCGCCGACGAACCCCAGGCCGTGCGCGGGGCCGGTGTCGGCGCCCGCGCCGACGCGATCACCCGCTGCCAGGAGGGGAGCTGACCTATGCGCGGCAACCCCGACAACCTCCGCCAGGCCGCCGCCCGCAAGAGCGCCACCGCCCGGGCCCGAGCCGAGCAGGGCCTGCGCGAGATGATCCGCACCAGGCAGTCCATCACCTTCCGCGGCCTGGCCCAGACCGCCGGAGTCTCGCTGGACTTCCTCTACCGTTGCACCGAGATCCGCCAACGCGTCGAACAACTCCGCGCCCAGCAGCAGAGCCGCCCACCACGTCCGGTCGCGGAACCGCCCGACGACACGCCCAGCAGCGTCGTACGCACTCTGACCGCCCAGCTCGCCGAGCTAAAGCAGCGGCATCGCGACGAGGTGCGGGCCCTGCGGCAGGCCCTCGAAGCGGCCCAGAGCGAGAACCTCCAACTGCGACGGCGTCTCGGCCCCCGGACCGTTGCTGCGGCCGACAGCACATGACCATTGCCGCGGCCGTCAGCGCTTTACCCCGACGCCACCCGTCGAGGTGCCGCGACCTCGCGGTACGCTCCCCGGTGGAGGAGGGACGCCATGGGGCAGGACTGGTTCGGCTTGATCGCCGGCAGCGGTTTGGTAGTGATCGGGGTGCGGACGCTGAGCGGTTGGCACGCGCACGCCTACAAACGCCCGCGTGTCGGCGGTTGGTCCTCGGTGACGGGCGGCGTCGGCATCGCTGGAGGCGCGCTCCTCGCACTCACCGGCTCGTTCGGTCGCATGGGCGAGGCCGGATGGTTGCCCATCGGTCTCGTCTTCGCTGGCTTCGCGCTCTTCATCAGCAGCGGCCCGGCCACGAAAGTCGGCCGTCAACGCCGAGGCTGACGCGACCCCTCCCTTGCGGACGCGACCGCAGACGTTCTACCTGCGCAAACATCACCAACTCAAGCGTTCGCCCCGGATACGCTGTGCAACACCCGCTACATGGATGCCGCAGTCACCCAGCTCCGCAGCGATGGCCTCGACGTCCGCGACGAGGATGGCGCCCGGCTCTCCCCGTTCGTACGCCACCACATCAACATGCTGGGCCGCTACTCGTTCCAGTTGCCCGAGCTGCCTGGTGGGCTGCGTCCCTTGCGGGATCCGGACACCGTCGATGAGGGATGAGCGCTGTCAGAGGGTATTTGGAGCCCATTGGCGGGCATCCGCTCGACGTTCCGCTCTCTACGCGGTGTGCTCGCGAATGATTTCGCCGATCTGCTGGGGAAGTCCAGGAGAGAACAGTGTGTGCCCCATGCCGGGAATCGGCTGGAATCGGGAATGAGGGATTTCCTCGGCGAGGGCATGGCCATGCGGTAGCGGGCGCAGGGGATCTTCCGTGCCGTGCATGACCAGTGTCGGGGCCTTGATCGAGGACAGCGGTGCGAGGCGGTCTTCGGTCATGTGACGTCCTGCCAGATCGTGGTTGAGGGACGCGCTGTGGTTACTGGTCCGGTCGAAGGAGGCTTCCACGAAGCGGCGAGCGGCAGGCTCGTCGAAGGGAAGGATGTCGCCGTTGAGCACTCGCCACGTCTCCAGGTTCGCTATGACGTACTCGTCGCGAGTCCCCTGCGGGAGAGCGGCGCGTTGCGCGAGGTGAGCCAGGAAGCGTGCTGTGGGTGGCGGTAGGTCGCTGGGGTCGGGTGCCTGGCCGGCCATGGCGCGTGCCCAAGCCGGGCCCGCGCTGTGGCCCATCGGGCCGGTCATCATCGCTGTCAGAGTCAGTACGCGTTCAGGGCGGTGCACGGCCAGCCACTGGCCGATCGCGCCGCCCAGGGACACCCCGACGATGTGCGCGGCGGCTACTCCGTGGCCGTCGAGCACGGCCGTCGCGTCGGCGGCCATGTCTGCCAGCGTGTAGGGGTGGGTGGCGAAGTCCACGCAGGCGGACCGGCCGGTGTCCCTGTGGTCGTAGCGGATGACCTGGCGACCGCTGGCTGCCAGCACATCCACCAGCTCGTCCGGCCATCCGATGCCTGGTGCGGCGGTCCCCATCACCAGCAGGACCGCCGGGTCGTTTGAGTTGCCGAGCCGTTCGGTCCACAGCTGCAATTCACCAGAGTCGACAATTAATTCAGCTTTTGCAGTCATGGGCGCCAACATAGCGAACAAGGCACCACTTTTCCATATCCCAAGCGGATATGACTTTCCATCGCTGTTCTGGTAAAATACTGAATAGTTCGCGGGGCTCCGGATGAACTGGACTGGCTCCTACCTCTTGCTGTCGCCCGGGGCGAGCAAGCTGGTGACCTCGGCGATCGCCTCCGGGGAGGGCTTGAAGTAGCGACGGACGTTCTCCGTCTTCTTGTGCCGGGACTTCGCCATCAGCATCAGCAGGCTCGCGCCGGCCTCACCGAGGTGGGTCAGGGAGGAGTGCCGCCACTCGTGCAGGTCCCAGCAAGTGCCCGGCCCGCCGAGCGCGGTGTGCTCGTCCAACAGCGCGCGGGCCTGTCCGTAGGAGAGGCGGGCGAGCCCGGTATCCGGGCAGACGTCGCGCGGGCCGACGACCTTCCCGGGGCCAGGGCGGCGGTGGGTGACGAACACCGGTCCGCGGGTACGGCCCCTGAGGAGGCGAGGTAGTAGCCGGGCGGTGCCGGCATCCCAGTACACCGTCTCCAGCACGAAGTCCTCGCGCGCCTGGCCCCGGCGGCGGGCCTTGGGCTGAGCGCCCTTCGCCTTCACCCGGCAGCGCCGGCCAGCCAGATCCAGATCCTCGATGTTGACACCCAGGACCTCCTCCGCCCGGGCGCACGTCTCGTAGAGCATCCGCCACAGCGTCTTCTCCCGCAGGTGCACATCGCGGCGGGCGATCAGCCGGTCGATCGCCATCTTCGAGCGCACCGGGGTCTCCGAGTTCGGCGCCGCCAGCCGCCTTGCCCACACCGGCACTCTCGGCCCGTCGTAGCCGCGTTCGGCACACCAGCTCGTCCAGGACAGGACCGCGCCGCGGCGGGCGTTCCAGGTGTTCACCGCCGAGCTGCCCCACAGCAGCTCCAGCGCCTCCCCGAGCTCGTCGTCCGCCACCGAGTCGAACGGCCTGCCCTCGCCGATCCGCTCGGCGGTCTTTCCGACGGCGATGCCGTAGTTCCGGACGGTGTTCGGGTTGCCGAGCGAGTCGAGGAACAGGTCGGCCGCCGTCCGGACGGTCACCGCCTTCCCGGTCGGGAGCAGAACGACGGCGGGCACGGCATCCCCCTTGCCACAGATAACAGGGGCCGCTTCACGCAGCGTGCGAAAGACGCCGCCGCAGGTCGCGCTCAGTGATACCGCAGATAATAGGGCGTTATCTGTGGGAAGACTTCACCGCCGTCCTGAAGCCAACGACTCGCCAGCGGCCCACCAGTGGCGATCCGGCCTTAGCGCACGATCTGGCACGGATGTTCCTCAAGCCCCGTGTACGCACTGGCCGGAACGCTCTGGGCCTGCACCACAGGGAACTGGCATCTCGACTACGAGGCTGCCGCGATCGACCGGCGGGTCGTCGGCCCCGCAGGGCTGCGCGACGCCATTGCCGCCCGCCGCGTTCCCCTGGCGAGGGTGACCCCGTGGCCGGAGCTGCAGGACATCCTGTGCGAAGTCCTGCTCTCCGAGCCGGACAACCGGCCCACCGCCGGAGAACTCGCCGCCCTGATCGGCACGATGGAAACGTGATTGAACTGCGGGAACTGACTCCCGAGGACACCGGGGCGCTCCAGCAGATCTACAGCTCGGAATCGACCAGGTTCCTCGGACGCGGACCAATGAACGAAGCCGAAGCACTGCGCTACACGAGCGCCGCAATGGCCGCCGCAGCGCGGACGCCCCGCACGCGGTACGTCCTCGGTATCACCGTGCGTGCCGAGCTCCTCGGTGTCATCAAGCTCGATCGGGACGGCCCCGCCGCCACGATCAGCTATATCCTGCGCGTGGATGTCTGGGGAAGAGGCTACGCCACCAAGGGAGTTCGCAAGGTCCTCGCCTTGGGTCTCGGCCACCTCGGGCTGCCGGAGATCCGTGCCAAGCACCACCCGGACAACCCCGCCTCGGGGCGTGTCCTCACGAAATCCGGCTTCACCCCCGCCGGCAGGGTCGACGGGTTCGAGACCTACCTCATCCAGCCGCCGCCCCCTGTCCCAGCCGTCTGGCTTGAGGCCGGCCCCGAACAGTGAGAGCACCATGGAACGAGGTCAGCGACCTCGCCCACCCGGCCCGGGGCCGTCGCGGTAACACCCGGCAGCTCAGCCGGGACACTGACCAGGCTGTCGCCCATACGAGGGTGCAGAGCAGCGCGGCGAGTCGGGGCCCGAGGGTGGGGTCGAGTCGGTCCAGCAGCGGATTTCCGGTGGCGCGGGGCGGGGCAGGGCGGCTCCGCTGGGGGCCGTCGATGTCGAGGAAGGGCAGCCGGGTGGTCCGCGGTGCTGGTCATGGGCGCACGACAGCGCGGCGCGAGATTTTGCCGAACGGTCGACCAACGGCGGCCGTGGCGCGGGTAGCTTCGCTGACCATGAGTCCGATCAACGTGTTCGACACCGCGGCCGCGCTGCCGCGGGCCTGGCGGTCCCAGCTGCTCGGGCAGGTGGGGACGGCCCGGCTGAAGGTGCTGCGGATGGACGAGCTGCCCGTCGAGGAGGAGGTGCACGCTGCCGCCGAGCTGCTGTTCGTCCTCGACGGGCGGCTGGAACTTCACCTGGGGGAAGAGGACATGACGGTGCGTCAGGGCGAGGTCTGCGAGGTTCCGGCCGGGGTCCGGCACGCCGTGCGGGCCGGGAGCGCGGGCACGCTGGTGATCCTGGAGGTGGCCGAGCCGGGGTGAGCCGGGGTGAGGAGGCGCGAGGCGGCCTGCGGGGGGAGCGGCCGGCCGGCACTGTCGGTGTACCGGCCGGCCACCGGGTCGGGGGGGCTCCGGCCACCGGGATGCGGTGGGCTCCCACTGGTGTGACGGGCCGTGGGGTCCGTGCGGTTCACCGGCGGCGAGCGCCTGAACGTGTCCGGGGTCCCGCCGATCGATCGGCGGGACCCCGGACACCTCGGACACGTTCAGGCGCGGCGGCTCAGTCCACCCGTGCCGGGCTCGCCTCCAGGGTGCGGGCCAGGTCGCGGACGGTCGGCGCGTCGAAGATCTCCGCGAGCCGCAGCCGCACCGCGAACTGCTGCTCCAGGCGGCCAGCCAGTTGGGCGGCGGTCAGCGAGGTGCCGCCCAGGGCGAAGAAGGAGATGTCGCGCGGGACGGCGGCGACGCCGAGGATCTCGCGGAACAGGTCGGCGAGCAGCTGCTCGGTGGTGCCCCGCGGGCTGTCGCCGTCGGCGCCCTGGGTGCGCAGGCGCACGGCCAGGGCGGCCAGGGTGTGCCGGTCGACCTTGCGGTCCTCCAGCACCGGGAGCTGGTCGAGGCGGTGGATCTGGCCGGGGACCAGGTAGCCGGGCAGCGCCGCGGCGAGGGCGGTGCGCAGCTGGTCCTCGGTCAGCCGGCTGCCGCCGGAGGGGACGTAGAAGAGGCAGAGGTCCTCGCAGGCGCCGTCCGGGCCGGCCAGCGGGACCACCGCGCAGCTGCCCACGCCCTCGACCCGGCGGGCGCCCTGCTCGACGTCGTCCAGTTCGACCCGGAAGCCGCGCAGCTTCACCTGGCGGTCGGCGCGGCCCTCGAAGTGGATCAGGCCCTGCTCGGACCAGCGGCCCAGGTCGCCGGTCCGGTAGACCAGCACCGGCGCGCCGTCCTGGCCCAGCGGCAGGGCGACGAAGCGCTGCGCGGTCAGCCCGGGGTCGTTCAGGTAGCCGAGCGCGAGGCCCGCGCCGGAGAGGCAGATCTCGCCGGTCTCGCCGACGGCGCAGAGTTGGTCCGCGCCGTCCAGGATGTGCACGGCGGTGTTGTCGTAGGGGCGGCCGATCGGGATGCCGGGGCCGCTCTCGTCGCAGTCGGCGAGGGTGACCAGGTGGCCGGTGGCGGCGATGGTCGACTCGACCGGTCCGTACATGTTGTGCAGCGGGATGCCGGGGTGGCGCTCCAGGAACCGGCGGGCGTGGGTGGCGGAGAGCCGCTCGCCGCCGGTGCCCAGCACCTTCAGGCCGGCGAAGGCGTCCAGGTCGCTGTCGACCACCAGGTGGAAGACGGCGGTGGGCAGGAAGACGGTGTCCACGTCCTGCTCGGCGATCAGCTCGCGCAGCCGGCGGGCCAGTTCGAGGGAGTCCTGCTGGATCACGATGGTGCCGCCGCCGAGCAGCACGGCCCAGGAGTCCAGGCCGAAGGCGTCCCAGGTGGCGGCGAGCGACTGCGGCATCACGGCCCCGCCGCCGACCGGGGCGAAGGCCCACCGGTCGAAGAGGCGCACGTTGCCGCGGTGCGCGGTGAGCACGCCCTTGGGGGTGCCGGTGCTGCCGGAGGTGAAGAAGACGGCGCTCGGGTCGTCGCCGGTGACCGCGACCGGGGTGGGGCGCCGACCGGGCTCGACGGCCTCCACGGCGGGCGGCGCCCACGCGGGCTTCGCCCACGGGCCGGCCTCGGTGGTGACCAGCACCGGTCCGGCCAGCCGCTCCAGCAGGCCGTCCAGCCGGGGCCTGGGCCAGCGCGGGTCGAGCGCGGCATAGGCGGCGCCGCGCCGCAGCACGGCGAGCAGCACGGCCAGGAACTCCGGGGAGCGCGGCATCAGCACCGGGACCAGGGTGCCGGGGCCGACACCGAGTCGCTCCAGCTCGGCGGCGTAGGCGTGGGAGGCCTCGGCCAGTTCGGCGTAACCGACCCGGCGCTCGCCGTGGCGCACCGCGACGGCCCGCGGCCCGCGCTCGACGCACCAGTCGAAGAGCTCGTGCACGGTCTGTCCGCGGGTCGGCGGGTGGGGAGCCGGATTCCACTCCGGGTGGGGCGCTGGTCCTGCCACGGCTGGGTCCTCCTGGACACAAGAACGGACACGAGAAAGGGAGTCGGGGTGGGTGACGACGGCTGGGCGACGACAGTTGGGTGACGACGGCTGGGCGACGACAGCTGGGTGACGACGGCTGGGCGACGACAGCTGGGGCGGGCGCGCCGCGCCAGGGCTCAGGCGGCCCGCGCCACGGCGGTCATCCGGGCGGCCAGCGCCGCGGGCGTGGGGTGCTCGAAGGCGTCGGCCAGTCGCAGCCGGACCCCGGTGCGCTCCTCCACCCGCTGCACCAGCTGCGCGGCCAGCAGCGAATGGCCGCCGCTGGTGAAGAAGTTGGCGTCCGCGTCGAGGTCGGGGCGGCCGATCAGCTCCTGCCAGAGCCCGACCAGCAGCGGCAGGTGCTCGTCGCCGCCCGGGCCGGCCAGGGCCAGCGCCTCGGTGGCCACGGCGGGCAGTGCCAACTGGTCGACGGTGCCGTCCGGGGCGCTTGGCAGCGCGGCCAGCACGGCGATCCGGTCGGGAACGGCGGCGTGCGGCAGCCGCGCGGTGGCCAGGTCCTGGAGTTCGGCGATCAGCTGCGGGTCGTCCTGGCGCAGGCCGGGCACCCGCTGGACCAGGGCGACCAGCACGGGGTCGGCCGCACCAGGGCCGGGCAGCTCCAGCACGGCGGCGGCGGCCACCGAGGGGTGTCCGGCCAGCACCTGCTCGACCTGCTCGGGCTGGACCGCGCCGCCCTTGCGCCGCAGCCGGCGGCCCAGCTCGCCGAGCACCTCCAGGTCGCCCTCCCGGGTCCAGCGGCCCAGCAGGCCGGTGGGCGCCAGGGCGCCGGAGGCGGCGACGCGGATCTCGCCGCGCACCCCGATCGGCAGCGCGCCGCCATCGGGCGCGGTGACCTCGGCCCGCACGCCCGCCAGCGGCGTGAGCTCGGCCGGCACGCGGGTCCCTGCCGCTCGGAGCGCGGCCGCGCCCCACCAGCCGCGCAGCGTGTGCGGGCGGGCGCCGGCCGAGCGCAGCCGGGCGGCCAGCGCGAGGTTCAGGCCCGCGCCGGTGACCAGCACCGGGCGGTCGAGCAGCCTGCCCTCGACGGCGGCGAGCAGGCGCCACCAGTCGGTGGCGGGCGCCTGCAGCAGCGCGTCGGGGTGGGCCGCCAGGGTGTCGGTCAGCGCCGCCTCCTCGGCGGCGAGCACGATCCGCCCGCCGGTGGCGAGCGGCAGCCAGACCTCCAGCAGTGCGCCCTCGGCCCCCAGCGGTGAGCGCCACAGCGCGTCCACCCGGTGGGCCGCCGTGCTCGCCCCCGCTCCGTCGCCGGTGGCCAGCTGCTTCGAGAAGTGGGAGAGCAGGACCGCGAGCTGACGATGCGTCAGTTCACCCACCGCCTCCGCGTCCGGGTCCGGCGCGGCGGTGAGCGGCTCGGGCAGGCCGCCCTCGCCCGGCGCGGCCAGCGCCACCAGCGGCAGTCGCTCGGCCACCGCCGCCGAGGCGGCCCCGGGGGCGGCCAGCACCAGCTTCACGTCCGCGTCCGCGTCCGCCGTCAGCTCCGTCAGCGGGACGTAGGAGGCGCCGGCCAGCCAGCAGCCCAGGGCGGCCGCGAGCAGCTCGGCGCCGGGCGCCGCGCTGACGCCCACGGTGTCCGCGCGGCCCACGCCGTGCGCCACCAGCAGCTCACGGGTGGCCAGCGCGGCCTGCCACAGCTGCCGGTAGCTGACCGAGCGGGACGGCTCCTGGACGGCGACGGCGTCCGGCTCGGCGGCCACCCGGGCGGCGAGCGCCGGGACCAGCCCGGGGCCGTCGAAGGTGGGGCCGGCCGCCGCGCCCAGCACCGCGCGGTCGGTGTCGGAGAAGGCCGGCACCGCGCCGAGCGCCAGCTCCGGGTCCCGGCCGAGCCCGCTGAGCAGCTCGTCGTAGCGCTCCAGCAGCAGCTCCACCTCGTCGGCGGTGTGCACGTCGGTCGAGTAGATGGCCTTGATCTCGTAGCCCTCGCCGATCGGGACGATCAGGAACTCCAGGTCGAACTTGCTGCTCCCGGTCTCCACGATCTCCAGCCGCCCCGGCAGGCCGCCGATCCGGTACTCGCGGGTGCCGCGCCCGGGCAGGAAGTTGAAGACGTGCCGGAAGAGTGCCGAGCGCCAGGTCGCCTCGATCCGCGGCGCGTCGGCGAGCAGCACGTCCACCGGGGCGTCGGCGTGCGCGACCGCCTCCAGGAACCTGTCGCGGACCTGGCGGACGAAGTCCTTGAAGGTGGCCCCGAGGTCGATGGTGGTGCGCAGCGGCAGGATGTTCACGTGGTAGCCGATCGTCCGCTGGACCTTCTGGTCGCGGATGTTGACCGGCAGGCCGACCGCGAAGTCGGGACCCGCGCCGTGCCGGGCGAGCAGCAGGAAGTAGGCGGCCAGCAGCACCACCGCGTCCGGTGCCCGTAGTGAGCGCTGGGCGCCGCGCAGCATCGCCGAGGCCTCGGCGGAGAGCCGGTGCACCCGGTGGTCGCCGGCCAGCGTGCCGGAGCCGCCGGGGCGGCTGCCCAGCCACAGCTCGCCGCTGTCCGGGTCGAAGCCCTCCAGCTGGGCCCGCCAGTACGCGAGGCTCTTGTCGTCGGGCACCCGCTCCTCGAAGGTCGGCACCTCCTCGACCGGGATCGCGGTCAGGTCCTGGCCGCCGGCCGCCAGGTCGTAGACGTGGGCCAGCTCCTCCAGGAAGACGGTGCTGGAGGTGCTGTCGAAGACCAGGTGGTGCACGGCCAGGCAGAGCACATCGGCGTCGGCCGTGGAGAAGAGCGCCAGGCGGACCAGCGGGCTGCCGTCCAGCGGGAACGTTCGGGCGACGAACTCGCGCAGCCCCTCGGTGAGTTCGGTTTCGGAGGCGACGCGGTGGCGCTCCAGCGGCAGGGTGGCGGGCTCGGGTGGCAGCACCGCCTTGCGCAGGCTGGTCGCGTCGGCGTGGTAGACCGTGCGGAGCACCGGGTGGCGGCGCAGCAGCGCGTTCACCGAGGCCAGCACCAGATCCGGGTCAAGGCGGCCCTCGACCCGCACGGTGGCGCCGGGCACGTTGTTGACGTTGCTGCCCGGCACCAGCCGCTCCAGCAGCCACATCGCCTCTTCCTTGCGCGTGGCGGCGGGCCGCGTCGCGGCCGGCTGCGCGCCGGCCGGCTGTGTGTCGGCCGGCCGGCCATCGGCGCCCGGCGCCTGGCTGTTCTCGCGAGGGTCCATGTCCCCGTCTCCGTCCTCGTCCTCAGTAAGAAGTGTCCCGAAGGGCGTTCGGGGGATCAGCGGGCCGCTACCGGGAAGTGCCGCAGGCCGCGGGCCGAGGCGGAGACCCAGCGGTCCACCGGCCCGGTCTGGCGCAGCTCGGGCAGCCGGGCCGCCAGGGTGCGGAAGGCGACCTCGCCCTCCATCCGGGCCAGCGGCGCGCCCAGGCAGTAGTGCGGGCCGCCGGAGAAGGCCAGGTGCTCGGCCTTGGAGTTGCGGGTGATGTCGAAGAGTTCGGGCTCGGCGAAGACCGCCGGGTCGCGGTTGGCGGCCGCCGTCAGGACCGCGACCAGCGCGCCTTCGGGGATGGTGTGCCCGGCGATCTCCACCTCGCTGTGGGCGACCCGGGTGGCCAACTGCGCGGGGGAGTCCCAGCGCAGGGTCTCCTCGACCACGCCGGAGGCCAGGTCGGGGTCCTTGCGGAGCATCTCCCACTGCTCGGGGCGGTCCAGCAGGGCCAGGGTGCCGTTGGCGACCAGGTTGGTGGTGGTCTCGGTGCCGGCCACCGCGATGATGCCGCAGACGCCGATCGACTCTCGCCGGGTCAGCAGGCCCTCCTGCTCGGCGGCGACCAGCCGGCTGATCACGTCCTCGCCGGGTTCGGCGGCGCGCAGCTCCATCAGGTCGGAGAAGACCTCGTAGAGGCCGTCCACCGCGTACTGCAGCTCCTCGGTCTGCTCGGGCGAGACGAAGCCCTCCAGGACCAGCGCGGAGCCGTGGCAGCAGCGGTCGAACTTCTCCCGGAACTCCTCCGGGATCCCGAGCAGGCCGCGGATCAGCGCGATCGGCAGGTGCTTGGCGAAGTCCTGGACCAGGTCGAAGCCGCCCTCCAGGTCGAGCCGGTCGAGCAGTTCGTCGCAGACGTGCTCGACGTGCGGGCGGTAGCCGGACATCATCTTCGGGCTGAAGAGCGGGATCGAGAGGCGACGCAGCCGGGTGTGGTCCGGCGGGTCGAGCTTGAGGAAGGAGTCGTCCAGCGAGGAGAACTGCGGCGCCACCCGGGCGCCGTCGCCCCGGCGGGTGCCGAACCGGCCGTCACGCAGGATCTTGTTGCCCAGCGCGTGGTCGGCCGTCACCCAGGTGCCCAGCCGGCTCAGGTGCAGCGGACCGCGCGCCCTGACCTGCTCGAAGTACTGGTAGGGGTCCTCCTGGCCGCGCAGCAGCAGCGCGTACGGGTCGCCGAGCGCGCCCATGTACCAGATGAACCGCGAGGTCTGGAGATACTCTTCCATTTCCTGGTCCGTCGGGGCGGGCATCGGTCTCCTCAGGGGCGAGTGCGGACGTGCGGGGACGTGTGTGCGGGACGAGCGGGAGAGCGGGACGAGCGGCGAGCGCACGGAGCGCCGAGGCCCGCACAGGGGTTGGGGGCCTCGGCGCAGCTCGGTGGACGGTGCGTGCGGCTGACGCTCCGTCAGTTCAGGATCTCGGCCACGGCCTTGGCGACCTCGACGTCGCGCAGCAGGTCCGAGTGGTCGACGTCGAAGCGGTGCTCGGCGAGCACCTCGCCCGGGCTCTCCTCCAGTGCCGAGGAGCAGATCACGGTGGTGGCCGACAGGTCGAACTTGCCGGTGAACTCCGCCGCCGCGATCAGGTAGGAGACGTAGCCGCGGAACCAGGCCACCAGCTGCTCGCCCAACTCGGCGTTGAGGCCCAGCTTCTCGAAGGCCTTGTCGCCCAGCGAGCGGTAGATGGCCACGATCTCGGTGCGGAAGGCCTCCAGGTCCTCGCCGTTGCGGGCGGCCGCCTCCCAACCGGCCTTCTGCGCCTCGACCACGTCGACCTCGGAGAGCGAGGCGGTCAGTGACTCGATCACCTTGAAGAAGCCGAAGTGCAGGATCGTCCAGGCGGTGGACGGCGTCGGGTCGAAGAGCACCGGCTTGGGGCCCTGCACCTGCCAGCCGGCGATGCCGTCGGCGATCGCGCTGGCGAAGGCGCTGCTTGCGCAGTAGCCGAGCACCGCGGTGACCCGGCGGCCGCTGTCGCGCACCTCGTCCAGCCAGCGGGCCAGGTAGGCGTCGCCGTTCAGGCCCTCCTCCTCGCCGACCGGCGGGGCCAGCGTCTCCCAGATCGACACGCCGGCGCCGAGGTTGGCCGAGAGGTCGCGGAAGCCCGCCTCCCGGCGGCCGTTGACCGAGTAGTCGACGGCGAGCACCAGGTCGCCCTCGCCGGTGTCGTTGAGGATGTCCCAGGAACTGCTGCTTGCCATGATTCCATCCAGGTTCGCTAAAAGGGGCGGAGCGAGGGCTGTTACGCCGTCACCGGGAAGCGGTGCAGGCCGCGGATCGAGGAGGCCATCCGCCGCCGCACCGGTCCCGCCTGGCGCAGCGTGGGCATCCGGTCGACCAGCACGCGGAAGCAGATCTCGGCCGCCGTCCTGGCCAGGGCCGCGCCCAGGCAGAAGTGGATTCCGGTGGAGAAGGTGAGGGACTCGGGGCCGCCCTCGCGGGTGATGTCGAAGCGGTTCGGATCGGGGTAGGCCTGCGGGTCCCGGTTCGCGCCGCCGGTCAGGATGATGACCGAGTCGCCGGCCTCGATCCGGACCCCGGCCAGCTCCACGTCCACGTGGGCGACCCGGCTGATCAGCTGGTTCGGCGGGTCGTAGCGCAGCGTCTCGTCGACCACCTTGGGCGCCAGGTCCGGATCGGCGAGCAGCAGCTCCCACTGGTCGCGGTGCTCCAGCAGGGCGAGCAGGCCGTTGCCCATCAGGTGCGAGGTGGACTCGGTGCCGGCGATGGAGAGCAGCCCGAGCACCCCGATCACCTCGTCCATGGTGACCCCGCCCTGGCCGTAGGAGGCGAGCAGCTCGCTGACCACGTCGTCGCCCGGCTCGGCGCGGCGCAGCTCGACCAGCTCGGTCAGCACCTCGCGCAGGTCGGTGACGGCGGTCTCCAGCTCCTCGTACTGCTCGGGGGAGGCGAAGCCCTCGAACACCCGGCCCGTGGTGGTGCAGTTGCGGTCGAAGCGCTCGGCGGCGGCGGCCGGCACCTGGAACAGGTCGCGGACCAGGGTGTTCATCAGTGGCCGGATCAGCTGGTCCATCAGGTCGAAGACCGCGCCGGGCTCCACGGCGTCCAGCAGCTCGTGGCAGAGCGCCTCGATCCGCGGGCGCTGCGCGTTGAACCGGCGGGCGCCGAAGAACGGGGTGACCATCCGGCGCAGCCGGGTGTGGTCCGGCGGGTCCAGCTTGAGGAAGGAGTCGTCCATCGAGGTGAACTGGGCCAGGTCGCGGGTGCCGTCGGCCCGGCGCACGCCGAACCGGCGGTCGCGCAGGATGCCCAGCGCCAGCTTGTGGTCCGCGGTCACCCAGGGGCCGACCTTGCTGCGGTGGATCGGCCCCAGCTCGCGCGCCTGCTCGCAGAAGCGGTAGGGGTTGACCTGACGCAGCAGCAACTTGGCGTAAGGATCGCCGAGTTCGCTCATCTGCCAGACGAAGGTGGCAGTCTTGGCCTGCTCCTGGAGCTGGTCGCCCGCCGGAATAGTCATCAGGATCCTTAGCCAGTGGTGAACCGTGGTGCCGCGCGGCCTTCCGGCTGGAAAGCTAGCTGCGGGCTGGGTGGGGCGAGAACCCCTAGCGGGTCCGGGTGGACCCCACAGAGCGCGTCGGCCGGCGGCCGGGTGCGCGCGACCGGTGGGCCGGCGCCGGGTGCTACCGGATCGCCCAGCTGCCGGCCTGCCGGTAGGAGCCGCGCCGGCCGGGCCGCCAGCCCGAGCCGGCGGCCTCCTCGGCCTCCTCGGCGGCCGCCTGGGCCGCCTGGGCCGCCAGCGCCGCCGCGCGGGCGCGCAGCAACACGGCCGTGACGGCGGCCAGTTCCGCCGCGTCCGGGCGGCCGGCCACGACCCGCAGCAGCGCGGGTCCTGGTGCGGGCGTGGGTGCCGCAGACACCTGCTCTCCCCTCTGTCCGTCCATCAACTCTGGCCGCCCGTCAACTCCGTGTGCCCGTCAGAACGGCGGGTTGCCGTGCTTGCGCTCGGGCAGCGGCGCGTGCTTGGCGCGCAGCACCTCCAGCGCGTCGATCAGCACCGCCCGGGTCCTGGCCGGGTCGATCACGTCGTCCACCAGGCCGCGTTCGGCCGCGTAGTACGGGTGCATCAGCTCCTGCCGGTACTGCTTGACCCGCTGCGCCCGGGCGGCCTCCGGGTCGTCGGAGGCGGCGATCTCGCGGCGGAAGACCACGTTGGCCGCGCCCTCGGCGCCCATCACGGCGATCTCGTTGGTCGGCCAGGCGTAGGAGAGGTCGGCGCCGATCGAGCGCGAGTCCATCACGATGTAGGCGCCGCCGTAGGCCTTGCGCAGGATCACCTGCACCCGGGGCACGGTGGCCGCGCAGTAGGAGTAGAGCAGCTTGGCGCCGTGCCGGATGATCCCGCCGTGCTCCTGGTCGCCGCCGGGCAGGAAGCCGGGCACGTCGACCAGGGTGACCAGCGGGATGTTGAAGGCGTCGCAGGTCTGCACGAAGCGCGCCGCCTTCTCCGAGGCGTGGATGTCGAGCACGCCGGCCAGCGAGGCGGGCTGGTTGGCCACCACACCGACCACGTGGCCGTCGAGCCGGGTCAGCGCGCAGATGATGTTGGTCGCCCAGGTGGCGTGCACCTCGAAGAGGTCGCCGTCGTCGACGATCTCCTCGATCACCGCGCGCATGTCGTAGGAGCGGTTGGGGTCGGCCGGCACCAGCTCCAACAGGCGCTCGTTGACCCGGTCCACCGAATCGCCGGGGCTCACCCGGGGCGGCAGCTCGCGGTTGTTGGCGGGCAGCAGCGAGATCAGGTGCCGCACCTCGGCCAGGCAGTCCTCCTCGGTGTCGTAGAGGAAGGCGCTGGCCCCGGAGACCGAGGAGTGCACCTCGGCGCCGCCGAGCCCGTTGTGGGTGATCTGCTCGCCGGTCACCGCCTGCACCACGTCGGGCCCGGTGATGTACATCTGGGCGATGTCGCGGACCATGAAGACGAAGTCGGTCAGCGCGGGGGAGTAGGTGGCGCCGCCCGCGCAGGGGCCCAGCATCACCGAGATCTGCGGGATCACCCCGGAGGCGGCCACGTTGCGGCGGAAGATGCCGCCGTAGCCGGCCAGCGCGGTGACGCCCTCCTGGATCCGGGCACCGGCCCCGTCGCTGAGCGAGACCAGCGGCGCGCCGGCCGCCAGGGCCAGGTCCATCACCTTGTGGATCTTCTCGGCGTGCGCCTCGCCCAGCGAGCCGCCGAAGATCCGGAAGTCGTGGGCGTAGGTGAAGACCGTGCGGCCCGCCACCTTGCCCCAGCCGGTCACCACGCCGTCGGTCGGCGGTCGGCGGTCCTCCAGGCCGAACCCGGTGGCCCGGTGCCGGCGCAGCTGCTCGATCTCGCGGAACGTGCCCGGGTCGAAGAGGAGTTCAAGACGCTCGCGCACGGTGAGCTTGCCGCGCTGGTGCTGGGCCTCGGTGGCGGCCAGCGAGGGGCCGAACTCGGCGTCCTCCTTGACCGCGCGCAGCTCGGCCGCTCTCACCCGGAGGTCGGTAGCAGACATACTCCACCCATCTGGTCGGTCGAGGCCGTCGGGGCCCTGCACAGGCCCTGGTTCCGACCGAGGATCACCTCGCCCCGTCCGGCCTGAGCACCCCTGGCCACCCCTGTCCGAGGGGGGTGTGACGTTTAAGGGCCGCTTTAGCGCTGACGAGTGAGGATCACGTGTCGACAGCAGACGAACAGCACGAGGGGGATACCGGGAATGGCCGCACCGCGATTCGACACGTTCACCCAGCTGCTGCGGGCCCGGGCGGCCGAGCTCGCGGAGCAGGACGTCCACGTCCACCTGCGGGACGCGCCCGGCGGACCGGTGGCCGAGCACCTGACCTACGGCCGGCTCGACCGCGAGGCCCGGCGGATCGCCTCCTGCCTGCAGTCGCTGGGCGCCACCGGTGAGCCGGTGCTGCTGCTGCACACCTCCACCACCCGCTTCCTGACCGCCTTCGCGGCCTGCCTGTACGCCGGCGCGGTCGCCGTCCCGGCCCCCATGCCGGGCGACGGCGGCCACGGCAAGCGGCTGCACCGCGCCGGCTCGGTGCTCGCCGACACCGGCGCGCGCCTGGTGCTGACCGACAGCGAGGGCGCCCCCGAGGTATCGCTCTGGCTCGCCCAGGCGAACCGGCAGGACGTGGTCTGCCTGGCCATCGACCTGCCCGAACTCGGCGCTCCCGAGGACTGGCGCGAGGTGCCCGCCGGCCCGGACGACCTGGCCTTCCTGCAGTACACCTCGGGCTCGGTGGCCGACCCGCGCGGCGTGATGGTGACGCACCGCAACCTGCTGGCCAATCAGGAGTCGCTGCGCTCCCTGCTGGGCACCACCGCGGCGGACCGGTTCGGCAGCTGGCTGCCGTACTACCACGACATGGGCCTGATCGCGCACCTGCTGCACCCGGTGCTGCTCGGCAGCTTCTCGGTGCAGGTCGCGCCCGACTCCTTCGTGCGGCGCCCGCTGCGCTGGCTGCAGGCGATCGAGCGCTACGGCGTGACCGTGGCCGGCGGCCCCAACTTCTGCTACGACCTGTGCGTGCGCCGGATCACCGACGAGCAGCTGGCGGGCCTCGACCTGTCCCGCTGGCGCCTCGCGCTGAACGGCGCCGAGCCGGTGCGGGCCGAGAGCCTGCGGGCCTTCGCCGAGCGCTTCGCCCCCACCGGGTTCGACCCCGGGGCGCTCTTCCCCGCCTACGGTCTGGCCGAGGCCACGCTGGTGGTCTCCGGCGGCGAGCCCGGCGCCGGCCCCACCGAGCGCGTCGTGGACCCGCTCGCGCTGGAGCGCGACCAGCTGCTGCCGGCCCTGCCGGGGCGGCCCGCCCGGACCCTGGTGGGCTGCGGTCGGCCGGTCGGCCTGCGGGCGCGGATCGTCGACCCGACCACCCGCCGGGCGCTGCCCGACGGCGCCGTCGGCGAGATCTGGCTGCGCGGCGAGAGCGTGGCGCGCGGCTACTGGAAGCGGCCCGGCGAGAGCGAGCTGACCTTCGCCGCCGCGCTGGCGGACGGCGAGGGCCCGTTCCTGCGCACCGGCGACCTCGGCGTGCTGGACGAGGGCGAGCTGTTCGTCACCGGCCGGCTCAAGGAGCTGGTGATCCTCAACGGCCGCAACATCTACCCGCAGGACATCGAGTGGGCCGCCCGCTCGGTGCGCCCGGCGCTGACCCTGGGCTTCGGCGCGGCCTTCGCCGTGGAGGCCGACCGCGAGCAGCTGGTGCTGGTCCAGGAGGTGCGCGGAGCCGGTGCCGACCCGCAGGCGCTGCGCACCCTGGCGCACGCGATCCAGGCGCTGATCGGCCGCGAGTTCAGCATCCCGGCGGGCAACGTGCTGCTGGTGCCCCCGGGCACCGTGCGGCGCACCACCAGCGGCAAGGTCCAGCGCACCACCATGCGCAGGCTCTTCCTGGCCGGCGCGCTGCAGGGCGAGTACGAGGTGCTCACCCCGCAGGTGCACGAGCTGGTCAGGTCCCGGGCCGTCGAGCTCGGGGACGACCTGCTGCCGCCGCTCACCGCCGAGGGGGCCCGCGCGTGGTGAGCGCCGCCCCGGCCGCCGCCCCCGCCGCCCGGCGGAAGGCCGAACTGCCACTGCGGGTGGCCGAGTTGGAGGACCGCCTCGGCGATCCCACCGACCCCGGCAACCCGCTGGGCTTCGCCGCCCTGATGCGCGCCGACCGGGCCGCCGTGCCGTTCACCGAGGGCGAGGCGGTGCTCGACGAGCTCGGCCTCGCCCGCGAGTTCGTGCCGCGCGAGCTGGGCGGCCGGCTCACCCGGATGGACCACCTGGTGCGGATGCTGCGCCCGGTCTTCCGCCGGGACGTTGGCCTGGGCATGGGCTACGGGATGCTCAGCTACATGGCGGCCAACGACGTCTGGGCCACCGGTGACGAGCGCCAGCGCCGCTGGCTGGCCGCGCTGCTGCTCGGCGGCGCGCGGGCCACCATCGCCCAGCACGAGACCGCGCACAGCAACGACTACGTGCGCAGCCAGATGACCGCCCGCCCGGTGCCGGGCGGCTTCCTGCTGAACGGCGCCAAGCCGGTGATCAGCAACCTGGACCGGGCCGAGGCGCTGGTGCTGTTCTGCCGCACCGACCCGGCCCCGGGCAGCGGCAGCCAGTCGGTGCTGCTGCTCGACCCCGGCGAGCTGCCGCGCGAGCACGCCACCATCCTGCCGCGCCACCTGGCGGTGGGCCTGCGCGGCCTGCGCTTCGCCGGCCTGGAGTTCCGCGACTGCCCGATCCCGCGTGAGGCGCTGCTCGGCGAGCAGGGCGGCGGGATCGCCACCGCCGAGCGCTCGTTCCAGATCAGCCGCACCGTGGTCAGCGCCCTGGCGGTGGCGGCGGTGGACACCAACCTGCGCACCGCGCTCTCCTTCGACCGCGAGCACCGGGCGCGCGGCTGGCGCACCGCGGGCAACGACTCGGCCACCACCGAGGCGGCGTTCACCGGCGCCTTCGTCAACCTGTTGCTCTACGACAGCCTCGCGGTGGTGGCCCTGCGGGCGCTGCACCTGCGCCCGGCCGAGACGAGCGTCTACTCCGCCGCGCTCAAGTACCTGCTGCCGCAGCTGCCGGTCGCGGCCATGTACGACCTGTCGATCGTGCTGGGGGCCGGCTTCCACACCACCGAGGGCACCCGCGGCATCTTCCAGAAGCACATCCGCGACGTGCCGGTGCTCAGCCTGGGCCACGCGGGCACCGTCGCCTGCCAGTCGACGCTGATCCCGCAGCTGCCCCGGCTGGCCGCCCGCTCCTGGTTCCGGGAGGAGGCCGCGCCGGCCGCGCTCTTCGCCCCGCACGGGGACCTGCCCACGCTGGACACCGCCGCGATCGGCCTGGCCAGCGGGCGGGACAGCCTGACCGCCGCCCTGGTCACCGCCGCCGAGCGGATCCCCGGGCGCAGCCCGGCCGAGCGCGCGCTGCGCGAGCTGGCCGAACTGCTCACCGGGGAACTGCGCGAACTGCGCGACCGGGTGCTGGCGATGACGGCCGGCGGGCGGGCGGTGCCCGTCGGCGCCGCCTGCTTCGCCCTGGTGGACCGCTACGCCCTGCTGCTGGCGGCCGCGGCGGTGCTCGGCGTCTGGCTGCGGGGCCAAGGCGGCGGCGACCCGTTCCTGGCCGACGCCTCCTGGGCGGCGGCGGCCCTGCAGCAGGTCGCCCGGCGGCTGGGCGCCGCTCCGGTGGAGCTGCCGCCCGAGTGCGCGCTGCGGATCGGCCACGAGATCCAGCTGCGCCACACCACGCGGCGCACCTTCGACCTCTTCAACACCCCCGTTCCCGGCTGACCGGCCCGGCCACGCCCGAAGGAGACCCGCCATGACAACATCCGCGCACCAGAGCGCCGCCGCGTCCGCCGCCCTGCTCGCCGAGGGCGGCAAGCCGCTGCAGGAGTGGCTGCTCGACCGCCTGTCCTGCTACCTGGAGCGCCCGGCGCTGGCCATCGACCCGGACGTGCCGCTGGCGGAGTACGGCATGGACTCGGTCTGTGCGCTGAGCCTGTGCGGCGACCTGGAGGAGGTCTTCGGCCTGGAGGTCGACCAGACCCTGCTCTGGGACCACCCCACCGTCCGCGCGCTGCTCGGCTTCCTGGCCGAGGAGCTGCCCAAGGCGGCGGAGGAGCGGAGCTGATGGGTGAGCTGGCCATCGTCGGGATGGACTGCGCGTTCCCCGGCGCGGCGGGCCTGGAGGCCTACTGGGAGCTGCTGCTGCGCGGCGGCAAGGTGAGCGCCGAGGTGCCCGAGCGGCGCTGGGAGGCGGCCACCGTGCCGGGGCTGCCCGCGCCGGTCGGCCTGCTGGCCGACGCCGACGTCTTCGACCACGAGTTCTTCACCGTCACCCCGCGCGAGGCGGCCGTGATGGACCCGCACCACCGGCTGCTGCTGCACTGCGCCTGGCGGGCGCTGGAGGACTCGGGGCGCCCGCCCACCCGGCTGACCGGCACCGACACCGGGGTCTACGTCGGCGTGATGGGCGGCGAGTGGGGCCGGCTCACCATGGCCGACCCGGCCCGCGTCACCCCGCAGTTGGGCGCGGGCGGCAGCGCGGGGATGACCGCCAACCGGATCTCCTACCACCTCAACCTGACCGGACCGAGCATCGCGGTGGACACCGCCTGCTCCTCCGCGCTGGTCGCGGTGCACCTGGCGGGCAACGCGCTGCTCGCCGGGGAGTGCGACACCGCGCTGGCCGCGGGAGTGAACCTCCAGCTCACCCCCGCGCTCAACCAGGTCTACGCCCAGCTCGGCCTGGCCGCGCCGGACGGGCGGTGCAAGCCGTTCAGCGCACGGGCCGACGGGATCGGGCGCGGCGACGGCCTCGGCGCGGTGGTGCTGCGCCGGCTGGCCGACGCGCAGGCCGACGGGCAGCGGATCTACGCCGTGCTCAAGGCCACCGCCGTCAACCAGGACGGCCGCAGCAACGGGGTGACCGCGCCCAACCGCTGGGCCCAGCAGCAGCTGCTGCAGGCCGCCTACCGGCGGGCCCGGGTCGCCCCCGAGCAGATCGCCTTCATCGAGGCGCACGGCACCGGCACCGCGCTGGGCGACGCCATCGAGTGCGCGGCGCTCGGCGCGGTGCACGGGGTGCCGCGGGCGCGTCCGCTGGCGATCGGCTCGGTCAAGGGCAACCTGGGGCACACCGAGGGCGCCGCCGGGATCGCCGGGCTGATCAAGGTCGCGCTGGCGCTGCACCACCGGATCGTCCCGGCCAGCCAGGGCGCCGAGCAGGTCAACGAGCAGCTCAGACTGGCGGAGCGGGGCCTGGCGCTGCTCCGCTCGCCGCTGCGGCTGCCGGCCGGCGAGCAGCTGGCGGGCGTGTCCAGCTTCGGCATGGGCGGCACCAACGCGCACGCCGTGCTGGCCAGCGCCCCGCCCGCCCGGCGCCCGGCCGCGGCCCGCCGCCCGGCCGCCGCCGGGGTCTTCACGCTCACCGCCGACACCCCCGCCGCGCTGCTGCGCAACCTGGCCGCCCAGGCCGAGGCGCTGGCCAAGCGCCCGCGCTCGGCGGCGGCCGCGCTCTGCTGGAGCAGCAACCGCGCCCGCACCGGCCTGCCCTACCGCTTCGCGGCCACCGTGCGCGACAGCGCCGAGCTGGTCGACGAGCTGCGCCGGGCCGCCGGCGCGGACGGTGGGCCGCAGAGCCTGCAACGCCCCTGGGAGAAGCCGGTGGTGGCCTTCGTCTTCACCGGCCAGGGCTGCCAGTACCCGGGCATGACGGCCGGCCTGCACCGCGAGTCGGCCCCCTACCGGCGCCACCTGGCCGCCGCCGACGAGGCCCTGCGGCCCCATCTGGGCTTCTCGGTGGCCGAGTCGATCCTCGGCGGCGACGAGCGGATCCACGACCCGCTGCACTCCCAGCCCGCGCTCTTCGCCGTCGGCTACGCGCTGGCCCGCACCCTGACCGACCTCGGCGTGGTGCCGGCCGCCGTCACCGGGCACAGCCTCGGCGAGATCGCCGCCGCCACCATCGCCGGCGCCCTGGGCCTGGACAGCGCGGCCGAGTTGGTCGCCGAGCGGGCCAAGGCGATGGAGGCCACCGAGCCCGGCGGCATGCTCGCGGTCCGGGCCGGCGCCGCCGAACTCGGCGAACTCCTGCTCGACGAGCCGCAGGTGGTGATCGCCGCCGTCAACGGCCCGCAGGACACCGTGCTCTCCGGCGCGGGCGAGGCACTGGCGCGGATCGAGGCGCGGCTCACCGGGCGTGGTCTGCGCAGCCGCGCGCTGCGGGTCTCGCGCGCCTTCCACTCCCCGCTGATCGCCCCGGCCGCCGAGCGGCTGCGCGGGCTCGAACTGGACGTGGCGGCGCCGGTCATCCCGCTGGCCTCCACCCGGCGCGGAGCGCTGCTCGGCACCGAGCCGATGGACGCCCGGTACTGGGCCGGCCACGCCGCCGAACCGGTGCTGTTCGCCGACGCCGTCAGCGCGCTGGTGGCCCAGGCGGCCCCCACCCACCTGGTGGAGATCGGCCCGCAGCGCCAGTTGCTCGCGCTGGTGCGCCGCGCCGCGCTGGCCCCCGGCGCCCGGCTGCTGCACCCGGCCCCCGGGCCCGAGGCCACCGGGCACGAGCTCGCCGACCTGCTCGCCACCCTCTACCTGGCCGGCCTCGACCCGCACTGGGAGGAGCTCTACGAGCCCGAGGACCGGCGCGCCGAGCGGCTGCGGCCCTACGTCTTCGCCACCGAGCACCGGTTCCGCTGGAGCGCCGCCGCCTCGCCCGCCGCCTCGCCCGGCGCCGGCGCGCGCGCAACCGCGCGCCCGCTGGTGGACGTCTCAGCACTGGCAACAGCGGCAACAGCGGCCACAACGGCAACGGCAGCCGTAACGGCGACGGCAGCCGCAACGGCGACGGCAGCCACAACGGCGACGGCAGCGACGGCGGCCCAGGCGCCGTCGGCGGCGGTGCGCCCGGCACCGGGCACCGCGCCGCCCTCCCCGCTGCTGGCCGCCGTGATCGAGACGGTGGCCGAGCTGGGCGGCTATCCCGAGGGGCGGGTGGTGGGAGCGGCCCGGTTCTACGAGGACCTGGCCTTCGACTCCGTGATGACCGTGCAGCTCAAGGACCGGATCGAGAGCCGGCTGCCGCAGCTGGGCCCGGTCCCGGTGCGTGACCTGCTGCCGGCGCTGCGCACGGTCGACTCGCTGACGGCGTTCCTGGCTGAACTGATCACGGAGCAGGCCGCGTGACTGGGATGGGGGAGAGAGTGAACGGGACGAGGATGTACCTGGGTGCGGTGGGCACCGCGCTGCCCGGCGAGCCGGTGGACAACGCGCGGCTGGGCAAGCTGCTGGGTGTCAGCGACGAGTGGATCGACATCTTCGTCGGCACCGAGACCCGGCACTTCGGCTGGGACCTGGGCACCGGCGAGGTGCTGCGCACGCTCACCGACCTGTGCGCCGAGGCCGGCGCGCAGGCGATGGCCGCCGCCGCGCTGGAGCCGGCCGACATCGAGTTCCTGGTGCTGGCCACCGCGACGCCCGACACCCTGCTGCCCACCACCGCGACGCAGACCGCCGATCTGCTGGGCCTGGACCAGCTCCCCGTCCACCAGGTGCAGGCCGGCTGCTCCGGCGCGGTGCAGGCGCTTGACCTGGCCCGCGCGCTGCTCGGCACCGGGTACCGCACCGGCCTGGTGATCGGCGGTGACGTGACCCACCGCCACCTGGACCTGAGCCGCGACCTGACCGAGCTGAGCTCCGAGGAGCTGGTCAACTACCTGATCTTCGGCGACGGCGCGGGCGCCGCCGTGCTGAGCGGCGATCCGCTCGGCGAGGCGGTGGAGGTCAAGGCGGTGCTCAACCGCTTCGTCGGCCTGGGCCGGGCACCGGGCCAGCTGGTGGACTGGTACGGGGTCAGCGACCGCCACTCCCCGCGCCGGATGGTCATGGAGGACTACAAGGCGATCGAGAGCGGCGTTCCGGAGCTCGCCGCCGAGGCGCTCTGGGACCTGCTCCAGCTGACCGGTTGGGCCGCCGAGGAGGTCGGCTACCTGCTGCCGCCGCAACTCTCGGGCGCGATGACCGAGCGGATCGTGCGGCGGCTCGCCCTGCCGCGGGCCCGCGAGATCTCCTGCGTGCGGGCCACCGGCAACACCGCCAACGCGCTGCCGTTCCTGCAGCTCGACCAGCTGCTCGGCGAACTGGGCGAAGGCGAGCGGGCGTTGGCCGTGAGCATCGAGTCGAGCAAGTGGATCAAGACCGGGTTCGCCCTGGAGAAGGCCGCCCTGCGGTGAGCGCGGTGATCGAGCGGCTGCGCGAACTGCGCGCCCAGGGACGGCTGGAGCGGGACTACGACCAGGTCGCACCGCTGCTCGCCGGCTGTGAGGAGCTGGCCACCGGCGACCTCGACGCGGCCCGGGTCGGCCGGCTGCTGGCCGCCGCCGACCCGGCGGCCGTCCTCGCCCACCACCCCGGCACCCGCGCGCTCACCGTCGCCGTCACGGGGGAGTCCACCGTTGGCGAGCTGCTCGATCCACTCACCGCCGAACTGGCCCGCCACGGCCTGCTGCTGCGCCCGCTGCTCGGCGACCACGGCGCCTGGCAGGCCGATCTGACCAGCCCCGCGGGCGCCTTCGCCGGCACCGAACCCGAGCTCACCCTCTGCCTGCTGGACGCCGAGACCGTCTTCGCCGCCGTGCCCACCCCCTGGCGGGTGGCCGACGTCGAGCAGGCCGCGGCGCAGGCGCTGCGCCGACTGACCGCGGTGCTGGACGGGCGCACCACCGGCGGCCTGCTGGTGCTCAACACCCTGCCGCTGCCCGCGCACTGGGCCCGGCAGCTGGTCGACTACCACGCCCGCGCCCGACTCGGCGCGGTGTGGCGGGAGTTCAACGCCGAGCTGCTGCGCCTCTCGGCGGACCGGGCCGATCTGGTGGTGCTCGACCTGGACCCGCTGCTCGCCGAGGGCGGCCCGCTCTGCGACCCCCGGCTGGCCTGCTACGCCGGCGCCCGGCTCGGTGCCGCGCTGCTGGCCGGCTACGCCCGCGAGGCGGCCCAGTTGGCCCGCGCCCTGACCGGCCGCACCCGCAAGGCCCTGGTGCTCGACCTCGACCAGACGCTCTGGGACGGCATCCTGGACGAGGACGGCCCCGAGGGCATCGCCGCCGCCGGCACCCTGCGCGGCGCCGCCTTCGGTCGGTTCCAGCGCGGCATCGCCCAACTGGCCGCCCAGGGCGTGCTGCTCGCGATCAGCAGCAAGAACGAGGACGCGGCGGTCGGCGCGGTGCTGCGCGACCACCCCGATCTGGCGCTGCGCCCGGAGCACTTCGCGGCGGTGAACGCCAACTGGCTTCCCAAGGACGGAAATCTGCGCGAGATCGCGCAGCGGCTCGGCCTCGGTCTGGACGCGCTGGTCTTCGTGGACGACTCCCCGGCCGAGCGCGCCCAGGTCCGCCACGGCGCCCCCGGGGTGGCGGTGGTCCCGATCGACGAGGAACCCGCGCTGCACCTGCGGGCCCTGCTGCGGGACGGCTGGTTCGCCACCCTGCGGCTGACCGAGGAGGACCGCGAACGGCCCGCGCGCTACCGTCAGGAGCAGCACCGCGCGGCCCGCAGAACACAAGTGAGTACCTATCAGGACTTCCTGTACGATCTTGAAATCTGGTTGGAGATCGGCCCGCCGCGCGGCTACGAGCTGGCCCGGTTGGCCCAGCTCACCCAGCGCACCAACCAGTTCAACCTCACCGGTGCCCGGCTGCCGGAGGCCGAGCTGGCCCGGCACGCGGCCGGGCCGGACGGTGACCTGCTGCTGGCGGTCCGCAGCGGTGACCGCTTCGGCGATCACGGCCTGGTGGGCGCACTGCTCGGCCGCCGCGCCCCGGACGGACTGCACCTGGACCACCTGTGGCTCAGCTGCCGGGTGCTGGCCCGCGGCATCGAGCAGGCCTGCCTGGCCGCGCTGCTGGCCCGGGCCCGCGCCGAGGGGCAGCCCGCCGTGCACGCCCACTACCTGCCCACCCCGAAGAACCACCGGGCCGCCGGGTTCTACCCGTCCCTCGGTTTCAGCGCCGCCGACCGACCAGGACCCGGCGTCGACTACCGCCACGACTTGCGGAGTATCCCCGACACCCCCGGGCACCTGCAGGTGAAGACCCCCGAACCGGAGGCCTCGTGATGACCCTCGACAGTTTCCTCGACCTGGTCGGCGACGACCTGGGCCTGGAGCTCGACGGCCCGGGCGCCGCCGACGCGCCGCTGGCGACGCTGCCCCGCTGGGACTCCGTCCACCTGCTGCGCCTGGTGGTGCTGCTGGAGCGGGAATCAGGGCGACGGATTTCGGTTCGAAAGCTACTGGAGGCCCAGTGCCTCACGGAGATCCACGCGCTGATGGAGGAACAGGGATGACCGCCCCAGGGAACTCGCCGCTCGGTCCGCCGCTCGGCGAACCGGTCGCGGTGACCGCGGGAGAGCAGGACTGGGAGCGGGTGCGCGCCGACCTGGTCGCGCACGGCACCGCGCTGGCCTACGCCCAGCTGAGCGAGCTGCACAAGGCGCTGCCCGAGGGCGAGGAACTGCGCACCCTGCTCGGCCGCGACTGGTCCCGCTTCCTCGACCTCGGCCACGCCGAGGTCCGCGAGCGCTACGCCGCTTCCCGGGTGCTGCTCAAGAGCGCCGCCGCCGCCGTGCTCGGCGGCGACCCGAGCACGCTGGAACTCGCCTACGGTGCCACCGGGCGCCCCTACCTGCGCGGCTGCGACCAGATCGACATCAGCCTCAGCCACACCGAGGACCTGCTGCTGGTGGGCCTCACCACCCGCGGCCTGATCGGCGTGGACGCCGAGCGCACCGAGCGCCCGATGTACGGCAGCGGGCTCGGCCGGCACGTCTGCACCCCCTACGAGCTGGTGATGCTGCGCAACCTCCCGGAGGAGGAGCGCAACCCCAGCCTGGTGCGGCTGTGGACGCTCAAGGAGGCGTACAGCAAGGCGATCGGCCAGGGCATGCACTTCCGCTTCACCGAGTTCGGCTTCGGCCCCGACGGCAAGCCGGTCCGGGTGCAGCGTCCGGACGGCAGCACCGGTACCGGGCGCGAGTGGGCCTTCCGCACCTTCGTGCTGGAGAGCGGCTACACCGTGAGCACCGCCGTCTACGACGCCGGCTTCGGCACCCTGCTGGACACCGAGATCACCACCATGCTCGACCAGGACTGCGTGGAGGCGATCACCGAGGCGCTGGGGGACGAACCGCCGGCGGGCGAGCCGGCCGGGGAGGACGGCTGAGCGGGCCCTACCGCTCCTCCGGCGACCGCGGCTCGCGCAGGGCGTTGGAGACGGCCACGTTGTAGCCGGCCTGGAACCGGCTGGTGGCCTCCAACTCCTCGGTGATCTCGGAGATGTGGCGCCGGCAGGTGCGCACCGACATGCCCAGCCGCCGGGCCACCATCTCGTCCTTGTAGCCGAGCACCATCAGCCGGATGATCGACTGCTTCAGGTCGTCGGAGGTCGCCGTGGCCTTCTGCGAGTCGACCACGAAGGGCGTCGCGCTGTCCCACATGAACTCGAAGACCGAGCAGAGGAAGGCGACCAGCGTCGGCTCCCGCACCACGGCCGCGCCCGGCCGCTCCGGGGTCGCGCTGCGCTCCGGCAGGAAGACCAGCTCGCGGTCGTAGATCAGCATAAGGTCGACCAACTGGTCGGCGGTGCGCACCTCGGCGCCGGCCGCGGTCACCTCGCGCACGTAGGAGCGGGTCGCCAGGTCGCTGCGGGCGGTGTGCTGGTAGATGGTGCGCACCTTGACCCCGCGCTCCAGGAACTGCATGGTCACGTCCCGCGCCGAGGAGAGAGCGTCCGGCGGCCTGGCCCCGCCCGGCTGCACCGTGAGGACCTCGGTGCGGCAGCGCTTGCCCACCTCGTCGATCAGCGACTGCACCATCGGGCCTTCGGTGATCAGGTCGAAGGCCTCCAGCCGGTTGCGCTGCCTGCGCCCCTCGAAGTAGGCCGGCATGAGCGAGAGCAGCTTGGTGCGCACGCTGGTGACCGCTTGCTGCAGCTCGTGGATCTCCTGCTCGGTCGGCGAGACCAGCTCGGCCGCGGCCACGTCCGGGCCCACCGGGACCAGCGCCTCCGGGTCGCCGGGCATCGGCTGCAGCAGGTTGAGCTGACGCAGTGTGGCCTCGGACCTGACGGTCTCCTCCTGGGAGAGGTCCAACTCCTTGGCGATCTCACGCCGGTTGAACAACCCTAGTTCCACAGCCTTGCGGTACGCCGCCGCGCTCGCGTCATCGAGCTCGGCGAAGCCAAACCCGGAGTGATCGCCTCGTGACATTCCGCCCCCGCAGGTGTTCGTAACTTGCTGCAGCGCAACTGTACGCCAGCGGGATTTCTCTGTGGCCCCCGCCGAAGGTCGGGCACTGTGATCCGTGTCGGCAGGGGATCCGGCCCCACCGACGAAGTCACAGCCGCTGCTACTGACGGCAAGTAATTGGGGGATGTCATGGAGGGCACTTCGATGGGCAAGATCCGCGGCGCGGTCGCGGGACTGGCACTCGGTATTCTCGTGGTCGCGATCGGCCCGGCGGTGGACGGACTCACCCACGCCGGGTCCGCCGCTCCGGCCGGGTCCGCGGCTCCGGCCGCGACCGGGGTGGGGCACGCCGCAGGGGTCACCCTGGCGGACGACCGCTGGCCGGTGGCGAGCCCTCCGCAGGGGCAGGTGACTCCGGCCGATGACCGCTGGCCGGTGGCCGGTGCCCCGCAGGTCACCCTGGCGGACGACCGCTGGCCGGTGGCGAGCCCTCCGCAGGGGCAGGTGACTCCGGCCGATGACCGCTGGCCGGTGGCCGGTGCCCCGCAGGTCACCCAGGCCGATGACCGCTGGCCGGTGGCGAGCCCTCCGCAGGGGCAGGTCACTCCGGCGGACGACCGCTGGCCGATTTCCTGACCCGCTTCCCGACCCGCTTCCCGACCCGCTCCCTGACCGGCCGGTACCCCTGGCCTCAGCGGATGCCCAGCGCGCTCCCCGTGGCAGCCACGCCGCGGGGAGCGCTGCCGTGTGCGGGCCGGAGTCCGGCGGGCGCCATCGCGGGCAGCGCGATCGCGCTGAGCAGCAGGCCGTCCCTGGCCAGCCAGCGGCCGTAGAACTCGCGCGGGTCGCCCGCCATCCGCTCGCCGCTGCCGAGCAGGATCTCGGCCCGGAACCGGCCGCTGTCCGGATCGGTGGTGATCAGCGCGTCCCCGAAGTCCAGCTCACGGCCCACGTAGGGGAACCAGGTCTTGTAGACGGCCTCCTTCATGCTGAACAGCAGCCGGTCCCAGCAGACCTCGGGCCGCTCGGCGAGCAGCCGGCGCACCCAGTGCTCCTCCTGCGGCAGCGAGATGGAGGAGAGGATCCCCTCGGGCAGCGGCGCGTTCGGCTCGGCGTCGATGCCGAGCGAGGCGTAGTCCTCGTCGCGGGCCAGCGCCGCCCCGCGGAAGCCCGTGCAGTGCGTCAGGCTGCCCACCACCGCCGGCGCCCAGCGCGGCGCACCCCGGTGACCAGGCAGGACCGGTGCCGGTGGCAGGCCCAGCTGGGCCATCGCGCGGCGCGCGCACCAGCGCACCGTGCTGAACTCGTCGCGCCGCTTCGCCACCGAGGAGCGGATCAGCCGCTCCTCCTCGGGGTAGAGCACCACCTCCGGCGGGTCGGCCAGGGCCTCCGCCGTGGCGACGGCCGCGGGCAGCAGGTCAGCGAGCATGGGGTCCCCCACCTCTCTCCGGTTCGGACACCCGCGGGTTCTCTCGGGCAACTGCCACGTTTCCCGAGGGCCCCCACCGGCGGCCAGCGTTCGGGGCGCCGGTGGCGGGACGGGTGCCGCCACCGGCCGCTTTCGTCCCGGCTCCCTGCCATCCGCCGCCCCGTCGCCCCGCCGCCTGCCGGTGCCCTGCGCCGCGGCGCCGGAGGGCCTGCCGGTCCACTGCGGCCGGACGCGAGGGGCTTGTCATCCGCTTGCTACATCGCCTGCCGCCTGCTGCCTGCCGCCCTTTGGCGCGGCCCGCGGCCCGCGGTCCGCGGTCCGTTGCCGGTTGCCGGTTGCCGGTTGCCCGCGCTGTGCCGTCGCCCGGCCCGGTCCGCCGTCCAGCCCCTCTCCTCCCCTCGCGCCCTGCCGCGCTCCCCGCGCGCGCCCCCACCCGTGCCCCTGCCGGGCCCCCTGGTCCGGCCGCCTGCCGGGGCCCCGTGCCCGGGCGCGTGCGGCGGGGCGGGCGCGGGGAGTGGCTGCCATGCAACTTGCGGACACCGGGAGGGCCGCTTGAGTCCCACTAGACTCATGGTGGAAATCAAGTTTGATGCGCATTTACGCAATTCCTGTGCGGCGGCCCGGCGAATAGCCGCGCCTCGGGAATATCGGCAACGGGGGTGCCAGCGGTGCTGGTTCAGCGTGAGTCAAAACTCGCCCAATTGGAATCCGCGCTCGACAGCTGCGTGGACGGAAATGCGGGCCTGGTCCTCATCGAGGGCGCGGTCGGTTGCGGCAAGAGCGAACTGCTCGAAGTGGTCAGTACTCGCGCCACCGAGCGCGGTCATCTGGTGCTGCGCGCCATCGGCACCGCCGCCGAGCGCGCCCTGCCGCTCGGCGTCATCGGCCAGCTGACGGCCGGTGCGCCGCGGGGGGCGCTGCCCGACCCGGCCCAGGCCGCGCAGCCCGGCGGGGTGGAGGCCATGCACGCCTTCGCCCGCGCGGTCGGCCGGCTCAGTGCTCAGGCGCCGGTGGTCATCTGCGTCGACGACAGCCACCAACTCGACGAGCTGTCCGGCCGCTACCTGCTGCACCTGGCCCGCCACACCCGCGCGATGCCGGTGCTCCTGGTGCTCGCCGAGTCCCTGCACGAACGGGGCGACGACCCGCTCTTCGGGACGGAACTGCTGCGCCAGCCCAATTTCAACCGGGTCCGCCTGGAAAGGCTCGACCACGCGGCCGTCAGCCAGCTGTTGATCGGATACGGACAGGCTGAGGCGGACCGCTTCTACCGCGCGAGCGGTGGCAATCCGCTGCTGCTGCGGGCGCTGCTCCAGGACCCCGGGACCGAGGCCGGCGGCCCCTACAGCCAGGCCGTGCTCGCCAGCTTCTACCGCTGCGGTACCAGCACGCTCGAACTCGCCGAAGGCCTGGCCGTGTTGGACGGGGCCTGCGAGCCCGATCAGATCGGCGAACTGCTCGGCACGAGCACCGCAGCGGTCTGCCAGGGCATCGGCGCGCTGCGCGCGGCCGGCCTGGTGGACGGCCTGCGGCTGCGCCACCCGGCCGCCCGGGCCGCGGTGCTGGACCGGATGGAGCCCGCGCTGCGCCAGCAACTCCACCTGAGGGCAGCCAGGTTGGCCCGGCGGCACGACCTGTCCGTGCTGGTGGTGGCCGAGCAGCTGCTCGCCGCCCGGCACAGCGAGGAGGAGTGGGCGCTGCCGGTGCTGCGCGCGGCCGCCGACCAGTTCCTCGCCGACGGCGAGCCGGCCAGGGCCACCGCCTGCCTTGAACTGGCCCACCAGGCCGACGCCGAGCCGGCCCAGCGCACCGCGCTGCGGATCAGGCTGGCCGAGGTGGCCTGGCCGCTCGACCCGGCCGCCGCCGAGCGGCAGCTCGCCCAGCCGCTCGCCGCGCTGCGCGAGGACCGACTGCCGGCCACCCAACTCGGCCCGCTGGCCCGACTGCTGGTCGCGCAGGGACGGATCCAGGAAGCCGCCGAGGCGCTCGGCAGACTCGGTGCCGAGAGCGCCGATGCCGCGCAGGCGGGGCCCGGGCGCGGGGCCGGCGGCCGTGAGGAGCGCCGCGCCGACCCGCTGGACGGACTCTCCGCCTTCCCCAACTGGGCCGCCACCCGCGCTTCTTCGCCCGCCGAACCGGGCGCGGCCCGCCGCCCCGTGCCGCGCTGCGACCCCGCCGCGCTCTGGGCGCTGCCCGAGCACGGCGACGAGGCCGCGATCGCGCAGAGCGCCGAACTCTTCCTGCGCGGCGCCTCGCTCACCGAGGGCACCGTCGAGCCGGTCCTGCAGGCGCTGCGCACCCTGCTGCACCTGGGCGGTCCGCAGCAGGCCGTGCCGCTCTGCGCCGCCTTCGCCGAGCAGGCCGAGCGGCGCGGCGCCCCGGGCTGGCGCGCCGCGCTGGCCGGGCTGCAGGCCGAGGGCCAGTTGCGGATGGGCGACCTCAGCGGGGCGGTGGCGACCGCGGGTTCGGTGCTGGCCGCGATGCCTCAGTGGAGCGAGAGCATGCTGCTGAGCGGCATCGCCGGCACCCTGATCAGGGCGCAGACCGCGATCGGTCGCCCCGAGGAGGCCGCCGCCGTGCTCAGCCGCCTGGTGCCCGAGGACCTGGGCGGCAGCGTGCACGGTCTGGGCCGGCTGCGCGCCCGGGGGCGCTACTTCCTGCTCACCAGCCGCTTCCACGCCGCGCTCGGCGACTTCCTGGACGTCGGCCGCCAGCTCAAGCGCTGGGGACTGGACCGCCCGCGGGTGCTGCCCTGGCGCACCGACGCCGCCGAGGCCCTGCTGCGCCTGGGCGAGACCCACCAGGCCGAGCGCTTCATCGCCGACCAGCTGGCCGGCTGCGACGGCAAGGACCCCTGGGTGCGCGGCATCTCCCTGCGGGTGCGGGCCCAGACCCGCGAGCCGAAGGAGCGCCACGCGCTGCTCGGCAAGGCCATCGAGGAGCTGCACAAGTCCGGCGACCGCTACGAGCTGGCACTCGCGCTGGCCGATTTCGGCCAGGCCCTGAAGGAGACCGGCGATCCGGGGCGGGCCGCCATGGTGAACCGCAGGGCCTGGCACCTGGCCCAGCTGTGCGGGGCGGAGGCGCTGCGCGAGCGGATCCTGCCCGGCCACGCCGAGGAGCCGGCCGCTCCGGTCGAGCCGCCGCCCGCCGCCCAGCCCGACCTGCTGGCCAGCCTGAGCGACTCCGAGCGCCGGGTCGCGGTGCTCGCGGTGCACGGGCACACCAACCGGGAGATCGCGGTCAAGCTCTACATCACCGTCAGCACGGTCGAGCAGCACCTCACCAGGGTGTACCGCAAGCTCAACATCGCCGGTCGGCAGGCGCTGCCGATGGACCTCCAGCTGGGTCTGCCGGAAGCTGTCCAGCCAGCCCGGTGATCCGGCGCGGCCGGCGGGATCGGCCGGTGGGATCGGCCGGTGGGATCGGCCGGGGATCGGCCGGGGATCGGCCGGGGATCGGTCGGGGTGCTGCCCGGGGCTTGCTATGACAAGCGCATAGCAAGCCCCGGGCCGCACCCCCGCCGCGATGGCAGGCCACTGGCAGTCGAAGGGGGCTCGCCGAGGTCGTTCGGGCCCGCGCTGCTGGGCGCTCTGGACCCGAACCAGAGTGCCTGGGAGGGTCGGTTGCGTAGCCGAGCCGACCGATGGAGGGTCCATGATGACCACAAGCCCCAAGTCCCGGCCCTCCGCGGGCCTGCGCCAGACGCGTGAGGGGATGCTCGGCCGGGTCGACGACCTGCTGACCGAGCTGGTCACCCGCGAGCACCACCGCAGGATGGCCCAGCCGCAGGCGGCCACCCTGGTCAGCGGGCTGGGCGAGCTGCTGCAGGCCAGGAGCGACCGGGTGCGCCCGGTGATCTGCCTGACCGGCTACCTGGCGGCCGGCGGCGATCCGCACGACGAGGCCGCGCTGACCGCCGCCGCCGCGCTGGAGCTGCTGGACACCTGCCAGGTGATCCGCGAGGACGTGCGGGAGAACGCGGTGCTGCGCCGCAGCATGCCCACGCTGCACATCAGCCACGCCGCCGAGCACGAGCGCAACGGCTGGCGCGGCGAGTCGCGCCGGTTCGGCGAGGGCACCGCGGTGCTGGTCGGCGACCTGGCGACGGCCTTCGGCGACCGGCTGGCCGGCAAGCTCCCCGCGGCGGTCGCCGAGCTGTGGGGCGAGTTCCGCACCGAGCGGATCATCGGCGCGCAGGCCGAGGCCGCCGCCGCCACCGAGTACCTCGGCGACCCGTGGCCCGGGCACTGCGTCGAGGGCTGTGCCGCGGGCTGCGGCGCCGGCTGGTACGCGCTGCGCCACCCGCTGCTGATCGGCGCGGCCCTGGCCGGGCGCCCCGACCTGGTGACGGCGTACCAGGAGTACGCCGGCGCGCTGCACGCGGCCTGGCGCCTGCGCGGCTTCCTGGACGGCGGACCGGGTTACGACTCCGACGCCCAGTTCCTGCGCGAGGTGGTCTTCGGTGACCAGGGCCGCCGCGAGGCCCAGGAGGCGATCGCCGAGTTGGTCGCCCGCGCGCTGCGGAGCCTCGCCGACGCCCCGCTGGCCCCCGGCGGCCACGCCGAGCTCGTCGCCCTGGCCCACCTGGTGGCCGAGGGCCACTGACACCGCCCGCTCGCCGCCACTCGCGTCCGCCCGCCCCGCCCCGCCCCGCCCCGGCAGGTGGCAGGTGGCCGTTGACAGGCGGCCCTCGGGTGGCAGGTGGCCCGGCTCGCCGTCAGGCCGGCGCCGAGCGCGGCACGCCCGGGCGCAGCCGGTCCAGCCAGCCGCGCAGCACGTCCTTGCGGACGGCGCCGTGGGCGTCGCGGGGCAGCGAGCCGACCAGTTCGAGGCGGGTGGGCCGGAAGGCCTCGGCCAGGCCCAGGGCGGCCAGGTGCTCGCGCAGGGCGACCAGCCCCGGCGGGGTGGCCTGGGCGGCCGGGACCACCACGGCGCAGGGCAGCTCGCCGTACTCGCCGTCGGTGTACGAGACCACGGCGGCCTCCTGGACCAGTGGGTGGGCCAGCAGGCCGGCCTCCACCTCGGCGACCGGGACCATGAAGATGCTGCCGGTCCGCTCACCGGCGTGTGCCACCACCCGCAGCCCGCCGTGCCCGTCGGCCGCGGCGCTGTCGCCGGTGTCGAGCCAGCCGTCGGCCCGCTCCCAGGTCGGCTCGGGGGCCGGGTCACCGTGCGGCCAGCGGGCCAGGCAGAGTTGCGGGCCGCGGGCCAGCAGCCGCGCCGGTTCGCCGTCGAGGGCCAGCTCCAGGCCGGCCGGCAGCAGCGCGCCGCCGTCGCCGGTGGGGTCGGCCAGCGTGCCCAGGCCCAGTTCGGGCGCGCCCCAGACGGTGCGCACCGGCACCCCGAAGGCCTCGGCCAGCTCACCCGGCAGCTCGGGCGGCGTGCTGGTCCGTCCGCCGCAGAGGATCAGCCGTAGCGAGTCGAGCGCGGTCGGCGCCTGGCGCTGGGCGGTGAGCAGCTCGGCCCAGTAGACCGGAGCGGCGTAGACCTGGTCGACCCGGGCGGCCGCCAGCAGCTCCAGGCAGCGGGCCGGGTCCCAGACGTCCTGGTAGACGCCGGTGCCGCCGACCGCCAGCGGCCAGTACACGGTGTAGATCAGCGAGGCGAGCGAGGTGAGCGGCAGCGGACTGTAGAACGCCTCGCCCGGCCGCATCCCGGGCCCCAGCGGGTCGAGTTGGGTGCTCGCGTTGGCATAGAGGGTGTTGGGGGAGTGCAGGACGGAGCTGAACGAGTCGGCCAGGCCCATCACGGTGACCAGCAGTCCGGCGCGGTCGGCCGGATCGGCCCCGCGCACCGCCGTGGCACCGGTCGGGTCCGCCGCCGGCCCGCCCAGCGGGTCTGCGAGCGGCTCCGCCGGCGCGGGCAGCCGGCGGCGGCGCTCGTGCGGGGTGCGCAGGAAGTAGCGTTCGAAATCCACCGCCCCGGTGGCCTCCGCCTCGCCGAGCACCACCCGGTGCCGCAGCCAGGGCAGGCCCGGAGCCAGCCCCGCCAGCGCCTCGGCGTGCCCGAAGCCGTCCCAGACGTCCGGCACCACGCAGATCCTGGCCTGACTGGCGCTCAGGATCCGGTTGAGGCCGTGGGTGCGGACCGTGGGCAGCACCGGCACGGCCAGCGCACCCAGTCGCAGGCAGGCCAGGGTGAGCGCCGCGGCCTCCCACCAGTTGGGCAGCTGATAGGCGACCGGGTCGCCCGCGGTGATCCCCAGGGAGGCCAGCGCGGCGGCGAACCGGTCGACGTGGATCGCGAGTTGGGCGTAGCTCAGGGTGATCCGGCGGCGCGCCTCGGGGCGCTGCGAGCGGTCCGCGACGATCGCGGGGCGGCCGGGGTCGAGCGCGGCGGTGCGGTAGAGGTCGTGCAGGAAGGTCTCGTCACGCCACCAGCCGGCGGCCCGGAACCGGTCCGCCACCGGCGCGGGCACCCGCAGCGCGGCCAGGGCGGCGGCCGGTGCGGTGGCTGCGGTGGGCGTGTCGGGTGTGGCCGCCGTGGTGGGTGCGGTGGGCGTGGTGGGCGTGGCCGGTCCGGTCGGCGCCATCAGGTCCACCGCCCCGCGGACCAGGCCACCTGCACCCGCGAGGTGCAGTTCAGCCGGCGCATCACCTGGCGCACGTGGTTGACCACGGTCCACTCCGAGATCTCCAGTCGGGCCGCGATCTGACGGTTCGTCAATCCCTCGGCGATCAGCATCGCGACCTGGATCTGACGTGGCGTCAAAGCGGGGGTCTCGATCTCGGCGGGGGAGTCCGCGCCGCTCGCCTCCAGGGTCGGGACGGGCGTCGAGAGCGCCTCGGTGACCGCGCCCGCCGGGGTCAGCCGCCGCCCCTCGGCGCGCGCGGTGGCGAAGGCGTGCCAGGTCAGCCGGGTCTCCAGGCCGCTGCGCAGCTCCGCCAGCGCCGTCGCGCGCGGCTCGCCGAGCCGAGCGCCGAGCGCCGAGCGCAGTGCCTGCGCGGCGGTCAGCAGGCGCACCGCCCGGGGCTGCTGCTCCAGTCGCAGCCGTCCCAGATTGAGGACGAACTCCTCCAGCAGCACCGGCAGTTCACCGCGCTCTCCGGTCGCCTCGGCCAGCCGCAGGCACTCGCGCAGCGCCCGGTCGGCCACCAGCGGCTCGCCCTCCTCGACGGCGAAGGCCGCCGCCTCGCGCAGCGCCTGGGCCAGGCCCCGGCTGTCGCGCCGCCGCCGGCAGCTCTCCTCGGCCCGGTCCAGCAGCTCGCGCGCCTTGCGCCGCTCGCCCTGCGCCCGCAGCACCCGGGCCAGCGCGGTGGCCGCCTCGGCCGCCGGGGCCGCAGCGCCCACCGACTCCAGGGTGGCCAGCGCCGTCACCAGCACGCTCTGCGCGCCCGGCAGATCGCCGGCCGCCAGCAGCGCCTCGCCCAGGTGCGCCGAGCCGATCGCGGCCTGCCGCCGGTCGCCCAGCTCCTTGCCGAGTGCCAGTGCCCGGCGGTGGCGGGCCACCGCGTCGGCCGGCTCGCCCAGTGCGGTGGCGAAGCAGCCCGCCAGGTCGACCAGTCGCACCCGCAGCGCGGTCGCGGGCGCCGGGCCGTCCTCGGCGGTGAGCCGGTCGCACCACTCCAGCCCCTCGCGCAGCCGGCCCTGCACCAGCCAGGGCAACCGGCAGGCGAGCAGCAGCCCGGCCGCCGCCTCCCGTTCGCCGCGCTCCTCCAGGCGGCGCAGCGCCGCCTCGGTGTTGGCGCTCTCGCCGGCCAGCGTCCGCAGCCAGTGCGCCTGTTCGGTGCCGGACAGGCGCGGCTCCGTGCCGGCGAGCAGCTTGCGGTAGCGCTCGGCGTGCGCGTCGCGCACCGCGTCCAGCCGGCCGCTCGCGGCCGACTCGTCCAGCAGGTGGGAGCGGACCGGCTCCGGCACGGTGAACCGCGGCTCGCCCTGCTCCTGTTCGGTGACGTCCACCAGGTTCCGGTCGATCAGCGCCTCCAGCGCGCCCTCCCCGCTGCGGCCCACCGCGGCGATCCCGAAGCCGCCCTGGTGGACGGCGGCCTCGTCCAGCAGGGTCCGGGCCTCGGCGGGCAGCCCGTGGCAGCTCCAGGCGGCCAGCGCGGCCAGCGAGCGGTGCCGTTCGGGTGCGGTGGCCGGACCGCCGGCCAGACCCGTGGTGCGCTCGCGCAGCCGGGCCGCCAGCAGGTGCACCGGGAAGAGCCGCAGCCGCTCGGCGGCCAGCTCCAGGGCCAGCGGCAGTCCGCCGAGCCGGGCGCAGACCTGCCCGACGGCGGCGGCGTTCTCCGCCGTCAGGTCGAAGCCGGGCGCCGCGTCCCGCGCCCGCCGCACGAACAGCTCGACCGAGGGCACGGCCCGCAGTGCCTGCGGATCGCCCTCGCCGGGCTCCGGCACCGGCAGCGGCCGCACCGGCTGCAGCCGCTCCCCGTACACCCGCAGCGGCTCCAGGCAGGTGGCCAGCACCACCGTGCCGGGCAGCTCCGCCAGCAGCCGCGCGAGCTCCTCGGCGGCGGGCCTGGCCTCGTGGTCGCAGCCGTCGAGCACCAGCAGGCCGCGACCGGTGACGGCGCGCAGTTCGGCCACCGCCGGGGCGTCGAGCAGCGGCGCGCCGGCCGCCGGCCCGATCCACCGGACCCGCTCGAAGGCGTCCGCGACCCGGGGCAGCACCTGGGCGGCCAGCCGGCTCTTGCCGACCCCGGCCGGTCCGGTCAGGGTGAGCAGCCGGACCGTCGGATCCTGCAGCCGGGCCGCGAGCTGGAGCAGCTCCAGGGCCCGTCCGACCAGCTCGCCGCCGCTCGGCGGCGCCTGGCCCTGCTGCGGTGTGACGGACATGTCGCTCCCCCTGCTGGTGTCGATGGTGGTCCTGCTCCCGCCGAGCGGCCCGGCGGCCCGGTTCAGCGGCCCGGTTCAGCGCCCCGGCTCGGCGCACCGGTTCAGCGCACGGGCTCGGGTGCGCTGAGCGCCTGGTCGTCGCGCGCCTGGTCGTCGCGTGGCTGCCAGGGTGCGGCGGGCGGCTGCGGCGAGGCCCGGGCCACCGGTGGTCCCAGGCGCCAGACGCCCGGCCGGAGTTCGACGCCCGGGGGGCCGGCCCCGCTGCTCAGGGCGCGCAGCGAGCGCTTCGCGTAGGCCTCCAGGCGCCGGTCGCGCAGGGTGCCGGCCAGATCGAGGCACTCGGCGAAGTGGCCCGCGGCGGCGGCCGGCGCGCCACCGGCCAGGGCCAGCAGCGCCAGGGCCCGGTTCGCCTCGAAGCGGCCGCGTCCATGGGCCGGGCCGCCGACAGCGGCCAGCGCGGGCGCGAGCAGCTCCCTGGCGGCTGCCAGCGCGCCTTCGTCCAGCCGCAGTTGGGCCAGCCCGACCAGGGCGAGGGCGTACTCCTCGGGCTCGTCGGCCGCCTGGGCCGCCGCCTGGGCGCGCTGGTAGTACGCGCGGGCGTCCGCCGTCCGGCAGCGCTGCCACGCGAGGTCGCCGAGCGAGCGCAGCAACCGTGCCTGGGCGGGCAGGTCGGCGAGGTGCTCGGCGGCGTCCAGGGCCTGGGTGTGGGTGGCTGCCCAGTCCGCCCAGGCGGCCGCCCGCTCCAGACGGGGGGCGAGCGCGTCGGCGAGCCGCACGGTCAGCTCCCACAGCCCGTGCTCGTGCGCGGTCCTGGTGACCCGGACCAGCGCCGCCCGCCAGGACGGGGACGCGGCCGCCGGGCCGCTGCCCGTGGTCGAAGCCGTGCCCACGGGCAGCGGCCCGGCGGCCGGTGCCTCGGCGGCCGTCGCGAAGGCCCCGCACATCCGCTCGATGGCGGCGCGCCGCTCATCGGCCGTCAGCAGCTCGCCCAGCCGCTCCCCGGCGATGAGCCGCAGCAGCTCGGGCAGCCGGTAGGCCACCCCGGCCGGTGTCCGGTACGCCTCCAGCAGGCTCGCGCCGACCAGCTCCTCCAGCATCCGCAGCGTCGCCGGACGGTCCAGCTCCAGCAGCGCGGTGGCGATCGGCAGGACGAACTCGCCCGGCGGCAGCAGACCGAGCAGGGCCAGGGCCCTGCGCTCGGCTGTCCCGAGTGGCTGATCAGCCGTCAGCAGTCGCTGCCGCAGGTCGAGATCGCCGATCCGCAGCCAGTCGAGCCGCTCCGACTCCGGGCGCAGCTGCCGGGCCAGCCACTGCGGGCTCCAGTGCGGACGGGCGCTCAGCAGCTCGGCCACGATCCGCACGGCGAGCGGGAGTTGCCCGCAGAGCTCGCCGAGTTCGGCGGTGGCGGGCCCGGTGGTGTCCGCCACCGACCCGTCGTGGCCCCCGCCGTCCCCGCCTCCGCCGCTCGTGCCGCCGGCCAGCCCTCCGCCGGCCAGCCCTCCGCCGGCCAGACCTTCGACGCCGGTGCCGCCGTCCGAGGCGCCGGTCAGCAGGCGCTGGGACTCGGCCGGGGTGAAGCCGCCGAGTGTCAGGCTGCGCAGACCGGCCAGCCCGGTGAGCCGCCGCCGCCCGGTGACCAGCACGGCACAGCCCGGCGGGACCGGCAGCAGGCGCCGGATCTGCTCCACGCGCTCCGCCCCGTCCACGATCAGCAGTGCCCGCAGGCCGACCAACCTGCCTGCCAGTTCGGCCAGTTCGGCCAGCTCGCTCTGTTGCTCAGCCGTCGTCGTCGCCCCAGCGGCCCCAGCGGCCCCAGCGGCCCCAGCGGCCCCACTGCCCGCGGCCGCCGCGCCGCCACCCGGCGGCAGTTCCAGCAGCAGTCGCCCGTCCGGGAACACGTCCGCGAGCCGGTGCGCCGCGGCCACCGCGAGCGCGGTCTTGCCGGCCCCGGCCTGCCCGCACAGCGCCACCGCGGCCCCGCCGCCCCCGACCGGGCGCAGCAGCTGCTCCAGCTCGGCGAGTTCGGCGCCGCGCCCGGTGAAGAGCGGATCTGCGGGCGGCAGCCGGGTGCCCAGCGGTGCCCGCCCGGGCGCCCCGGTGGATCCGCTCCCGGTGGATCCGCTCCCGGCGGACCCGCCACTGGCCGTCCCGCCGCTGGTCGTCCCACCAGTGGCCGATCCGGCCCGGTCGGCCCGAGCCCCCGCAGCCCCCGCCGCACCAGAAGCCCCGTTGGCTCCGGCGGCCCCGTCGGCCGCCTCGTCCGGCCGCAGCAGCGCCGCGTCCCCGCGCAGCATCCGCAGGTGCAGCTCGCGCAGCCCGGGGCCCGGCTCCACGCCCAGCTCGGCGACCAGCGCGGCCCGTAGCCGCGCGAAGACGCGCAGCGCCTCGGCCTGCCGTCCCGCGCGGTAGTAGGCGGTCATCAGGTGGCCGTGGAACTCCTCGCGCAGCGGGTGCTCTGCCACCAGTGACTGCAGCTCCGCGATCAGGTCCCGGTGCCGGCCCAGCCGCAGTTCGGCGCGGACCCGCTCGTCGAGCGCGGTGGCCCGCAGCTCCGCCAGCCGTCCGGCCGCCCTCTCCAGCAGCAGGCCGGGCGGCAGGTCGGCCAGCAGCGGTCCGCGCCAGAGCCCGGCGGCCTGCCCGCACAGCTCGGCGGCCAGCGTGAAATCACCTACGGCAGAAGCCTGCTGACCCGCCATCAGGAGCTGCTCGAAGCGCAGCGCGTCCAGCGTGTCGGTGCTCGCGCGCAGCGAGTAGCCGGGGGCCCGGGTCTCCAGCAGGTCGCGTCCGGCCACCGGGTCGACGGTGTGCAGCAGTTTGCGCAACTGCGAGACGTACACCTGCAGCGTGGTGGTGGCGGTGCGCGGCGGCGCGAGGGGCCACAGCTCGTCGATCAGGTCCTCCGCCGAGACGACCTGGTTGGCGCGGATGAGCAGGGTGCCGAGCACCACCCGCAGCTTCGTGGCGCTGGGCACCACCGGCTCGGCCCCAGGGGCGGCCAGCAGCTCCAGCGGGCCGAGGATCCGGAACCGCATCACGGGCCTCGCTCAGAGGTCCTGAACGACGGTGAGCCGAGCCTCGGCCACGGCGCGCCGGTGCTGGGTCACCGTGAGGGTGACCGGGACGGCCGGGCGGCCGTGCCCGTCGTGGGTCCGCGGGCCGGGTACCGCCAGGCAGCGCAGCGGCAGGTCGAGGGCGGCCTGCGCGCGGAAGTCGACCTCGGAGGCGGCCAGCGTGCAGCGGGCCGGGTCGAGCCCGGCGGTGCGCCCGGCGGCGAGCACGGCCGTCTGGCGCAGCGCCTCCAGCAGGTGCAGCCCGGTCAACTCACCCTGCAGGCCGGCCACCACGGGGCTGACCCCCTCGGTCAGCAGCCAGGTGCTGAGCCGGCCGCGGGCGTCCGCCGCCGGCTCGCTGACCACCACGTTCTCCGGTCGGCTGCGGCCCACCTCGATCGGCCGGGCCGGTCGCGGCCGGCCCTCCGGCAGGTCGGCGAGCTCGGGGGCCTCGCGCAGCACCCGGCGGCTGGTGGCCAGGTGCTTGCGGTAGAGCTTGGGCATCAGGAAGATCAGCCCGGCCGAGCCGCGCCCGCACAGGATGTCGTCGATCCGGATCTCCAGGCGCAGCTCCAGGCAGCGTGGCACCTCGTTCATGATGTTCGTCGGTATGGCGGTGATCTCGGTGGCGATCCGCGGCACGCCGTCGCGGAAGCCGCCGCTCGCGCCGGAGTCGGCCCGCCAGGCGGAGAGTTCGGTCAGCTGCAGGGTGAAGCGGTGGAACAGGCCGGTGCGGTCCTCGGGGACCCCGAAGTAGCGGTGGCCGACGAAGGCGCCGATCTCGGTGACGGCCTCGGTGGCGAGCTGCGCGTCGTGGAAGTGGCCGGGGCCGTCGTTGAACAAGGGGTGCCGCACCGGCAGGTCGCCGACCAGCACGAAGTGCTCCTCGCCCAGGCTCGGCGCGTCCAGGAGGTAGTGCTCCCACGAGGACGGACAGTGGATCAGATGCCGCGCGCCTTCCTCGTCCTGGGGCTGCCGGACCGGCGTGGTCTCGCTGTGCACTGTCATGGCATCTCCTTGTCCGGGTCCATGGTGGGCGGGGCGGTGGACGGGCAGCCAGCCGATCACGGAGGCAACTAGCTGCGTGGCAACTTGTGCGCTTGGCTTGTGTACTCACAGTGTCCGAACGATCTGCGTGCTCCGTGTCCGATCCGGCACCTGCCGGGGCCGGACAGCTCCTAGAGCAGCCGCACCTGTTCCGGCGGCCGCGCCGGCGCCAGCGGGTGCGCCGTGCCGTCGGGGCCGACCACCTCCACGGCGGGCAGCGGACGGCCGGTCACCTCGCCGATGTCGCAGGCGAGCCGGCCGTAGGGGTGGGCCCGCAGTCGCCGCAGCACGGCGGCGCCGTGGTCCGGCGGCACGAAGAGGCAGAGGCTGCCCGCGCAGCCGGCGTGCAACGGGTCCAGGCCCTGGAGTCCGAGCGCGACCCGGGTCTGGTGCCGGACCGGCAGCGCCGACCGGGTGATCCGCAGGGTCAGCCCCCGGGCCCGCGAGCAGTTGTCCAGCGTCGCCGCCAGCCCGCCGCCGCCGATCGCCGCCGCGTACCGCAACTGCGGCCTGACCCCGGTGACCAGGCCCGCCAGCGGGGCGCAGTCGCTGTCCACGTACTGCTCCAGGCCCGGCGCGCCACGCAGCGTCAGCAGGTGGGCCGCGTGGTCGCCGAGCGCGCCGGTGACCAGGATCCGGTCGCCGGGCCGCAGTGCGGCGGGCAGTGCGGCCGGGCGGCGGTGGACGCCGAAGGCGGTGGCGGTGACGAAGACCTGGTCGGCCTCGCCGGCCCGGACCACCTTGGTGTCCACCGCGGCGATCGCCACGCCCGCCTCCCGCGCGGCCTCCCGGATCGAGCGGACCAGCCGCTGCAGCAGCCGCACCGGGAGCCCGGCCTCCACGATGACGCCCAGCGCCAGCCGGCGCGGTTCGGCGCCCGCCGCCGCGAGTTCGTTGACCACGCCGCAGACGGCCGCGCGGCCCACGTCGCCGTTGCCGAAGAACGGCGGATCGACCACGAAGACACCGGTGCGGACGTCGAGTTGACCGATCGTCAGGTCGTCGGAGGCGGGTCCGACCCCGTCCAGCGCGGCTCGCACCAGCGCCGGCGCCGCCGAGCCGAGAGCCACCTGCCGCACGGCGGGCTCCTCTCCGGGTCCCGACCGGGGCCCAAGCACGTGCAGGCCTCGGCGTCACAGCAGCGCGGCCCGAGGGTGGAACAGTGAGCATCCTGCCGCGCCCGAGGGCCGCCCGCTTCGGGCCGGGCCGCCTTCAGGGGCGGCGGCACGCCGTTGCTAGGGCGTGGGCGGCGGGCCGGTAGGGGCCGCCGCCGGGCCCGGTGGGGGCGCTAAGGGTGCGGCCGGCCAGGCGCGATGCGCCCGCCGGCTCGCTGCCGCCCGTGGCCGCCCGGCGGCTACGGGTGCCCGTCCGGGGGGTTGCCGGTGCGCGAGGAGACCGCGACCGTGCGGACCTGGCCGTCCGGGCTCAGCTCGACGATCGGGATCGCCTTGTTCACCGGATTGCCGTGCGAGTCCAGCGAGATCAGCCCGCTGGCACCGGGCACCGCTCCCGCGCCGTAGAGCGTGGTGAGCATCTGCACCACGTCCTGACCGCTCACCTGGTCGCTGCCGCCGGAGGCCGCGGCCCGGATCGCCGAGACGGCGGTGAGCACCGCGTCGTGCCCCATGATCGCCTGCCCGTCGGCCAGCGACTCGTGCGGGAACGCGGTGGTGAACTCGCCGCCGCTCTGGAACGGCGCGATCGCGGTGGGGGAGTACGACTGCGGTCGCAGCGTCCAGGCGTCCGGGTGGGCCAGACCGGTGTAGAGCAGCTTGATGTTGCCCAGCCGCAGCGCGCTCTTGACCTCGTCGATGCCCGCCGACTGCTCGACCTGCGAGGCGTCGTCGCCGCTGATCACGGTCAGCGTCTTCTGCGCGCAGAACCGCTGGGAGAGCGGGGCCAGGAAGCGCGGCAGGTCCACGCCCCGCCCGGCGAAGAAGACCACGTCCGGGTCGTCCAGGCAGACGTTGGCCATCTGCTTGGTGAAGTAGGTCGAGACGTCGGACTTGGAGGAGTCGTACTCCATCGGCTGCTGGACCAGCTGCCCGGCCGGGTAGCTGCCGCGGAACTGGTCGGCCAGGCTGCTGCTGTAGAGGTCGCCGGCCTTGCGGTCCTCGACCAGCAGCACCTTGGCGCCCGGGTGGTCCTTGGCCAGGTAGGCCGCGGCGGCGGCCGCCTCGTCGGCGTTCGGCGGCGCGACCCGGACCAGTCCCGGGATGTCGGCCAGGTCGTCGGCGGTGATCACCGAGCCGAAGGCGGCGATGTCCTCCTGGGTCAGCCGCAGGATCGAGGCCCGGGTCGCGGCGGTGCTGGTGCCCAGGCCGGCGACCGCCACGATGTGCTGGGCGCTTCGCTGCGCCTCGATCTGCCCCAGGGCGTAGGTGCGCTGCGGGTCGCTGCCGCCGCTGTTCGCCAGCAGCAGCCGGATCTGCGGGGAATCACCGTAGGAGTGGGTGTGGTTGGCCGCCCAGACGGCGGTGAAGGCGCCCTCCAGCTCGTGCCGGATCGAGTCGGCCGTGCTGGTGCCGCCCTCGCCGGGGACCATCGGCAGCAGGTAGACCACGCTGACCCAGGGCGCGCCGCCGGGCCTGGCCGCGGCCGCCAGCACCTGCTGGTCCTCGGCCCGCACCAGGGCGGAGACCTGCGCCAGGTCGGGGGTGAAGACGAAGGAGCCGTCGGTCAGGCCCACACAGGTGTGGTCGGCGCCGCGCCGGGCCACCCCGCTCGCGCAGCCGGTGCCGGGCGGCTGGAGCAGCGCGTACAGGCCCGAGCCGAGCAGCGCGAGCACCACCACCAGTGCGGCGAGCCCGAGTCGGCCGCGCCACCAGGGGCGCGGCGGGTCCCAGGGCTCGGGGTCGCGGTCGCGGTCGGCGGGGCCGGTGGGGGAGAACGGGGGCATCGCGGTGGACCTCCTGGCGGCTCAGACCGGCTGGAGCTCGTAGCGGGCGGCCTCGGAGCGCAGCACGGCGCTGTTCGCGTCGTCGGTGTGCCAGGCCAGATCCCGGAACGAGGCGCTGATGGTGAAGTTGAGCTCGGGGCGTGCGTTGGGCAGCCGGTTGCGCGGATCGACCGCCAGCCAGAGCGCGGTGACCAGCAGCGCCAGCGCCCGGTGGTGGCGGAAGGCGGCGGGGGCCAGCTCGCGGGCCAGCCGGTCGGCCCGGGCCGAGGCGGGCATCGAGGTGTCCACCGGTTCGCGCTGCGGCGCCGCGGTGATCGCGTACAGCTCGTAGAGCCAGGCCTCGGTGGGCAGTACGTGCAGCCGCTCCTCCAAGTGGGCGATCACCTCCTCCAGTTCGCCGAGCGCCAGCCGGTGGTAGTGGGCGTCGAGCAGGTGGCCCTCGCGAGCCGCGTGCCAGGCGTGCAGCCGCTGGTGGGCCGCTCTCCAGTCCGGGTACGGGCCGTCGGCCGGGCGGGCGGCCAACTCGCGCAGCAGGAGCAGCCAGAGCCAGGGCTGCAGCACCAGCGAGTCGGGCAGCGGGTGCGGGTGTGCGGTGCGGCCAGTGGTGGGCAGGTAGCGCGAGCCGCGGCCGCCCCGGGTGCCGGCGTCCTCGGTGAGCGGGGCGACCAGCCAGAGCCGCTGCGCCGTCTCCTCCAGCAGCGTCTCCCTGATCTGCGGCGAGAAGTCGGCCAGCAGCGGGGAGTTGACCGCCGACTCCAGGTCCCGGGCGGCCGCGCAGCTGACCAGGCCGGCCAGCAGCTCCGGTGCCATGCCCTGGAGCAGGTAGTGCATCGCCTGCTGACGCAGCGTCAGCCTGGCTGCCTCGGGCGGCGCGTCGGCCAGGTCCTGGGCGAGCGGTCCGGAGTCGAGGATGCCGCGCAGCCGGATGTCCGCGTCCGGCCGGTCGATCATCCGGGCGGCGGCCTGCTGCATCCGCAGCACGCTCCACGGGTGGCCGTAGGTCAGCCGGTGCACCAGCGGCGTCGCCTCGGGCAGCCTGGGGGCGACCCCCTCGGCCAGCCTGGAGACCTGACCGGCCGTCAGGTCCGGCAGCTGCAGCGCGTACCAGGCCCAGGAGGAGTCGGCCGGCGACTGCGGGACGCCGGCCCGCCAGTCGGCGTAGGAGGCCTGGCGCGGCGCGCGGATCCGCAGCCCGGCGGGCCCGGGGTCGAAGGGCCCCGGCACGGCGCGCGCGGTCGAGGCGCTGGCCACCGTGAGCAGCGGGTCCCCGCCGCCGCCGTCGCCGTCCTCGTGCCGGGCCAGCGCCTGGCGCACCTCCAGCAGCAGGCCCAGGAACCGGGTGCCGCCGCCGTGGTCGATGTTGTCCAGCACCACCAGGCAGTTGCGGTCCCGGCCCGGTGCGCCGCGCCGCCGGTAGGCGGCCCGCAGGTCGGCCAGGAAGGCGGTGCAGAGCAGCCGGTCCACCTGCTCCTGGTCACCCGGATCCTCGCTGCGGCCCCGCTCGTTGAGCGCGACCAGCGCGTCCAGCGGCTCGGCCCCGCGGCCCTGGCCGTACCAGTCCATGCCGGAGCGGGCCACCGAGCCGAGCAGGCGCGGGCCCAGGCCGCGGAAGAGCACCGCCGCCATCAGTCCGGCCCCCGGCAGCGGGATGACACCCAGGTCGTTGAGCAGCCCGACGCCCTCCGAGAGCGCGTCGGTCAGCAGCCCCGAACTGAGCTGCCGCGCCTCGCGCATCCGCTTCTCCAGCCGGCGCCTGGCCAGATCGGGACTGGTCACGTCCAGGCGCAGCTCCGGGTCGACGGCGATCAGCCCGTGGGTCAGCCGCGGGAAGTGCAGCCGGCGGGAGGTGAGCGCGAGCCGGAACGCCAGACGCGCCACCACCTCGTGGGGGCGCAGCGCCCCGGCCGCGAAGTCGTGCCCGGCGTGCGGGGCGGTGGCCGCCCGCTGCCCCAGGTAGCGCAGCACCGCGGTCTTCCCGCTGCCGTGCCGCCCCAGCAGCACCACGATCGGCAGCTCCCGGTCCGGCCGCCGCCCGCCCGGATCCCCGGCGCGTATCCAGCAGTCCCGGACCAGGTCCTCGATGCCCTCGATCCCCAACGGGCGGCGTAACGGTGTGTCGGGCAACTCGCCGAGCCCCCTCCAAGTCCGCGGTGCGGGACGTGAGATGCGGCGCGCGGCCGCGGGGATTCATGGTGCCACGGAATGTCGTTCGCGCGTTCCCATCGCGCAGGATCCGTGGCGGTGAGCCCCGCGACTGCCCGACCGGTGCCGCCTTCACCACTCGGGCAGTGGCCCGGCCGTCGAACACAGGCCGGAGCGGAGCGTTCATCCGATGGAGCGAACAGCGCAACAGAAGTCCGCTATATCCCGATTGGCGGAGTCAGCCTGGTGGGCCGTTCGGGTTGGATAGCGCCGAACAGCACGTGGCCGAACAGCACGTGGCCGAACAGCACGTGGCCGAACAGCACGTGGCCGAACAGCACCTGGCCGAACAGCACCTGGCCGAACAGCACGTCACCGACTCACCCTCCGGAGGGGCCATGAAGGTTCCAGGCAACAAGGTTGCCAAGCTCGCGGCCGTCGCGGTGAGCACCCTGTCACTCGGGGTCATCACCGCCTCCGCCACGCCCGCCATGGCCCAGCCGCCCGTCTGCGGCGAGGCCGAATGCCCCAGCCTGACGCCGACCAGCCTGGGCGCCAGTCAGGGCTCCCTCAACGTCACCCAGATGCAGCTGGAGAACATCTCCGCCACCGCGACCGACGCCCGAACCGGGCAGCCGCTGGTGGGCGCGCGGATCCAGTTCTTCACCACCGGCGGCCGCTTGCTGGGTTCGGCCTTCACCAACTACTACGGCACCGCCGCCATCAACGCCTCGGAGAACCTCGGCCCGGGCACCGTCCAGGAACTGCTGAACGGCTACGACGCCGTGCTGGTCGGTGACGGCGTCCACGCCCCGGCCTCGGCACACGCGGCCATCACGGTCGGCACGGACTGCACCAGCGCCCAGTAGCGGCCACGACTCGACCCGTTTCGACGGGCCGTACCGAGACCCGTACCGAGCCCCGTACCGAGAGCCGTACCGAGAGCCGTACCGAGAGTTGTACCGGGGCCGTACCGAGACCAGCGGCAACTGCCCCGCGGTCGTGGGATGTCGAGAGTTGGCGAGGTGGGCATGACGGCGGCAGATCCGTCCGGCGCGGAGGCCGGGACGGCGGACGAGGCGGGGCTCGCGGCGCTCCGGGAGCTGGTGGCCGCGTCCGACGACCGCTTCAGGCAACGCCCGGAGCCCGGCCCGGCCCAGGAGCCGCGCACCCTCACGGTGGGCATGGGGACGTACGACGACTACGACGGCGTGTACTTCACCGTGTCGAGCCTGTTCCTCTACCACGCCGAGGTGATGGACCGGGTCAACATCCTGGTGGTCGACGGCCACCCCACCGGCCCGCACGCCTGGGCGCTGAAGCGGTTGGAGCAGGAGATCCCCCGGCTGCGCTACGTGCCCTACGACCGGCGCCGCGGCACCGCCGCCCGCGACCGGGTGTTCCGTGAGGCCGCCTCGGAGTGGGTGCTGTGCGTCGACTCCCACGTCCAACTGGCCCCCGGAGCCCTGGCCGCCCTCCTGGACCACATCGACGCCGACCCCGGCAGCGGTGACCTGCTCCAGGGGCCGCTGGTCTCCCCGGACGGACAGAAGGTGTCCACCCACTGGGAACCCCGCTGGGACCGGCTCATGTACGGGGCCTGGGGAACCGACCCGCGCGGCACCGACCCCGGTGCGCCGCCGTTCGAGATCGCCATGCAGGGCCTGGGCCTGTTCGCCTGCCGGACCGAGGCCTGGCCCGGCCTCAACCCGGCCTTCGCCGGCCACGGCGGCGAAGAGGGCCACCTGCACGAGAAGTTCCGCCGCGCCGGCCACACCACCCGGTGCCTGCCCGCCCTGCGCTGGACCCACCGCTTCGACGCACCGCGCTCCACCCCGCTGACCCAGACCTGGTACCAGCGCCTGCGCAACTACCTGATCGGCTTCGACGAACTCGGCCAGGGCGCCGACGAGGCCATTGACCACTTCACCGCCCTCCTCGGCGAAGCGGCCGTCCAGAGGGGTCTCGCCGACTACCAGGCCGAGAAGCGCAACCCCTACACCGCCTTCGACGGCATCACCTGCCTCAACCTGGATGAGCGCCCCGACCGCTGGCAGGCCATGCGGCACCGCCTGACCGCCCAGGGCATCCCACCCGAACGGATCCACCGCCAGGCTGCCACCGCCACACCCGCCAACCACCACATCGGCTGCGCCCTCTCCCACCGCCACGCGATCCAGCAAGCCCACACCGACGGCCTCGAAACCCTGCTCGTCCTGGAGGACGACGCCGTCTTCCTCCCCGGTGCGGCCTGGGTGCTGCGCCGCGCGCTGGCCGAACTCGCGGAACGGCCTTGGTCGCTGCTCTACCTCGGCGGCGCCGACTGGGGCCGGACCTTCCCGCGCGCCGAGGGCTGCCACCACCTGGAAGCCGTCACCGGCATCACCACCACCCACGCCGTCGCCTACCACCGCAGTGTCTTCGGTCGGCTGCTCGACGAACTCCCCGCCACCGTCGAGGAGATGGCCGGATGGATCCACCGCAACACCGCGCTCGACCAGTACCTGGCCCGCTGGGACCGGCCCGACTGCTACCGCACCGTACCCGTCATCGCCGCCCAGACCAACCAGATCCACCTGGTCGCGGAGGACCTGCGCGACCAGTTCGCCCCGTGATCCGCGCCCGGCATCGCGGCGCGGGCGCCGACAGCGACGCCCCGCGGGCCCGCCGCGACGGGCTGCGCGTCAAGGAGCTCGCCGACGGCCGCCTGGCCCTCTACGACGAGCGTGCCGAGCGGGGTCACCTGCTCAGCCCGCTCTGCGCCACCGTCCACCGGCTGGCCGACGGCACCCGCGGGCTCACCGCCCTCACCTCGGCCGTGGCCGCCGTCCACCCGTCGGCCGACGCCGCCGTCGTCCGGCTCGCGCTCACCGAGCTGGGCACCGCCGGCCTGGTCGGTGATGCGGGATATCGCGCGACGTAGCCGCCGACCGGTCTGTATAGCTATCGGTGCGGCCGCTCGGCTCGGGGCGGATCACGGATCGGTGGAAGGCGGATCGGGATGGGCGAGGTGCTGGCACGGCTGCGCGAGGACGAGGAGGCCGCGGCCTGGCTCGACGGCTTGCGGGCGCTCGGCGGGCCGGTGCCCGAGCCGGTGCTGCCGTCGGTGCTGGAGCTGCCGGGGGTGCTCCTGGACCTCGCGGTTCCCCATGAGGACGTCAACGAGGTGGTGGAGCTGCGCGACCGGATGCTGGCCGACGAGGACTGGCGCTGGCTGCTCGGGCGCTGCGCGGCGGGTCTCTTCGGCGGGCTCGACCCGACCCCGGCCTCGGAGGGCGGGAGCGGTGGAGGCCACGGGACCGGCGGGCCGCCGATGCCCCGGCTGCCCGCGGCGCTCGGCGCGGCGGGGCGGCTCTTCGCGGTCTTCGTCTTCCTCGCCGCGCTGCCGCGGGCCAGGGCGCTGCACCGCGAGCGGGGGATCCCGGCGGAGGTCTCCCGGCGGACGTTCGCCGACCTCGGCCGGCAGCTGGCGGTGCACCGGATGCGCAACGGCACCAGCGGCGTGAACAAGCCCTCGTGGCTGCGGCTGCACCTGCGCGCGGAGCTCTTCCAGCTGGGGCGGCTGCAGTTCCAGCGCTCCGACCCGGCCCCGGCCTGGGTGCCGCTGCCCGCCGACCGCGCCGCCCTGACGCTGCACATCCCGGACTTCAGCGGACCGCTGAGCGAGGCGGCCTGTGAGGAGTCGCTCGCGCTGGCCCGGGACTTCTTCCCCCGGCACTTCCCGGAGCGGCGCTGGGCGCTCGCGCACTGCTCGTCGTGGCTGCTCGACCCGCAGCTCGGCGACTACCTGGCGGCGGATTCCAACATCCTCGCCTTCCAGCGCCGCTTCCACCTCGTCGGAGTGTCCGAGGCGGCTGAGGCAGCCGGGGCAGCTGCGGCAACCGCGGCAGCCGGGGTCCCGGGGACGGCGGCCGCGGCCGACGACGAGGCGCCGCTGCGCTACGTCTTCGGCCCCGTCGACCTCCCGCCGGCCGAGCTGCCCCGCCGCACCTCGCTCGAACGGGCGATCGGCGACCACCTCCGCGCCGGCGGCCACTGGCACGGCGGCCGGGGCTGGTTCGCCCTGTGACCCGCGCGGCGCCGTGCCGCGCGGGTCAGCGGGTGCGCGTCAGCGCGCGCTCACGGGCTCTGCCGCGCCCTGGGCTGTGCCCCGGGCCGGGCGCGGCCGGTCAGCTCGGCCGCCCGGGAGCGGGCCCAGCCGAGCAGGACGGCGGCGGCCAGCAGGCTCACCACCGCGGCCTCGGCGCAGCTCGAAGCGGTGTCCGCGCGCAGCGCCTGGGAGAAGGGCAGGGTCAGGGCGGCGACGGCCGCGGCCGGACCGGCCGCGTACCAGGCGATGAAGAGGAACAGGCCCAGGCCCGTGCCGGAGCTGGGGGACTTGTACATCAGGTCTCGCCGCATCACGCCCCGGCAGGTGTTCACCAGGCCGGCCGCGACCAGGGCCGGGGCCACGGCGGGCGCGAGCCAGAGCGTGGCGCCGCCGGCCCCGCAGAGCGAGGCCGCCAGCGCGCCCGCCAGCCCGAGCAGCACGCCCACCAGCGTGGGCACGATCGCGTGCCTCAGCATCAGCGCGGCGAACGGGTAGGGCGACCAGGCGGCCCGCCGGATGTCGTCCGTCTCGATCCTGGCCGGCTCCAGCAACTGGGCCAGGGACAGGTAGCCGAAGACCAGCGCGACCGCCGTGGTCGGCACCGAGGGCTTGCTGCCGATGCCGTGCGCCAGCGCGGCGCAGAGCAGGGCCGGCACCGCGAGCAGCACCGCGCGGCCGAGCCGGGCAGGCGAGCGCAGCAGCGCGGTCGCGTCCCGCCAGGGGACCACCAGCTCGGGGCGGCTCGGCGCCGGCAGCCGCAACCGGCGCAGCCGGCCGCCGCCCGAGGCACCGGTCACCGCGAGCCGGGCGGCCCGCAGCTCGACCGTGCGCAGCGCGGCCAGCACCCCGGCCGCCGTCCGGGCCCGCTCCCGCAGCCGGCCCAGCGGCACGGTGCCGGCGGCCCGGTCGGCGAGCAGCAGGGCGCCCACGGTGCTGACCAGCAGCAGCGCGGCGGCCACCCAGGCGCCCGCCACCGCGCCCCGGGTGGGCGCCAGCGCGGCGATCCCGGCCCAGCCCCACGGGCCGGACCACAGCTCCACCAGCTCCAGCACCCGCACCCGGTGCCCCGCCACGGCCAGCCCGCTCTGCGCGGCGAGCAGCAGCACCAGCACGGTCAGCAGCGGAGTGAGCCGCCGCACCCAGCGGGCGGCGGTGTCGTTGCGCTCCACCAGCAGCCCGGCGCAGGTGGCCAGCAGCGGCAGGCAGGCGCCGCCGAGCAGGCACCAGCCGAGCGCGGCCGGCAGCCCGACCCGCAGCATCAGCCCCAGCGCGACCATGCCGCCCACCGCCGTCACCAGGCCGGGGAAGAGCGCCAGACCGCAGGAGAGCCAGAACCAGGGCCGCAGCACCGGGCGCGGGCGCACCGGGTGGGCGAGCAGCCAGTCGGTCGCCGCCCGGGGCGGCACCACCGGGCCGCGCCACAGCCCGTCGCGGACCGCGAGCAGCACCAGGGCCAGCCCGACGGCGGCGATGCCGCTGGGCATGGCGGCGAGCAGGTCGCCGCCGTGGCCGGTGTAGTCCGCGCCCATCGAGGCCTGCAGGAAGAGGCCCAGGCTCGGCACCCCGCCCCAGATGATCAGGATGAGCAGCACGCAGTACACCGCGAAACCGAGCTGCTTGGCGCGGTTGAGGCGGTAGGGCGCCCGCAGCGTGCGCAGCAGGGCGAGGGTCTCGTCGGTCCAGTCGTCCTCGTCGTCCCAGCCGTCCCCGGCGGGCCCGCCGTCCCCGACCGGCTCCTCATCGAACGGCCCGTCCTCGACCGCTTCGTCCTCGACCGCTACGTCCTCGACGGCGCTCTCCGCCGCCGTGCCACCGCCCAGCAGGTCGTCCGGGGCCTGCCCGGCCCGTACGCCCGAGTCGGTCACCGCGCACCCACCGCGTCGTCGCGGTCCAGGATCTTGCCGGGCGCGCCCTGGGCCACGATCCGGCCGTCCTCCAGCACCACCACCCGGTCCGCCAGCTCGCGGGCCAGGTCGGTGTGGTGGGTGACCAGCAGCACCGCCACGCCGTCCGCGAGCTCGGCCCGCAGCAGCTCGGCGAGCTTGCGCCGGGCCTGCGGGTCCAGCCGCTGCTCCGGCTCGTCGAGCAGCAGCAGGTCGCGCGGCCGCACCAGCGCGCAGGCCAGCAGCAGCGCCTGCAGCTGCCCGGAGGAGAGCGCCGAGGGCAGCGCGTCGGCCCGCTCGGTGAGCAGCCGGTCGTCCAGCACCTGCTGGACCCAGGTGCGGGCGTCGGCCACCCCGTGCGCGACCGCGACCAGCAGCAGGTGCTCGCGCACCGTGAGGTCGGGGTAGTGCGCCACGGTGTCGCCCACCACCGCGACCCGGGCCCGGATCCGCGGGTCGTTCTCGTCCATCGGCAGCCCGTCGAAGCGCACGGTGCCCTTGGTCGGCAGGTCGCGTCCGGCCGCGACCCGCAGCAGGGTCGACTTCCCGGAGCCGTTGTGGCCGAGCAGCGCGACGCACTCACCGGCCGCCAGCGCGAGGTTCACCGGGTGCAGGACCTCGCGGTCGCCGTAGGAGCGGCTCACCCCGGTCAGTTGCAGCAGGGCCGGGCGCGTCTGGGTGCGCGTCGCGGCGGATTTCTTGGCCATGCGGACGGAGTCCTCCTGAGGTGAGCGTCCGTCCAGCGTAGCGACCGGATCCGGACGATCACCGGGGCACTGCCACCTGCCGCGGCAGTGCCCCGGGACCCCGCCTCAGACCGGCAGCTGGGCCTCGATCGCGGCGACCAGCTCCGCGTCCTCCGGCTCGGTCCGCGGCCGGAAGCGGCCCACGGGCGCACCGGCGGGCGAGATCAGGAACTTCTCGAAGTTCCACTGCACGTCCCCGGCCGCACCGGCGGCGTCGGCGACCTCGGTCAGCTGCTGGAAGAGCGGGTGCCGGCCCTCGCCGTTCACCTCGGTCTTCGCCAGCAGCGGGAACGAGACGCTGTACTTGGAATCGCAGAACGACTGGATCTCCTCCGCCGTGCCGGGCTCCTGCCCGCCGAACTGGTTGCACGGCACCCCCAGCACCGTGAACCCGCGCTCCGCGTACTGCTGCTGCAGCCGCTCCAGCCCCGCGTACTGCGGGGTGAGGCCGCACGCCGAGGCCACGTTGACCAGGAGGACGGCCTTGCCCGCATAGTCGGCCAGGCTGGTCGGCTCACCGGCCAGGGTCTGCAGCGGGATGTCGGTCAGACTCATGGGGTGGATCCCTCCGGAGGTGGGTGCTGCCGTGCGGCTCCTTTCTACCAGCTCGACCCTGTCGGTGACCTTGGTCGCCGCGGCGTCAGCTGGCTGCTCGCCAGGAGCGCAGACGCGGGATGCTGTGCTGGTCCCTCGATGCCGGACCGCACCGCGTAGCGCTTGTGCCAGGCACGGCCCGCAGGGAGCTGAATGCATGACAGATCCGTGCCGGGGCACGATGCTTGGGAAACCAGCTGGCTGAGGGGAGCACCTTCATGGCACGGCGCTTGCGGGTCATCGGCAGCACCTCCGGGGTGGGCGACTGCCCGACCCTGTACGAGGACGTGGACACTGGCGAAGTTCTGGTGCAGGGCTACGCGGTTACGGACCCGGAGGATGTGGCGCAGCTCAAGCACGTGAAGGACGATGAGGGCTTCGTCGTCGTGCCGCGCGAACTGCTGGTGAGGTTCGCGCCGAAGGAGTCAACCGCCATGCCTGAGTTCGTACCGCAGCAGAAGATCACCGAGTTCGTCAACGACGGCTTCGAGCACACCGCATGGCGGTTGGAGACCCGGACTGGCTACCTGTCCGACAAGCAGATGCCTTCGTACGACGAGTTCCTTCGGACAGGGGACACAGCCGGGGAGGTCGGACACCCGTGGTTCGACAACGTCCGTCGGATGGTCAGCAAGGGGAAGCGGTTCGAGCGGGTGCGGCTGCTGGACGACCCGCTGACCGAGGGCCAGCGCTACCTCCTTGCCTGTGCCCGGACCAACGTGGCGGCCGGTGAGGATATCCGCTGCATGTGGCGTTCGGACGCCGACGAGGCGGGGCTGGCAGGCCTGTCGGACTTCTGGCTGTTCGACTCCCGGACGGTCGCGCGGTTCCACTTCGACGGCGAACGGACAGTCGGCATGGAGTTGGTGACGGACCCGCTGGAGGTGCTCCGTGCTTGCCAGGTCCGCGATGCCGCTTGGCACCACGCGACGCCGTACGGCGAGTTCCTGCGTCAGGTACCTTCCGCCATGTGAGCACCGACTTTCAACAGGCCAGGGCTGCTCTCGGTGCCCGCATGCGTGAGCTGCGGGAGGAGAGCGCCCAGCCCGATGGGCGTAGGCTTTCCGGCCGCGCGCTGGCTGCCCGTCTGGGCTGGACTCAGTCCAGGGTCAGCAAGCTGGAGAACGGCAAGCAGACTCCGACGATGGCGGACGTGCGCGCGTGGGCGGAGGCCGTCGGCAGGCCGGAGGCCGCTGCTGAGCTGGCGGGCCGCCTTCGAACGGTCGAGACGCAGTACAGATCGTGGCGGCGGCAGCTCGCGGGTGGCGTCGTCCCGGTGCAGGAGGCCCACGCTGCACAGGGCAAGCGGACCAGTGTGCGGCGCTCGTTCGACCCGACGCTGATTCCGGGCCTGTTGCAGACCGCTGGGTATGCCCGGGGCGTGCTTGCCCGGTACACGGTTGTCCACCCGTCCATTCGGGACGTGGACGCGGCGGTGAGTGCCCGGATGGGGCGTCAGCAGGTGCTCAGGGACCGTGCCCGCTCCTTCCATTTCCTCGTGTGGGAAGGGGCGTTGGTCTCTCGGCTCTGCCCGCAGGCCGCTCTGGCCGACCAACTGGAGTCACTGGTCCCATGGCTTGCGCCGGGCCATGTCCGGTTGGGCGTCGTACCGTTCGACGCGGAGTTGACCGTACCGGCGGGAGTTGGCTTTTCGATCCATGACGACTCCCTGGTGATCACGGAATCGTGGCACGCCGAGATGTGGTTGGACGACCCGGCGGATGTGGCACTCCACCAGCGAGCATGGGACGCCTTGCAGCGCTGCGCGGTCTACGGAGTGGAAGCCCATCGGGTGATTGCGCGTGCCGGGGCCCGGCTTCGCGAGAATCATTGAGAATCACACGCCCTTCGCTTCCGGCTCCCGGCCTACCTTCCTGCTGACGGGATTGCAGGTGCATTTGCACCAGCAGGAGCAGGAGGCCGAGAGATGAGCGCAGCGGCGTTGAGCGAGCAGCCGGGCCCGAGGAGTCAGCAGCACGCCGGGGAGGTCATGAACCTCCCGGGCGGCTGGAACCCGCTGGACGACTACGACTACGACCCCGACTACGACTACGACCCCGACACGGCGGAGCGTGCGGCCCGGTCGCCCCGGGCCACCGGCTTCCCGGTATGCGAGTGCGGCATTACGGGCTGCCCGGATGCGAGCCGGGGCTGATGGCCTACCTGCCCGGTGCGGCCATGGCCGCCACCACGGCGCCGACCTGCAAGACGTGCGACGGGCTGGCCGCGCTGCTCCTTGAGGAGGGGGAGCGCTTCCCGGCGCTGCACGCCTCGGTCCAGCGAGTGCGCGCCATCCACGCGCCTCGGTGCCCGCTGCGGAAGAGGATGACCCGCCGTGCCCGAGCCGCCTGATCTCCCCGCACCGGCCACCGACAGCCAGCCGACGGATGAGCCGTCGTCAGAGCCCGCCGAGCCTCCTACCGGAGCCGAGGCACTGGAGCCAGCGGAGTCCGGCACCACGGCCCGTCTGAGGGCCGCCGTGCGGCAGCTGAACGACGGGTCGCACCGTTGGCGGTTCGGGTGAGCCGGTCCCCTTCCCGCAGCCTGCTGATCCGCCGCCTGTTCACGGCGGGTCCGCGGGACCGGCACCAGCATCCGTCCACCCGCACCCGCCGCTGCTGGCTCCGTCGGCGACGCCGAGGCCGGTAGCGGATCTGAGGACTCCCGTGCCAAGGGGCGAAATCCCCCCGGTCCCCTGGCACGGGGCCCAACTCCCGCACCAGGGAAAGCGGTCAATTGCCACGCTCTCCTGGCTCTTCCCGGTGCGGGGTGCGACCCCGCGTCAGGACAGGAAGGGTCCCTGATGCGGGAAAGCACCTGCTCCGGTCCGGTAGTGGCCCGGGACCGGGCGGGTGCTCTGCTCCACCGCACAACCCGGGCACTGCCAGGTGCCTGGGAGGTTCCTGGCAAGGAGTGAGGCCAGTATGACGACCCCCGCGCCCAAGGACAGGCCCCCGGGCCCGATGCCGCCCGACGGCGACACCGACCCGGCCACCAACCCCACCGAGTAGGAGGCAGGACCATGACCACCGCCACGATGAAGCACAAGGGCGACGCGAAGCCGCCGCCGAAGCACGCGGGCAACCCCGCCCCGGAGAACCCGCAGCCGGAGCCGAGCAAGTAGTCGGCGGCTGATCTGACAGACTGACAGGCCCCTCGTGCGCGTTGGCGGGGGCCTGTCCCCGTTGCAAGGGAGAGAGATGGACAACCGACTTGTGATCTCGTACAGCTCGCGCCACTTCTCGGGCGCGGACTGGTCGGGGAGGGCGGATCGGTGGACGGCGGCCTTTTACGAGAACGACGCTGACCAGGTACTCGGCTCCGCCGTGATCACCCGAGTCATCCCCGGCGCGACCCCGAACCCTCGCGCGGCGTTCGAGGCGGACCCGGGCATTCTCGACCGCATCCCTCGGGTGATCTTCACCGAGGACGGCGGGCTGGCCCCGGTGGTGGCAGAGCTGCGCCCCTCGCTGCTTCTGCTGCTGGAGTCCGTGGAGGTGAAGGACGAGTGGCGGGGCAAGGGCGTGGGGATGCGCCTGGCTGTCGAGGCGCTTCGGCGCTTGGCTGTGCCCGGCACGCTGGCAGTCTGCTACCCGGCCCCCGTCCACCCGCAGCACGGGCCCGGAGAGGTCTGCTCGTACGAGTCGGACGACCCGGAGGTCCGGCGGCCGGACGAGGAGGCCGTGGGCAAGCTCCGGCGGGCCTGGGAGCGGCACGGCTTCTCGGAGTTGGCTGAGGGGGTGTACTCCCGCCCGGTGGAGCCCTGACCTCTGGGTGGGGCTCCGCGTACCTCGAATGCAAGAGGCCCCCTGGTTACCAGGGGGCCCTGCGTGCGCTTCCGCAGTTCGTAAGCTGGTGGGACGTTTCTGGCTCTTCTCGAAGTTCCACTGCACGTCCCCGGTCGCACCGGCGGCGTCGGCGACCTCGGTGAGCTGCTGGAAGAGCGGGTGCCGGCCCTCGCCGTTCACCTCGGTCTTCGCCAGCAGCGGGAACGAGACGCTGTACTTGGCATCGCAGAAGGTCTGGATCTCCTCCGCCTTGGCGCTGGACTGACCAGCCCCCTTGAGTCGCCCCATCTGTGCGCGTCCCCCTTCGCGCACGGGCGGGGCTCCGAAGCAGAGAGGGCCCCGCCCGCTCCGTGGACGAGCGGGCGGGGCCCGGCTGCGGGAGCCAGGTCAGGAGGTGCCGAAGCCGCCCGCCTTGACCTCGGCGACGAAGGAGGAGAACGCCTCGACACCGAAGACCAGGGCGCCACCCTCGGGGTCCTTGGAGTCGCGGACGGGGACGAGGCCGGGAACGCCGTCAGCTACCTCGATGCACTGCCCACCGGACTGGCTGTGGGTGGACTTGCGCCAAGTGGCGCCGGCCAAGTTGCTGTTCATTCAAGTTCCCTTCGAATCTCCATGATCACGGCGGCTGAAGCCGTGGTGTTCAGGGCCTCGACCTGGAGCCGATCGTACTCTTTCTCCCAGGCCGCGCAGGCAACGGAGTTGCGCTCGACGTACCCACGCGCGTACGTCTCCGTGTAGCCGACCAGTGAGCGGTTGGGCATCGACAGCAGGACGATCGGGAAGAGGAACGGGGTCAGCTCGCCCAAGCTCAGGGGAGCGATCTGCACCGTGATGTTCGGTCGCTCGGCCATGCACAGGAGATGGTCCAGTTGACGACCCATCACCCCGGGACCGCCGACAAGGCGCGTCAGGCAGGCTACTTCCATGACGCTGTGGATGATCGGCGCAGGAGAGCGGTCCAGGGCACGGCGCTGCCGAACGGCAAGGTAGGCGAGTCGTTCGTCCGCTTGCGCCTGAGTGATGGTCCCGCGAGCGACGCTCGCACGGGCCAGTGCTGCCGCGTATTCAGGGATCTGGAACAGGCCGGGGATGACGCCCGTCTGGAACTCCCGCAGTTCTCGGCACCGGGCCTCCAGCTCCGCGAACTCCTCGAAGCCCTCCAGTAGCGCGGCGCTGTTGATGCGCCGGAAGAGTTCCACGAACGTCCCACCGGTTTCGAACACCTCATCGGCTTTCAGCGCGAACTTGGGGGTTGGGAGTTCCTTAGCTCGTTCGATGAGTGAGATCCAGGTATCCGAGTAGCCCATGAGACCGCCGAGCCTCACCTGGGACCAGCCTCGCAACCGTCGCAGCCTGCGAACTTCCGCGCCGAAGCGCGCCTGGGGTGATGACGTAGCGTCAGATTCATTCTTCGTGTTGGCCATCGGAGAGTTTTACCTGCCGATCTGCTGCGGGTTGGAGTACTGGCCCTGGGCCCCCATCGTGCCGATCCTAGTAATGGAACGAGCACAGAGAGGAACTACCGGTGAACGCACGCAGAAAGCCCCCGCGGGCGCTGTACACCCCCCAGCTCGGGGAGTTGGTCCGCGATGAGAAGCACGGCGTGAACGGGCTGTACATGGGCCCCGGATACGGCAAGCACCCCACGGTCTTCCTCCGGCCGACGGGCGGCGGCATGGAGTGGGAGACCCCCGCGAGCGAGATCCAGCGGCTGCCCCAGCAGCCGGAGTTGGACCCGGTACCGCCCCCGGGCACCCGGTGAGCGCCGGGTGCGGGCCGATCCCGCTGCCGCCGAGTCGGCAGTGGCGGTTCGGGCGCTGCTCCTGCTGCGACCGCCAGACCCTGGTCGCCCCCGGCCCGCAGATCCACACCGTGGACGGCCGCGCGGTCACCCTGCCCTACTGCGTGGACGGCTTCGAACGCGCCGCGCGCTACGTCCACCGGGTGGGGCTGCGGGCGTCGGTCCGTGGGTGATCGCGTGGGCTGGACGGCGTCCAACTCCGTTCCCGCGGTGGGGTGCGGACGGTACTCGAACATGAAGGGACGCACGAGTGAGCACGACGAGCGCTGTTCGCCGACCCGGTGACAGCCTGGCTCGGCCCTACGACCACGCCGCCGCGGAAGCCGACCTGAACCACCTGGGTCGAGAGCTCGACCGCCAGGTGACGGCCAGGACCGGCATCAGCGACGCCGAACTGAACGCGACGCTCGGCACGATGAGCGGGGTGCACCGCCGGGTCCTCGCCGAGCAGGCCGCCGAGCTCTCCGCCGGCCGCCCGAAGGCGCCGGCCGTCCGGCAGCATCGGAGCGCCCGCGCGCCGCGCGCCGCGTGAGCGGGCCCGCCCGCCGGGCCGGCGCCGCCGACCTGACCGACCCCACCTGACCCCGTGCCGGTCGCCGGTTCCTCCCCCCCGACCGGCACGGGCCCCTGCCCCGGTCCTGACCACATACCGTTCCGTGCCAGGGTCGTGGGTGTCGAGGACCCCGCGACGGTTCGGCTTGTCTCCTCGGCTTTCGACACCGTGTGGGAGCGCGGCACTCCGCATGACGAGTACAGCGTCTGACCTGCTCTCACCTTGCTGGCACCGGATCGCCGGACTCATGCTCTTGTCTCCGTCATCAAGCGCGCAGGCGGCGCGTCCTGCCCTCGCCAACCGCCTTGTCACGTCGGCGATGGCTGCCCTCGGGTGAATCCCCGCAATGCCGTGTGCCGGACGGGAGCCCCGATGGCGTTGATGGTAAGGCTGTTGCGGAGCGTCGTGCCGTGGTGCGGAACTCGATTGGCCCCGACCAGCACGGAGGTACCGAGATGGGTGAGCACGGCGACGGCCAGGGCGGCAAGAGGCAGGACGGCAGCACTCAGGGATCCGGACACGGCGGCGGCAGGTGAGCGGCGGGACGCCCGAGGGGGCGGGCCCGGCGGGGCTCGCCTCCGCGCTGCTGGCCTCCGGCGCGCTCGGCTCGGAGTGGCTCGGCTCGTTCCACGCCGTACCCCGCGAGTTGTTCGTCCCGGAGCGCATCTGGCCGGGCATCGCGGACGGCACGGGGCAGGACCCCGTGGTGTACCGGTCGGTTGACGCCGGTGCCTGGTGGCGGGCGGTCTACTCGGACATCCCGTTGACCACGCAGTGGGATGACGGCGAGCACGAGGGGGACGGGCTCGGCACCACCCCCAGCTCGTCCAACTCGATGCCCACGATGGTGTTCTCGATGCTCCGGGACCTGGACGTCCGGCCGGGCGACCGGGTGTTGGAGATCGGCACCGGGACGGGGTGGAACGCGGGTCTGCTGGCGCACCGCCTCGGTGACCGCAACGTGGTGACGGTCGAGTACGACCCGGACGTGGCGCGCGGCGCGCGGGAGAACCTGCTCCGGGCCGGACTGCACCCCGAGGTGATCGAGGGTGACGGCCGCTCGGGCTGGGCGGGCGGCGCTCCGTACGATCGCGTCATCGCCACCTGCTCCCTGGTCGGGATCCCACCGGCGTGGCTGGAGCAGACGGCGCCCGGCGGGGTCATCGTCGCGCCGTTCGGCACGGAGTACGGCGGGGAGGGCATCGTCCGCCTGACCGTCGACGCCGATGGCGCCGGCGCGTCCGGCCGGTTCACCGGGGGATCGGCGTTCATGCGGCTGCGCCAGCAGCGGACCGACCGGCCGCTGGTCGACGCCTACCTGAACGGCCGGGAGTGGCCGGCGGACGGGGTGCGGAGCGTGACCACGCTGGCCCCGCCGGAGACGGGGGGCTGGTCGGCACTGTTCGCGATCGGGCTGGGCGTGCCGGGCGCGTTCTGGCGGGCGGAGCGCTACGCGGACGGCGCGTACACGCTGTGGCTGTACAGCGGGGACACCCTCTCCTGGGCCACGGCCGACTACGTGCGCGGCCGCACGTCGTTCGAGGTGGTGCAGTCCGGGCCGCGGCAGCTCTGGGACGAGGTGGCGGCCGCCTGGCAGTGGTGGGACGACCGGGGCCGACCGGGCTTCGACCGGTTCGGGCTCACGGTCACCCCCTCGGGGCACACGGCCTGGCTGGACGAAGCGGGGAACCCGGTGCCCGTCCGGAGCTGAACTCCACGTCGCCCGTCCCCGGGCTCCCGCCAAGGCCGCGGCCGGATTGACACCCCTGCTGGGTGGGGTTAGAGAGGGAGGGTGCGTGAGGGCGAGCCGTCGGGCCCCAGCGGGCCGCGACCGGCCGGCGGAAGCAGGGCGAAGCACACCGGGAGTGCCCCGGGCGGCGTCCGCGGTACCGGCCGGTCCCATGAGCCCCGCGACCCCCATGAGCCCCGCGACCTCCATGAGCCCCGCGACCCCCATGACCCCCGCGAGTGCCAGGACTCCCGCGACGAGGTCCTCGCCACCGCCGCGCGCAAGGCGGTGCTCTCCACCGAGGCGTACGGCTGCGTGATCTACCTGCGCTCCCGCGACCGCCGCGCGCTGCTGCTGACCACCGTGGCAGGGGTGCCGGTCTCGCTGCTGGACGGGTTCCGGCGGCTGCCCGTCGGCGCCGCGCTGCCGGCCTCCGCCGCCTACCGGGACGGCCGCACGATCACCCTCACCGGGCCCGAGGAGACCATGCGGCGCTTCCCGCAGCTGCTGGTCGGCCTGCCGTACGCGTTCGCCTCGGTCTGCGCGCCGATCGCGAGCGGGGCGGAGAGCTTCGGGGTGCTGTGCGCGCTCTGGCCGGCATCGGAGGACGGCATCGCCTCGACCGCCCGGCGCCACCTGCGCACCCTGGCCAACCGGCTCGGCGCCTCGCTGGCGGCGCTGGCCGAGCGCGGCGACCCGGTCGAGTCCGCCGGCGGCATCGCGATCGTCGAGCTGCCGGCGCCCACCGGACCGGTGGCCTCCCTGGGCCTCTTCGAGTGGAACCTCGCCACCGACGTCCTCACCGTCGACGAGCGGGCCCGCGCCCTGCTGGGCCTGGACGCCGGTGCCGCCGACCCCCGCGGCGCCGACCTCGCGCGGCTGCTGCACCCCGGCGACCTCGCCACGCTGCGCGCCGCCGGCGCCACCGCGGGCGCCGATCCCCGGCAGCCGGGCCGCTCGCTGGCGCTGCGCCTGCGCCTGCGACCGGCCGCGCACGGGCACAGGCACGGGCACGAGCACGGGCACGAGCACGAGGGCGGGCACGACTGGGGCGCCCGGTCGATCCAGCTGTGGGCCAGGCCGCTCGGCTCGGCCCCGGGGCACCTGGCCGGCGCGTTGCTGGACATCTCCGGCGGGGAGGCCGCCGCCGGGGCGGTCGAACGGCTGCGGCACGGGGTCTTCTCGCTCGATCCGGAGGGCTGGATCACCTATGCCAACCGGGCCACCGAGATGATGCTCGGGGCCGGCCGCGCCGAACTGCTCGGCCGCCACCCCTGGGAGGCGCTGCCCTGGCTCGCCGATCCGACCTACGAGGACCGCTACCGGGCGGCGATGCTCTCCCAGCAGCCCACCTCGTTCCTGGCCTGCCGCCCGCCCGAGCACTGGCTGGCCTTCTCGCTCTACCCGGACGCGCACGGGGTCACCGGCACCGTGGTCCCCGCGACCGCCCCGCCGACCGCTCCCGGCTCTGGTCCCGGGCCTGCCCCCGGGCCTGCTCCCGCTCCCGGGCCGGGCCCGTCCGCCCCCGGCGCCCCCGCCGCCCCGGCCGGCCTGGACGCGCCGGTGCCGGCCGGGCCGGGCGCGATGCACCACCTGATGCGGCTGGCCAGCCTGCTGACCCAGGCGGTCACCGTGCGCGAGGTGTGCACGGCGGTCGCGGAGCAGATCCTGCCGGCCTTCGGCGGCCAGCAGCTGGCGATCTACGTGGTGCGCGACAACCGGCTGCACCTGGCCCTGCAGTCCGGCTACCCCGACGGCTTCCTGGACCGCTTCGAGGGCTCCCCGATGCGGGCCAGGCTGCCGGGCGTCGAGGCGCTCAGCACCGGCTCGCCGATCTTCTTCGAGTCGGTCGACGAGCTGGCCGCCGCCTACCCCGGGATCCCGCTGGACGAGCGTTCGGCCTGGGCCTTCCTGCCGCTGATCGCCTCCGGCCGGCCGGTCGGCAGCTGCATCCTGGGCTTCGAGGACTCCCGCCCGTTCACCCCGGACGAGCGCGGCGTGCTGACGGCCCTGGGTGGCCTGATCGCCCAGGCGCTGGAGCGGGCGCGGCTGTACGACACCGAGTTCGCGCTCGCCCGTGGGCTGCAGCACGCGCTGCTGCCGAACCGGCTGCCGGAGCCGCCGGGCCTGGAGATCGCCGCCCGCTACCTGCCGGGCACCAGCGGCATGGAGATCGGCGGCGACTGGTACGACGTGATCGTCACCGGGCAGGGGGTCAGCCTGGTGATCGGCGACGTCGAGGGGCACAGCGTGGCCGCGGCCGCGACCATGGGCCAACTGCGCAGCATCGTCAGGGCGTTCGCGACCAGTCGGACGCCGCCCGAGGAGGTGCTCGCGCGCACCAACCGGCTGCTGGACGAGCTGGACCCCGGGCTGCTGGCCAGCTGCCTGCTGATCCGGGTGGACCCGCTGACCGGCCACGCCAGGGCGGCGCGCGCCGGGCACCTGCCGCCGCTGCTGCGCCATCCGGACGGGCACACCGAGGTGCTGGACCTGGCGGGCGGCCCGCTGCTCGGGGTCGATGCCGCGGCGGTCTTCCCCGCCGGCGAGCTGGTGCTGCCGGCCGGTTCGGTGCTCGCGCTCTACACCGACGGGCTGGTCGAGGAGGCGGGGATCGCGATCGACCAGGGCATCGACCGGCTGCGGAGCTCGCTCGCGCACGCCGGGACGGCCTCACTGGAGTCGCTCGCCGACCGCCTGGTCGGCGACGCCCGCCGCTCCACCCACCGGGTGGACGACGTCGCGCTGCTGCTCACCCGGCGCGAGGAGGAGCCGACGAGGGGTGGCGAGTGAGCCCGCGCAGTGTCGTCCGCGCGGTGCCGCCCGCGCGGTGCCGCCCGCACTTGGCGGCGGCGCCCGTGACCCCCGCGGATCAGTCCGTGCGCGGATCGGCGGGCGGGCCGGGCTGCGGCTGACGCGATGGCAACTTCCCACCCGGGCCCAGGCGGTGTGCCCGGATCCGAACGAGCAGCTCCGCCGCCGAGCCGCTCGGCCCCGCCGAGCCCGCCAGTGCCTCTTCGACCTCGGCCAGCAGCGCGTCCACGTCGTTCAGCGCGCGCTTCAAGGCCTGGATCTGCGGGCCCTGGGCGCCGGCCTGGCGGCGGGAGCGGGCCAGGTTCTGGTACTGCTCGACGGGCAGCAGGACCATGTCGACGCCGTCGACGGTCGCCCTGCGGGGTTCCGGGGTCCGGCTCGACTATCGACCTACTCTCGCTCTGACGAGGCGTCAGCCGCCGTCTGCTGGAGGGGAGTCAGCGCAGACCGGCACGGCCGGGCAGCGGGCGCGGGCGGCCGGTGAGCACGCAGTCCCCGCAGAGGGCGCCCGCGCGGTCCGGGGCGGCCCGGTAGATCAGGCAGCAACTGCGACGGCGGAATCCGCCGCCGTCGGCCGTCGGGCCGCCGGCGCCGCGCAGGGGCGGCCGGTCGAGCAGCTGGGTGGCCAGTTCGCCTGCCCGGCCCGCGAGTTCGGGTGCTGTGCGGGCGATCGCCGAGGCCGCGCCGTTGACCGCCGAGGCGACGTTGCCCCAGAGGATGTGCGGGGAGAGCGAGTACGCGCCGGCCGCCGCCACCAGCTCGCGGATCGGCCCGTCGAGCAGGTCCCGGGCCAGCCGGTCCGCGAGCCCGACCGGGTCCCAGGGCTCGCCCGTTTCCGGCTCCTGGTCCGCGCTCGCGCTCGCGCTCGCGCCCGGGTCCTCGCCCGGGTCCCCGCCCGCGCCCCGTCCGGTGGTCCGTCGCGGCAGTGAGAGCGGGAAGGGCCCGCCCGGTACCGGCTGCCACCACGCCCGGCGCGGGTCGAACGGGAGCGCCTCGCCGGTCAGCACACCGACGGCGAAGGCCGGGGAGAGCAGCCGGGAGGCCAGCCCCAGCTGGGTCACCGAGGCGGCCACCCGCTCCTCCACCGCCGTCACCGGCTGCCCGCCGGCCGCCGCGAGGTAGCCGCGCACGGCGGTCACCCGCGCGCGCAGCACCGAGGGGTCATCCAGCAGTTCACCCAGTGCTCGCCAGGGCGCCGGCGGCGGCCCAGGGATGCCGCTCTCCTGGCGGGTCTCGAAGGCGAAGAACGGCCCGAGGGCCGCGACCCGTGCGGGCGTCGCGGCCTTCGGGTCCGGTCGCGCCGGGGCGCACCGGTGGTCCGGCTCGGTCATACCGCCCCGACCGGCTTGGCCCGGACCGGCGTGGCCTGGGACGCCGTCCGCTCCTTCGGGGCGAGCAGGCGCTCGGCCAGCGGGCCGAAGACCAGGCCGAGGACGGCCCAGAGCAGCAGTTGCGCGATCACCGAGTAGAAGCGGAACTCGAACAGCGTGTCGGCCGGGAAGCCGGGGAAGACGATGGTGCCGCCCGGGTCGGTCAGCGGCTGCGGCGTCTCGGTCGCGTGGTGTCCGAACTCACGGACGTTGTCCGACAGTTCGCCGAGCGAGGGGAGCAGCGCCATGATCACGCCGAGCACCACCGCGTAGGCCGCGCCGGCCAGCAGGGTCGCGTTCCAGTTCCCGAACCTGGCCTGCAGTCGCTTGCCCAGCCAGACCGCCGCGATCAGGAAGACGACCGAGCAGAGCACCATGGCGAGGTAGAGGTTGCCCCGGTCGCGGATCGTGTCGGGGTGCCCGATCGACGGCGGGTTCGCCGGGTACTTCACGAACGGCACGAAGTAGATGCCGAGGAAGCCGCCCAGCGCCACCAGCATGGCCAGGGTGCGCGGCCGCAGCTTGCCGACCCGGCCCAGGCAGACGGTGTACGCCACGGCGAACAGCGCGCCCATCGCCATGCCGAAGAAGACCATGCCGACACCGATGCCGATGTTGGCCTGGATGGTGCGGCTGAAGATGTCGGGGCCGGAGTCGGCCATCGGCAGCCCGGCGGCCTTGTCCAGCGTGCTCTGCGCGGCGTCGCGCGCGCTCTCGTAGCTGATCGCGGCGTCGATCTGCGGCTCGGCGAAGATCCGCGCGAAGACGAATGCGAGCAGGCCTGCCACTGCGCCGGCGAGCACGCCGCGCAGGATGAGTCTCTTTTCCATGTCCAGTTGTCCGTACTTCAGTTCGTCGGGCGTCGAGTTCGTCGGGTCCGTCGGTTTCGTCGGGCTCGTCGGGCTCGTCAGTGGCAGGGGAAGCCGAGGAAGTGCCGGGAGTCGTGGACGAACTCGTGGATGTGCATGTCCTTGCCGAAGACGGAGTAGGCGCCCTGGTCGACACCGATGAAGTAGTAGACCGCGAGGGCGATCAGCGCGGTGCCGACCAGCCAGGTCACGGCCTTCGACACCGGCAGCACCACGGGAGTGGGCAGCGCGCTGGAACTGGGCAGACTGGTGCTCACAGGTGAGTCTCCTTCAGGGGATCGTGCGTCCCGCTAGCGTGTGGAGTGCGGTGATGGCGTCGTATCTGACTGGCGCACCGCCCGGGGGCGATCCGCTTCACAGTGGCGCGACCGTGCTGGATTCCCACCAGCTTCCTTACGCCATCACTACCTGAGGCAGGGTAGGGCGCGGCCGATGCGCCGTCAATCGCGCGTCACCGGGATCACCCCCGCCGAGGTCGGCCGGCCCTGGGCCGGCACCGTATCGCCCGCTCCGCTAAGGTTAGGCAAACCTAACTTGAGTGGAGGTGTGGCATGGCTGCCACGCACACCCGTACGACGGGCGCCGACGCGGCGGAGCGGGTCCGCACGGTGCTGGCCGCCGCCGACTCGCTGGCCCTCGCCACCGAGCGCCACAGCTACGACCTGATCGGGGTGCACGCGCTCGACCCGGACGGCGGCCTGACCATGCGGGTGCCGCGGGACACCCCGCTGGCCGCCGAGCACGCCCAGGCCCCCCGCGGCGCGCTGGCCTGCGTGGTCGAGATCACCGACGTCGCGCCGGCTGCCGTGCGTGACCGGGTCCGCGCCCGGGTGACCCTGGTCGGCCGACTGCTGGCGGACGAGCGCGCGTCCGACGCGGCGGACCTCACCCTGCGCCTGGACCTCGCACACGCCACCCTGCGCACGGTCGAGGGCGGCAGCACGGTGGCGCCCGAGGCGTTCACCGCCGCCCGGCCCGATCCGCTGGCCAGGTGCGAGGCGCACCTGCTCACTCATCTGACGGATGATCACCAGGACGTGCTGGCCCTGCTCGCCGGTCTGGTCGGGACTGGGGCCGGGATCGGGGCCGGGGCCCCGCCCGGCCCGGCCCGGGCATGGCCGCTGGCACTGGACCGCCACGGCCTGACGCTGCGGTTGGAGCACCCGCACACCCGGCGCGACGTCCGGCTGCTGTTCCCGACCCCGGCGCGGACCGCCGACCAGGCCGGCGACCGGGTCCGCGCGCTGCTCGACGCCGCTCACCCCTGCCGGCACCACCACCATCACCACGGCGACCAGAACGGACCGGATGCCTCAGCCGGCAGCGGCTCCAGCGGGCCCGCCGGACGGCCGTGACGGGGGCGCCGCGCGGGCCCGTCCTCGACGTGGCCACGATCCTCCGCGCCGCGCCGCTGGCCGCCGCCCTCGCCACACCCCCGGCGCGCCCGGCGGTGGCAGTCCCGGCGGCCTGCCCGAGCACGGCGGCCTGCCCGACTCCGGCGGCCTCAGTGGCGCAGCCGGGTGAGCAATCGGTCGGCCTCGCGGCCGAGTTGGCGCAGCCCGCCGAGGGTGAGCGCTGACCGCGCCGGGGCCAGTGCCCGCAGCGGGGTGTCGAGCAGGCGCGGATCGAGGTACGGCACCCAGCCGGTGGCGCGCGGGTGGTAGCGCGGCGGGCCCAGGCAGAGCCGCTTGGTGACCACCCAGCGGGTCTCCGGACCGGTGTTCGGGCGGGTGGCGTGAAGCTGGTCGCCGGCGAAGACCAGCAGGTCGCCGGCCTCCAGCTCGACCTCCACCGGCTCACCGATCGCCTGGCCGGCCAGCAGCCGTACCCCGTCGTGCCGCAGCGGACGCCGGTACGCCTGCGGCCAGAGTGTCAGGCCGTTGTCCCGCCGCACCCGGCTGACGGCCAGCCAGAGGTTCACCGAGTTGACCGCGGTGTTGAACCAGGAGTCGGTGTGCGCCAGCGTCGGCAGCAGGAAACCGGTGTAGTCGCCCAGTTCCGCCTCCCGGCCGCGCACGGTGGCCTGCGGCGACATGATCCGCACGCCCAGGTGCGAACTCACGTACAGCCGCCGGCGCTGCGGTGGCAGGGCGCCGGCGAAGCGGAGCAGCAGCTGCTCGGCGGCCGGGCGCAAGCGGCGGTCCAACTCGTCGCGGACCGACCGGATCTGCCCCGCGTCGGCCACCAGGTGCAGCTGCTCCAGGCCTGACCGGTCCAACTTCCCGGCGGCCTGCGGCGAGACGGTGGCCGCGACCGAGGCCAGCGCCGCCCGTCGGGCCGACTCGCCCGGGGCGAGCAGGTCCAGCGCACCGCGGACCACCAGCAGCCGCCCGTCCAGCGCGTCGCGCAGGCGCAGGCCGCCGAGCGGCGCCTCGTGCAGGGTCGCCAGTGCCATGGGTCTTCCCCTCCGCCCTTCCCTCTCAGGTGGTCGGCCGGTCGGCCGGTGCGGTCGCCGGTTTGCTCGCGCGCGGCGAGAAGGAGAGCGGCATAGTCGGCAGGCCGTCCGGCAGGTGCCACCAGCCGTCCTTGTCCTCGGTCATGAACGGCAGCATCCGCCAGGCCGCGAACGGCCATTCGTGCGGGAACTCCACCCGCAGCCCGGCCGCCGCCAGGGCGCTGACGATGTCGCCGAGCGAGAGCCCCAGGCGTACTCCGTGCCCAGCCTGTTCGGCCTGCTCGGCGCGGTCATGCGGGCAGCTCGTAGACGCTGACGTGCCAGGTGCTGGTGTCGTCGAAGGGTGCCCCGGACCAGCCGCCGAAGCGCTCGCGCAGCCGCAGGCCGGCGGCCACCGCCATCAGGTCGAGCTCGCCGGGCGCGGCGTAGCGGAAGGCCACCCGGACGTGGCGGAACAGGCCCTCGTCGAGCACCAGGTAGTCGGAGACGTAGCGCTGGGCGGCGGGGTGGATCCTGCGGGTGCGGAGCACCGGGGCGCCGTTCGCGCTCGTCACGGGCTGGGCCCCGGCGGCCGCGCTCGCCGCCAGGGCTTCGGGCAGGTGGGCGTCGAGCACGAAGAGGCCGCCGGGCCGCAGCCGTCGCGCCACCCGGGCGAAGCAGCGCAGCTGGTCCTGCTGGGAGGCGAGTTCGAAGAAGCTGCCGTTGGCGACATAGACCAGGGCGAACTCCTCCTCCTGCTCGACCTCGGCGAAGTCGCCGATTCTGATCGTCAGTTGCTCGCCACCGGGCTTGGCACGCAGCTGTTCGACCATGGTCTTGGCGGCGTCGATGCCGTGCACCTGGTGCCCGCGCGCGGCCAGCGGCAGCGCCACTCGGCCCGTCCCGACGCCGAGTTCGAGCACCGGGCCGGGCGGTGCGCTGCCGGTCAGCCGGGAGAGCAGCGCCACGGTGGCGTCCGTGGTGGCGGTGGTCGGGGTGAACCACTCGTCGTAGCGATCGGCGAAGTCGGTGGCGTAGCCGGGGGCCGTCGTCATCGTGCTCCTCGGGGGTGAGGGGGTGAGGGGGTGAGAGGGATGAGAGTCGGGGGAGTGGGCGGGGCGAGGGGGTCAGCCGAAGGGGTGCGGCGGGACGCCGGGGGCGCTCGCGGCGGGCAGCGGGCGGGCGCCGGGGGCGAGCAGGCGGACCACGGACAGTCCCTCCGACCGGAGTTGGGCGGGCGTGGTGTCCACGGCGATGACGTCCTGGCCGGTGTGCTCGGAGAGCAGCCGAACGGGGTCGAGTGGCTCAGTCGGGGCCGGTGTCGTCGCTGCCGGGCTCCGGGGTCGTGGGGGCGTCGTCGGTGGTCCGCTCCGCAGCCAGTGTGCCAGCGCGTCCTGGCCGCCGTGGTAGGTCCAGAGCGCGTGCTCGACGGCGCTGCTCGGCGCGCCCGTCACGGCGAGTCGCCGGTAGGCCCGCAGCGCTGCGGGGGTGCGCATGCTCCAGCGCACCATCAGGGCCTCGTGCGCGGCCCTGGCCAGCAGTTCCGCCCGCACGGCGGCAGGGCCGCAGCGAGCTCCGAAGACCTGTTCGCGGCGGTCGGGGGTGTGCAGGCAGAGCGCGACGACGACGGCGCGCCGGCCGGGCGCGGGCAAGGTCAGGGCGGTGGCCTCCAGGCCGAGGAGTTCGCACACCCGTCGGACCGGGAGCGGGAGTTCGCCGAGGACGGCGGCGGCGTTGGGTGGGTGCCGGGCCGGGTCGTGCCAGCTGCGGCGCAGCAGGTCGCGCTCCAGCAGCTCCCAGGCCGCGTGGTCGATGGCGGCGGACCGCTCCGGGTGGGCCGCCAGGCCGGTGGAGCCGGATCGGGCCGGCGCGGCGCAGCCGACCGGTGGGCGGTGCTGCAGGAAGGCCAGGGCAGCTGGGACCAGCAGCTCCGTGCCGGAGAGCAAGGAGGCGCCGGTGACCCAGAGTTGGCGCGTTTCGCGGCTCTGCGGCCCGGACCAGTGTGCCGGGTCGAGCGCGGGCACCGCGTGGCGGCGCAGCCCGGTGTGGTCCGCGGCGAGCGCGAGCGTGGGGGCGGCTTCGGCCGCCCGGCCCGCCAGCACGTTGCCCAGCCGTTCCAGCAGCTCGCCCCTGGCGCGCAGCGCGACCTCGGGAGCTGAGCCACCTGCCGCGCTGCCGATCAGCACCCGGTCCTCGCCCGCGCTCGTGGTGGTGTCGAAGAGCGGGCTGCGAGCGGCGACCCGGCCGAAGAGCAGCTCTGGCTCGTCGGGGAACGGGGTGAAGAGCTGCGGTGGCCAGCTGGTCGGCAGGGCGCGGGCTGCGGGCGGCGGCACAGGAGGGCTCCCGGGGAGTGGCGGCGCAGGAGGAGCGGGTCAGTGCGTGGTGTCAGACGGCGGAGTCAGACATAGGTGTCAAACGAACGTGTCAGACGTCCGTTTCAGACATTTGTGCCAGACTTATGTGTTAGACGCATGAGTTAGACGAAGGTGTCAGACGAGGGTGTCAGACGAAGGTGTCAGACGAAGGTGTTAGACGGACGTATCGGATCGCGACATCAGACACTGGTCTCAGACGACAGTGTCAGACGCCGCTGGGCCGCAACAGGCCCTCGCACTGGTCCAGCACGGCCAGCCCGTGTTCGGTGAGCAGGCCCCCGTGCTCCCGCAGGGTGGCGAGCGCCTGCCGGGCACCGTCCACGAGCTTCTGCCGACGGTCCGCCAGCACGCCGAGGTCCGTCTCCTGATCACGCAGCAGTCGCCGGTACAGCTCCGCGCAGCGGACCAGGACCACCGCCTGCTGGAAGAGCCCGGTGACCGGGCGCGGATCGGCGCGCAGCGGGGTCCGGACCAGGTCCGCGCCACCGGCGGCCGGAGTGACGAAGGGGCTGCCCAACTGGGCGGCGTTGCAGCGGGTGTGGGTGCCTTCGTGGACCAGTGCCTCGGCGAGGCGGACCGGACCCGGCAGACCGAGCGGACTGGTGCCCAGCCGGGCCCGGTTGAGGTAGACGGCGCCGTGGGTGGCGAAGTCGGTGAAGCCGTCGATCGCCCGGCCCTCCAGCAGCACGACCTGCGCCACGCAGACGCGCAGTTCGGCGAGCAACTGCGGCCAGGCGTCGCCGAGTCGGGCGGCGCTCCGCGCCAGCGCGGCGCGTTCGGAGGGCAGCCAGCCGGTGGGCCGGGAGCCGGCCGAGGCGTCGGCGCCGGCGGGCCGCGCGGCCAGCGCGCGCGCCACCGAGCGGCTGTGTGCCGGACCGGGCTCGGCCGGCTCCAGCGCCAGTGGTGGCCCGGGCGACGAGATCAGCCGGCTGCCGGTCGGCTCGACCGCCCCACCGTGCTGGGCGGCGAACGCGGCCGCCATCAGAGCGGGGCCGGTCGCGGCGGTGGCCGGGTGCCCGGCCGAGGTCAGCACTCCGCGTGCCACCCGTCGGACGGCCTGCTCGTCACGCGCGGCCTCGCGCGCATCGGGTGCTACCCGCAGCACCGGCTCACCTCCACCGAGTTCACACTCCACCTCTGGGACCGGACCTGCGGGGTCGGGAACGGCACGGCGGGTAGCCGGTGGCCGCGCCGGATCAGTCCTGGTCCGGCAGGTCGATCATGAGTGCGTAGTCGGGGAGATCCTCGGTGACCTGCTCGATGTCCTCGTGCTCCATGGCAGTCCTTCCGTGGCGGGTCGCATACCTGATGGAGCGTCAACTGACGCCCGCACCGAAGCTACGGCGGGCCCGGCCCGCGCACCATACGGCCCTCGGATGTGCTGCGCCGGAACCGGCCGCCGCCCGCCGCCCGTGCGCCGGGGGCACCGCCACGGGCCGCGCACCAGCGGCGCCGTGCGCGTGTTCGGGTCCTGGCATGGGAGGCCCGGGGCCGGGCGGGGGCGGTGGGGCACCAGGGGGCGGCGGATCTGGCCGATACCCGCCCCCTACGGCGTGGCCGTGCGCCGTGCTGCGCCCCGCGGTGCCACCGGCGGGACGGCGGGCACGGTTGTGACCGCAGGGGGCAGCGGGAAGCATGGGCGATCGTCACCACACCCCCGGAGGCCCCGAAAGCCATGCGGATCGCCTATCTGCACAGCGGCAGCATCCCCTCCGTCTACGCCAACGGCGTGCACGTCATGCGGATGTGCGACGCCTTCACCGACGCGGGACACGAGGTCGTGCTCCACGCGCTGGCCGGCACCGCGCCCGCCGAGGACCTCCACGCCTACTACGGCACCCGCAACCGCTTCGAGGTGCGCACCCTGCCGCAGCTGGGACCTCCCGAGGCCGGCCTCTGGGACCGGGCGCTGCGGGTGCGGGCCGAGCTGTGCCGTCGCGGCGTGCCGGACCTGCTCTACGGGCGGGACCGGTACGCGCTGCTGGCCTGCTCGGATCTGGCCCCGCTGGTGTACGAGACGCACCTGCTCTGGGACGAGCCGAGCATCCAGGGGGTGGAGCGGCAGTTGCTGCGCCGGCCGAACCTTCGCCGGGTGGTCTTCGTCTCCCAGGCACTGGCCGACGACTACCGCGCGGCCGTCCCCGAACTGGCCGCGCTGCCGGACGCCGAGCTGGTGACCGCGCACGACTGCGCCGATCCGGTGGCGGCCGACGGTCCGGTGGCCCAGCTGCCGGGCCGGGAGCAGGCGGTGCGGATCGGCTACGTCGGCCACCTCTACCCGGGCCGGGGCACGGACGTGATCCTCGCGCTGGCGGACCGGCTCCCCGAGGCGGAGTTCCACCTGGTCGGCGGCACCGCGAGCGACCGGGCGCACTGGCAGGCCCTGGCCCGGCAGCCCAACGTACACTTCCACGGGCACCTTCCCCCGGCCGAACTCGCCCCCTACTACCGGGCGTTCGACATCGTGCTGGCGCCGTACCAGCGGCGCGCCTACTGCGCGGGCGGGGTCGGTGAGATCAGCCGCTGGGTCTCGCCGATGAAGTTGTTCGAGTACATGTCCTACGGCAAGGCCGTCATCGCCTCCGACCTGCCGGTGCTGCGCGAGGTGCTGCAGGACGGCGTCAACTGTCTGCTCTGCCCGCCCGATTCGGTCGACGGCTGGGCCCAGGCGGTCAAGCGGCTGGCCGGTGACCCGGCGCTGCGCGGCGCGCTGGGCGAGCGGGCCGGGCGGCAGCTGGCGGAGCGGCACACCTGGCGGGCCCGGGCCGATCTGGTGCTGCCGGGCCCGCTCGCCGCCGCCGGGCCGGGGCGCCGCTGATGCGGGCGGTGGTGACCGGCGCGGCCGGGTTCATCGGCTCGCACCTGTGCGCGCACCTGCTGGCCGCCGGGGACACCGTGGTCGGCGTCGACGCGCTCACCGACGCGTACGACCCGGCCCTCAAGTGGCGCAACCTGCGCGAGCTGGCGCCGCACCCGGGCTTCAGCCACCACCGGGCCGACCTGCGCACGGCCGACCTCGCCGGCCTGCTGGAGGGCGCGGAGGTGGTCTACCACCTGGCCGGCCAGCCGGGCGTGCGCCCTTCCTGGGGGCGGGAGTTCACTCGCTACGCCGAGCGCAACCTGCTCGCCACCCAGGCCCTGGTCGAGGCCGCCCGGCGGCACCCGCTGCGCAAGTTCGTCTACGCCTCCAGCTCCTCCGTCTACGGGGACGCGCCGGCTTTCCCCACCCCCGAGACGGTCTGCCCCCGGCCGGTCTCGCCGTACGGGGTCACCAAGCTGGCCGCCGAGCACGTGTGCGAGCTCTACCGCGCCGCCTACGGCCTGCCCAGCGTCTCGCTGCGGCTCTTCACCGTCTACGGGCCCCGGCAGCGACCGGACATGGCCTTCGCCCGGCTGATCGAGGCCGCGCTCACCGGTGAACCGTTCCCGTTGCACGGCGACGGCGAGCAGACCCGTGACTTCACCTACGTGCGGGACGTGGTGACCGCGATGCGCGCCGCCGCCCGCGCCGACTTCACCGGCGTCGCCAACATCGGCGGCGGGCACCCGGTCTCGATGAAGCAGGCGATCGCCACGGTCGAGCAGCTGGTGGGCCCGGTCACCCTCGACCCGCGCCCGGGCGGCCCCGGCGAGGCGCGGCACACGGGGGCCGACATCACAGTGGCCGCAAGGGAGTTCGACTACTCCCCGCGGACCGGGTTGCACGAGGGGCTGGCTGCGATGGCCCGGCACGCGCGGGCGGGGCGGGCGGCCGCGCGGCGGAGCTCCGATGGCTGAGGGCCCGTCCCGTCCTACCCGAGGTCTTCGCCTCGGCTTGTCCCGCACCGGCACCCGCCCGCCCACCGCCGGGCCGGCCACCCTGGGTCTCGACGTCGCCCCGGCACCCGCCACGGCCACTTGCGGCCGGCGCGTTCCTCGGCGTGCGGGTCCCGGACCTTCGGCTCCCCGGCTGCCGACCTCCGCCGTACGGCGGCACATGATCTGAGTGGCTGTCAAATCACTTTCCACCGACGGTGGGTATTTCTTCACCCGAGTGCCTGACGTGGCACCGGCAGCACGGGCGGAGGCCACCGGTGGCGGCAGGATGGGGCCGGTGTCCACCGATGCTCCCGCGAGCCCCGCCGTCCAGCCCGAGCTGAACTTCGGCTGGGACGATCCGCACCACCACCGGGTCGGCTCGGCCGGTCTGCGCCAACTGGCGGCCCGGGTGCCCTCGGCGCTGGCCGACGCGGCCCGGCTCGGCTGGGCGGCAGACCCGCGTGCCGTTGTCCAACTGGCGCTCGGCCAGGGCCTGGCGGCGGTCACTGCCGCGCTCGCGCTGGCCGCGACGGCCAAGGTGATGGCCGCCCTGCTGCGGCCGGGGCCGATCGCCGGGCAGCTGCACCACGCGCTCCCCGCGCTGCTGGTGGCGGCGACGGCCGCCGCGGTGCGGGCCACCGCGGACGCCGTGGCCCAGTACGCCGCCACGAAGTTGGGCCCGCAGGTCGCCGCGCTGGCCGACGAGCGGATCCTGGCGGACACCCCGGAGGTCGAACTCACCGCCTACGACCGCCCGGACTTCAACGACGCGCTGCAGGCCGCCACGCTCGGCGCGCTGGCCACCCAGGAGCTGATCCCCGACGCCCAGCTGCTGATCGCCGCCGCGGCCCAACTCGCCGCCGCCGCCGTGGTGCTCACCCTGCTGCACCCGGTGCTGCTGCCGCTGCTGCTGCTCGCGATGCTCCCCAAGGGCGCCGCCGCGCTGGCCGCGGCCCGGATCGCCCACCGCACCGAGCACACCAACCTGGCCGACCAGCGACTGCGCTACCTGCTCTGCCAGCACAGCACCGAGCGCCGCACGGCCGCCGAGGTGCGGGCCGGGACCATGGCGCCGTTCCTGCGCCAGTGGTACGCCCAGCTCACCGCCAGGATCGGGCACCGGCACCGGGCGGCCGCGCCACGCACCCTGCTGGTCACCCTGGCCGGGGCCGGCACGACCGGCGCGATGCTCGTGCTGACCTGGCTCACCGTGGGCCTGCTCGCCGCCTCCGGAGCGATGAGCCTGGCCGTCGCGGCCACCGCTGTGGTCGCCGTGCGAACCTCCACCGGCGCGCTCACCGCGCTGGTGCTGGCCGGTGCCCGGCTCTTCCGCACCTCGCTGCACCTGCAGGACTGGCGCGACTTCCTGGACCTGGCCGCCGCCCTGCGCGCCACCCGAGGCCCGCGCCGGATCGACGCCGCCGGCCCGCGCGAGATCCGCGCCGCCGAGGCCTGCTTCGGCCACCCGGGCGCGGCGCCGGGGCGGCTCGCGGTGGATCGGGTGAGCCTGACCCTGCGCCGGGGCGAACTCGTCGCCCTGGTCGGGGAGAACGGCTCCGGCAAGACCACCCTGGCCCGGCTGCTCACCGGCCTCTACCTGCCCACCGAGGGCACGGTCAGCTGGGACGGCACCGACCTGGCCGAGGCTGATCCGCACTCGGTCCACGCCCGGGTCGGCCTGGTGCCGCAGGACTACACCCGCTGGCCGATGGCCGCCCGGGAGAACATCACCCTGGGCCAGCCGCGCGGCGGCGACGACCTGCTGCACGCGGCCGCCGCGGCGGCGGGTGCCGACAGCGTGCTGGCCGGGCTGCCGCACGGCCTGGACACGCTGCTCGCCAAGTCCTTCTGGGGCGGGCACGACCTCTCCGGCGGCCAGTGGCAGCGCTTCGCGGTGGCCAGGGCGTTCTACCGCGAGGCCTCCGTGCTGGTGCTGGACGAGCCCACCTCGGCGATGGACCCGCGCGCGGAACACCAGGTGATCAGCCGTTTCAAGGAGCTGGCCGCCGGGTGCGTGGCGCTCTTCGTCACCCACAACCTCGCCAACACCCGGGTGGCCGACCGGATCATCGTCCTGCACCAGGGCCGGATCGAGGACGAGGGCACCTTCGACGAACTCCTCCGCCGCGGCGGCCGCTTCGCCGAGCTGCACCGCCTCTCCCAGGACCGTTAGGAGTTGCCGGACACCCCCTGGCCGGCCGGCGGTCAGGCCAGGTCGGCGGCCAGGGCCAGCGGCTGCCAGGCCGGCACCAGCCGCTCGGTGATCAGGGCGTCGGCCCAGGCGATCTGCGCGGCGCTCAGGTAGTCGCGGTGGCCGCCGACCACCCCGCGCCTGGTCTTGAACGACTCCGGGTCGTCCGGGCGTCCCGGGCGCAGCCGCTCCGAGCGGAACGCGTCCGCGAGCTCCATCCCCCGCATCCGGCCGAAGCCGCCGAACTCCACGGCCTCGCGCAGCGTGCCCGCACCGGGCGCCGGCAGACCGCAGAACTCGAGCACCCGGGCCAGCTCTCCGGCGGTGTCGGCGCCCAGCCGCTCGTAGGAGGTGAGCAGGAACCCGTCCGGCACGGCGCGCGCCGCGTGCCAGATGTTCCAGAACTCCACGCAGGTGCGCAGGCTGCCCCGGCGCTCCGTCAGGAACGCGCCCAACTCGCCAGGGTACGGGTCGCCAGGGCGCCGGCTGCGCTGGAAGTACTGCGAGACGATGGTGTCCCGCAGGTCCCGGGTGAGGAAGACCACCTTGCGGTCGTGGTACCAGCCCTTGTCGCCGGAGAGCTCCTCCGGGGTACGCCAGGCGACCCGGTCGTCGTGCCAGAAGATGATCCGCGGCACGCGCGGCTCGACCTCGGAGAACGCGGGCAGCCGCAGGTCCGCGCAGAGCTCCATCGGCAGTCCCCAGTGGGCCGAGATGGCCTTCGCCATCATGACGCGCAGCCAGGTGCGCCCGCATTTGGGGAAGGAGATGACCACGACCTCCGCGTCGTCCGCGTCGTCCACGGCGCTGTGTCCCGGCCGGCTGGGGTTCGTCATGCCCGCCAGTCTGGGCGGCCGCCGAGCACCGGGCAACGGCGCACGGCGGCCGCCCGGGGACGCACCGGGCGTGCCGCGTGCGCCCCCGCCTGGACCCGGGTCCTGACCTCGGCGGTCCGGACAGCTCCTAGTCGCGCTGGTCGCGGCCCGGCTCGTCGGCCGGCACGACGACGACCGGCAGGGTGGCGTGGTGCACGACCTCGGTGCTGGTCGACCCGAGGGTGAGGCGTCCCCAGGCGCCCGACCCCCGGGAGCCGACCACCAGGAGCGCGGCGTCCCGGCTCGCCTCCAGCAGCACCTGGGCCGGCCGTCCCGGCTCGCAGACGACCTCCACGGGCACCTCGGGCGCGCCCAGTTCCCGCCGCAGCTCCTCGACGGAGTCGCCCACCGCCTGGAGCACCAGATCGCGCTGCTGCGGCATCGGCTGGCCGCCGGGGCCCGCCATGGCCGTGCGCTCGAAGCCGGAGTGCAGGGTGGGGGTGTACTCGTACGCGCAGACGGCCCGCAGCGCGGCGCCGCGCAGTCGCGCCTCGGCGAGCGCGAAGAGCACCGCCTGCCGGGCCGGAGCCGAACCGTCGGTGCCGACCACGATCGGCGGGACCTGGCGGGGAGCGGGAGCGTCGGTCATGGGGCACCTCCGGGGCTGGACGAGCGGGCGGTACGAGCGGGTTGGACGAGCGGGTTGGACGAGCGGGGCGGTACGAGCCGGCCGGTCAGCCGAGTTGGTTGACCAGCGCGGCGAAGACGGCGGGCGCGCGGGTGGCCAGCGGGACGATCCCGGGCGCCAGCAGCGGGCGGGCGCGGATCCGCACCAGCGCCTCGGTGAGCAGCCGGTGGCGCCAGGAGGCCTGCCGCCAGGCCGCCTCGTACTGGCGCGGCCGGTCCGCGCGCACGCAGCGCACCAGGTGGGCCGCGCCGGCCAGGGCGAGGGAGAGGCCCTCCCCGGTGAGCGCGTCGATGTAGCCGGCCGCGTCGCCGACCAGCAGGACCCGCCCGGCCACCCGGCTGCGGACCCGGCGGCGCATCGGCCCGGCGCCGCGCACCGCGGAGCCGGCCCGCGCGGGCAGCAGCCGGGCGAGGGCGGGGAACGCGGTGAGCAGCTCGTCGAAGGGCGCCCGCTCGGTGGTCAGCACGGCCACGCCGATCAACTCCGGGCCCAGCGGCGTCACGTACGCCTCGCTGCGCGCGGACCAGTGCACCTCGACGCAGTCCGTCCAGGGCGCCACCGCGAAGTGGCGCCGCAGCCCGTGCCGGGGCGGCCGCGGGTCGGGGAGCTCCAGGCCGAGCTGCCGCCTGATGGGGGAGTGCAGGCCGTCGGCGGCTGCGAGGTAGCGGGCGGTGAGGCCGGCGGTGGTGACGCCGTGGGCGTCCTGGTGGACGGGGCCGGCCTTCAAGGGCAGGACCGGCACGCCGAGTTCCGCCGCCCGCCGGGAGAGCGCCGCGTGCAGCACGGTCCGCCGCACGCCCAGGCCCGCGCCGTGCCGGAACCGGCCCTCGGCGAGCCGGTGGGCGTCCAGGTAGCGGATGCCGTGCAGCGGCTGCCCGGCGGTGGTGACGCCCAGTTCGGCCAGCGCGCGCACGCCCCCGGGCAGCAGGCCCTCGCCGCAGGCCTTGTCGATCGGGGCAGGTCGCGGCTCCAGGACCACCGCCTGAAGGCCGGCCTCGGCGGCGTGGATCGCGGTGGCCAGGCCGGCGGGGCCGCCGCCGGCGATCAGCAGGTCGATCACGCCGGTACCGGGACGCAGCGGGTCAGCGCGGCGTTCTCGCAGCGCAGCCGGGTGGCGAGCAGCGGCAGGTCGAGCAGGGTGAAGGCGGTCGCGGTGAGCCAGGCGCTGTGGACCAGCGGCAGCGCGGCCCCTTCGAGGACGACGGCCAGGTAGTTGGGGTGGCTGAGCAGCCGGTACGGTCCCGCGGCGACCAGCGGCAGCCCCGGCACCACGATGACCCTGGTGTTCCAGCGCGTGCCCAGCGTGGCCACGCACCACCAGCGCAGGGCCTGGGCGGCGAGCGCGAGGGCGAGCATCGGCCAGCCGAGCGCGGGCAGGAACGGCCGGTCGGCGAGCCGGACCTCGGCCAGGCAGCCGACCAGCAGCCCGGTGTGCAGCAGGACCATCACGGGGTAGTGGCCGCGCCCGTACTCGACGCCGCCGAGCGCGCGGCTCCAGGCGGCGTTGCGGCGCGCGACGAGGAGTTCGGCCAGGCGCTCGGCGGCCACCAGCAGGATCAGCAGGGTGTAGGGGGGCATCCGGGCCTACCAGCGCAGCAGGACGAGTTCGGAGCAGAAGCCCGGCCCCATCGCGAGCAGCAGGCCGGGGGAGCCGGGCGGCGGCGGGCGCAGCGCGAGGGTGTCGCGCAGGATGTGCAGCACCGAGGCCGAGGAGAGGTTGCCGACCTCGGCCAGCGAACGCCGGGTCAGCTCCAGCGCCGAGCCGTCCAGGCCGAGCGCCTCGCTCAGCGCGGTCAGCACCTTGGGGCCGCCCGGGTGGGCGACCCAGCCGGTGATGTCCGGTGCCTTGAGGTCGTGCTCGGCCAGGAACGCGCCGACCTCCTCGCCGACGTGCAGGCGCACCAGCTCGGGCAGTTCCGCGCCGAGCACGATGGTGAAGCCGGTGTCGCCGATGTCCCAGCCGAGCGCCCGCTCGGTGCCGGGGTACAGCCGGCTGCGGGTGGCCACCACCTGGGGCCCGGTGGACTCCGCGTGCCGCGGGTGCTCGCGCCCGACCGCCACCAGCGCGGCGGCGCCGTCGCCGAAGAGCGCGCCGGCCAGCAGGTTGGGGGTGGAGGTGTCGGCGCGCTGCAGGGTGAGCGAGCACAGCTCGACCGAGAGCAGCACGGCGACCTGGCCCGGGTGGCCCACCAGGTAGTCGTGCACCCGGGCCAGGCCCGCGGCGCCGCCCACGCAGCCCAGGCCGAAGACCGGCACCCGCTTCACGTCGGGGCGCAGCCCCACGCGTCCGGCCAGCCGGGCTTCCAGGGAGGGCGCGGCGATGCCCGTCACGGAGGTGGAGATCACCAGGTCGACGTCCTCGGGCGCCAGCGAGGCCGCGGCCAGCGCGCCGGTCAGGGCCTGCTCGGCCAGGTCGAGGCCGGCTTCGATGAAGTGGTCGTTGGCCTGGCCGAAGCCGCTCAGCGCCGGGTAGCGCTCCAACGGGAGGACCAGGTGGCGGGCGCGCACGCCGGCGGTGGCGTGCAGCCGCTCCAGGACGCCGGCCTCCCCCTCCCCGGGGCGGCACATCGCGGCGAGCGCCGCGGTGATCTCGCCCTGCTCGTAGCGGTGCGGCGGGAGCACCCCGTGGACGCCGGCGATTCTTGTCATGGCGGTCAGAATAGGCGGAATCTGACTGTTCATCAGGAAATGGGCAATGCTCGGCATTTCGCACGTTCCGCACGCTTCGCCCGGTCTACGATCAGACGTGCCCATCGCCGAAGCCCAGCGCGGTGCCGCGGCCGCCGAGGCGCTGCCCGGCCCGCTTCGGCGGGTGCGCGCGCTGTTGGCGGCCGCGCACCCCGCCCCCGCGTTCGCCGTCACCGCCGTGATCACCGCGCTGGCGGCCGGCGCCGGCCGGGGAGCGGCGGGCAGCGCGCTGGTGGCGGCGGCGGTGCTCGCCGGGCAGCTCTCGGTGGGCTGGAGCAACGACCGCCTCGACCTGCGGCGCGACCTCGCCACCGGGCGCGCGGACAAGCCGCTGGTCGCGGGCACGGTGGGCGCCCGCGCGGTGGGCACGGCCGCCGGGTGCGCGCTGCTGCTCTGCGTCCCGCTGTCGCTGGCGAGCGGTCTCGCGGCCGGCGCGGCTCATCTGGCCGGGGTGGTCGCGGCCTGGGCCTACAACCTCGGCGCCAAGCGCACGGTGCTCTCCTGGCTGCCCTATGCCGTGGCCTTCGGGCTGCTGCCCGCCTTCGTCACGCTCGCGCTGCCGGGGCACCCCTGGCCGGCCGGCTGGGCGGTGGCCGCGGGGGCGCTGCTGGGCGCGGCCGCCCACGCCACCAATGTGCTGCCCGACCTCGACGGCGACCTGGCGACGGGCGTGCGCGGCCTGCCGCAGCGCCTGGGCCCGCGCCGCGCGCGACTGCTGGCCGCCGCGCTGCTGCTCGCCGGGGCGGCGGTGCTGGTGCTGGGGCCGGGCGGACGGGTCGGCGGCGCGGGTCTGGCCTCGCTCGCCGCCACCGGCCTGCTGGCGTGCTGCGTCGCGCTGCCGCCGCGTGCGGGGCCGGGTAGCCGGCTGCCGTTCCTGGCCACCCTCGCGCTGGTCGGCCTGGACGTCGCGCTCCTGCTGCTGCGCGGCGCCGCGCTCACCTGAGGGGGCGGTGGCGCGCGGGGCGGGGGTGCGCTCGGGGCGCGACGGCCGGCGGGTCCGGTCTCAGCCGCAGTGCCGCAGGATCCACCGGGTGCCGCGCTCGGCGCCGGTGCAGCGGCGGCGCAGGTGCCGGGTCGGCCCGTGCGAGGGGTCCTCGGGCGGCGAGCCGGCCGCCGCCTCGGTCAGCTCCCGGGCCCGGTACTTGAGGTCGAGCAGCAGGGCCGGGTCGGGATCGGGGGCCGCCCGCAGCCGGTCGTAGGCCGCCGCCAGGGCCGCCAGCGCGGGGGCCAGGTGGGGCGGCGTCCGCTGCGGGTGGGGAAGAAGCGTTGCCATGTTCCCTGCTCCTCTTGTCCTCTTGTCTCCTGTGCTTCGTGCTACTTCGTGGTGCTTCGTGGTGCTTCATGGTGCTTCGGTGGTGCCCCGCTCAGTCGGGCAGCTGCCGCAGCTCCAGCACCCGCAGGCCCAGTGACTGGAAGCGCAGCAGCACGCCGTCCAACTGGGCCTCGTCGGTCACCGGCCCGAAGAAGACGGTCTGGTCGGGGACCGGGCTGCGGTCGAACTCGGGGAAGGCCTCGGCGAGCGTCTCCGAGACGATGCCGACGACGCGGAATTCGTAGCGCATACGAGCACTTCCCTCGACAGCGAGGAGCGAAGCGAGGACCGAGGACCGAGGAGCGGGGCAGGGCGCTCGGTGCGCCGGCGTTCCTCCACCGTCCATGGCGTTCCTCTGCCGTCCATGGTGCGCCCCGACCACCGGGCGCGGCATCGCCCGGTACGGACGAGCCGCCTGGGCGCCCTCACAGCAGCCCCAGGTCCTGGGCCCGGCGCACCGCCTCGCTGCGCCGGGTCACCGAGAGCTTGCGGTGGATGCTGCGCAGGTGGGTCTTGACCGTGTTGGCGGAGACGTAGAGCGCGGCCGCGATCTCCTCGGTGGAGAGCAGCAGCGCGGCCTGGCGCAGCACCTCGGTCTCCCGCTCGCTCAGCGGCTCCGCCACCGGGGGCGCGGCGCCGCCGCCCGGGCTCGGGCGGCCCCAGCCGGGTGCGGGCAGCCAGCCGTGCGCCCGGGCCAGTTGGGGGTCCTGGCGGAGCAGCCGGCGCACCCAGGGGCCGCTCTCGGCGAAGATCCGCCGCAGCTGCTGGGGCCGCGCGAGCGCGAGTGCCTCGCGCAGCAGGCGGTGCGCCTGCTCGGTGGCACCCGTCGCGGCGGCGGCCTGCGCCTGGAGCAGGCAGGCCTGCGCCCTGCTGGTCGCGGTGGCCGAGGGTTCGGCGGCCAGGCCGGCCAGCGCCGCCGCCGCCTCCTCGCGCCGCCCGGCCGCCAGCAGGGCGCGGGCCAGGGCCACCCGGTGCTCGGGCCGGTCGGACACCACGGCGTCGAGCCCGTCGAGCCCGTCGAGCCTGTTGGGCCTGTCGGGCCCGTCGAGCACGGCGAGCGCGCGCCGCGGGTCGCCGTGCGCCAGGTGCGCGCCCGACTCGGCGATGGCCAGCTCGTCCACGCTCCACCCGCTCAATCGCGCCGGCGCGCCGGTCCCGTCCGTCCCGTCCGTCCCGTCCGTCCCGTCCGTCCCGTCCGCCGTCTCAGGGCCGGCGGTGCCGGCGGTGCGGACCGCGCGCACCGCGCCCAGCGCGGCCGCCCAGTCGCCCTCGGCCGTGGCCAGGCGGCAGGCTATGACGGCGGCCGCCACCTCGGCGGCGGGCTCCGGCGGCGGCCCGCCGGGGCCGGCGGTGGCCAGGGCGAGCTGGGCGCGGGCGGTGCGCAGGTCGTCGTGCTCGGCCGCCACGCCGGCCAGCACCAGGTGGTCCACCCCGGCCCGGCCCCCCGGCGGTATCGCGGCCCGCTCGGCCGCGGCCAGCGCCGCCCGCGCGTGCTCCGCGGCCTGCCGCAGCCGCCCGCGCAGCAGCTCCACCAGGGCGAGCGAGCCCAAGGCGTCGCAGAGCGGGTACTCCGTGCCCGGCGCCGCGCAGGCCTCGACGGCCTCGGTCAGCTCGGCGGCGGCGCGGGCGAGCCGGCCGGCGCCGAGCTCGGTGGCGCCCAGCGCGGCCGGCACCATCGCGCCGAGCTCGGGGTGCCGCGCGCGCAGCGCCGGCGGCAGTGCGCGCAGCAGCCGGCGGGCTTCGGCGGCCGCCGCGCGGGTGCCCGCCAGGTCGTGCCCCAGCCGCCCGCCGAGCACCCCCAGGAAGGCGCGGCTGAGCCGGCGCACCGGGTCGGCCGCCGTGCCATCCTCGGCCAACCGGGCATCCGCGTGCCGCAGCGCCGCCGCGCAGCCGTCGAGGTCCAGCTCGGCGAGGCGGCAGGCCGCCGCCACCAGGGCCGGGGCCGTGCCGTCCGGCTCGGGCGGCATGGCGGCGAAGGCGTGGCGCAACAGCTGGGTGTCCAGACCGGTGAAGAGCCGGCCGACGGCCAGGTCGTCGATCAGCAGCCCGGCCGCCAGCGGCCAGTCGGCGGCGGCAGCGGCCTGGGTGACGGCCTCGGTGAGCTGCCCGGCCCCGGCCAGCCAGCGCGCCGCCCGGCCGCGCAGCTCGCCCTCCAGGCCGGGGCAGCGGTGGCGCAGGTGCGCGCGCAGGACTTCGGCGAAGAGCGGGTGCAGCCGGTACCAGGCCGAGCCGCCGAGCTGTTCGAGGAACGCGTTGTCGCGGGCCAGCCGGGCCAGCGTCCAGGCGGCGTCCGCCCGGCCGGTCAACGCGTCGGCGAGCGCCGGGTGGACGCGCTCGGCGACGCAGGCGCGCAGCAGCAGGTCCTGCGCGGCCGGTGGCTGCGCGGCCAGCACCTCGGTGAGCAGGTAGTCGGCGATCGTGGTGCGGTCGGCCGCGAACTCGCGCACGAACGCCTCGGGGTCGGCGGCCTCGCGCATCGCCGGCGCGCAGAGCCGCAGCCCGGCCGCCCAGCCCTCGGTGCGCTCCAGCAGCAGCCGCAGGCCGGCCGCCGAGAGCGCCAGGCCGTGGGCGCGCAGCAGCGGTTCGGCCTGCTCGGGGGTGAACCGCAGCTCCCTGGCGCGCAGTTCGACGATCTGGCCGGCGGCCCGGTAGCGGTGCAGCGGCAGCAGCGGGTCCGTTCGTGCGGTGAGCACCAGGCGCAGGCCCCCGCCGGCGTGGTGGAGCACGAACTCCAGGTCGTCGGCGATCCCGCGCGCGTACGCCGCGTCGATCCGGCCGACCCGGTCATTCCGGTTGATCTGGTCATTCCGGTTGATCTGGTCGATCCGGTCGATCTGGTCGAGCACCAGGGCGGTGCACTCCGGCGCCTCGGCCAGCCCAGCGGCCAGCCGGGTCAGCAGCGAGCGGTCCACTCCCTCGGCGCGGGTGGGCCGGCCCAGCCCGGGCGGCAGCTTCACCCCGTGCCGGTCGAGGGCCTCGATCAGGTAGGCCCAGAAGACCCCGGGCGCGTCGTCGGCCTCGACGGTCAGCCAGGCCGTCGCGCGCGGCGCCAGGCCCAGGCGCACCCAGTGCGCGGCGAGCACCGTCTTGCCCGCCCCGGCCGGGCCGCTGACCAGGGTGAGCGGCCCGCGCGCCCCGGCCGTCAGGCCGGCCAGCAGCGCGGGGCGGCGCACCAGCGGCTCGGGCGGCGCGGGGACGGCGAACCTGGCGGCCAGCAGCGGGTCGCCCGACGGCGCCGGCCGTCGGTGGTCCGGCGGGCCGGGCGGTGGGGGCGTCGCGTTGTTCCCCATGGCGGTCACCGAGGTCCAGGTGGGGGTCGGGTCGCGCGGCATCCGGACGGGGTTCGGTGGGACGGGGTCCGCGACCGGTGCGCACCTCCTACTCAACCCCCGCGCACGGGTGATCACCAGTGCGGATCACCTGCCCCGGGTGATGCGGGTGCCGGTGCCGGGGCCGCAGGCTGGACACCGGGCCGGCTCCGTGGCCGGACCACCCGTGAGGAGAGCGCCATGGCCAAGCCATTCCGGGGTGTCGTCAACCTCGACATCCGCGACTCGGTCCCGGACTGGGGCCCGTACGAGCAGCCGAAGGCGCCGCCCGGCTCGCCCAACATCCTGTACATCGTGCTGGACGACGTGGGGTTCGGCGCGATGAGCTGCTACGGCGGCCCGATCGAGACGCCGAACATCGACCGGATCGCGGCGAACGGGCTTCGCTACGGCCAGTGGCACACCACCGCGCTCTGCTCACCGACCCGCTCCTGCCTGCTCACCGGCCGCAACCACACCACCAACGGGATGGCCTGCATCAGCGAGTGCGCCGTCGGCTTCCCCGGCGCGAACGGCCACATCCCGCCGCAGTGCGCCAACCTCGGGGAGATCCTGGTCGAGCGCGGCTACAGCACCGCCCTGGTGGGCAAGTGGCACCTGTGCGCCGAGGACGAGATGAACCTGGCCTCCAGCAAGCACAACTGGCCGGTCGCCCGCGGCTTCGAGCGCTTCTACGGCTTCCTCGGCGCGGAGACCAGCCAGTGGTACCCGGACCTGGTGCACGACAACCACCCGGTGGAGCAGCCCGCCACCCCGGAGCAGGGCTACCACTTCGGCGTCGACATCACCGACAAGGCACTGGAGTTCATCGACGACGTGAAGGCGATCGCCCCTGACCGGCCGGTCCTGCTCTACTACGCGCCGGGTTGCGCGCACGCGCCGCACCAGGTGCCGCACGAGTGGACCGAGCGCTACCACGGCCGCTTCGACGCCGGGTACGAGGTGCTGCGGGCGCAGACCCTGGAGCGGCAGAAGGCGATGGGCCTGGTGCCGCGGAACACCGAACTGCCGCCGCTCAACCCGATCGGCACGCCCGCCAGCCGCAGCGGCCCCGGGGGAGAGCCGTTCCCGCCGCTGGACTTCACCCGCCCCTGGGACAGCCTCTCCGCGGACGAGCAGCGCCTCTTCTCCCGGATGGCCGAGGTGTACGCGGGATTCCTGACGCACTGCGACGACCAGATCGGCCGCCTGCTCGACTACCTGGAGGCCAACGACCAGCTGGACAACACCATCGTCGTGGTGGTCTCCGACAACGGGGCCAGCGGCGAGGGCGGCCCGGACGGCTCGGTCAACGAGAACAAGCTCGCCAACGGCGTGCCGGACGACCTCGCCGAGAACCTGGCCATGCTGGACGACCTGGGCAGCACCAAGACGTACAACCACTACCCGAACGGCTGGGCGATGGCCTTCAACGCCCCGTTCAAGATGTGGAAGCGCTACTCGTTCAACGGCGGCACCTGCGACCCGTGCGTCATCTCCTGGCCGGCCGGCATGCGGGCCCGCGGCGAGGTCCGCGACCAGTACCACCACGCCGTCGACCTGGTGCCGACGCTGCTGGACTGCGTGGGCGTCGAACTCCCCGACGCGGTGAAGGGCTACACCCAGCTCCCGCTCGAAGGCGTGAGCATGCGGTACAGCTTCGACTCCGGCAGCCTGCCCACCGCCAAGCACACGCAGTTCTACTCGATGCTCGGCTCCCGGGGCATCTGGCACGACGGCTGGAAGGCGGTCACCACCCACCCCACGCTCAGCGGCTGGAGCCACTTCAGCGAGGACACCTGGGAGCTCTACCACACGGCGGAGGACCGCGCCGAGCTGCACGACCTCGCCGCCGAGGAGCCCGGCCGGCTGGCCGAGTTGATCGGCCTCTGGTTCCACGAGGCCGGCGCCCACCAGGCGTTCCCGCTGGACGACCGCTCGGGTGTCGAGATCATCACCAACCCGCGCCCCCAACTCGCCCCGCCACGCTCCCGCTACGTCTACCACCCCGGCGGCGCGGAGGTGCCCGAGTCGGTCGCGGTCGCGGTGCGCGGGCGCTCCTTCTCGATCGGCGCGCTGGTGGACCTGGCGGGGCCGGGAGCGTCCGGTGTGCTCTTCGCGCACGGCGGCCGGTTCGGCGGGCACGCGCTCTACGTCAAGGACAACCGGCTGCACTACGTCTACAACTTCCTCGGCAGCCATGAGCAACTGATGCGCGCGAACGAGGAGTTGCCGACCGGGTCGCAGGTGATCCTGGCCGCCTCCTTCGACAAGGACGGCGAGGACCCGCCCGGCACCGCCCGCGGGATCCTCAGCCTCTACCACGGCGACCGCAAGGTCGGCGAGGGGCGGATCATGACCCAGCCCGGCAAGTTCAGCGTCGCGGGTGAGGGTCTCAACATCGGCCGGGACGGCGGCGACGCCGTGACCGACGACTACCCCGGCACCCGCCCCTGGGCCTTCACCGGCGGGACCATCGACCGGGTGGCCGTCGACGTCAGTGGCGAGGCCTTCCTCGACCTCGAACGGGAGGCCGCCGCGATGCTCTCCCGCGAGTAGCGGGAGCGGGAGCAGCGGGAGCGGGAGTACCGCCACGACAGCGCGCGACAGCGCGCAGGACAGGAAGGGAGTGCCGGCCATGGATGTGGGACCGGTCGAGTACGTGGTCATCGCCTTTCCCGGCAACCACTTCAGGGGCGAGATCGAGCCCGAACTGCGCCGGCTGGTGGAGAGCGGCACGGTGCGGATCCTCGACCTCACCTTCATCAAGAAGGACGCGGAAGGTCTGGTCAGCTACCAGGAGTTGGAGGCCCTCGGCCCGGACGAGGCGTCGGTCTTCGACAACATCGACGGTGAGGTCGGCGGCCTGCTCAGCGAGCAGGACCTCGAACTCGTCGCGCGGGAGCTCGCCCCCGACTCCGCCGCCGCGCTGATCGTCTGGGAGGACACCTGGGCCGCCCCGATCGCCGGGGCGATCCGGCGGGCCGGCGGCCTGCTGGTGGAGCACGAGCGGATCCCGGGCCCCGTGGTGGCCCAGGCGCTGGCCGCCGCCGCCGGCTGACCGGTCGGCGGCATCGAGTCGAGAGGAGCACGAGGATGTTGGGACGCGCAGTACGTCGAGGCGGTCGGCCGGGTCTGCTCGGCACGGCGGCGCGCACCGCGGTGGTCGCCGGTACCGCGACCGCGGTCTCCGGACGGGTCTCGCGGCGCCAGGCCGACCGCTACGCCGGTCAGCAGGTCGAGGCCGAGCCGCCGCAGGAGCAGGCCCCGGCCCCGGCGCCGGCCGCCGCCGCGCCGGGCGGGAGCGGGCTCAGCGAGGAGGACCTCAACGGTCTGGAGCGGCTGGCCGCGCTGCACCAGCAGGGCGTGCTCTCCGACCAGGAGCTCGCCGCCGCGAAGGCCCGGATCCTGGGGATCTGACGTGACTGGCCGCCGGCCATGACCGGCTCACTCGCGTGGGCGGCCACGGCGGCGGCCGCGTTCGGCGCCACCAATGTCGACAACCTGGTGCTGCTGACGCTCCAACTCGCCGGCCGGCACCCACCGGGCCCGGGCGGGGCGCGGGACCGGGCGTCGAGGTCCGGGCCCGCGCTGCGCGGGCAGTACCTGGCGCTGCTCGTGCTGCTGGCGCTCAGCGCGCTGGGCGCGGCCGGCCTGCTGCTGCTCCCGGCGCGCGGCGCGGCGCTGGTCGGCCTGGTGCCGCTCACCCTGGGCGTCCGCGCGCTGCTGCGCCGCGGCCCGCAGCCCGTCGCACCGGCCACGGGCCGCGCCGGTACCGGGGCGGTGGCGCTGCTCGCCCTGACCTGCGGCGCCGACAACGTCGCCGTCTACACCCCGCTGCTCGCCCGGGCCGGGTTCCCCGGCGCGCTGGTGCCGGTGGCGGTCTTCGCCGCCCTGGTGCCCGTGCTCTGCGGCCTGGCGCTCTGGCTGGCCCGCCGCACGGCCTCTCTGGGTCGGCTGCGGGCGCTGGGCGAGCGGGTCTTCCCGGCCTTCCTGATCACGGTGGGCCTGGTGGTGCTGCGCGGCGCGCTGCTCTGAGCCGCCGTCAGGCCGGTTCGGAGCGGCCCGGCCCGGACGGGCCCGGCGGGCGGGGCCCGGTCGCGTCGGCGACGCAGCGGAACCCCAGGTGGCAGGTGGCGGTGTCCTCGGTCTGTCCCTGCCGGGCGGCCGGGCGGTAGCGCAGGCAGTAGTCGGGGGCGCAGAGGAACGAGCCGCCCTTCACCACCCGGCGGTGGAAGCCGTTCTGGCTGTGCCGCTCCACCGGCCCGGCGGTGCGCGGATTGTGCGGCGTGCAGCAGGGCCGCGGCGCCGGGTCGGGGTGGTGGTCGTCGTAGTAGTCGGCCGTCCACTCCCAGACGTTGCCGGCCATGTCCGCCAGGCCGTATCCGTTGGGTGGGAACGAGCCGACCGGAGAGGTGCCGTGGAAGCCGTCCAGCGCGAGGTTCTCCCAGGGGAACCGCCCGTGCCAGGTGTTGGCCAGGTAGCGGCCCTTGCGGGTGAACTCCTCGCCCCAGCAGAAGACCGCCCCGTCGAGGCCGCCCCGCGCGGCCCGCTCCCACTCCGCCTCGGTGGGCAGCCGCTTGCCGAGCCACGCGGCGTAGGCCTGGGCGTCCGCGAAGGAGACCTGGGTGACCGGGTGCAGCTCGCGGCCGTTCAGCGTGCTGGGCGGCCCCTCAGGGCGTCGCCACTGCGCGCCCGGGGTGTAGGCCCACCAGCGCCGGAAGTCGTCCAGCGGCACCGGTCCCGGGGTGGGGCGGAAGACCAGCGCGCCGGGGACGAGCAGCGCCGGGTCCGCTCGCGGGTACGCCGCCGGGTCCAGCGGCCGCTCGGCGAGGGTGACGTATCCGGTCGCCTTCACGAACCGGCGGAACTGGGCGACGGTGACGGGTGCCGCGTCCATCCAGAAGCCGTCCACGGCCACCGGCCGGACCGGCCGCTCCTCGGGGTAGAACCGCGCCGAGCCCATCCGGAAGCTGCCGCCCGGCACCCACACCATGCCCTTGGCCGGCGGGCGGTCCGGCGCGGACGGTTGCCGCGGCGTGGCCGGCGTGGGCGGTGTGGGCGGCATCGGTGCGCGCTCCCTCCGGTCGGGCACCGCGCGGGGCGCCGCCTGCCGGGCCGGGCGCCCGGTCGGGGTCAGCCTAGGGCGATGGCGGGTCCGGCCGTCGGAGGCCGCTCGGGGGCCATTGGGATGACGCTGGCCGCCCGGTCGGGCCGCCGTCCCGAGGTGCCGGGGTGTGGGTGACGGTCCGTGATATCACGTCAGGGATGCTGCGGGCGTGCCGTGTCGCGGCCGACCACCCGTGCCGAGGAGGCGATCCGCATGTCGGCCGAGAGTCCCGCCGAGACGCCCGGGGCCCCTGGGCCGCCCGGGTCGCCCGGGGCGGCGCCGCCGGACCCGCTGGCGCTGGTGCGCACCCGCCGCTACCTGGTGCTGCTGTTGATGGCGGCGGTGATCGGGGTGCCGGTCTCCGCCGTCGCCTACGGCTTCCTCGCCCTGGTCGGTGAACTCCAGTCCTGGACCTACACCGACCTGCCCAAGGGCCTGGGCTTCCACGGGACGCCGCCCTGGTGGCCGCTGCCGCTGCTCGGCGTGGCGGGTCTGCTGGTCGGGGCGATCATCCGCTACCTGCCCGGCACCGGCGGGCACCGGCCGGCCGAGGGCCTGTCGACCAAGGGCGTGTCCGGTTCGATCGAGCTGCCCGGCATCCTGCTCGCCGCGCTGGTCACGCTCGGCCTCGGCGCGGTGCTGGGGCCCGAGGGGCCGCTCATCGCGCTCGGTGGCGGTCTGGCGGTCGGCGCGGTGCGGCTGACCAAGCGGCCGATCCCCCCGCGGGCCGCCGCGGTGGTGGGCGCCGCGGGCAGCTTCGCGGCGGTCAGCGCGCTGCTCGGCTCGCCGCTGCTCGGGGCGTTCCTGCTGATGGAGGCCTCGGGGCTCGGTGGCACCATGCTGAGCACGATGCTGCTGCCGGGCCTGCTCGCGGCCGGGGTCGGCTCGTTGATCTTCGTCGGCCTTGGCGACTGGACCGGCCTCGGCACCTACTCGCTGGTCCTGCACCAGGTGCCGCACGCCAGTACGCCCGACATCGCCGAGTTCGGCTGGGCGCTGGCCATCGGCCTGGCGGCGGGACTGCTCGGCTCCGCGATCCGGCGGCTCGGCCTCGCCCTGCAGGCCCGGGTCGAGCGACGCACGGTGGTGGCAACGCTGCTGGCCGGCCTGGTGGTGGCCGGGTCGGCGATCGCCTACGCGCAGGGGACGGGCCGGAACGCCTCCGAGGTCCTCTACTCGGGCCAGAGCGCGATGGACCCGCTGCTGATCAACCAGGCCTCCTACTCGGTGGGGGTGCTGCTGCTGCTGATCGCCTGCAAGTCGCTGGCGTACGGCGTCTCGCTGAGCGCCTTCCGGGGCGGCCCGGTCTTCCCGTCGATGTTCATCGGCGCGGCCGGCGGGATGCTGCTCTCGCACCTGCCCGGGCTCTCGCTCACGGCCGGCTTCGCGATGGGCATCGGGGCGATGTGCGTGGCGATGCTCAGGCTCCCGATGACCGCGGTGCTGCTGGCCACCCTGCTGCTGGGCACGGAAGGGCTCACCGTCATGCCGCTGGTGATCGTCGCGGTGGTGGTCTCCTACGTGGTGGCGCTCCGGTTGACGCCGGAGCCGGCTCCGCCGTCGGAGTCCGCTGCCCCGCCTGCCCCGTCTGCCCCGTCTGCCCCGTCTGCCCCGCCTGCCCCGTCTGCCCCGCCCGTATCGCCGCCCGCGCCCGCCGCGCCGGCGACCGGCTGAGCGGGGCGGTGCCCGCAGGCGTCGTTCAGCTCGTCCCACCCGGGCAGCTTCACCCGGGCGCCCCGGCCCAGTTCGGCCGCGAGGCCCCGCTCGCGCGCCTCGATGCCGAGCCAGTCGGCGTAGCTCACCGGGCGCACCCCGCGCGCCGCCAGCAGGTCGGTCAGCCGGGGTGCGGCACCCCCGGGCGGCCGGGCCCGGGCGCCGATCCCGGCCGCGTGGTCGGCGAGCAGCGCGCGCACCGTCTGCGCCGCGTCCGACCGGTTGGTGCCGATCACCCCGGTGGGCCCGCGCTTCAGCCAGCCGGCCACGTACTCGCCGGGGCACGGGGTGCCGTCCGCGTCCAGCACCCGTCCCTCGGCGTTGGGCACGACGGCCCGGCGCTCGTCGAACGGCACGCCGGGCAGCGCCGTGGCGCGGTAGCCGACCGAGCGCAGGACCAGTTGCACGGGCAGGGTCCGGTACTCGCCGGTGCCGACCAGTCGGCCGGACGCGGTCGGCCTGCACCGCTCCACCCGCAGCGCCCGCACCCGGTCGGGCCCGGTGAGCTCCACCGGGCGCAGCCAGAACCGGACCGAGACCCGGCGGTGGCCGCCTGCCGGGGCCCGGTGCGCCCAGCCGGCCAGCACCGCCAGGTTGTCCCGCACCCGCCGGTCGGGCCGGGCTGGCTCGCCACCGGCCCCGGTCCCGTCGAAGGCGTCGACGCCGTCCGGCACGGTCTCGCCCGGATCCACGGTGACATCGCTGTCCGGCAGCTCGCCGACCGCGCGCAGCTCCCGGGTGGTGAACCTGGCCTGCGCGGGCCCGCGGCGGCCGATGACGTGGATCTCCCGGACCCGGCTGGCCGCGAGCGCGGCGAGCACCGCCTGCGGCACGTCGGTGGCGTCGAAGTCGGCGGCGGGCCGGGCCAGCACCCGGGCCACGTCGAGCGCGACGTTGCCGGCGCCGATCACCGCCACCGACTCGGCGTCCAGCGCGAAGCCCGCCGGGTCCGCGTCGGGGTGCCCGCAGTACCAGCGCACGAAGTCGGCCGCCGCGGCGCTGCCCGGCAGGTCCTCGCCGGGCACCTGGAGCCGCCGGTCGCGGGCCGCGCCGGTCGCGTAGACCACCGCGTCGTAGCAGCGCAGCAGCAGCTCGCGGCTCACCTCGGTACCGAAGCCGAGGCCGCCCAGGAACCGCACCCGCGGGTGTTCGAGCACCCGGCGCAGGTAGTCGGCGATGGAGCGGATCGAGGGGTGGTCGGGGGCGACGCCGTAGCGGACGAGGCCGTACGGCGTCGGCAGCCGCTCCAGCACGTCCACCTCGACGTCCTCGATGCCGCCCGCCGCTGCCTGCTTCAGCACCGCCTCGGCCGTGTAGAGGCCGGCCGGCCCCGAGCCGACCACGGCCACCCGAAGGCCGGGCGCGGCCGGTGCGCGGGTGGCGGCGGCCGTCGTGGCGGTCGTGATCGCCGCCGCGGGCGCGCTGGTCGCGGTCGTGGCGGCCGTGGCCGTCGTGGCGGTCCTCGCTCGTCCGTCCGAGGTCAACGGGTCCTCCTGCCGCCCTCGCGGTCCCCCCTCCATGGTGGCACCCGCGGCCCCGGCCCGGTCGACGAGGATCTCGCGCGAACCGGTCGACGGCGCCGGGCGGGCCCTCAGCCATGGGCGAGGACCCGGAGCGCCCCGCACGCCCTGGCGGTCAGGGTGTGCGGGGCGTGGACTACCGCAGGGCCTTCCGCACCGTCATGGCCTGATCGAGCAGGGCCCGGACGGCGGGCAGGTTCGGGTGCTTGGCGGGAAAGGCCGCCAGGGCCGCCCGGTAGGACGTCACGGCTTCGTCCACCGCTGCGGTGCCGCCGCTGCTACGCGCGTGGAACATCAGAGCGGTGCCGAGGTTCACCAGCAGGCGGGGGCCGGCCGGGTCGCCCTCGGGGGTCGCTCGCACCGCCTCGCGGCCGGCGGCGACGGCCTCCGCGATGAGCTCGTCCCGCCCGCTCGCCTTGCCCCAGAGCAGCAGCGCGTTGCTCAGAGTGCCCTGCAGGGCCGCGCGGTGGCGGAAGCCGGGGTCGCCCGCGACCTCGTTCCATGCCTCCCGCGTCAGCGTCGCGGCCTCCTCGATGGCAGCCTCGTCGTTGGTGAGCATGAACACCTCCTGGAGGGAGGAGCCCAGGCTGGACAGGACGTTGGCGCGGACCGCACCTTGCGGGCCGGGCGCTGCGAGGGCCTGGCGCCCGGCCTTGACCGCCGCGTCCAGGTCCGCACGGTCCCGGGTCCGCTCGTAGCGCAGCCGCAGCAGTACCCCGCGCAACCGCAACGCGTCGGCCCGCTGCCAACTGGCCGCGGGGGCCGCCTGGTAGGCGATCTCGATCAGCGAGAGCCCGAGTTCCAGGAGCTCTGGAGCGCCGGTCCGCTCGTACGAGCTACGGGCGTTCTCGGCTGAGCCCAGCGGGTCGGAGGGGTCGATCCGCACCGAGGGCGCACCGGTACTTCCAGCGCGTGACGGTCCGTCCGCGGCCGCGCGGCCGCGCGCCTGTCCATTTTTGGAACGAAAGGGCCATAGTGGAGCCATTCGCCACCATCCGTCGTGATGGAGCCCGTTCACGCCGAGGGCCTGCTGCCGCCGGTCCTGGAGGCTCTGGCTAATTTTAGCTGATTGATCGTCAAAATGACCTAGCAGTATCGGATGTACCGAACAATGGACGGCGGCCGCCTCCGCCCGGAGCGATCGGCATGAATCCGGGGTGATCGTTCAGCGGTCTCGCGGCGGGTCACTGGTCGGGGCTGCGGAGAGAGGGCAGTCCTGCGAACCCTGGAGCGGCAACGCGAAAGTCCCGGCGCAGGATCTGCGCCGGGACTCTTCTCGCCGTAGTAGCGGGGACAGGATTTGAACCTGCGACCTCTGGGTTATGAGCCCAGCGAGCTACCGAGCTGCTCCACCCCGCGTCGGTGAACCAGACTCTACGGCACGCGGGACGCCAGGGGAAATCCGTTTTCCCTGGCCGTGGCGACAGGTGGGCACCTCTGTCGTTCCTTGCGCGCGGGCCGGAGTGAACTCCTCGCGGCACCTGGCGCGTTGTCCAGTCGTAAGACGAGTGGTACAGACCACATGGTGCCTGCTGTGGTAGAACCTCAGCTCTGCGGCACGAGTGGTCTCCGGTGTCACGGCCCTGCGCCGCGCGGGGCGCCGAGGGGAGCGGTGGATGGTTCTGCGGGGGGTCGGCCGCCGGTTCCGGCGGCACGGTCTGGTGCTGGCGGCCGTGGCCGTGAGCATCCTGGTGGCGACGGCGGTGCTGGCCTCGGTGGCCGGGCTGGCCCGCGCGGCGGCCACCGAGGGGGTGCGGCAGCGGCTCGCCGCCGACCCGGGCCGCTCGGTGGAGGTGGACGCGCGGTGGAGCGCGCAGGGACTGCCGGCGGCCGACCGCGCGGTCCACACGGCGCTGGTCCGGGCGCTGGGCGGCACCCCGTTCCGCACCGAGACCGCGCTGCGCGCCACCGGCCTGCTGGACCTGCCGCTGCCGCCCGCCGGACGTTCGCGGCCCACCGAGACCACCCTCTCCGGCCTGCCGGTGGCGCTGCCGGACCCGGGACGCTTCGCCCGCCTGCTGGCCGGCGCCTGGCCGGACGCGCCTGCGGCCCCCGCCGCGCCCGCCGCGCCCGCCGCGCCCGGCCAGGCGCCGGCGGCCGGCGGCGGGTTGCGGATCGCGCTGCCGGCGCCCACCGCCGACCGGCTCGGGGTGGGCGTCGGCAGCGCGATCCAGGTGCGTGACCCGGTCTCCGGTGGTCCGTTCGCGCTGACCGTGACCGGGCTGTACCGGCCCGAACCGGCCGCCGCGGCGCTCTGGGCCGGCCTGGACGCCGGGGAGAGCACGGCTCCGGAACCGCTGCTGGTCGACGGCCGGCAGCTGACCGCGCTGCCCGCCTTCGCCGGTCGCACCCTGGCCCTCTGGCTGGCGCTGCCCGACACGGATCGGCTGAGCCTGTCCCAACTGGCCGCGCTGCGCGACCGGGTGGCCGTCCTGGTGGGCAGCGACACCGCCCGCTCGGTCTACCGCGGCGGCACCCCGGCGCTGGCCGGGACCGTGGTGCGCAGCGCGCTGCCCGGGGCCGTCGACGGCCTGGTGGTGCCGGCGCTGGCCGCCCGCGCCGAGATCGACGTGCCGCTCGCGCTGCTGGCGGTGCTGGCCGCCGTGGTCCTGGTGCTGACGGCACGTCGGCTGGCCGACGCGGTCGGCGCCGAGCAGGCCCTGCGGCACGCCCGGGGGGCGGGCGCGGTGCGACTGCTCGCGGTGACGGCCGGTGAGTGGGCACTGGTCGCGGTGCCGGCGGCGGTCGGCGGCCTGTTGCTGGCCGGGCCGCTGCTGACCGCCGTGCTGCGCGTCGCCGGGCTGCCCGGGGCGGCGGCGGCCGGGGCGCCGGTGATCTGGTGGACGGCGGGCTTCGCGCTCGCCGTGCACGGGGTGGCGCTGCTGCTGCCGGTGATCCGGCTGGTCCTGGACCCGGGGGCCGAACGCGCGCCGCGCCGCCGGGCACCGCGCCGCGCGGGCCCGCAGCGAGCCGGCGCGGACCTGGCGCTGCTCCTGCTCGCGGTCCTCGGCTATCTCCAACTGCGCCACTACGGCGGTGTGGTGGCCATCGGCGTGGGCAGCGGGTTCGACGCCGCGGTGGACCCGGTGCTGGTGCTCGCGCCGGTGGCGCTGGCGGTGGCCGGCGCGGTGCTGCTGCTGCGGCTGCTGCCGCCGGCCGGGCGGCTGCTGGAGCGGGCGGCGAGCCGCTCCCGCGCCCTGGTGCTGCCGCTGGGTGGCTGGCGGGTGAGCCGCGACGGCGCCCGGCAGGCGGTGCCGGTGCTGGTGACCCTGCTGGCGGTGGCCTGCGCCGCGCTGGCGGCCGGGGTGCTGGGCGCGCTGCCGGCCGGCGACCGGGACCGGGCGGCCTTCACGGTCGGCGCCGACCTGCGGCTGACCGGGGTGGCCGGCGCGCCGGGGCAGCGGCACGCCGCGCTGGCCGCGCTGCCGGGCGTCACGGCGCTGACCCCGGTGGCCGAGCGCTCGGGGTACGTGGGCAGCACGGTGGTGCAGACGGTCGCCATCGACACCGGCTCCGCCGCGTCCGCCGCGCCTGCCGCACCCGGCGCGTCCGCCGCGGGGCTGCCCGCGCTGCCCGCGCTGCGCGCGGACCTGGCCGACCGGCCGCTGAGCGCACTGCTCGCGCCGCTGACCGCGCTGCCGGTCCAGGGCCTGGCGGTGCCGGGCGCGCCGACCGCGCTGGAGCTGACCGTGCGGGCCACGGCCGACCAGCCGGTGCCGGCCCCGGGTGTGCGGCTGGTGCTCTCGGTGCAGGACGCGGACGGCCTGACCGACCAGCTGACGGTGGCGCTGCCCACCGACGGCGGCTCGCACGTCCTGACGGTGCCGCTGGCCGCCGCCGGGCACCGCCACGACCCGCTGCGGATCAGCCGGTTGGCCGTCCGCTTTCCCGACGCCACGGCCGTTCGGACCACCCTCGACCTGGACCTCTCCGGGATCAGCGCGGTCACCGGCGACCAGCGGGCCGCCGTGGCCCTGGCAGCCGGCCAGCGCTGGTACCGGTCCGCGGCGGCCTTCGCCGACCCGACCGCGCTCGGCTGCCCCGGCAGCGTCCAGGTCCCCGACCAACCCCGCTGGGGCGGCGACGCGTCGAGTCAGGCGGCGGGCGCCTGCGAGGTGTCCGGCGACGCGGCGCGGTTGCTGCACGCCGTGGTCCGCTCCCAACTGCCGTCCACCGACCCGGCGGACACGACCACCGGCGCCCCCGACGTGGTCTTCGCGGCCCTGCCCGACAACGGTGCCACCGCGCCGCCACCGCCCGTGCTACCCGCCCTCGCGGACCGGGCGATGCTCACCGGGCTGAACGCGAAGGTCGGCGACACCGTGCGGCTCGTCTGGGACCGCGGCCAGCAGAACCCACAGCTGGTCAGGATCACCGGTGAGATCGACGCGCTGCCCGGCTACGACCACGACCAGGGGCACCTGCTGCTTGATCTGCGCGCGCTGGCCGCCGCCGGCGCGACGACCGGGGAGAGCCCGCCCACCGACGCGCACTGGTGGCTGACCAGCACCGACCCACGGGCCACCGCGGCGGCCGTCGACGCCGACGCCGAACTCGGCAGCGCGCAGAGCGTGCCGCAGGTCGCCGCCGCCCTGGCGAGCGACCCGTTCCAGGCCGGGCTGCGCGGCGCCTGGCTGCTGATGCTGCTGGCCGCGCCGCTCTTCGCGGTGACCGCGCTGACCCTGCACACGGTGGGCACGACGCGGGCCCGGCAGCGCGAGTTCGCGGTGCTGCGGGCGCTGGGGGTGCGGCGCGGCGAGCTGACCGCGCTGCTGCGGGCCGAGCAACTGGCGGTCACGGCCCTGCCGGTGCTGCTCGGTGGCGTGCTGGGCCTGGTCCTGGCGGCCGTGCTGCTGCCGCTCATCGTGCTGGACGCCGGGGCGGGGCCGCTCTTCCCCGCCCTGCTCACCGCGCCGGGCCGACCCGGCGCCGCACTCACCGTGCTGGTCAGCGGCCTGCTGCTGGCCCTCGCCGTGCTGCTGCTCACCCGGCTGCTGGCCCGGGTGGATCTCGTCCGCGCACTGCGGGCCGGGGAGGACGGACAGCAGTGACGAACCGTCATCACGCCGATGCCGCAAGCATGTTGACCACTCGGAACCGACCGTGCCACGACGTGTCCAGCCCGAGCCGACCGTGCCACGACCGGGGGACCGCACGATGCTGACACTGCGCCTGATCCGACGCGAGGCGCGGATCTCCTGGCCGGTCGCCCTGGTGCTCACGCTGCTCGGCGTGCTGCTCACCGCGATCCCGCTCAGCTGGCCGCCGCGCTTCGACCAGCTGGCCGCCGGTTCGCTGGCGGACCGCGTCACCCGGGCGGAGCAGGCCGGTCCGCTGCTGGCCGCCGGCGCCACCACGGAGCCCGGCTCGGCGGCCCCCGACATCGCGGCCGGGGTGCCGCGTGGTTCGCTGGACGGGGACCTGGACACCGTCGGCCACGCGATCCGCGCCAACGCGGGCCCGCGGCTGACCCCGCTGCTCGGGACCCCGAGCGCCCGCGCGCAGACCCCCGGCGCCAACGCGGCCGGCCCCGGGCTGCCGATGCCCTACGGCAACCCGCCCCGGCTGTCCCTGGACTACGCCCAGCCCGGCGGCGCCGGCGGGCCGGTCGAGTACGTCCAGGGTCGGGCCCCGCGGCAGCCGCCGGACGATTCGGCCCCGGACCCCGCTCAGCCGGACCCCGCTCAGCCGGACCCGATCGAGGTCGCTGCCTCCGAGGCGACCAGGGACCGGCTCGGCCTGACGGTGGGGCAGCGGTTCACCCTGACCGGCCAGGACTGGGAGACCCCGGTCGTCCTGGTCGGGGTGTTCCGCACCGACCACGGCGCCGACCGGCTCCGGCAGCAGTTCCCGCTGCTCGCCGCGCCGATCACGGTGTCGGCGTGGTGGGGCCAGGAGCTGGACGGGCAACTGCTGACCAGCTCCGGCGGGATCGAGCAGGCGGAGAGCCGCGGCACCGTGCCGCTGCAGCTGGCCTGGGACTTCCCGGTGACCATCGACCGCGCCGGGCCCGGCAGTACCGTGGCCGCGCTGGCCGCGCTGCGGGCCGAGGTGGCCGGACTGCTCGCCCTCGACTCGACCACGCTCTGCGCCGGCCACGTCGGCGACACCTGCGTGCTGTCGGGGCACCAGCTGCCGCCCGTCCAGATGTTCGACGAACTCACCCCCCAGATCGACGCGTTCGCCGCCCAGCGGGAACGGACCGAGCAGTTGCAGGGCTTCGCGCTGGCGGGGCTGCTGACCGTGGGCGTGGCCACCGCGGTGGCCGCCGCCCGGCTGGGGGTGCGCCGTCGCGCCGGCGCTTTCACGCTCCAACTGTCGCGTGGGGCCCGGCTGTCCGGGATCGCCGCCCGCCTGCTGGCGGAGGCGGCGGTGCCGGTGGCCCTCGGGGTGGCGGGCGGCTGGGCGCTGGGCCGCGCGCTCGCCCCGCCGGGCACGGCGCTGGGCTCGCCGCTGCCGGTGCTGGTCGCCGGGCTGCTGGTCTGGTGCGCGCCGGCCGCGGTACTGCTCGCCTCCGTCGGGCGCGCCCGCACGCTGCCGCGCTCGCGCCGGCTGGTGCTGGAGGGGCTGGTGCTGCTGTCGGCCGCCGCCGGGCTGGCCGCGCTGCGCGCCCGCGGCGCCTTCGCGGGTGACGGGATCGATCCGGAACTCGCCGTGGTGCCGGGGCTGCTGGCGCTCGTCACGGTGCTGGTGCTGCTGCGCCTGCTGCCCGCGGTGCTGCTCCGGGCGGCCCGCTGGGCGCGGCGGGCCCGAGGCCCGGTGCCGCTTGTGGCGCTGGCCAGGGCCGGCGCGCAGAGCGGCGCGGCGGCCCTCGCGCTGCTGGTGCTGGTGCTGGCCATGGGGCAGGGCGTCTTCGGCGGTCTGGTCTCGCGCACCATCGCGGACAGCCGTGAGCAGGCGGCCGACTGGGCCACCGGCGGGGCACCGGTGGCGGTGGTCGGCCCGCGCGACCAGCTGCCCGCCGACCTGTCGGGCCTGCGCACGGTGGGACACCAGGTGCGGGTGGTCGGCGCGGCCGGCACGCTGACCTCGCAGGACGACGGCACCGAGCTGCCGGGCGCCCAACTGGTGGGCCTGGACGCGAGTGCGCTGGGCGCCGCCGATCCGGCCTCCGCGCTGGCCCGCGCGGTGCTGGCGGCCGGGCTGGCGACCACGCCGACCGGCAAGGGCGGTCCGGACGGCGACGAGCCGGTGCTGCCCGCGTTGGCCGATCCCGCGCTGGCCGCCCGGTTCCCGGACGGCAGCTTCGAGGTCTCCGGGCCGGGGACGGCGCGCTTCCTGGTCCACCTGCTCGGAGCGCTGCCGGGCGGGGCGCTGCGCGACCCGGCGCTCGGCCCGGTGCTGGGCAGCGGGCCGCAGGGCGGCCCGCTGCTGCTCTTCGCCGGTCCGGCGGTCCAACTGCTGCCCACGCAGAGCTGGCACCCCAGCGCTGACCTGCTCTACCCGGCGCCCGGCGGGCCACCGCTGGACCTGGCGGCGGTGCGCGCCGCCACCGCCGCGCGCCCGGCGCCGGCCGCCGGGGTCGGGGCGCCGGTGGAGGTCCGCGACCGGGCCACGGAGCTGGGTGTGCTGCGCGGTGACGGGCTGGTCCGCTCGCTGCGCCTCGGCTACCAGGTGGCCACCGCGCTCGGCCTGCTGCTCGCGCTGGGCGCCTTCGCCCTGGAGCTGGTGCTCAGCGCGCCCGAGCGGGCCCGCACCACCTCCTACCTGCGCACCCTCGGGCTGGGCAGCCGGGCCGTGCTGGGCCTGCAACTGCTGCAGCTGCTGCCGCTGCTGCTGGCCGCCGCGCTCGGCGGCACCGCCCTGGGGCTGCTGCTGCCCGGCGCGCTCGGGCCCGGGATGCGGCTGGGCGCGCTCACCGGCGGGCCGTTCGAGCCCGCCGTGCACATCGACTGGACGACCACCGCCCTGCTCGGCGCCGCCCTGGCCGCGCTGGTGCTGGCGGCGGCCGCGCTGGAGGCGGTGCTCGGCCGTCGTCGCGGACTGGGCGCGGTGCTACGACTGGGGGAGGCCCTGTGACTGTCCGTCAGACCGAAGGTCCCATGGTGGTGTGCCAGAGCCTGGTGCGGATCTTCCGCACCGGCGCGGCGGGCCGCGCCGGGGTGGAGGTGCAGGCCCTGCAGGGGCTCGACCTCACCGTGGCGCGGGGCGAGCTGACGGCGCTGGTCGGCGCCTCCGGCTCCGGCAAGTCGACCCTGCTCGGCATCCTGGCCGGGCTCGACGCCCCCAGCGCAGGCACCGCCGAGGTGGCCGGCGCCGACCTCGGGGCGCTCAAGCGGCGCGAGCGGACCGCCTACCGGCGCCGCACCGTCGGAGTGGTCCAGCAGCAGACCGCGCGCAACCTGCTGCCGTACCTGACGGCCCGGGAGAACGTGCAGCTGCCGATGGGCTACGTGAACCTGCCGCGCCCTCAGCGCGCCGCCCGGGCGCTGGAGCTGCTCGACCTGATGGGCATCGCCGCGGCCGCCGACCGCACCCCGGCCGCGCTCTCCGGCGGCGAGCAGCAGCGGGTGGCGATCGCGGTCGCCCTGGCCAACCGCCCCGAGCTGCTGCTGGCCGACGAACCCACCGGCGAGCTGGACAGCGCCACCGCGGCGGAGGTCTTCGACGCGCTGCGCACCGCCAACCGCGAGCTGGGCACCACCGTGCTGATCGTCACCCACGACGCGATGGTGGCCGAGCAGGTCCGCCGCACCGTGCGGATCCGCGACGGGCGCACCGCCACCGAGCTGCTGCGCCGCGCGGCCGGCGAGGCCGAGGGCAGCCCGCTGGTGGCACAGGAGTACACCGTGCTGGACCGGGTGGGTCGCCTCCAACTGCCCCGCGAGTTCACCGAGTCCCTGGGCCTGGCCCACCGGGTGCGCCTGGTCCTGGAGCGCGACCACATCGGCGTCTGGCCCGACCACGGCGACCCGGCCGCGTCCGCGACCGGGGAATAGCCCCGGGGCGCCCGGGGGCGGATCGACTACGATCGGGCCCGCCGATCATGAATCCCGATCGCGGGGGGCCCGTTGTTCAACATGTTCGTGTCGCAGACGGATCCGGGGGCGTTCCGGACGATCGGCGACGCGTTGGAGGCGCCGTGGCCGGCGGGGCCGCGGCAGGTGGTGGTCGCGCCGGGGCAGTACCGGACCGGGCCGCTGCGCTGCTGGGGCACCCTGGTGATCACCGCGCTGGGCGGGCCGGGGTCGGTGACCATCGACGGCTCCGGCGAGTACGACCTGCTGGTCGAGGGCCGGGTCACGCTGCGGGGCCTGGCGCTGCGCAACTGGCACGAGTCCGGCGCCGTGCTGCGGGTGAACGGCGGCTCCGCGGTGGCGGAGGACTGCGAGTTCGTCAGTGCCTCCGACACGGCGGTGAGCGCCTGGGGCGGCGCGGAGCTGTTCCTGCGGCGCTGCACCGTGCGCGACGGCGCGGTCGTCTACTCGGACGCCGCCGGGATGATCGAGAACACCGAGGTCACCGGCGCGCGGTCCTGCGGGATCGCGCTGCGGGACAGCAGCAAGGTCAGCGTGCGCGGCAGCCGGGTGCACCGGGCCGCCCAGCACGGGATCTGGGTGACCACGGGATCCGCGCCGCTGATCCAGGACTGCGAGGTCGACAGCCCCGGCTTCAGCGGGATCCTGGTGGAGAGCCACGCCAAGGCCGCCGTCCACGGCGGGGTGATCACCGGGTCGGGGCAGTGCGCCCTGGTGGTGCGCGACCAGGGCCGGGCCGACGTGGAGGGCCTGCGGATCGCCGACGCGGCGCAGGACGGCGTCTGGTGCACCAACGGGGGAGTCCTCACGGCCACCCGGGTCACCGTGCACGACGCGGCGCGGTTCGGGCTGGCGGTGGACGCGGGCGGCAGTGCCCGCCTCACCGACTGCGGGATCCGCGACTCCGGCGACTCCGGCGTCACCGCGCTCGCCGCTGGCGAGGCGGTGCTGGTGAACGGCTCGGTCGCGCAGTGCGAGATCGGGGTGGCGGTGGCCGCCGACGGGCGGGTGGCGCTGGAGGGCACCCGGCTGACCGGCAATCACAAGATCGGCTTCGCCGCCGATCCCGGTGCCTCGGCGGTGCTGCGCGGCTGCGTGGTCACCGGGACCGGCGGCCAGGGGATCGTCACCGTGCGCGGCGCCCGGGTGGAGTTCTCCGAGCTGGTGTCGCGGGAGAACGCGGCGGAGGACCTGTTCGACGTCGAGCCGGCGGGCGATGACGACCCGCAGGCGGCGGCGGCCTCGGCGGCCCCGTCCGGCTCCCCGCTCCCGCCACCCCCGGCACCCCCGGCACCCCCGGGGTCCGCGGCGCCGCGGACCCCGGCCGGCACCGCCGGCGGGGCGGCGCCCGGCGCCCGGTCGGTGGAGGAACTGCTCGCCGAACTCGACGCCATGATCGGCCTCGGCGCGGTGAAGCGGGAGATCAGGAAGCTGGTCAGCTTCCTGCGGGTGGTCGAGCAGCGCCGCGGCGCCGGCCTGCCCGAAGGGCCGGTGATCGGGCGGCACATGGTGTTCTCCGGCTCGCCCGGCACCGGCAAGACCACGGTCGCCCGGGTCTACGGGCAGCTGCTGGCGGCCCTCGGCGTGGTCTCCGCGGGCCACTTCAGCGAGGTCTCGCGCGCCGACCTGGTCGGCTCGGCGCTGGGCGAGACCACCCGCAAGACCACCGCCGTCTTCACCAAGGCGCGCGGCGGGGTGCTCTTCATCGACGAGGCATACACGCTCTCCCGCCGCTTCGGCACCGGCACCGACTTCGGGCAGGAGGCCATCGACGCCCTGGTCAAGCTGATGGAGGACCACCGCGACGAGGTCGTGGTGGTGTTCGCCGGCTACTCGGCCGAGATGCGCGAGTTCCTCGGCGCCAACCCGGGGCTGCAGTCGCGGGTCTCGCGCACCCTGGAGTTCGAGGACTACAGCCCGGACGAGCTGGTGGGCATCGTCGACGGGCTGGCCGGGCAGTACGGCTTCACGCTGGCCGCCGAGGCCAGGGCGGCGCTGGGCGTCCACTTCCGCGGGGTGCGGCGCACCGAGACCTTCGGCAACGGGCGCGAGGCGCGCCGGATCTTCGAAGCCGCCCTGGAGCAGCAGGCGTTGCGCCTGGCCGAGCAGTCGGCCGCGCCCTCCTCCGCCGACCTGGTCCAGCTGCTCCCGCAGGACTTGGACGGCATCGTGCAGCGCGGGCTGGGCGCCCGGTTCGGTGACGCCAGGGACCCCGGGCAGCTGCAGGCGATCCTGGACGAACTCGCCGCGATGGTGGGCCTGGAGGGGATCAAGGGCGAGATCAGCGACCTGATCGACCTGATCGTGACCACCCGCCGCAGGGAACGTGCCGGGCTGCCCGTCGACCCGGCGCCCGGCCACCTGGTCTTCGCCGGGCCGCCGGGCACCGGCAAGACGACGGTCGCCCGGCTCTACGGCTCGCTGCTCGCCGCCCTCGGCGTGCTGGCGCGCGGCCAGGTGGTGGAGGTCTCCCGGGCCGACCTGGTGGGGAAGTTCATCGGCTCCACCGCGATCCTGACCACGGAGGTCTTCGAACGCGCCCGCGGCGGGGTGCTCTTCATCGACGAGGCGTACACCCTGACCAGGGACACCGGCTCCCAGCACGACTTCGGGCAGGAGGCGGTGGACACGCTGGTCAAGCTGATGGAGGACCACCGCGACGAGGTGGTGGTCATCGCGGCCGGCTACACCGGGCAGATGGCCGCCTTCCTGGCCGCCAACCCAGGGCTGGCCTCGCGCTTCTCCCGGACCGTCGAGTTCCCCGCCTACGAGTTGGCGGAGCTAGCCACCATCCTCGCCCACCAGGCGGAGCGCGCCGGCTTCGAACTGCCCGCCGCCACCGCCGAAGTGGCCCGCCTGCTGATGGCCGCCGAGCGCGAGCGCTTCGCCCAGGGCAACGCCCGCGAGGTGCGCAAGCTGCTGGAGGCGGCCAGGACGGCGCACGCCCGCCGGATCGCCGTCCTCGAACGCGCGGGCGGCGAAGCCACGTTGGACGAGCTGCGGCTGCTGCTGCCGCAGGACGTCGGTTGACGGGCGGCAGCGCGGGTGTGTATCAGGTTGGACACCGGCCGTGAAATCCCGCGCCGTCGGGGCGCGGTAGGCCGGAGCATGGGCATCCGCGGTGGGCCGTCCAGGACCAGGGGGCGGCCCGGCGGAGCCGGCTGAGCGGAGGCGTGTTGAGTCGTAGGCATGTGGTGTACGTGCTGCCGGGGATCGGCGGCAGTGTGCTGGAGCGGCCCGGGACGGGCGGGCGGCCCGCGAAGACGGTCTGGGACGCCGGATTCGGTGACCTCGCCGGCCTGCTGTGGGGGCCGGACCGGCTGGCGGTGGACGAGCCGCTGCGGGCGACCGGACTGATCAGCTCCAAGCGGCTGCTGCCCGGGTGGACCGTCGTTCCCGGCTACGAGAAGCTCCTGGGCGGCCTGCGGGCGCTGCCGGGAGTGCGGCTGGACGAGGGGCACCCCGAACGGCGCGACCTGGCGGCGGACGTGGTGGTCTTCCCCTACGACTTCCGCCTGGGGGTCGCGCACGCCGCCGAGTTGCTGGCCGCCGACGTCCACGAACGGCTGAAGGACTGCGGCGAGGCCGAGCGGGCGGGCCGCGTGGTGATCGTGGCGCACTCGATGGGCGGCCTGGTCGCCCGCTACTGGCTCGGCCCGCTGGGCGGATGGCGGCTGTGCCGGTCCCTGATCACCCTCGGCACCCCGCACCGCGGCGCCCCCAAGGCCCTGGACCTGCTGACCAACGGCGTGCGGCTGCTCGGCTCGCGGCTGGACGGCGTCAGCGACCTCCTGCGGGAGTGGCCCTCGATGGCCGAGCTGCTGCCGCGCTACCCGGCCGTCTGGGACACCACCGCGAACACCGCCCGCTACCCGCACGAGGTGCCGGCCGCCGGGCTGGGCGCGGCGGCCAGGGCGGCCTTCGCCGTGCACCAGGAGATCGACCGGGCGTGGCAGGAGATCCCGCGCACCCCGGACGCGCCGCAGGTGGTGCCGCGGCTCGGGTGGAGCCACGCCACCGCCGGTTCGGCACGGTGGGACGGACGCCGGCTGACCGTCAGCAAGAAGCTGCCGCACTGGCTGGACCTGGCCGGCTGGGAGAAGGACCACGGGGACGGCACGGTACCGGCGATCTCCGCGGTGCCGGTGGAGATGAGCGGGTACGACACCTCCGGCTGGCGCGCCCGCGACCGGCACGGACCGCTGGCCTCCGCTCCCTGGATCCCCGCCCTGGTGCAGGCCTACGAGGACCGGGCGCCGCTCGCCGCCGTGCGGGGGGAGGAGCGGGAGGCGGCCCTCGGGCTGGACCTGGACGAACTCCACCCCGAGGGGACGCCGATCCCGCTGCGGGTGCGGCTGCGCGGCGACGTCCTGCCCGCGGAGGGGCCCGCTGCCGTGTGGGCGGTGCTGCGGCCGGTCGGGGAACCGCGGCGCACGGTGGCGGAGGTGCGCCTCGACCAGGACCAGCAGGACCAGGAGAGCGGTGGCTTCAGCACCGAACTGCCCGGCCTGCCACCGGGGCTGTACGACGTGAGGGTCAGCGCGCGGGCGGTGCCCGGCGTGGGCGACCTGAACGCCGCCGACACGGTGGCGGTGGTGGGCCCGTGAGCGGTTGGCCCCGCTGGTCGCTGGAGGGCGAGCCGGCCGCGCTCGCCAAGTACGTCCTGCCCGAGGAGGTCGCCGCACTGGTGCGGCTGCCGGGCCCCGCGACCGGCAGCCGCCTCGACCAGGCCCGAGCCGTCTACGACGCGCTGGCAGGAGTGGGCATCACCTACTCCCACGAAGGCCGCTCCGACGAGCCGGGCCGACAGGTCATCCGCGAACCCGGCGAGATCCTCTGGAGCCCCCGGCACGCCACCTGCCTGGACCTGGCCCTCACCCTGGCCGCCGCCTGCCTGCACGCCGGGCTGCACCCCCTCGTCGTCATCGTCGACGCGCCCGACTCCGGCCGCGCCGGCCACGCGCTGCTGGGCCTCTGGATCGAGGACCCCGACCCCGACGGGCCGCCGCTGCCGGACGCGGACGTGTGGACCACCCGCCCCGACGGCTGGGAGGAGCTGGTCCAGCAGGACCTCACCGGTGCGCCCCGCCCGCTGCTGCTCCTGGACCCGGTCGGGCTCGCCCACCCGCTCCCCACCTCCCCCGCCCTGGGCACCCGGGCCACCTTCGCGGACGCCGCCCGCACCGGCGCCCGGTACGCCGACACCTGGGCCTGGCGCCTGGCCGTCGACCTCGGCCGCGCCTGGCGCCGGCAGGACACCCACCCCACCGCGCGGCGCCCCGAGGACAGCCCGCTGCGCCCGCCGTACGTGGCGCTGGACCCGCGGGTGCACCGCCCCTTGCAGCTGCTGCGCGCCGAGCACGCGGCGGTGCGGTTCCAGGCCCGCGACGAGCTGACCATCCTCACCGATTGGTGCCTCAGCACCGCCGAAGGCCCGTACACCGGGGTCGCGGTCATCCACGGCGTCGGCGGCGCGGGCAAGACCCGCCTCGCCCTCGAACTCGCCCACCGGCTCGCCACCGACCACGGCTGGTACACCGGTTGCCTGCGGGAGAACGCCGACGGACGCGCCTGGCTGGGCGCCGTCACCTCGCCCACCCTGATCGTGCTCGACTACGCCGACGCCCGCGCCGCCGATGCCCGCGACCTGCTGGCGGTCCTCAAACGCCGTACCCAGCGCGGTGCCACCCCCGCCGTGCTGGTGCTGACCGCCCGCTCCACCGACGGCCAGTGGCTGACCACCCTGCGCAAGGGCTGGGAACGCGACGGCCACCCCTGCCGCGAACGCCCGCCCCTGCGGCTGCCCCCCGAGCACCCCGACGGCGCGGCCCTCTTCCGCCGCGCCCTGCGGACCTTCCAGCACGACCCCGACCTCGCCGACCCGGAGTCCTTCCACGCCGCCGCGCCGCAGGAGTGGACCACGCTGGACCACCTGCTGCTGGCCTTCCACCTCTCCAGCGGCCCCGACCGGGTCCCGACCACCCGCGAAGAGCTGTACGAGGAAGTCCTCGGCCACGAACGCGACTACTGGGCCCAGACCTACCGGAAGACCACCGGCACCACCGCCGACGCCCCCCGGCACGTCCTCGACCGCGCCGTCGCCTGCCTGACCCTGCGCGCCCCCACCACCCGGCCCCAGACCCTCAACGCCCTGCGCGCGGTGGCGGAACTCGCCGACGACGCGCGGTGGCGCGAGACCATCCACGCCACCCTGACCAGCTGCCTGCAACCCGGCCCGGGCGAACCCCTCACGCTGCGCCCCGACCCCATCGCCGACCACCTCGTCCTGAACGAACTGCGGGACGACCCCGAGCTGCTCGCCCGCACCCTGGACGGCCTGGACCCGGAGCAGTTGTCGGCCGCCCTGCGCCAGCTGAACCGCGCCGCGGCCGCCGATCCGGATGCGGCCGGTGACCTGTTCGCGGCCTGGACCGGTGGCGGCCCGGAGCGCTGGCAGCCGGTCCTGCTGATCGCGGCCGAACAGGGCGGGAGTGCCCTGGTGGCGCTGCAGCGGCTCGTCGACAGCGAGCCCGCGCCGCCGTGGCTCGACGACCTCGCCCTGGCCATCCCCTTCACCGCCATCGGGCTGCCCCAGCTGGGGTTGCGGGCCGACGGCCGCCGGCTGGCGCTGCTGCGGTCCGGCGGCAGCCCTGCGCCCGCCGAACTCACCGGACTGCTAAGGCGCCTGAGCCGCCGCCAGGCCGATGCCGGTGACCGGCGGGGAGCCCTGGCCTCCATCACCGAAGCCGTCGACCTCTATCGCGAGCTCGTCGGCACCGAGCCCGCCGTCTTCCGCCCCGAACTCGCCACGGCCCTGAACAGCCTCGCCGTCCGGCAGAGCGAGACCGGGGATCGGCGGGGGGCGCTGGTGTCCGTCACCGAGGCCGTCGAGATTCACCGCGCCCTCGGCGGCGCTTTCCGCTCCGAACTCGCCGCGGCCCTGAACAACCTCGCCAACCGGCAGAGCGAGACCGGGGATCGCCGGGGGGCGCTGGTGTCCGTCACCGAGGCCGTCGAGATTCACCGCGCCCTCGGCGGCGCTTTCCGCTCCGAACTCGCCGCGGCCCTGAACAACCTCGCCATCCAGCAGGGTGATACCGGGGATCGGCGGGGGGCGCTGGTGTCCGTCACCGAGGCTGTTGGTCTCTACCGCGAGCTTGTCGTGGCCAATCCCGTCGCGTTCCTCCCCAACTTGGCCGTTGGCTTGAACAACCTGTCCAATTGGCAGGGTGATACCGGGGATCGGCGGGGGGCGCTGGTGTCCGTCACCGAGGCTGTTGGTCTCTACCGCGAGCTCGTCGTGGCCAATCCCGTCGCGTTCCTCCCCAACTTGGCCGTTGGCTTGAACAACCTGTCCAATTGGCAGGGTGATACCGGGGATCGGCGGGGGGCGCTGGTGTCCGTCACCGAGGCTGTTGGTCTCTACCGCGAGCTCGTCGTGGCCAATCCCGTCGCGTTCCTCCCCAACTTGGCCGTTGGCTTGAACAACCTGTCCAACTGTCAGGGCGAGACCGGGGACCGGCGGGGGGCGCTGGCCTCCATCACCGAGGCTGTTGGCCTCTACCGCGAGCTCGTCGCTGTCGACCGCGCGGCTTTCCTTCCCGACCTGGCCGGTGCCCTGAACAACCTGTCCATCCGGCAGGGCGAGACCGGGGACCGGCGGGGGGCGCTGGAGTCCGTCACCGAATCCGTCGACCTCTACCGCGAGCTCGTCGCTGTCGACCGCGCGGCCTTCCTCCCGGACCTCGCCGGCGCCCTGAACAGCCTCGCCAGCTGTCGGAGTGATACCGGGGATCGGCGGGGGGCGCTGGCCTCCGTCAGCGAATCCGTCGACCTCTACCGCGAGTTCGTCGCGGACTCCGCTGCCTTCCCCGACCTGGCCGGTGCCCTGAACAACCTGTCCATCCGGCAGGGTGATACCGGGGATCGGCGGGGGGCGCTGGCCTCCGTCACCGAGGCTGTCGGTCTCTACCGCGGGCTTGTCGCTGTCGACCGCGCGGCTTTCCTGCCCGACCTGGCTGTTGGCCTGAACAACCTGTCCATCCGGCAGGGCGAGACCGGGGACCGGTTGGGGGCGCTGGCCTCCGTCACCGAATCGGTCGACCTCTACCGCGAGTTCGTCGCGGACTCCGCTGCCTTCCTCCCCGAGCTCGCCGGCGCCCTGAACAACCTGTCCAACTGGCAGGGCGACGTCGGGGATCGGCGGGGGGCGCTGGCGTCCGTCACCGAAGCCGTCGACATCCGCCGCGGCCTCGCCGCCGCTGACCCCGCCGCCTTCCTCCCCGACCTCGCCGGGGCCCTGATCAGCCTCTCCAACCGGCAGGGTGAGACCGGGGACCGGTTGGGGGCGCTGGCCTCCATCACCAGAACCGTCGACCTCTACCGCGACCTTGTCGCTGCCGACCGCGCGGCCTTCCTCCCCGAGCTCGCCGGTGCCCTGAGCAACCTCTCCATTCGGCAGGGCGAGATGGGGAACCCGCAGGCAGCGCTGGCTTCCATCACTGATTCCGTGTACCTCTACCGCGAGCTCGTCGCCGTCGACTCCGCCGCCTTCCTCCCCGAGCTCGCCGGCGCCCTGAACAACCTCGCCAACCGGCAGGGCGAAGCCGGGGACCGCCAGGCGGCGCTGGCGTCCGTCACCGAAGCGGTCGACATCCGGCGCGACCTTGTAGCCACCGATCCCGCCGCCTTCCTCCCCAACCTCGCCATGTCCCTTAACAACCTTGCGAACGCGCAGAACGACACGGGGAACCCACAGGCGGCGCTGGCCTCCATCACCGAAGCCGTCGACATCCGCCGCACCCTCGCAGCCGCCGATCCCGCCGCCTTCCTCCCCAGCCTCGCCCTGTCCCTGAACAATCTCGCCATCTGGCAGAGCGACACGGCGGCAGCCACAGCTGCCTGGGAGGACGCTGTGGCCGCCGTGGAGAACCACCCCCTGGCACAGGCGGAGCTCCGGGCCCACTTCGCAGCCCACCTCGCGGAGCGCGTCGGCACCAGCGCCGCCGTTGACCAACTCCTCCACGCGGCGCAGGCCGCAGCCGCCGGCGACCCGCAGCCCCTGCAACGTGCCCGGCAACTGATCCGCCGCACCGCGACCGGCCTCGACCTCCACGACCCGCGACTGCCCGACTGGGCCACACACGCCCTGCCGGACAGCTCCCTGAAACTCCTCGACCAATGGAACCGAACCGCCGACTGGCGCAGCGGGGAAGCCTTTCTACGCGCGCACGCCGCCGAGATCCTGCGACCGGACTTCCGCCATCACCTTCGCCTGCTCGTGTCCCTCTTCCCCGATGACCCGGCTGTCGACAGCCTGGCTCATGCCCTGACCGAGGCCGACACCCACGGCCTCGACCCGATCCTGGACCGCGAGCGGCGCAACCACGAGGCGCACACGCTGCTGGCTGCCTGGATCACCACCCCCACCTGGCCGGACTCCCTGGAGTTCCTCGACGAGCACATCGAAGAGCTGCTCACCCACGAGGTCCTGTCCCTGCTCGCGGGGCAGGACACCCCCGTCGGCCGCCAGCACCTCGCCATCCTGCAGCTCGCCGCCCAGCTGCCCCACGACCAGGTCTTCGAGATCGTCACCGACCTGGACACCGCCACTGAGTACGGCTTCAGGGCCGTGCAGCTGGGGGACGTCCCGCTGCTGTGCGCCGTCGCGGACGCCTGTCCCCAGTTGGTCGAGAACATCGCCGGGGTCCTGTTCGCCGCCGTGATCGCCACGGCCGCCGGCAACACCGACCAGGCTTGCCAGTTCGCGCTGATCATCGCCGAGCACGGCACCGACATCCAGCGCCAGGCCTACGCGATCCGACTCCGTGCCCTCGCCGAGCTCGCCCCGGACCTGGCCGGCGCGAGCGACCTCGCCGACCTCATCCACCGTGACGAACAACTCTGACGAACAACTGCGACGAACAACTGCGACGAACAACTCCGACGAGCAGCCCCGAGCGTGTCAGCGCGGGGTGAGGAGGCAGAACTCGTTGCCCTCCGGGTCGGCCAGGACGGTCCACGGCACGTCGCCCTGGCCGAGGTCGACGTCGGTGGCGCCGAGAGTCCGCAGCCGGGACACCTCGGCCGCTTGATCGTCTCCGGGGTACGGGCGGAGGTCGAGGTGGATGCGGTTCTTCACGGTCTTCGCGTCGGGTGTGCGGATGAACTCCAGGTACGGGCCGACGCCCTTGGCGGAGCGCAGCACCGCCTGATCGTCGGTCACCTCGTGCACGGTCCAGTCCATCGCCCCGCCCCAGAAGCGGGCCATCGCCCGCGGATCCGCGCAGTCGACCACGACGGCGGCCATCGGCCCGGTGTCCCGGTAGATCGATCGCGGCTCCAGCACGCAGAACTCGTTGCCCTCCGGGTCGGCCAGGACCGTCCACGGCACGTCGCCCTGGCCCACGTCGGCGGGCGTCGCGCCGAGGGCCTGGAGGCGCGCGACCAGCTCTGCCTGGTGGGCCGCAGAGGTGGTGGCAAGGTCGATGTGCACACGGTTCTTCACCGTCTTGGGTTCCGGGACGCGAAGGACGTCGACGTAGACGGCGACGGGGTCGGGATAGACGAGGCCCACGGGTTCGAGATTGGTCACGCCGGGCCCCTCGCTGGTGACGCCCCAGCCGAGCACCTCCGCCCAGAACCGGCCGAGCGCGGAGTCATCCTGAGCATTCATCGCAATTTGCACAAGTCGTGTCGCCATTCCGCCGACCCTATGCACACCGCCCCCGCGACGACAAGCACCTTCACCGTTGCCGGACGGAGATCAACCCGCCCGCCACCTCGACAGGTCAGGTGAGTCAGAGCATCCGCTCGAAGCACAAGGAACTCTCCGAGTCGGCATAGGCGCCGAAGTTCGGGATGCGTTCGTAACCGGAGCGTGTATAGAAGCGCACGGCACCGGACAGGCGGTCCCCGGTCTCCAGCCGGAGGCTCGTCCAGCCCTGTGCGCGTGCCCAGTCCTCCAGCGAGCGAAGGATCAGTGCGGCGACGCCTGAGCCGCGCCAGGCCGGTGCGACATACATGCGCTTGACCTCGCCGACCCCTTCGCCGAGGTGCCGAAGCCCCGCGCATCCCACAGCGGTGCCGTCGTCCTCGTGGGCCACGAAGAACACCGCGATGTCCGCTGCCGATGGCGGCACACCGGGATCACTGTCCGGGGTCCCGTATATCGCGGCGATCTCGGCTCGCTGTCTGTCGCGGAGCGCGGTCGCGTCCGGATCGTCCCAAGGAGGCTGAGTGATCTTCATGCCGTGGATCTTACGGAACCGCTTCGAACAGGGGACTGCCCGCGGCGACGTCGACCTACCGGCCTGGGCGGACCGTCCCGGTCACAGCAGTTGGCCGCCGGTCAGCACACCGAGCAGGCGTGCCACCTCCACCGCGACGGCGTCACGGGCGGGGCCGAGGTACTTGCGGGGGTCGGCGACCTCGGCGTGGGTGTCGAGGTAGGCGCGGGCGGCCTGGGTGAACGTCTTGTTCAGGTGGGTCGAGATGTTGACCTTCGTCATGCCCGCCCGGACGGCCTCGGCGAGGTCGATGTCGCTGACGCCGGACGAGCCGTGCAGGACCAGCGGGGCGCTGACGGCGTCGCGCAGGCGGGTGATCAGCGCGAAGTCGAGGACGGCGTCCCGGGTGAGCATGGTGTGGGAGCTGCCGACGGCGACGGCGAGGGCGTCGACGCCGGTGGCGGCGACGAACGCGCGCGCCTCGGCCGGGTCGGTGCGCACGCCGGGGGCGTGGGCACCGTCCTTGCCGCCGACCTCGCCGAGCTCGGCCTCGACGAAGACACCGCGGGCGTGGCAGTACGCCGTGATCTCGCGGGTCGCGGCGACGTTCTGCTCGTAGGGGAGCTTGGCGGCGTCGAACATGACCGAGGTGAAGCCGAGTTCGACGGCCTCGCGCACCAGGTCCACCGACTCGGCGTGGTCCAGGTGGACGGCCACCGGCACCCGCGCGGCCCTGGCGGTGGCGAGGGTGGCGAGCGCGACGGGTTCGAGGCCGCCGTGGTAGCGGGCGGTGTTCTCGCTGATCTGCAGGATCACCGGCCGCTCGGCGGCCTCGGCGCCGGCCACGATGGCCTGGGCGTGTTCGAGCTGCACGACGTTGAACGCCCCGACGCCCACCGCGTCTTCGGCGGCCTGCTGGACGATCTCATCGGTCGGGGTGAGCGGCATGGCGGTCCTCCACGGATATCGCGGTGCGGAAACGTCGGTAGGTGGCGGCGTCGAAGTCGCCGGCCATCGGGCAGGGCACGGCGGCAGCGGACAACGCCACGGCCTCGCGCAGCAGTTCGGGCCAGGGGGCGCCGGTGGCGAGTCCGGCGGCGAGCGCCGCGACGCAGGCGTCGCCGGCGCCGGTCGGGTTGCCGCTGAGCCGCTCGGGTGGCGTGGCGCGCCAACTGCCGTGCGCGGTGACGGCGTACAGCCCGTTCGGACCGTCGGAGGCGACCACCGCGCGGGCGCCCATGCTGCGCAGCTCGGCGGCCGCGCCCGCGATGTCCTGGCGGCCGGTGACGGCGGTGAGCTCGGCGGCGTTGGGCTTGACCACGTCCGGTCCGGCGGCGAGCGCGGACAGCAGGGGCGGGCCGCTGGTGTCCAGCACGGTGGCGGCACCCGCCTCCGCGGCCAGCGTGACGAGCCGTCCGTACGCGTCGGGCGGCAGGCCCGGTGGGAGGCTGCCGGAGAGCACGACGACCGACGCGTCGCCGAGCAGCCTGGCGTAGTGGGTGGTGAAGGCGGCCCACTCCGCAGGCGTGACGCTCGGGCCGCTCTGGTTGAAGACGGTGGCGTCGCCGTCCGCCCGGGAGACGACGGTGACGGTGCGCCGGGAGTCGCCCGCGATCGGCACCAGCTCGTCCGTGAGGCCGGCCGCGCGCAGTTCGCCGCGCAGCAGGGCGCCGGTCGGGCCGCCCGCGAGCCCGGTGACCGTGGTCGGTTGCCCCAGGGCGGCGAGTACCCGGGCGACGTTGACGCCCTTGCCGCCGGCGCGCTCGTGCGCGGTCTCGACGCGGTGCGAGGCGTGGGGGACCAGGGCGTCGACGAGGTAGGTGACGTCCAGGGCCGCGTTGAGGGTGACGGTGAGGATCACCGGGCCACCGCCGCCCCGGCGGGCCCGGGCACGCCCGCCCCCTCCGCCGCTTGCCAGGCGTGGAGCCCGGCGCCCAGGCAGCCGGCTTCGTCGCCGAGTGCCGCGCGCACCACGTTCGGCCGCCGCTGGAAGGTGAGGTGTTCGGCCAGCGCGGCCCGGACGGGTGCCAGCAGCAGCTCGCCGGCCTCGGCGAGCCCGCCGCCGAGCACGATCAGCTCGGGGGCGAGCAGGGTGGTGGCGGTGGCGAGCGCCGCCCCGAGCGCCTCGCTCGCGCGCGCCCAGACCGCCGCGGCGTCCGCGTCGCCGCGGGCCACCAGCGCGGCCACGCCGGCCGCGCCGTCGACGGCGTGCCCGGAGCGGGCGGTGTAGGCGGCGGCGATGGCGGGTGCGGCGGCCACCGTCTCCAGGCAGCCGTGGCTGCCGCAGCCGCACGGCGCGCCGTCGGGTTCGACCACCAGGTGGCCCAGTTCGCCGGCGTAGCCGCCGGCCCGCAGTGGGTGGCCGTCGCTGATCACGGCGGCCGAGATGCCGGTGCCGATGGCCACGAAGAGGACGTCGCGGGCGCCGCGGGCGGCTCCCAGGACGGTCTCGGCGTACCCGCCGGCCCGCACGTCGTGGCCGAGCGTCACGGGCAGGCCGGTGCGGCGCGCGAGGAGGTCGGCGAGGCGCAGGTCGCGCCAGCCGAGGTTGGCCGAGAAGACGGCCAGTGCCCGTTCCTCGTCCACGATGCCGGGCACCACCACGCCCGCCCGGCGGACCGTCAGCGCGTGGTGCGCGGCCTGCTCGGCGAGCGTGGTGAGGGCGGCGGTCACCGCGTCGAGCACGGCGTCCGGGCCGGCGCCCCGCGGGGTCGGCCGGCGCGCGGTCAGGACCGGCTTCAACTCCCGGTCCAGCAGCGCGCCTTTCATCCCGGTGCCGCCGACGTCCAGGGCGATCACGCACTCGCCCTCATCGTGCGGCTCAGGCATCGCCGGGCTCCAGCACCACGGAGCGGGTGAGGTTGCGGGGGCGGTCGGGGTCGAAGCCGCGGGCCTCGGCGATCGCGACGGCCAGCCGCTGGGCCCGGATCAGGTCGGCGAGCGGGTCCAGGCCCCCGGCGGCGTGCTGGGATTCGGCGACCAGGGTGCCGCCGACCCGGGCGATGTCGCCGGCCAGGCCGGTCGGCAGGGTGCCGAACACCCAGGCCACCCGGCCCGGTCCGGTGATGCTGATCGGGCCGTGCCGGTACTCCATGGCGGGGTAGGCCTCGGTCCAGGCGCCGGCCGCCTCGCGCATCTTCAGGCCCGCCTCCAGTGCCAGCCCGTAGGTCCAGCCGGTGCCGAGGAAGGTGAACTGCTCGGCGCCGAGCACCTCTTCGGCCAGCGGCGCGGCGATCGCCCGCTCGGCGTCCCGGGCCGCCTCGGCGATCGGGCGCACGCCGGCCGGCAGCGCGTCCTCGGCCTCCAGGTGGGCGCGGAGCAGGGCGAGCACCGTGGTGGCGAAGCGGGTCTGCACCACCGACTGCTCGTCGGCGAAGTCCAGCACGACCACGGCGTCGGCCGCCGTCATCACCGGGGTGGCGGGGTCGGCGGTGATCGCGGTGGTGGCGAGTGTGCCCCGCAGGCGGCCGAGCAGCTCCAGCACCTCGGTGGTGGTGCCGGAACGGGTGATCGCCAGGACGCGGTCGTAGTCGCGCGGGCCGGGGAACTCCGAGGCGGCGAACGCGTCGGTCGTGCCGTGACCGCCGCTCTCGCGCAGCACCGCGTAGGCCTGCGCCATGAACCAGGAGGTGCCGCAGCCGATCACGGCCACCTTCTCGCCCCGGCGGGGCAGCGCGGCGGCGTGCTGCGGCAGCGCGGCAGCGGCCCGGCGCCAGCGGTCGGGCTGGGTGGCGATCTCGACCGAGGTGAGCGAAGACGTGGTGGTGGGCATGCGGCAGCTCCTTCAGAGTAAGTTCCGAGCAGGCACTGATGCTCGATGATGACTGATTTCTAGCATCTGTGCGCAGAAATAATCAATAAGAGCGGTCCCGCTGCGCAGATACGTGCACCTCGGGCGCAGATGGCTGCGGCCGGGACGCCCTCCTGGGCGTCCCGGCCGCAGCCATCCACGCGCGGCTACTTCACCGACCCCGCGGTCAGCCCGGAGACGACCTGGCGTTCGATGAAGGCGAAGAGCACGACGACCGGCAGGATCGCGATGACGGAGCCGGCGAAGAGGTAGTTCCACTGGACCGTGTAGTCGCCGATGAAGCTGTTGATGCCCACGGTGAGCGGCTGACTGCTCGGGACGGTGGAGAGGGTCAGGCCCATCACGAACTCGTTCCAGGCCGAGATGAAGGTGAAGATCACGGCGGTGACCACGCCCGGCATCGCGAGCGGCAGCACCACCCGGCGCAGCGCGCCGAACCGCCCGAGGCCGTCGATCATCGCGGCCTCCTCCAACTCCACCGGTATCGAGCCGATGTAGGCGGTGAGGATCCAGATCGCGAACGCGAGGTTGAAGGCCGCGTTGCACAGCACCAGCGTCCAGACGGAGTTGAGCATGCCGAACTGGAAGAACTCGCGGTACAGGCCCACCAGTAGCGAGGTGGGTTGGAACATCTGGGTGACCAGCACCAGCAGCAGGAAGTACTTGCGGCCGCGGTACCTGACCCGCGCGGTGTAGTAGGCGGCGGGCAGCGCGACCAGCAGGGCCAGCAGCGTGGAGCTGGCGGCGACCAGAAGGGTGACCTTGAGGTTGTCGCCCAGGGTGGAGTCGCGCCAGACGTTGACGAAGTTGGACCAGGCGAAGTGGTGGGGCAGGTAGCCGGGGTCGCGCAGTTCGTCGGCGGGCCGCAGGGCGGTGATCACCATCTCGCCGTAGGGCAGCAGGAAGAGTGCGGCGAGCAGCCAGGCGATGGCGGTGACGATCAGGGTGCGCGGCCGGATCCTGGGCTTGGCCGAAGACATCTGACGGGCCATCAGCCCTCCTCCTCGTTCCAGCGGCTGACCTTGAGGAAGACCAGCACCATCACCACGACCAGTGCGAAGTTGACCACCGACATCGCGGCGGACTCGCCGATGTCGGTGTCCTTCAGCTGGTACATGAAGACGGTGGTGGTGGAGGTGGCGCTGGCCGGTCCGCCGTGGGTCATGGCCCAGATGATCGGGAAGGAGTTGAAGACGTTGATCAGGTTGATCACCACGCCGACCAGGAAGGCGGGGCGCAGCAGCGGCAGGGTGATCTTGCGGTAGGTCTGCCAGGTGGAGGCGCCGTCGACCCGGGCGGCCTCGTACACCTCGCCGGGGACGGTCTGCAGGCCGGCCAGCAGGGTGTAGGTGGTGAACGGCAGCGAGACGAAGACCGCGACGAACATCATCCAGGGCCAGGCGGTTGCGGGTGTGCCGAGCCAGTCCTTGGGGCCGTTGATCAGGCCGAGGTCGGTCATCGCGGTGTTCAGCACGCCGGCGGTCTGGTTGAGCATCCACTTGAAGCCGATGGCGGTCATCAGGACGGAGGCGGCCCAGGGGGCGATCAGCGCCCAGCGGGTCAGTCGGCGGCCGGGGAACTGCTGGTCGAAGAGTTGTGCGAGGGCGAGCGAGAGCAGCATGGTGGTGGCCACCACGACCAGTGTCCAGACGACCGTCCAGATCAGCACGTGGCCCAGGTCGGGTTCGCCGAAGAGTTTGCGGTACTTGTCCAGGCCGGCCGAGCCGCGGACGAAGCCGCTGCTGCTGATGCGCAGGAACGAGGTGTGGACCATCTCGTAGACGGGCCACAGGACGACCAGCGCGATCAGCAGGACGGCCGGGGCGATCCAGGGCAGCGGGCCCAGCCGCTCCAGCTTCGGGCGCCGTCGCGCCGGGGCGCCCCGGGCGGGCCTGGCGGCCCGGGGCGCGGCGGGGGTGTGGGACACGGGTGGTGCCTTCCGTGCGTGTGCGGCGGCGGGCGCCGCACGGCTTGCGGCGTGCGGGTGCCGCGGGCGGGGTCCGGTCGGCGGCGTGCGGACCCCGCCCGCGGTGCGGGCTGGCTGCTACTTGTCGGCGACGGCGTCCTGGGCCTTCTTCTGCAGGTCGCCGAGGACCTTGGCCGGGTCGCCGCTGACGGCGGTGCCGATGCTCTGCTTCATCGCCGCCGAGACGGTGTCCCAGGTGGTGTCGCCCAGCGGGTAGAAGGAGGCCTGCGGGAGGAGCGCGAAGAAGGGCTCCAGGTCCTTGTGCTTGCCGCTGGTGGTCATCGCCTGCAGGGTGTCCTGGGTGACCGGCATCAGGTTGTACATCTCGTCGAAGGTCTGCGTGTTCTGCTCGGAGTACGCGAAGTCCAGGAACTGCTTGATCTGGTCCTTGTGGCCGTTCTTCTTGAAGGCCATCATCCAGTCGGCCACGCCCAGGGTGGACTTGAGCGCGCCGGTCTTGCCGGGGATCGGGGCGACGCCGTAGTCGACCTTGCCGTCGGTGGACATCTGGATCAGCGAGGGGTGGCCGTTGAGCATCGCGGCCTTGCCCGCGGCGAAGTCGGCGAAGGCGGTCTTGCGGTCGGTGGTGGCCGGGTTGGGGTAGGTCAGGCCGGGGGCGACCAGGTTGGTCTTGAGCCAGGAGAAGGTGTCGATGTTGGCCTGGCTGTTGAGCGTGTACTTGCCCGAGGTGTCGGTGGGGCCGCCGTCGTTGCCCAGCTCCCAGATCATGCTCTCCGCCTGCGCCTCCTCCGGGCCCAGCGGCAGCGCGTAGGGGGTGACACCGGGGACCTTGGCCTTGATCAGCGCGGCGTCGGCGGCGACGTCGGCCCAGGTCTGCGGCGGGGCGGCGATGCCGGCCTGGGCGAAGATCGCCTTGTTGTAGAAGAACGCGCGGGCGGAGGAGACGAAGGGGATGCCGTACTGGACGCCCTGCACCTGGCCGGCGGTGGCGAAGGAGGGGATGAAGCTGCCCGCGGTGGTGACGGACAGGACGTCCGAGACGGGGTAGAGCAGGTTGTCGGCGACCTTGTCGGCGTAGCCGCCGGTCTGCACGATGTCCGGCACGTTGCCGCTCTGGATCATCGTCTTGACCTGCGCGTCGATGTCGTTCCAGTTGATCACCTGGACGTCGACCTTGATCTTCGGGTTGGCGGCCTCGAAGTTCTTCACCACGTCGTTCCAGTAGAGCGTGGAGCTGTTGGACGCCTTGTCGCCGTAGTCCGCCGCGACCAGCTTGAGGGTCACCGTCCCGCCCGCCGCGGAGCCCCCGCCGCCCCCGCTGCTGCCGCACGCCGTGAGCGTGAGAGCACCGACCGCACAGACCGCCGCAAAGCTGAGCACTCGCTTGTTCACTGCCATTACCGCCTTCGCACCGTCGGATCCGCGGTCGCACACCGGGCCCCGCCTGAGGGTTTTCAGGTCTGCCGAGCCGGACGCCCCGCGTCACTCTGGCACTGGATGCGCGAACCTGCGCAGACCTGGCAATTTTCGAGCAGATACGAAACGGATCTGCCGCGCCACGGAGTATTCACCAGGTGGGACGCCCAGGTCCAGACGTCGTTACTGGACTGTTGTTCTGGCCTGCCCCGGTCGGTCAACGGGTGCGGCCGGTTCGGTCCGAGGAGGTGAGCGGCCGCGAATTCTGCGCGTTCTTGTTGACGACACCCAGGTTTCGCGCAGATTATGTCACCCACTCGATGCGCGCGCCCCGCCTTCCGCGGGTCTGCCCGGCTCCCCGTCCCCACGGCCGAGAGCCGGCGACGGGCCGTCAGCCCTGTTGCCCGCCCTGCGCCCCGCGTGCACCACCCTCGCCCTAAGGAGTCCACCCCCGTGGCATCCAGCGCACTCCGCAGACCCCTGCTGGCGGTCCTGACCGCCGCCCTCGTCCCGGCCGGCTGCCTGCTCGGCAGCGGCGCGGCCGCCGCCGACGACGGCGTCACCCAGGCCGCCGCGAACTACTCCGCGGCGGCCACCCCGAACACGCCGATCGCGCCCGTGCCGCCGATGGGCTTCAACAACTGGGCCCGCGCCACCTGTACGCCGCAGGCGCCGCTGGACGGCTCCGACCGGTCGGCCTACTCGTTCCAGCAGTACATGGAGGACAACGCCAAGGGCCTGGCCGACTCCGGCCTGATCGCGGCGGGCTACAAGACGGTCACCGTCGACGACTGCTGGATGTACCGCAACAGCGCCGGCTACCTGCACGGCGCGCTCAACTGGGGCGGCGCCACCGACGTGCGCGACAGCACCGAGCAGCCCGGATTCGACTACGAGTTGACCGCCTACGGGAACTATCTGCACAGCCTGGGCGCCGAGTTCGGCATCTACGAGACCTCCGGCACGCACACCTGCAGCACCGCCGCGCCGACCGCCCCCAACCTGCCCAACGGCAGCGAGTCCTACGAGCAGAGCGACGCCAACTCCTTCGTCTACTGGGGTGTCGACGAGCTCAAGTACGACAACTGCGGTGCCCAGGAGCCCATTCCGACGCTCGACGCGCGGATGTCCGGCGACCTGAACGCGGCGGTCACCAACGCGAACAGCGCCGGTACGCCGACGCCGAACGTCATGTTCAACATCTCGGCCCCCGCCGGACTGGGCAACGGCTCGGCCAAGTTCGCCTCGATGGACTCGGTGCGCGGCCTGGGCCAGCTGTGGCGGGTGGGCCCGGACATCTGGAACTACGGTGACGGCAAGGACCCGTGGAACCAGGCGCTGCCCAGCGGCGGCTACAACTTCGGTGCCTACCAGAGCTTCGACAACACCCTGGAGCTGAGCCGCTACCAGGGCCCGGGCAACTGGAACGACGCCGACATGCTGCTGATCGGCGACAACGGCATGACCACCGCCGAGGAGCGCAGCCAGCTCGCGCTCTTCTCCTCGCTGGCCGCCCCGCTGGTGATCTCCACCGACGCCCGCAAGTTCGAGCCCTCCTACATCGCCGCGCACCCCGCCGAGGCCGCGCACCTGAACGCCTCGGTGGCCATCCTCGGCAACTCCGAGGTCGTCGCGGTGGACCAGGACCCGCTGGGCGCCGGCGGCTACCGGGTCTCGGGCGGCGGGGCCAACGCGGACGGCAGCCCGGCCGCCGCCAGCGGCATCGACGTGGTGGTCAAGCCGTTGGCCGACGGCAGCCGCGCGGTGGTCGTCCTCAACAAGGGCCCGGCCACCGTCCCGTACACGCTCTCGCTCGCCAACCTCGGCTTCTCGGGGACGGGCTGCGGCTACAGCGTCCGCGACCTGTGGGCGCACAGCACCAGCACCTCGACGGGCACGGTCGCGCTCAGCATCGCCTCGCACGACAACGCGATGCTGAAGATCACCCCCCAGCAGGGCTGCGGCACCGTCACCCCGCGCGGCCAGATCACCGCCTCGCGCGACAACTGGGGCAAGGCGTCCCTCTGCCTGGACAACAACGCCTCCGGCACCGCCACCAACAACCCCGTCGACGTGTATCCCTGCACCGGCAACTCCAACCAGCAGTGGCAGCGCAACGCCGACGGCTCCGTCCAGCTGATGCAGAGCGGCGCGGCCAACCTCTGCCTCACCGCACAGAGCGGCACCAGCACCGGCGCGCTCAACGGCCAACCCGGCCGCTGGGCCGGCGTCGCCCCCTGCGGCTCGTCCCCGGGCAACCAGACCTGGACCTACAACCGCGACGGCAACCTGAAGCTCGCCGGCACCACCCAGTGCCTGGACGTCTACGGCGGCACGACCACCACCAGCGGCACCCCCGTCGACCTCTACACCTGCGGCACCTCGCCCAACGTCCAGACCAACCAGACCTGGGCGGCGCCCTTCGCCACCCCGCCGACCGCCTGACGCCTGCTGCCTGACGCGCGCCGCCAGGCACCACCCACCCACCCACCCACTAAGGCACCCGCGCCCGGCCGGGCGGCTCCCGCGGCTCCCGCGGCCACTGACCGGCCGGGCCCCGAGACCCGAGGGCTACACTCTCCGCATGCTCAAAGCTGATCGAACTGCGCGCATCCTTGACCACATCGCCACCGTGGGCAGCGCAGACGTGCACGCACTCACCGAGCTGCTCCAGGTCTCGGGGGCCACCGTCCGCCGCGATCTGCAGGCCCTGCACGACCAGGGCCTGCTGCACCGCACCCGCGGCGGCGCGGTGACCGGCACGGTCAACCTGGAGCTCCCGCTGCGCCACCGGGCAGGCCGCCAGCAGGCCGAGAAGCGGCGGATCGCCCTGGCCGCCGCCCGCCTGGTGCCGGACGGGGCGGTGGTGGGCATGACCGGGGGCACCACGGTCACCGAGATCGCCCGGGTGCTGGCCGAGCGCAGCGGGCTCACCATCGTGACCAACGCGGTCAACATCGCCGCCGACCTGATCGTCCGCTCCGACATCCGCCTGGTGGTCATCGGCGGCAACGCCCGGACCGCCAGCTACGAACTGGTCGGCCCGGCCGCCGAGCGGATGCTGAGCCAGTACCACCTGGACCTCGCCTTCATCGGCGTGGACGGCCTGACCGCGAGCGAGGGCTGCACCACGCACGACGAGGCGGAGGCGCACACCGACCGCGCGTTCCTGCGCGGCAGCGCCCGTTCGGTGGTGGTCGCCGACACCACCAAGATCGGCCGGGTCACCTTCGCCGAGATCTGCCCGCTCGCCGACATCGACGACCTGGTCACCGACGCCGCGCTCGGCGAGGAGCAGGAGAAGGCCATCGCCGACCGCGGCGTGCGCGTCATCCGCGCCTGACCGGCCGCAGCCCGACCGGCCGCAGCCCGACCGGCCGCCGCCTGACCGGCCGCCGCCTGGTACGCGGTGAGCGCCGCGCCGCGCCCCACCAGGCGGCGGCCGGCTCAGCCGCCCGGCAGCCGTACCGGGCCGCTCACGCCGCTCTCCCGCCCGGCGCGGTCGACGGCGGTCACCGCGTACCAGGCGCCCGGCGCGGTGGCCGCGGGCGTGTAGTGGTCGACGGCCAGGGCCGGGAGCAGCGCGATCAGCCGTGCGGGGTCGGCGGGCGGCCGGGGCCCCGGGTCGGTGTCGTAGCGGTAGAGGGCGTACTGGAACGGCTGCGGGCGCCGCGCCTCGCGCCAGGGGACGATCCGCAGGGCGGGCCGCCCCGCGGCGCGGTGCAGCGCGGGTGGCCCGGGCGGGGTGGCCCGGGCGAGCCGGGGCAGCAGCGGGCCCAGCACCGGGCGCGGCCAGTGCTCGGCGGCCAGCCGCCGGATCGCGCCGATCCGGTCGACCTGCACGGAGCGCGCGCTGAAGAAGAGGTCGCCGCCGATCGGCGGCAGCGTGGCGTTCAGGGCCAGGTGCCGGGAGAGTTCGGCGGGGTCCTGCCATGGGGCCGGGCGGTCCGGGGCGCCGGGGCGGGAGGCCGACTGCCCGATCCACAGCTGGGTGTCGGTCCCGGCGGTCTGCCGGGCCCACCAGCGGGCCAGGACGCCGTAGTCGGCGGCGCGGTAGCCGAAGTACCAGTAGAGCTGCGGCGCGAGGTAGTCGATCCAGCCGTTGCGGATCCAGCCGCGCGAGTCGCTGAACTGCGCGTCGTAGGACTGCAGGGCGTCGGTGGCGGAGCCGGCCGGGTCGGTGCGGTGGTTGCGCCAGACGCCGAACGGGCTGACGCCGTAGGCGGCTTCGGGGCGGGCGGCGCGGACCAGCTCGCCCATCTGACTGATCATCAGGTCCACGTTGCGGCGCCGCCAGGCCGCGCGGTCGGTGAAGCCACCGCCGTGGGCGGCGAAGGCCGCGTCGTCGGGGAACTGGCGCCCGTTCGTGGCCGGGTAGGGGTAGAAGTAGTCGTCGAAGTGCACGCCGTCGATGTCGTAGCGCACCACGGCGTCCAGGATGGCCTGCTGGACGAAGGCGCGCACGGCGGGCAGCCCCGGGTCGTAGTAGAGCTCGCCGTTGTAGACCGCCAGCCAGTCGGGGTGGCGCCGCGCGGGGTGGGTGGGCAGCAGGGCGGCGGGGTCGGGTTGGATCGCGACCCGGAACGGGTTGAACCAGGCGTGGAAGGCGAGGCCGCGCCGGTGGGCGGCCTCGACCATGAACGCCAGCGGGTCCCACCCCGGATCCTGGCCCTGCACCCCGGTCAGCCACTGCGACCACGGCTCGTGGGGCGAGGGCCACAGCGCGTCCGCCGTGGGGCGGACCTGCACGAAGACGGCGTTGAAGCCGATCGCCACCACCTGGTCGAGCAGGTCCGTGAAGTCCGTCCGCTGTTGCGCCGGGTTCAGGACGCCGCGGCGCGGCCAGTCGATGTGGTCCAGCGAGGTGATCCACAGGCCCCGCAGCTGCCGCTTGCGGGTGCTGCCGGTCGCCTCGGTCGCCTCGGCCGCCTCCGACGCCTCCGACGCCTCGGACGCCTCCGACGGCTCGGCCGGCTCGGCGGCGCTCACCGCCGCGGCCACCGGCCGGCCGCCGCCGCCCGCGGCGGTGAGCGCCGCCGCCCCCATCGCGCGCAGCACGGTGCGCCGCCGGGGCCGGCCGGCGGGGGAGGTCCGGCCCCGGCTGCCGGTGGCCGGGGTGGCGCGGGTGCGGTGCACGGCGGTCCTCCTGGGTCCTGGGCGGGCTCGCCGGACCATCCCCGGCCCGGCGCCGCGTCGAGCGGGACGGCGCGCCGGGAGCCCCGATTTCACCGGAACGGGATGAGCCGGTGCGGCCGAACGCCCCAAGGCACCCCCGGCGGCGCCCACGTCCGGGCACCGCGGGGCACCGCCGGTGCGGCTGCCATACTCGACGGTGCAGAGTCGTCGTGCCAGGGGGAGAGTGCCGCGGAATGAGCGTGTCGGAGCTCGGCGTGCGGCCCCAGGTCGGACCGATGCTGCGGGGGTGGCGTGAGCGGCGCCGACTGAGCCAGCTCGAACTCGCCCTGCGGGCCGGGGTGTCCGCCCGGCACGTCAGCTTCCTGGAGACCGGCCGGGCCAACCCCAGCCGGGCCATGGTGCTGCGGCTCGCCGAGCAGTTGGAGGTCCCGATGCGGGACCGCAACCCGCTGCTGCTGGCAGCCGGTTACGCCCCCGTGTTCGCGCAGACTCCGCTTGCGGACCCCGCGATGCGCCCGGTCCGCGATGCCGTCCGGCAGATCCTGCGCGGGCACGACCCGTATCCCGCACTGGTCGTCGACGGCGACTGGAACCTCGTCGACACCAACGGCAGCTTCGCGCTGTTCACCGAGGGTGTCGCCGCCGAGCTGCTGGAGCCGCCGGTGAACGCGCTGCGCCTGGCGCTGCACCCGGGCGGGATGGCGCCACGGATCGTCAACCACGGTGTCTGGCGGGCGAAGCTGCTGCACCGGTTGCGCCGGCGGGTGGCCGCCGACGACCGGCTGCGGCCGCTCTACGAGGAACTCCTCGGCTACCCCTGCGACCAGGAGGAGCCCGAGGTCGACGTGCCGGGTGTGGGGGACATCTGCATCCCGCTGCGGTTGCGGCACGGCGATCTGGAGCTGTCCTTCTTCGGCACGCTGGCCACCTTCGGCACGCCGCGCGACATCACCGTGGCCGAGCTGATCATCGAGTCCTTCTTCCCCGCCGACGCGCGGACCGCCGACGCCGTGCGTGCCATGGCGGGCCACTACCTCGGAGGTAATTGATCCCGCACGTCATGGCGGCGAGATTGGTCGTACCGAGTCCTCGGTCCTCAAGGACCAGGCGGCACGGCCTGATCGACCAGGACACCCCATGACCACGCGCACCGGAGGCACCCCATGAGCGACCCGAACGTGACGAGCGACCCGAGCGACCCGAACGCCTTCGTCGAGCGCTACATCGCGCTGTGGAACGAGCCGGACGCGGAGCTGCGCCGCAAGCGCATCGCCGACCTCTTCGCGCCGGACGCCGCGCACTTCACCCCTTCGCAGGAGGTGCGCGGGCACGCGGAGCTCGAAGTCCGGGTCACCAAGGCCTTCGACAGCTGGGTCAGGCCGGGGGAGCACGCCTTCCGGGCCGTCCGGAACGCCAACGGGCATCACGGCGCGGTGCGCTTCAACTGGGAGATGGCGCACCTCGCTTCGGGGGAGGCGGTGTCGGTCGGGTTCGACCTCGTCCTCCTCGACCAGGACGGCCTGATCACCAGCGACCACCAGTTCATCGACCGCTGACGCCGGGGCGGGCGGGGTCGGCCGGGCTCAGCCCGCGTGTCGCAGGTCGGTCAGCGCCAGTGCTCGCCGTAGGTGCGCACGGCCCCGCCGCTGCTGTAGAAGTAGCGGTCCGCCTGACGCGGATCCGCCCCCGAGCGGACGGTATGCCCTCGGGCACCGCGCGCAGAAGTGCGGAGGCGCTTTGCTGAGCGCGATTTGAGCGAAGCCGGACCCGCACGGCCCGCGGCCTGGTGGCGCGGCTGGCCGTGCGGGCGCAACCGTTCACCTCGCACCGGCGTCCGATGCGAATATGGGGGTCGGTGATCGGAACGAGGGTGGGCGGGGCTGTCGTGCGCGTGCTGGTGGTCGAGGACGAGGAGATGCTGGCCAGGGCCATCGCCGAGGGGCTGCGGCAGGAGGCGTTCGCCGTCGACGTCGTGCACGACGGGCAGGCGGCGCTGGAGCGGGTGAGCGTGCACACCTACGACGTGATGGTGCTGGACCGCGACTTGCCGCTGCTGCACGGGGACGAGGTGTGCCGGCGGGTGGTCGCGGACGGCCTGGACGTGCGGGTGCTGATGCTCACCGTCTCCACCACGCTGGCCGAGCGCGTCGCCGGTCTGAACCTGGGTGCCGACGACTACCTGGCCAAGCCGTTCGCCTTCGCCGAACTGGTGGCCCGGATCCGGGCGCTGGGCCGGCGCTCGCGCCCCGCCACGCCGCCGGTGCTCGAACGGGCCGGCCTGCGGCTGGACCCGCACCACCACGCGGCCAGCCGGGACGGGCGCCCGCTCGCCCTCTCCCGCAAGGAGTTCGCCGTCCTGGAGGAGCTGCTCAGCGCCCAGGGCGCGCCGGTCTCGGCCGAGCAACTGCTGGAGCGGGCCTGGGACGAGAACATCGACCCCTTCACCACGATCGTCCGGGTCACCATGCGCGGTCTGCGCCGCAAGCTCGGTGAGCCGGCGCTGATCGAGACCCTGACCGGAACGGGCTACCGCATCCCCTGACCGGCACGGGCTACCGCACCCCCTGGCCGCCGTGGTCGGTGGGCAGCACCACCCGCACTTCGAGTCCGCCGCCGAGCCGCGGCCGCGCGGTGGCCTCACCGCTGTGCGCCTGCGCGACCGCGCGGACGATGGAGAGGCCCAGACCGGTGCCCCGGGCCGAGCCCACCCGGTCGGTCAGGCGGCGGAAGGGGGCGAAGAGCACCGGGATCTCGTGTTCGGAGATCACAGGCCCGGTGTTGCCGACCTGCGCCTCGGGCCCGTACAGCCCGCTCCTGGTGCGCACGGTGACCACCCCGCCGGGGACGTTGTAGCGGATCGCGTTGTCCACCAGGTTGCGCAGCACCTGCTCCAGCAGGATCGGATCGCCGGTGGCCGGGGCGGAGGAGAGGTGGCACTCCAGGGTCACCTGCTGGCGGTCCGCCTCGGCCGCCGCCGCGGTGACCACCGCCTCGGCCAGGTCGGCCAGGTCGAGCGGCAGCAGTTCGGTCAGTGAGTCCTCGGCCCTGGCGAGGGTGAGCAGCGCGTCGATCAGCTTCTCGTGGCGCTCGCTGACGGCGAGCAGGTTCTCGCCGAGCAGGCTGATCTCGGGCGGCGCGGTGGGCCGGTTCATGGCGACCTCGACCAGGGTGCGGCTGACCGCGATCGGGGTCTTCAACTCGTGCGCGGCGTTGGAGATGAAGCGTGACTGGCCGGCGAAGGCCTGGTCGAGCCGGTCCAGCATGCTGTCGAAGGAGTCGGCCAGCGACTTCACCTCGCCGGGCGGCGCCTGCAGGCTGATCCGCCGGTGCAGCGTGCGGGTGGCGATCCGCTCGGCGTGCGAGCTGATCACCCTGAGCGGGCGGACCATCCGGCCGGCCACCAGCCAGCCCGCGGTGGTGGCGACGACGCCCACGGCGAGCACCGTCAGGCCGCCCTTGAAGAGCAGGTTGCGCTGCATCGAGGTCAGGATGACGCCCTTGGTGGCCGCCACCGAGGACTGCTGGCGGACCAGGTACTGCTGGACCGCGGGTGCCAGGTTCGGGTCGTTCGCGTAGTGCGGGGAGAACGCGAGGTCGAGGCAGTAGCGCATCGAGTTGTCGACCAGCACGACGGTGACGGCCAGCACCGCGGCGGCGGCGACGAAGAACATCAGGCCGAACACCAGGGAGAGCCGCACCCGCAGGCTGCCGCGCCACTCGCCACCGCGCCACCCGTCACCGCGCCACCCGTCACCGCGCCACCTGCCACCGCGCCACTCGTCACCGGGGCCCGTCTCCCGGCCCGGCTCGGGACCCCGCTCGGGCCGTCGGTCGGACTCGGGGGAGGCCGGTATGCGCATGGTGCCCGTTCGTCGTCGAGATCCGCCGCGCGAGGGTCACGAGGCGTCACATCCGCGCGGCTCGGACGGATCCGGCCCGCGCGGAGCTCCCACAGTATCGGGGGGCGGTGTGAGCTGGGCGTGAGTGATCACCTCACCGGGGTTTAACGGCGGCTGGGCTGGAGTGTGGTGCGGAACTGCGGAACTGCGGAAGACAGGAGGTCGGTGCTCATGCGGAGCGCGACGAGAGCACGGGGTGCCATGCCCCACGGCCGCCACGCGGCCCCCTCCGGAGCGGCCGGAGCGGCCGGAGCGGCCGGAGCGGCCGGAGCGGCCTGGGCGGCCTGGGCGGCCTGGGCGGCCGACCCGGTGCAGGCGGGTGACCCGGTGCCGGCGGGCGGTCAGGGCCAGCCGGCCGGCTACGCCGAGGCGGTGGTCGACCTCGGCGCGATCGCCCACAACACCCGCCTGCTGGCGGCGCGTTCGCGGGGCGCGCTGATGGCGGTGGTGAAGGCCGACGGATTCGGGCACGGCGCCGTGCCGGTGGCCCGCACCGCGCTGGCCAACGGCGCGAGCTGGCTGGGCGTCACCTCCACCGGCGAGGCACTGGCCCTGCGCGCGGCCGGCATCACCGCGCCGGTGCTCAGCTGGATGCACCTGCCCCACGAGGACTTCACCCCGGCGCTGCTGGCGGGGGTCGACCTGTCGGTCTCCTCCTACCTGCACCTCGCGGGCATCTCGGCCTGCGCCGAGCGCACCGGCCGCACCGCGCGGGTCCACCTCAAGATCGACACTGGGCTGCACCGGGGCGGTGCCGCCCCGGCCGACTGGGCGGCCCTGGTCCGGGCGGCCCGCGCCTTCGAGCAGCGCGGCACCGTGGTGGTCCGCGGCCTCTGGTCGCACCTGGTGGACGCCGACGGCGCCCCGGGTCGCACCGCGGGCCAGGTCCACGCCTTCGAGGAGGCCGTCGGGGCCGCCCGCGCGGCCGGGCTGCGCCCCGAACTGCTGCACCTGGCCAACTCGGCCGCCGCGCTGACCGACCCCGGCACCCACTACGACCTGGTGCGGGTGGGGCTCGGGCTGTACGGCGTCGAGCCGGTGCCGGGGCGGGCCTTCGGGCTGCGCCCGGCCATGACGCTGCGGGCCAGGGCCATCATGGCCCGCCCGGTGGCGGCCGGTGAGGGCGTGTCGTACGGGCACGAGTACCACGCCGAGCGGGACGGCACCCTGCTGCTGGTCCCGCTCGGGTTCGCGGACGGCGTGCCGCGCGCCGCCTCGGGGCGGGCCGAGATGTGGGCCGCCGGGGCCCGCCGCCCGGTGGCCGGCCGGATCGCGATGGACCAGTGCGTGCTCGACGCGGGCGGGGCCGAGGTCGGCGTCGGGGAGCCGGTGGTGCTCTTCGGGCCGGGGGAGCGGGGCGAGCCCACCGTGAGCGAATGGGCCGACTGGGCGGGCACCAACGCGCACGAGCTGCTCACGGGCATCGGTCCCCGGGTCCCCAGGCGCTACCTCCCGGCCCCCACGGCCGGACCTGCCACCGCCACCGCGACTGCCACAGCCACAGCCACAGCCACTACCACCGCCACTACCACCGCCACAGCCACCGCCATGAAGGAGGACGGCCACCGTGCCTGACCAGAACCGGATCCGTGTCGCGGTGCTCTTCGGCGGCCGCAGCGGTGAGCACGACGTCTCCTGCGCCTCGGCCGCGGGCATCCTCACCCACCTGGACCGCGCCCGCTACCAGGTGCGACCGGTCCGCGTCAGCACCGACGGCGAGTGGGTGCCGGGCCCCGTCGACCTGGCCGCCGGCAGCTACTCGGCGCCCGACCTCGCACGGCTGCTGCCGGGCCGGGGCGCCGCTCCCTGGGCGAGTCTGGTGGACGCGCTGCCGGTGCTCGGCGCCGCCGACGTGGTGCTGCCCGTGCTGCACGGCCCGTACGGGGAGGACGGCACGGTGCAGGGCCTGCTGGAGACGCTGGGCGTGCCGTACGTCGGCAACGGGGTGCTCGCGAGCGCGGCCGGGATGGACAAGGACGTCACCAAGCGGCTCCTCGCCTCGGCCGGCCTGCCGGTGGCGGCCTCGGTGCTGCTGCCCCGGCGGGAGCACGGGTTGACTCCCGGCGATCGGGAGCGGCTGGGCCTGCCGGTCTTCGTGAAGCCCGCCCGGGCCGGCTCCAGCCTGGGCGTGACCAGGGTGGACTCCTGGGACGCGCTGGAGGCGGCGGTGGACCACGCCCGCGTATCGGACAGCAAGGTGCTGGTGGAGGAGGCGGTGCTCGGGCGCGAGGTGGACGTCGCCGTGCTGGAGCATCCCGACGGCCGGCTGGAGGTCGGGCCGGCGCTGGAGATCCGGGTGCGCGGCGGGCAGGCGTTCTTCGACTACGACGCCAAGTACCAGGACAGCGCGACCCGGTTCGAGATCCCCGCCAGGTTGCCCGCAGGGATCGCCGAACGGCTGCGGGAGATGGCGGTCGCGGTCTTCGAGACGCTTGGCTGCGCCGGGCTGCTGCGCATCGACTTCCTGCTCAGGGACGGCACGGAGCCGGTGGTGAACGAGGTGAACACCTTCCCGGGCTTCACCGCCACCTCGCAGTACCCGCGGATCTGGGCGGCGACGGGCCTGCTGTACGAGGAACTGCTCGACGTGCTGATCGCCACGGCCCTGGCCGGCGCCGCCGACCGGTCCGCCCCCGGGGCCGGTGCCGCCGCGGGCCGTACCGCCGGAGCCCGCCTCACCGCGGCCCGGTGACCCCTCCGACGCGGCGGCGGGTGCTGGGTGTGGCCACCGTGCTGCTCGGCGCGGCCACCTGCGCCGCCTCGGTGGTCGACGCCCCCACCCTCCCGCAGGAGCCGGCCGCCCCGGAGCCGGCCGCCCCGGGTCCGGCCGCACCTCAGCCGCCGCCGTGGGACCTCGCCGGTACGCCGTCCGCCGACGCCCCGCGTACCTCCCCTCCCCGCCCGTCGCCCCTGCCGCGGTCGGACATCACTGCCGGGCGCCCCCGCGGCGGCGGGGCCGGAGCAGCAGCGGGGTGAGGGCCACCGCGGCGATCGCCTGGGCCCAGACCACCCGGGTCTTGTCGGCGTACCAGATCGGCTCGTACATGTTGGGCAGCGGCCCGTGCGCGCCGACGTCGACGTACCGGTAGAGCAGCAGGGCGGCCAGCCCGGCGACGGCGACCAGCCAGGCGAAGGCGTCGCCGATCCGGTGGCGCCAGAACAGGACGAGCAGCACGGCCAGGCCCGCCGCGGCGCCCTCGGCGCGGAAGAGCGTGCCCTGGCTGATGCTCGCGCTGACGGGGTCGTACCGGTCGGCCAGGTGGAGGTGGATCGCGGCGTCGACGGCCAGGCCCGCCGCTGCCAGCAGGCGCAGCGCGCCGCGCACCAGCTCCGCGGGTCCGAGGGTGCGGGTCGGGGGATCGGCGGGCGGGGTCACGGTGCCTCCAGGCTGGGCGAGGGCGGCACGGCGTCCGCTGCGGACAGCCCGCGCGAGCGGGTCGGGTGTGCGCGGCCGCGTGTGCGCGGTCGGGTCCTCGCCGGCAGCGGCGACCGTCTCTCCAGCATGCGCGCCGATCGCGGCCGCGGCGACCATACGGCCCTGGGCGGCGATCCGTACCGAATCCGTCCCCTCGGGGCCGCCTGAGGCCGAGGGCGGGTGCGTCGGCGGCCCCGGTCCGGGTCGGGGCCGCGCGGCGCACGGCGTACGGGGCACGGCGTGCGGCCGTGCCCGGATCGCGACCTGGGATCAACCGCCAACTGACCTACCGCTGACGTGCGCTGGTGTAGTGTCAGTTCTCCTCGCGATGGGGCGGATCGGCCGGGGCGGGTGTGGAGGGCAGCGGTGGCACAGGTCGTCGGAGTGCACGGAATCGGGTGGACCTGGTCGTCCCGGGCGGAGATCGCCGAGGCGTGGCCGGCCGCGCTCCGCAAGGGGCTGGAGAACGGCCGCTCCCCGCACGCGGACACCTTCTCGTTCGAGCCCGCCTACTACGGGGCGCTGTACAACATCGGCCCCGGCAAGAGCGCCGGTGAGCCGCTCTACCAGGCCGCCGACCTGCGCGCCGGCTTCGAGCTGGAGCTGCTGGAGGAGCTGGCCGAGGGGGTGGGGCAGGCGGCCTCCGCCGACGGGCCGCAGGCGGCCGCGGCCAAGGGCGCGCTGGTGCGGAGCCCGCAGACACTGCTCAACGCGCTCCTGAGCGTGCCGTACGTGGGCGGGGCGACCAGCTCGGCCTTCATCCGGCTCTTCAAGCAGGTGCACCGGTACTTCGAGGAGCCCGAGCTGCGGGCGGCCGTCCGCGCCGAGGTGGTGGCCGCGGTGCGGCCCGACACCCGGGTGGTCGTCGCGCACTCGCTGGGCAGCGTCGTCGCGTACGAGGCGCTCTGGGCGCACCCGGAGTGGCGGATCGACACGCTGGTGACGATCGGCTCCCCGCTGGGCCTGCGGAGCGTGCGCAAGCGGCTCGACGCGCCGGGGGAGGGCCACCCCGGGCTGCCGCCGTCCGTGCGCCGCTGGGTCAACGTGGTCGCCGACCAGGACGTCATCGCCCTGGCGAAGCGGCTGAAGGGCCGCTACGGCCCCGCCGTCGAGGACTTCCCGGTCACGAACCCGCTGCGGGGTGTCCACAGCGCCGACTGGTACCTGCAGAACCTGCGCACCGCCCGTGCCGTCGGCGCAGCGCTTGGCTGAGCGCTGGTTCCTGCTCGCGGGCGACGGCGACTACGCGCAGTCCACCGGCCTGGAACCGCTGACCTTCGTGGCGCGCGAACTCGCCCTGATGCGCACCGCCCTGACCGAGCTGGGCATGACCGAGATCGGGCCCCCGCCGCCGGGGGCCGGGGAGCGGGGACTCGGCCAGGCCCGCCAGGCGCTGGTGGACTGGCAGCGGACGCTGCCGGTCGGCCCCGCCCACCCGCCGCCCCTGGTCCTGGTCTACTGCACCGGCCACGGCCTCCAGCGGCGCGCCGACCGCTGGGGCCTCGTGCTGCCCGAGCACACCTCCGCCCAGCCCAGGACGCTCTCCGCGCTGGACATCGTGGAGCCACTGCTCGGCAGCCAGGAGGAGGGTCTGCCCCAGGTCGGCCAGGTGATGCTGGTGCTCGACGCGTGCTTCGCCCAGCTGGGCGCGCTGCAGGGCATCCAGCAGATCTCCGGTCTCGCGGACGAGCTGCGGGCCACCGGGTTCGACGTCTGGCTCGTCGCGGCTTCCCAATCCGTCGAGAAGGCGCGGCAGTTGGTGTTCGTCCGGGCCTTCCGGGAGGCGCTGCGCGGAGCCGACGGGCGGGCGGCCGTGCTCGATCCCGACCGGCTGGTCGAGGCGGTCAACGCGCACATCGAGGGGCCGCAGCAGGTCTGGATCGCCCGCTCGGGAACCCGCTCCTGCGAGGTGCTGCCGGACCCCGGGCACATGCCCGCCGCGCCCCCGCGCCTGGACCGCGAGTGGAGCAACGTCGGCCGCGGACTGACCGGCACGACACCCCGGCCCGGCTGGTTCTTCTCCGGCCGGGCGGCCGAGCTCGACGAACTGCGGCACCACCTGGCCGGGTTCGGCGCGTCCGGCCTGCTCGTGCTGCGCGGTGCGACGGGGACCGGGAAGAGCGCCCTGCTCGCCCGCCTCGCCATGACGGGCATCGCCGCCTGGCGCCGCGAGGTGCCGCCGATCGAGCGCCGCCGCGGCTCCCTGCCGCCGCAGGACGGCGTCCACGCGATCGTCAGCGCCAGGCCGGCCACCACCGACGAGCTGGCCCGGCGGATCGGGCGCGCGCTCGACCTGCCGCTCGGCCCGCACGCGGGGCCCGCTGAGCTGATCGACACCCTGGAGCGGCTGCCGCGCCGCGCGATCCTGGTGGACGACATCGACCGGGCCGGCACGGACCCCGCCCTGCTGGTGACCGAGCTGCTGGAGCCGCTCTGCCAGTACGCCGACGCCACGATCGTGCTGGCCGCCCGCCCCGCGCCCGGGACGGACGCCCTCTGGGAGCGGCTCGGCGTGCCGGTGCGCACCCTGGCCGCCGACCCGAAGGCCGTGCGCGCCTACCTGGGCGCGTACCTGGAGCACCGCACCGGGGCGTTCGCGCGGCAGGACGGCGCGGCGGAGGTCGCGGTGGTGGCCGACGACCTCGCGGAGGCGTGCCACGGCCACTTCGACGCGGCCGCCCACGCGGTGTTCACGTTCCATGAGAGCCAGGGGGACCTGGCCGCCGCCCGAGCGGCGGCGGGCAGGAGCCTGCGCCTGCTCTACGGCGAGCTGCTCGGCGCGGCCGCCGGCCGCCCCGGCAACTGGGCCGAGGCGATGCTCCGCCCGATCGAGGCCGCGGCGGCCGGCGGAGCGCGGGCCGGGCTGACCGCCGCGGAGTGGGCCGCGCTCGCCACCGCGCTGGACCCTGCCGGAGCGGCCCACCGCCCCGAGGACGCGCGGGCCGCCGCCGAACTGCTGGGCCCGGCCGCGCTGCCGCACGGGGCGGGCCCAGCAGCACGGACCTGGCGGCTCGCCCACCCGCTCGAACCGGGCCGGGACAGTTCGAAGTTCGCCGCCGCCGTGCGGACCGCCCTGCCCCCGGACGGCCCGCCGGCCGACCGGGCGTGGGCCGTCGCCCGGCGGGCCTGGCTCCTCGCCGACCTGGCGCGGCAGGACCCCGAGCGCTTCCGGGCCGAACTCGACCTGCCGGACTTCTGGCTCTCGCTGCCGCCCGAGGTCGCCGCCCGCCTGGTCGGCGACCGTCCGGGCCTGCTCGGCTCGGCGGCGCTCCGCGAGGCCGTGCGGTCGCTGCCCCCGCAGAGCCCGCCCGGCGCCAGGGCGTTCCGGTTGAAGTCCGTCCTGCTGAGGGGCGGGGCCGCGGAGCAGGCCACCGCGCTGGACATCCGCCGCTTCGGCTCCCCGGTCGGGCTGCGCTGGGCCGCACCCGAGGACGACGAGCCCCCGATCACCACCGAGCTGGCCGTCGCGGAGGGATACGCGCTGACGGCCCATCACGACGGCTCGCTGCGGCTCTGGGAGACGGCCACGGGATCGGTGGCGGCCGTCCTGGCGGCGGCGCACTCCGGCGGGGTCCCGTCGGGCCTCTCCCTCGCCGTCGTCGACGGCCGGCCGGTGGTGGTGGCCGCGACCGGGGGCGGCGCGCTGCTCTGGCGCCCGGACGGCGCGGGCGGGGAGCCGGTGCCGCTGCCGCCGTCGCTGCTGGCCCCGGGCGAGGCGTTCGCGCTGCTGGCGGACGGGCGGCTGGCGGTGGCGCGTGGCGGGGGCATCGAGGTCACCGAGCTCGGCGCTCGGCCCCGGGCGGCGGCACCGCCCCTGCGCATCGGCCGTCCGGTGAGCCGGCTGCTGGCTGTCGGCGGAGCCGCCGCGGCCGGCCTGGTGGTGGTGGAGGCCAGGGGCACCGTCACCACCTGGCCGATGGCACCGGGGGCCTCTGCGGTGCGGCCCGCCCCGGTCCTGGCGGCGGCCGGTGCCCGCCTCGCGGTCGCCGCCTCCGGGCGCACGCTCGCCGCGGTGGGAGCGGACGGCCAGGTGTACGTGTGGGGGCGGGGCGCCGCGGTGGGCGGCGGGACGGCCCGGCCGCTCGCCGCGCCCGGCTGCCTCGCCGTCAGCGACCAGCTGGTCGCCACGGCGAGCGGTGGCCGCCATCCCGCGCTCACGCTCCGGCCGCTGGCCACCGGGAACGCCGCGGTCGCCGAGCTGCCGCTGCTCGACACCCCGGTCGCGCTCGCCTTCGCCGAGGACGGTGGCCTGCTGCTGGTGGCGGACACCAGGGGGCTGCTGTGCCTGGAGGTCCAGGTCGACCCCGCGGTCCAGGCCGACCCCGCGGTCCAGGCCGACCCGTCGGCAGTGCCGCCCGTCTTCGAGGAGGAGCCGCAATGAGTGCACCGGATCCCGTCCCCGCCCGCGACGTCCCCGCCCGCGACGTCGTCATCGGCGCGCTGCTCGCGCTGGACCGGCTGATGGACGCGTCCGAGCAGGGCGAGCCGCCCGAGCCGAAGTCACTGGAGGCCCTGCTCGTCCACCTGGCGGAGCACGGCCTGCGGCCGCTGATCGAGCAGCCGGCGCTCGCGAACCTCCCGGCCTGGCTGGTCCGCGGCACCGAGCGGGGCCTGGGGCGGCTGGTCGGCGTGCTCACCGAGGAGAGCGGCGAGGACGACCCCTGGGGGTTCCTGGTCGGCGCCGTGCAGGAGGTCCCCGGGCTGGGCGGTGACCTCCTCACGCTCCTCGGCGACGCGCGGTGCGTGGGCGCGGGCGATCCGGTCGCGCGGTCGGGGGCCGGCATCCTCGACGTGGTGGCCCTCTCGGAGGGCCGGGCGTGGGTCGCCGGGCTGCGGGCCGGTACCGAGGACGGGGAGAGCGGGTCGGCCGGCCCGGACCACGACGCCGCGGCGCGGGAGCTGCTGCGGGGAGCCAGGCGCTGGCAGTCCGTCTCCCGGGCGACCGGCCGGGCCGCCGGGCAGGCGGTCGAGGCGGTCCGCGCGCTGCTGGCGGACCTGGACGTCCGGCGGGCGGTCCGGGCGGCGCCCGCGCAGGCCGCCCTCGGGCTGCTGCCGCCGCAGTCGCTCGACGATGCCGCCGTCGCCCTGCCCGCGGCCCTGCGGACGCTGGCCCGCACGCTGGACCTCCCGGACCTGCGCTACCCGGACAGACCCGTGCTCGCGGCCGGCGCGAGTGCCCAGGGGCAGCTCGGGCGCCGGAGCTACCAGCCGATGGACGCGGCCGAGGCGCGGGTGCGGGCCGAGGCCACCGGCGGGGCGCTGGTCCACCCCGGTGACGGCGGCTGGTACCTGACCCCGAGCGCCGGCGGGCCGTCCGTCCGCGTGGTGGCCGACCCGGCGCTGGGCCTGGCCGGAGCCGCCCAGGCCTACTGGGGCCCGGCGTGGGACGACTGGCAGCGCGCCCAGCACCGCACCGCGCTGGGGGATCTGCGCTGGTCCCTGCGGGAGTGGCGGGAGAGCCCGGCCAACCAGCCGCTCGCGGACATCGAGACCGGGCAGGTCGAGCACCTGCGGCGGATGTTCCAAGGGGACAGCCGCAGGGTCGCGGTGCTCGGCGGGCCCAGCGGCTCCGGAAAGTCGTGCATCACCCGCTGCTTCCTGCGGCGGATGGCGGACGAGGGCCGGCCCGTGGTCCTGCTGGCGCCCGACAGCGGTGAGTTCCCGTCCCAGGGGGTGCTGCGCCAGGTGGTCCGCCACGCGCTGGCGGCCGCCGCGCCGCCCTCGGACGGGCCCGGGCGCCCGGTGGTGGTGCTGGACGGCATCCGTCCGCTCGGCGAGACGGATGCCGACCAGATCCTGCCGTCCGTCGCGGACGAACTGGACGTCAGCCTGCTGGCCGTCCTCCAGTACGACGTCACCACGCACCACGACTGGCAGACGGAGTCGCTCACGGTGCTGCGCTCCGTGGTCCGGCCGGTCGCGCTGGCCGACTTCGCGGCCCGGGCCCAGGCGGCGCACCCGGACGCGGTCTCGGGCAGCGAACGCTTCATCAGCGCGATGTGCCGCCGCTACCCGCACGATCTGCACCGGTTCAGCCACGGCCTGGTCATGGCGCGCCGCAAGGGCATCGACACCGTCGAGGAGCTGGAGGAGGAGCTGCGCGCCCGGTTCACCGAGGAGCTCGGCGCGCGCACCCAGCGGCAGGTCGCGCTGGTGGCCGCGCTCTCCCTGCTCGGCGGCGAGCACGTCGTGCCGGAGGCCGAGCTCGAACTGGCGGCCGAGCTGGACGGGCTCGGCGCGACCCGGGGAAGGCTCCCGGGGAGCTACCGCTTCGACAGCCGCGCCGACTGTCAGCAGCTGCTCGCCGCCTTCGCCCGAACCGAGTACCCGGACCAGGCGAAGCGGCCGGAACCGGGGCGGCTGCTGGTCGCACTGGTGGCGCCGGTGCTGGCCGAGTTGCTGGGCAGCGGCCCCGAGGAGCCGTCGGAGAGCGTCGCGGAACGCCCGCTGGCCCTGCTGCGCGGGGCCCGGCTGCACGACGACGCGGTCTGCCGGCAGCTCACCGACGAGCTCTGGCAGGAGCACCGGGAGGCGCTGCGCGGCTGGGAGCGGATGGCCTCGCCGCTGGAGCTGGCCGTGCTGCTGCTGGCCGTCGACTCCTCACTCGGCGACGAGATGTTCACCGAGCTGCTCCGCACGATGCTGGACGGGCTCCCGGAGGCCCGCCCCGGCACGGCCCGTGAGCTGCTGCCCGCCGTCCGGGCGGTCCACCGCTACCGCCACCGGATCGGCGACGAGGAGCTCGACCGCCTGCTGGCCTGGTGCGAGGAGCGCTTCGCCGGGATCCTCGACCGCAGGCCCGCCGCCGGCGACCAGCTCTTCAGCCTGCTGGAGCTGTTCAGCAGGTTCCACGACGCCGAGCTCGACCGGTTCGTCGCCGCTCGCGGCGCCGAGATCCTGGTGGGGCTCGACCCGAAGCGGGCCCTCGACTACCGCACGGTCTCCCGGGTGGACGAGATCGTGCGGCGGGCCAGGCGGATGAGCGGCGAGCAGAGCGCCGACGCGTGGGTCGAGAACACCCCCGAGGTGCAGAAGCTGCTCGCGCACACCCCGAACCCCCTGGACGGCGCCGCGCTGTTCATGGCCGCCCTCGTCCTGAGGCTGCGCTTCGACCACGAGTACCACGACTGGGACGCCGTGCTCCAGCGCTACGGCGACCGGCTCCGCCGCGCGCTGCGCGACGCGCGGGCGTGGGAGCTGCGCTACGCGCTGGACGAGGCACGGCGCTTCAACCTGGTGTTCGTGACGAAGATGCTCAACTCGCTCAACGCGCCGAACTCGACCAACGCCTTCGCCACCGCGGCCCGCGGCGCGCTGACCCGCGGCGCGCTGCCGGCGGAAGCCGCCCTGCTGCTGCGGACCGTGAGCGAGATCCACAGCGCCACCGCCCGCAAGACGATCTTCACCGGGGACGACCCCCACGCGCGCGCCCTGGCCGTCCGGTTGGCCGAGCTGGTCAAGGAGAGCGACGACGCGAAGGGGGCCGGACTGCTGCTCTCGGCCGCGGCACGGGTGGACGACCTCTTCCTGACCGGGACCAAGGGCTGCGCCTGGCACCTCGCCGAGGCGCTGGGGCAGGAGTGGGTGACCCGTCAGATCGACGGCGACCCGCGGATCTCCGTGCAGTACCACCTGATCAAGGGCGTCTGGGAGGTCGACGCGTCCTACCGCGCGCAGAGTCTGGACCTCTTCGTGGAGGTCACCGCGCGGGCGCTCAACTACTCGATGCGGCCGTGGGGTCCGCAGGTCGCCCTGCTCATCGGGCAGGACGACGAGTTCGGCTCCGTCTTCATCGAGAAGCTCGGCCGGGAGGTCAAGGAGGAGCGCCTGCTGTCCGGCATGCTGACGGCGGTCAGCCTGGAGGCGCGGCGTCAGTTCCACCGGCTGGGGCCCGCGATCTACCCGGCCCTGCCGGTGGCGTACCTCCAGCGCCACACCCAGCGGGAGTTCGCCGAGCGCGCGCGGGCGTCCTCCGCGAGCAGCGCGGCGCTGTGCGCGCGGGAGACCATCAGGACCCTGGTCGCCGGCGGCCTGACCGCGGCCGACGCGGGGCGCTACGTCCTGCTGGAGAGCGACCGGGAGAGCGTCGAGGAGGCGGGCCGGCGCTGGGCCGGGCGGCTGCGCCGGGGCTCCAGCAGCAGCGAGGTCACGGAGGTGCTCAACGTGCTGAGGCAGCTCGACTCCGCCGCCGCCACCGCCGTGCTGGCCTCGCTGGACATCCGGCGACCCTCGGCGCGGGCCGGCGCGGGCACCGTGCTGCAGGACCAGTTGCGCCGGGCGATGTACCGGGACCCGGTGGAGGCGGTGGGCCTGCTCACCGCGGTCGAGGGCCTCGCGCCCGGCCGGGGCGAGGAGTTGATGCGCCAGGCGCAGCGGGACGGCAACAAGCTCTGGAACACCTTCACCGTCGAGCTCGGCCACATCCAGCACCCCACCCAGCAGTACACGGTGCTGCGGCAGCTCGTGACGCTGGGCCTGCGGCCCGACCAGCCGCACTCGGCCTGGATGGACAACCTCAGGCCGCGCCTGGACGCCATGGCGCGGGAGGTGACCGGCCCGGCGCCGTTGCGGGACCTGGTGCGCCTGGCGCTCATCTGGCGGACCGAGTGGGCGAGCGAGCTCGCGGCGCTCATCGACGCACCGAAGGTCGCCCGGCGGCTCGCCCACGGCCGGGTCGACGACCTCTCGCAGCTGGCCGGCCTGCTGTCGACGCTGCGCACCGCCGGCGCCGACGCCGGCGTCGAACTGCTCCTCGACGTCCTGGAGGAGCTGCCGCCCGACTCCGTGGTCCGCTCCCTGGAGCTGCGCTTCGCCGACGCGCTGGTGGAGTTCGCCCGCCGCTGCCGTCCCGCCCTGGCCGCGCGGCTGGCGCCGGCACTCGCGGAGTCGATCGGCCGCCGGGTGCGGCGCGCGGTCGTCTTCGACGAGGCCGAGCACTGGGAGGAGATCGGCTGGGCGGCGATGACGCTGCGCCTGATGGACCGCGTGGACCTGATCCCCCCGCAGCTGCCGGGGCGGCTGCCGAACCAGGCCCATCCCTACGCGGCGGTCTGGGGGGTGCGCTGGCTGCCCCAGCAGGACTGGACGAGGCGGACGGTGGAGTCGGGGATGGCGGTCGTGCTGGGGGCCGCGCGGCCGAGTCCCGGGGCGGCCTTCGTCGCGCTCGCCTGCGCCTCGCAGGCGGGCCGCACCGGGGAGCTGCTCGCCGCCGACGGGACCTGGCCGAGCGTCGCCGCCAGCGGGGCCCGCGCCCTGACCGTGCTGCAGGGCATGGCCGGTGAGGACCGGGTGCTGCGCAGCGCCCTCGTCGCCCAGCGCGAAGCCGTCCTGGAGCGCATCGACCGGCCGACGGCGCGGACCGCGGGCCACCGCGACCTCGCCAGGGCCTGGTTCGACGCGGAGCCCCTCGACTCGCTGGGCGCGTGACCCGGGCGGCTCGCGTGACCCGGGCGGCCCGGGTCGGCTCGGTCAGCTCGGTCAGCTCGGGTCGGCTCGGGTCAGCCGGTCAGTCGGTCAGCCGCAGGGAGAGGATGCCGTCCGGGGTGGCCAGGAAGATGCGGCCGAGCGCGTCCACGGCGGCGGAGTGCACGGCCGAGCCCAGCAGCAGGTCGCAGGCGGGGTCCGTCTCGGTCAGCCGGCGGATCCGGACGAAGCCGTCGGCCCAGGCGGTGACGAGCAGCGGGCCGCTCGGGCTGTCGGCCAGGGCGAGGGCGGTGACCGGGGTGGGCCGGGCGTCGGCGGGGGTGGTCAGCGGGGGGCGGCCCACCGCCCAGACCCTGACCTGGCCGTCGAGGCCGCCACTGGCCAGGAGCAGCTCGTTGGTGGCCGCCACGTCCGTGGCGGCCACCGCGCTGACCGGGCCCTGGTGCAGCGGCTCGGGCGAGCGCAGGTCGGAGTCGTCGGTGCGGAACCAGTGGAGGTGGCCGGTGGTGTCGCCGGCCGCGAGGCCCGGGGTCCGCATGCCGTGGGGCGGGGCGAGGGCGGTGAGGCCGGTACCGAGGGCCCTGGCGATGGACGAGGCGACCACGGCGGCGTGGCGGTTGGGGACGGCGGTCGGCGGGGGGACGAGCTGGAAGGCACCCGCGGGGCCGAGCAGCAGCAGGTCGCCGCTCCTGGTGCAGGCCAGGCAGTCCGGTGCCGCCGCGGGTCCCGGCGCCTCGGGTCCCGGCGTCTCGGGTCCTGTCGCCTCGGGCAGCGAGCGCGGCTGGTCCGTCTGCCGGCCGTCCTCCGGGTTGAGTTCGCGCAGCCGGCCGTCCGGAGTGAGGACCAGCAGACGGTCCTCGTACGGGCCCTGGCCGAGCGTCAGGGCGAGCACCGGGGTCCAGCGGGTCCAGTCGACCTGCCAGGGCAGGCCGTCCCAGGCCGTGGGCTGCTGGGCGAGCAGGTGCAGCCGGAGCACGGCCGAGCGGGAGCCCGGATCGGGGACGGCGGCGACCGCCGGGCCCGCCAGGTTCCAGGCCCGGCCGGTCAGCGTCGCCAGCACCTCGGCCGGGGCCTGGTCGAGGACCCGGCCGATCGTCGCGGGGGTCGCGCGGATCAGCAGCTGGGCGTTGCCCAGCAGATCGGCGGAGGAGCCGGCACGCAGGGTGAACTCGGCCAGCAGCGCGACGACTTCGGGATCGGCGGTGGTGAGGTCCGCGGTGCCGTCGGGCGTCCGCGGGAGTCTGCGGCCCAGCGCCGCGGCCAACTCGGCGGCCGAGGGCGCCGGGCCGGAGGCGGCGACCAGGGTGGCCAGCCGGTCGGGGCGCAGCCGCCAGGCGGTGCCACCGGGCTCGGCCGGGAGCAGCGCGGCGGCGCGCCGCACCGCCTGCTCGCCGCCGGTCCTGGGCAGGGCGGCCCACTGGCGCTCCGTCAGCGGGAGGTCGGCGGCGGCCAGCGCGCGCAGGGCCGGGCGCAGCTCCTCGGGTACGGCGGCCCACCAGGCCTGGCAGGTGTCGGCGCCCGGGGCGCTCGCCGCCGAGGGCTTGGCGGTGCGGGCGGCGAGCAGGGCCAGGCCGGGGCTCGGGTAGACGTTCTCCGGCCGGGCGCCGAGCGTGGCGCACCAGGCGGCGAAGCGCTGCGGGTCGGTCCACCGGGGATCGTCCAGGTCGAGCACGGCCGGCTCGGGGACGCCGGGCACCGGCGCGCCCTCCACCAGCAGTCGCAGACCGGGCAGCGTCAGCAGCGGCCCGAGCAACTCGCGCGTGATGCCCGCCGGGTCGGCGGCGCGCTGCAGGTCGGTGACGGCGATGACCGGCGGCTCGGGCAGGCGGGCCAGCGCGGCCAGCAGCGCGGCGGGCGTGCGGGTGGCCCGGGCGAAGGCGCGGCCGAGCTGCCAGGTGGCGCCGCGCGGGCTCAGCCCGGCGGCGTCCAGCAGGACGTGCAGCTGCCGGGTCGGCCGGGCGGGCGGTATGCCGGTCGTCGTCGTCGCCGTGGTGGGCGGGCGGGCGGTGGCGAGCCAGCGCAGCAGGTGGCTGCGGCCGCTGCCCGAGGCGCCGGTGACCAGGCACAGGCGCGGGGCCTGCGGGTCGTCCAGCCAGCGCAGCAGGGCCGAGCCGGCCGGCCGCCGACCGGCCGGCAGGGGCGGCAGCCGCACGCCGTCGGTGGTCGCGTCGGTGGTCGCGTCGGTGGTCCGTGCGGCGGTGCTGTGCGCGGCGCTGGACTGCGCGGCATGCTCGGTCATCCGGTGGCCTCGGTGGCCTCGGGGGCCTCGGGGGCCTCGGCGAGGTCGGCCAGCGGGATGGTGACGCAGACACTGCTGCCCGGGTTGAGCCGGACGCCGCCCGCCGGTAGCGCCGAGGCGAGCTGACGGCCCGTCACTTCGCGCCAGCCCGGCCAGGTCGTGGGGACCAGCTCGCGCGAGGTGCAGGCGTCGACCACACCGTTCTCGACGTACAGGCTGGTGTCCTCGGGGCGGGCGAGCAGCAGCAGCGGTGCCTGGGCCAGCGCGGCGAGCAGCTGCGCCGAGTCGCCGTAGCCGGTGGCCGCCAGCTGCAGTGCGGCCTCCGCCGCGCTGCGCGGCACGGGCAGGCCGAGCGACTGGGGGGAGGGCCGGTACTTCGGGTTGTGCCAGAACCCGGCGATCTCCCCGTGCGCGTCCACCTGCCAGCCGCCGATGATCCCGAACGGCGGCACCTGCTCGTCCGGCCCGAACGCCGGGTCGGTCGCGTAGAGCCAGCTGCCGGGACGGCTCCTGGCGGCGGCGCGCATGGCCTCGCTGAGCGGTGGCTCGGGGCGCTGCTCGGGCTGCGGCGCCGGCGGCTGCTCGGGCTGCGCGCTCATTCTCGGGGCTCCATCTCGTTCGTCTACCGGGCGATCCTACGGTTCACGGGGTGGGTGGCGGCAGGCCGGCCCCGGTTCCCGCGCTCGGTTTGTAGTAGGGGTTGGGCTCGAACGGGCCGAACTTCTTCCGGGCGTCGTCCCACGGCTGCCAGCCCTTGATGTTCTCAAGTTTGACGCCGCCCGGCATGACGATCTCCGACTCCGCGGCGAAGGTGTTGTCGGGAATCGTGGCGTTTACGTCGATGCCGCCGGGAGCGTCGATCTCGTACCGGTAAGGCTTGTTGCGCGTGTAGGCCGGGTCGCGGCTGGTGCCCACGAACGCGGAGGGCTCGTTGTGGCTGACGTAGCGGGGCAGGTCGGTGTTCTCGGACTGCAAGGGCTTGAAGCCCTCGTCGGCGATGATCTGGTCCGGCGTGCGGCCGTCCCAGCGGTAGAGCGGCTCGGTGCTGGTGCGCCAGAGCGGGTTGCCCGGGATCTTGGAGAGGTCCACGTTGGGGTCGACGGCGACCTTGAGCGGGTCGGTCGGAGTGGTGGTGACGTTGGACAGGTCCGGGTCGAGCTCGTCCATGCCCTTCTCAAGGCTGTCGAGCGAGGTCTGGGCGCTGTCCATGGCCGCGGTGTCGAGCACCGGGGCGCCGCCGGCGGGGGAGGCGGAGAGCGGTGCGCCGAAGTCGGCCGGGAACTCGCCGGCGTCCTGGGCGGCGCTGGTCCCGGCCTTCTCCGCGCCGGTCTCGGCGGTGGTGGTGGCCACGTCCTTGGCGCCCGCCTCGGCGACGTCGGTGGTGACCCCCTCGGCCGCGCCCGCGCCGTCGGTGGCGGCGGTGAGCACCAGGTTGGGCAGCAGCTTGCCGAAGGCCTGGGTGGGATCCGAGCCCCAGCCCGAGCCGACCAGGCCCTGGATCAGCTTGGTCGGGTGCTGACCGGCGTTCACCAGGCCGGCCAGCGTGGTCGACACCCCGTCGACGTACTGCGCGGGGTGCGCGATGTTGTACGGATCCTGCGGGTTGAGCGAGCGGCCGAACTTCAGCATGTCGCCCACGCCCTTGACCACGCCGCCCGCCAGGTGGACGACCTCGTTCGGCGCGTCCTCGACGACGTCGTGCAGGTCGTCCTTCATCTGCTGCCAGAAGCCCGGCTTCTTCGGCGCCAGACCGGTGGCGTGGTCGAGCACGGCGGCGACCTTCACGCCCGCCGCGTCGCGCTGGCGGCGGGCCTCGGTCAGCTGCTCCTGGGCGGCGGCGCGGTCGCCGGCGCCCGGGTCCTGGAACGCGCCCGGGTCGGTCGGCTTGCGGTCCGGGAACTGCCCGGCGGCGACGGCCTTGTTGTAGCTGTCGACGCCCTGGTTGTAGTCCTTGACCGACTGGTCGTACTGCGATTTGGCGGTCTTGGAGGTGTTCTGGGCGCGCTGGTAGGTGTCGTGCGCCTGCTTGGCCTGGTCCTGGGCCCAGGCCACGACGTGCGCGAAGTCCTCCATCGCGATCGCGGCGTCACCGCACGCGGTGGCGGCGTCCGCCCACTTCTGCGGGTGCTCCAGGTACTTGGCCCGGAACGCCTCGCCGGCCTTGCCCTGCCAGTGCGCGGTGTCCAGGGCGGCGAGGCCCGAGTGGGTCTCCTCGAAGGCGATCTGGAACTTGCGCAGGTGCAGGGCGTTCTTGTGCAGCTCGTCGGGGTCGCCGTGCAGCAGCTCCGCCGGGTCGTCGGTCTGGCCGAGATCCATCTCGGGCACCGCGAACGCGTAGCCCATCCCGGGCGGCATGCCGCTCATGCGTCCGCCCCCGTGCTCATATCAGCCCCGCGAGCAGGTCCAGGCCGCCGCGCGACTTCTCGGTCTGCACGAAGTCCTTGCCCTCGGCCGACCAGGTCTTCTTGATGTCCGCGTTGGCCTTGGCGACGTCCTGGGCGTTGTCCGGGTGGTTGATGTCGTCGTTGATCGGGTTGTCGGCCCAGGTCTGCCCCCAGGACTGCGCCTCGACCTGGTCGTCGGTCAGGTGCGGGTTGCCCATGCCGGCGTTGACCGCGTCCTTCAGCACGCCCTGCATGTACTGCTCCTGCTGGTAGTAGAGGCCGGCGCTCAGGCCCAGGCGCACCGAGATCTGGTTGCCGTCCTGCACCAGCGTGCGCACGCCCCAGCCCCAGCGGTCCAGGAAGCCCGAGAAGGCGGCGTGCGCCTTGTCGTGCCCGAACTGCCAGGTCTCCATGGACATGTTGCCGAAGCCGCGGCCCTCCGTCGCCTCGCCGTCGAAGCCGAGCGTCTTCAACTCGGCGATGGCGTCGTTGATGCCCTTGGCCGCGCTGTCCAGCGCGCTCGGCAGGACCGTGTAGCCGTCCCCCGAAACGCCGCCGCCGCTCTGCGCGTTGCTGGTCATCGCGCCACCGCCGCGCGGGAGGAGAGCGTGCCCAGCGTGCCCATGGCGGGGAACGGCATCGGGGCCGGGGAGCCCACGTTCACGGCCACCCCGCCGGGGCCGCCGAGCGCGGGCACCGCGACGTCCAGCAGCCGGTGGCCCTCGACCCGGGCGAAGTCCCACGGACGGTCACCGGCACCGCGCGCCACGGCGAAGCGGGCCAGCGCGGCCTCGTCGGTGAACGCGTAGATCCACCTGATCGAGCCCGACTCCGCCACCAGCGGCTCGTCGTCGACCAGCGGGCAGAGCACGGTCGCGCTCCGCAACAGGCCGGTCAGGCCCCGGCTGTCGCCCCGGCCGCCGTACACCGCCTCGATCCCCCGTGCGAGATCCAGCGCTCCCACCGTCACCCCCGACCCGTCGACCTGCGTGGACACAGGAGTCGATTTAAACATCAGCAGCCCCTCGACGGTGTAAAGGGGGTCCGCTGATGCTGTGTGAGGCCTGGTCGGGCCGCCGCCGGGGCCCGGGGCGCCCGCCCGTCGGGCACCGGGCCGGGCACGGGGCCGGGCACGTCAGGTGGCGAATCCCGGTACCACCAGGCCGGATTCGTAGGCGATCACCACGGCGTGGGTCCGGTTCTGCGCGCCGAGCTTGGTCAGCACGTTGCCGACGTGGGTCTTCACCGTCTCCAGGCTCACCGTGAGGGCCTGCGCGATCTCCGGGTTGGACAGGCCGGTGGCCATCGACCGCAGCACCTGCTCCTCGCGCCCGGTCAGCGCCGCCCTGGGCAGCGCCTGGGCCGAACCGGGCGGGCGGGCGGTGACCATCCGGCGCAGGGCCGCCGGGAAGAGGATCGCCTCTCCCGCCGCCACCACCCGCACCGCCTCGGCGATCTGGCGGACCGGCAGCCGCTTGAGCACGAACCCGCTGGCCCCCGCGCTGAGTGCGGCGGTGACGTAGTCGTCGTTCTCGAAGGTGGTGATCACCACGACCTTCGGCGCCGCGGCCGACCCCGCCGCCTCGGCGGGAGCGGTCAGCAACCGCCGGGTGGCCTCGATCCCGTTGAGTCGCGGCATCCGCACATCCATCAGGACCACGTCCGGCGCCAGCAGCCGCACCCGTTCGACCGCCTCGACACCGTCACCGGCCTCCCCGACCACGGAGATCCCCGGCTGCGCGGCGAGCAGCGTGCGCAGACCGCTGCGGGTCACCTCGTCGTCGTCCGCGATCAGCAGGGTGAGGGGAGTGACGGGAGCGACGGAGGTGACGGGGGCGGCACCCGGATCGGCACCCGGCTCGGGGCCCGTCACGCCGACACCCGCACCGGCAGCCGGACCGCCAGCCGCCAGAGCCCCGCCCCGGCCGGGCCGGCCTCGATCTCACCGTGCAGCAGCCGCACCCGCTCGGCCAGTCCGGCCAGGCCGTGCCCCGACGTCGGGAAGGCTCCCCGGCCCGAGCCCGTGGTTCCGCCCGAGCCCGCATCGGCTCCCGACGCGGTGCGGTTGACCACGCTCAGCTCCAGCCCGTCCGGAGCGGCCGCCACCCGCACCTCGATCGGACCGCCCGCGCCGTGCCGCAGCGCGTTCGTCAGCCCCTCCTGAAGGATCCGGTACGCCGCCCGCGAGAGCGTGCCCCGCACCAGCGCCAACTCGCCGGACAGCTCCGGCTCCACCACCGCCCCCGCGTGCCGCAGCCGCTCCAGCAACTCGGGCAGATCGGCCAGGGTCCGCGTCGGCGCCCTGCCCGCCTGCTCCTCGCGCAACACGCCCAGCACGTAGTCCAGGTCCGCCAGCGCCGCGCGGGTCGACTCCTCGATGCTGCGCAGCGCGGCCCGCGCCGCCGCCGGGTCGGCGGCCAGCACCTCGCCCGCCACCGCCGCCTGGATCGTGGTGGCCGTCAGCGTGTGCCCGATCGAGTCGTGCAACTCGTGCGCCAGCCGGTTGCGTTCGGCCAGCCGCAGCTCCCGCTCCGCCGCCAGCGCGAGCCGCTCGGCCGACGAGGGGCCCAGCAGCCTGGGCGCCGACCACCGCAGTACGCCCGCCACCACGGCGCACACGGCCGCCGCCAGCAGCAGGCAGCCGACCGCCGCCACCCAGCTGCCCCAGCCGCCCGTCACCCGCGCCGACCAGCCGAAGAGGGCCATCCGCCCCTCGCCGTGCAGCCAGTTCCCCGGCAGGGTCAGGCCCGCCACGATCAGCACACCGCTCGCCAGGCCCCCCGTCCACCCCAGCGTCACGTGCAGCAGCAGCCACAGCGGGGTCCGCCAGCGGTCGGCACCGGCCGGCGTGGCGGCGGGATCCGGCAGCGGCACCCTCAGCAACCGGCGGGCGCAGGCGACCAGCGCCCGCCGCGTGGTGCGGGCCAGCCCGAGCACACCGATCAGGGCCGCCCAGACCAGCAGGACCAGCGCGGCCCGGACCCCCTCCGGAGCGGACCGCCAGGCCAGCACCGGTAGCAGGGCGAACGGCAGCAGTGGCAGGCTCGCCGGCGCGGCGCAGTAGGCGAAGAGCGCGCCCGAGTACGTGGAGCCGCGCAGCAGCGGCCGTATTCCCCTGATCATGATCGCCAGTATGGCCGGGCAGCTCCCCGGTGGCCTCCCCCGATCGAGGGAGCACCTTCTCCCGCCTTCCCGCGATGCGGTTCCCGTGGTCCGGACACCAGGATCGTGTCCTGCCCAACCGAGGAGAGGACGGCTGATGAACAGCCAAGGCACGGTACGGTCACCGGCGCGGTCACCGGAGCGCCCGGCGCCCGACGGCCCGGCCGCCGCGGCCAGGGAGCTGGGCGTCAACGCGTTGATCAGCTCGGTCTTCCTGATCGGCGGCCTGCTCGGCCTGCTCGGTCTGGTCCTGGGCATCGCCGCCCTGGTCGGATCCCGGCGCACCGGCGCGGGCCGCCGCGAGTCCGCCACCGCCGTGGTGGCGTCGGTCATCGCGATCGCGGTGTCCGCCCTGGTCGCGGTCCTCGCCCTCCGGGCCGCCCACCAGGCCCAGGACTGGGGCTGGTTCGGCCACGTCCACCAGCAGCGCGGCCGGCTGGTGAGGCTGCTGCTGAGGACTGCCTGGCAGGTGCCTTTTGAGTCCGGCCGCTGACCGGGCGCAGATGGAGGACGGCCTCTGCTGACGGCCCCGGGCGCCGGTGCGCAGCCGGCGTCAGGCTTGTGAGGTGTCCGGTGCCTGCGTGTCCGGTGCCTGGGTGTCCGGTGCCTGGGTGGGTGGTGCCAGGCGGGCGATGAGCCTGGCAGCGTTCGGACACCAGGACGTGCCGTTCGAGAGGCTGGTCGAGGAGCGCGGGCACCGGCCCGTGAACCCCTGCCGGGTCTACGGGGTCACCAGGCCGGCCTCATAGGCGATGATCACCAGTTGGACCCGGTCGCGGGCGTTGAGCTTGGCCAGCAGCCGGGTCACATAGGTTTTGGCGGTGGTGACACTGATCACGAGGTTTTCGGCCAGTTCGGTGTTGGACTGTCCTTGGCCGATCAGGATGAGCACCTCGCGCTCCCGGTCGGTGATGCCGGTGATCGTCCGCCGCGGCTTGGCGGCGGCCCCGGACGAGGGGCGGCGCGCGAACTCCTTGATCAGCCGGCGGGTGACGCTGGGGGCGATCAGGCTTTCGCCGGCGGCGACCACCCGTACCGCGGCCAGGATCTCGTCCAGCGCCATGTCCTTGACCAGGAAGCCGGAGGCGCCGGCCCGCAGTGCGCCGTAAACATAGTCGTCGTCGTCGAAGGTGGTGAGCACCACGATCTGGGTCTTCCCGGGGCCGGTGGTGATCTGCCGGGTGGCCTCGATGCCGTCCATGCCGGGCATCCGGATGTCCATCACCACGACGTCGGGCTCCAGGGAGGCGGTCAGCTCGACCGCCTCGGCGCCGTTGGCGGCCTCACCGACCACCTCCAGGTCGGGCGCGTCGGCGATCACCATCCGCAAGGCGGCGCGCACCAGCGGCTGGTCGTCGGCCAGGACCACGCGGATCGTCATCGGACCCCCTCCGGGACGGGAAAACGTGCGGCCACACGGAAGCCGCCTTCGGGAAGCGGCTCGGCGGAGAACTCGCCGTGCAGCAGGTCGACCCGCTCCCGCATGCCCACCAGGCCGAGGCCGGACCCGGCGGTCTTGTCGTGCGGGTGCCGATGGCCGCCGTTGAGGATCTCGATGGACAGCTCCGACTCCTGGCAGTCGATGGAGATCTGGCACGCTCTGGTGTCCGCGTGCCGCACCACGTTGGTGACCGCCTCCTGGATGATCCGGAAGGCCGACACGTCGATCTCCGGGGGAAGCTTCCGCTGCTCGCCGCTCCACCGGACGTCGACCTGGACGCCGGCCGCCGCTGCGGTCACGGCAAGCCCGTCGACGTTCGCCAGACCGGGACCGGGCGCCATCGGGGCCGGCTCGGCGTCCGAACCCGGTTCGGGCTGCCGGAGGGCACCGAGCATCCGGCGCAGTCCGGACAGAGTCTCCCGGCTCGCGGTCTCGATCTCGCCCAGCGCGTTGCGAGCCCCGTCCGGTTGAGTGTCGATGACCCGGCGGGCCGCGCCGGCCTGTAGGGCGATGATGCCGATGGTGTGCGCCACCATGTCGTGCAGCTCTCGGGCGATCCGCAGGCGCTCAGCGGTGACCGCCCGGGCGGCGGCCTGGGCGCTGAGCTGCTCGGCGTGTTCGCGGGACTGGTGCATCGAGCGACCGATCAGCCAGGCGATGACGGCCAGCAGCACCGCTCCCTGGGCATCGCTGGTGTCGCTGCGGGGAACCATGCCGATGTGCGCGACCAGGACGCTGATCAGGATGGCCGCCGCGATGCGCGCCGTTCGCCGGGGGCGGGTGGCGGTGATCACGAGTAGTGCGATGTCCGCCGAGAGGAACTGCAGGGGCGGAAAGTGTGACCCGGCCGCCCAGCCGTCGGTCACTCCCACCGAGGCGGTCACCAGCAGGGCGAGGCCGATCAGCGGACGGCGCGTCAGCAGCGCGCTGCCCGCCAGGGTCACCAGTGCCGCCGCGGACACCATGTTCCAGTCCCGGTTCGTCGCCGAGTGGCCGCCCATGGTGATGCTGTTCAACCAGGCGGCGGCTCCGTTCTGCCCGACGAGCAGGGTGGGGTAGATGGTGACCACCAGCCAGGTGAGGGCTGTCCAGACACCCGGTGGCACGCGCTTCAGCAACGGGAGAGTCATCGTGGCGTACATCCGGTGATGGTAGCCAGGCGGTCTCGACCGGGCATCGGACCACGGGTGTACGACCATTGCTGACAGCCGGGTCCGCAGAAGTGTCACCACTGGTCCGACGCGATGAACAGCGCGTCGGCGGCAGGATCGGCGGCATGATCGAAGTACACGAGCTGACGAAGCGCTACGGCAAGAAGCCGGCCGTCAACAGCCTGAGCTTCACGGTGAATCCCGGTCAGGTGACCGGGTTCCTCGGCCCCAACGGAGCCGGCAAGAGCACGACCCTGCGGATGCTCCTCGGCTTGCACACGCCCACCAGCGGGTCCGTCACCATCGACGGCCGCCCGTTCCGCTCGCTGCCCCGTGGCCTGCGGCATGTCGGCGCGCTGCTGGACGCCGGCGACGTGCACGGCGGGCGCACCGCCCGGGCCCACCTGCGGGCGTTGGCCCGCAGCAACGCGATCCCGCGCGGCCGGGTGGACGAGGTGCTGCGCGAGGTCGGCATCATGGACGCGGCGGATCGCCGGATCGGCGGTTTCTCCCTTGGCATGCGCCAGCGCCTCGGCATCGCCACCGCGCTGCTCGGGGACCCACCGGTGCTGCTCTTCGACGAGCCGCTCAACGGCCTTGACCCGGAGGGCGTGTACTGGGTGCGCAGCCTGTTCGGCCGGCTGGCCGCCGAGGGGCGCACGGTCTTCGTCTCCAGTCACCTGATGTCCGAGATGGAGCACACCGCTCACCAGCTCATCGTCCTGGGTCGCGGTGAGCTGATCGCGGCGGAGAGCGTGGCGGACTTCGCGGCCCGCGGGACCGACCGGAGCGTGTCGGTCCGCACGCCGGACCCGGCGGCGCTGTCGCCGCTGCTGACCGCCGAGGGCGCGTCGGTCCAGCGCGAGCCCAACGGGCAGCTCAAGGTGGTCGGGCTCGACTCGGACCGGATCGCCGCGATCGCCTTCGAACACCGCATCCTGCTCAACGAGTTGACCAATCACACCAGCTCGCTGGAGAAGGCGTTCATGGAGCTGACCGCCGACAGCGTCGAGTACCTCGCAGGAGAGACCAAGTGACCGCGCCGACGAAGACGATGACAGTGGTGCCCAACGTGCCGCACCTGGAGCCCAAAGCCCGCTTCGCTGACCTGCTCGCCGCCGAGTGGATCAAGCTGTGGTCGTTGCGCTCGACCCCCTGGGCCTTCGCCGCCACCGTCGTGGCGGTCCTCGCGACCACCGTGGCCGGCGCTGTTGGCGACTCCCGGAACTACACCACGTTTGACGCGCCGCATCAGGAGTACTTCCGGATGTTCGGGGCCGTGGGCGACTCGTTCTCCACCGGCGCCGCCACGATGCTGATTCTCGGTGTCGGCGCCATCGGCGCCATCACGATCCTCGGTGAGTACACCAGCGGCATGATCCGGACGACCTTCACGGCCGTCCCGGCCCGCCGTTCGGTGATGGCCGCGAAGGTGGCGGTGGTCACCGCGTCCGCGACCGCTTTCGGTGCTGCCCTGGTACTGGTCTCGTACTGTGTGACCCAGGTGATCCTGTCCGGTGACCACGCCTCCGCCGGTCTCGGGCACTCCGGGGTCGTGCGCATGCTCGTCGCCTCCTCGGTGCTCGCTCCGGTATCCGCACTCGTGGGCATGGGGCTGGCCGCGGTCATCCGGCACAGCGTGCTCACCATCGTGGTCACGATCGCGCTCTTCTTCATCCTCCCCTCGCTGCTGGACAGCCAGAAGCTCCTCACCGTGAGCATCCTGCACATGACGATCCTTCAAGCCTGGGGGCGCATCTGCTTCGAGCAGTCCACCACGGCGAGGTTTCCGTGGACGGTGCCGGGCGCCTGCCTCGTCCTCGCCATCTGGGGGCTGGTCTCCCTGGTGCTGGCCATCTTCACCTCCAACCACCGGGACCAGTGAGCAGCGCTCCGCTGGACCTTCTCCCAGGCGCGGGCTGATACGGCCGGGCCGCCCCGACAGTCACAGCTCGCCCTGCGCGAAGTCAGCCCTTTGGGAAAGCCTCGGCACGGTCACAGGCAGTCGAGGAAGGCGAGGACCTTGTCGGTGGGCCGGTAGCGGCCCGGCTGGGCGCTGACCGGTGCTGTCAGAGCCGGCGCCTTCTCGTTGATGGTCAAGTCGGCACGGACGTGGGCGTCGGTGGAGCGGACGCCTACGTGGCCGAGCCAGAGCGCGATGACCGTGGTGTCCACTCCTGCCTGCGACAACGACATCGCGCGACGTCGGCTCGTGTCCGCAGAGGCCGTGTGCGGGTCCCCCCGGGTGGCGATCGAGCAGGAGTGTCGTTGCGGACTGCTTTCGCGACGCAGGTAGCCGGAGGTCTTGCATTCCGAGACCGTCGAGTGATGCGGATCACTCGCCGGGCGCCTTCGGTCGGGCACGCGCGATCATGATCGGTATGGACGCTCGTTTCCTTGGTATCGCTGAGCTGGTCGAAGTCCCGTCCGTGGCGGTCGTGGTCGACGTCATGCGTGCTTTCACCGTGGCTGCTTGGGCCTTTGCGCAGGGGGCGGAAGAGATCGTTCTTGCTGAGTCGTTGGACGAAGCCCTGGCGCTCAAGGCTCGCCACCCGGATTGGGTGGCGATCAAGGACGGTCCGCCCGCGCCCGGCTTCGACCTGGTCAACTCGCCGGGCCTGCTGCGGTCTGTCGACCTTGGCGGACGGACCGTTGTGCAGAAGACCACGGCAGGGACGGTCGGCGCCCTCGCGGTCAAGGAGGCGCCGCTGGTGCTGTGCGCCGGCTTCGTGGTGGCGGAGGCAACGGCTCGGCTCTTGCGGGCGCGCAAGAGCGCCAGTGTCACGTTCGTGGTCACCGGCGAAGACGGGCAGGCCGATGAAGATCTGGCGTGTGCTCAATACATCGCTCGCAGGGCAACGGAGGTCGGGACGGATGCTGCTGAGTTCGTCCGCCGCGCTGCCGAGTCGCGTGCCGCCGCCGAACTGGCGGAGGGGGTGCGTCAAGGAGTCCATCCTGATGACGTCTCGCTCTGTCTTGAGGTCGACCGGTTCCCCTTTGCCATGGTGGCGACCCTGGAAGACCCGCTCATGGTCCTGCGTCCGTGCGCCGTGCCTCCGCTGACCGGTGACGCCCCGATCTGATCACTGGCGAGGTGCGATTGTCGAGAACATCTGGGAGCCCTGATGGCAGTCGAGATCGTCTACGAGACACACGCCACCACCACCGACAACGAGGCCGGCATCGCCACCGGCTGGCTCCCGGGCCGACTCTCGGAACTGGGCCGCCGCCAGGCCCGTGAACTGGGCGAGCGTCGACCGGGCAACGGCTTCGCGGCCGTGTTCACCTCCGACCTGCACCGTGCCGTCCAGACAGCCCAGATCGCGTTCCCCGACGGCCGGCCCCCGATCCACCAGGACATCCGACTGCGTGAGTGCAACTACGGCGACCACAACGGAAGCCCGGTCTCCCTCGTCGCCGCCCAGCGAGCCCAGCGCATCGACAATCCATTCCCCTGCGGTCAGAGCTACCGCCAGGTCGTCACGGCCACCGATGCCTTCCTCCACGACCTCGCCACGGAATGGGACGGCAGCAGAATCCTGGTGATCGCCCACTCGGCCAACCGATCGGCACTGGAACACCTGCTCACCGGAACGCCGTTGGAAGAGCTGCTCGAAGCACCGCCCACCTGGAGCCCGGGCTGGTACTACACGCTACCCGCACACTGGCCCGCCTCAACCCGGTGAACCTGATCCGCCCTGGTCGCGGTCCTCGCCCTCCGGGCCGCCCGCCAGGCCCAGGACTGGGGCTGGTTCGGCCACGTCCACCAGCAGCGCGGCCGGCTGGCGGGGCTGCCGCTGAGGACTGCCTGGCAGGTGCCCCGCTGACCGGTGGTGGGGTCGGGCGGGTCCGGGGGTGGTGAGCTCGTCGCGGTCCCGGGCAGGCTTCCGGGGCTGACCGCAGCGCGGCCCAGTGGCTCCCCGGGCTTGCCCGACTCGGGTGCTGCCGGTGGGAGGTGCGTAGAGCCTCCCGCTACCGCCTCCGGCCGGCGCGCGGTGGTGTGGAGCCGTCTGCGTCCTGTGGTCCGCTCAGCTCCTTGTGGGCGCGGCGGAGGTGGAGCAGGTGCGGGCCGTCCGGCAGGATGAACGTCAGGCTGACCGCGTTGTCGCGCTCCAGGCGCTCGGTCATGTACTCCAGGGATCGGGGTCTGGCGAGGTTCAGCTCGAACGCGCAGTAGTTGGCGTTGTCCAGGGGGAGCAGCCTCATGGCCGCCCAGGTGGCGGCGAGCGCGTCGCTCAGCCTGGCGAACCAGGCGGGCGGCGTCACCCCGGTCAGCTCCACCATGACGGGACCGATCATGTTCTCGGGTGCCATGGCTACTTCACCGCCGGGTCGGGGGCGCACGCGCACCACACGCGCTTGCCGATGCCCTCGCGCGGGCCCCAGCCCCACTCCTGGGACAGCGTGTCGACCAGCAGCAAGCCGCGACCTGACTCCCCGTCGGCCTCGGTGCTCAACGCCGGTGGGGTGTCGCAGGCGTCCTCCACCGAGATCCACAGCAGGTCTTCGTCCGCCTCCAGGCCCAGCTGGATCATCCGGCCGGGCCTGGTGCCGTGTACGAGGGCGTTGGTGACCAGCTCGCTCACGAGCAACTCGCCGTTCTCGGCGAAGCGTTCACCGCCTCGGACGCGCGGCAGGAACGAGCGCAGCAGTCCCCGCGCGAGCGCCGGGGAGCGCCGGCTGTTCGGCAGCCAGCAGTGATCCTTGCCGGTGGGAAGCGGTGGTGTGTCGGGCGATTCGGGCATGGCGAAGCTCCCTTGCTGCACGGCTCGTGAATGACGTGGCCGCAGGAGGACGCGGCCGGCCCACGGCAGCCGGCTGGTAACCAAAGCGTCACAGACGGCTACGGCATGCTTAGGATGCACCTGACTATGTGTCAGATGCAAGGGACTTACTTGCAATGATTGCGTTTGTTGTCGCAGCTTGCTGTTTTGGCCCAGGCTGATCAGAATCGCGGGTGACAGCCGTGCAGACGAAGGGGTCGGGGAGTATGCCAGGTCAGCGACCGCCGACGGTCCGCCTCCGCCGGTTGGCGGCCGAACTGCGGCGGCTTCGCGCGGATGCCGACCTGACCAGGGAGGATGTGACCCGGGAAACGGCGATCAATCCGGCGACGCTGTACCGGATCGAGACCGCTCGCGGGAAGCCGCAGCAGCGGACGTTGATCGCCCTGCTCAAGCTGTACGGCGTCGAAGAGCCGCAGTTCGGTGAACTCGTGGCCCTGTCCCAGGGGGCGGACTCGCAGGGCTGGCTGCGCCCCTACCACAGCGAACTTCCCGAGGAGTACACGGCCTACATCAGCTTCGAGGCTGAGGCCGGCAACGTGCGCAACTACGAATCCCTGTTCGTTCCAGGGCTGTTGCAGACGGAGGACTACGCTCGCGCGGTGATCCGGAGCGTGCTGCCGATGGCGAGCGCGCGGGAGGTCGAGCAGCGGGTCCAGGCCCGCATGGAGCGTCAGGCCGTCTTGGACGGTGATCGCCCGCTCCAGCTGTGGGCGATCATGGACGAGGCCGCGATCCGGCGGATCGTCGGTGGCCCGGAGGTGATGAGTACTCAGCTCCGTCACCTGGTTACCGCTGGTGAGGTCCCCAACGTCACGATACAAGTGATCCCCTTCGCAGCCGGGGCGCACGCCGGAATGCCGGGCTCGTTCGTCCTGATGAGCTTCTCCGGCGCGGATGATCCGGAGATCATCTACATCGACAGCATGGCCGGTGACCTCTTCCTGGAGGCCGAGGCGGACATCCGGCGGTACGGGCTGCTGTTCGACAATCTCCGCGCGGTGGCTCTCGGGCCCGACGACTCGCTGAATCTGATCAAGAAAGCGGCGGCAGAGATGAGCAGTGGAGAGGAGGTAGCAGAGTGAACAGCAACGAACCCTTCGCGCTGAACTGGCGGACGAGTTCCTACAGCAGCGGCAATGGCCAGTGCGTCGAGGTCGCGTCGGCTGTGGGCGCGGTGGCGACCCGGGATTCGAAGGACCCCAACGGGCCTGCGCTGACGTTCCCGGCGGTCGAGTGGCTGGGCTTCATCAAGATGGTCAAGGCGCGCAGCTTCCCGAGTACCTGAGACTCGACCCAGCCGGAAGCCCCGATCTGACGGTAGGTCGGGGCTCCGGCGTGCCGATCAAGGACTTGTCCGCGCGGGACGAGCTGGTGGTGACCGAACGCGTGTGCAGCGGATCAGCGAGCAGGGCTTCGGGGAGTACCTGTCCCTCGCGCCGACCGCCCGAGGAGGCGCAGGTGGGGTCCGTGACTTGGGTGTGCTGGCGCATCCGGAACGCGGCGAACTCGTGGTCTCGCTCGTTCTTCTCATCCTGCCCTACCGTCTACGCGGCACGAGTCCGGCCTCGAAGGCGATGATCGCCAGGTGGACGCGGTCCCGAGCTTCGAGCTTGGCGAACAGACGCGCGACATGTGTCTTCGCCGTCGCCGCGCTGATCACCAACCGCTCGGCTATCTCAGCGTTCGACAGTCCCTGTCCGACCAGTGCCAGCACCTCGTGCTCCCGGTCGGTGATCCCCGCGATGAGACGTGAGTCCGCGGCGGGCTCGGCGTCCGGTTCGGGGGCCGCGGGGCCGGACGTTCCGGCGAAGTCCGCGATCAGCCGTCGGGTCACGCTCGGCGCGATCAACGCGTCGCCGGCCGCCACCACGCGGATCGCGTCCAGGATCGCGTCCAGGGCCATGCTCTTGAGCATGAATCCGCTGGCCCCGGCGCGCAGTGCGCCGTAGACGTACTCGTCGTCGTCGAAGGTCGTCAGCACCAGCACCTTGGGCGGGTCCGGCTCGGCGGTCGCCTGCCGGGTCGCCTCGATCCCGTCCATGCCCGGCATCCGGATGTCCATCACCACGACGTCCGGCCGCAGCTCACGCGCCAGGCGCACCGCCTCGCGGCCGTCGCCGGCCTCGCCGACCACCTCCAGGTCGGCGGTGTCGCCGATCAGGATCCCGAGCCCGACCAGCATCAGCGGCTGGTCATCGACCAGCAGCACCCGCACGCTCATACCGGGAGCCTCGCAGCCACCCGGAATCCGCCCTCCGGACGCCGGCCCGCGCTGAACTGGCCGGACAGCAACGTCACCCGCTCGCGCATGCCGAGCAGGCCGAAGCCGCTCCCGCCGGCCGCCGCCGAGAGCCTCGGACGGCCGGGCCCGCGGAGACCGTCGTCCCCGTCGTCCACCACCTCGATCGTCACTCCTGTCGGCTCGTAACCGACCGCGACCCGGCACGTCCGCGCACCGGAATGCCGCACCACGTTCGTCACCGACTCCTGGACGATCCGGAACGCCGACAGCTCGATCTCCGGCGGCAGCGGACGCCGCTCGCCCTGCCAGGTCACGTGGACCCGCACCCCGGCGCCGGCCGTGCGTTCGGCGAGCCGCGGGACGTCCGCCAGGCTGCCGGCCGGCGCCAGCGGAGCGGCCCTGGGCATGGCGTCGTCGGGCTCGGCGCGGCGTAGCGCTCCGAGCATGCGCTGCAGCCCGAGCAGCGTCTCCCGGCTGGTGGTCTCGATGCCGGTCAGAGCCTGCCGCGTCTGCTCGGGCTTGGTCTCCACGACCCGCGCCGCCGCTCCCGACAGCACCGTGATGATCCCGATGCTGTGCGCGACGCTGTCGTGCAGTTCGCGGGCGATCCGCAGCCGCTCGGCCATGACGGCGCGGGCCTCGGTCTGCTCGTGCAGGGCGTCGAGGTATTCACGGCGTTTGCGGTACACACCGCCGAAGACCCACGCGACCGCGAACAAGAACGCGAGCTGCCCGGCCCTCTGGGCCGCGTAGCCGGCGGAGTCCCTGGGGTAGACCTGGGTGTCCTCGACGAAGGCGGTCGCGACGGCCGCGATGGAGGCGACGGCGGCAGCCTTCGGCCGCCGGGCGGTGAGGTGCCCGCCCAAGGCCAGGAGCAGGAGTAACACGATCCAGGACCGCGCGCCGAAGAGGTCGCCGAGGGCTGATTCGCCCAGGATCGCCGCGAAGACCGCCGCGGGCAGACGGCGCACCAGCAGGATCGGAAGGGCGAGCACGACGCAGAGACCGATCATCTGGTCGGGCTCGAGGTCGGGGAACCGGAACGGGCCGTCGTAGCGCCGGAGCTGACCGACCGGCATCGTCCAGAAGAGCATCAGCGCGTAGAAGCCGGCGGTGGCCAGCACCACGGCCCGCGACGTCAGCCAGGTCACGGGTTCCGACGTCGAGAAACGCTGGAGCAGCTCTTCCATGCGGAGATCGTATTGATCGGCGTCGGCTCTGCGCGTCGTCCCGGGGGCGTACGTGGGGTACGCCGCCGGGCCGATGGCCTGGGGAGAGGTGACATCCGCCGGCCGACGCGATGGATCACGGTCCGTTCCTAGGTTCATGGCCATGACGAATGAGCCGATGATCGATCTCCAGGACGCGACGAAGAAATATGATGACGGCCCGCCCGCGCTGGCCGGGGTGACCTTGTCCGTGGCGGCTGGTGAGTGCGTGGCGATCCTCGGCCATTCCGGCAGCGGCAAGTCGACGCTGCTGAACCTGGTCGCGGGTCTGGACAAGCCGTCCAGCGGCACCGTGACCGTCAACGGAACCCGGGTCGATCAACTCGGCGAGGCCGGTTCGGCGAAGTACCGGCGGGCCTCCATCGGCATGATCTTCCAGTTCTTCAACCTGCTCGATGACCTGACGGTGCTGGACAACGTGATGGTTCCGGCGCAGTTGGCCGGGATGGGCAAGGGCGAGGTGAAGCGGCGGGCGGCCGCGTTGCTCACCTCGCTGGGTATCGACCGGCACGCCAAGGCCTACCCGCAGCGGCTGTCCGGCGGTCAGCGGCAGCGGGTGGCGGTGGCCAGGGCCCTGATGAACCGGCCGGCGTTGCTGCTGGCCGACGAGCCGACCGGCGCGCTGGACTCGCGCTCGGCCGAGGACGTGCGCCGGCTGCTGCTGGATCTGAACGCCGAGGGCCAGACCATCCTGCTGGTGACCCACGACATCCACCTGGCCGCGAACACCGCGCGCCGCACGATCGAGCTGGTGGACGGTGCCGTGGCCCGGGACGTGGTCAACACGGTCAGCGGCGCCACCTCCAACAGCTCGGCGGGAGCGGTCCGATGACGCGGCCCCCAGCGCTGCCATCCCAGCGCCCGTACGAGGTCTCCTTCCGGGCCGTGGCCCGTCTGCTGCCGGCGGTGAGCCGATGAGCGCCCTGGGCAAGGTCGTGCGCTCCGGCGTCGGCCGGCGTCGTGTGCAGTCCCTCGTCATGGCCCTGACGACGTTCGCGGCCGTCACCTCCTCGGTGCTCTCGCTCGGTCTGCTGGTTGTCGTGCAGGCCCCGTTCGACCACGCCTTCAAGGCCCGGAACGGCGCGCATCTGTCGGTCCAGTTCGACGGGTCGAAGGCCACTGCCGCGCAGGCCGCCGCCACCGCGCACGCCGCCGGCGTCACCGAGGCGTCCGGGCCGTACCCGGTCACCGCCGCCCTGAACACGACCTTCGGCACGGACTGCACCGCGAACATCGCCCCGGGCATGCCGCTCGCCGGTCGCGCCAACGAGCCGGTCGTCGCCGCCACCCGACCCGACCTGGCCGGCACCTCCGGCCTGGACCAGCTGGCCCTGGTCCAGGGCAGGTGGCCGACCACCGCGAACGAGATCGTCCTGTTCTCATGGGACCGTCACTGCGCAGGCGGTTCCGTGGTGTTCGACTCGCTGCCGGGCAAGCCCTCGTTCAAGGTCGTCGGCCAAGCGAACTCGCTGACCAACACCGCGACCGGCTTCCTCACCGCCGACGGCTTCGCGCGGCTGACCGCCGCCGGCGCCAGGACCGACGAGCAGATGCTCTACCGGTTCGCCAAGTCCGGGACCGACGCCGACCTCACCACGGACAAGCAGGCGATCGCCGCCGCCGCGCCGGCCGGCTCGGTCGAGAGCGGACAGTCCTACCTGGCCGTGGAGAAGCAGGCCGTCGGCAGCGCGAAGTCCTTCGTGCCGTTCCTGGTCGTCTTCGGCGTCCTCGGCCTGTTCCTGTCGGTGCTGATCATCGCGATCGTGGTCAGCGGCGCGGTGGTCTCGGGAATCCGGCGCATCGGGATCCTGAAGTCGCTCGGCTTCACCCCCTGGCAGGTGGCCCGCGCCTACGCCGCACAGGCCCTGATCCCGGCGACGATCGGCGTGGTGGGCGGCACGCTGGCCGGCAACCTGCTGGCTGTTCCGGTCCTGGGCAAAGCGAGCAAGGATCTCGGTGCCGCGAGCACCGGCCTGCCTGTGTGGGTCAGCCTCGTAGTGCCGATCGGCACCTCGGTCATCGTCGGTGTCACCGCGCTCGTCCCGGCACTTCGGGCCGGCCGCGTGCCGGCGGTGCAGACCCTGGTCGTCGGCCGCGCCCCGAACGCCGAGCGCGGCCAAGGCGCGCAGCGCCTGGCAAGCCGGCTGCCGCTGCCCCGGCCGATGTCGTTGGGACTGGCCCAGCCGTTCGCCAAGCCGGCCCGGGCCGCGCTGGTCGGCGCCGCGGTGCTGTTCGGCGCGGTCAGCGTCACCTTCGCGATGGGGCTGGAGACCGCGTTCACCAAGTACCAGGACACGGATACCACCGGCTTCAACGCCGCGTCGATGCTCGTGGTGCCCGCCGGCACGCCCGCCGGCCTCCACTCCTCCGGCGGCGGCCCTGCCAACCCCCACCTGGACTCCACCGGGGTGGCCGCCGCGCTCGCTTCGGTCCCGGGCACGAAGGCCGCGTTCGGCTGGGGCAACAGCGGCGCGACCGTGATCGGCGCGCCGACGGGGGACTACACGATGGTGGCCACCACCACCGGCGACCTGTCCTGGACCAACCTGGGGCTGCTGCACGGCGGCTGGTACCAGAACCCCGGCGAAGCCGTGATCAACGACCACCTGGCCTCGACGGCCGGGATGCACGTCGGCGACACCGTCACCGTGACGCAGGAGAACGAGCGACTGCCGCTGCGGATCGTCGGCATCGACTTCGATGCCAGCAGCAACGGGGTCGTGATGACCGACGCGGCCACGTTCACCGCCGCCGGTCTGACGCCGTACATCACCCAGTTCAACGTCGAGCTGGCCGACGACGTCAGCGGCCCGGACTGGTCCGCCTCGGCCACCGCCGCGCTGAGCCCGCTGCACGCCGCGGCCACCCCGAACATCACGTACGAGAACTACACGGTGCTCACCATGAGCGCCCTGGTGGCCACCCTCACACTGATGATGATCGCGGTCGCCGCGCTCGGCGTGCTGAACACCGTGGTGCAGGACACCCGGGAACGGATCCACGACCTGGGGATCTTCAAGGCCCTCGGGATGACGCCCAAGCAGACCGTCGCGATGGTGCTGACCTCGGTGAGCCTCACCGGCCTGGTCGCGGGGCTGATCGGGGTCCCGATCGGGATGGCGGTGGAGAAGGCGACGCTGACCCGGATGGGGAACGCGATCGGCAGGAACCTGCCGCCGAGCGTGACCCACGTCTACACCGCCGGGATACTGCTCCCGCTGCTGGCCGGCGGGATCGCGATCGCCCTGCTCGGGGCACTGCTGCCGGCCGGCTGGGCGGCGCGCTCCCGGACCGCCACCGCGCTGCGGACCGAGTAGAACCGGTCGCTCGTAGCGCCAATGTCTCTCCGCCTTGATCGGCGGGCAGGGCCCGGGGGACCTTGACACACTTCCGGTCAAGGCCCTCGGGCCCCGAGGGGTGGTCTGTCGGCCGCAGTGTGGCGGAAGAGCACGTTCAGCGGGCCGGACAACGAGTGCGTCGAGGTAGCGGACGGCATCGCCGACTCCGTGCCGGTGTGTGACAGCAAGGATCCCCATGGCCCCGTGCTGGTCTTCGGGCCTGGTGCGTGGCGAGCCTTCGTCGGTGGCGTGCGGGTGGGGGATTTCGAGGGCGGTCGCTGACCGGGTGCACAGGTGAGGACGGCGCCTGGTCGGTGGGTCCGGTCCAGGGCCGAACCGGCCGAACCGGCAGGGCTTTCAGCGCAGGGCCTCGCGCAGGGCCGCGCCGAACGCGGCCGGGTGTGTGGTCAGGCCGGTGTGTCCGCCGGGGAAGTGCCGGAGTTCGGTGCCGAACCGGTCGGCCAGGAAGGCGGCCGGGCGGTAGGGCAGTTCGCCGCGCGACTCCGCGCCGCAGGCGAGCACGAGTCGGTCCGAGAGCGCGCGCAGCCGCTGGAGGTCCGGGGTGTAGGACATGAAGGCGGGCACGATGCGCCCGACGAAGAAGGGCAGGCCGGCCATCGTCTGCTCGGCCCGCGCCGCCGCCTGCGGCGGGAGCGCGATCTCGGGCTGGGGCGCGGGTGCCGGCCGGGGTGCCGGCTGGGTTGCCGGTTCGGGGGGTGAGCCGGCGGTGTCGCCCGTCTTGGCCAGCCCGGCGGCGAAGGCGGCCATGGCGGGCATCAACCCCTGCGTGTGGAAGGCCTCCTGGACGCGTGCGAGGAGCGCGCGGTGTGCGGCCGCGTCCGGCAGGACGGTCACCACCGGCGGCTCGTGCGCCACCACGCGCTCCAGGCGCTCGGGATGGGCGGTGAGCAGGTGCAGGGCCGCGATCGCGCCGGAGCTGGCGCCGAAGACCCGCGCGGGCCGACCCGGCGAGAGCAACTCCAGCAGGCGGAAGGCGTCGTCGGCGTGCACGGCCACGCGCTGCTCGGCCTCGGGGTCGTCCAGGGTGCTGCGGCACAGGCCGCGCGGGTCGTAGGTCGCGACGGTGTGCTCGGCGGCCAGGTCGTCGGCGATGCCGTCGAAGGAGGCCGCGCCGCCCGTCCCGCCGGGGATCAGCAGCAGGAGCGGGCCCTGGCCGCGCACCTCGTAGTGCAGCGTCGCGCCGTCGACGCGTAGGCGGCCGGTGGCCGGGGGCGTCGGGAGTGGCGGGGTGGTCGTCGGGGTGGTCGGGGTCGTCGGGGTGGTCGGGGTGGTCATCGGGAGGCTCCTTCGTCGGAGGGGGGCCAGTGCGTCAGGAGGGTGTGCAGGGCGTCGAGGGCCCGGACCCAGGAGTCCTGCGGGGCGCGCGCGTGCGCGAAGCCGCCCACGGCCTCCAGGACGACGAATCCGTGGAACGTGCTGCGCAGCAGCCGGACCGCGTCCGTCAGGTCGGGCTCGGCCAGTCCGTAGCCGCGCAGCATGCCGTAGGTCAGCTCGACCGCGCGCCGCGGCCCTGCGGCCTTCGCGGCCAGTTCGGGGTCGATCCGGATCGGGGCCTGGGTGGCCGCGTACCGGCCGGGGTGCTCGTGGGCGTACTCCCGCCAGGCGTTCGCGTAGGCGACCAGCGCGTCCTTGCCCGCCCGCCCGGCGGTCGCCTCCGCGATCCGGACGGTCTTCTCGTCCGCCGCCAGCAGCGCGACGCGCCCCCGCAGATCCTCCAGGCCGCGGACGTGCGCGTACAGGCTGGCGTCCTTGACGCCGAGGCCTCGCGCCACCCGCGACATGGTCACCTGGTCGAGCCCGACCTCGTCCGCCAGTTCGGCACCCGCGATCGTCACCCGTTCGGCAGTCAGTCCGGCTCGCGGCATGCGCCCTCCTCATGTGCTGGAAGTCCTGGGTTCCTAGGGGTCCTAGGATATGCCTAGGACCCCTAGGATCAGCAAGCTGTTTTGACTCTTCGGTTGGTCCGCGCCCGGTCTCCGGCGGTGGCGGGAAAGGGCGGTGACCAGCTGTCGGTGAGCGGGCGTTGACCGGTGCCGGGGGTCGCTGACTAGCTGGTGCCGTGCCCGTTCTCCGTCGCAGGCGAGGCGGTGGGACGGCCCGCCCCCGGCCGGCGTGCGGGCCGGACCCGGAGAGGGAGAGCGAGGCAGTCACATGAGGTCGTCCAGGATCGCGTCCGCGCCACCGTCCGCGCCGCCGCCGCCGTTCGCGCCGCCGTTCGCGCCGCCGTTCGCGCCGCCGTTCGCGCCACCGCCGCCACCGCCGCCACCGCCGCCACCGTCGCCGTCGTCGCTGCCGGCCGGGGGTGCGGCATGAGCATCGGAGTCGCGCTGCCGGCCGGTGACACCGCGGGCGCGCGGAACGCCGTCGACGAGCTGATCGACCAGACCCGGCAGGCCCACGACTTCGGGCTGACCTCGGTCTGGTTCTCGCAGCTGTTCGACCACGACGCGATCACCCTGGCCGCGCTCGCCGGGCGGGCGGTGCCCGGGATCGCGGTCGGTACGGCGGTGGTGCCGCTCTACCCCCGGCATCCGCTGGTGCTCGCGAGCCTCGCGCAGACGGCTCAGGCCGCCACCGGCGGGCGCTTCACCCTCGGCGTCGGACTGGGCGTCAGGGGACTGCTGGAGCCCGCCTACGGCGCGGCGTACCCGGCGCCGATCCGCCACCTGCGCGAGTCGCTGACGGTGCTGCGCCAGGTGTTGGACGGGGAGCGGACCAGCTTCGCGGGCCGCACGGTCACCGCGCGGCCGCCGCTGTCGACCTCCGTCGCCGGCGGCGGTGGTGCGCCGCTGCTCGTCGCCGCGATGGGACCCCAGGCGCTGCGGGCCGCCGGTGAACTCGCCGACGGCACGGTCACCTACCTCGCCGGGCCCCGGTCACTGGAGGGCGGCATCGGGCCGGAGCTGCGCGAGGCGGCCGCGAGCGCCGGCCGGCCCGCGCCGCGGATCGTCGCCGCGGTGCCCGCCGTCGTGACGGACGACGCCGACATCGTGCGGCAGACCGCCGCCGTGCACCTGGGCCCCTACGCCTCGATCCCGTCCTACCAGCGGGTGCTGGCCGCTGAAGGGGCCTCGCACCCGGTCGAGTTGGCGCTCATCGGGGACGAGCGGACGGTCGAGGCCGGGATCCGCCGCTACTTCGACGCGGGGGCCACCGAGGTGGTGGTCGTTCACGCCGGGATGCGCTCCTCGCGGGAGCGGCTGCGCACCTGGGCGCTGGCCGGCCGGCTCGCCGCCGACCCGACTCTCGCCCGCGCGGCGTCCCGCGTCAGCTGAGGGCGCCCACCGCCTGAGGACGCGACCCGCCCGACGCCGCGGCGCGCACCTGGCGCTGCGGCGTCGGGCGTCGGCACAGTCGGCGTGGCGCGCGGTCAGCGGTCGGGCGGGAGTTGGAGCCGGCGCAGCGCGGTGACCGGAGTGGTGGTCGCCAGCGCCGCGACGTGGCCGTCGGGCACGGCGAGGGCGGAGAGGTGGACCGGGCCGTGCGGCCACCGGGGGACCTCACCCGCGCGGACGGTCGGGCCGCGCACGTCCAGCTGGTTCGGCGGTGCCCGCAGCCCGAGCCCGGTCAGCTTCATGGCCGCCTCCTTGCGGGTCCACGCCCGGAGCAGCCACGCGGTGCGCCGCGCGGCGGGCAGCCGGTGGAAGCGCGCCGCCTCGCCGGGGGTCAGCGCGGACCTGACCAGGGCGGCGGGGTCCGTGATCGAGGCGGGGCTCTCGATGTCGGCGCCCACCGGTCCGGCGCCGGTGACGGCCAGGATCAGCCAGCGGTCGGTGTGCGAGACGGAGTAGTCGACCTCGCCGGCCCGCCACCGGGGCTTGCCGTGCGGGGCGCCGCAGTGCCCGCAGTCGCGGCTCGCGGTCACCTCGTGCGGCGGGACGCCGAGGTAGCGGGAACCGATCAGGCGCTGCGCCGCCCGGGAGGTGAGGTGGACGTGCTCGGCGGGCGTGCCGGCGAGCCGCTCGGCCCGCAGCCGCTCGGCGGGGTCCAGCAGGCCCAGCCAGTGGGGGCGCGGGCGCACCGGGACCAGCCACAGGTGGCACTCGCCCGCGCCGGGCACGTCCGGCGCGTCCGGCGCGTCCGGCACGTCCGGTACGTCCGGCGCGTCCGGCACGCCACCCGGTACTCCCACCACCTCAGGCCCGGGATCGCCGAGGGGCCGCGTCGGGTGCGATGGTGAGCCGGAGGATGTTGCTGGTGCCGTCCATGAACTCGAACGCGTAGACGTCACGGCACCACTTCTCCAGCAGGGGGTGTGCCAGCAGGGAGCCGGGGCCGAGGGCCGCCTCCGCCCACCGGGTGGCCTCGACGGCCAGGTCCGTGGTGTGCAGCTTGGCGATGGACGGCGCCCGCCGATCGTCGGGGGAGCGGTCGATCTCGATCGCGTGGCGGTACATCAGCTCGCGGGCGGCCGCCAGGCGCGCCGACATCAGCTCGTGCCCCGACCAGCCGGGGCGCCGCGCGCACACGTAGTCGCGGATCGCGAGGGCCACGCCGAGCGCCTGGGCGCCGATCTGCAGCCGGATGACGTTGAACGCCCGGACCGCCCCCCACATGCCGCGGCGCGACGCCGGCAGGTGCCGGCCGAGCACCATCTCGCGCGGGACCGGCACGTCCTCGAAGGACATGTGGCCGATGCACGCGCCGCGCAGCCCCATCATGTCCAGCGCCGTGCCGGTGAAGCCGGGCGTCGGATGGCGCAGCAGCACGGCCCTGATGGACAGGGCCGTCTGGCCGGTGCGGGCGAAGACCACGCCGATCGTGCCGCGCTCCGCGTTGGCGACGTAGCGCTTGGCGCCGTTCAGCCGGTAGCCGTCAGGGCCGGACGCGTGGCCGGACGCGTGGCCGGACGCGTGGCCGGACCCGGGGCCGGACCCGCCGGAGCCGCTATGGGTGCCGCCGCCGGGTTCGGGGTCGAGGCGGGTCTCCATGGCGGTCGCGTCGCTGCCGCGGGCCGGCTCGGTCATCCCGAAGAAGGTCCACGAGCGCCGCTCCGCCAGGTCCCGGTAGAAGAACTCCTGCTGCCTCTCGTCGCCCAGCGCCTCGACCGCCAGTCCGGCGAGGGACGGCGCCGCGCAGGCGTTCAGCACCCCGACGTCACCGCCGGCCAGCTCGATGTTGGCGACCACCCGGCCCAGCGCGCTGCCGGTGAACTCGTCGGCGCAGGGCGGCACGGCCTGGGTGCGGAACGCCTTGGGGGTGCCCATCAGGCGCAGCAGCTCCAGCGTCGCGGAGGTCCGCAGCCGATCGGTGTCGAACGGGTCGGCGTCCACCGCGAGCGCGTCGCGGCGCAGGTCGGCGGCGAGTTCGCGGCTGAGCCCGCGCAACTCCCGCAGCCCAGGAGAGAGTTCCCGCAGCTCGGGGGAGAGTTCCAGTGGCCCGCTCATGCCGTACGCCTCCTGGGCACCCAGCAGTTCGCGGTCAGCCGGGACACGTAGGCGCCCGAGGCCGGGTTGCGGCCGACGTAGCCGCTCGCGCCCAGCAGTTTCGCGAGCTCCCAGTCCACGGCGGTCAGCCGGTCGTGCACATCGGTGACCACCGCGAGCGGGTCCGCCACCAGCAGGCAGCAGCGCGCGGCCTCGGTGGCGACCAGTGCGTCGGCCAGCGCGCCCTGGACCAACTGCTTGGCCACGGTGGGCTCGCCGCCGACGACGCGGTCGGACAGGTGCGCGACGACCTGCTCCATCAGCCGCCGGGTGACCCCGATCCGCACCGCGCCTAGCCGGACGGCCAGTTCGGCCAGTTCGGCCAGTTCGGCGAGCTCGGCCAGCTCGGCGAGCTCGGCGGATCGTCCGGCGGATGGTCTGCCAGGTGCGGGGCCGGACGGTCTGCCGGGTAGTCCGCCAGGTGGTGGTCCGCCAGGTGGCGGGCCGTCAGGCGCGCCGGGCCACCGGGGCGCGGCCCGCACGAAGCTGATGCCCTCGCCGGCCGCCATGGGGTGGCGCAGCACCCGCGCCCCGGCCGGCACGGCGGCCGAGGGCAGCGCCGCGATCCCGCCCGGCGCCGCGTCGGCGTCCACCCCGTCCAGCGCCAGCGCGAGGCCGTCCGCGAGGCCGTCCCGGTGGCCGGCCCGCTCGCACGCCGTGATCGCGTTCCGCATTCACCCTCCGTCCGCTGCCGGCGCCGTGTCAGGACACGCGCGCCGCGGTCCGGCCCGCTGCTTCTCCACAATTCACCGCCACCGGACAGCGGTTATGCTCGCCTGCCGAAAAATCCGGTGTCAACGATCGGCGAGCGGTTTCCGACGCATTCCGGTGGCAGCTTTCTACCGGCCGCAAGGTGCCACCGCCGAGTACTGACGCGATCCGGTCGCCCCGGGCGATTATCGCTGCGAATGGGGACCCGAACAGGCGGCGGAGGGAAGGTAGATGCTCGCAACCAGGAGTGCTCGGCTGTGCTGGGGCCAGCACTACCACCTGCTGCGGTACCACCAGGTCCCGGCCGGCTCGCGGCACGAGGCCCACATCACGGCCGACTACCCGCTGCCCGCCGGCTGCACCACCGAGCACGCCAGGCAGGCGCTGACCCAACTGGTGCGCCGGCACGAGGGCCTGCGGACCGTCTACGACCTGCGCGCCCGGCCGTGGCCGCTGCAGCGGGTCGAGCCGCCGGCCCCGCTGCCCGTGCGCGAGGCGACCACCGAGGACGACGGCACGCCGCCGCCCGCCGAGGTGATCCGCCAGCTGGTCCGCGCCCCGTTCGACCTCGGCCGCGAGTGGCCCGTCCGGGCCTGCGCGGTCACCACCGGCGGCCGGTTGAGGCGGCTGCACCTGGTCTTCAACCACCTCTCCTTCGACGACGTGGCCCTGGACGTGCTCTGCCGCGACCTCGACGCGCTGCTGGCCGCCCGCGTCGAGCGCCGGCCCGTCGCGCTGGCCCCGGTGCCCCAGCAGCCGGTGGACCTGGCCCGCTACGAGGCGGGGCGGCCGGCCGCCGAGGTGGACGCGGCGCTGGCGCACTGGCACGGCGAGCTGCGGCGGCTGCCCGACGACGTCTTCGCCGCGCGCCGCGACGCGTCCCGGGCGCCCGGCGCGGCGCACAGCGCCTCGCTCACCGTGCCGTCGCTGCTGGCGACTTCGCGCGCCATCGCGGCACGGGCGCGGGTCTGGCCGTCCGCCGTCCAACTGGCCGCCTACGCGGTGGCGGTGGCCGCGTACACCGGCGAGCGGCGCGTCGCGCACCGGATGTACACCAGCCAGCGGGACGCCAGCGGCTACCACTCGGTGCTGACCTGCATGTCCTATCCCACGGCGGCCTCGATCGACCTCACCGACGACCCGGCGTTCAGCACCGTGCTGCGCCGCGCCGCGGACCGGGTCGAGCAGGCGATCACGCACGCCCACGTCCCGTACGACCGGCTCGCCGAGCTGGTCGAGCGGGAGAGCCGGCGCCGGCGCCGACCGCTGCGGATCGCCTCGGAGTTGAACTTCCTGGACAACGCGCCGCGCTCCTGCCGGACCCGTCGGGAGCGGCTGGTCTGGAACGCCGAGCCGAGCGACTGGGCGACGGCCGGCTCGGACGTCTACTTCCGGATCTACGAGTGGTCCGACGGCATCACCCTCGCCCTGCAGGCGATGGACGAGGTGATGGACCGGGAGACGGTCGAGCACTTCCTGCGCGGGTACGCCCGGCTGCTGGACGCCCATCGGGAGCCCGGGATAGATCTGACGGTCAGTCAGGCCGCAGAACTCATCGGCTTCGCCGCCGCGCCGCCGGGGCCCGCCCCCGACCTGGCCCCCAAGTCGGCCGCCGAGTCGGTCGCCGAGTCGGTCGCCGAGTCGGCACCCGTCGGCGAGGCCGAGCGGGTCCTGCTGGCCGTCACGGCGGAGGTCAACGGGCTCGCCCGGGTCGATCCGGCCGACAGCTACGCGGCGGCCGGCGGGCGCGTCCTGCGGCTGCCGCGGCTGCTGGCGGAGCTGGGAGAGCTGGACTGGCACGGTCTGACGGTCGGTCAACTCGCCAGTGCCGCATCGCTGCGGAGCCTCGCGGCGCGGATGGAGCGGTGCGGGACGGCTGACGGATGAGGCGGCACCGCGGAACGCCAGGAACCGCAGAACGCCAGGGCCCGAGAACGCCGGCACCGCAGGACACCGGAACCGCAGAACGCCGAGATCGGAGAAGAGAGAGCGCGATGAATTTCGTTGAGCGGTTGAAACACGATCTCACGGGCGATTCCGCGGCCCGCTTCGTCTTCGTCAACAACTTCGAGGTGGAACGGAGCTGGGCGGTCGGGGAACCGAAACTGCCGGGAGCCGACATCTCCTTCGCGGGGGCGACGGTCAACCGGATGGAGGAGTTGGGCGTCCTGCTGGCCGACGAGGGCGACATCGTGCTCCTCAAGGCCGAGTTGGACCCGGACTTCGCCGCCTACCTCGCCGGCCTCGGCGCGGCGGCCGGCCGCACCGTCTCGGTGGAGAACCACGACCCCCAGCGGATGGTCACCGAGGACGCGTTGGTCTCTCCGCGGCTGCTGGAGAGGTTGCGGTCGCTCGACGACGGGCGCACCTACCTGATGCCGCTGGGCGTCTCCGCCGCCGAGGAGGAGCTGGCCAAGGCGACCGGGCTGCCGCTGGCCGGCCCGAGCGCCGCCACCTGCAAGGCCGTCAACGGCAAGATCTTCAGCCGCCGGCTGGTGGCGGAGACCGGTCTGCGCGACGTGCCGGGGCGGATCTGCCGCACGGTCGGCGAACTGCGCGGCGCGCTCACCGGGCAACTGGCCCTGGGCGGCCGGGTGGTGGTGAAGGAGTCGCTCGGGGTCTCCGGGCGCGGCATGGTGCGCGTCGAGGACGGGCGCGGGGCCGAACGGCTGCTGCGCCTGATCGAGCGGCGCGGCGCCGAGGCCCCGGCCAACCTGGTGGTCGAGTCCTGGATCGAGCACGCCCAGGACCTCAACTACCAGTTCGTCGTCTCCCGCACCGGGGACGTGCGGTTCGAGACGGTCAAGGCCGCGGTGCTGCGCGACGGCGTGCACCAGGGCCACCGCTTCCCGGTCGAGCTGCCGTCCGCCGTCGTCGGGGAACTGCACGAGGCGACCCGGCGGATCGGCCGCGCGCTGCACGCCGAGGGCTACTTCGGGATGGTCGGCGTCGACGCCATGCTGGGCCGCGACGGCACGCTCTACCCCTGCCTGGAGATCAACGCCAGGTTCAACATGTCGACCTACCAGAGCCGGATCGCCGAGCGGTTCATCCCCGAGGGCACCCACGCGATCGCCGCCACCTTCGGGCTGCGCCTGACCCGGGCGCACACCTTCGCCGAGGTCGCGCGGGCGCTGGGCGACCTGCTCCTCGACGGCACGGGTCGGCCCGGCGTGCTGATCAACAACTTCGCGACGCTCAACGCGGCGGCCGAGCAGGGCGGTTTCCACGGACGGCTCTACGCGATCTGCCTCGCCGGGTCCGCCGACGCGGTGCTGGCCGTGCGCGACGAGGCGGAGCGGCGCCTTCACGAGATGGCGGGTGACCGGTCATGAGGATCCAGGGGATCGAGTACGAGGAGCTGGCGCGGCGCTTCGGCACGCCGCTCTACGTCTACGACGGCGAGGTGCTCACGGCGGCGATCACCGGGCTGCGCCAGGTGCTGCACCCGGCCGTCGAGGTCTTCTACTCGCTGAAGGCCAATCCGAACATCAGCGTCTTCGACGTGCTGCGCGCCGGTGGCGCCCGGGCCGAGGTCTCCTCGCTGGTCGAACTGCGCACCGCGCTCGCGGCCGGCGCCCCGCCCGAGGACATCATCTTCCTCGGACCGGGCAAGAGCGAGCGGGAGCTGATCGCCTGCCTGGAGAGCGGCGTGCACGCGATCGTCTGCGAGTCCTTCGACGAGCTGGACGACATCGAGCACCTGGCCGCCGAACGGGGGCTGCGCCAGCGGGTGCTGCTGCGCGTCAACCCGGAGTGCGCGATCGGTGGTTCCCGGCTGACCATGGGCGGCAAGCCCCGCCAGTTCGGCATCGACGAGGCGCAGGTGCTCGCCGCCGGCAACCTGGCGAAGAAGTACCGGTACGCCGACGTGGCCGGCGTCCACGTCTACCTGGGCACCCGGATCCTGGACGCCGAGGTGGTCGGCCGGAACACCCGCTACATCCTCGATCTGGCCGACCGGGTGGCGCACAGCACGGGCATCCGGCTGGACACGGTGGACATCGGCGGGGGCCTGGGCGTCGCGTACTTCGAGGGCGAGCGGGACATCGACCCCGCCGAGGTCGCCGCCCAGGTCAACCCGCTGGTGGCGGCCTTCACCGCCGAGCACCCGGGGACCCGCCTGATCATGGAGTCCGGCCGCTACCTGGCCGGCCGGGCCGGGGTCTACCTGCTCGGCGTGCGCTACGTGAAGGAGTCGATGGGCGAGCGGTTCGCGATCGCGGACGGCGGCACCCACCACCACATGGCGGCGGTCGGCATCGGCTCCTTCGTCAAGCGCAACTTCCCGGCGGCCCTGCTGAGCCGGCGCGCGCAGGAGGCGGCCGATGTCGGCGAGGACGAGTCGTGGAACGTCACCGGGCCGCTCTGCACGCCCAACGACTCGGTCCTCAAGCACGCTTCGCTACCCGCCCTGGTCCCCGGCGACCTGGTCGGGATCCAGTGCTCCGGCGCCTACGGGCCCTCGGCCTCGCCGGGGCTGTTCCTCAGCCACGGGTTCCCGGCCGAGGTGCTGGTCGTGGACGGCGCGGCCCACCTGGTGCGCAGCCGCGACGAGCCGGAGGACCTGATGCGTCCGCAGTACCTGTACCGCCGCGGCGCGGCGGCCGACAAGGAGAGTGAGTTCTGATGGAGCGTACCGAGATCCTGGTCCAGCTGCAGCGCAGCCTGTCCGAGGTGCTCAACCGTGAGGTGCCCGAACTGCGTGAGGACGCGCGGTTGTTCGAGGACCTGGCGCTGGATTCGACCAGTGTCATCGAGCTGCTGATGAGCCTGGAGGACACTGTCGGTCTGGAGATCGACCCGGACGAGCTGGGGCCCGAGGTGTTCCGCACGGTGGGCACCCTGGTCGACTACGTCCAGGCCGCCTTCGCCACCAGCCCGGCGGCCTGACCGGTGGCGCTCCCGCCGCCGTCCCCCGCCGCCCTGGGCCTGTCCAGGGTGGCGGTGCGGTTGCCCCGGTCCACCGAGCCGGTGGAGGAGGTCCTGCTGCGGGCCGGGCGCGGGGCCATGGAGCGCAAGATGTTCGCCAAGGTCCACGGCCTGCGCCGGAGCCCGGTGCTGGCCGAGGACGAGCGGATGGAGGACCTGCTGGTCGAGGCGGGCCGTGCCGCGCTGGACGGCGGCACGGCCGGGCTGGTGCTGTTCGGGCACACCCTGCTGGCCTCGGAGCTCGACCGGTCCGACGCCTGCCTCGACGGGCTGCGCTCCCGGCTGGGGCCGGCCGGCGCCCGCCTCTACAGCCTGTCGCACGTCAACTGCGCCTCGGTGCTGCGCTCGGTGGAGCTGGCCCGCCGCTACCTGGCCCGGCCCGGCGCCGATCCGCGGGAGCGGGTGCTGGTGCTCGGCGGCGACCAGGGCAGCAGTTTCCAGGGCCTGGCCCGGGTCATCCCCGGCGTCGCGGTGGCCGGGGACGCGGCGGTGGCGCTGCTGGTGCACGCCGCCACCGCGGAGCACCGGCCGCGCTACCGCTACCTGGGCGGCGCGGTGGGCCGGGACAGCCGCTTCCACCGCAACCTGCGGATGTCTCGGCAGGAGGCCGACCTGTTCAACGAGGTCTGCTTCGAGGAGACGGTGCGCACCGTGCGGCGGGCGGTGGCGGCCGCCGGCCTGACCACCGACCAGGTCGACTGGGTGATGCCGCACCTGTCCAACCGGATGTTCTGGGGCCGGGTCAGCCGGAGCTCGGGCATCGCGAAGGACCGGATCTGCCTGGACCTGATCCCGGAGCTGGGGCACAACTTCGGCACCGACGCGCTGCTGGCGCTGGAGCACGCGGACCGCGCGGGCCGGCTGCGGCCGGGCGAGCGCTGCCTGCTGTTCGCGATCGGCCAGGGCGCCTACTTCCAATCGATTGTCGTCGAGGTCCAGGAGGACTCGTGAGTACCAGCATGGCGGAGTGCGAGCGGACCGGGCGCGAGGCCGGTCTGGCGGCGGGCCTGGCCCTGCTGCTGGCGGGAACGCCGGTGGCGGGCACGGCTCCCGGCCGGTACGCGGCGATCGCCGCCCAGGACCTGCCGGACGGCGCCCCGGTGCTGCGGCACCGGCTGGCCGAGGGGGAGGGCATCGTCTTCCTGGAGTGCCCGGGCGAGCGTCCCACCGGCACCCGCGCACTGGCGGACGTGGGCCGGCTGCTGGCCGCCGTCCGGCTGGGCCTGCTGCGGCGGGTGCTGGACCAGGTGGTCGAGCACCTGTCGGGGCGCCTGTCCGGCGACGAGCCGCTGATCCGCAAGCAGTTGATCACCGGCGCCGTGGCCGACGTCATGGCCGGGGTGGAGATGCTGCGGGCCTACGCGGCGGAGCAGCGCGAGCCGGTGGCGCTCGCCGACATCCACACCCGGCTGGACGAGCTGGGCTGGGAGGTGGCGAAGCTCTACGGCGCCGCGGGCTACCTGGCGGACAGCCCGGGCCGCGCGCTGCACGTCTCCTGCCTGGTGGCCGGCAGCTGGATCCCCCGGGACGGGGTGGCGCGGTGATCGAGTTCGACGCCCACCTGCGCGCGGTCCGCGACCTGTCGAGGGAGGCCGCCGAGGACCTGCGGGCCCGCGCGCTGCCGATCGACGCCGACCCGGAGGCGATGGCGGCCCACCTGGACTCCCCGGTCTTCACGCTGTTCCGGCAGTCCGACACCCCCGCCGAGTACCGCGAGTCGATCCCCGGCGGCCTGGGGCTTCCGGCCGGCGTCTCGCTGCCGGACCGCAGGACCTGCCTGCAGAACGTGGTCGGCCTGATCGAGACCGCCCGCGGCGACGCGGCCACCGTGCTGGCCTGCCCCTGCCCCGGCCTGACCGGCGTGCTGGTCGAACTCCTCGGCAGCCCCGACCAGCAGGAGCGCTTCTACACCCGGCTGCACGGCGGGCGGACCTGGCCCTTCTTCGCCATGACCGAGCCCGCGCACGGCAGCGACGCCGGGGCGATGGAGACGCGCTTCGAGCCGGACGGGGCGGGCGGTTGGCTGCTCTTCGGCGCCAAGCGGTTCGTCGGCAACGCGGCGCGCGGCGGCGTCGGGGTGGTGTTCGGGCGCACCGGCCCCTCGGCGCTGTCGATCCGGGCGGCGCTGGTCGAGCTGCCGTCCCCCGGCTGGTCGGCCCGGCGGCTGGAGACGATCGGCCTGCGGGGTGCCTACCTGAGCGAGTTGGCGTTCGACGGGGTGCCGGTGGCGGGGGACATGCTGCTGGGCGGGCACCTGCCGACCGCCCAACGGGGGCTCTGGGGGGCGCTGAAGACCTTCAACCAGGTCCGGTTGCACGTCGCCGCCGCGGCGGTGGGCACGGCGCTGGCGATGGCGGAGTACGTGGGCGAGCACCGCAAGGGCGCGCCGGGCCTGGAGCTGGTGCTGGCGCGGGCGCGGGCCGCGCGGGACCTGGTCTGCGAGGCCGCGGGGTGGATGGACCACGATCCGCGGCGGGCCTACCTGTCGAGCGCGGCGAAGCTGGGCGCCACCGCGATGGCGGTGGCGACCGGGCGCTGGGCGTCGGGCGCGATGGGCCCGGCGGGCTTGCTGGAGCACCCGCTGCTGGAGAAGTGGACGCGGGACGTGGGCGCCTTCGAGTTCATGGACGGGACCAGCAACATCCAGCGGCTGCACGTGGAGCGCGGCTACCGGAAGGGCGACGCCGATGGCCGTCCCCAGCACTGAGCGAACCACCGGTCGCAGCGGTGCCGGGCACTCGGGCAGCGGCGCCGGGCCCGCCGCCGCCCGCACCGGGAGGTGAGCCCGGTGGAGCCGAGCGGCGTGGGCCTGTCCCGGGTGGCCGTCCGGGTGCCGCGGCGGATCGAGCCGGTCGACGACATCCTGGTCCGGTCGGGCTGCGGCCCGCTGGAGCGCCGGATGTTCGCCAAGGTCTACGGGCTGCGCGACAGCCCGACGCTGGCCGAGGGCGAGCGGATGGCGGACCTCCTGGTGACGGCCGGCCGGGCCGCGCTGGACGGCGGGACGGCGGGGCTGGTGCTGTACGGGCACACCCTGCTGATGGCGGAGGTCGACCTGTTCGGCGACTTCCCCGACCGGCTGCGCGAGCGGCTGGGCCTGCCCGGCGCCCGCTTCTTCGGCGTCTCGCACATCAACTGCGCCTCGGTGCTGCGCTCGGTGGAGCTGGCCCGCCGCTACCTGGCCCGGCCCGGCGCCGATCCGCGGGAGCGGGTGCTGGTGCTCGGCGGCGACCAGGGCAGCGCCAGCGACCGTGGCCGCTACATCGCGGGCACCACGGTGGCCGGGGACGCGGCGGTGGGACTGCTGGTGCACGGCACCGCCGCCGGCGCCCGCTACCGGTACCTGGCCGGCGCGTCGGGCCGGGACACCCGCTTCCATCGCAACATGCGGATGACCTCGTCGGCGGCCGCGCTCTTCCAGAAGGTCTGCTCCGAGCAGGCGGTGGCGGTGCTGGACCGGGCGGCGCGGGCCGCCGGCCTCGGCATGGACCAACTCGACCTGGTGATGCTGCACTTCTCCAACCAGATGTTCACCCGCGCCTTCAGCAGCCAGTCCGGTGTCCCCAAGGACCGGATCTGCATGGACCTGCTGCCCGAGCTGGGGCACAACTTCGGCGCCGACGCGCTGATGGCGCTGGAGCACGCCGACCGTTCGGGCCGGCTGCGCCCGGGGGACCGGTGCGCGTTGGTGGCCATCGGGCTGGGCGCCTACTTCCAGGCGGTCGTCGTCGAGGTCCTCGACGAGCGCCGGCCCGCAGGCCCCGAACCCACGATCGAGGGAGGTGAGTTCTGATGGAGCGAGCCGAGATCCTCGGCACCCGTGGTGCTCCCGCGGCCGCCGCCCGCCACCGGGGGCGGGCCATGGGTGTCGGGCTCTCCCGGGTGGTGGTCCAACTGCCGGGCCGGGTCGAGTCGGTGGACGAGATCCTGACGCGCACCGGGTGCGGCCCCAGGGAACGGCGGGTCTTCGCCAAGCTGCACGGCCTGCGCGAGAGCCCGACGCTGGCCGAGGGCGAGCGGACCGAGGACCTGCTGGTCGAGGCGGGCCGCGCGGCGCTCGGCGGCGAACCGGCCGAACTGGTGCTCTACGGGCACACCCTGCTGCTCCCGGAGCCCGAGTTCTGCGGCGCCTTCCGGGACCGGCTGCGCGAGCGGCTGGGCCTGCCCGGCGCCCGCTTCTTCGGCGTCTCGCACGTCAACTGCACGTCGGTGCTGCGCTCGGTGGAGTTGGCCCGCCGCTACCTGGCCCGGCCCGGCGCCGCACCGCACGAACGGGTGCTGGTGCTCGGCGGCGACCAGGGCAGCCACCACGACCGGTCGCGGATCATCCCCGGCCTCACGGTGGCGGGGGACGCGGTGGTCGCCGTCCTGGTGCGGGGCCCCGGTGCCGCCGGCCGGCCGCGCTACCGCTACCTGGGCGGCGCGGCGGAGCGGGACGCCCGGTTCCACCGCAACCTGCGGATGTCGCCGGCGGAGTCGGCCGCGTTCGCCGGCAGCGTGCGGACCCGGACGGTGGAGACCGTCCGGCGCGCGGCGCGCAGCGCGGGCCTGGACCTGGAGCGGATCGACTGGGTGATGCCGCACCTGTCCAACCGGACGCTCTGGCGCGGCTTCAGCAGCGAGTCGGGCTTCGCCTGGGACCGGATCTGCCTGGACCTGGTCCCGGAGCGGGGCCACAACTTCGGCACGGACGCGTTGATGGCCCTGGAACACGCCGACCGCACCCAGCGGGTGGGCCCGGGCGACCGGTGCGCGCTGGTCTCGGTCGGCCAGGGCGCCTACTTCCAATCGGTGATCGTCGAGGTCCTGGAGGACTCGTGAGTGCGGACAGGACCGAGGACGGCTTGACCCAGGATGGCTGGACCGAGGGCGGCTTGCTCCAGGGCGGCTTGACCCAGGACGGGTGGACCGGGACGGTCACTCTCGGCATCGAGGCGCTGAGTGTGGCGACCCTGCCGTTCGAGCACTACGTGCCGCTGGGCTCGTTCCCGGTGGACGCGGTGCCGCTCTTCCGCCTGGAACGGGAGCACGGCATCCCGGCGGAGCACGTGCTGGTGCTCTCCTCGCAGGACACCACGGGCGGCGAGCCGGATGTGAGCGCCCTGGCGCTGGCGGGGCTGGGCGCTCCGCCGGTGGAGCAGCCGCTCTTCCTGGTGCGCTCCGGTCCGCTGCGCGACTCGATGGTGGCCTCGCTGGCCCAACTCGTGCACGAGTCGGGCTGGGTGGGCGAGGACGTGGGGATCACGCACCTGGAGGAGCTGGGCGGCACGGTGGTCTTCGACCTGCTGGGCTGGGCGGTACCGCAGGAGTCGGGCGCGACGGTGGTGGTCTGCGACGAGCCGCTCTTCGCCGACGCGCGGGTGCCGGGCCACTTCGCCGCGGTGGGGCTGCGGGTGCGCCGTGGCGCGGGGCCGCTGCGGGTGGCCGGGTGCGGCGAGGGGCCGCCGGACGGGGCGGTGGGCGCGGTGGCGCACCGCTTCTCGGGCCGGGGCGCGTGCGACGGGTGGCTGGCGCTGCACCGGGCGCTGGCGGCGGGCCGGGTGCGGGACGGCGAACGGGTGCTGGTGCACGCGAGCGGCCCGCTGCGGGAGGGCTGGCTGCTGCTGGACGCGGTGGACACCGCGGCGCTGCGGCTGACCGCCAACGCCTCCCACGCGGGGAGTTGAGCCGGATGCGGATCGGCGTGGACCTGCTCTCCGTCTCCCGCTTCGCGCGGGTCGCCGAACACCACCGCTACCGCGCGCTGGTGTTCACCGAGGCGGAGCTGGCCGAGGCCGGCGAGCTGGGCCCGCGGCGCCGCGTGGAGCGGCTGGCGGGGCGGTTCTGCGTCAAGGAGGCCACCTGCAAGCTGCTCGGCCGCGGCTTCGGGCAGGGGCTGCGCTGGCGGGACATCGAGGTCACCGGCGACTCCTGGGGCGCCCCCGTGGTCACCCTGTCCGGTGGCGCCCGGCAGCTGGCCGAGGAGGCCGGCGTGCACGAGATCGCCGTGACCCTCACCCACCAGGTCGACCTGGTGGTGGCCGTCGCCGTGGCCGTCACGGCCGCCGTCGCCACCGCTGGCACGATCGCCGGCACGACCGCCGTCGCCACCGCGGGAACGACCGCCGTCGCCACCACTGCCTGCCCAGGACATCCATCACCCGTCGGCCGCGGGCCCGCGCCCCGGCCGCCGCACCCGCCCGGAGGAGCACGATGACCAGTGCCAGTGCAGTCAGCAGCGCCAGCGCAGGGCCGGAGGCGGCGGCCGGTGCCGGCCCCCTGCACGGCTGGTTCCTGCGCGGCGCGCGGGCCGATCCGGAGGCGGTGGCGCTGCGGATCGGCGCCGAGCGGTTCAGCTACCGGCGGCTGCACGAGCGCGCGCTGGCCCTGGCCGGTGACCTGGTTGCCGGTGACCTGGTGGCCCGTGGCGGCGGTCCCGGGCCGCGCCGGGTCGGCCTGCTGGCCGCCCGCAGCGAGCAGGCCTACGCGGGCGTGCTCGCGGCGGGGTACGCGGGGGCCGCGGTGGTGCCGCTCAACCCCGACTTCCCGGCCGAGCGGACCAGCCGGATGATCACCGCGGCCCGACTGGACGCGTTGATCGTCGACGCCCAGGGCCTGGCGCTGCTGCCCGGACTGGCCGAGGCGCTGCGCGGCGTGGCGGTCGTCCACGAACCGAGCGCCGCCGCGCTGGCGCACCCCCGCACGCCCGGACCCGACGAGGTGGCCTACATCCTGTTCACCTCGGGCTCCACCGGCCGCCCCAAGGGCGTGCCGGTCCTGCACCGCAACGTCGACGCCTACCTGCGCTTCACGCACGACCGCTACCGCTTCACGCCGGCCGACGTCTTCTCCCAGACCTTCGACCTCACCTTCGACCTGGCGATGTTCGACCTCTTCGCCGCCTGGGGCAGCGGCGGCACGCTGGTGTCGATGCCGCCGCAGGCCTTCACCGCCGTGCCGGCCTTCGTCGCGCGGTCCGGCATCACCGTCTGGTTCTCCTCGCCCAGCGTGATCCCGCTGCTGCGGCGGCTGAAGGCGCTCGCCCCGCACGCGCTGGCGGGCCTGCGGTACAGCCTGTTCTGCGGCGAGCCGCTGCTGGGCCGGGACGCGGCCGACTGGCAGGCGGCCGCCCCCGACTCCCGGGTGGAGAACCTCTACGGCCCCACCGAGCTGACCATCTCCTGCAGCGCGCACCGGTGGGACCCGGCCACCTCGCCCGCGCGCTGCGTCAACGACATCGTGCCCATCGGCACGCCGCACCCGGGCAGCGACCACCTCCTGGTCGACGCCGAGGGCAACCCGGACCCGCTCACCGGCGAACTGTGCGTCACCGGACCGCAGATGTTCCCCGGTTACCTGGACCCGGCGGACGACCAGGGGCGCTTCCTCGACCACGCGGGGCGGCGCTGGTACCGCACCGGCGACCTGGTGCGGCGCCGGCCCGAGGGTGAACTCGCCTACCTGGGCCGCCGGGACCACCAGGTGAAGATCCACGGGGTCCGCGTCGAGCTCGCCGAGGTCGAGGCGGGAGTGCGGCGCTGCGCCGGGGTCACCGACGCCGTGGCGGTGGCCGTCGACGGCGAGCTGTTCGCCTTCTGCACCGGTACGCCCCGCCCCGCCGCCGCCCTGATCGAGGAGCTCGCGGTGTTCTGCCCCAGGCCGTTGATCCCGCTGCGCTTCGAGTACCTCGACGAGTTCCCGCTGAACGCCAACCGCAAGGTCGACCGCCCCGTGCTCACCGCGCGGGCCGCCGCCCAACTGCCCGCCGCCGCCCGCCGCACCACGCGTGCGCCGGCCGCTTCCTCCGTCGCCGCTCCCTCGGTGGCCGTCCGGTCGCTGGCCGCTCCCTCGCCGGCCGCCTTGTCGTCGCGCGCCCCGTCGCAGGCCGCCCCCGGGGCCGTCGGCCTCTCCCGGGTGGCGGTCCGGCTGCCAGGCCGCGTCGAGCCGGTGGCCGACGTGGTGGAGCGGGCCGGGTACGGCACCCGGGAGAGCCGGATGTTCAGGGCCATGGGCCTGCGCGACAGCCTGACCCTGGCCGAGGACGAGCGGATGGAGGACCAGCTCGTCGCGGCCGGCCTGGCCGCGCTCGACGGCCGGCCGGCCGGACTGGTCCTCTACGGCCACACGCTGCTGCTCCGTCAGATCGACCTGTGCGGCGAGTTCCGGGACCGGATGAGCGAGCGGCTCGACCTGCCCCCCGGCCGCTTCTACGGCGTCTCGCACATCAACTGCGTCTCCGTGCTGCGGTCGATCGAACTCGCCCGCCGCTACCTGCGCCGCCGCGCCGCCGACCCGGAGGACCGGGTCCTGGTGCTCGCCGGCGACCAGGGCAGCTGCAACGACCGCGCCCGGGTCTTCCCCGGCCGGTCGGTCTCCGGGGACAGCGTGGCCGCGATCGTGGTGCAGGGCCCCGGCGCCGCGGACCGGCCGCGCTACCGCCACCTGGGCGGCGCCGTCAGCCGGGACCCCCGCTTCCACCGCAACCTGCGGATGTCGAAGGCGGAGGCCACCGCGAACGCCGAGGTCATCCGCGCGCAGACGCTGGAGACCATCCGGCGCGCGGCGCTGAGCACGGGCGTCGGCCTGGAGGGGATCGACTGGGTGATGCCGCACCTGTCCAACCGGATGGTGTGGACCAACTTCAGTGCCCAGTCCGGCTTCCCGTTCGAGCGGATCTGCCTGGACCTGCTGCCGGAGCGGGGGCACAACTTCGGCGCGGACTCGCTGATGGCGCTCGAACACGCCGACCGTTCGGGCCGGCTGCGCCCGGGGGACCGCTGCGCGCTGGTGGCCAGCGGGCGGGGCGGGTACTGCCAGGCGACCATCGTCGAGCTCGTGGCGGACGCGCCGTGAGCCGGCCGGCCCCGCGCACGGCAGGCAGGGCGGACAGGGCAGGCACGGCAGACAGCACCAGCAGGGCAGGCACGGCAGGCAGGGCAGGCAGGGCAGGCACGGCAGGCAGGACCGGCACGGCAGGCAGCACCGGCAGGGCAGACGGAGAGGAAGTCCCGGCATGATCGAGCTCGACCAGCACCTGCGCGCCGTGCGCGATTCCGCCCGCGAGGAGGGGGCGGAGCTGCGCGCCCGCGCGCTGTCGATCGACGCGGACCCGGACGCGATGGAGGAGCACTTCGACTCCCCGGCCTTCGCGACGATGCGGCGGGCCGAGACCCCGGTGGGGTACCGCGAGCCGAGCGCCGCCGGCGCGGCGCCGGAGGCGGGCGGGAGCTGCCTGCAGACCGTGGTGGCCTTCATCGAGATCTCCCGGGGCGACGCGGCCACCGCGCTGGCCTGTCCGGGCCCTGGGTTGGCCGGGGTGATGGTCCGCCTGCTGGGTGACCCGGCCCAGCAGGAGCGGTTCTACACCCGGTTGCACGGTGGCCGGACCTGGCCGTTCTTCGCCATGACCGAGCCGGCGCACGGCAGCGACGCGGCCGCGATGGAGACGCGCTTCGAGCCGGACGGGGCGGGCGGCTGGCTGCTCTTCGGCGCCAAGCGGTTCGTCGGCAACGGTGCCCGGGGCGGCGTCGGCGTGGTGTTCGGGCGCACCGGCCCCTCGGCGCTGTCGATCCGGGCGGCGCTGGTCGAGCTGCCCTCCCCGGGCTGGTCGGCCCGGCGGTTGGAGACGATCGGTCTGCGCGGCGCCTGCCTGAGCGAGTTGGCGTTCGACGGGGTGCCGGTGGCGGGGGACATGCTGCTGGGCGGGCACCTGCCGACCACCCAGCGGGGGCTCTGGGGCGCGCTGAAGACCTTCAACCAGGTGCGGCTGCACGTCGCCGCCGCCGCGGTGGGCACCGCGCTGGCGATGGCCGAGTACGTCGCCGAGCACCGCAAGGGCGCGCCCGGCACGCAGCTCGCGCTGGCCCGCGCCGAGGCGGCCCGGGAGCTGGTCTACCGGGCGGCGGTGCGGATGGACCGCGATCCGCGGCGCGGCTACCTGTCGAGCGCGGCGAAGCTGGGCGCGACCGGGATGGCGGTGGAGACGGCCCGGTGGGCGTCGGGCGCGATGGGTCCGGCGGGCCTGTTGGAGCATCCGCTGCTGGAGAAGTGGACGCGGGACGTGGGCGCCTTCGAGTTCATGGACGGGACCGGCAACATCCAGCGGCTGCACGTGGAGCGCGGCTACCGGCAGGGGGACGCCGATGCTTGACCTCAGCGCCGACGCCCTGGCCGTCGCGGTCCTGCACCGCACCGACTACCTGCCGGTGACCGACCCCGCCGCCGTGGCGATGCCGGCCTCCCGGTTCGAGCAGGAGTCGCGCGGCATCCCGATGGCGTACCGGATGGTGGTGACCACCGACGACACCGAGGACGTCGCGGGTGAACCGGACGTCAGCGAGCTGGCGTTGACCGCGCTCGGCCCGCCGCCCGGCGAGCAGCCGCTCTTCCTGGTCCGCGGGGTGCCGCGCGACTCGATGGTGGCGGCGCTGGCCGGGCTGGTCCACCAGGTCGGCTGGGCCGGGGAGGACGTCGGCATCACGCAACTGGAGGAGCTGGGCGGGACCGCCGTCTTCGACCTGCTGGACTGGGCGGTGCCCGAGGAGACCGGCGCCACCGTGCTGATCTGCGACGAACCGCTGGTCGCCGACGCGCGCGCGGGCGGGGCCCGGTTCACCGCGGTCGCGCTGCGGGTGCGGCCGGGCGAGGGGCCGCTGCGGGTGCTGGAGTGCGGGGAGGGCCCGCCGGGGGCGGCGGCCGAGCGGGCCGCGCACCGGTTCGGCGGGAGCGGGCCGTGCGACGGCTGGCTGGCCTGCCACGACGCGCTGGCCGCCGGCCGGATCGCCGACGGCGAGCTGATCCTGCTCCAGGCCCGCGGCCCCCTGCGCGAGGGCTGGGTGCTGCTGCGGGCGGTGGACACAGCGGCGCTGCGGCTGGCCGAGGGCACCGCCGGGGCCGTCGGCTGACCCCTCCGGGAGACCTGTGCCGTCCCGAAGACCGGACTCCTCCGGGAGATCTGACCCGTCCGGAAGACCTGACCCGTCCGGAAAACCTGACCCGTCCGGAAGACCTGTGCCGCCGAGGCCGCCCCCGCATCGATCAGCGGGAGCGGCCTCGGCGACACAGGGGCGGAGCCGGGGTTCAGGCGCCGGGCCGGCTGCTGATGGTGAACCGGCTGGCCGCGTGCACGCCGGCCTGGAAGCGGCTGACCGAGTCCAGGTCGCGCAGCAGCACCGCGATGTGCCGGCGGCAGGTGCGCACCGACATGCCCAGGCGCCGGGCCACCACGTCGTCGGTCAGCCCCTCGGCCATCAGCCGGGCGATGGACTGGTGCAGGCTGTCGGTGGTGTCGGCGTAGCCGGGCTCGGTGGTGAACGGCGCCGCGCCCTCCCAGAGTTGGTTGAAGAGGTTGACCAGGTACTGGACCACGCCGCGGTCGCGGATCCGGCGCGCGGTCGGCTCCTCGTCGGGGCCGGGCAGGTTCACCATCACGGTGAGCGACTGGTCGAAGACCACGGCCGCCTGCGGGAGGTAGCTGAGGGTGCGGATCTCCGCGCCGTGCTCGATCAGCCGTCTGGCCTTGGCCCGGGAGGCGAACCCGGCCCGGCTGCGGTGCGGGCAGGCCACCTTGACGCTCACCCCGAGGTCCAGTGCCGCGTAGCAGGGGTCGAGCAGACTGTCGAGCAGCTCCTCGTCGTGGTGGCTGGGCCGCAGGATCAGCAGCTCCTTGCGGCAGGTCTCGCTGGCCAGTTTGAACAGGCCGCGGATCTCGGCGACCCCCTCGAAGCCGTCGATGCCGCCGACCGGCTCCGCCGTCCCGGTCTCCGGCCGGGTGATGGCGTCGATGCGGTCGCGCAGCCGGTCGGCGAGCTCCCGCCGCTCGTACATCGCGCGTTCGATGGGGGAGACGAGCGAGGCCGCCGCGGCCTCGGGCGCCACCGGGACCAGGCGGTCGCCGGCCGTGCGCAGCAGGCGCAGTTCGACGAGCCGGGTGATCGCGCCGAAGACCTGGGTCACCGGCAGGCCCAGGTGGGCCGCGGCAACCTCGAAGGAGGCGATCTCGCCGTGGCGCACGGCGAAGCGGTACACCTCGGTCTCCCGGTCGCCGGCACCCGGGCCGGGGACCAGTCGGGCGTAGGGGGTCTGATCGTTCACGACGAGCTGCGGACCGGTCGGTGAGACCTGGACCGTGGACATTGAGCCTCCCGAGGGCTGAACTCCTGATGTGCCTCAGTGCGGTTGACGGTGCCAGAGGGGCCCATCAAGCGGCTCTCGCCGGGCCACCGCCGGGCCACCGCCGAGCCACCACTCAGCCGCCACCGGGCCACCGCTCGCCACCGCCCGGCCGGTCCGACGCGGCCCGCTATCACGCCGCTATCACGCGGACCTCGAACGACCCTCGAACGGGCCTCGGGCGCGAGTGCGCGCGATAGCGGTTCGAGGGCGGGCCGAGCGCGCGGCGTGATGGACTCCGTGCGGTGCGGACCGGAACTCCGGTCCGCACACGGTGCGGTGACGAAGCCTCAGCCTACGGAGACCACCATGACGACGGACCTACCGGCCGCCTTCCGCAAGACCCTGCTGGCCCACCTCCCGTACGCGGAGGACGACGGGTTCGCCGCCACGGACGACCTCGCCGCGCTCGGCCTCAACTCGATGGGCGTGGTGCAGTTGCTGACCGACCTGGAGGAGCGGTTCGGTCTCGAACTGCCCGACGAGCTGATCACCGAGGAGACCTTCGAGACGGTCGGCTCGCTCTGGGCGGCGGTCGGTGGGCTCGTCGCCGCCGAGCGGTTCGCCGATGCGTGAGGCGCTCGGCCCCCGGCCCGTGCCGCCGGTCCGGCTGGACCAGCTGCTCGGTCGCGGCGCCCCCGACCGGCCGGCGGTGACCTTCAGGTCCGAGACGCTGAGCTACGCGGAGCTGTCCGACCGGGTGGCCCGGGTCGCCGCCGGGCTGCACGCGCTGGGCGTGCGGCGCGGTGACCGGGTGGTCGTCCACGCGGAGAAGCGGATCGAGACGGTGGTCGCCCTGCTGGCGATCGCCGCGGCCGGCGCGGTGCTGGTCCCGGTGAACCCGCTGTTCCGGACCCTCCAACTCGCCCATGTCGTCCAGGACTGCGCGCCGCGGGTGGTGATCACCACGACCGAGCGGTGGGAGGCCGTGCGCCAGGCGCTGGCCCCGGACAGCTCGGTCGAGCACGCCGTGCTCATCGGCGCCACCGCGCCGGGAGCGCGAGCGCGGGACGGCAGGCGGGACGGCGGGCGGGTGGTGCCGCGGACCTGGGCCGAGCTGGTGGCGGCCGAGCCGCTCCCGGTCCCGGACGGCTCGGCGGTCATCGACCAGGACGTCGCGGCCATCATGTACACCTCCGGCAGCACCGGCGGCCCCAAGGGCGTGGTGCTCTCGCACCGCAACCTGCTGGCCGGCGCCGCGAGCGTGGCCGGCTACCTCGGCCACGGACCGGACGACGTGGTGCTGGCCGTACTGCCGCTCAGCTTCGACGCCGGGTTCAGCCAGCTCACCACCGCGCTGATCGCCGGCGCCCATGTGGTGCTGGCCAACTACCTGCTGGCCAAGGAGATCGTCCGGCTCTGCGCCCGGCACCGGGTCACCGCCCTCACCTGCGTGCCCCCGCTGTGGCTGCAACTCGCGGCGCAGGACTGGCCCGAGGAGGCCACCGCGCACCTGCGCTACTTCGCCAACACCGGTGGCCGGATGCCGCGGGCCACCCTGGCCAGGCTCCGGCAGCTCTTCCCGAAGGCCGAGCCGTACCTGATGTACGGGCTCACCGAGGCGTTCCGCTCCAGCTACCTCGACCCCGCCGAGGCCGACCGCCGACCGGACTCGATCGGCAAGGCCGTCCCGAACGCCGAGCTCCTGGTGGTCCGCCCGGACGGCACGCCCTGCGGCCCGGGGGAGCACGGCGAACTGGTGCACCGGGGCGCCCTGGTGGCGCTCGGCTACTGGCGCGACCCCGAGCGCACCGCGGAGCGCTTCCGCCCGGTGCCCGGGGCGAGCGGTGCGACGCCGCCCGAGCCGGCGGTCTGGTCCGGCGACACGGTCTACCGCGACCAGGACGGCTTCCTCTACTTCGTCGGCCGCCACGACGACATGATCAAGACCTCCGGGTACCGGGTCAGCCCGACCGAGATCGAGGAAGCGGCCTACGCCACCGGCCTGGTGGGGGAGGCGGTGGCGGTGGGCGTCACGGACGAGGTGCTGGGGCAGCGGGTCGAACTCGTCGTGACGCTGCTCGCCCCCGACCCGTCCACGGTCCCGCTCGCCCGGGCACTGGCCGAGCAGCTGCCCGCCTACATGCTGCCCGCGCGCGTCGAGGTGCTGGCGCGCCTGCCCCGGTCGGTGAACGGCAAGTTCGACCGGGTCGAGCTGCGCCGGGCCCTGGAGCGGCGCGGCGGCCAGGAGCACGGCAGCCTGCCGGACTGACCGACCCGCGCTCACGGCCCGCCCGCCGCCGGGTAGCGAAGGGCGGCCGTTCGTGCCGCCGCCGGGCGGTGTCCCCCGCCGGGGCACCGTGCCAGGGTGGCCGAGGGCCCCGCGGGGCCCCGGGCGGCCGCCCCGATCCCGGCCCGACCAAGGAGTGACCTTGCTGCAAGCGATCGACCTCACCAAGCGGTACGACGACGTCCAGGCGCTGGCCGGGTTCAGCCTCGAAGCCGCCGCCGGGGAGATCGTCGGCCTGGTCGGCCACAACGGCGCCGGCAAGACGACCTTCGTCGAGATGGTCTCCGGGCTGCTCCAGCCGGACAGCGGGGTCATCCTCATCGACGGCCGCACGCCGGTGCGGGCCCGCGACCGGATCGGCATCTCGCCCCAGCACATCGCCCTCTACCGCTCCGTCACCGTCCGCGAGCACCTGCGCCTCTACGGCAGACTCGCCGGACTGCGCGGCGCCGCGCTGCGCGGCGAGATCGAGGACCTCGCCGTCGCCCTGCGGATGACCGAGTTCCTGGACCGGCCGGCCGGCCTGCTCTCCGGCGGCCAGCAGCGGCGGGCCCAGGCGGCGACCGCCCTGATCCACCGGCCGGCGCTGCTGCTGCTCGACGAGCCGACCGCGGGCGCCGACCCGCAGACCCGGCAGGCGCTGCTCGACGTGGTGAAGCAGCGGGCGGGCGAGGGCGCCGCGGTGGTCTACACGACCCACTACCTCAACGAACTGACCGAGCTGCGGGCCACCATCGCGGTCGCCGCCGCCGGCCGGATCATCGCGCGGGGCAGCAGCGCCGAGCTGCTCGAACGGCTCCCCGGTGAGGTGCGGGTGAGCTCGGCGGACGGCGACCTAAAGGTCTCCACCACCGACGTCACCTCGACGCTGCTGGAGCTGCTCGGCACCGTGCGGCGACCGGTCGAGTCGGTCGAGCTGCACCCCCCGACCCTTGACGACCTCTATCGCTCCCTGGCGGCCGCCGATGTCCAGTGACTCCCTCTACCGCACCGGCGCGCTGATCAAGTACAACGTGATCCTGCGGCTGCGCGATCCGGCCCAGCTGATCAGTTACCTGGTGACGCCGATGATCTTCATGGTGCTCTTCAAGCCGCTGTACACCAAGGCGCTCTACACCGACACGGTGGGCGGCGGCGTGGTCCAGACGGTCACCGGGCAGCTGGTGATGTTCTCGGTCTTCGCCATGGCCATCGTCGGCAACGCGATCTTCGTGGAGCGCGAGTGGCGCACCTGGGACCGGTTGCGCGCGAGCCGGGCGACCAGGGCCGAGCTGCTGGTCGGCAAGGCGCTGCCGGTGTTCGCGGTGCTGATGTTCCAGCAGGCCGTGCTGGTGGGCTACGGCTGCCTGGTGGTCGGCATGCCCTCGCCCAGGTCGATCGGGCTGCTGGGGCTGGCCATGGCGGTCTGGGGCTTCACCCTGATGACGATGGGCTCGGCCCTGGCGACGCTGGTGCGCAGCCGGGGCGACCTGATGATGGCCTCCGACGTCGGCTCCATCACCATCAGCGCGCTCGGCGGCGCCCTGCTGCCGGTGAGCCTGATGCCCGGCTGGGCGAAGGACGCCGCGCCGTTCTCGCCCGGCTACTGGGGCCTGACGATGATCCGCGCGGCGGTCGAGGGCCGCACGGCGGACACCCTGCGCCCCGCGCTGGTCTGCCTCGGGATCGCCCTGGCCGCCGGTGCGCTGGCCAGCTACCGCCTCGCCCGGGGCTGGGGCCGCAGCCGGCTGGTCTGAGCCGGGCCCGCGGACCTGAGCCGGCCCGCGAGCCTGGACCGGCAGGACCGGCAGGACCGGCAGGACCGGCAGGACCGGCAGGGCAGGCAGGACCGGCAGGGCAGGCCGGGACAGGGCAGGCCGGGACAGGGCAGGCCGGGACAGGGCAGGCCGGACAGGACAGGACAGACAGGACCGAGGAGCAACCGTGACGGAACCAGCTGACGACTCGTCCGTGGCCATCATCGGCATGTCGGGCCGCTTCCCGGGCGCCGCCGACGTCGACGAGCTGTGGCGCAACCTGCGCGAGGGCACCGGCGGCCTGCGGGAGATCACCGGCGCCGAGTTGCTCGCCGCCGGGATCGACCCGGCGTCGGCGGCCGAGCCCGGATACGTCCGGGTCGGTGGGCCGGTGGCCGGCCTCGACCTCTTCGACGCGGCCGTCTTCGGCTTCGGCGCGCGCGAGGCCGAAACGCTGGAGCCGCACCACCGGCTGCTGCTGGAGTGCTCCTGGGAGGCCCTGGAGCGGGCCGGCTACTGCCCGACCGACCCCGGCGCCCCGGTCGGGCTGTTCGCCGGGTCCGGCTTCCCCGACTACCTGATCGACCACGTCCCGGGGCTGGGCGCCGAGCCGGGCGGGAAGGCGCTGCTGGCCGCCGGCATCGAACGGGACTCGCTGACCTCGCTGGTCTCCTACAAGCTCGGCCTGCGGGGCCCCAGCCTGACCGTCCAGACCTTCTGCTCGACCTCCCTGGTCGCCGTGCACCTGGCCTGCCAGAGCCTGCTGACCTACGAGTGCGACCTGGCCCTGGCCGGCGGTGCCTCGCTGCCCCTGCCGCAGCCCGCCGGCTACCGCTACGAGGAGGGCGGCATCCTCTCGCCCGACGGACGGGTGCGCAGCCTGGACGCCGCCGCCAACGGCACCGTCATGGGATCGGGCGTCGCCCTGGTGGCGCTCAAGCGGCTCTCCGAGGCGCTGGCCGACGGCGATACCGTCCACGCGGTGATCCTCGGCTCCGCCGTGAACAACGACGGCCGCGAGCGCGCCGGTTACGGGGCGCCGGGCGTCACGGGGCAGTCCGAGGTGATCGGCACGGCGCTGGCCGTCGCCGGCGTCGAGCCGGAGTCCGTCGGCTACGTCGAGTGCCACGCCGTCGGCACCCCGCTCGGCGACTCGATCGAACTGGCCGCGCTGGCAAGGGCGTTCGGCGGTGCGCGGGAGACCCCCTGCGTGCTGGGCTCGGTCAAGCCCAGCATCGGCCACCTGGACCGGGCCGCCGGTGTCACCGGACTGCTGCGCGCCGCGCTGAACCTGCGCCACCGCACGCTGCCGGGCCTGCCCGGCTTCCGGACGCCCAACCCGGCGCTGGCCGCCGCCGGCGGCACCTTCACCGTGCTCACCGAGGACCGCCCCTGGCCGGCCGGCCCCGAACCGCGGCGGGCCGGCGTCAGCTCCTTCGGCGTGGGCGGCACCAACGCGCACGTCGTGCTCCAGGAGGCGCCCCCGCGCCCGGCCGGCCCGGCCCGGCCGGGGCCGCACCTGCTGGCCTTCTCCGCGGGCGACGCGACCGCGCTGGCGGCGCTGGCCCGGCGGCTGCGCGAACACCTCGCGCGGCACCCGGACGAGGACCTGGCCGACGTCGCCCACACCCTCCAGGTCTCCCGCGGGCGGTTCGCGCTGCGCCGCGCGGTGGTCTGCCGCGACCACGCCGACGCCCTCGCGGCGCTGGCGGACCCGCGGCGGTGGATCGAGGGCGAGACCCGGCGGCGCGATCCGCTGGTCCGGCTGGTCGCGGACGAGGCGGCGCCGGAGCACTGGTGGGCCGAACTGCACCGGGCGGTCGCGCGGTTGCTCGCCCCGGCAGCCCCAGCACCCCCGGCAGCCCCGCTCGCCCCGGGGGAGGAGCCGGCGAGCGGCCCCCGGAGTGAGCAGGGCGACCGGGCCGGCGCGCTCGCGGCGCTGGCGGCCGGCCTGGCCCGGATCGGGGTGCGACCGGCCGAGCCCGGGGCGACGGGTGCGGTGGAGGTGGTCGTCACCCCGGACGGTGCGTCGTCGTCGGCGGCCGACTGGCTGCTGGCCACGATCGCCCGCCTGTGGCAGGCCGGGGCCGTGATCGACTGGCCCGCGCTGCACCGGGGCCGCGGCCGCCGGGTCGAGCTGCCCGGCTACCCGTTCCAGCGGCGCCGGTACTGGATCGACGCGGTGGCGCCCGCAGCGGGCGCGCCGCCCGTCGAGCGGACCGTGCTGCCCCGCTGGCGCCGCCGGGTGCTGCCCCTGCCAGGCCTCGACGAGCGGCTGCGGCCGGCCGGACCGTGGCTGGTCCTCGCCGCCGACGAGCGCGCCGAGGCCCTGGCCGAGCGGCTCACCCACGCCGGGGCGGAGGTCGCCGTGGTGCGCCCGGGGCCGCGCTTCGCGATCGACGAGCTCGGCGACTTCGCCGTCCGCCCGGCCGCGCCCGACGACCTGGCCGAACTGCTGCGCTCACTGATCACCGTGCCGCGCACCGTCGTGCACGGCTTCAGCCTGGCCGCCCCCGCCGACACCGGCGGCGTGCGGGACCTCGGGCGGCGCTCGGCGGCGGCGCTGGCCCGGGCGCTGGCCGAGGCGGTCGAGGCGGCCGAACTCCCGCCCGTCGAACTGGTGCTGCTCACCGCCGGGGCGGTCGGTGTGCTGGGCCCGGACCTCACGCACCCCGAGCACGCGGCGCTCGGGGCCCTGGCCCCGTCCCTCGCCCTCGACCCCCGGCACCGGGACTGCCGGCACCTCGACCTCGACGCCGGCACGGGCATCGGCGCCGGCGCCGGCCTGGACGCTGACCTCGACGCCGACCTCGACGCGACCCTCGACCAGGTGCTGGCCGGCGCGGTGGCCCCGCACGAGGGTCCGCTCGCGGTGCGCGGTGCCGGCGCGTGGCTGCGCGGCCACGAGCCGCACCCGCTACCCGCCCCCGACCCGGCGGCGCCCGCCCTGCCGGCCGACGGCACCGTGCTGGTCACCGACGGGCTCGACGGCGAGGGACTGCTGATCGCCCGTCACCTGGCGGGCGCCTACGGTTGCAACCTCGTGCTCACCGCGCGCGCGGACCGGCGCGCCGACCCCGAGGCGGTCCGCGAGCTGGAGCGGTGCGGCGCCACCGTCCTCGTGCTGAGCGCCGCTCCCGACGACGAGGCCCGGCTGCGCGCGGTGGTCGCCGCGGCGATTGACGCCTTCGGCTCGCTCGACGTCGTGGTGCACACCGCGGACGTGCGCACGACCGCCGACGACGCCCCCGCCGACGACGCCCCCGCCGTGCGCGCCTTCCACGCGCTGCACCGCGCGCTCGGCGCCCACGCCCCCCGGCGGCTCGCGCTCTGCCCGCCCGAGGAGCCGGCCGCCGCCGCGCTGGCGGCGTACGCCGCGGTGACCCGGCGCTGGACCACCGTCGACCGGACCCACGCCGGCACCCTCGCCCCGGCGGAGCTGGGTGAGCTGGTCGACGGGCTCCTCGCCGCCGGCCCGCTCGGCCACCTGCTCGTCGCCACCGGCCCGTTCGACGCGCGGCCGGCGCCCGAGGCGGCGCCCGCGGCCGCCACGGACCGGGCCGCCGGCGGTGCGGCGGCCCGCCGCCCCCGTCCCGCGCTGGCCACGCCCTACGTCGAGCCGGCCGCGGGCGTGCAGCGCGCGGTCGCCGACGCGCTGGCCGCCGGCCTCGCCCTGGACGCCCTCGGCGCGGACGACAACTTCTTCGACCTGGGCGGCCGTTCGGCGACCGCCGTGCAACTCGCGGCCCGCCTCGCGGCCACCTTCGGCGTCGTCCTGCCGGTCACCGCGCTGGTGGAGCACCCGACCGTCCGCCTGCTCAGCTCCCGGATCGCCGAACTGACCGGTCCCGAAGGCGCGTAGGCGTTCGAGCCGAGCCGACACCGCCCGCAACGGCGGTCTTGCGGAGGCCGGTTACGCTGAACCGTGCCCGGATCCGACCGGGGCACCAGGGCGAGGGGAGAGTCGATCGTGGGGGAACTGGACGGCAGGACGGCGCTGGTGACGGGCGCCTCGCGCGGGATCGGGCGCGCGGTCGCGGTGCGGCTCGCCGCCGAGGGGGCGCTGGTCGCGGTCCACCACGGCGGCAACGAGGCGGCCGCCGCGCAGACCGTGGCGCGGATCGCCGAGGCGGGCGGGCGGCCGGGCGTTCGCGGTGGCGGCCCGGTTCGGCGAGAGCGGCGCGGTGGACCGGTTGTTCGCGGGGCTGACCGCCGGGCTGGCGGAGCACGGTGCGGACGGTCTGGACATCCTGGTCAACAACGCCGGTATCCACTCGGTCAGTTCGATCGGGGAGCTCACCGAGGAGGAGTTCGAGCGGCTGCTGGCGGTCAACCTCAGCACGCCGCTCTTCGTGGTCCAGCGGGCGCTGCCGCTGCTGCGGGACGGCGGGCGGATCGTCAACATGGGCTCGGCGGCCACCCGGATCGCCGCCCCCGTCCAGATCGGCTACACCGCCACCAAGGCGGCGCTGGCGGCCCTGGGCCCCTCGCTCGCCCATGAGTTGGGCCGGCGCGGGATCACCGTGAACACGGTCGAGCCCGGTGTGGTGCGCACCGACATGGTGGCCGGCTTCACCACGGTCCCCGAGGCGGTGGCCGGGATCGAGTCGATGACCGCGCTCGGACGGCTCGGCGAGCCTGAGGACATCGCGGACGTGGTGGGCTTCCTGGCGGGTCCGCAGGGGCGCTGGGTGACCGGCCAGACCATCGACGTCTCCGGCGGTACCTACCTCGGACCGGCCGCGGCGCAGTGATCCCGGTAACGGCTCCCACCCCGGCCGGGTGGGAGCCGTTACCGCTGCCTGCCGCTACCGCTGCCGCTACCGCTGCCGCTACCGCTGCCGCTACCGCTGCCGCTACCGCTGCCGCTACCGCTGCCGCTACCGCTGCCGCTACCGCTGCCGCTACCGCTGCCGCTGCCGCTGGGGTCCCGGGTGCGGGTCCCGCGCCCCGGCCAGCGCCCGGCCGATGTGGCCCAGGGTCGCGTCCAGCTGTTCGAGCGCGGCGAAGTGACCGCCGTGCAGGACGTGGGCCTGGAAGCGCCGCACGGTCTGCTCGCGCCAGGCGGCGATCGACGCCACGCCGGCCCGCGGGTCGGTGCGGCCGGCGATCGTGGTGATGGGCACCTCCAGCGGCGGCCGCGGCTCGTAGCGGTAGGCGCACTTGACCGCCAGGTCGGCCCGGATCGCCGGGAGGATCATGCGCAGCACCATCGGGTTGGACAGGAACTGCTCCGGAGTGCCGCCCAGCAGGCGCAGCAGCGCCACGATCTGATTGTCCGTCATATCGATCTCGGGGTCGGTGGTGGTGAACGGGTCGCCGGGCTCGTCCGGCCACTGGGGCGCGGAGCAGCCGGAGACCAGGAACCGCACCGGCGGCGGGCCGCCGAGCCGGCGGATCTCGTGGATCAGCTCGAAGCCGACCAGCGCGCCCAGGCTGTGCCCGTACACCGCGTACGGGGCGTCGCGCGCGTCGCCGAGCACCACCTCGGCCAACTCGGCGACCAGCGGGCCCATCCGGACGTGCGGGGTCTCGCGCGCCCGGCTCTCGCGGCCGGGCGGCTGGAGCGGGCGGACCGACACGCCGTCCAGCCGGCCGAGCCAGGGGCGGAACGCCGAGGCCGCACCGCCGGCGTGCGGCAGGCAGTAGAGCCGCACCCCGCCCGCCGGGTCGGTGAACGGCAGCCACGGGCCGGTCCGGGTGCGCTCGATCGCGGCGGTCACGGCTCGATCTCCAACCGCACGTAGCCCGGCGGCGGTTGGACGGCATCCAGGTCGGCGGCGAGCACCACGTGCGCGCCGTCCCGCGACACCTCGCGGAAGCCGCTGAACGCGTAGGTGATCTGCATCATCCGGTTGCGGCCGGTCTCGACCAGGTCGGCGCGCAGGCCGGCCCCCGCGCCGCGGGCGAGCCCCATGATGTGGCCGAGCAGTACCGAGCCGACCCCGCGCGACATCACCCGGCAGGACATCAGCATCATGTTCAGCCGCCAGTGGGGCCCGGACGTCTCCAGCAGGGCCAGGCCGATCTTGCCGTAGGAGCCGAAGCGGTCGGTCAGCGAGGCCACCAGCAGCAGGTGGTCCGGCGATTCGCGCAGCGCGTCCAACTCGTCGTAGGAGTAGGTGCGGCCGGTGGAGTTGAGCTGGTTGGTGCGGACCGTCAGCTCCTCGGCCCGCTGCAGGTCCTCGCGCCGGGCGGGCGCGATGGTGAAGGTCATGTCCAGGCTCGCGAGGAACTCCTCGCTGGTGCCGGTGAAGCCGGCCTCCAGGTCCTCCCGCTCCAGCTGGCTGCGGTACATGCCGCGCCGTCGCGCCGACTCGTCGGTGACGAAGCGCGGTCGGAACCGCGGCCCGGCCAGCACCTCGTCGAGGTCCGCCGCGTCCACCCGGGTCACCTGGGGCAGCGCGAAGGCGACCTCGGCCAGCTCGAAGGCCTGGTCGTCGACGAAGGCGAAGGCGTCCAGGCCCAGGTTGAGCCGGGTCGCGATCCGCTGGATCGAGGCGGACTTGGGGTTCCAGGAGATCTGCGGGCAGAGGAACAGCTCCGCCAGCCCGAGCGAGCGCAACTCGGCCATCGCCGCCGCGTGGTCGTTCTTGCTGGCGATGGAGTTCAGCATGCCCATCGCGTCCAGCCGGCGCAGGTGCGCCACCACGGAGGGCCGCGGCACCACCTCGGCGTCCTCCAGCAGCACGCCGTCCCACAGGGTGTTGTCCAGGTCCCACACCACGCACTTGATGCTGCCCTGTCCGGGCTCCTCGGGGGCGGCCGCCTGCTCGCCGCCCGCCTGCTCGCCGGTCGCGGTCACGCCGGTCGAGGTCATGCCGGTCGAGGTCATGCCGGTCGACGTCACGCTGCTCGCGGTCACGCTGCTCACGATCACGGTGCCCACTTCCGGTATGCCTCGGCGGCGATGGTGGTCCGCTGGACCTCGTTGCTGCCCTCGATGATTTCCATGACCTTCGCGTCCCGGTAGTAGCGCGCCACCGGGTAGTCGGGACTGCACCCGTTGGCGCCGTGGATCTGCACGGCCTCGGCCGCGTGCCGGGCCGCCGCGGTGGAGGCGAAGTACTTCGCCACCCAGGTCGACATGATGGTGGCCGAGTCCCCGGCGTCCTTGAGCCGGCCGGCCTCCGCGACCAGCAGCCGCGCCGCCCGCAGGTCGGTGACCATCTCGGAGAGCTTGGCCTGGATCAGCGGCAGCTCCCGCAGCGGCGAGCCGCCGACCCGGCGCCGCGCGGTGTACCCGGCGCTCGCCTCCAGGCAGGCCAGCAGGATGCCGACCGACCCGGCCGCCACGCTGTAGCGGCCGATGTCCAGCGTGCCGGTGAGCACCATGCCGGCCGCGAAGCCGGACGGGCCGAGCAGCGCGTCCGGACCCAGCGGCACGTCGGAGAAGGTCACTTCGGCCAGCATCGAGGCCCGGGTGCCCAGCATGTCGTCGATCGGGCGCACGCCCACGCCCGGGGTGTCGCGGGGCACCAGCAGGGCCACGGTGCTCGCCGGGCCCTTGGCGAAGACCAGGAACAGATCGGCCCGCTGCCCGCCGGTGATCCATTTCTTGGTGCCGTTGAGCACCCAGCCGCCGCCGCGCGGCACGGCCTCGGTGCTGATCGCGGCGGTGTCGCTGCCGGCCTGCGGCTCGGAGAGGCAGAACGCGCCGAGCACCCGGCCGGCGGCGAGGTCCGGCGCCCAGCGCTCCAACTGCGCTGTGCTGCCCCAGCGTTGCAGCGCCCAGCAGAGCATCCCGTGCACGGTGAGCAGGCTGCGCACCGAGGAGCAGCCGCGGCCCACCTCCTCGTGGAGCTCGCCGAAGGTCACCATGTCGGTGCCGGAGCCGCCGAGCCCGGGCGGCAGGAACGGCGCCCACAGGCCGGCCTCGCCGATCCGGGTGAGCAACTCCTCCGGGATCGCGCCGGCGCGGTCGTGGGCATCGGCGTCCGGGGCGACGTGCTCGTCCACGAAGGCCCGCACCGAGGCGCGGTCCGGCGCCCGCCGCGGTGCGCGGGCGGCCGGCGGCCTGGTCAACTGGTCCGTCATGGCCGCCCCTCAGGCCGCCGCGCCGGTGGAGCGCAGCCGCTCCACCAGCTCGGTCATCGACTTGGCGGTGCGGAAGTTGTCGATCTGTAGCTCGGCGTTGGGAATGGTGACGGCGAACTCCTTCTCGACGAACATCACCAACTCCATCGCGAAGAGCGAGTTGATGTAGCCGAGCGAGAAGATGTCCTCGGCCTCGGTGATGTCCGCCTGCGGGAACCGGTTGGTGATGAAGTCGAGGATCCGGTCGCTGATCGTCTCCGACATGGTGTTCTCCTCAGCCCTGGTGGGTTCAGCCCTGGTAGGTGTAGAAGCCGCGGCCGGTCTTGCGGCCGTGCAGTCCGGCGTCGGTCATCTGCTTGAGCAGCGGGCACGGCCGGTACTTGCTGTCGGCGTAGTGCTCGTGGAGCACCTCGACGCTGTAGAGGATCGTGTCGACGCCGATGAGGTCGGCGGTCTCCAGCGGCCCCATCGGGTGGCCGAAGCAGCCGCGGAAGACCTCGTCGACCGACTCGGCGGTCGCGACCCCCTCGTGGACCAGGTAGGCCGCCTCGTTGACCGTCAGCATCAGCACCCGGTTGGAGATGAAGCCGGAGGCGTCCTTGACGTCCACCGCCCGCTTGCCCATGCTCTCCAGCAGCTCCCGGGTGCGCCGCACGGTCTGCGGCGAGGTGTGGTAGCCGGGGATCAGCTCCACCACCGGCTTGGCGGGCACCGGGTTCATGAAGTGCACGCCGACCACGCGCTCCGGGTGGCGCCCGATCGAGCCGATCCTGGTGATCGGGATCGCGGAGGTGTTCGCGATCAGGACGGTGTCGGGCGGGCACACCTCGTCCAGCTCGGTGTGCACCGCCTTCTTGACCTCCCAGTTCTCCGTGACGTTCTCGATCACGATCTCCGCCTTGGCCAGGGCAGCGGTGCCCACGGCCGTGCCGATCCGCGCCAGCACGGTGTCCGCGTCCAGCGCGGGGCCGCCCATCATGCGGCTCATCCGGCAGTTCCGGGTGATCGCGGCCCGCGCACCGCTCAGGATCTCCTCGTTCCGGTCGACGAGGATGACCTCGTGCCCGACCTGGGCGAGGTTCTGGGCGACTCCGACGCCCATCACCCCCGCACCCACCACGCCGATCAGGGCCATGACTTCTCCGTTCCGTCCGTTGGGTCTGTCCGTCGTTGTCTCCGCCGATGCGGCTGCCGGGTCGCTCACGGCCTGCGGCGGCGGGCCGCCGCCGCCCGCACTCCGGAGCGGCGCAACTCGCCCCGCGCCCCGGTGTCCTGCTCCTCCCGCGGGCCGGCCTCGTCGACGATCTTGGCGAGCGCCGCCACGGTCGGGGCCTCGTGGATGATGTGCGGCGGCAGCTGCGCGTCCGGGAAGGCGCGGCGCAGTGCGGCCAGCAGGTTGATGCTGAGCAGCGAAGTGCCGCCCAGTTCGAAGAAGTTGTCGACGACGCCGACCCGCTCCAGGCGCAGCGAGGCGCACCACGCCTCGGCGATCGCCTCCTGGGTGCTCCCGCTCGGCTCCTGGTACGGGGTGAGCAGCTCGGGGCGCGGGTGCCGGTCGGCGCCGGCCCCGGCGCCCGCCGAGGGGTTGGCCGCCGAGGTCACCGCGTCGACGGTGAAGCGGCCGGCGATCTCCACCACGGCCGGCAGGTCCTGGGTGGAGACGACCACATGGGACTCGCCCGAGGCGATGGCCCGCAGCAGCGTGCGCCAGCCCGGCTCGAAGCCGATGCCGAACCGCGCCCGGTGCTCGCGGAAGAAGGACCGGATGCTCTCCTCGTACCCGGCCAGGCCCTCGTCCCAGGCGTTCCAGGTCCACTCGCCCCAGGCCACCGACAGCACCCGGCGGCCCGGCGCGCTGTGCCGGGCGGCATAGGCGTCGAGGTAGGCGTTGCCCGCGCAGTAGTCGACCTGGCCGGGGCCGCCGCCGGTGACCGAGGTGATGGAGGAGAAGAGCACCAGGAAGTCCGGCGCGATCTCGTCCGCCTCGCCGGTGCGCAGCGCCTCGGCGATCGCCAGGGTGCCGGCGATCTTCGGCGCGAGCACCAGGTCGGCGTCACCCGGCTGCTTGAACTGCATCAGCCCGGTGCCCGGCACGCCCGCGGTGTGCAGCACCCCGTGCAGCGCGCCGAAGCGCTCCAGCGCCAGCTCCACCGCGCGCCGCAGGTCGCCCGCGTCGGCGACGTCGCCGACCACGATCTCGACCTGCCCGCCCGCCTCGACGATCTCCAGCACCCGGGTGACCCGGGCGCGGATCCGCTCCTCGGCCCGCTCGGTGCCCGCCGCGATCGCCGCCCACCGCTCCCGCGGCGGCAGCCCCTGGCGGCCGAAGAGCACCAGGCGGGCGCCGCAGTCGCGGGCCAGGCGCTCGGCCATCGCCAGCCCCAGGCCCCCCAGCCCGCCGGTGATCAGGTAGACGCCGCCCTCGCGCAGCACCGCGGCGGTCCGCTCCGGCGCGGCCGGCGGCACCACGTCGTAGCCGCACACCCAGCGCCGGCCGGCGCGCAGCGCGACCTTCCGCTCGCTCGCCGGGCGCAGCAGCTCGGCGGCCACCTCGGCGGCCACCGGGTCGGGGTCGACGTCGATCAACCGCGCGCCGACCGAGGCGTACTCCATCGGGACGACCAGCGCGGGGCCGATCAGCGTCGCGGCGTCCGGCCGGGCCTCGCCGTCGTGCAGCACCCGCTGCGCGCCGGTGGTCACGATGTCCAGCGACCAGTCCTCCAGGCCCAGTTCGCCGGCGGCCCGGGCCAGCGCGGTCAGCGTGTGCAGGCCCAGCGCCAGGGTTGTCGCGGTGCTGCCCGGCTCCTCGCCCAGGGTCCACAGGTGGACCACCCGGTCCAGGCGCAGGCCCTCCGCGCGCAGCACGCGCAGCAGCGCCGCGGCGTCCTGCGGGTTCCCGGGGCGGATCGTGCAGCCGTCCTCGGTGCGCCGGTAGCCCTCGCCCGGCCGGACCACGGTCAGCGGCACACCGCTCGGCGCGATCGCCTCGCGCAGCGCCGCCAGCACCCGGTCGGCCGCGCCGTCGGCGGCGAACACCAGCCAGGAGGACGGCGTCCGCTCCTCGGCCGGACCGGCGGCGGCCTGGCGCCAGGCCGGCAGGTGGATCCACCGCTCCTCCGGCAGCAGCGGGATCCGGTCGAACTGCTCCAGCGCGCCACCCGGTCCGGCGGGCAGCTCCGCCGCGCCCGCGCCGGTGCTCGCGCCCGGTGCTCCGGCGGCGGTGCGCTCGGTGCGCTCGATCCAGTACCGCTGGCGCTGGAACGGATAGGTGGGCAGCGGTATGCGGCCCGGCGCGGCGCCGGTGTCCAGCACGACGCCGTCGCGGCGCTGGTCGGGCTCGACAGCGGCGGGCTGGACAGCGGCGTGCTGGTCCCGGCCGTGGTGGGCGGTCCAGTCGACGTCGACGCCGAGCAGCCAGAGCCGGGCGAGGCACTCGGTGAGCACCGCGTCGTCGGGCCGCGGGTCGCCCGCGCCGGGCAGCGTCGCGGTGATCATCGGCCAGCGCCGCGGCGGGCAGCCGGCGCCGCGCAGCAGCGCGCCGAGCGACTGGCCAGGGCCGATCTCCACCACGGCGAGCTGCTCGTCGGCCAGCAGCGCCGCCGCGGCCCGCTCGAACTGCACGGGGCTGCACATGTGCTGGGCCCAGTAGGCCGGGTCGCGCACCAGCTCGGCGTCCACCGGGGCTCCGGTGACGTTGGAGAGGTAGGGCAGCGTCGGCGCGCCGAGGCGGATGTTGCGGCTGATCCAGTCGGTGAGTTCACCGGCCAGCGGCGCCAGCATCCGGGAATGGAACGCGTGGCTGGTCCGCAGCGGCCGACAGGCGATGCCCGCCGCGCGCAGCTCGGCGGCCAGGGCGTCGAGCGCCGCCCCGGGGCCCGCGACCACGACCGTCTCCGGACCGTTGACCGCCGCGATGTCCAGGCCGCGCGCTTCGAGGCCGAAGCGCTCGCTCAGCCGCGCCGCCGGGAGCTGGACGGCGGCCATCGCGCCCGGCTCGGCGGTGGCGATCAGCCGGGCGCGGTGCACGACCAGGGCGAGCGCGTCGTCCAGCGAGAGCACACCGGACAGGCAGGCCGCCACGTACTCGCCGAGGCTGTAGCCCAGCATCATCGAGGGGCGGACGCCCCACCTCAGCAGGGTGGCGGCCAGCGCGTAGTCGACCGCGAAGAGCAGTGGCTGGACGATCTCGGTGCGCTGCAGCGCGTCCGCGCGGCCGTCCGCACCGCTGCCGGCACCGCCGTCCGCCGCCGTGGCCCGGCCCAGCAGCGCCGCCAGGTCGGGGCCGCCGCCGCGCTCGCCGGTGAGCAGGTCGCGCAGCCCGGCCGGGCCGGCCATGTTGTCGGCGCCGTCCAGGCCGTCCAGGCCGTCCAGGCCGTCCAGGTCGGCGGTCAGCTCGGCCAGCTTGGCCAGGCACGCGTCCAGCTCGGCCCGGAACACCGGCTCGCGCCGGTGGAGTTCGCCGACCATCCCGGGGTACTGCTCGCCGACCCCGGTGAACAGGAAGGCCACCGGCCTGCCCTGGACGGCCTCGACGCGCCCGGCCGGCGGCGCCGCGCCCACCGCGCCGGTCAGCGTCGCGACCGCGCCCGCGAGGTCGGCGGCCACGGTGACACTGCGGTGCTCGAAGGTCCTGCGTCCCACCTGGAGCGTGTACGCGGCGTCGGCGAGCCGGGTGCCCGGCCGCTCCCGCAGGTGCTCGCCGAGCTGCCGGACGGCCTCCTCCAGGGCCTGCGCGCCGCGTGCCGAGACCGGCAGCAGCTGGTACCTGCGCGCGGTCCGCGCGTCGCCGGCCGGCGGCTCGGGGCGCCGCGGCGGCTCCTGGACGACCACGTGCACGTTGGTGCCGCCCATGCCCAGCGAGTTGAGGCCGGCGATCCGCGGCCGCCGCGGCGAGGCGGGCCAGGGGGTGAGCTCGGCATTGACGTAGAAGGGGCTGTGCGCGAAGTCGATCTGCGGGTTGGGGCTGGTGAAGTGCAGCGTCGGCGGGATCAGCCCCTCCCGCAGCACCAGCGAGGTCTTGATCAGGCCCGCCGTGCCGGCCGCCCGGTCCAGGTGGCCCACGTTGGTCTTCACCGAGCCGATCGGGCAGTACTGGTCCCGCCCGGTCGGGCCGAAGGCGCGGGTCAGCGCGGCCACCTCGATCGGGTCGCCCAGCTCGGTGCCGGTCCCGTGTGCCTCGACGTAGCCGATGTCGGTGGCGGCGACCCGGGCGTCGGCCATCGCGTCGGCGATCACGGCGGCCTGGCCCACCACGCTCGGCGCGGTGTAGCCGACCTTGAGCGCGCCGTCGTTGTTCAGCGCCGAGCCGCGGATCACCGACCAGATGTGGTCGCCGTCCCGCAGCGCGTCGCCCAGCCGCTTGAGCACGACCACGGTGGCGCCGTCGCCGAACATGCTGCCGCGCGCCCCGGCGTCGAAGGCGCGCACGTGCCCGTCGGGCGACTCCATGCCGCCGGGGGTGTGCAGGTGCCCGATCCGGTCCGGCACCCGGACCGAGACGCCCCCGGCGAGCGCCATCTCGCAGTCGCCCGCGCGCAGGGAGCGCACGGCGGTGTGCACGGCGACCAGCGAGGTGGAGCAGAACGTCTGCACCGCCACGCTCGGGCCGCGCAGGTCGAAGAGGTAGGAGACGGTGGTGGTGAGCGCGTCCTTGTCGTTGCCCATCACCAGCTCGTACATGCTGACGTCCTGGTCGCCGGCGAACCGGTCCATCATGCCGAGCAGGTAGGTGCTGAGGTTGGAGCCGCCGAACACCCCGACCCGGCCGCGGTGTTCGGGCCGGGCATAGCCGGACTGCTCCAGCGCCTCCCAGCAGACCTCCAGGAAGAGCCGCTGCTGGGGGTCGGTCAGCGCGGCCATCCGGGGGCTGAGCCCGAAGAACGCGGCGTCGAAGCCGGCGATCTCGTCCAGCACCGGACGGGCGGGGACGTACGAGGGGTCGTGCACGGTCAGCGGGTCGACGCCGGCCGCGATCAGCTCCTCGGGGGAGAAGAAGCTGATCGACTCCACCCCGTCGCACAGGTTGCGCCAGAACCGGCCCACGTCGCCCGCGCCGGGGAACCGGCCCGCCATGCCGACGACCGCGATGTGCCGGTCGAGGTCCGCGTCGGCCACCGCGACCGGGGCGGCGGGCGTCGGCGCGGGCAGCCGCATGGGGGGTGCCGTGAGCACGGGCGCGAGCACGGGTGTGGGCACGGGTGTGGGCACGGGTGTGGGCACGGGTGTGGGCACGGGCGCGGGAGCCGCCGCGGCGCCCGGGCGGTCCAGGCGGGCGGCCAGGGCGTGCACGGTGGGCATCTCGAACAGCGACACTGTCGGGATCGCCACCCCGAACCGCTCCTTGACCAGCGCGAGCATCTGCAGCGCGAGCAGCGAATTGCCGCTCAGGTCGAAGAAGTTGTCCCGGGTGCCGACCGGTTCGACGCCGAGCACCGAGGACCACACCTCGGCCAGCCCGCGCTCGGTGGCGGTCAGCGGGGGAGCGTAGGGCTGCGGCAGGTCGGGCCTGGGGAAGCGCCGCGCGGCGCCGGCGGCCGTCGCCGGGCCGGCCGCGCCGCGCGGGGCGGGCAGCCGGTCGGCCAGCCCGCCCGCCGCGACCACGACCGCGGGCAGGCCGGCGGCGAGCACCTGGTCGAAGGCGGCCAGTGCCTGCTCCTCGCTCATGGCGTGCGCGGCCATCGAGGCGCCGATCCGGCCCCCCAACCGCTCAAGCGTGCCCGGCCAGGTGTCCCAGGCGGCGGCCAGCCACCGGGTGCCGAGCGGGTCCCGACCCCGCGCCAGGGCGGTCAGCGCCGCGTTGGCCGCCGCGTAGCCGCCGAAGGTCACGCCGCCGAGCAGCGCCGAGGTCGAGGAGAACAGCACGCACCAGTGCGGCGCCCGCCCCGCGGGCAGCGCGTCCAGCACCGAGGCGAGCACCCGGGCGCCGCCGACCTTGGCCCCGAAGTGGCGGGCGGCGGCGGCCTCGTCCGTGGCGGAGAGCGGCGCGAAGGTGTCCGGTCCCGAGTCCGCGGCGGCGTGCACCACGCCGTCGATCCGCTCGCCGGTGAAGAGCTCGCGCATGGCGACCGGGTCGGTCACGTCGACGCGCGGGGTCAGCACCTCGGCGCCCGCCGCGCGCAGCCGGGCGAGGGCGGCGTGGCGCGGGTGCGCCGGGTCCTCGGGCAGCGCGCCGCGGCCGGTCAGCACGAGCCGCGCCGCCCCGCGCCGGGCCAGGTGCTCCGCCACCAGCAGGCCGCCGCCGCCGAGGCCACCGGTGATCAGGTAGCTGCCGCCGGTGCGGACGGCGGCGACCGGCGCCACCGGGGCCGGGACCGGTTCGTAGCCGGGCAGCAGCCGCCGGCCCGCCCGGTGGGCGACCAGCACCGCGCCGTCCGTGCGGTCCAGCTCGGCCGCCAGTGCCTGGGCCGAGTCGAGCACGCCGTACCCGGGGTCGAGGTCGACGCCCCGGCTCCGAAGGTTCAGGTACTCCTGATCGGCCACCACGGGCAGCGCCGCGACGGCCGCCTGGGCGGCGCGGACCCGCTCGGAGCCGGCGGTGGCCTGTCCGCCGCGGGTCACCACCAGGACCCGGACGGCACCCGTCCCGTCGCCCGCGGCGGCGGCCAGGGCGCGCGAGACGGCGGCCACCGCCGGCGCCCCGTCGTCCTCGGCGCCCGAGCTGTCCAGCGCCGCCAGGTGGACCACGGTGGCCCCGCCCGTACGGGCCAGCTCCGTCAGGCCCTCGCCGCCGGGTGCCACGGTGACCTCGGCACCGCCGGTCCGGCGCAGCAGGTCGGCCAGCGCCTGCCCGACACCGCCCGCGTCGGGGACGATCACGTACCGGGTGGCGGGCGGCGCGTCAGGGCCGGTGTCCTCGGCCGCGTGCCAGGTCTGGGCCAGCAGGGCCACGTGCCCGGCGCCGGCCACCGGGCACGCCGCGGGCTCGACGGCCTCGACGGCCTCGACGGTCTCGACGGCCTCGACGGGCTCGGGGTCGGCCGCGCTCGGCGGGTCGATCCAGTACCGCTCCCGCTGGAACGGGTACCCGGGCAGGCCGACCCGGTGCAGCGGTCGGTCGGCCTGCCGGCCGGGCTGGTAGCCCGCCAGGTCGAGGCCCGCCCCGGCCAGCCAGAGCCGCCCCGCCGCCTCGGCCGCCGCCACGCCGGCCGGCCTCGGGTCGTCGGCGCCCGGCAGCAGCGCCACGACCTCGGACGCGTGGTCGGGTGCCGTGTGGTCGGGTGCCGCGTGGTCGGGCGTCCGGGGGGAGTCGGCGGGACCGATCACCAGCAGGACGGCCTCGTCGTCGACGGGCGCCCGCGTGGTCCCGGCGGGCGCCGGCGCGCACAGGCGCTCGGCCCAGTAGCCGGGATCCGTCGCCTGCGCGCCGGTGATCGGCTGCCCGGTCGCGCCGGAGAGGCAGGGGATGCCGGGTGCCCGCGGCGTGGTGTTGGCCGCCACCCAGGCGGTCAGCTCCGCGCGCGGCGTGGGGTCGGTCTGCCGGGCGAGGTGGGCGCGGTGGGCGAGCAGGGCGAGCGCGTCCTTCAGCGGGAGCACGCCGGACAGGCAGGCCGCGACGTACTCGCCCACGCCGTGGCCGATCAGCGCCGAGGGCTCGATGCCCCAGGAGCGCACCAGCTGGGCCAGCGCGTAGTCGACGGCGAAGGCGGCGAGGTCTGCTGACGCCTCGTGGTCCGGCAGGCCGTCAGCCGCGTCCCCGCCGGTGCTCGGGCGCAGCGGGTCGGCGCCCGGGAGCCCGTGCTGCAGGGTGCGGCACCCGTCGAGCCCGGCGCGGAAGACCGGCTCGCTCGCGGCCAGTTCGGCCGCCGCCGCGGGGTGGAGCGCGCCGCTGCCCGCGAGCAGGAAGGCGACCGGGCGGTCGGTGCCGGGCGCCACCCGGGCACAGGCGGCGCCCTCGCGCAGCAGGACCACCGCGGCCGCCGGGGAGTCGGCGACCAGCATCCGGCGGTGCCGGAAGGCCGCCCGGCCGGTCCGCAAGGTGTGGGCCACATCGGCCAGTTCGTCCCCGGAGCGCTCCAGGTGCCCGGCCAGCGCGGCGGTGGCCCCGTCCGCGGCCGCGGACGAGCGGGCCGACCAGAGCAGCAGTTCGGGTCGGTGCGTGGTGGCGGCGGGCCGCACGCGCGGCGGCGCCTCCTCGATCACCACGTGCGCGTTGGTGCCCCCGATGCCGAACGCGCTGACGCCCGCGCGCCGTGGCCGCGCACCCCGCTGCCACGGCGTCGGCTCGGTGACCACGGTCAATCCGGCGTCACCGGCGGCGAGTTGCGGATTCGGTTCGGTGAGGTTGCGGGTCGGCGGCAGCTCGCCGTGGTGCAGCGCGAGTGCCGCCTTGATCAGACCGGTCACCCCGGCGGCGCGGTCCAGGTGGCCGATGTTGGTCTTGATCGAGCCGATCCGCAGCGCCTCGCCCCGGAAGACCCTTTGCAGCGCGGCCAGTTCGGCCGCGTCGCCCAGCGCGGTGCCGGTGCCGTGCGCCTCGACGTAGTCGATGTCGGCCGGGGCCAGCCCGGCGGCGGCCAGTGCCTCCGCGATGACCGCGGCCTGCCCCTCGACGCCCGGCGCGGTGAAGCCGACCTTCCGGCCCGCGTCGTTGTTGATCGCCCAGCCCCGGAGCACGGCGTAGACGCGGTCGCCGTCGGCGAGCGCGTCCCGCAGGCGGCGCAGGGCCACCACACCGACGCCGCTGCCCAGCGGGGCGCCCAGCCCCGAGGCGTCGAACGCCCGGCACTCGCCGTCCGGCGGGGCGATGCCGCCCCGCTGGTAGAGGTAGCCGACCCGCTGCGGCACGGCGATCGAGACACCGCCGGCCAGCGCCAGGTCGCACTCCAGGTTCGCCAGGCTGCTCGCGGCCACGCAGACCGCCACCAGCGAGGTCGAGCAGGCGCTCTGCACGGTGAACGCCGGGCCGGACAGACCGAGCAGGTGCGCCACCCGCGTGGCCAGGGTGTCCTTCTCGTTGGCCAGGGCGAGGGCCATCGGGCCCACCTCGCGCGCGGCGCCGGCCGGGTCGAGGTTGTTGGTGAGGTAGGTGCTCCAGGCGCAGCCGCCGAAGACGCCGACGGCTCCGTCGAAGCGGGCCGGGTCGCAGCCCGCGTCCTCCAGCGCGTGCCAGCTGTGCTCCAGGAAGAGCCGGTGCTGCGGATCGAGGATCTGGGCCTCCTTGGGGTTGACCCCGAAGAATCCCGCGTCGAACCGGTCGACGCCGTCGATGACCGCGCCGGCCTTGACGTAGTCCGGGTCCGCCAGGGTCCGGCGCGGCACACCGGCCGCGAGCAGCTCCTCGTCGGTGAACCGGGTGATGCCCGAGCGGCCGGCCCTGATGGTGGCCCACAGCTCGGCCACGTCCCCGGCCCCCGGGAACCGGCCCGCCATCCCGACCAGTGCGATGTCCGTGTCAGCGATGTCCGTGCCGGAGACCTCGTCGACGATGGGCCCGGTGATGGGCCCGGTGGCGTGCTCAGTCACGGTGTCCTCGCTTCTGGGTTCCGGAGGTCTGGGTGCCGGCGGCCGGGGAGGCGGACGTCCGGGTGCCGCCCGCCCGGCGGCGCCGTTCGCCCCGGGTGGCGCCGGCGGCCAGCACGGTCGCGTCCTGCGGGCGCGCCCCGTCGGGCTCCGCGAGCGCCGCGCTGAAGGCCGCGACGGTGGGGTGGGCGAAGAGCACCGCGGGGGCGATCCGCTGGTCGAGCAGGCGCTCGATGGCGGTCACCATGGCCATACCGACCAGGGAGGTGCCGCCGAGGTCGAAGAACGGGTCGTGCACGCCCACCCGGTCGATGCCCAGGAAGTCGCCCCAGACCTCGGCGACGGTGGTCTCCAGCGAGGAGCGCGGCGCCGCGTAGTCGGTGCGCAGCGGCGGCCGGGGGAAGCGGGTCGAGCCGCTCGCACCGGCGGCCGCGTCGACCAGCTCCTCCAGGTCGGTGATCCCGCTCCACTCGCGCACGGCCTGCGGCAGCGGCTGGCGCGGCGCCACCACGCTGCCGCTCACCCCACCGCCGCCGCCCGCCGTGCCGCCGACGAGCCGCTCCAGCAGCGCGCAGCCGTCCTCGTCGGTGAAGCCGTACCGCTTGCGGTAGTCGAGCTGCTCGGCGAAGACGGTGCCGGTCAGCTCGGTCTGCCAGTCGTCGTGCTGCCACTGGCCCCAGGCGACGCTGATCACCTGGGTGTCGGGGGCGGCGGCGGCCAGCGCCGTGCCGTAGGCGTCGAGCACGCTGTTGGCCGCGCAGTAGTCACCCTCGCCGATCCCGCCCAGGACGGTGGCGATGGAGGAGTAGAGCACCAGCAGCTTCGGCCGCAGTTCGGCCGGCGTGTCCGGGCCGACCAGTTCGGCCAGCGGCCCCATCGCCAGCACCTTCGGCGCGAGCACCCGGGCCGCCCCGGCGGCCGTCTGCCGCCCCGCGAGGCCGCCGCCCGCCACGCCGGCGCAGTGCACCACCCCGTGCAGCGCGCCGAAGTGGCGCCGCGCCTGGTGCAGGGCGGCGCGCAGCTCGTCCGGCACTCCGGCGTCCGCGGTGAGCAGCAGCACCGTCGCCCCGGCGGCCTCCAGCCGCGCCACGTCGCGCAGGCTGCGCGCGGCGCGCTCGTCGGCCGCCGTGCGCCCGTCCGGCGGGCCCCCGTCCGCCGGGCGCCCGTCCCGCGCGGCGCTCAGGTCGGTGCGGCCGACCAGGGCCAGGCGGCGCACGCCGCGGCGCACCAGGTGCTCGGCCAGCGCCATGCCCAGGCCGCGGGTGCCGCCGGTGATCAGGTAGGCGCCGTCGGGGTTCCAGGCGGTCGTGCCGCTCCCGCCGTCGTTCCCGCCGTCGTTTCCGCCGCCGGGCGCAGAGGCGGGCGCGGGGGCGAGTTCCGCCCAGCCCTTCAGCAGGCGGCGCCCGCCCCGCCAGGCGATCAGCGCGGGTTCGGCCGCCGGATCGTCGTAGCTCCAGGGGCCGCGCCGTAGCTCGGCGGCCAGCGTGTCGGCCCACTCCCGCGCCCCGGCCCCCGGGTGCAGGTCGACGCCGCGCCAGCGCAGCCCGGGGTGCTCGGCGCGCACTCCGAGTGCCAGGCCGTGCACCAGCGCGCTCTCGGGCGCCGTCGCGTCGCCGCCGAGCACCTCGGCCGCACCGGCGGTGACGGTGAGCAGCCGCACCCCGTGCTCGGCGGCCACCGCGCCGAGCGCCTGGACGGTCAGCAGCAGCGTGTCGAAGCCCAGCCGCACGGCGGCCCGCAGCTCCGCGTCGGTGGCGAACGGCGCCCGGCGGCTCGCCCGCCCCAGGCTCCACAGGTGCACCACCTGCACGGGGCCCGCGGGCGCCCCGCCGAGGGCGGCGAAGACCTCGCGGTAGTGCTCGGGCAAGGCCGGGTCGATCACGAACCGATCGCCCTCGCGGCGCGGCCCGTCGCCCGCGAGCACCTCAAGCACCCGCGCGCCCGCCGCCCGCGCGAGGTCGGCCAGGCGGCTGCCGGCCCCCTCGTCGCCGCCGAGCACCACCAGCGTGCCGGTGAGCCCGGGGGCGTCGGCCGGCAGCCGGGTGAGGTCGTGCCGCCAGGCGGGTGCGTAGCCGAGGCCCTCGGCGGGCACCTGCGCGGCCCCGCTGCCGCTCCCGCTGCCGCTGCGGGCTGCCTCGCGGCGCTGCTGCTGCCGCTGCTGCCGGGGCTCGCGCTGCGGCCAGAACCGGGTCCGCTGGAACGGGTAGGCCGGCAGCTGGGTCAGCCGGGCGTCGGCGCGGCGCAGCGCGGACCAGTCGAGGGCGACGCCGAGCTCCCACAGCCGGCCGCAGCTCTCCAGCAGGGCGGTGTTCTCCTCGGGCCGGTCCTGCGCGGGCCACGGCGCGGGCAGCGTGCCGAGCACGGCCGGCCGCGCGTCGCCGGTGGTGTTCTGCCGCACCAGCCCGCCGAGCACCTGGCCCGGCCCCAGTTCGAGGTAGGCGTCGATGCCGTCCGCCTGGCAGTGGCGCACGCTCTGCGCGAAGCGCACCGGCAGGCACAGGTGCTCGGCCCAGTAGCGCGGGTCGGTGGCCTGCTCGTCCGTCAGCAGGGTGCCGGTGGCGTTCGAGACGATGCCGGTCCGGGGCGCCTGCCGGGGTACCGCGGCGACCAGCGCGGCGAGCTCGTCGCGCGCGGGCCGCAGCAGCGTCGAGTGGAAGGGGTGCGCCGAGCGCAGTTCACGGGCGGCGAGGCCGGCGGCGGCCAACCGCGCCGCCACCGCCGAGATCTCCGCCGGAGCACCGCTGAGCACCGTCATCCCCGGGCCGTTGAGGGCCGCCACGTCCACCTGGGCGGGGCAGCCGGCCAGCGCGGCCCGCAGCCGCTCCTCGCCGGCGGCGACGGCGAGCATCCGGCCGGCCGGCGCGGCCTCGATCAGCCGGGCCCGCCCGATCACCAGCCCGAGCGCGTCCGGCAGGGTGAAGACGCCGGCCAGGCAGGCCGCGACGTACTCGCCCAGGCTGTAGCCGACCAGCAGGTCCGGGGTGATGCCGCGGTGGGCGAGCAGCCCGGCCAGCGCGTACTGGACGGTGAAGAGGAACGGGTGGGCGGTCTCGGCGTGCTCCAGCGGGTCGTCGCCCGGCGCGGGGGAGCCGTCGGCGCGGCCGAAGAAGCCCGGCGCGGCGCCCTGGGCCGTGGGCGGGTCGGCGAAGAGCGCCGGGCGCAGGTCGACGCCGCAGCGCTCGGCCGCCAGCGCCACGCACTCGTCCACCGCCGCCGCGAATACCGGCTCCGCGCGGTACAGCGCGCGGCCCAGGCCCCGGTACTGGTCGCCGACACCGGGCAGCAGGAAGGCCACCCGGGGCCGTTCCGGCAGCCGCCGGCCACCGGCCGCGCCGCTCGCCCCGACGCCCGCCGCGTCGAGGGCAGCCCCGGCCGCGGTGAGCCTGGCCACCGCGTCGGCGGTGTCGGTGGCGACCACCGCGCGGCGCCAGGCGTGCTCCGCGCGCCCGGTCCGCAGGGTGTGGGCCACGTCCGCGAGGTCCGCCGGCCCGATCGCCGCGGCCAGCCGGGAGAGTTGGGCGCCCAGCGCGGCGGGGCCGGCGGCGGAGACCGGCAGCAGCTCGGGCACGGTCACGCCCCCCGCCCCCGTCGTCTCAGGAGTCTCGCGCGGCGCGGCGGGCGGTGCCGCCTGCAGCACCAGGTGCGCGTTCGTCCCCGACCAGCCGAACGAGCTCACCCCGGCGATCGGGGGCCGGCCGCCTGCCGCCAGCGGCGTGAGCGCGGTCGCGGGACGGACGGCGCCGCCGGCCACCACCGCCTCGGCGGGGTCGTCCATGTGCAGGTTGGGCGGGACCGCGCCGCGCTCCAGCACCAGCACGGTCTTGATCAGCCCCGCGATGCCCGCCGCCGTGTGGGTGTGGCCGATGTTGGTCTTCACCGCGCCGACGTGCAGCGGCTGTTCGGCCGAGCGGTGGCCGAACACGTCGCCCAGGGCGCCCAGTTCGATCTCGTCACCGAGCGGGGTGCCCGAGCCGTGCGCCTCCAGGAAGGACACCTCGTCGGGCGAGGTCCTGGCGGCCGCCAGCGCCTGCCGGATGACCCGCGCCTGGGCGTCGCGGTTGGGTGCGGTCAGGCCGTTGCTGCGGCCGTCCTGGTTGACCGCGGAGCCGCGGATCACGGCGCGCACCCGGTGCCCGTCCCGCAGCGCGTCGGAGAGCCGGGCCAGCATCACCAGGCCGCCGCCCTCGCCCATCAGGTAGCCGTCGGCACCGCGGTCGAAGGTGTGGCAGCGGTTGGTGGGGGAGAGCAGCGAGGTCGCGCAGCTGTAGACGTAGAGGAACCGGTGCAGGGCCAGGTAGCCGCCGCCGGCCAGCGCGTAGTCGCACTCGCCGCCGCGCAGCGCCCGCACGGCCAGGTGCGTGGCGACCAGCGAGGAGGAGCAGGCGGTGTCCAGCGACAGCGTCGGACCCCGCAGGTCGAAGTGGTAGGCGAGGCGGCCCGCGACGACGCTGGCCAGGGTGCCCTGGCCCATGAGCGGGTCGGCGTAGACGTCCGTGCCGTACTGCTCCGCCGCCACCTGCCCGTACTGGAAGGCGTCGGAGAAGCCGAGCAGCACGCCGGTCCGGCTGCCGGCCAGGCTCGGCGGCGGGGTCCCGGCGTCCTCCATGGCCTCCCAGGCCAGCTCCATCAGCAGCCGCTGCTGCGGGTCCATCCGCAGCGCCTCACGCGCGGGGAAGCCGAAGAACTCGGCGTCCCAGCCCGCGACCTCGGGCAGGAAGGCGCCCTGGCGCGGGGTGAAGAGCGTGGTGCTCCCGGCGCCGGCGCCCCCGGTGGCGGTGCTCCCGGCGCCGGCGCCCGCCGCGTCCTCGGACCGCCGGGGGTCGGGGTCGAACCGACCGGGCGGCACGTCCCCGACCGGGGCGGCGCGCCCCTCGCGCAGCAGGTCCCAGTACGCGTCCACGCCCTCCGCGCCGGGGAACCGGCAGGCCATGCCGATGACGGCGATCGGCTCGTGGTCCCGGGCGTCCGCCTCGGCGAGCCGGCGGCGCGCGCCCGCCAGTTCGACCGTCGCCCGCTGGAGATACTCGCGAAGCCTGTCCTCGCCCGCCATTGGTGACCCCATTCCAGCTGTCCGTTTCCCGATGTCCGTCAGCGCCGCGCCAGGTGGGCGGCGGGTCAGCCCCGCGCGTCGATGAACGCGAAGATCTCTTCGTCCGAGCCGAGGGCCGGCTCGGCGCTCGGCCCCGGACCGCTCAGCCCCTGGCTGCTCAGCCCCTGGCCGTCCGGTGTCCCGCCGCCCGGTGCCGGGTCCAGGCGCCGCAGCGCGTCGTGCAGGGCGGCCGCGATCCGCTCCCGTTCGGCCGGATCCGCCTCTGCCAGGCGCGGCGCGAGCCGCTCCAGCGCCTCCCGCAGCAGCCGCTCGGCGGACGGCCCGGCCGGCAGCAGCTCGCCCAGCAGGTGGGCGGCCAGCGCGGTGACCGTCGGATGGTTGAAGACCAGCGAGGCGGGCAGCCGCAGCCCGGTCTCGGTGCTGAGCCGGTTGCGCAGCCCCACCGAGGTCAGCGAGTCGAGCCCCAGGTCGCGGAACGGCCGGTCGGGCTCGATGGCGTCCGCCGTGCGGTGGCCCAGCGCGTGGGCCAGCTGGTCGCGGACGAGTGCGAGGACCGCCTCCGCCGCCTCGGCCTGGCCCAGCAGGGCCAGCCGCTCGGCGAAGCCGCCCGGCGCCTGGTCCGCGCCGGTGCCGCGCGCACCCGCCGTGCCGCTCGCAGCCGTGCCGCTCGCAGCCGTGCCCGCCCGGCGCCGGGCGGGCACCAGGCCGCGCAGCACCGCCGGCACCTGCTCGCCGGCCTCGGCCCGCTCGCGCAGGGCGGCCGTGTCCCAGCGGGCGGCCACCGGCCGCGCGTCGCCGTCCTGGCCGCGCAGCGCCGCGTCGAACAGGTCGAGGCCGTGCGCCGCCGGGAACGGCAGCACCCCGGAGGCGGCCAGCCTGGCCCTGTCGGTCCCGGTCAGGCCCGCGGTCATCCCGGTCGGCAGCGACCACAGGCCCCACGCGATGGAGAGCGCGGGCAGACCCAGCGCCCGCCGGTGCTCGGCCAGCGCGTCCAGGAACGCGTTGGCCGCCGCGTAGTTGCCCTGGCCCGCGGTGCCGAGCACCCCCGCGATCGAGGAGAAGAGCACGAAGGCGCGCAGCGGCAGCCCGGCGGTCAGCTCGTGCAGCAGCCAGCCGGCGTCGACCTTGGGCCGCAGCACCGTGTCCAGCCGCCGCGCGGTCAGCCCCGTCACGGCCGCGTCGTCCAGTACCCCGGCCGCGTGCACCACGCCGACGAGCGGGCGGTGCGGCGGTACGGACGCCAGCAGCGCCGTCAGCTCCGCGCGGTCGGCGAGGTCGCACGCGGCGATCCGCACCGAGGCGCCCAGCTCCGCCAGCCGGCGCACCAGTTCCTGGGCGCCGGGGGCGGCCGGGCCGGTGCGGGAGACGAGCAGCAGGTCACGGGCGCCGTGCCGCTCGACCAGCCGGGCCGCCACCAGCGCGCCCAGGCCCCCGGTGCCGCCGGTGACCAGGACCGTGCCGCCGCCCAGCTCCACCGCCGCTCCCGGTGCTCCCGCCGCTCCCGGTGCTCCTGGTGAGTCCGCCGCGTCCGGGCCCGCCGGGCGGCGGGCCAGCCGGGGCAGCAGCAGCCGGCCCTCGCGCACCGCGCACTGCGGCTCGCCGGCCTCGACGGCGCCCGCCAGCAGGGCCGCCGCGCCGGGGTCGGCGGAGCCGGGGTCGGCGAGCGCGAACCGGCCTGGGTGCTCGGTGGCGGCCGAGCGCACCAGGCCCCAGAGCGCGGCGCCGGTCAGTGAGCGGTGGTCGGCCAGGAAGACCAGCCGCGAGCCGTCGAAGCGGTCCTCGCCCGCCCAGCGCCGGATCAGCTCCAGCGCCTCCTGGAGGTCCGCCCGCACGGCGGCCCGGGGATCGCCGCTCCCGGCGGCCCAGGACGGGAACGGCACCGCGACCACCGGCGGCACCGGGCTGGGCAGCGAGGCCAGGTCGGCGCAGCGCACCGGGTCGAGGCCGTCCGTCCGCAGCGCCTCCAGGGCCGCCTTCGCGGCGGGGCCGGTGCCCAGCACGGTCCAGCCGGGCGCGGGCCGCGACCCGGTGGCGGGCGTGCCGGGCGCGGCCCGCACCCAGTCGAGCTGGTGCAGCTCGGCCGCCGCGCCACCGGGCAGGCCCATGCCACCGGGCAGGCCGGCACCACCGGGCAGGCCGGCACCATCGGGCAGGCCGGCGGGGGCCGGGCGCAGGGTGAGCGCCTCGATGCCGCCGATCGCGGCCCCGGTGGCGTCGTGCAGCGAGAGGGCCGCGCCGCCGTCCCCCGAGCGGGTCAGCCGCACCCGCAGGCGGTCGGCGCCGTGCCCGGTCAGCCACACCCCGGAGAAGGAGAACGGCAGCAGCGGCCCGGCCTGCCCGGGCTCCGCGCCCGGTTCGAGCACCAGCAGGTGCAGCGCGGCGTCCAGCAGCGCGGGGTGCACGGCGAACGCGTCGGCCCCGGCGGCGAGCGGCTCGGGCAGCCGCACCTCGGCGTACAGGTCCGCCCCGTCCCGCCAGGCGGCGGCCAGGCCCTGGAAGCCAGGGCCGTACTCGTAGCCCAGCTCGGCCAGGCGCCGGTAGCCGTCGGCCAGGTCGATCGCCGTGCGGCCCGCCGGGGGCCAGGGCGCGATCCGCTCGGCGGCGGCCCCCTCCCGCACGCCGAGCACGCCCTCGGCGTGCCGCGTCCACGGCGCCGAGACGTCACCGTCGGGTCGGGAGAGGACGGCCAGGGTGCGCCGCCCCCGCTCGTCGGCGCCGCCGACCTCGGCCTGCAGCTGCACCGCGCCCGCGGTCGGCAGCACCAGCGGCGCGTGCAGGGTCAGGTCCTCGACCAGGTCGGCCCCGGTCGCGGCGGCGGCCCGCAGCGCGATCTCCACGAACGCGGTGCCGGGCAGCAGCACGCTCCCGCGCACCGCGTGGTCGAGGAGCCAGGGCGCGCTGCGGCGCGACAGCCGCCCGGTCAGCAGCAGGCCGCCGCTGGTGGCCACCGGCACCGCGGCCGCCAGCAGCGGGTGCCCCAGCGGGCTGACGGGGGCGCCGACCTCCGCGCCGTCCAGCCAGTACCGCTGCCGGTCGAACGGGTACGTCGGCAGGTCCAGCGGGTGTGCCGCCGGGTGTGCCACCGGGCCGAGCACCCGCGTCCACGCCACCGGCGCGCCCTGGACGAAGGCGGCGGCGAGCGCGGTGGCGAACTGGTGCGGGCCGCCCTGGCCGCGCCGCAGGGTGCCGACGGCGCCGCCCTCGATGCCCGCGTCGGCGAGGATGTCCTGCACCGCGCCCGCCAGGATCGGGTGCGGGCTCACCTCGACGAACAGCGGTCGCCCGCCGGGCTCCTGGCCGCCGAACGCCCTGATCGCGGCGTCGAACCCGACCGGCTCGGCCAGGTTGCGGTACCAGTACTCGGCGGTCAGCGCCGAGCCGGGGGCGAAGCCGCCCAGGCACGAGGAGCAGAACCCGGTGCCGGTGTCCACCGGCGCCAAGGCGCCCAGCAGCGAGAGCAGTTCCTCGCGCACCGGTGCCACGTGCGGGGTGTGCGCCGCGTACGCCACCGGGGTGCGGCGCAGTTGCACCGCCTCGCCCCAGGCCGCGGTGAACTCCTCGATCGCGGCCAGCTCGCCGCCGACCACCGTGCCGGAGGGGCCGTTGTCCACCGCGATCCAGAGCCGCTCGCGCCACGGCGCCAGGCGCTCGCGCACCCAGGCGGCGGGGGCGCCGACCGCGAGCACACCGCCGGTGCCGTCCAGCGCGGCGAGCACCCGGCTGCGCAGCGCGACCACCCGCGCGGCCTCCGCCAGGGTCAGCGCGCCGGCCACCTGCGCCGCGGCGATCTCCCCCTGGGAGTGGCCGACCACCGCGGCCGGCGCCACGCCCAGCGACTGCCACCGGCGCGCGAGCGCGACCATCAGGGCGAAGAGCACCGGCTGGACGACCTCGGTCCCCTCCAGCGCCGGCGCGCCCTCGGCGCCGGTCAGCACGTCGAGCACCGACCAGCCGGTGTGCGGGGCCAGCGCCTGGGCGCACTCGCCCAGGTCGGCGGCGAACACCGGGTCCGCGGCGAGCAGTTCGGTGGCCATCCCGACCCACTGCGCGCCCTGGCCGGGGAAGACGAAGACCGGCCGGACGTCCGCGGCGGCGATGCCCTGCCGCAGGCACGGGTGGGCCGCTCCGGCGGCGAGGGCGGCCAGCGCCTCGCACAGCTCCGCGCGGTCGGCGGCGAGCACCACCGCGCGGTGGGGGAAGGCCGGGCGCAGCGCGAGGGCGGGGCCGGCCTGCGCGAGGCCGTCCTCGTCCGCCGCCAGCGCGTGGGCGCCCAGCCGCTCGGCGTGGGCCCGCAGGGCGGCGGCGGACCGGGCGGAGAGCACCCAGATCAGTGGCGGCCCGGCCAACTGCGGCCCGGCCGGCGGCGGTCCGGCCAACTGCGGTCCGGCCGGGCGCGGCGCCGCCTGCTGCGGGTCCACCTCCGGCGCGGCCTCCAGCACGACGTGCGCGTTGGTGCCGCTGATCCCGAAGCTGGAGACGGCGGCCCGGCGCGGCCTCTCGGGCGTGGCGGGCCACGGCTGCTCCCGGGTCAGCAGCCGCACCCGGCCGCCGTCCCAGTCCACCTCGGCGGTCGGCCGCGCCACGTGCAGGGTGGGCGGCAGCACGCCGTGCCGCATCGCCTGCACCATCTTGATCACCCCGGCCACCCCGGCCGCGGCCTGGGTGTGACCGATGTTCGACTTGACCGAGCCGAGCCAGAGCGGCTGCTCCGCCGACCGCTCCCGGCCGTAGGTCGCCAGCACGGCGCCCGCCTCGATCGGGTCGCCGAGCGCTGTGCCGGTGCCGTGCGCCTCCAACGCGTCCACGTCGGCGCCGCGCAGGCCCGCGTCGGCCAGCGCCTGCTGGATCACCTGCTGCTGGGCCAGGCCGTTCGGCGCGGTCAGGCCGTTGCTGGCGCCGTCGGAGTTGACCGCCACGCCGCGCACGACCGCGAGCACCGGGTGGCCGTTGCGGCGCGCGTCGGAGAGCCGCTCCAGCAGCAGCATCCCGGCGCCCTCGGCGAAGGCGGTGCCGTCGGCCGCGGCGGAGAAGGCCTTGGCGCGGCCGTCGACGGCGAGCCCGTTCTGCCGGCTGAACTCCACCAGGTTGCCCGGGTTGGCCATCAGCGTCGCCCCGCCCGCCAGCGCGAGCGAGCACTCGCCGCGGCGCAGCGACTCGGTGGCCAGCTGGAGCGCGACCAGGGAGGAGGAGCAGGCGGTGTCGACAGTGATCGCCGGGCCCCGCAGCCCGAAGGTGTAGGCGATGCGTCCGGAGGCCACGCTGGTCGCGGTGCCGGTGAGCAGATGGCCGTCGACGACGCCGCCCGGCTGGTGCAGGCGGGGCCCGTAGTCGCCGGCCATGGCGCCGACGAAGACACCGGTCGGCGAGCCGGTCAGCCCGGTGGGGTCGATCCCGGCCCGTTCGAGGGCCTCCCAGGCGGTCTCCAGGAGCAGCCGCTGCTGCGGATCCATCGCCAGCGCCTCGCGCGGGCTCAGGCCGAAGAAGGCCGCGTCGAAGGTGTCCGCGTCGTGCACGAAGCCGCCGAAGCGGGTGGCGCAGCTGCCCGCGCGCCCGTCCCCCGGCCCGAGGAGCGCGTCCAGGTCCCAACCCCGGTTGGTGGGCAGCTCGGTGATGGCGTCGGTGCCGCTCGCCGCCACCTGCCACAGGTCCTCCGGCGAGGTGACCGCACCGGGGTAGCGGCAGCCCATCGCGATGATGACCACGGGGTCGGCGGCCGGCTCGGCCCGCGGCGCGGGGGCGCCGGCCGGGACGTCGTCGGGGTGCCCGCCGCCGCTCTTCCCGGTCAGCAGGGCGAGCAGCGCGTCCGCCAGCCGGTCGGGGCTCGGGTGGTCGAACAGCAGGGCGGTCGGCAGCCGCAGGCCGGTCAGGGCCTGGAGCCGGGCGCGCAGCTCCACGGTCGCCAGGGAGTCGAACCCGAGGTCCCGGAAGCTGCGGGAGGGGTCGAGGGCCGCGCCCTCGCGATGCCCGAGCAGGTCCGCCGCCGTGGCCGTCACCAGCTCGCGCAGCTCCTGCCGGGAGGCGCCCGGCAGTGGCCGGGGCGCCGGGGTGTCGGGCGCCGCCGGGGTGGGCGCCGGCCCGGTCGTCGCGGCCGGGGCGGTCATCGTGCCGGGGCTCGTCGCGGCGCGGGTGGCCGCGCCGTCCAGCCAGTGCCGCTCCCGCTGGAAGCGGTAGGTCGGCAGGTCGGTCAGCCGGGCCCCCGGCGCCGCGCACAGCTCCGCCCGGTCGGCGGGCGCGCCGGCGGCCCAGCTCTCCGCGAGGCTGCGCCGCAGCCGCTCGGCGCCGCCCTCGCCGCGCCGCAGCGTGCCCAGCACGGCGACCTCGCGGCCCGCGTGCTCCGCGGTCTCCTCGATGCTCCCGCCGAGCAGCGGGTGCGGGCCGCACTCGATGAAGCGCCCCGCGCCGTGCTCCAGCGCGTACCGGGTCGCGTCGGCGAAGAGCACCGGCCGGCGCAGGTTGTCGAACCAGTACGCGGCGTCGAGCGCGGCGGGATCCACCGGCCGACCGGTCACCGTGGAGATGAAGGTGCCCGCGGCCTCCCGCGGCCGGATCGGGGCGAGCGCAGCGAGCAGTTCCTCGCGCACCGCGTCCACGGCGGGTGAGTGCGAGGCGTAGGCGGCCGCGAGGACCTTGGCGCGGTGGCCGTCGGCCGTGAGCGAGGCCTGGAGCCGCGCGAGCACTTCGGCCGGGCCGGAGAGCACGGCCGCGCGGGGTCCGTTGACGACCGCGAGGGTGACCTCGGGCGCGCCGGCCAGCAGGCGCTCGACCAGGTCGAGCGGCGCGCCGACCGACAGCATGCTCCCACCGGTCCGCGAGCCGGCGATCCGGCTGCGCAGGGCCACCACCCTGGCCGCGTCGTCGAGCGTGAGCGCGCCGATCACCGTCGCGGCGGCGATCTCGCCCTGCGAGGTGCCGATGACGGTCGAGGGCTCGATGCCCCGCTCCCGCCAGACCTCGGCCAGCGCGACCATGACCGCCCAGAGCGCCGGCTGGATCACCTCGGCGCGGTCCAGGGGCGGGGCGCCGGGCCGGCCCCGCAGGACGTCGAGCGGCGAGTGGTCGAGGTGGGGTCGCAGCGCCCGCGCGCACTCGGTGAGCCGCCGGGCGAAGACCGGTGAGGTGTCGAGCAGGCCCTGCGCCATGCCCGGCCACTGGGAGCCCTGACCGGGGAAGACGAACACGTCGCCGCCGGGCACCGCCTTGCCGACCACCACGGATCCGGCGGGCCGGCCCTCCGCGAGTGCGTCCAGGCCGGCCACCAGCTCGGCCCGGTCCTCGCCGAGCACGACGGCCCGGTGCTCGAACTGCGCCCGGGTGCGGGCCAGCGAGAGCGCCACGTCGGGCGCCGGGAGCGCCGGGTGCTCGCCCAGGTGCCGGGCCAGGGCGCGGGCCTGCGCCCGCAGGGCCGGCGCGCTGCGGGCGGACAGCACCAGGGGCGGGACGCCGGCGGCTCGCGGCGCGCCGGCCGGTTCCGCCAACTGGGCCGGTTGGGCTGGTTCCGCCGGTTGGGCCGGTTGGGCTGGTTCCGCCGGTTGTGCCGGTTGGGCCGGTCGGGCCGGCTCGGTGCGCGTCGGCTCCGGTGCCTCGGCCAGCACCAGGTGGCAGTTGGTGCCGCCCACGCCGAACGAGCTCACCCCCGCGAGCAGTCTGCGGTCCGGGTCGGGCCACTCCCGCGCGGTGCGCACCACCTCCAGGTGGAGCGCGGCCAGCGGGATGTCGGGGTTCGGAGTCTCGAAGTTCAGACTGGGCGCCAGCCGGCGGTGTTCGAGGCTGAGGAGGACCTTGAGCAGCCCGGCCACCCCGGCGGCGCCCTCCAGGTGCCCGATGTTGGTCTTGATCGAGCCGACCAGCAGGGGAGCCCCGTCCGCGCGGCCGGTGCCGAGCGCCGCGCCGAGCGCGGCGGCCTCGATCGGATCTCCCACCCTGGTCCCGGTGCCGTGCAGTTCGGCGTACTGCACGTCGGCCGGGTCGATCCCGGCCGAGCGGCAGGCGAGCCGGATGACCTCGCGCTGCGCGCGCGGGCTGGGCACGGTCAGGCCGTCGTCGCCGCCGTCGTTGTTGACCGCGCCGCCGAGGATGACGCCGTGCACGCGGTCGCCGTCCGCCAGTGCGGCGGCCAGCGGCTTGAGCACCACCACGGCGCCGCCCTCGCCGCGCACGTAGCCGTTCGCCCTGCTGTCGAAGGTGTGGCAGCGGCCGTCCGGCGAGAGCGCCCCGAAGTCGCCGATGACCTCGCTGGTCCCGGCGAGCAGGTTGAGGTTGACCCCGCCGGCCAGCGCCAGGCCGGCCGTGCCGCGGCGCAGGTCCTCGCAGGCCAGGTGGACCGCCACCAGCGAGGAGGACTGGCCGCAGTCGAGGGTGAGGCTGGGGCCGCGCAGGCCGAACTGGTGCGAGACCCGGTTGGCGATCAGGCTCCGCAGCGTCCCGGTGAGGGTGTGGGGACCGGGCGCGCCGAGCCGGTCGTGCAGCAGCGTGTAGTCGCCGCCGATGGCGCCGACGTACACCCCCGCCGCCGCGCCGCGCAGGGCGGCGGGCACGATCCGGGCGTCCTCCAGCGCCTCCCAGGACAGCTCCAGGGCGAGCCGCTGCTGGGGGTCCATCGCGGCGGCCTCGTTCGGCGAGATGCCGAAGAAGTCGGCGTCGAAGCCGTCCACTTCGGTGAGGAACCCGCCGCGGCGGAAAGCGGTGGCCGCGGCGTCCGGCCAGCGGCCGGCCGGCACGTCGGTCACCGCGTCGGTGCCCGTGCGCAGCAGGTGCCACAGCTCACCGGGGTCACCGGCCTTCGGCAGTCGGCACGCCATGCCGACGACGGCGATCGGTTCCTCGACCACCGGCTTCGTATCCAGGGAAGTCAGCCCACTCACCGCCGTCGCAACAGAGCCACAGGGAACTGGAAAAGTCCGTTCATCGGCTGCGAACATCGCCGGCCCGCGTTGATTCGGCGCGGCAACATTCCACGCCGATTCTGCTTTGCGGGCGATCAGGGCGTCAACGGCGGCCGGGATTACCGCGGCGACCGGAAAGGGCCGGTAACTTGCTGCCAGTGGCGGCCGATTGATTATGCGTCAGTTCTCTGGAACGGCCGGGACGCGGGCGTGTCGGAACTCCTGAGCGGTCCGTCAGGATCAATAATTCCAGCCCGGTTTCCGCCCGCCGGTGCTCCCGGCCGGCGTTTCTCCGCCGAGGCTTCCCCCCGAGATCTTCCCCGAGGGTTCCCCCGAGGTTTCCCGGCCGTGCCGGCCCGCTGTCCGGTGCCCGCGTTCAGCGGGATTTCCGGTGAACGGCGGCGCTGCCGCGGCTCACCGGCTCCCGTGCGGACACCGCACCGGGTGCGACCTGTGTCGGGCGTTCACCGCTCCGCGCCGGTGCGCCCCTCCGACGGATCCTCGGCAAAGGACGGGCCCTCGGCAAAGGACGGGTCCTCGGCGAAGAAGCACTCGCGGGCGTAGATCCGGGCCAATTCGTGCAACCGGTACCGGGCGGCCGCTCCGGTCCCGCTCACCACGTCCACCAGGCGCGCGTCGACCAGGCTCTCCAGCGCCTCGGCCGCCGATCCCGCGTCGAGCGCCACCAGGCGGGCGGCCACCCAGGCCTCGAAGCTGCCGGACTCCAGCAGCCCCAGCCGGGCGAAGAGGTGCCGCGCCATCGGGTCGAGGCCCAGGTAGCCGCGCCGCAGGGTGGCCCGGATGTCGACCCCTTGGCCGGCCAGCTGGTCGAGGCGGCGGCGTTCGTCCCGCAGCAGCGCCACGAAGTCGCCGATGGTCCGGTGCGGACGCGCGACCAGCCGGGCCGCCGCCCCGCCCAGGGCCAACTGCAGCCCGCCGCACAGCTCGACGAGCTGGCCGGCCGCCCGCGGCTCCGCGTCGGTCCGCTCCCGACCGACCATGGCGGCCAGCAGCTCGACGCCGTCCGCCGTGTCGAAGACGTCCAGTTCGAAGACGGCGGAACCGAGCAGCGGGGTGGTCCTGGTCCGGGTGGTCATGATCAGCCGGCAAGTGGGCGTGCCGGGCACCAGCGGGCGGACCTGGGCCTCGTCGACGGCGTCGTCGATCACCGTCAGCACCCGGCGCCCGGCGATCGCGCTGCGGTAGAAGGCGGCCCGGTCCTCCATGCCGGCCGGGATCTTCGAGGGGGTGAACCCGAGCGCGCTCAGGAACTGCTTCAGGACGTTCGAGACGTTCTCGATCCGCCCCGCCCCGGCGGCCATCCGCGCGTAGAGCTGCCCGTCGGGGAAGGAGGCGGCCAGCGTGTTGGCCACCTCGCTCGCCACGGTCGACTTGCCCACACCGCCGCGTCCGGTGATCACCGCCACCAGCTCCGCGTGGGGGCCGCGGTCGGCCACCAGCCGCCGCCGCAGCGCGTCGAGCAGCTCGCCGTGCCCGGTGAAGTACGGCACCCGGGCCGGCAGCATGCGCGGCACGGGCACGGGCACGGGCGTGGCCACAAGTGCGGGCGCGGGCGCGGGCGCGGGCAGTGGCGCCGGGGCTGGCATCGACCCCGGGAGCGGTACCGGCATCGGCATCGGCAGCGGCAGCGGCATCGGCAGCGGCACCGGCAGCGGCACCGGCAGCGGCACCGGTGCGGCCGCGCCGCTGCTGCCGCCGCGCCAGGAGTCCGCCTGCTCACGCCGAGCGGCACCCCCGTGACCGGAGAGCGAACCGTTCAGGATGTCCTGGTGCAACTGCCGTACGGAGGGACCTGGTTCGAGCCCCAGCTCCTCGACGAAGCGCTGCCGCACCAGCCGGTACACCGCCAGCGCCTCGGCCTGGCGCCCGCACCGGTACAGCGCCGTCATCTGCTGCCCGACCAGCCGCTCGCGCAGCGGGTGCTCGGCGGCCATCGCCGAGACCTCGCCCACGACCTCGCGGTGCCGCCCGAGTTGCAGCTCGACGTCGACGCAGTCCTCCAGCACCTCGACCTGCCGCTCACCGATCCGCACCCGGTGGGCGCGCACCAGGCTGCTGTCGATGCCGTCCAGCGGTTCGCCGCGCCACAGCGACAGGGCCTCGCGGAACGCCGCGCGGGCCGCCTCCTGGCGGCCGGCGGCCAACTCGGCCCGGCCCCGCACCACGAGGCTCTCGTAGATCTGCAGGTCGAGCTCGGCGTGGCCGAGTTCGATGGCGTAGCCGCCGCCGCGCACCTGGATCCGCTCACCGAGCCCGGCGCCCAGCAGCGCCCGGCGCAGTGCCGAGACGCAGGTCTGCACCTGGGCGCGGGCGGTCACCGGCGGCGCGCCGCCCCAGAGCGCCTCGAAGAGGCTGTCCAGCGCCACGACCCGGTTGCCGTTCAGCAGCAGCAGGGCCAGCACCACCTGCTGGCGCCGCGCGGTGACCGGCACCGGCCGGTCACCGTGCACCTGCAGGAGCCCGAGCACGCGGAAGCACGGTGGCTTGGCGGGGCCGAGGACGGGTCTGTCCGGTGCCGCCCGGGTCTGGAAGGTCGCGCCACCCGGGTTCCTGGTCTCCATCATGGGCACTGCTCGCACTCTGAGTCCCTTTGACGTTGCCGGAGGAGTTGCGCCGTTCCGTCGCTCGACCGGACAGCTCCTAGACGAGGACCTCGGGCGGGGCCGGGTGGCCGAGGAACGCCGTCGGACTGGCCGTCAGGCCGTAGGCGCCGGCGCAGAAGACCGCGACCAGGTCGCCGATCCGCGCCTGCGGCAGGACGGCCTTGTCGGCGAGCAGGTCCAGCGGCGTGCAGAGGCAGCCGACGACGTCGACCGTGTCGGTGGCGTCGGTGGCGTCGGTGGCGTCGGTGGCGTCGGTGGCGTCGGTGGCGTCGGCCGTGCCGTCGGCGTCGGGCTCCGCACTCGCCTCAGCCGCCGGCGCTGCCCGACCGGCCAGCTCCACGGGGTAGTTGCGCCGGATCACCTGACCGAAGTGGCCCGAGGCGGCGAGCTGGTGGTGCAGGCCGCCGTCGACGATGAGGTAGGTCTTCCCGCGCGACTCCTTGCGGTCCACCACCCGGGTCAGGTAGACCCCCGCCTCCCCGACCAGGTAGCGGCCGAGTTCGATGACCACGCGCGCGGACGGCAGCTGGGCGCGGATCTCGCCGTCCAGCAGCTCGGCCAGGTTGGCGCCGATCGGGGCGAGGTCGAGCGGTCGGTCCCGGGCGGCGTACGGGATGCCGAACCCGCCGCCCAGGTTGAGGTAGCGGACCGGCCCGGGAGCCGACTCGGCGAGTTTGACGGCCAGTTCGACCGTGGCGCGCTGCGCCTGGCAGATGCTCGCGGCGTCCAGGTTCTGCGACCCGGCGAAGACGTGGAAGCCCTGGAAGTCGAGATCCCCGGCCGCCAGCTCGCGCAGCACCGCCGGAACCCGCTCCGCGTCGATGCCGAACTGCTGCGGTCCGCCGCCCAGTTGCATCGCCGAGCCGCGCACCGAGAAGTCCGGGTTGACCCGCAGCGCCACCCTGGCCCGGACGCCGAGCAGCTCGCTGACCGCCCGCAGCCGGACCAGCTCGTTGGCGGACTCCAACTCGACCGTCACCCCGGCGGCCACCGCCTGCCGCAGTTCCGCCGTCGTCTTTCCCGGACCGGCGAAGCTCACGCGTTCGGCGGGTGTCGCGGTGTTCAGCGCCTCGCGCAGTTCGCCGGCCGACGCCACGTCGAATCCATCGACCAGACCGCTCATGTGCTGCAGCAGCGCCGGCATCGGATTGGCCTTCACGGCGTAACTCAATTCGACGCCGCCGGGCAGTGCGGCGCGCACCGCCGCCACCCGCTCATTGACGAGCCCTCGGTCATACGCGAAGAACGGTGTCGTGCCGACGCGTTCCGCCAAGCGGTCCGCCGGAATTCCCCCCACCAGAAGGACGCCGTTCTCGCGTCCGAACGGTACCGCTCTGGTCGAAATCCCCTTCATCGGGAGCCTCCGTGTCAACGGACGAGCGGTGGATGTCGAGGAATGCCTGATCAACTGACATGCCCCTGACCGTGGATGAGATCGTAGCAGAGACAAGTGTACTGGGGTACAAGGTTCTTGGAGATTCTGGAACGTCGCAATCCCGCCGCAGGTCAATGGGGCTGCGGCGGGATTACGATCACTCGTTACGGCGGCCGCGGAGCCGCTACGGCCGCTCTCCGCACGGGATGTGAGGGGCAGTCAGCTGATCCACCGGGTCGGTGGGCGGCGCGACGGCGGCGCCGACCGCACCCGAGCCCGGCCGCGGCCCGCCGGGCGCCCGCTCAGGAGTGCGGCTCAAGGAATTCGAGCCGGTTGCCGAACGGGTCGGCGGTGTGGAAGCGGTCCTGTCCGGGCACTTCGTCGCTGAAGGTGACGGGATGTCCGTGGTCGGCCAGCCGGTCCGCGAGCGCGCGCAGCCCGCGGATCTCGAAGGCGGGATGAGCCCTGAGCGCGGGTCGGAAATCCGCCTCCACGCCGAGGTGGACCTGAAAGCCGGAGCCCTGGAACCAGCAGCCGCCGCGGACGGCGAGCGCCGGCGGCTTGGGGGTCTCGGGCAGTCCGAGCAACTCGCCCCAGAAGGCTCGGCACTGCTGCTCGCCGCCGGCCGGGATGGCGAGCTGGACGTGGTTGATGGCGGCGAGGGAGTGGGCGGCGGTCATGGCACGGGCCTCCGGCTGGGTCAGGTCTCACAGTAAGTATCTTGATATCAAGATACACAGTGGGCCATCGGCGCGCGAAGCGCTCGGACCCTCCTGGAGCCCCGCTCGGAGCCTGTGCCTCAGGCCGGGCCCGGCGGCCGCAGCCCCTGGAGGAGCAGCTCGACCAGCCGGCGGGGGTCGTAGCGAGGGTCGCTGTCCCGGCCCGCGCAGAGGTTGCCGATGCCGCGCATCAGCTCGTAGGCCTGCGTCCCCGGGCTGATCTCGCCGGCCTCGACCGCGGCGTCGAGCAGGTGCGCGCAGACGGGCACCAGGCGGTCGAGGAAGTAGGCGTGCAGCGCCTCGAAGCCGCTGCTGTCCGACTGCAGCGCGTTGGCGAGCCCGTGCTTCGTGACCAGGAAATCGACGAAGAGGTCGACCCACTGGCGCAGTGCCGCCAGCGGGGAGCCGGCCTCGGCCAGCAGCGTCGGGCCGGCCTCGGCGCAGGCCTCGACCTGGTGGCGGTAGACGGCGGCGACCAGGTCCGCCCGGGTCGGGAAGTGGCGGTAGATCGTCCCGATCCCGACGCCCGCGCCGGCCGCTATCTCGCGGATCGGCGCGTCGACGCCGGAGGTGACGAACACCGCGGCGGCGGCGGCGAGCAGCGTCCGCTGGTTGCGCTGCGCGTCGGCCCGCTTGCTCCGGACCGGCGCCTCCCCGGAGGGTCCTGTCGTGGGCATCGCGCTCTCCTCTCCTGGGACGTCCGCTGCCGTCCGGTGTCCGTTGACAAAGCGGAACGTTGATCCGTATCGTAATCGGAACAACGATCCGCTTTCAGCCTAGTCGAAACCGGACGCTCCCGACCGCCCCGCCCGCCGCCGTCGAACGGCACCGGCCGCGGAGGCCATCGAAGGGATACCCATCTCATGAGTGAAACGACCTACGGCGCCGACGCGTTCAGCCCCTCCACGCCCGTCCTCTCGGTCAGCCCGGTGGTGCTGCCGGCGCCCGGGCGGGCGGTGGACCTCCAGGTGCGGGTCTCCGCGCCGGTGACCGGGAGCGGCCTGCCGGTGATCCTCCTCTCGCACGGCCAGGGCCACTCGAACCACCTCTCCTCGCTGAACGGCTACGCCCCCCTCGCCAACTTCTGGGCGGCGCACGGATTCGTCGTGATCCAGCCCACCCACCTGAGCTCGACGACGCTGCGCCTGGATCCCGCCACCCCCGGAGCGCCGATGTACTGGCGGTCGCGGGCCCAGGACATGACGCGCCTCCTCGACGGGCTCGACGTGATCGAGAGCGCCGTTCCCCAGCTCCGCGGGCGCCTGGACCCGGACCGGGTCGCCGTGGCCGGGCATTCGATGGGCGGCCACACCGCGAGCCTGCTGCTGGGCGCGCGGCTCACCGATCCCCAGGACGGTACGGAGGTGGACCTCGCCGAGCCCCGGATCAAGGCGGGAGTGCTGCTCGCCGCGCCCGGCAGGGGCGGCGACGCCCTCACCGCGCCGATCGCCGAGAGCTTCCCCTTCCTGCTGACCACGGACTTCTCCCGGATGACGACGCCCGCGCTCGTGGTCGCCGGTGACCTGGACGCCTCCGCCCACCTGACCGTCAACGGCCCGCGGTGGCACACCGATCCGTACCACCTCGCCCCCGGTCCCAAGGCCCTGCTCACGCTGTTCGGCGCGGAGCACGGGCTCGGCGGGATCTCCGGGTACGACGTCGCCGAGACCACGGACGAGCACCCCGGGCGGGTGGCCGCGCTCCAGCGGCTCACCTGGGCCTACCTGCGCACCGCGCTCGACCCGGGGGATCCCGCCTGGCGGGCGGCGTGCGACGCGCTGACGGCCGGGCCCGACCCGCTCGGCCGGGTCGAGTCCAAGTAGTGGAGTCCGAGTAGTCGGGTCCAAGTAGTCGGGTCCGAGCAGTCGGGTCCGAGTGGCGGGCGGCGGGGGAGGGGCGGCGGGCGGTTCGATGCAGGGCCGGGCCCGGTTCGGGAACCGTCGCGGCGTGCGGGGCGTTGTCGCCGACGCAGACCGGTACTCGCGCGTGAGCGCTGAAGGAGGATTCATGGGCGTGGTCCTGACGAGGGGCGGCAACGTGTCCCTGGGTGAGGTGGCGCCGGGTCTTGGCACCGTGCTCGTGGGCCTGGGGTGGACGGCCGCCGCCGGGTACGAGCTCGATGCCAGCGCGCTGCTGTGCGACCGCGAAGGGAGGGTCTCCGACCAGAACTTCGTCTTCTTCAACAACCTGCGCAGCCCGGACGGTTCGGTGCGCCACCGCGGCGCCGCCCCGGCGGGGTCGGGGGACCGGGAGCAGCTGGAGATCGACCTGGCCGCCGTGCCCGACGAGGTGCGGCGGATCGTCTTCGCGGTCGCCATCTACGAGGCCGCGCAGCGGGGTCAGACCTTCGGCCAGGTGCGTGGCGCCCGGATCCGCCTGACCGACCCGGTCGGCGGCGCCGAACTGGCCCGCTACGACCTGGTCGACGAGGCCGCGGGCGAGAGCGCGATGGTCTTCGGCGAGCTCTACCGCCATGTCGGCGGGTGGAAGTTCCGCGCGGTCGGCCAGGGCTACGCCACGGGGCTGGCCGGGATCGCGGCCGACTTCGGCGTGCGGGTGCTGCAGCAGGCAGCCGAGCCGAGCACGCCGCCGCCACCGGCCCCCGCGGCCGCCCCGTTCCCACCGGCTCCCGGGTCCGCCCCGGTCCCGCCGGCGCCCGCGCCGTTCCCGCTGACGGCCACGCTCCCGATGGCCGGCGCCGCTCCCGTGGCCACCCCGTTCCCGTCGGCCGCCCCGGTGCCCGCGCCGGCCGCGCGCGCCGCCGACCCGCGCGCGGCGGGGAGTCCCGCCGCGGCGTGCTTCTTCGACCCCGCCCACGGCGCCGGCAGCGCCTCCGTGCTCTGGTCGCCGCAGTGGGGCACCCCGCGCGGGATCCACGCCTGCGCCTCCTGCGCGCAGCGGGTGCTGAGCACCGCGCCGCCCTTCTACACCCCGCCCCAGCCGGTTCAAGCGGCCTACCCCCAGCCGGTTCAAGCGGCCTACCCCCAGCCGGCCCCGGGCGGGTATCCGCAGCCGGTTCCGGGCGGATACCCGCCGGCCGGCGTCCGCCCCCAGCAGGCGGGGCCCGACCAGGGCCGCCGGTTCGGCACCGGAGCCCTGATCGGCGCGGGTGCGGCCGGCATCCTGGGCGGCATCCTGCTGGACGAGGCGCTGAGCGACGACGAGCCGGACGTGGTGGTCAACAACTACTACGAGGACGACGGGTTCTTCTAGATGCTGCTCGACCTCGCGGTCCACGGGCGCTTCTGGGCCAGCGGCTTCGCGGCGCCGTCCTAACCGCGCCGCGCCGCGCCGGCCGCTCCGCTCTGGCTGCTCCGTGCCGGCCGCTCCGCCCTGGCCGGCCGTGCCGGCTGCTCCGCCCTGGCCGGCCAGGGCCCGCCCGCGCTTCCTCGGGCTCTCTCAGCCGGCGAACACCGGCTGAGTGCCGCGCAGTTCGCCCCAGAGCTCGCCCAGCAGCCCGGCGGCCCTGACGACCGTGCGGTCACCCAGGTGGGGCCCGATGAGCTGGACGCCGAGCGGCAGCCCCTCGCCGGTGCGGCCCAACGGCACGGTGGCGGAGGGCAGCTGGGCGAGGCCGGCGAGGTTCAGCCAGGTGGTCTGCTCGAAGTAGCCGCGCCGCCGCCCGTCGACGGTGAGGTACCGCTCGGGCACGGGTACGCCCGTCTGGTCCGGCACCGCGGCCGTCGGCGCGGCCGGGGCGATGAGCAGGTCGACGTCCTCGAAGTAGGCCGCCCAGCGCTCCTGGAGCCGTCGGCGCTCCTCGTTGGCCAGCAGCCAGTCGCGGTGGCTCATCGTGCGGTCGCGCAGGTAGTCGGCGCCGGGCGACCCGTCGTCCTCGGGCAGCCGCCGGGCGGCCGCCAGCTCGGCGGTGAACGCCTGCGGTGCGGCGCTCGCGGTGCTGCCGGCGAACATCAGGGAGCGGAACAGCCGGTCGCAGGAGGCCAGGTCGACCGGGGGAGCGGAGTCGCCGGCGCGCACGCCCAGGTCGGACAGCACCCGGTCCAGCTCCTCCAGCAGGGCCCGGGTGGCCGCGTCCACCGGGCAGAAGGGGTCGTCGGCCCAGATGCCGATCCGGTGGCCGGCGAGCTGCTCGTGGCGGGGCGGCGGCAGCTCCAGCCGCCAGGCGGCGGCCTCGCGGGGCGCCGGACCGGCCAGCACGCCCAGGGCGAGGTCGAGGTCGGCCGCGCTGCGCCCGATCGGGCCCACCGAGAGCAGTTCGGAGGTCGTCAGCCAGCCCGGCGGGCGCGGGATGTGACCCCGGCTCGGCACCACGCCGCCGGTGGGGCGCAGGCTGTGGACCCCGCAGTAGTGGGCGGGCAGCCTGAGCGACCCCGCCAGGTCGCTGCCGATGTCCAGCGGGCTGAGGAAGGCGGCCACGGCCGCGGCCGAGCCGCCGGAGGAGCCCCCGGCGGTGCGGCGCCGGTCGTGCGGGTTCGGCGTGGTGCCGAACAGTTCGTTGCCGGTCTGGAGGTCCTGGCAGAACGGCGGCGTGTTCGTCTTGCCGAGGACGACCGCGCCGGCCGCGCGCAGCCGGGCCACGGCGTCCGCGTCGCGCGACGGGACGTGCTCGGAGAGCTCCACGGCGCCGCAGGTGGTGCGCAGGCCCTCGGTCTCCAGCGCGTCCTTGAGGGTGATCGGCAGTCCCAGCAGCGCGGTTGCCCGGCCCCGGCCCCGGCCCCGGCCCCGGGCGCGCCGCTCGTCGGCCGCGGCGGCCGCGGCCAGGGCGCCCTCGGCGTCGAGGGTGACGACCGCGTTGTCGTCGGGACGCGAGGCGATCCGGTCCAGGTGCGCGGCCGTCAGCTCGCGGCTGGAGACCTCCCCCCGGTCCAGGGCGGCCAACTGCTCGTGCGCGGGGCGGTGGATCAGGTCCATGATCGGGATTCCTCGGGTGCGGGGACGGCCTCGAAGTGGGCGGCGATGCGCAGCAGTACGCGGATGTCGTCGTCCGGCGTGCGGACGTCGTCGCGGATGCCCGCGTCGGCGTACGAGGCCGGGGCTCGCGGCGGTTCGTCGCGCTGGTAGGCGGCCAGCGCCGCGTGCAACTGGTCGGCGGTGACGGCGGCGGCCAGCTCGGGGCCGCGTAGCCCGGCGCCGGTGTGCCGGGCCTCGGCCGCGCGGCGCACCGACTCGTCCAGGTGGTGGCGCAGGGCCCACTGGCCGTCCCGGATCTCCACGGCACGGCGGTACAGGTGCCAGCTGGTCCCCCAGAGGGGCGGTCGGTCGGCCGCGGCCTTCCGGTGGGTCTGCAGCGCGATGGTGGGCAGGGCGTCGTGCAGCCGGTGCCAGAGCGGCCCCAGGCGCTGGTGGTCGCGGTAGGCGCCGGCCCAGGCGCGGGCCTGCGGGACGGCGTGCACCGCCAGCGTGGGGATGAAGAAGCCGGCCAGCGCGAGCGTGGTGCCGCCGTCGGCGCAGAGCCAGGCGACGTTCTCCCACCACGCCGAGGCGGGGGCGAGGCCGAAGACCGCCGCCGCGACGTCCACCAGCCGGACCGCGCTGTAGCCGAAGGTCAGCAGTGCCCCGGCGCCGACGACGCGCAGTCCGCGGGCGATCCACGGCTCGCCGGTGCCGCCGGCCCGCCACCAGCAGACCACGGCGAGGATGCCCTCCCCGACGGCGTAGGCACCGATGTAGAGGGTCAGGAACGCCTGGTAGACGCCGTCGTGGAGGTAGTGGGCGGTGAAGGCCTGCGGGGAGACGGGGCCGCTGACGGGCAGCAGCAGGAAGAGCGCCACCAGCGCGGCGGTGACCGCCGCCCCCGCCGCGAGGCAGAGCCGCACCGCCCCGCGGGCCCGCTCCCCGGGCAGCACCCAGTGGGCCAGCACGACGAGCTGCAGCGTCGACAGCACCGTGACGACGCCGAAGGCGGCCAGGATGCCGGTGGCCGGGTTGCCGGTCGCCTCACCGAGCAGCCGCCAGACCGGATCGAGGGAGACCAGGAAGGAGACGGCGGAGAGGCCGTACACGGCGACCAGGGCGGTCAGCGCCTTGTCCCGCCCCAGGCGCCGTGGTGGCCAGAGCAGCAGGAGGAAGCCGGCGACGGCCAGGGCCAGGCAGATCGGGTGCAGGAGCTGCTGCATCGACCCCGGTCACCGCCAGTCGCGCAGCAGCGTTTCCGCCACCGGGTCGTCGCCCCGCGGGCGCAGGCCGGGGCGGTGCGCGTGGCGCTGCAGGTAGGTGCCGATCAACTCCGCCTCCTCCTCGTCGTCGTGTTCGTAACTCGTGCGGCCCAGCATCATCTTGACCACCCGCGGGTCGAGGTCGGGAACCAGCCGGTCGGCGACCGGCGGGGCCGCGGGGAGGATGGGCAGGCCCTGGTGCTCGCGGAGGATGTGCCCGAGTTCGTGCGCGATGATGTGGTCCTGGTGGGCGCGGCTGGTGTCCGGGTGGACGAAGACGTAGTCGGTGCTCGTCGACCTGATCCAGAGGCCGCACACGCCCTGGGCGATGTCCTCGGAGATGGGCAGGATCCGGATCGGGTAGCCGGACCGTGCTTCGACGACCGGGAAGAGCTCCCGCACGCCGGCGACGCGCGGCAGGTCCAAGCCGCGCACGAAGCGTCGGCAGCTGCTCCGCATGCTGCCCCTCACGGGTTCCGGTCCGTTGCCTCGTCGGCGGGGACGACCGGGAGCCCTTCCTGTGCGCGCAGTTGCTCGACCGTCGCGAGGACCTGCGCCAGGCTCTGCGGCGACAGCCCGGCCACCCGGGTGGCGACCCGCCGCACGCCGCTGCTGCGCAGCTCGCTGACGAAGGCGAGCTCGCCGGCGACCCGGTCGGCGGTGCCGTCGTCGAAGAAGTAGGCCGCGGGGACGCCGAAGAACGACGCCAGCGCCTCCAGGTGGCGCCTGGTGGGGTTGTCCCGCCGCCCGGTGCGCAGCTGCCACAGGTAGACGTGCGAGAGGGAGGCGCCGTCGCGTTCGCGCAGCAGGGCGGCGACCTCGTGGTTGCTGTACGGGCCGCGGTCGGGTGGGTGGACCGTCTCGAACAGCGCGTTCAGTCGCTCCTGGAGTGTCCTGGCCAAAAGAACCCCTCCCCAGCCCTCGGAAATGATCGTGAGCTGACCCAACGTACCGATCATGCGACAGTCAGCATGTTAGCCGAACCCCGTCGGCCGTCGGCCGTCGAGTCCCGGCGGGCCCGCGGCCCGGCACGCGACCGCGGCGCACGGCGATCACCTGTCGCACAAGGAAGTTGGGCGGGCGCGGGCGGCCGGCGGCGGCCGCGGCGGTCCGCGCCGGCACCGGCCGGGGCCGGCTCCGCGCGGCCTCGCCACCGCCCTGACCTGGTAACCTCCACCACACGAAACGCCAACCCACCCTTGAGCAGGACGTGCCTCGGTGAACGGACACGCGGCCATCGCGGCGGACATCGAGCGGCGCGTCGCCGACGGACGGTACCCCACCGGGCGGAAGCTGCCCAGTGAGCAGGCGCTCGCACAGGAGTACGCCACGACCCGCGCCCGGGTCCGCACCGCGCTGGCGTCGCTGGCCCGCCGGGGCCTGCTGGTCTCCCGGCCCAACTCGGGCTGGCTCGTCCAAGCCGGCCACCGGGCGCAGACGGTGGGGGAGCTGCGCGCGTTCTCGCGGTGGGCCGCGGAGCAGGGACGCGAGTCCAGCGGGCGGATCGTGCACCGCGAGCGCGGTGGCGCGAGCGCGCGCGAGGCCCGGTTGCTCGGCATCGGACTGGGCGAGGAGGTGCTGCGCTTCACCCGGGTGCGCACGCTCGACGGGCGCGCCGTCATGGTCGAGCGCTCGACCTGGGCGCCGTGGGTGGTCCCGGTGATCGACGCGCTGCCCGACGACGCGCCCTCGGTCTTCGGCGCGCTGGACGCCGCGGGCGTCCGCGTCCTGCTCGGCGACCACCGGATCGAGGCGGTGGCCGCCTCCAGCGACGACGCCCGACTGCTGAACGTCCGGCGCTCCAGCCCGCTGCTGCAGGTCAGCCGCACCTCGCCGACCGTCGACGGCCGGCTGGTCGAGGTCGCGGTCGACCGCTACGTCTCCGATGCGGCGGCCTTCGACGTCCGCGCCGGGGACGTGGCGCCCTTGCTGCGCTCGCCCGGCGAGTGAGCGCCCCGGCCCTGTCCGGCTGAGCTGCCGCTCGCGGCCCACCGCGCGCAGTCGGCCGCCGCTCGCGGCCCACTGCGCGCAGTCGGCGATCGAATCCCACCGTTCGAGCCCGCAACCAGGCGGCTGTCGGTCCCTGTTCACAGCTCATTAACCCGCGGCGCTTTTGATCCGGTCCGTCCTCCCCAGGAACTGCACCGGAACCAGGAGCGCCCCATGACCACCACCACCCCCGAGCCCGCCGGCTCCGACGACGCGCGGCAGGGCGGGCTCGTCCCGCCGGAGATCCTGCGGTCCGGCCTCTCCCGGCGGGCCATGCTCAAGGCCATGGGGCTCTTCGGTGGCGCCGCCACGCTCACCGGCGGCGGCGCGCTCGCCTGGGCGGCCGGCGGCGAGAGCGGCCAGCAGGCGGCCTACGTGCTGCCCGAGGGCTTCAGCGGCACCATGGCCGACCTGAAGCACGTGGTGATCCTGATGCAGGAGAACCGCGCCTTCGACCACTACTACGGGGCGATGCCCGGCGTCCGCGGCTTCAACGACAAGCAGGCGCTGCGGTTCCAGAACGGCACCACCGTCTTCGCGCAGCCGAGCGGCTCCGGCACGGTCAAGCCCAACCACGTCACGACCGTCGCCCAGACGACCACCGGCCTCGATCACGGCTACGGCACCGGCACCGGGGCCTGGAACGGCGGCAGGTACAACAACTGGGTGCCCGCCAAGGGCAGCGCGACCATGAACTACCTGACCGGTGACGAGATCCCGTGGCAGTGGTCGCTGGCCAGCAACTACACCCTGTGCGACAACTACCACTGCTCGATCATGGGGCCCACCACGCCCAACCGGCTCTACCTGTGGACCGGCACGTCCAACGGCGTGACCGCCAACGGCGGCGAGACCTCGGGCAACCGGTCCTGGCAGACCTATCCGGAGGCGCTCCAGTCGGCCGGCGTCTCCTGGCGCGTCTACGTCGACAACAACAACGGCGACGGCTGGCGGGGCGACTACGAGGACAGCCCGATCCGCGGCTTCGCCACCTTCACCCCCAGCGCGGCCAACCTCGCCGACACCACCAAGACCGCTCCCGGCACCGGCCTGGTCTGGCGCGCCAACTCCTTCCCGTACGCCGCCGACGGCCTGCCCAACGACGACAGCGACACCAACCTCAACGGCGTCCTGGGCGACTTCATCGCCGCCTGCGCCCCCGGCGCCGCCCACCCGCTGCCGCAGGTCTCCTGGATCGTCGCGCCGTACGAGTGGTCCGAGCACCCCTCCGCCAACCCGGAGCACGGCGCCCGCTACACGGACCGGGTGATCCAGGCGCTGCAGAGCAACCCGGACGTCTGGAACCACACCCTGCTGATCCTCAACTTCGACGAGAACGACGGGTACTTCGACCACGTGCTGCCGCCGTTCGCGGAGCCCGGCACCGCGGGGGAGTACGCCGGCAGCACCCCGCTCGGCTACGGCGCCCGGGTCCCGATGACCCTGGTCTCGCCGTGGACCCGGGGCGGCTGGGTCAACTCCGAGGTCTTCGACCACACCTCGGTCATCCGCTTCCTGGAGGTGTGGACCGCCTCGCTGGGCACCCCGGCGCCGAGCACCACGATCACCCCGTGGCGGCGCACCATCAGCGGCGACCTGACCAGCGCCATCGACTTCTCCCGCCCGGTCCTCGGCACCCCGTCGCTGCCGGACACCGCGGCCCTGGTCGCGATCGCCCGGGCCGGCGGCACGATCGCCACCCAGGTGCCCGCCGACGACCAGTGGAACGACTACCCGCCGCTGCGCCCGCGCCCGCTCTCCTTCCAGGCGCACGGCACGTTCACGGAGAACCGCGCCACCGGCCAGGTGACCGCGAACCTGACCCTGGCCGGCGGCCCGAGCGGCAAGGGCGTCAGCCTCCAGGTCTTCCCCGACCGCTACAAGCCCTTCACCAACACGCCGTTCACGGTGACCGCCGCCGCGCCGCGCTCCTACGTCTGGGACGCCACGGCCTACCAGGGCCGGTACGCGTTCTCGGTCTACGGACCCGACGGCTTCGTGCGCTCCCACGCGGGCACGGTGCTGCCCGCCGGGCAGAACAACACCGGCGTGCCCCGGGTCGACGTCGACCTCACCGCGGGCGCCGCGCCGGTCCTGGCGATCACCCTGCACAACGACGGCCTCCAGCAGGTGCACTACACCCTGGCCGCCAACGACTTCGTCGGCGGCACCCAGGACTTCTGGGTCGCGCCCGGCCAGTCGAAGAAGGTCAACTGGCCCACCGCCGAGGGCTACTACGACGTCGTGATGACCGCGGACACGGGCACCGGCTGGAACCACCGCTACGCCGGGCGGATCGCCCAGCCCGCCGCCTGACGCCCGCCGCCTGACGCCCGCCGCTTGAAGCCCGCCGCCGCCCCGCAACCCCCTCCCCTGGAGCGCTCCATGGCCGTTCGGCCGCGCACACCCCGCCGACCCCGCCAACCCCTACCGCCGCCATCGCACCGCCCGCTGCGGAGGCTGTCGGCCGCCGCCCTCTCCACCACCCTCGCCCTCGCCGGTCTGGCCCTGTCACTGGCCGCACCGGCGACGGCCGACCCGGCCTACGACTCGCGCGACTCCGTGCTGCCGGTGGTGTCGTACACCTTCGACAACGACTCGGGCACCACCGTGGCCGACAGCTCGGGCCACGCCAACAACGGCACCTGGAGCGGCACTCCGGCCTACGCGGCCGGGGTCTCGGGCAAGGCGCTGCACGTGAGCGCCGGCAAGAACTTCGTGACGCTGCCGAAGACGGCGGGCCAGACCGACGGCTCGGGCAGCTTCTCCTTCGAGACCTGGTGGTACGACAACGCGGAGACGGCCGACGCCCCGCTGGTCGCCAACCAGAACTTCGCCTCCTGCGCCAACGCCGGCTTCACCTTCTACCACCTCAGCGGCGGCTACCAGCAGCGCTCCTGCTACGGCGTGGGCACCACCAAGACGTACAGCGCCACCCGCACCACCTCGATCCAGAACGGCTGGCACCACCTCGCGGTGGTGCAGGACAGCACGGCGCACACCTACTCGTACTACGTCGACGGCGCGCTCTCCTCGACCACCTCGACGATCTCCGGCAGCACGGCCGCGAACTTCGACTCCGGCAGCCCGATCCGGATCGGCCAGGACGGCACCGGCGCGTACAGCGCCACCGACGACGCGCTGGTCGACGACTTCGACTTCTACGACCAGGCCGTCAGCGCCACCCAGATCGCGGCCGACTACGCGGCCACCAACCCGGCCACCCACTTCCCGGTGACCGTCACCGACGACGGCCACGGCTGGGGCACGGCGTCCGTGCTCGCGCCGGCCGCGGGCACCACCGACACGCTCACCGCGACGCCCGCCACCGGCTACTCGTTCAAGGCGTGGGTCCCGGTGTCGCCGTCCATGCCGGCGGTCAACGGCGACGGCACGTTCACCGCGCCCGGCAGCGCCGTCACGGTCCAGGCCACCTTCGCGCCCGACACCTACGCCGTCAGCTACGACGGCAACGGCGCGGACGGCGGGACGACGGCCGCGCAGACGCTGACCTACGACCAGGCCGCCACGCTGAGCGCGAACGGCTTCACCGCCACCGGCAAGCAGTTCGCCGGTTGGAGCACCACCCCCAGCGGCGCGCCGCGCTACGCCGACCAGGCCGCCGTCAAGAATCTCACCGCCACCGCCAACGGCAGCATCACCCTCTACGCGCGCTGGGCCCCGGCCGGCGCCTTCGCGGTGACCGCCACCGGCGACAGTCACGTCACGGTGAGCACCTCCGCCGACCCGGCGGCGGGCTGGGCGGCCCCCGGCTCCACCGTCACCCTGAGCGCCGCCCCCGCGACGGGCTACTCCTCGACCTGGCAGGCCGTCAGCCCCGCCGGGCTGGTGATCGCCGCCGACGGCAGCTTCACGATGCCCGCGCAGAACACCGTCATCAAGGCGGTGTCCTCGGCCAACCCGTACGGCGTCGTCTTCGACGGCAACGGCGCCACCGGCGGGGCCACCCCCGCGCAGCAGTTCAGCTACGACCAGGGCGCCGCGCTGACCGCGAACGGCTTCACCCGCGCCGGCTACGGCTTCCTCGGCTGGGCGACGAGCCCGACCGGCCCGCTCGCCTACACCGCGGGCCAGCGCGTCGACGACCTCACCGCGACGGCCGGCGCGCAGGTCACCCTCTACGCCGTCTGGGGCCGCTTCCGCGCCGCGGGCGACACCGCCGCCCCGGTCGCCTCCTACGACTTCGACGCCGACAAGAACGCTGTGGTCAGCGACAGTTCGGGCCAGGGCGGGAACGCCTCCTGGAAGGGCGCCGCCACCTACGCCAAGGGCGGCCTGTCGGGTCTGGCCGCCCACGTCAGCGCGGGGAGCAACTTCATCCAGCTGCCGGTCACGGCGGGCCGCACCGACGGCTCGGGCAGCTTCTCCTTCTCCACCTGGTGGGGCGAGTACGGCGAGACCTCCGACTCGGCCCTGGTCAGCAACCAGGACTCCAGCGCCTGCTACAACCCGGGCACCTCGCTCTACCACCTCTCCGGCACCTCGACCACGCGCGCCTGCTGGGGCCAGCCCACCGGGACGACGCGCCAGTACTCGGCGACCAGCCCGACCGCGCTGCAGGGCAACTGGCACTACCTCACCGTGGTGGTCGACCGCGGCGCGCAGACACTGAGCTACTACGTCGACGGCACGCTGGTCACCACCTCCTCGGCCGGCCAGCTGACCGCCGCGACCAACCTCGCCTCCGGCCTGCCGTTCACCATCGGCCAGGACGGCACGGGCGCCTACGCCGCCTCCGTCGACGCCCTGGTCGACGACTTCGACTTCTACAACCAGCCGCTCACGGCGGCCCAGGTGGCGAACGACTACAACGCCACCAAGCCGGCCGCCACCGCGCTGCCCGACGAGTCGACGGTCGACGTGCAGGCCCCCGTCTCCACCCTGCCGGCGGGCTTCGTCACCGACACCTTCCACGCCCCGCCGGCCCGGGTGAACACCGCCGTCACGCAGCCGGTGGCCGGCCTGTGGCACGGCGACACCGTCACCTCCTACACCAAGGCCGGCGGTGACCCCTGGCTCACCGTCGACGCGAACGGGGTGGTGAGCGGCACCGCGCCGGGCACCGCGCCCCAGCACCCGGGCACGATCACCGTGCGGGCCACCGACGGGACCACCTCCTCCACGATCACCGTCGAGGTCCCGGTCCTCGCCGCCGGAGACGCCCCGCAGCTCGCCGCCGCTACCTGGAACCTCTGGGACGCCGGCACGCACGTGGACGACTCTCGGCTGAAGGACCTGGCCGTCATCGCCGGCAACGGCCTCGACGTGATCGGCGTCCAGGAGGACGGCGGCACCCTCGCACAGCAACTCGCCCAGGCACTGGGCTGGCACGCCTACGAGGGCACCGGCGGCCTCGGCATCGTCTCCGCCTGGCCGATCTCCGCCGCCGGCGTCGTCGCCGCCACCGGCGCGGCCCCCGCCGTGGGCGTGACCGTCAACGTGGCGGGCCGCGACGTGCGGGTCTGGGACGCCGCCCTCGACGAGAGCGCCTACGGACCCGAGCAGGCCTGCGCCAAGCCCGGCACCGACGCGGCGGCGATCACCGCCGCCGAGAAGGGTGCCACCCGCTACGCCCAGGCCCAGGCGATCGCCGCCGCCATCGGGCCCGACGCCGCCGCGGCCGGCGGCACGCCGGTGCTGCTGCTCGGCGACCTCGCCTCCCCGTCGGCCGCCGACTGGACCTCGGCCACCGCCGCCGCGCACTGCGGCATCGGTGCCGTCGACTGGCCGGTGCCCGACGCCGTCACCGGCACGGGCCTGGCCGACTCCTTCCGGGTGGCGAACCCCGATCCGGCGGCCGCGCCCGGGAACACCTGGTCGCCGATCGAGCCGGTCGACCCGGCCACCGGCGCCGCCGAGCCGCAGGACCGGATCGACTACGTCGACTACGCGGGCAGCGACCTGCACGTGCTCGGCTCCAACACCCTGGTCGCCGGCTGGCCCTCGGCCACCGACACCAACACCAACGCGTGGACCAGCGACCACACCGCGGTCGTCACCACCTTCACGCTCGGCACCCCGCTGCCGGCGACCCCGGCCCCGACCGTCAGCACGGCCACGAGCGCGCTGGTCTACCAGGTCGGCCACGGGCCGAGCGCCGACGCCCTGCGCGCGGCGATCGGCGTCAGCACCGACCCCGCCGACGCGAGCGTCACCGTCGACGCCGGCCACGTGGACTACGGCACGGTGGGGCACTACACCGTGCTGGTGACCGCGGCGAGCAACGGCTACGTCTCCGACCCGGTCGCGGTGACCGTGCAGGTGGTGCCGGTCGTCACCATCACGCTCGCGCACAGCTCGGTCCCGCTGCCCGGCCTCGGCCTGACCCAGGCGGCGGTGCTCGACGGACTCGGCGCGACGCTCGACACCACCGGCACCACCGGTGTCGACCTCTCCCAGGTCGACACCGGCGCGACCGGCAGCTACCCGGTGACGGTGACCGGGACCGACGACCACGGCTTCACCGCGACGGCGCGGGCCACGGTCGTCATCACCTCGCCCGACCTGCCACCGGTCCTCACCACGGCGGTGAGCCCCGGCACGGCCGACGGCCGGAACGGCTGGTACGCCTCGGCCCCGACCCTGACGGCCACCGCGGTCGACGACTCCGGCACGGCGCCGGCCATCGAATACCGCACCGGCACCGGTGACTGGACGGCCTACACCGGGCCGCTCTCCGCCCCCGACGGCGAGCTGACGTACCAGTTCCGCGCCACCGACGACGCGGGCCACGTCAGTGCCCCGGTCGCCGTGCCGGTCCGGGTCGACCGGACCGCGCCGAGCACCACCGCCGCCGCGGCGCCGGGCGCGACCATCATCGCGCCGGTGACGGTGACCCTGATCGCCACCGACGCGGGCTCGGGCGTGGCCCGCACCGAGTACCAGCTCGGGAGCGGCGACTGGACGGCCTACACCGGGCCCTTCACCGTGCAGCCGCTCTTCACCGACCAGGCCGTCTCCTACCGCTCGACCGACACGGCCGGCAACGGTGAGCCGCCGCACCACCTGGTCGTCCCCGCCATCGCCCCCGTCGCCCCGGCGATCACCACGAGTGCCCCGGCCGCGAGTTACGGCACGGCGGCCACGGTGACGGTGGCGATCAGCTCCCCTGGCCTGCCCGCCACCGGCACCGTCACCCTGACCGAGGGGAGCACCGCGCGCGGATCGGCCGCCCTGGCGAACGGCACGGCGGCCTTCACCCTGCCGGTCGGCCTGGCCGCCGGCGGCCACGTCCTGCTCGCCTCCTACGCGGGCAGCGACCTGCTCACCCCGGTGACCCAGACGCTGGTCGTCACCGTCGGCCTGCCCCCGGCCTGGAGCGCCTCGGCGGTCTACGACTCCGGTGCCAAGGTCTCCTACCAGGGCGCCGAGTACACGGCCTCCTGGTACACCAGGAACCAGCAGCCCGGCGACCCGCAGGGTCCGTGGCAGCAACTCGCCATGACCGAGGACGGTACGGCGCTCTGGACGGCCTCGCGGACCTTCAAGGCCGGTGACCTGGCCGTCTACGAGGGCAGGACCTTCAAGGCCGACTGGTCCACCCGCGACCAGCCCCCGGGTTCGGTGACCGGCCCCTGGGAGGAGCAGGCACCCCTGGGCCCGAACGGGGTCGCCGCCTGGACGCCGACCACGGTCTACGACTCCGGAGCCCAGGTCACCTACCAGGGTGGCACCTACCAGGCGCGGTGGTACACCCGGAACCAGGCCCCGGGCACCGCGAACGGTCCCTGGAAGAGGACCGGCTAGGCCCCTGGTACCGCTAGGCCGGTACCGCTCGACCGTGCGCCCCGCGACGACCGATCGGTCGTCGCGGGGCGCACGGCCGTGGCGGCTTGTTCACTCGTACGGATCAAATCCGCCGGCGCGCATTGCCCGTGCGGTACGTGCGCTGCCAATCTTCGTACGGATGCGAAGCTTTGACCGCGCGGCACTTGGTCGCGCGCAACTTGGCCGCGCGGCATCCGTTCGGTTGTCCACACGAGAGGTGTCGGGTCATGAGTGAGCCCCTCCAGGTCACGCCGGTAACCGCGGCGCAGACCGGGACCTACATCTACGATCTGGGGATCCACGGAGTCTTCAAACTGACGTTCACCGTCCCGGGCGTGACCAGCGACAGCGTGGTCATGGTGTCGATGACGGAGCTCGCCAACGGCAGCAACCTGCCCTTCGTCGGCGATGCCACCCTGACGGTGCACAACGTCGCGCCCGGCAACGGCACCGTGCAGCTGCGCGGCGAGGTCGACTGGGACTCCGACCTCTCGGTCCGCGTCTCCTTCCTGATCGCGTGAACCTGCGCTCGGCCTGAACGCCCTGTTGGCCTGACCTCGCGGGCCAGGCCCGGTCAGCTGGTGCGCGGTGGCATGGCCGCCAGAGCGGCCTTCGCGATCACCTCGGCCTGCGCCTCGCAGTCGGGGTACTCGGCGCGGACCAGGTGGACCCGGATGGTCAGGTTCCCGGTGCGGACGTTGAGTTGGCAGGTCGGGCCGTCCGTCGTGGCGTCCTGCCAGTACGCCTCGTCGCCGAAGCCGAGGCCCTTCTCGGGGCGCTCCCCGTCGGTGCCGCCGCCGAACTCCTTCCGCGCGGCCTCGGTGCCGTTGCCGCTGTCACCCGACCGGCGCAGGTCCCAGGAGACGATCGCGTCGGCGGCGGAGTTCCACCCGTCCGCCATCGGCTGGTCCTTGCCGAACCAGGAGCACTGGGTCGTCGCGTAGTCCCCCTCCTCGGTGTAGACGTCCTCGTCCGGCCGCCGCTGCTCCCGCACCGGCAGCGAGGGCCCGGCCTCCGCGCAGACCGGCGCCGTCAGGTAGGCGTCGGGCAGGCCGCCGCCGTCCTTGTGCCGCAGCAGGTACCAGCCCGTGCCGAGGCCCGCCGCGAGCAGCACGCCCGCCGCCGCCCAGGCCATCGGGCGCGGGCCGCGCCGGGGCGCGGGCGCGGCGGGGACGTCGTAGGCGGTGCGCAGCGCCGTCGGCGGGACGGCGGAGGCGGGGCCCCGCAGCACGAGCGTCCGCTCCGGGGCGCCGCTGAGCAGGCGCTCGGCGTGGGCCCGCCGCTCGTCGATCAGCCGGTGCACGGCGGGCGGCCACGGCCGCGGCACCGGGGCCACCGGGCCGAGCAGGGCCAGCAGTTCGGCCGGCGAGGGCCGCTGGGCCGGGGTCCTGGCCAGGCAGCGGGCGACGACCGCGCGCAGCGGCAGCGGCACGCCGCTCAGGTCGGGATCGGTGTGGACGAGGTTGTAGAGCGTCTGGAGCGCGGAGGGCCCGGCGAACGGGCTGCGGCCGGTCGCCGCCAGGACGAGGAGCGAGCCGAGCGAGAACACGTCGCTCGCCCCGGTCAGCTCCCGGCCCTCCGCCTGCTCGGGCGACATGAACGGGGGCGAGCCGACCACCCAGCCGGTGCCGGTGAGTTCGGTGGCCTCCCCGCCCTGCGTCGCCCGGGCGATGCCGAAGTCGATGACCCGGGCGCCGTCCTCGGCGAGCAGGACGTTCTCGGGCTTGAGGTCGCGGTGGACCAGCCCGACCCGGTGGATCTCGTCCAGGGCCGTGGCCAGACCGACCGCCAGCCGGTGCAGGGCCGCCTCCGGCAGCGCGCCCGCCTCCTCCACGGCCGCCCCCAGCGAGGGGCCCGCCACGAACACCGAGGCGAGCCACGGCTGTTCGGCATCCGCGTCGGCGTCCAGGACGGCCGCCGTGTACGCGCCGGAGACCATCCGGGAGGCCGCCACCTCCCGCCGGAACCGGGAGCGGAAGCCGTCGTCGGCCGCGTGCCGGGCGTGCACCAGCTTCACCGCCGCCGGCCGGCCGTCGGGTGCGACGGCGAGCAGGACGCGGCCCATGCCACCACGGCCGAGTTCGGCGAGCAGCACGTAGGGTCCGGCCCGCTCCGGCGGCGGGTGCGGGGCGCTCACAGCGAGACCACCGCGGCCACCGCCTGGCGGGCCAGGTCCTTGGTGAGGTCGTCGCAACCGCCCTTCGGGTAGCGGGTGCCCTTGATCGAGACGATCATGAACAGGTTGACGTCCCGGGTGTACAGCATGCAGTCCTCGCCGTCGGTGGCGGTCAGCCACAGGCCCTCCTGGACGAAGTCCAGGCCGGGGTCGCGGCGGGTCTCGCCGCGGATGTACTCACCCTCGTAGTTCTCCTTCGCCTGGGCGGCGCCGGTGGGCCCGCCGGTGCGGGAGAGGTAGAGGTCCCAGGAGATGTCGATCTCGTCGCCGGAGCGGGTGTCCCAGGCGCACTCGGTCTCGGGATGCGTGTGCCCGTCCCCGTCCGACTTCTGGAACACGCCGGGTACGTTGCCCTTGGCGTCCCCGAAGCCGGACGGGACGGTGATGCTGCGGCCGGCCTGCGCGCAGGTCGGGACGGTCTTGGTGTACTTGTCCGCCACCTGCGAGAGCGGGGTCGAGCCGGGGGTCGGCACGGGCTCGGGGAAGAAGTCGTAGTAGACGTTGGCCGGGCCGATCGCCAGCACCGCGGCGGCCGCCGTCAGGACCGCCACGCCGGCCACGATGGCGGTGACCAGCCACCGGCGGACCCGCCGCGGGGCGGGCGGGGGGAAGGGTGCGGGTGCGGGTGCGGGCGCGGGCGGTGGCATGAGCGGTGGCGCGGGGACGGGGACCGCCGCGGCCGCGAGTTGGGCGGCCCCGGCCCGGCGCTCGGCGATCTGCGCGTACACCGTCTGCGGCCAGGGCCGCGCGGCCGCGGTGAGCGGGCCGATCAGTGCCGGCAGTTGACCCGGGGTCGGCCGCAGGCCCGGCTCCTTGGCCAGGCACGGCTCGATGATCCGGCGCAGTCCGGGCGGCAGCGCGGCCAGGTCGGGCGAGCCGTGCGCGACGGCGTGCATCAGCGCGATCGGCGAGTCCCCGGCGAACGGATTGCGGCCGGTGGCGGCGGTGGCGAGCGTGACCCCGAGGGAGAACACGTCCCCGGCCGGTCCCGGCTCCTGACCCAGGACCTGTTCGGGCGACATGAACGCGGGCGAGCCGATCACCGCACCGGTGCGGGTCAGCTTCGTGTCGTGGTCCGCCGCCCGGGCGATGCCGAAGTCGACGACCCGGACGCCGTCCTCGGTCAGCAGCACGTTCGACGGCTTCAGGTCCCGGTGCACCAGCCCGGCGCGGTGGATGTCCTCCAAGGCCCTCGCGAGCCCGGCGGCGAGCAGCAGCACCGTTGCCCCGGGCAGCGCGCCGCCCGCCTCCAGCGCCTCGCCCAGGGTCGGCCCCGGCAGGAAGACCGAGGCCAGCCACGGCGTCGCGGCCTCCGGGTCGGCGGCCACGACCGGCGCGGTGTAGGCGCCGGACACCCGCCGCGACGCGTCCACCTCCCGCCGGAACCGTGAGCGGAACCCGGGATCCTCCGCCAGGTCGGCATGGATCCGCTTGACGGCCACCAGCCGCCCGTCCGCCGCCACCCCGAGCAGCACCTGCCCCATGCCGCCCTGCCCGAGCACCCCGACCGTCCGGAACGGTCCCACGTGCGTCGGGCCGTCAGTTCCCAGCATCCGCATGCCGTATCCGCCCTTCCCCCTGGACACCGAGGATCTTACTGACACCGCGGGCGGCGCGTCCGGGTCCAGGGGGGCGAGGGCGGGCACGAGCGGGGCGGGGCCGGAGCGCCGTACGAGTGGCCGTCGCGGCCCCGCCCGGCCCGCAGGTCAGCCCTCGGTGCCGTCCAGGGCGCTGTCGGGGATCCAGGAGCCGTGGATGCCGGCGGTCACCCGGCGCGGCAGGTGGACGGTGGCGACCCGGTCGAGGTCGGACGCGTCGAGGACCAGCAGCTGGGAGGCGTCCTGCTTGAGGTCGGAGACCACGGTGAGCAGGTAGCCGTCGTCCTCACGGGTGGCGCCGGCGGCGTGGACGAAGACGGCCTCGCTGGGCAGCCGGGCGTCGCCGACCTGGTGGACGCGGCGGGCACCGGTGGTGCGGTCGTACTTGACCACGCCGTAGCCGCCGAATCCCTTCTCGTCGGGGAAGGAGACGGCGTAGTGGTAGCGGTTCTCGGTGCCCAGGTAGTCCTCGTTGATGGTGGGGAACTCCACCGCCAGGTCGTCGACGATCTGCTCGTCGACGGTGCCGGCAGCCAGGTCGACCACCCAGCGGCGGCTGTAGGAGCGGGCGTTGGGCTCGGTGCCGCGCCCGGGCGCGCCGACCCACCAGTTCCACGAGAGCTGGAAGCCCGCGCGGTCGACGGCGGGGCCCTCCAGCACGACGCGGCCCTGGCTGTCCTCGAAGGCGTTGGCGACGTGCAGCATGTTGCCCGGCTCGATGGAGAACCAGCGGATGTGCCGGGCGCCGTCCTCGCCGCGCGGCATGACGCCGATCCGGGCGGGCTGCTTCTCGCTCCAGCCGTAGGGGATGCCCGAGTGCTCGGTGGGATCGAAGGTGACGTTGCCCTCGATGAAGACCACGTGCCGGCGGGTGATGGCGAAGTCGTGCTTGAGCGAGGCGGTCGCCCCCGGGATCTCGGCGCTGCGCACGATCTCGCCCTTGGCGTCGGCCACGTGGTGGGTCAGGAAGGGCGGGAACGGTGCGGACCCGAAGAAGTGGAGCTCCCCGGTCACCGGGTCCTGCTTGGGGTGCGCGGTCATCGCGGTGCGCAGCTTGCCGTCGAAGTCGTGGGCGCCGACCGTCTCCAGCTCCCGGGTGAGTTCGAAGGGGAGGTTCGCCTCGCAGAGCGCCAGCAGCCGCCCGGCGTGCTCGATGACGTGGGTGCCGGCGACGCTGGCGGTCAGGTCGGGCCCGTGCTCGGTCAGGTAGGGGGCGCCGTCGAGGGCGGGGGTGTGCACCCAGCGGTTGCGGTACCACTCGGCGCGGCCCTCGCGCAGCCGGATGCCGTGGACCATGCCGCTGCCCTTGAACCAGTGGGTGGGCGTGACACCGGGCTTGGGGTTGTGGCTGTTGCGGATCAGCCGGCCGGTCAGCTCGGGGGGCAGCGAGCCCTCGACGGTGAGCCCGGTGGCGGTGATCTCGTCGGCGACGGGGGTGTAGTGGCCGGTCAGGTAGGGCTTGTCGGCGGTCATGGCGGGGCTCTCCTTCGGTAGGGGTGGGAAGAACGTGCCGGCGCGGTGGTGCGACGGGTGGTCAGGCGGGCTGTTCGGCGCCGGCCCCTGGTGCCTGACGCGGCACCAGGTGGCCGGGCCGGGCTCCCGGGGAGTCGGACCGTGTGCCCGGGGAGTCGGGACGGTCCTCGGCCGGGCGGTCGGCCGTGGTTCGCGCTCCGGTGCGGCGGGTGAGGAGCACCGCGAGCACGGCCGTGGTGGCCAGCACGGCGGCCGAGACCGCGAAGGCGGCCCGGTAGCCGGCGGTGAGGGCCGCGAGACGGGGCTCGTGCGTGGCGGCCCGCGCGGTGACGGAGCCGGCCAGGGTGGTCAGGGCGGCCAGACCTACCGCGCCGCCGACCTGGCGGGTGGTGTTCACCAGCGCGCCGGCCAGGCCCGCGTCCCGCGGCGGGAGACCCTCCACGGCGAACGCGGTGAGCTGGACGAAGGCGACACTCAGGCCGAGGCCGACCAGTGCGCTCGGACCCAGGAGATCGGCGAGGTAGCTCCCGTCGGCGCTGATCCGCGACAGCCACAGCAGGCCGGCGGCCTCGGTGAGCAGGGCCGCGGTCACGGTCGCGGTGGCGCCGAAGCGCCGGGAGAGGCGCGGGGAGAGCGCCGAGCCGAGCATGTTGGCCGCCGCGAGCGGGAGTTGCCCCGCCCCGGTGGCCAGCGGGCTGGAGCCGAGGACCACTTGCTGGTAGAGCGGCAGGAAGAAGAACAGGGCGATCCAGACCGACCCCAGCAGGGCCATCAGCAGATTGCCCGCCGCCACCCGGCCGGTGGTGAGCAACCGCGGCGGTATCAGCGCGTTCGGCCGGCGGACCTCCAGCGCGGCGAAGGCCGAGAGCAGCGCGGCGGCGGTGGCGAGGGCGCCGAGCACCCGGCCGTCCGTCCAACCGGCGCCGCGTGCGGTGGTCAGCCCCCAGACCAGGCAGGTCAGGGCGAGGGTGACGGCGGCGGTGCCCAGCAGGTCGAACCGCCCGGCCTCGCGGCCGGCCGTCCGCGGGACCAGGGCGGCTACGGCGGCCAGGACCAGCGCCGCCCCGAGCGCGACGGAGTAGAAGATCCACGGCCAGCCCCAGGCCTGGGTGAGCCCGCCGCCCAGCAGCACACCGCCCGCCCCGCCCGCGCCGGAGACCGCGCCCCACACCCCCAGCGCCCTGCCGCGCCCGGGGCCGGCCGGGTAGAGGCTCATGGCCAGGGCGAGCGCGGCCGGGGCGATCGCGGCGGCGCCCAGGCCCTGAGCGGCCCGGGCCGCGATCAGCACGTCGGGGGAGGCGGCCAGTCCCGCGGCGGCCGAGGCGGCGGTGAACAGCGCCAGCCCGGCGATCAGCACCCGTCGGCGGCCGAGCAGGTCGGCCGCCCGCCCGCCGACCAGGAGCAGCGCCCCGAACGCCAGACCGTAGGCGTTGACCACCCAGGTGGTGCCGCTGTCCGAGAGGCCGACCCCGGCGCGGATCTGCGGCAGCGCGACGTTCACGATCGAGGTGGCGAGCATGACGGTGAACTGGGCCGCGGCGAGCACCGCGAGCACGGCCGCCGGCCGCGGGGCGGGCGGCGGTGCCGGCGGTATCGGCGGTGTCGGCGCCGGCCCCGGCTGTCTGCGTGGGAGGTTCATGGCGCACAGCCTCGTGCGGGGCGGTGTCCACTATCCAGGCCCGGCAGGGGCGGTGACTGTCCACTCCTGTCCGCGCCTGTCCACTCCGCCTGTCCACTCCGCCTGTCCACCCGCGCCCGCCCGCCCGCTCCGGCCGGCGGTGCGCGGCCCCGGGCGCGCCTACCGGGGGCCGTGCAGCTCCCGTTGCCACAGGGCCTCGCACACCAGGTCCAGGCCCTGGCGCAGGTGGCGCCGGTAGGTGCCGTACGGCAGGCCCAGCCGGCGGGCGGCGGCCTCCTGGGTGGGCGCACCGGAGAAGTAGCCCGCTACCAGGGCCTCGCGGGCACGCACACCGCGCGGGTCGCGGGCGAGGTCGTCGACGCTGCCGCGCAGCAGGGCCCGCAGCTCCTCGACCGGATCGGTGGAGTCGGCCGCCAGCCGGGTGCGCGTCAGGGCGCAGGCCGCGAAGGCGGCCTGGTCGCGCCAGTGCGCCAGCGCCTCGCGCACGGCCTGGTCGAAGGCGGAGCGCGAGAGGGCGGCAGGGCCGGGTGGGGCGGGGACGTCGGCGGCCGATATGAAGCGGCCGAGCCAGGCCTCGACGGGCACCTGGCGCCAGTCGACGGCGAACACCCCGTAGCTGTGCTCACCGACCCGCGGCCGGGCGCCGATGTCGCTCAGGGTCCCGCTGACGCGCTCCGCCCAGGCGTCGGCGTCCCGCCAGACGGCGAAGCCGAAGGCGCGGCCGCGGGCCCGGGCGGCCTCCGCCTGGGCCCGCGAACTGCTGAGGTCGATCACGCGTGAGGGGACCTGGTAGCGCTCGGGGTAGACCGAGAAGCGGCTGACGCCGATGTGCTCGCCGGGGCTCACCGGCGCGGTGGCGGCGGTGTGCTCCCAGGCGGCCGCGACGACGGGGTCGACGGCCGTGTCCCGGGGGTCGGCGGGGGCCGGCAGGACCAGCCGGGCCGTGAACGCCACGGTCCGCCCCGTGCTCACCAGCCGGTAGACGCTGAACGCCTGCGGCTGCCGCCCGATCCAGTAGCGGACCAGCTCCGCGGACGCCGCTCCCTCGGCCTCCTCGGCCATCCGCAGCACGAGCTCGATGTCGTCCGGTCGCAGCGGGCAGTCGTGCACCTCGTCGTCGCGCGTCCAGGTGCGCATCCGGGCCAGGCTCTGCAGCTCCCGGAAGAGGTAGAACAGCTCGTCGGTGACCGTCCACACCTGCTCCTCGGGCGCCTCGCGCAGCACCCGCAGGTACTCCTGGGCCAGCCGCTGGCGCATCGTCACGAAAGCCTGCGGAGCGCGCCACCGCAGATCGGCGCTCAGCGTCTCGCGCGCGGCGTCGTGCGGGTAGAGCCCCCGCGGTGCGGACTCCATGAACGGGAGGTCCCGCAGCCAGCCGAACAGCAGGTGGGCGTCCTCCTCGGGCAGCACCGCGGCGAGCAGCTCCTCCGAGGTCGAGTGCGCCTGGGCCGCCACCTCCAGGGCACGGCGGTGGGCCGCGCTGGGCACCTCCCCGATCAGGCCGCTCAGCAGGGTGCGCAGCAGATCGGCCGAGGGCGCCCAGACCTCCTCCCGGGTCCAGCCGGTCGAACCCGCGGCCGCCGCGAGGGAGAGCGCCAGCGGATTGCCCCCGGCGAAGCGCAGCACCCGCTCCCGCAGCTCGGGCCGGACCTGCCCCGCGGCCAGCAGGCTCCGGGCCTGCTCCGGCGAGAACGGCTCCAGCTCACGGACGTACAGCAGCCCGGCCCAGGCCGGATCGGCGAGCCACTGCGGCTGCGGCGCGAGCCGGCCGGCCAGGACCACCAGCGTGTCCTGTGCCGCCCGGGGCAGGAAGCGCTGCCACAACCAGCTCTCCAGCCACTGGCAGTGCTCGAAGGAGTCCACCAGCAGCACCGTGCCGGCGACCTCCAGGAAGGGCGCCGCCGCCCGCTCGAAGTCGTCCGGATCCCGGCCCACGAAGCGGCCGTCCAGTTCGAGGAGCGGCCGCCCCGCCGCCCGCGCCCGGTCCGCCAGGCAGCGCAGCAACGCCGACTTCCCGATGCCCCCGGGCCCGAAGACGTAGAACGCGAACGGCGCCCGCGGATCCCCGGCCAGCGCCTCCCCGAAACGGCCGAGCTCCTCCTCCCGCCCCAGGAAGGCCCGCTCCCGCGTCCTGCTCAGTCGCTCACCCACGGACACCATGTCGGCTCCCATCCCCTTGCTCCGGCCCGCCCCCGGACAGCGGACCGGGCGCCCATCCAACAGCAGCGGAGTGCCAGGGATCGAATCCGACCCGTCCGGGCGGAGCCCGGCACCCACGGCTCTGACGTGGAGGGATGCCTCTGGTGGCAAGCGCGCTCGGCGTGCCGGTGCGTCAACTGGGGCGCGTGTGGGGCCGCGTCGGGTGCGGATGGTGAATGCCGAGCTCAGCTGCCAGGTGCCCGTGGATCCCCCCGTCCACCTCGCGCATGCTCGCGAGCACCGCGTCCAGCACCGCGGTCCCGGCGCCCCGCACCGCGGCGTCCTGCAACTGCGCGCCGAGCAGCCGCAGTTCGGCGAGCGCCCGTTCCTGGTACGGCGTCACCGGGCTGCCGCCTCGGCCACGGCGGCGGGTGGACGGTACCTGGGGCTGCTCGCAGTCCAGGCCGTCAGCGCCCGCAGGAAGCGGTCGAGGGCGTGGGCGAGCCGGTGCGTGGCGTCGTCCAGCGCGGGGTCCGTGCGCGCCGCACGGCAGAGCACCTCGAAGCGGCACCGCTCGGCGATCAGCCACTCCTCGGCCCGCGCCCGCGCCTGGGGCCGCGTCAGCTCCTCGGCCACCCGCAAGGCGTCGACCACGCCGAAGCGGTCACGGTCGACAGCGACAGCGGCGGCGAGATCGTTGGCCAGATAGCCGACCGTCGAGAAGGCGTCGAGCAGCAGCCGCACCACGGGCGCCGTCCACTGCGGCGTGACGCACTCCTCTGCCACCTCGCACCACATCGCGGCCAGCAGCATGCCGCCGTCGGCCGGTCGCAGTGCCAGGTACTGGCTCAGCGACGGGACCCGCGCCGGCTGCACGAAACGCACCAACTTGGCCGCCGCGGCGTCGATCCAGTCGATCATCTGCTCCCGGTAGCGCCGCCACCACGCCTCGGGCATCGAAGCCTGGGTCTCCCGCGACAGCGCGCACAGGGCGCGCACCACCGGCTGGGTGGCGTGCGGGCCCTCGTCCTGCCGCTTCCCGTTCAGGGCGATGATGAGCGCGTGGACGAACGCCGGCACGGTGGCCGGCTCGGCATCGCGCAACTCCCGGTCGAGGACGTCATCCGCCAGCCACGTCCACACCGCCCAACGCGTCGCCAGGTCGAGCGGCGCACCGGACGAGCCCGGCCACGCCGCCAGACACAGGTCGACGTAACCGTGCGCGAGGTGGGCGGCGGGGTCGGGGTGGAGGCCGTGCTCGGTGAGGAAGGTGGCGGCGCTGACGTAGAGATCGGTGTGCCGCCGGTCGGTGACGGGGGCCATCAACTCGCCTCCTCGGCGTGCTCGGGGCAGGCCACTACGGGCCGGATCTCCTTCGATGTCCATTGCATGACGCCATGCTGGCCCTGAGCGCGTGGCTCCGGGAGCGTGTGCGGACAGCCAGGTCGAGCACTCGGTTCACACCTCGTGTGAACCGGGACTCGCTAGCCTGATGGGACGTCAAGTCATTATGTGAGGTGCTCCGATGGAGCCTAACGTCCTGCTCGAAGTCCTGATCGAGGAAGCCGGCTGGTCCCACGGCGGCCTCGCAGCTCGCGTCAACCAGGCCAGCGCCAGGAGCGCGAAGCGCACGCGATACGACCACACCGCGGTGGCCCGCTGGCTCCGCGGCGAACGTCCTCGCGGCCAGGTGCCGGCCCTGCTCTGCGAGGCGTTCAGCTGCCATCTGGGTCGACCGATCAGCTTGGACGACATCGGGATGGGCACGCCGAACGCCCTGCCCCGGCCCACCGCGCTCGGGACGTTCGTGGACCGCGCAACCGCTCTGTGGCGCTCCGACCAGCAGCACCGCAGCAAGGTCGAGAGCACGCCGGCGATAGTGGGAACCCCGGCGATCGTCCCGGTCTGGGAGTGGGAGAACCCCCCGGAAGATGCTGACGTCTCCCGAGTGGGCAGCCTGCGAGTCGGCCAGGCAGACCTCGTGATGCTCCGCACAGCACGGACCCATTACGAGCAGATGTACCGCGCCTCAGGTGGCGTGGCCACGCGGGACCGAGTCGTCGGCTTCCTCGCCACCCACACAGCACCGCTTGTCCGCGGCACCTACACCGACGCGGTAGGCCGGGACCTGCTCCGGGCGACTGGCGGCCTCGTCGCGGTCGCCGGAATCTGCGCCTACGACTCCGACCACCAGGGTCTGGCACAGCGGTACTTCCACCATGCCCTGCGCCTCGCCAAGGCCTCCGGGGACCGGGCGTTCGGAGGCTATGTCGTCGCCCTGCTCGTCAACCAGGCACTGTTCCTGCGGGACTACCGACAGGCCGTCGGCTTCGCCGAAGTCGGCGTCCGGAGCGCAGGTGCGGCCATCAGTCCGGCGCTTGCCACTGACCTGAGCGCGATGCAGGCCAAGGCCTTCGCACGGATGGGTGACGCTGCCGGTGCCCACCGGGCCATGGCCCGCGCCGAGGCTGCGGCGGCCAGCATCCGACACGAGGAAGAACCGCCCGAGACCGGGTACGTGCAGCCGGGTCTGGTCGAGGCCCAGCTGGCCGAGGCGCTGATCAGCCTCGGCGACTGGAGCCCCGCCCGGACCTACGCTGAGGAAGCCGTGCGCGTTCAGGCGCACCCTAGGGGGCAGGTGCACCGCATGGCCACGCTGACCACTGTGGACATCGGCCGCGGCGAGGTGGAGCAAGCCGCGGCCAACGCGGTGTCAGCTTTGCGACTGGCGGGCGGTATGGAGTCTCAGCGGCTGCGGGACCGGTTCGTCGCGCTTCGCCGACAGTTGGTCAACCACCGGACCGCAGCGGCTCGCGACGCGGTGGACCGGATCGACGCGTCGCTCTCGGTGCCCCTGTGACTGGCCTACGCTGATCAGTACAGGTCGAGATCGGGAGGACAGCGTGTCGTCGGCGTGGCAGAACTTGAGCGAGCGCACCGTCTATGAGAACCCTTGGCTGAGGGTCAACCTCGCCGACGTCCAACTGCCTGATGGACGCCACCTCGACCATTACGTGTTGCGTCAGCGGCCCGTCGCTCTGGCCACCACCGTCAACGAGCGCGGCGAGGCGCTCTTGATCTGGCGCCACCGCTTCATCACCGACAGTTGGGGGTGGGAACTGGCGGCCGGCGTGGTCGAGGACGGTGAACGGGTTGAGGAGGCAGCGGCCCGCGAGATGCTCGAAGAGACCGGCTGGCGCCCCGGTCCGCTTCGGCACCTGCTCACGGTCGAGCCGTCCAACGGCCTGGCCGACGGCCGGCACCACGTCTACTGGTCCGAAAGCGCTGAATACGTAGGTCACCCGGAGGACGACTTCGAGTCCGAGCGCCGCGACTGGGTGCCGCTCAGCCACGTACCCGACCTGGTGGCGAAGGGCGAGATTCGAAGCGCGAACGCGGTTGCGGCGCTGCTTCTGCTCCACCACCTGCGCCGCCCCTGAGCTGCCGCATGCCGCAAGGAGGCCCTCGGACAGCGTGCGATCTGCTGGTGCTCCCCCGCAGGAGGAGAGGCACCCACGGCATGTTCGACCGCTTCCTGGAGCACGTCGACGAGCTGTGGGGTCGTGGCCGGAACAGCTGGGACATGGAGGTGGCGCAGCATGCCGAGGCGTGACTACGAGGACGATCCGAACGCACCTGAGCCGAACAGCCTGGTGCCCGCCGCGTCGGTGGTGGTGGTCGGCGACGACGGCCGCGTCCTGCTCCAGCGCCGCACCGACAACGGGATGTGGGCGCTCCCCGGCGGCAGGATGGAGTTGGGCGAGTCCCTGGAGCAGTGCGGAATCAGGGAGACCCTGGAGGAGACCGGCATCCGCATCGAGGTGACCGGGATCGTCGGAACGTACACCAGCCCTGGGCACGTCTTCGCCTACGACGATGGCGAGGTGAGGCAGGAGTTCTCGATCTGCCTGCTTGGCCGACCGGTCGGCGGGGACCTGGAGGTGTCGGACGAGTCGACGGAGGTCGCCTGGTTCACGCCTGCGGAGGTGGACGGGCTGCCGATGGTGGCGTCCATCCGGAAGCGGCTGAACGACTGGCGGTCGGGGCGGATCCCAGTGGTGCGCTGATCCCGGGCGTTGATTCGAGCGTGTGAGCTGTCCTCTGGCAGGAGATGGCTGCTCTCCAGCAGGTCGACGACCGGCTCTACTCCTGGTCGGCGACGCTCAACTCGCTTCAGCGTTGAGATCGGTGATCAGTTCGGGCAGCTCCGCCAGCGAATCGATCCGGAGCGTGGACCGGTCGGCGGCCGGGTCGTGCTGCTGGATCCAGCCCCATGGCCCCCGCCGGAGAAGCGCGGTGCGCATCCCGGCGGCGAGCGCCGGGAGTACGTCGTTGTCGAGGCGGTCGCCGACATACAGGGTCTCGCGGGGCTCGGCCGGGGTGACCTGGGCGACGCGTTCGAAGAAGAGTGGGTCGGGCTTGCTGGCGCCCCAGTCGTCCGAGGTGCCGATCAGGTCGACGTCGCCGGTGAAGAGCTCCCGCAGGATCCTGCCGGCCCGCACCGTCTGGTTCCCGGCGATGGCCAACCACAGGCCGTCCGCGCGGAGCCGGGCGAGTGCAGGTCGGACGTCCGGGTAGAGGTCGGCCTCGTCGAAGGTCTCTGGTCGCCCGGCCGCCGCGCGCTTGTCACGCTCCTCGTACAGGTCGAAGCCGGGCCGGAAGATCTGGAACGTCTCGCGGTAGTCGCGACCCTGGGCGATGACGGCGCCGAACTGGGCGACGAAGGTGTGGCGGGGAACGCCGAGCCAGTCCGCCCAGGTGCCGTACTCACGGGTCTCGTCCACCAGGCACTCGCCGACATCGAAAACGACAGCCTTGATCGTCATGGCGGCAGCGTAGCGGAGGTGTTCCGCGCAGTTGACCGAGCGCCTGGGCGATGCCGCGAGGGCGTGCGGTGCGGCGCTGCATCGGCGCGATCTGCCCACCGCTCCCCGGACCTCCGTGCCCTCGCCCCCGAGGTCAGCGCTCCTCGCCCAGGTCGTGGCCGGTGACCGCGCGGGCGTGGGCGTGCAGGGCGCTGACCACCTCGGCGCGGGTGCGGCGGCCGGCGAGGACCTCCATCTGGTAACCGTCCTCCATGGCGACGAAGTTGGCGGCGAGCAGGCGGGGCGGGTCCTGGAGGGTGAAGTGGCCCTGGGCCTGACCCAGCACCAGGATGCCCGCGTAGACGGCGATCTGACGCTCCGTCAATGCGCTGTCCAGCGCCGCGGCCCTGGCGTCGCGCAGGCAGCGCGGCCAGTACTCGAAGAGCAGCCGGGTCAGGGCGTCGTCGGGTCCGCCGGCGACGCCGTGGTCGATGCAGGACCGGAGCTTGTCGCGGGCGTCGGCGAAGCGGTCGGCGGCCTGCTCGCGGTCCTGGCTGTAGCGCTCGATGGCCAGCTGGTAGGTCTCGTGGACCAAGGCGTCCAGATCGCCGTAGTAGAGCACCGCGGCCGGGGTGACGCCGGCCTCCTCGGCGATGTCGCGCAGACGCAGGCCCTCCAGCCCGCGCACCAGCAGGGCGCGCTGCACGGCAGCGCCCAGCTCGGCCCGGCGGGCCTCTTTCCCGCCGCCCTTCTTCGCCGCCACGGCGTCCCCTCTCCTTCGCTCGGATGTCTATCTCTGATTTTAACAACAACAGCACAGCTCTTGACGGCATTGGCGCCAGGATCTTAAATCCAGATTTAACAAGCAGTGCCGCACCAGCGTCAGGAGCCCCCACCGTGACGACGAACCCGACCGACACCGGCCACAGAACCGACACCGGCCACAGAACCGACACCGGCCACAGAACCGACACCGGCCCCAAGGCCGCCGCCCCGCCCGCCCCCGATACCACCCCCGATACCGCCCCCGGCAAAGGGCTGCGCGCCGGCTCCGTCGGCCTGGCGGCGGCCGTCGCCCTGGGCCTGTCCTCGGTGGCGCCGGCTTACAGCATCGCCGTCACCCTCGGCCTGGTCACCCTGGCCGTCGGGCACCTCGCCCCGGCCGCGCTGCTGCTCGGCTTCGTGCCGATCCTCTTCACCGCCTTCGCCTTCCGCGAGCTCAACCGGCAGATGCCGGACTGCGGCACGACCTTCGTCTGGACCACCCGCGCCTTCGGCCCGCTGACCGGCTGGCTCACCGGCGGCTGGGTGGTGCAGGTCGCCACGGTGATCGCGATGACGGCCCTGTCCCAGGTCGGCGCCGACTACCTGCTCCAGGCGCTCGGCCTGCACGCGCTGGAGCGGAGCAGCGCCGCCGTGACCGCCACCGCCGTCCTGCTGCTGGCGGCCCTCACCGCCGTCGCCCGCAGGGGCCTGCGGATCGCCGCCCCGCTCCAGTACGTCCTGCTGGGACTGCAGCTCACCGCCCTGTTCGGGTTCGGCGCCGCCGCCCTCCTGCGGCAGCACGCCGCCGCCCCGTCCCCGGCCTGGCTCGACCCCCTGGCCTTCGGCGGCTTCGGCTCCTGCGCCCAGGCGGTGCTGCTCTGCCTGTTCATCTACTGGGGCTGGGACGCGCTGATCACGGTCAACGAGGAGACCAGTGACAGCGACCGGGTCCCCGGGCGGGCCGTGCTCATCTCCACCTTCGTCCTGCTGGGCACCTACCTGTTCACCGCCTTCGCCGCGATCAGCTTCGCCGGCACCGCCGGCAGCGGCATCGGACTGGGCAACCCCGCCAACGCCACCGACATCCTGGCCACCCTCGCCCCCTCGGTGCTCGGCACGGCTCTGGCCAGGGGGGTCCAGCTCGCCATCTGCCTCTCGGCTCTCTCCGCCCTGCTCACCAGCCTCATCAGCAGCTCCCGTGCCACCCTGTCGATGGCCTCGCACGGCGCCCTGCCCCCGGCGTTCGCCCGCATCCACCCGCGCCACCGCACCCCCGGGTTCGGGACGGTCTTCTTCGGCGCGACCACCGCCGCCCTGCTGGTCCTGCTCCAGCTCCTCTCGCCGAGGTTCCTCGGCGACGCGATCCTCTGCGTCGGCCTGCTGATCGCCGGCTACTACGGCACCACCGCCCTGGCCTGCGTCTGGCACTTCCGCGGGCAACTGCGCGACTCGCCGCGCGACCTGGTGATGAAGGGCGTCCTGCCGCTGCTGGGCGCCGTGATGATGCTGGCGGCCTTCGCCCGCAGCGCCCACGACATGTACGCCCCCACCTACGGCAGCACCTCCTTCCACGGTGTCGGGGGAGTGTTCCTGCTCGGCGTCGGCTCCATCGCCCTGGGCGCGGTGGCCGTACTGATCGCCCGCGCCCGCTTCCCCCGCTTCTTCCGCGAAGGCCGCACCGCCGTCGCGCAGCTCACCATCACCGAGGACTGACACCCATGCGCACACTCGCCATCGCCGCCCTGCAGACCGCCCCCGTGCCCCACGACCTCGAAGCCGGCTGGCTGCGCTTCGCCGACCAGGTCCGCACCACCCGCGAGCTGTTCCCCCACGTCCAGCTGGTCACCGTCCCCGAACTGCTGCTGGCCGCCGAAGGACCGCTGCTGGGCCCGGCGCCCGCCGACTGGATGGAGCGGGCCGCCGTCACCATCCCCGGCCCGCTCACCGACCGGATCCGGGCCCTCGCGGTGGAGACCGGTCTGTGGCTCGTGCCCGGCAGCGTCTTCGAGCGCGCGGAGGACGGCCGCATCCACAACACCGCGCTCGCGGTCTCCCCCCAGGGCGAGATCGTCGCCCGCTACCGCAAGGTCTTCCCCTGGCAGCCCTATGAGAAGGCCGCTCCCGGGACCGGGTTCACCGTCTTCGACATCCCCGGGATCGGCCGGGTGGGACTGGCCATCTGCTACGACGGCTCCTTCCCCGAGACCATGCGCCAACTCGCCTGGATGGGAGCGGAGGTCGTCATCCAGCCCACCCTGACCACCACCCGCGACCGCGAGATGGAACTGGTCTGCGCCCGCGCCAACGCCTGGACCAACCAGCTCTACGTCGTCAACGTCAACGCCGCCGACCCGGCCGGCGTCGGCGCCAGCGCCATCGTGGACCCCGAGGGCATCGTCCGCCAGCAGGCCGGCTCCGGCGAGGAGGTCCTGGTCGACGTCCTGGACCTGGACACCGTCACCCGGGTGCGCCGTTACGGCTCGGCCGGCCTCAACCGCCCCTGGGCCCAGCTCGCCCGCCACGGCGCGGGCATCGAACTCCCGATGTATGGGGGGATGTTCCGCACGCCGCCATGGCTGGACGCCGAGGGCGCGCGCTAGGCTCCGCGGGCAGGCCTCACTGCTCCCGGAAGTGCACCAGCACCCGGCCGGGGTTCTTCGGGTCCAACTCGTGCCGCAGGTACAGCTTGCGGATGTGCTTCTGGTCCAGGAAGGCCAGCACTCGCCGCATCAGCTGCCCCGAGCCCTTCCCCGGGATGATCTCGGCGACCCGGTCGCCCGACTGGGCCGAGGCGAAGAGGAACTGACGCATCGCCAGTTCGATGTCGCGGTTGTTGCGGAAGATGGGGTGCAGGTCGAGGCTACGCATCCGGGATCACCTGCCGTCGAGCGGCGGGAAGGGCCGGTCGGCGTTCCACGTGTTGATCACGGCTGCACCCTACCGCCGTACCCCGCGGTAGAGAGCGGCCGGCCCCGACGCCCTGCCTCGACGAGGCGGGCGCCGGGGCCGGCCGCACCGCGGGGTGCGGGCCGCTACCAGCGGGAACTCTCCTCCTGCTGAGGGACTCAGAAGCAGTAGCTACAGCAGTTCGGCGTGTAGCAGCACTGAACGGCGCACGGATCCGCCCCGGGTGCTACACACTCGCAGGAGGGTGAGCAGCCTGCCTGCGCGGACTTCTGGTGGAGGAGCACACCAAGAAGTCGATCGCCGATTCCACGCAAGGTACCTCGCATCAGTTTCTCCCTCCGCCCCGGTGGAATTCCGGGCGTCAATCGCGGTTTGTCACTGACCGACCATGCTGCCCGCCACCGCTCTCCGGCTCCTCTCCGGCTCCTTCCCGGCTCCTCCCCGCCTCCTTCCCGCCTCCTCTCCAGGTCCTCTTCGGTCTCCGCGAGCAGGTTCGGGCAGGTTCGGCAGGTTCGGGCAGGTCCGCGCCCGACGATCCGGTTCCGCGCCGAGGGCAGGGACCCTCAGCGCGGGAGGCCGACCCCGCTCATCCGGCGGCCGCCGCGAGCAGGTCCCGCAGCTCACCCAGGACCGCCGCGTTGTCCGTCGCCACCAGTGCCGTGAGAGCGAGCCCCCACTGCTCGACAGCCAGCGCGGTATCGCACGTCTCCTGGAGTACGAGCCCGTACTGGTGACGGGCGAGGCCCTCGCTGTACGTGTCGTCGTGGGCTCGGGTCGATTCGATCAGCTGTTGGCACTCCGCGGCCGCGCGCTCGTGGAGGCCGAGTTCACGCAGGGCCCTCACGTACCCGAGGCGCGCCGTGTACTCGGTCATCCAGTCGCCGTCGTGCTGGGCGAGCAGGCGCATGGCTTCTTCGAAGTGCGGCAGCGCTCGGTCCGGCCGGTGCAGGCTCAGGTGGGCGAACCCGATGTTGGAGTGCGGGGTGTACTGGAATCCCCCCAGCCCCAGCCTCAGGCCGACCTCCAGGCTGCGTTGGTGGGTCCGGATGGCCTTCAGGGGGTCGGTGTGCTCGTAGAGGTTGCCCAGGTTGTTGAGCGCCACGGCCCGGGTGTAGTCGTCCGCCGCCTGGTCGAGTTCGAGGACGCCTTCGATGACCTCGGCGGCCTCCGCGTACCGCCCGAGGGATTCGAGGATCAGGCCCCGGTTGTTCAAGGCCGCCAGCTCGAAATGCCGGTTCCCCAGCTCCCGCCAGAGTGCGAGCGCCGCTTCGATGCGGGCCAGGCCGGTGTCGAAGTCGCCGGTCATGAAGTGCGAGCAGGCGCCGTCGTGCAGGGCGAAGGCTTCCGCCCGGTGGTCGGCGCAACCGCGGGCGGTCGTCAGCGCCAGCTCGTTCAGGTTCCTGATCGCGGTCCAGTCGCCACGATGCTGCATCGCCGGGCTCAGCGCCCTGACCAGGACCAGGGTCAGTGGCCGGGTGGTCGGGTGCGCGATGTGGTGCTCGATCAAGGTGCGGAGGTTGCAGTACTCCTTGTCGTACCAGGCCATCGCGGACGCCGTGTCGGTGAAGACCTCGGTTGCCGCCGTGTCCTGGAGGACTCGCTGCCTGCCCGTCTCGGCGGGCTGGAGTCTCAGCGCCGTGCCGCCCGCCAGTTCCGCGTACCAGCGCACGGCCCGGCCGGCCGCCGCGGCTCGATCGTGGTCGGAGTCCCCGCGCAGGCTGAGCTCGCGGGAGAAGTGGCGGATCAGGTTGTGCAGTGCGTAGCGGCCGGGCTGCACCTCCTCCACCAGCGCGACCTCCACCAGGCGGCCCAGGGCCGCCTCGGCCTCGGGCACCGAGCAGTCGAGGAGTCTGGCCACCACGGGGGCCTCGTACTCGATCAGCGCGATCCCGCCGAGCCGGCGCAGGGCGAGGGCGGCGCGGCGTTCGACGGGGTCGGCCGAGGACGTGAGAGCGCGGTGGGCGATGGTGAGCGAACCTCGGACACTCAGATCGTCGTACTCAAGATGGTCCAGGCGGTGGGTCTCGTCAGCGAGTTGGCCGCCCAGCACGCGCAGGCTCAATGACGGCCGGGCGACCAGTCGTGCCGCTACGACGCGCAGGGCCAGCGGCAGCCGACCGCAGAGTTCCAGGATCCTCCGGGCCGCGGACTCGTCGGCGGCCACCCGCTCGGCGCCGACGACCTTGGTGATCAGGGCGAGTGCCTCGGACTCCGTCAGGGGTGCCAGCGAGAGCCGCAGGGTGCCGTCCAGGGTGGCGAGCGGCGAGCGGCTCGTGATGAGTACCGCGCAACCGGGGGTGGCGGGCAGGAGCAGCCGGACCAGGGCGGCCGAGCCGGCGTCGTCCAGGACGAGCAGGGTGCGGGTGCCGTGCAGGGCGGAGCGCAGCCGCGCCGAGGCGGCGTCAGGATCCTCGGGGATGTGCTGCGGATCGGATCCGAGTGCCGTGAGCAGCCGGGCCAGCGCCTCGGCGGGGGTCGGCGAGGTGGCTCCCGCGGTCGATCCGCGCAGGTCGAGGTAGAGCTGGCCGTCGGGGAAGTGGGCGGCGAGGCTTCGGCCCAGGCGGGCGGCCAGTGCCGACTTCCCGACTCCGGCCATGCCGCTCACGACGGCGACGGCGGGCTCCTCGCCCGCGGACGTCAGATGCTCCCGCAGTTCGGCGAGTTGGCTCGCGCGGCCGACGAAGTACGGTGTTCCCATCGGGAGTTGAGCAGGTCCCGGGCGCGGTTCGGCAAGCTCTTCGGCAGGCTGCCCGGTGGCCGGCGAGGTCCGGGGCACGACAGCCCGCGGCCGACCGCCGGGCGGTGCGAGGATCGCGCGGTGCGCCGCTCGGACATCGGGACCGGGCTCGACCCCCAGGTCCTCGGCCAGCCTGTCGCGCAGCTGACGGTGCACCGCGAGCGCTTCGCCCTGGCGCCCCGATCGGTGCAGCACCAGCATCAACTGGCGGTGGAAGGTTTCGTGCCAGGGGTGCTCGGCGGTCAGGGCGGTGAGTTGGGGAATCAGGCCGTGGTGCCGGCCGCGCGCGAGTTGGGCGTCGAAGCTCCACTCCAGCGCCTGGAGCCGGGCTTCGGACAGGTGCGAGAGCTGACCCTCGGCCTCCAGTGAAGGGGCGAGGTCGGCGAGCGGGCTGCCGCGCCACAGGGCGAGTGCGGCATCGGCCTCCCGAACCACCGAAGGCCAGTCCTCCTGGAGGTAGGAACGGCGGGCCGCCTCGACGAGCCCGGTGAACTCGTCGGCGTCGAGCTCCCCGGCCTCCACCCGGAGGCGGTAGGCGCGGTCGATCCTGGATATGCGCGGGGGACCTGGCAGGGCCTCGGGCTCCGCGAGGGCCCGGCGCAGTTGGGCCACGTGATTGTAGAGCGAGGCGTTCACGGTGCTCGGCGGACGGTCGCCCCAGAGGGCCAGTTTGATGCGCTCCACCGATACCGGCCGGTTCGCCTCCAGCAGCAGCAGCGCCAGGAGCAGCTGCACCTTCCGGGTGCCGATCGAGCGTGCTCCCGAGTCCTCGTGAACGGCCAGCGGCCCGAGCACGGCGAACCTCATCAGAAGGTCTCCAACGAACGGTGCCTGACGGTCAGGCAGCTCATGAATGACGCGTTGGATTCATATTAGGACGCGATTGGACGGCTGGGCGATGCTCAGGCCACGAAGTATCGGAACGATACGGTCGGAGGGCCGGCTCGGCCCGCGGGCCGCCCGCCTCCGTCCGATGGAGGACAGCGTCCACGTCCAAGCCGTCCCCTCCGCCACCCTGACCCGCCGGAGCCGCGGATGGCGCGGCGCCCCGTCCGGAGCTGCCGTTGGCACGGCGGCGATCCGGCTCCGCGCCTCGACCCGTCCTCGTTCCGGCCCTCCTGACGTCAATTCGCCCATCACCGCCGTGCCGGACGGCACGGTCGTTGCGCAGGAATGAGAGTGCTGTGCAGTTCGCGATTCTTGGCCCGTTGGAAGTCCGCTCCGAGGGTGACCCGGTCGAGGTGCTCCGCCCGCGCCGCCGCGCGCTGCTGGCGTTCCTGCTGCTCCACGCCAACCGGCAGGTCAGCACCGAGCAGGTCGTCGACGCGCTGTGGTGCGAGGCGCCGCGCACGGCCCGGGCCCAGGTGCACACGGCGGTGTCCGGGCTGCGCGGCTGCTTGCCCGCGCCGTTCGCCCACTCGCTGTGCTCCGAGTCGGCCGGGTACCGTCTGTCGGTGCGGGCCGGCGCATTGGACTCGGCGGAGTTCAGCCGTCGGCTCGGCGCCGCCCAGACTCTGGCGGGGCAGGGAGGCAAGGCCGAGGCGGTGCGGATGCTGCGCTCCGCCCTGGAGTTGTGGCGCGGTACCGCGCTGACCGGGGTTGACGCCCCCTTCGCCGAGCCGGCCAGGGCCCGGCTGGGGGAGGAGCGGGTCGTCGCCTGCAAGCTGCTGGCCGACCTTGAGCTGGAGGCCGGCCGGCACCTGGAGCTGGTACCGGAGTTGACCACGTGGTTCAACGAGTACCCGGCGTTCGAGGCGGTCGCGGAGCGGCTGGCCCTGGCGTTGTACCGGAGCGGGCGGCAGACCGACGCGCTCGGGGTGATCCGGCGGATCCGCGCTCTGCTGGCGGACGAGTTCGGGCTGGCGCCCGGCCACGGTCTGGCGCAGCTGGAGGGTGAGATCCTGCGAGCCGACCCGGCGTTGGATCACGCGCCGGCGTTGGCCTGCGGGCGGACCAGGTAGGCCAACTCGTCCCAGCCGACCACGACGGCCGCGAGCGCCGTGCCGGCGCCCGCGGTGGCAACCCACATCGCGGGCGCCGCGGGGTGGCTCGGCAGCAACCCGGCGGCCAGCGCGGCCCCGGCCAGCAGGGAGTTGCGCAGCAGGAAGGCGACGGTGCCACCGGAGGCCGGCCCGTGGCCGGAGCCGAAGCACTGGCAGGACGCGGCGCGTCCGGCGGCCACGGTGGTGACCGTGAACGCCGCCAGCAGGCCGAGGACCACGGCTGCGCCTGCCCTGGGCGTCGCCAGCAGCAGGGGAGCCGTGGCCAGTTCGGCCAGCACCACACCGAGCGCGGTCGGCAGCCGAAGGCGGGCGGGGAGCCAGCCGATGTCCGCCAACCCGGCCGCGAACGCGTGGAGCGCCGCACGGCTGCGGCCCTTGCTGAACGCGGCCGCGGCGAACACCACCAGCAGCGTGATCCGGGAGGTGAGTTCGATGCCCGTCATGTCCGCTGCCTCTCGTCCCGGTCCGCGGCCGACGCCGCGGTCGCCGCGTACTGGTAGCCCTCGGCCTGGTAGCCCTCGGCCTGGGCGGTGAACAGTTGTGCGTACTGCCCGCCGAGGCTGATCAGTTCGTGGTGCCGCCCCTGCTCGGCGATCCGGCCATCGGCGAGCACCACGATCACATCGGCCTCCCGCAGCGCGGAGAGCCGGTGGGAGACCAGCAGGCTGGTGCGACCCGCCCGGTGGGCGGTCAGGGTTTGATGCACCCGTCGCTCGGCGATCGGGTCCAGGCCCGAGCTCGGTTCGTCGAGGATCAGCAGCTCCGCGTCCGACCGGACCAGCGATCGTGCCAGGGCCACCCGCTGCCACTGGCCGCCGGAGAGCAGGGCGCCCTTCTCCTGCTGCACGTCCAGGAAGATCCTGCTGAGCATGGTGTCGTAGCCGCGCGGAAGCCCGCTGAGAGCCTGGTCGATGTCGGCGCTCTCGGCGGCGGCCCGGATGCGCGCGAGGTCGCCCATGCGATCGGGCTCGCCCACACCGATGTTGTCCCGGGCGCTCATGTCGTAGGTCATGTAGTCCTGGAACGTCGCCCCGATCCGCCGGCGCAGCTCGGCGACGGGCACGGTGCGGATGTCCACGCCGTCCATGAGGATCCGGCCCCGTTCGGGGTCGTAGAAGCGGCACAGCAGCTTGACCATGGTGCTCTTGCCGGCCCCGTTGACGCCCACCAGCCCGACCGCGCGGCCGTGCGGCAGGACGAGGTCCAGGCCCTTCAGCACCCAGGGGCTCTCGGGGCCGTAGCGGAACCACACGTCCTCGAAGGTGATCCCCTCGCGCAGCGGTGCCGGCACGCGGTCGCCGTCCGGCAGGTCGACGGGCGCTTCGAGCAGAGTCAGGTAGTGCCCGAAGCGCTGCAGCGCCTCGTCGGTGCGTCCCAACTGGGTGAGCACCGCCGACAGCGCGCCCTGCACGGCGGTGACGGCGGCCGTGAAGAGGGTCATCTCGCCCAGGGTGATCCGGCCGTGCGCGACCTGGCGGGCGACGGCGACGGCGGCCACGGCCGTCACGGCCGCGGCCAGCACCGCCAGCACCGACTGGACGGCGGCGTTGCGGCGGGCGACGGCGATGTCGGCGTCGCTGCTCTCGCGCAGACTCTCCTGTGCTCGGCGGTGCAGCAGCGGGCCGATGCCGAACAGGCGGATCTCCATGGCGGCGCGCCGGTCGGTCAGCAGCGTCCGGTAGAAGAACCGGCGCCGGACGGTGGCCATCATCGCCTTGGTGGTCTCGGCCTGCCGGCGGGCCAGCTTCAGCTGGCCGATGGCCGTGACCGTGACGGTCGCGGCCAGCAGCAGCCCCATCGGCGGCCACATGGCCAGCATGGTCGACAGGAAGCTCGCGACCGTCACGGCGCTGCGCGCGCCGGTGAGGGTGAAGTCGAGGACCTGCCGGGGGGCGTCCTGGGCGGCCTGTTCGGCGAGTCGGATGGTGTCCTGGGTCGCCGGGTCCTCGAACGGTCGCAGGCTTCGGAAGTCGTTGATCCGGCGGTAGAGCCGGTCCTGCGCGGCGAGGTTGACGGCCCGTCCCATGTCGGCCGCGGCCAGGACGGACAGCGAGGTGAGCACGGCGGTCAGGCCGCCGAGAGCAGCCACCGCGGCCGCCAGGAAGGTGATCCGGGAGGCGGACGCGGTGTGTCCGGCCAGGCCGTCGACCAGCAGCCGGCCCAGGTAGGCGGTCGCGGTGGGGGCCAGGCCGGACAGCAGGGCCAGCGCGAGTTGACCGCTCACCCCCAGTGGGGAGGCCTGCCACCCCAGGCGAAGGGCCGCGGCGGTGGAGCCCAGCCGGGTCGGCGGGGTCACCCGCGCCCTCCGGCCGGCGCCGGGCGGGCGGCGGTCGGCGCCCGGACGCCGTCCAGGTTGTGCCCGGCCTGGACGATGACGCCGTCCCGCAGCCGGATCAGCGTGGGATAGGACCTGACCCCGCCGAACGCCGCGGTGAGCGCGGGGACGTCGGCGACGAGCGCCACGTCGCCGACGGGGGAGAGCTTGCCGGCGATGCCCTGCGCCTCGGCGGAGGAGGGGTCGCCGATCACGAAGAACAGCGGGTCGGCGACCCCGGTGTCGGCGCCGCCGGTGAGCGAGTCGATGAGTTGGGCGCACGGGCCGCAGCCCACCATCACGAAGCCGACCAGCGCCTCGCCGCCGGCGATGTCGGCGCGGCTCAGCGACCGACCGGAGACCGTCTCCGCGGTGAACTCCGCTACCGGGAAGCCGGTCGGCGGCAGCTTCTCGGCCGCTGCTCCGCCCTGGCCGGCCTCCATCTCGCGCAGCCGGCGGATCACCGCGAAGGTCAGCGAGAGGTTCACGGCAGTGGCGATCCCGAGGACCGAGGCGAGCACCGAGAGCGTGGCAAGCATGTTCTTCCCCCATCCGTTGCATTGGTGCGGTTGATTCCGGAAGCCATGCTGCGGTCGCGCTCTCTTCGTCCGCTCTCCCGCTTTCTATCCGACCGCTGTTGAATCTCTACTCGCGCCGGATGTGACCTGGGTCACATTGCCGTCGGGCGCTTGCGAAACGGGGCCGTGCCGGCTGTACGGTTCTGGCACTCGCTCGCCGGATCGAATCGGATCGAATCGGAGCGACTGATTACGAATTTCCCCTGATGAGTTTGGGGTAACCTTGCTGAATCAATTCCTTGCACTCGGATCCCGACCCTTTGAAATGGTTTTCCCGAGGGTTTCGGCGGCGGGACGCACATGGGAATGACGGTCGGCCTCCTGTCCGCCGTCGGCCTGGTGGCGGTTCTGCTCGCCGTTCGCCTGATGTTCGTGGTGATCACGGTCGACGGCCACAGCATGGAGCCCCAGTACCGGCCGGGTGACCGCGTCGTGGCGCTGCGGGGCCGACTGCTGGGCCGGCCGGTGACAGGCGACGTGGTCCTGATCAGGCGTCCCTCCGGCGCGAACGGCGGGAGCGTGCTGTTCCTCAAGAATGTCGTGGCCGCGCCGGGGGATCCCGTCCCGACGCTGTTCGCGGCGATCACCGGCGACCGGGCAGGGCGGGCCACCCCTGACGGCTGCTACCTCGTACTCGGCCGGCACCGGGCCAGCGAGGATTCGAAGAACTGGGGATACGTCTCCAGCCGAGACATCGTCGGAAAGGCACTGCGGCCCCGGCGTCTCGGCGATGACCTTCCCGGGAGGAGCTGACGCCCGAGGCCGCCCCTGAACCGCACCGCGCGGTCGGTGCGATCACCGCGCGCCCGCGCCGACGGTGACGGCAGGTGTGGCCTCAGGCGTGGGGCGGGCCCAGGTGGGCCACTGCCGCCTCAGCTGCCGCCTCAGCTGCCGCCTCAACTGCCGCCTCCGGGAGTGCTTCCGCTGCCCGGTGCAGCGCGAGCAGTGTCGTGTAGCGGCGCAGCACGTCCTCGCGGTCGGCCGGCTCGGGTACGGAGGCCTCGCAGGTGCGCCAGATCATGGCGCCCTGGTCCATCAGGACCTGGCGCCTGCGCGGGATCGTGGTCTGCTCCATGACGCGGCACAGCGCGTCCAGTTGACGGATCATCACGGCCGGCATGCCGGCCGAGCACTGGCGGATCTTCTCGAAGGCGCGCTGGACGAGGCGGTCGTAGTCGGCCTGGTAGGCGATGACGCGGATGCGGCCGGAGCGGTCGCGGTGGGCGTGCTGCGGGTGCCAGCCGTGGGTGATCCGGCACAGGCAGTGGCTCAGCCAGTCGATGCAGGTCAGCGCGGTGAAGGTGTCGTTGACGGCGGGGGACAGGGCGCGGATGGCGATCTCGACCAACTGGTCGAAGCCGAAGGAGACGTCCTGGGTCAAGGTGCGGTACGGGCCGGTCACCTGGGCCCGGGCGAGCTGAGCGGCCAGTCGCGGCGCGGCGGCGGACGGCCAGACCACGGCCAGCGGCTGGCCCTGGACCAGGAAGTGTCCTGGGCGGTAAGGGAGATGGAGCACGGCGTCCGCTGCCGTGGCGAGCCGGACCAACTCGTCGTGGTTGAGGAACTGCAGGTAGCCGGTGGTCGGGGTCGGGATCACCGTTCCCAGGTCCTCGACCAGGCGCAGCAGGTCCTCGGTGCCGGGTCCGCCGTCGGCGCTCGTCGACGGGGGCTGGTCGGTGCCGCCGTGGGCCTCGATGGCCCTGGCCAGGTCATCGGCGATCACGGCGATGACCTGCGGCAGCTGGATCATGGTGGCGATGTGGTGGATGAAGTAGATCAGCACGCCGAGGTCGACGACGGTGAAGCCGAGCGCGAGCGTGATCGACAGGTGCGGCACGAAGTCGCCGTGCGGCCCGGGGCTTATCGCGACCAGCACCAGCACGGTGTAGAAGAAGGTGGCCACGAAGGTGCCCAGGGTCAGCTGGGTGCCCCGGTCCCGGATGAAGGTGCGCAGCATCCGCGGGCCGAACTGGGTGGAGGCCAGGGTCAGGGCCACGATGGTGATGGAGAAGACCAGCCCGACCACGGTGATGAGGGCGGCGGCGATGGTGGTGAGGATCTGTCGCGCGCTGTCGGCCGTCCCGCTCAGGACCCAGTCGGCGAGGGAGAACCGGCCGTCGTACGCCAGCCGGTCGAGGGTGATCGTGGCCGCGAAGAGCAGCGCGAAGAGCAGCGCCTCGACGGTGGGGACCAGCCAGAGGTTGGTCCGCAGCCGCTCGCGGTACCAGGCGGCTCCGCCGAAGGGTGCGGAGCGGCGGGATGCGGGGAAGCGCGGGGCGGGCACGCGGGGCTCCTGGTGGCAGTAGGGACGTCGTTCGCTGCCGACCAGGCTTCCCGGCTCACCAGCAGCCGAGCCTACCGGAGTCCTGCCTGGGCCCTGCCTGGGTCCTACTTGAGCAGAGGGAGCCTGAGTAGGGGGAGTTTGAGTGGGGGGCGGTGGGCCTCGCGGACGGCCGGCCGGGCCGTGACGATCGAGCGGATCCCGATCGTGGTGGCCCGGCCGGGCGGTGCTGGGTCGGCTCCTGACGGAGCTCGGAGGCCCAGGGGTTCAGCGCCCCGGCGCCCCAGCGGCTCAGCGCCCCAGCGGCTCAGAGGCTGCGGGCGGTGATGTCGCCCTGGGAGGTGGTGGCGCGGATGTCGAGCCCGGTGGTGCCGTCGTTCTTCAGGGCGTTGCTGATCCGGCCGTGGCCGGTGCCGGCGTCCAGGGCGGCCGAGACGCCGGCGCCGGCGCCGACCGTGATGTCACCGCACTGGGTGCGGAGCACGACCGTGCCGCCCAGGGCCTCGCTGATCCGGATGTCGCCCCGCGCGGTGCTGATCTCCGCGGAGCCGCCGAGCCGGCCGACCTCGACGTCGCCGTCGACCGCGGTCAGGCGCAGGCTCGCGGCTTCGTCGATCTTGATCTGGCGGTAGGCGCCTTCGAAGGCGACGTCGCCGAGGCGGCCGACACCGCGCAGCTCGGCGCTGGCGGTCTTGGCCTGGACGCGGGAGCCGGTGGGCAGTTGGACGGTGACCTCCACCGACCCGGTGGGGCCGAGGAACTGGTTGGCGGGGTTGGCGGCCGTGATGCGCAGGACGCCGTCGGCGTAGGTGACGCTGGTCTGCTCGGCGGCCTTGGCGTCGCGGGTCTTGGCGGGGTTGGCGGGCAGGACCTCGACGGTGGTGTCGGCGCGGTCGGCGGCGATGAAGCGGATGCGTCCGGCGGGCACGTCCAGGACGGCGGCGATCGGGGCGGTGGTGTCGAACTTCTGCATGGTGTTCTCCGGTGCTCGTTCGTTGTTTCTGACATCGCAAACGCTACGTTGCGTTCGAGGATCAGGCAACGACGATGTTGCATTTGATCCGAATAACAGCAGGTAGAAGCCCAGTTTTCGTTGCAACCAGTGTAAATCTAACGCAATGGCAGATGCCCTGGTCGTTGCATTGGACTGCGGTCGAACGCTACGCTGGCGGCACCAGGGGGGCACGAAGGGAGATCGCGGTGCCGGGAGGCAGGCTCACTCAGCAGGAACGTCAGCAGATCGCGCTGGGGCTGGCCGACGGCCTCGCCTACGCGGAGATCGCCCGACGTCTGGACCGCCCCACCTCGACGATCACGCGCGAGGTGATGCGCAACGGCGGCCCCACCGCCTACCGCGCAGACCTGGCCCATCGCGCCACCGAACGCCGCGCCCACCGGCGCAAGCAGGCCCCGTCCGGCGGGCGGGAGACACCGGCGCGGGCCCACGGGCGCGACGACGCGGCCGTGCGCGAGTACGAGGAGGTGTTCACCACCCTCCTGACGCAGCAGGGCCTGCCCAGGATGGTGGCCCGGGTGCTGACCTGTCTCTTCATCGCCGAGGCGGGCAGCCTCACCGCGTCCGAGCTCGTCCAGCACCTCCAGGTCAGCCCGGCGTCCATCTCCAAGGCGATCACGTTCCTCGACGATCAGGGCCTCATCCGCCGCAAGCGCGACGAACGCCGCCGCGAGCGCTACTTCGTCGACGGCGACGTCTGGTACCAGTCGACGATCGCCAGTGCCCGCGGCATCGCCCAGGTCGCCGAGACCGCACGCCAGGGTGTCGGCGTCCTGGGCCGCCACAGCCAGGCCGCCGCCCGGCTGGAGAACATCGCCCGCTTCAGCGACTTCATCAGCGAGAGCATGCTCCGCGCCGCGGAACAGGTCCGCGACGTCCTCTACGTCAAGCCCGAACCGCATCCGGGCGACACCGCCACGCCAGGTCAGGGCCTCGGAGGGGCAGCGGACGCACCGCCGTCCTGACGGGCTCGGCGGTCTCCCGGCGGCCGTCGTCAAGGATTCATCAGAGCGGGTGAGGCGAACTTGCCCGGCGCGCGCGGCCGTACTTGAATCATCGTCATGACCCGTCCGGCACGCCACCACGACCGTCCGCCACATCCGCGGACGCCGGCCGCCGTCATGGGCGCCCGCACCGCCGGCTAGCGCCGGGTCGGCTCCAGCGCCGGTGCCGCTCCGGTGCCGGTACGGCTCCGGTGCCGGCAGCGGCAGCGCTGCGCGGCCGGCGCGTGTCGGTCGCGCACCGCGGGCGGGCGGTAGCAGCAGTCCGCCCGCGGCTCCCAACACCGTTCGGGATCACGGCCGATGGCCGTCCCGGACGTCCTCTCACCTCCTCGCACCCCGGCGCCCGGCCGGCGCGCTCCCCCGCGCCGGCCGGCACCCCGGCTGTGCCCGCACACCCATGGATGGACCATGTCCGCTGTCCTGTCCACTCGCGTCGCCCTGGTCACCGGAGCCTCCTCCGGGATCGGCTGGGAGACCGCCCGACTGCTCGCCGAGCTCGGCGCCACCGTCCTCGTCCACGCCCGGACGGCCCAGGAGGGCGGGAGCGCCGTCGAACGCCTGGTGGAACACGGCGTCCGCCGTGACCAACTCCAGATGTTCACAGCGGACTTCACCCGCCTCGCCGAGGTGGTCGAGCTGGCGGACGCGGTCGCGCGGGCGTTCCCCGCGTTGGACCTGCTGGTCAACAACGCCGCGGTGATGGCCCCCGAGCGGTGCACGCTCACCGAGGACGGCGTGGAGATCTCCTTCCAGGTCAACTTCCTTGCCGCGCACCGGCTCGCCAAGCTGCTGCGGGCCCCGCTGACCGCCGCCGGCGGCGCGCGGATCGTCAACGTCTCCTCCTCGCTGCACCGCACGGCCTCGATGAACTGGGCCGACCCCAACCGGGCCAAGAGGTACTCCCGGGTCGCGGCGTACGCGCAGTCGCAGCTGGCGCTCTCCATGGCGGCCGGCGACATGGCCCCCGAGGGCAGCGGGATCACCTCGGTGAGCGTCAACCCGGGCCTGTGCGACACCGCGCTCCTCCCGCTGTACGGCCGGGTCGGCGCACCGCCGGCAGAGGGGGCGGCGGCGGTCGTCCGGCTCTGCCTCCCCGAGATCCGCCTCATCAACGGCGAGTACTACGAGGGCGGCGACATCGCGCCGAGCGCCGTCACGGTGCACGAGGAGCGTTCGCAGCGCCGCCTGGGCCGACTGGCCGACCTGCTCGCGACCACGGCCTGACGCCGACGGAAGCCGTCTGCGGGTGCCCGCGGGTGCCCGCAGATGCCAGTAGATGCCCGTAGCCGTCGGTAGATGTCAGCAGGGCGTCAGGAACGCGGCGTTGATCATTGGGATCTCGTCAAGAGCGGCTGAACCGGAGCTGGATTCGGCTGAGCTGGACGGGTGCCGACCCCTCCACTGCCCGATGTCCCCGCGCCCACCGGTGGTTACCGCAACGCCCCCACGGGGGACCCGCCGTACAACGGCCCGACGCTGCCGACGCTGCCCACACTCGACGGCACCCTGGTGGTCGACTTCGCCCTGGTCGGCAAGGCCGGGATCGACGCGAGCAACGCGGCCGACACCATGGCCGCCGCGTGGACGGCTCTGCACTCCGCCGCCCTGTTCGGCGCGGCGCCCTGGGGGGACGACCCCGCCCTCGGCCAGGGCTTCGACCAGGTCTTCGCCCAGCCGCGGGACGATCTGCTGAAGGCGGTGCAGGCGCTGCCGGAGACCCTGCGGAAGTTCGCCGAGGCCCTCGGCGCCGCCCACAGCGCTCTCAAGAACGGAGATGACGACTCCATGGACCTCGCCCGGTCGTTCCGGTCTCCCGGCACCGGAGGCGCGTGATGGCGGTCGACGCCCCCAACGCCTCACTGCCGGACGGGTTGCAGAACCTGCTGATGATCCTGGTGGGCAACAAGTGGCCCACCGGGAACGAGACCGCGCTGCGCGCCGAGGCGGCTGCCTGGACCGCCGCGGCGAAGTCGATCCGCGACTGCGTCCAGGATCTGACGGACGCCAAGTCCCAGCTCGACCAGGGCCTCAGCGGCAGCACCAAGGACGCCGTCGACGCGTATCTGGCCGCCCTCGCCACCACCGACTCCGCCGCGCTTCCGCTCATCGCCCAGTGCTGCGACGCCGCCGCCGACGCGCTGGACAACCTGGCGAACGAGATCGAGACCCTGCGCATCGAGATCATCGGCGCGCTGGTGGTACTCGCCATCCAACTGGCCATCGACACCGCGATGTTCCTCTTCGGCGGGGCGGAGGCGGCGCCCGTGGAGATCGCCTTCACCAGGGCCCTGCTGTGGGCCTTCCTGCGAAAGGCGCTGATCAGCGCGGTGACCCGGGTCGCCGAGTCGGTGCTGGCCCAGGTCGGCTTCGACCTGCTGGCCCAGGTGATCGAGCTGGGCCAGGGCCACCGCAAGTCGATCGACGGCGGCGAGTTGGGCACCGCCGCCATCAACGGCGCGATCGGTGGCGCGGTCGGCGTCGGTGCCGGATGGCTCGGCAAGGGCCTCTCCAAGGGCCTGGGCAAGGGCCTCGGGAAGGGCTTCACCTCGCTGACCGGCAAGGAGGCCGGCGCGTTCGCCAAGGGCACGGCCGATCTGGTCTGGAACACCGGCTACGGGGCCCTGACCGGGATGGCCGAAGGCGCGGCGCAGGACGCGGCGTTCGGGCTGTCGGGCGACTACGTCTCCGGCGCCGCCAACGGCGCGTTCGCCGGGGCGTGGGGTTCGCGGCACGGGGCGATGAACCCCGGGAACAAGTTCTCCATCTCCCCTGCGGACCACATCGAAGGCTGGCTGAACGGCAGGCTGGAGGGCCCGCGCCCACCGGCCGGCGGCACGACCGGGGGCGGCCCGTCGGAGATCGAACTCGGGCCGGTCGGGGAACTGCCCCACGAGCTGCCACCACTGCCGCCGCAGGATACGGATCTCTCGGACCTGTCCCAGGAGATGGGGCACTTTCCCGCCCCCGTGGGCGACTTCAGACCGCCGCCCGGCAGCGTCCCGGCTCCGCCCTCCCAGCCCCATGTCCCGAACGACACCCCCGTCCGACAGCCGGTCCCCGGTCGGCCACTGCCGCCGCTCCCGCCGCTGCCGACCGAGCACGCCCCGCCGACCTCCGGCGGACCTCCCGTGCTGCCGCCGCTGGACCTCGGGCCGGACCTGTCGACGCACTCGACCGACCCGACCCCACCGCCGAGTCCGCACCCGAGTCCGAGTCCGAGTCCGCACCCGAGTCCGAGCCCGAACCCGAATGCGCATCCGCATCCGCAGACCGTCTCGGACGCCATCCTGGCCGGCCTCAACCCGGCTCCGCACAGGAGCGCCTGAGCCGGCAGCCCCCAGGGAGATCAGCGGCACCGCTCCGCGACCAGCGCCCGCCACCGCGATGCCCGGTGACGCGTCAGTCCGATCCCGCACGGCGTGCCGGGGTGGTGCCCAGCCGGTCCACGGCGGCGAGGACCGGGCCCGCGCCGTCCTCCTGGCGGATCCGGGCGGCCAGGGCCTGGGCGCGGCGGCTGCAGGACGGGTCGGCCGTCGCCTGGACCAGAGCCGCGGTGAGGGCCTGGGCGGTGAGCCGGCGCAGCGGGATCGCCGTGGGGGCGACGCCCAGGGCGGTGAGGCGGGCGGCCCAGAACGCGGCGTCGAACTGCACGGGCAGGGGGACGGCCGGAATGCCCGCGCGCAGCGCGGCTGCCGTGGTGCCCGCCCCCGCGTGGTGGACCGCCGCGGCCAGGTGGGGGAACAGCAGTTGGTGCGGCACCTCGTCGATGGTGAGCATGTCGTCGTCCTCGCAGCACAGTCCGCTCCAGCCGCGCTGGATCACCCCCCGCAGCCCGGCCGCACGCAGGGCACGCACGACGGTTCGGCTCAGCTGCTCGGGGTCGGGGACGGTGGCGCTGCCCAGACCGACGAAGACCGGTGGCGGGCCGGCGGCCAGGAAGGCGCGCAACCGGGGCGGCAGCTGCGCCTGTGGCGGGTCGTGGGGCCACCAGTATCCGGTGACCTGAAGGCCGGGGCGCCAGTCGCGGGGGCGCTGCACGACGAGGGGACTGAAGCCGTGGAAGATCGGCCAGTCCTGGCGCTCGCGGGCTCGGCGGGCGGCGCGCGGCCGGTGGCGGGGCAGGCCGAGGCGTCCCTGCAGGGCACGGGCGCTGTCCGCGAAGATCCGGTCCACAGCGGCGTTCACCGCCTGTCCTGCCAGCCGGTTGCCCACCGGCCCCCAGGAGCGCGTGCCGGTGACAGGAGGAGCGAACTCGCTGGTGGTGGCGAGCGGTTGGAGGTACACGCCGATGCTCGGCAGTCCGAGACCTTCGGCGATGGTGTGGCCGAGCGGGCCGAGCGAGCTGGACAGCAGCAGGACGTCGCTGGCGCGGGCGGCCCGCAGCAGCTCGTCGGCCGTTCGGCCGACCGCCGACCGGGCCAGGGCGATGACGCGGACGAGCTTCCCGGCGCCGGTGGAGCTGCGGTGCAGGGCCTGTCCGCGCGCGGATCGCAGTTCCGCGAGCGGGTCGACCGGCAGCGCGTGGAAGTCCATGCCCGTCGCGGCCGCGAGCGGCGCGAAGCGGGCGTGGGTGACGAGTGTGACCTGGTGTCCGGCCCGCACCAGAGCATGGCCGAGCCCGGTGTAGGGAGCCACGTCGCCGCGTGAGCCCGCCGTCATCACTGCCACTCGCATGAACGCCAGTCTCGCGCAGGCGTCATCCACAGCAGGTGCGCCACGCAGGGCCGACCCGACCGAGGAGGGCCGACCCGCCTCACGGCCCCGACGGTGCGCCGTTCCCGTGCGTGGCCCGGGGTGAGATCGCGTGGCGGGCGGGATTCTAACCGTCCTCGCCGATGGGCCGGCGAAGATCCAGAAATATTCGCCGTGGACATGCCATATGACTATCGTCGTCAGTGGGCGGGCTCGCGTGCTGCGACGGCCGCCTCCTTCGCGTCATCGCCTTCGCATCCCGCTCCCCGGCAGTCGCCTGGCTGGATCGGTCCGGAGAAACGCTTCGCCCGCGCGCTCGTTGTGATCAAGGAGCGCGCGGCGGCGTCATGCCGCCACGTCGTGTGACGTGCGCGCCTGAGCAAGGAGTTGTCCACTGTGGGTATTGATGGTGTGGGTCCCGGCGTGCCGTGGCGGGTGTCCGCGTTCCAGTTAGCGGCCGGGGCGCCGGAGGCCGCGGAACTGGTGGCCCGGATCCGCGGGTTACGCGCCCGGATCCTGTTCGACGGGGGCCGGCGGCCCGACTTCCGCGACGGTGAGGACTACGTCGATGATCAGGAACTGGACTTCGGGGCCTGGCACTTCGTGGGCCGACGCGAGGTCGACGGCCCGCCCGTCGGGTACGTGCGGCTGTCGACCCCGCAGACGGCGCGGCTGTTCCAGTCCCGCGCCTTCCTGGGGGAGGGGCCCTTCGAGGATTTGCTGACCGAGGAAGGACTGGGAACCGCAGAAACGTTTGAGCACAGTCGACTCGTCGTCGAGCACCGGGCCCGCAAGCTGGGCCTGGGTGTGCACCTGAACGCGATGGCCATCGCCGCGGCCCGCTGCCTGGGCGCCAAGGCCATGATCGGGACCTCCGGCACGGCGGACGGGCAGGACCTGTTCCACGAACGGTTCGGCTTCCGCCCCGTGCCCGGCACGCGCCGGTACGTGGAGCGGTACACCGAGGACGTGGTCCTCATGCTCTACCGGGCCGCCCGCGGCGCGGGGGAGTACACCGACCTGGTCGAGCGGTTGGAACCGGTCTTCTCCTCGATCACGGTGACACCGGAGCAGGCCCTGGGCGACCTGCCCCGCGCCCACCGCGGGGCCGGAGCGCCCGCCGTCACGATCCCCGCCCCCGGTGCCGGTCGCCGCGCGGACGCCGAGGTCTGGCGGCCCGTCCTGTTCGAGCCCCAGCGTGCCGAGGACCGCGGGGAGTTGGACGCGCTGCTGGCCTCGGGCCAGGTCCGCGAGGTCTGCGACACGATCGAGGAGCAGCTGCGCGAGCTGGTCAAGAGCCGTGACCCCGGACGGCAGTTGGCCGGGGCGCGGCTGGAGGCGGCTGTCGCGGAGCAGTTGGCGGGAGTCGCGCCGGCGTCCTACGGGGTCTGGGCGTGGTACCCGTGGTCGGGTCGGCTGGTGCACCTGCTGCCGCGCGAGGAGTTCCGGCTGGTGCGCACCGACCGCAACCGGGGTCGGATCGAGCGTCCGCAGCAGCGGGAGCTGATGGGCCGCCGGGTGGGCGTGATCGGACTGTCGGTGGGCAGCAGTGCCGCGCTCACCTTCGCGATGGAGGGAATCGGTGGTGCGTTCAAGCTCGCCGACTTCGACGACCTGAGCCTGTCGAACCTGAACCGGCTGCGCGCCGGCGTTCACCACCTGGGCCTGAACAAGTGCGTCATCGCCGCCCGCCAGATGCTGGAGATCGATCCCTGGCTGGACATCGAGATCTACCCGGCCGGTCTGACCGACGCGAACATGCCCGAGTTCTTCAGCGGTGGCCACGGCCCGATCGACCTGCTCGTCGAGGAGTGCGACACCCCCTACGTCAAGATCGCCGCCCGCGAGCACGCCCGCGGGCTCGGCATCCCCGTCGTCATGGACGCCAACGACCGCGGGCTGCTGGACGTGGAGCGCTTCGACCTCGAACCCGAACGGCCGCTGCTGCACGGCATCCTGGGCGGGACGACCTCCGAGGACCTGCTCGACCTGACCTTCGATGAGATCGTCGACCTCATCCTCACCATGGTCGACCGCGAGCGCATCAGCCCCGAACTCGCCGCCTCCATCCCGCAGATCGGCAAGACGCTGAGCAGTTGGCCGCAACTGGCCTCCGGCGTCGCGCTGGGCGGGGCCCTGACCGCCGAGGCCGCCCGCCGCATCCTGCTCGGCCAGCCCCGTCCGTCCGGGCGCTTCTACGCCGACCTGGAACTCCTCACCCGAGCCGATCGGAGCACCGTCGCATGACCATCGCCCCCGAGCTGGCCGCCGACACGCACACCGGCGCCGGCCTGTCCGTCCCGTTCGCGGTGACCGGCACCGGCGTGCACCTGCCGCCGACCGTCGTGACCAACCACGACCTCACCCGCACCCTGGACACCACCGACGAGTGGATCGTCGCCCGCACCGGCATCCGCGAACGACGCCGGCTGGCCCCGGACCTGGCCACCTCCGACATGTGCCTGGCCGCCGCCCGGCCGGCCTTGCGCGCCGCCGGGCTGCGCGCCGCCGACCTGGACGCCGTCATCGTCGCCACCTACACCTACGACCACCCCCTGCCCTCCACCTCCCTGATCGTCAAGGACGCGCTCGGAGCCACCCGCGCCATGGCCCTGGACGTGACCCAGGCCGCCTGCGCCTCCGGCGTGCAGGCCCTGCTGCTGGCCGCCCACCTGCTCCAGAACCCCTCCATCGGCAACGTCCTGGTCCTCGCCGCCGACTGCGCCTCCCGCGTCACCCGTCCGGGCGACCGCACGACCGGTGTCTTCTTCGGCGACGCCGCGGCCGCGGCCGTCCTGACCAGGAACGACACCCACGGCGCCGGCCTGCTCTCCTACGACCTGGGCTCGCGACTCTCCTACCAGGTGCAGATCCCGGCGGGCGGCTCGCGGCTGCCGACCAGCGCCGACACCCTCGCCGCCGGCGGCCACTACCTGACCATGGACGGGCGCGCCGTCTGGGAGACCGCCACCACCCGGCTGCCCCAGAGCATCACCCTCGCGGCCCGACGCGCCGGCCTGGACCCCTCCGGCATCGACCACTACTTCCTGCACCAGGCCAACATCAACATCCTGGGCGAAACCCTGAAAGCCCTCGACGTCCCCGCCGAACGCGCCCCCATCACCCTCGACAAGCTCGGCAACACCGGAGCGGCCGGAATGTTCACCGCGCTCCACGACGCCGTCACCCACGGACGGCTCAAGCCGGGCGACACCTACGTCATGTCCGCCATCGGCGCGGGCTTCCACTGGGGCACCCTGTGCCTGCGGCACAGCTGAACGGCCAGCCCGGCAGCGAGGAGTAGCGAGCGGCGGCGTCGGACCGGTCCGGGCATCCGAGTCCGTGGACCCGCACCACGTGCGCTGCCGCCGCGTGATGGCGCACCCGTTCCCCTGATGATCAGTCAATCGCAGCTGTCGCTCTGATCGGCCGCGTCGAGGCGGGGAACATCAGGGGAGATGCCGTGGAACAGGTCTTCAGGAGCCGTCCGGGGCGGACGATCGCGACGGCGGCCACGCGGGCAACGTGGTCGTCGACAACGCCGACCCGGCCACGCCCGAGCAGTAGCGGTGGCGAACGCTCCCTCAACAGCCCCCGAGGGCTCCTGAACACCTGAAACACCTGAAACACCTGAACCACCTGAACCACCTGAACGCCCAGGAGCCCTCGGGGGCCTCCCACGTGGTGCCCGTGGTCCGTCCGTGGTGCACCGGCCGGAGACCGCTGCCGCCGGTGCCCCCTCCCCACAGGCGGCGGTGTCTCCGGCCGGGACCGCGCCGATCCGGCGACCCCCGCGGCGGGGCGGGCCCGGCGACCCGCCCGTGCCGCGTCCGGTTCAGCGTCTCCATGCTCGGCCATCCGTGGACGAGCGGCTTCCGAGTCGGCCGGACGGTCCGTGTTCGAAGCGTGACCGCTTTGCGACAGTGACGCGCCGTCAGGGACGATTTGCCCGAATTGACCGGTCCGGACCCCGCTGGACGGCGGGGGCGTGCGCCCGCCGAGTGTCCGGCCGAGCTGCGGGGCGCCGCCGGTGATGGTGACACAAAGGTTATCCGCGGGGGAGTTGTCGTCCTCGCCGTCCCCGGCGGCCCCGGGCTCCAGTGGTCGTTGCCCGCTGCCTGGTTGGCGGTTCCGTCCTTGAAGTCGAAGAGGTTGCGGGGCGTCTCGCCGGGCGGCCCGGGCCGGGTGTGACCCCGCTGGTGCCGGCGGGGTCGGAGCGGTCGGGGGTTCTGCTGTTCGAGGAGGGCGGTGGCGGCCGGGTGGCGTGGTCCCGTTTCTGGGTGGCCTTGTTCTTGAATGATCATTCAGGTATGTTTCCCCCATGCCGAGACCGCGCGAGTTCGAGCCTGACGCCGTCCTGAACCAGGCGATGCTGCGGTTCTGGGAGCGTGGGTACCGGGCCACGTCCATCGAGGATCTGGTGAAGGCGACCGGGGTGAAGCCCGGAAGCATCTACGGTGCCTTTCCGGGTGGCAAGCGCACGCTGTTCGTGAAGTCCCTGGAGCGCTACTCGAAGCTGGTCGTGCCGCAGAAGCTGGGTGAACTCGATTCGGCCCGTGCCTCGGTGGCCGAGATCCGGGCCTACTTCGACGGATTGGTGCGGGATCTGCTCAGCCCTGAGGGGCGGCAGGGCTGCCTGCTGGTCAACACCGCGATCGAGAGCGCCGCGGAGGACGACGAGGCGGCGGCGGTCGTGCGCGGGCACCTCGCCCGGCTGGAGCGCTGCATGACCCACGCGCTGGAGAACGCCGTCCGCCGTGGCGAGGTGCGTTCCTCGCTCGACGCGGCCGGCAGTGCGAAGCTGCTGGTCGCGACGTGTCAGGGGTTGATGGTCGTGGGGAAGGCGAACCCCGACGAGGCGCTGCTGCGGGCGATCGTCGACAACGCTTTCGTCGCGCTCGCCTGACGGGCGCGGCGGACGGGCGCGGCAAGCGGTAGGGCAGGCAGTACGGCAGAAGGGCCACCTTGCGCGGTGGCCCTTTCATCGGCCCAATACTTGAATGATTACTCAAGAACAAGAACGGAAGCCGACATGAAGGCCATCATCATCTCCGCTTACGGCGGCCCCGAGGTGCTCACCACCACCGAACTGCCCGACCCGGTGCCCGTGGAGGGCGAAGTCCTCATCCGGGTCAAGGCGTTCGGCCTCAATCACGCCGAGGTCTACATGCGCGGCGGAGCCTGGGGGGAGGTGGCGGCGGTGCCGGGGATCGAGTGCGCAGGCCTGGTCGAGGCCGACCCCTCGGGCCACCTCCCGCCCGGGACCAAGGTCGTGGCGATCCTCGGCGGCATGGGCCGGACCCGGAACGGCAGTTACGCGGAACTGGTGACCGTGCCGGCCGGCAACGTCGTGGCCGTCCGCTCACCGCTGCCCTGGACCGACCTGGCCGCGGTGCCCGAGGTGTACGCCACGGCCTGGAGCGCGCTGCACGGCAACCTCGCGCTGCGGGCCGGTGAGACGATCGTGGTGCGGGGCGCGACCTCCTCGCTCGGGCAGGCCGCCGTCAACCTCGCCCGCCGGCACGGGGCGAACGTGATCGCCACGACCCGCGACCCGGCACACGCGGTCCTGCTCAAGGAGATCGGCGCCGGCGACGTGCTGATCGACGACGGCCGGCTGGCCGCGGAGGTCCGGCGCCGGGGGCTGGAGGTCGACGCGCTGCTCGATGTCGTCGGCAACAGCGTGCTGCGCGACTCACTGGCCGCGGTCCGCCCGCGCGGGCGCGTCTGCCAGGTCGGCTTCCTCGGCGGATTCGCCCCGGTCGCGGACTTCGACCCGATCGCCGACCTGCCCAGCGGCGTCCAACTGAGCTTCTTCGGCAGCGCTTTCGTCCTGGGCACCGCCGCCTTCCCACTCACCGACGTGCCGCTGGACGCGATCTACGCCCAGGTCGAGGCCGGCGCGCTGAGGGCCGGACCCACCCGGATCTTCGGCTTCGACGAGGTCGTCGAAGCACACCGGGTCATGGAGGCCGGCCAGGCGCTCGGGAAGATGGTCGTCTCGCTCGTCTGACGCCGAGGCCCGGGCCGGGTGGCCGCCTCGGAGAGCGCGGTGTGCGGCACCGTCGGCCTGGAGCCGCTCACGCCGGCGCGACCTTGCGCAGTGCTCCAGGAGGCGCCGGCGGCCACCGTCATCGAGCCGGTGGCCGTGACCGCGAGGGCGGGTCAGGCCGGGACCGGCTCCTGGTCGGCTCCGGTGCCGTTGGCCGGGCCCGGCACCGCGGGGGTCTTCGCCTCGGGTGCGGCCGGCGGCGCGGGGACCGCGTCCTGGGTGGCAGGGGCCGCTTCGTGGGCCGCGAGGTGGGTACGGACCTCCTTGACCGTCAGGTCCAGCAGTCCGGCCGTCACATCCAGCCCACCGATCGCGTCCACCGCCTCCGCCACCGTGCGGCTCAGATCGGCCTGCGCCCGCGCCGCCCGCACCAGGGCCTGGTCGTAGGCCTCCAACGCCGCCAACTGCCTGCGGTGGCGCTCCTGCAGTTCACGACGACGCCGCTGCGCCCCGCCGTCCTGTTCTCCGGTGATAGTCATAGGACCATGATCCCAGGCCCGCGCACCCCGCTCGGCGGTCGCGATGCCCGCGCCCGATCGGCGTGTCACCGGCGCCGGAGCGTGGAGGTCGGTTCGGGCACGGAGACCGCCTGGAGCACTAACCGGCCTGGTACTTGCCCGTCTCCCGGTCGCGGTAGATCGCGCCCGACTTGCGCAGCTGCTCCAGGTCCCGCCGCACCGTGCGCGGGTCGGGCTCGACCACATAGCTCGCGCGGGCGCGCACCCAGTCCCAGGCACCACCGTCCAGCCGCATCGCCTGAAGGAGCTGGTCGCGTCGCTCGATGGCCGAGGTGGGTGCGTCGGGGCTGTTCTGGTTCATGGGCCTCATTCTCGCCCGGGACCGGCGCTCCTCCCAAACTCCGCCCCCGGCCCCCGGCCCCCGGGCCGCACCGCGCGTAACGCCGGACGGGCTCACCGCAGCCTGGATCTGCGTGTCCCCGAGGAGGAACCGAAGGTCACGTCTCCCACGACCCCGCTGTGGTGCGGCAGGTTGCCGACCGTGTCGGCGTCATACGGGCGGGTCGGCTGCTGGAGGTGGGGCCGGGCGAGGAAGCGCTGTCGGGGTGGCCGGTGATCAGCTCCGACGGACGCTGACGCTCGGTCGTCGCCCCGGCCCGCCCACACCTCGGTGATCCCGGTCGTTGGTGCCCGCCACCCAGGGGTTCGGCCAGGACGGCGATCAGGGGTCGGGCCGCAGCCGGGCCGAAGGCGGCATGCGCCCGCTTCATCCGGCCAAGCTCCCCGAACGTGCCCGCGCACCACCCGACTCCGCCCGTGCGGGAGGACCGGAGTGGCCGGCGGTCACTGCGACGGGTTGCCCCCGGTCAGGACCCAGCGCATGTCCAGGAAGCCGCTCTGCTGCTGCGTCAGCTGATTTCCCGTCATTTTCTGATACGTGACCCAGGTGTTCACCAGGCGCGGCGTCTCGGCGCTGGGCAGCATCTCGCCCCAGCTGAGCGGGGGCGTCACGCCGCCGGTGTCGAGTGCGTCCCCGCTGTCCAGCTGTTGGCGCAGGGACTCGGCACTGAGCGGCGTGCCGGCGTCCTGCAGGTGCTGGGCGGCCTGCAGGAAGACCTGGTAGGCGGCCCAGGTGGTCTGGACCGCGAGGTCCGAGGGGTCGATCCGGTGGTCGCCGCCGACCATGGCGCGCAGCGCGTCCCAGACGTGCGAAGAGGTGGGCGGGTACCAGCCGGCCACGTACGCGTTGTCCAGCGGGTCGCCCGCGCCGCTCTCGGAGTCGACGACGGACTGCGGCACGCTGCCGATCAGCGCGCCCAGGAGCGTGTGTCGGGGGGTCAACTGCCGGTACGCGTCAAGTAGTTTCGCGCTCTGCTCGGGGGCGAGGGCATCGCTGGCGCAGGTGCCCGGCTGGTCGTCGCCCAGTGCCCTGCGGGCGGCGCTGCCGTAGTCGGGGGACTGCTCGCTGACCCGCACGTCCACCAGCTTGACTCCCTCGGGCCGCAGCGCGGCGCCGAGGTAGCCGGTGAGCGTGTCGCCGGCCGAGGTGTCCGGGCGGACCAGCGCGATCGTCCGGCACCCGGCCGCGACCAGCTGGCGGCCGTTGCCGGCCACCAGAGTCGGGGTGCCGCCGGCCACGGGGTAGGAGAGCGGGCTGCTGAACTCGGCGTCGGACAGGCCGTACCCGCCGATGTAGGGGATCCGGGCCGCCTCCAGGCCGGGCAGCAGGTCGTCGCTGTTCAGACTGTAGGAGCCGATGACGGCGATCACCTTGTTGTCCACCGCCTGCCGCACGCAGGCGGTGCCCCCGGCCAGGGTGTTGTGCTCGTTGCAGGTGATCACCCGCAGTCGGTGCCCGCCGAGCCCGCCCTTGGCGTCCACGTCGCGCCCGATCACCTCCGCCAGCGCGGTCACCCCGGAGCGGTCGAAGGCCCCGGTCCCCGAGGGCGCCCAGGTCATCACCGCGTAGTCGGTCCCGGTGGCGCCCGCCGAGCCCCCACAACCGGAGGCGGCGAGCAGGGCGGGAAGCAGCGCGATCGCCGCGACCGCGCTTCCGGGCCGGGTCCACCTGCTCATACGTCTGCCTTCCTCGAACTGCCGTGCGGCTGATCGGCTCAGCAAATCCGGCACGCCACAAGGAGGGGGATACGGCGGTTGAATGCCAGGAGGACGACCCGGTAACAGCGCACGAGTGCCCGTCGAGCCACCGCGCGATCACCCGTCCGTCCGCGGCGGTGCGGGCGGCAGCAGCGCGCGAGTTCCCCGGGGGACCGACCATTCGCCGTTCCGAAACGGACCGCGTGTCCGCCGGAACCTCCGCGGGAAACCAGGCCTACGTCGGCAGGTCCCACCTGTCACCCCGCCACCTCGGCAGTGCGCGTCGACGGGTTCCGGCGGCCCCCCTGTGCCTGGTCGAGTGATCCGACAGTATGCCAAGCTCTGCTCATGAGCTTACTCTCCGTGGGTTTTATCGGGCTGGGCGTCATGGGCGAGCCGATGGCGCTCAACCTGGTGAAGGCCGGTACTCCGCCGCTGATCTGGAACCGCACCATCGCCAAGACCCACAAGCTCGCAGCCGCCGGCGCCGAAGTGGCCCCCGACGCGGCGAGCGTGTTCGCCCGCTGCGAGGTCGTCATCCTGATGCTGCTCGACGACCCGGGCGTGGACGCCGTCCTCGGCCGCGGCACGCCGGCCTTCGCCGAGCGCGTCGCCGCCCGCACGATCGTCAACATGGGTACGTTCGAGCCGGCTTACTCCCAGGAACTGGCAGTGGAGATCCGCGCCGCGGGCGGCCGCTACGTGGAGTCGCCGGTCTCCGGATCGAGCACCCAGGCCGCCGCCGGCGAGTTGGTCGGGTTGATGGCCGGAGAGCCGGACGACGTGGCGGCGGTGCGCCCGTTGCTCGAACCGCTCTGCCGTGAGCTCACGTTCTGCGGGCCGGTGCCCAGCGGTCTGCTGATGAAACTGGCGGTCAACACCTTCCTGATCACCCAGGTGACCGGGCTGGCCGAGGCATTCCAGTTCGCACGCCGCCAAGGGCTCGATCTCGACCAACTGGTGGCGGTACTCGGCGCGGGGCCGCTGGCGAGCGCGACGATGCGACTGAAGGCGCCCAAGCTGGTCAGTGAGGACTTCTCGGTCCAGGCGTCGATCACCGACTCCCAGAAGGTCGCCCGGCTGATCACCGACACCGCCGCCGCGGCCGGTATCGCGGCCCCGCTGCTCGACGTCTGCCGGGCACTCTTCGCCGAGACCGGTCAACTCGGCTATGCGGACTCCGATATGTCCGCCGTCGTCAAGGCCATCGAGGTTCGCGGCCGGGCGGTCGGCCACCGGTCCGACCGGTAGCCGAGTGGTCGCCGCACTCGTTCCGAGCAGGCGGCGGTCCGCCGCCTCCCGGCCGGTGCCGCCCGGGTGACGGCGCGTACGGTCACCAGGTTGGCGGTGCGGCCCCTCACCATCGACCTGGCCGTGGTCCGTGCCACGAACTCCCGGCACCCCCTGGAACCCGCCGGGCAGTTCGCCCCGTTCTGCCGCCGCGCGATCCTCATCGAGCAGTCGCCGGCTCGGCCCGACGATCTCGTCCCGGAGGCTGACCTCTACGGGATCGGCGTCCTCGCCCAGGATCGCGGCGACAGCGCGTGGTCGTACTCTCCATGGCGGCGGTTGCCGTCGTCGGCCTCGGCGCCGTCGAGGCCCGGGCGCCGTCGGGCGGGGCCGGCTTGGGCTTGGCACGCATCATTGTCACTCTCCTGGCGACTTGGGGAGATGTCATCAGATGGATGACATGTTAGAACGGATTCAGGTGAAGCGCATTGGCCCTGCCGCCTGGACCACTGGAGGTGTTCCCTGATGTTGATGCGCACCGATCCCTTCCGTGAGCTGGACCGGCTCACCCAGCAGTTCCTCGGCGCCAACGGCACCTGGTCGCGTCCGACCCCGATGCCGCTGGACGCCTACCGCACCGACGACGAGTACGTGATCCGCTTCGACCTGCCCGGGGTGGCCCCGGAGGCGATCGACATCGACGTCGAGCGGAACATGCTGACCGTCAAGGCCGAGCGCCGTCCCCGTCACGAGGGCGAGGGCGTGAAGTGGGAGCTGTCCGAGCGCCCGCTGGGCGTGTTCTCCCGCCAGGTCATGCTCTCCGACACCCTCGATGCCGACGGGATCACCGCGGACCACGACGCCGGCGTGCTGACCCTGCGCATCCCGGTCGCGGAGAAGGCCAAGCCCCGCAAGGTCGCCATCAGCCACAGTGGCGACCGCAAGCAGATCCGAGCCTGACCGCCCCCGGACCATCGCACCGCACCACCCTTCCCCCCGGGCCGTGCGGGACGGCCCCCTCGACCACCGATCGCCACCGGCCACTCCGGGCGCTCGCGGGCCTGCAACCGGTCCGGCCAGAGGAGTGGCCAGCTGATACCACGGAAGCCGGACACCCGGTGGTCCGGCCACCGACTCACCGGCCCGAACCGGGACGCGACCGCGGAGCCCTGACCGCCCGCGGTCGCGTCCACCCCGCAACGAAGGGAGACCCGCGGTGACTCTTCGATGGGAAGCGTTCCTGGCCCAGGTCCAGGAACGCGGCGAATACGACACCCCCCAGGAAGCCGAACGGGCGTCCCGCGTCATCCTGGCCCTGCTCGGCGCCCACCTGGTCGGCGAGGTGCGCGCCCACCTGGCCGCCCGGCTGCCCGAAACCCTCGCCCTGATCCTGCTCAATCCCCTGCAGGCCGCCGAACCGCTCAGTGCCGAACGCTTCGTCCGCGCCACCGCCGCTTGGATAGAAGGCGCCACCGAAGCCACCGCCCTGTGGGACATCGGCGCCGTCCTCTCCACCACCGCCGACGCCGCCGGCGACGACCTCACCGAGCACGTGCTGCTCCAACTACCCCCCGGCTACGACCTCCTCTTCGGCCGACCCGCCCCCGGCCACCGCCCCTGACCACCCACACCGCCCCGCCACCGCGCGGCCCGACAGACCGGAAGGTTTCCGCCCATGACCTGGCACCACCTCCTGAAGCAGGTCCGCGACCTCGGCCGCTACGACACCGACCAGGAGGCCGAACGTGTCGTGCACGCCGTCCTGGCCACACTCGGCGGCCAGCTCATCGGCGAGGAACGCCGCGACCTGGCCGCCACCGTGCCCGAACCCGCCCGCACCACCTTCGCCTCACAGATCCCCCTCACCCAGCCCCTGGACGCCCACACCTTCGTCGACACCATCGCCACCACCCTGGACACCACCGCCGACGCAGCCCGCTGGCACACCGGCGCCGTCCTCGCCGCCCTCACCAACCTGCTCGGCGAGCCCTTGACCGGCCGCGTCCTGACTCAACTCCCCCACGGCTACGCACTCCTCTACGGCCGCGCCGACCTGACCGCCGCCACCTGACGAAGCCAACAGCGGCAGGTTCCACGGCGAGAGCCGCCCATCAGGCTCAGCGCACCCCCGGCTCGACCTGGAGCCGGGGGTGCGCTTCGGTGTGCGGCCGGGCGGTCCGCCTCCGTCCAGCGCCGGTCAACCAGGCCGCGGGCTGTCATCGTTGGACGCCCTTGCGCCGTGAGGCGCGCACGCCGACGAACACGAGGTCGGCGATCAGGAGCACTATGCCGATGACCAGCAGGTAGAGCAGGCCGTGGACCACGACGCCGATGAGGCCGAGCAGGATCGCGACGATCACCACGAGGAGGAAGAGCGCCATGATGTGCCTCCTTGAACGGGCGGGTGGTCAGCGGCGCGCGGGCAGGCGTTCGCCGGCGGTGCCGCTCTGGTAGGCGAGGCCGTGGTGCCGGAAGACGGCTTCCTCGTCGGCGGCGGGCCTGACATCGTCGGTGCCGATCGCGGGGCTGTCCTTGACCGGGGCCTTGTCGTAGGCGACCTTGACGCAGCCCGGGCCCACCGACGCACCGGCCAGCGGGACGAACACGAGGCGGTGGCGGGTGGGCAGCCCGATCCGGACGGTCGCCATCGCCGGCTCGTCGGTGCTGGTGTCGACGTAGACCGCCTCCAGCGTGCCGATCTTGTGGCCACCCGCATCGGCGTCGTCGGTGGTGCGCCACTCGCGGATGTCGCCTACCTCGATCACCGTGACTCCTCTGCGCTGCCGAGCCCCGCGGACGGGATCGCTCGCGGAGCAGCGCCTACCGGCCCCGGGTGGCGGCTGGTGCACCTCCCAGCGTGCCTCCGCTCCGGTGCGGACGCCAACCAACATGGCCGTCCACGCCACGCGAGCAGCGGGCACAGAACTCTCCCCGGCGGGCGCCGGACCGTTCCCCGCTTGGGACTGCCGCACGGGGGCGTCCAGGCCGCAACGGCCGGCTTCTCGCCCTGCCACGCTCATAGCCTGACGAACGGACTCAAGACCAGCCCGCCTCACCCGACTCCACTCTCGAAGCGGACACTCGCCCTCCTGCTCACCGTCTCAGGTGTCGGAGTAGCTGAGGTCCCCGATGGTCCAGCTGCTGATGTCCTCGATGGCGACGCGGTACATGCCGCCGGTGTGGGGCAGCCCGAAGTCGCCCTGCAGGATCCTCGCCCGGTGGAGGTGCAGGTGGGTGGGTCGCGCGGGCGGGGTCTCGGCGGGTGGGGCGAAGAGGGCGGCGAACGGCTTGAGGTGCTCCGAGGCCTGGAGGACCTCCGCCACTCGCTCCCACCACAGGGACACCGGCGCGAGCCTGCCGGTGATCACCGCGCCTGGGACCACCACTGTCAAGGACATCTGGTTGCTGTGCTCGGACTCGACCATCGCGGCGATGTCGACGAGCAGCCCGTCAGGGTTCGACATGACGCCCAGATGAGGACACGGCCATCGGTGTCCGGGAGCCCGCCCCGATGCTTCCAGCGCGACGCGTGCCGCAGGAGGGCGTGCCCGCGAAGACCGGCATGGTGCCGGGATCGCTCTGGCCCGCGGTGACGAGCACCTCAGTTCCAAGTGTGGTGACGGTGAAGCCCGCGGAGTCCAGGACCTCCGACAGGGCCAGGGTGAGTGCGTTGCGGATGCCGCGGAACTCGGTGCGCCCAGCGTCGTCGGCGGGATGCGGTGAGGCGCGGAGCGTCGTCCCGATCAGATCCTCGCCCGGCCGCCATCCCAGCACCAGGCCACCCTCCGGACGCTGTCGGACGGAGAGGCTGGCCGCCTGTGGCGGCGCCAGCTCGAACCCTCGGAGTGAGAGCACCTCACAGACGGACTCAAACAAATGTTTGTCATCCACGCGACGATTCTACCGCCCGCATGGCCGGCGTTCAGACGACAGTGACTGATCGTCATGTGCCGTTCCGGCTAACGCCGGTACCGCGCCGACGCCCAGGCCGGCGGGGCCGATCGACATGGCATCGGGATCAAATGGCCGGGGTGCGTGCCCTCTGGATGGTGTGCCGAGGCGACGGTGCGCCATCGCCTCGGCACAGGGTCCACCCGCGAGCGGCGGAGCACGATCGGCCTCGAAGCGCAGGGCGCTCGGGGTCAGAGTTTGAACATCGCGGTGTACGGCTGGGTGATGCGTTCGCGTCGCGATCCGAAGTCGACGAGTACGGCGATGTCGCTGTCACCTTCGACGCCGATGGCCCGGCCGAGGCCGTAGCGGTCGTGGGTGACTCGGTCGCCCACGGCGAACCGCTTCAGGGGCGCCTCAACCCTGGCCTTGAAGGGGCTGGTGGGCAGGGGGCGGCGGACTGCTACTGATTTCGTCATCCCGTGCAGTATGCGCCGAAAATCTCGGGAGCGGGCTCTTTTCGTGGGACTGGAAATTCGGATGGGTTGGAATCCGAATGATGTCGTTCGCTGTCTCTAGCTGTCTCTAGCTGTCTCCGATGGTGCCGATGGTGCCGATGGCCTGACGCGGCCGCCGGCCCGGGACCGGGGTCGGCGTGGCGGGAGTCCATGCGGCGCGCGGTGGGGCATTGTCGCGTCGAGCTGCCGGTGGAACCGCTACCCCGGGCAGAGCCACAGGCGGTCAACCATCCTGATCGCATGGGGTGTTGAGGTTCCTTGCGGCTCGGGGGCGGCGGTTGCGCCGGGAGGTCCTGCGAAACCGGGGGTGAAACAATCCACCGCGGCAGGCCTGGGCCTGCTAGAGTCTTCTTAGTTGCAGTAGTGGTTCCCATGAACTTTGTGTGCGCCTGCTGATGTTTCGCAGGCGCATTTTTGTTTCCCGGCTCTTCCCCGGGTGGGTGCTCATCGCGGCGACTCGAAGTGCGCACAGTGCGCGCCTCGGACTGCCCCTTGAAGGAGAATTTTTTATGGCTAATGGCACTGTGAAGTGGTTCAACGCGGAAAAGGGCTTCGGCTTCATCGAGCAGGAGGGTGGCGGTCCTGACGTGTTCGCCCACTACTCGAACATCAACGCCAACGGCTTCCGTGAGCTGCTCGAGGGCCAGAAGGTCGAGTTCGACGTCACGCAGGGTCAGAAGGGCCCGCAGGCCGAGAACATTCGCCCGCTGTAGTTCTACTGCCATGGCACCCGCCTAGCAGCGAGGGGCCCGCACCGCGTACATGCCCGGTGCGGGTCCCTCGGCATTGCATCGCGCACATCCCCGGCCGTTCAGGCCCCTGGCTCCGCCACCGGCGGCCATCCCCACGCGAGACGCCCAGCGCCGCGTCCGGATCGGCGCCCTGCCGTGACATCGCACGGTTCGAGGTCCTCGCTCCCGCCCCTTCGCGGTGAGCGCCGACCGCAGGTGACGTGCCGCACGGTTCTACCGTCCACGCTCCGCCCGTGACACTTCTGGCCCGTTCCCTTGCGGGCTCCGCCGGCGCCCCGCGCCGCGGAGCCTTCCTCGTGACGCGCCGCCCCGAGGAAGGTTTCCCGCATGAATCGTTCCAGTCGCTCCTCGTACCAGAACGCCAACTCCCGCTCCGGCAGCTCCTCCTACGGATCCCGCTCCGGTGGCGCCGGCTACGGGTCCCGCTCCGGCGGAAGTTCCTTCTACGGCGACCGGCCTGCCGGCGGCCGGAACGCATCCGGTCGCACTGCCCGTCAGGGCTCTTCCCCGCAGGGCGAGTTCGCGATGCCGGTGAGCACCACCCCGGCCCTGCCGGCCGTCGAGTCGTTCGACGAACTGGACATGCCCAAGGCACTACTGCCGGTGCTGACCCGGCAGGGCGTCACCTCGCCGTTCCCGATCCAGGCCGCGACACTGCCGAACTCGCTGGCCGGACGTGACGTCCTCGGACGAGGCCGCACCGGCTCCGGCAAGACCATCGCGTTCGGGCTCGCCGTGCTGGCCCGCACCGCCGGCCAGAAGGCCGAGCCGCGCCGGCCGCTGGCGCTCGTGCTCGTCCCCACCCGTGAACTCGCCCAGCAGGTCACCGACGCACTCACCCCCTTCGCCCACGCGGTGCGGCTTCGCCTGGCCACGGTGGTGGGCGGGATGTCGATCGGGCGCCAGGCCCAGGCGCTGAACCGCGGAGCCGAGGTCGTGGTGGCCACCCCCGGCAGGCTCAAGGACCTGATCCAGCGCGGGGACTGCCAGCTCGACGGGGTCGGCATCGCGGTGCTCGACGAGGCCGACCAGATGGCGGACATGGGCTTCCTGCCGCAGGTCACCGAACTGCTCGACCAGGTCGCCGAAGGCTGCCAGACGATGCTGTTCTCCGCCACCCTGGACCGCAACGTCGACCGGCTGGTGCGCCGCTTCCTCAAGGACCCGGTCACCCATTCGGTGGACCCCTCGGCCGCGACGGTCAGCACCATGGCGCACCACGTCCTGCACGTCCAGAACTTCGACAAGAGCGCCACGATCGCCCACATCGCCTCCCGCGAGGGCGGGGTGATCATGTTCATCGACACCAAGCACGGCGCGGACCGCCTGGTGGAGGACCTGCTCGCAAGCGGGGTGAAGGCGGCGGCGCTGCACGGGGGCAAGTCCCAGCCGCAGCGCACCCGCACGCTGGAGCAGTTCCGCACCGGCCAGGTGACCGCGTTGATCGCCACCAACGTCGCCGCCCGGGGCATCCACATCGACGGGCTCGACCTGGTCGTCAACCTGGACCCGCCGAACGACCACAAGGACTACCTGCACCGCGGCGGCCGGACCGCCCGGGCCGGCGAGTCCGGCACCGTGGTCACCCTCGTCCTGCCCAACCAGCGCCGCGAGATGGCCCGCATGATGGCCACGGCCGCCATCACCCCCGTCACCACCAGGGTCAGCGCCGGCGACGAGGACCTGGCCCGCATCACCGGCGCCCGCGTGCCCACCGGCATCCCCACCGTGATCGCCGACCCCGTCGTCGAACGCCCCCGCCGCAGCACCTCCGCGAGCCGCAACCGCCGCGGTCGCCCCACCCACGCCGGCCGCACCCCGCAGAGCACCACCGGCTCCCGCAACGCAGCCCCCGCGCGCGTCGCCCTCGCCGCATAGGACGCCGTGCGGGCCCGGACCGCGACACGGTCCGGGCCCGCACCATGCACCGGCGGCCGACACCCGGTTCCCACGACGACCGGACGAGGCACCCGCCACCAGCACCACCGACCCCTCCCACCACCAGTGCCCTGATCGCCGCCCCCGCAGGCGGGAGCGACGCGAAGGAATCCGCCCATGACCACCACCCTCGAACGCCCCATGACCACCACCACGGTCGGCGACCTCATGAAAACCCCGGAACTGCAGATCAGCGAGGACGTCACGGCCGACACCGCGATGGACATCCTGCACAGCTCCGGTGCCGCGAACATGCCATGGTTCGCCCACGGCTACGCCGCTGACCCGGACGCGGTGCGTGATGTCGTCCTGCGCGCGACCGGGCCACACGGCCAGGTCGCTGCACGTGACCAGCAGTTCATCAGACGGCAGGGAGCGTTCGGAGGCGGGGCATGAGACCGGATCTTTGATCTGACGCTGTGGCGGCTGCTCAGGGCGTGCTGCAGTGATCAGCAGAAGCGATGGCCGCCGACAGGCGATAGAACTCGGTTTCGGGCCGGCCCGGGCAGTTGAGATGATCGGCTCATGGGAGCATTGACGACCGCGCCGGGACAGGCTCCCGCGACCGCCGTATTCAGGGGAGCGTTCGAGACGCACGCGGCCCGCGAGCCGGGCGACCTGGACTTCGTCGTGGTCCCCGCGGACTGGGGCATCGACGAACCGCGCACCGAGTCGATGCTCCGGGGAATCGCCGACGCGACGCGGACCGTGAGCCAGCACGGTGGCACTGTCGTTCGGTTCGAGGCGGCCGGAGCGGTCAGCGAGGACATCTGGACCTACGAGCGAGTCCCCGGCCGCCGACTCGTCCTGCCCTGGACCTCGCCCGGCCTGCCCGGCGGAATCATCCAACTGGGCTTCGTCTTCAACGAGCACCTGCCCGTCGAGCCGGTACCGGCCCAGATCCCCTCCCGGTCAGGCGGCCCGGACGCACAGTTGAACGCGGCGACGGCCGAACTGTCCATGAAGCGGCTGGCCGATCGGGGCTGGGCCGACGAGCCCACCCCGGGACGGTTCACGCTCGCCGCCGGGCCAGCCGGCGGCTCATGAGCATCGTCATCGACCACAGCACCATCTGCTCATGCACGGCGGGGCAGCGAATCGTCTCGTCCTCGCGTGATCGCCAACGAAGGAGCAACCGTTGCAACCGATTGTCCTGTTCGACCTGGACGGCCTTCTGATCGACTCCGAGCCGATCTGGGACGCGGCAAAGCGTGAAGTGTTCGGTCCGCTTGGCCTGCACCTCACAACGGAGATGCAGGCGGCGACGCGCGGGCTGCGGCAAAGGGACATGGTGGCCTATTGGTTCGATCGGGCCACCATTCAAGCCGACCCCGACGACGTCGAGCAGCAGATCGTGGCCGCCGTGTGCCGCAGGCTGGAGGGAGTGGCGCTGAAACCCGGTGCCGAACACGCCGTCGCGGCGTGCGCGCGTGCATCGAGGGCGATGGCCGTCGTGTCATCTTCGCCGGAGTCGGTGATTCGGCATGCGCTCGCGAGCACCGGCCTTGACGGATCTTTCGATGCCGTGTTTTCGGCCGAAGACGACGAGCACGGCAAGCCCCACCCGGGCGCCTATCTCCGCGCGGCCGCCGCCCTCGGCGCGTCACCCGACGAGTGCATTGTGATCGAGGACTCGCTCAACGGTGTCCTTTCTGGCGTGTCAGCCCAGATGACGGTCGTCGCCGTTCCCGAGGCCGCTGATCGCTGCGATCCTGGCTTCGCGATTGCCACTCTGGTACTGGAGTCCCTCAAGGATCTCGATACCTCTGTCTTCGGCGCGTATGTGTCCAGGGGGAGCCGGAACGCCACGTGAGCATCGCGTGCTGCGGATCCTCAACCGTTCCGCCGGACCTTCGGTGAACCCACACCGCGGGTCGCGGCCAAGGTGCGCGGCACGCTCCACCCCTGGATCGAGGAATTCATCAGCCTGGCGCCTTCTTTGCCTGCTCTGGGGTCCGCTGTCCACGGCTTCACCGTACCGCCGAAGCCTCCCAGGCCGTCGCCTCGGCTTTGCCGTAGCGGGCGGTGTCCGTGGAGGTGGTGACGTCGGGGTTGTGCCAGGTATCGGGCTTGGCCAGGGTGAGGACGCGGCCGTGCTTGCGGGGCCGGCCGCCCTTGGGGCCGGAGCGGGCGGGGCCGGCGTCGCGGAGCGTCACCCGGTCCGAGTGCAGGCGTCCGACCAGCACCACTGGCAAGTCGGTCAGGGCGTGGGAGAGGTAGGCGACGTCGTAGCCGGAGTCCATCGTGATCAGGATCGCGGGATCGCCGTCGTTCCACTGGCCGCTGTCCTTCAATCGCTGCACCACGTCGCGTAGTTGAGTGGCGGTGACGCCGGTGGCATCGTCTGCGGGACCCAAGCGGACGGCGTCCAGCAGCGCGACCCAGGAGGTGCGGCCGGACTCCAGGGCGGCAACGAACGAGTACGGTCAGCCGGGGACGAACCGATCCGTCTTGCGGTCGCCGCGTCCGTAGACGTGGCAGAAGAGCCGGTCCTCGCTGGTGGGAGCGTCCGGCCGAAGCCAGTTGCTGACGTCGACGGCCAGCACGATCCGCCCGTCGGCGGCCTTGGGCAGCGGCAGCCCGGCCAGAGCTCGGCGCGGACGGGCAGGCTCGGCCCGGCCCCGGTCCAAGGCCTGGTACAGGGCGCCGTGCCCGCGCCGGTGCTCGGCCACGAGCGACAGCTCGACCAGGTCCTCACCGGCCCATCCGTGCACAGCACCGCGTCCGTGAGCTCGAAGAGCGCGTCGGCCCGAGCGTAGAGGCTCTCGTAGAACTCGACCCGAAAGTGGGACAGCAGCCTCGATACGTCGCATGCGGGCACATCGACGGGCAGGCTCATCGGCAGCGGCCGTTCTCTCGCACTTCGTTACTCGACATCTCGAAGCGTGGGGAACGGCCGCCTCACGTGCCGCCGAATCCTAGAGATCTCAGCGGGTCAAGGTCATCGACCCCGTGCTCGTGCTGATGCCCGTCGAGGAACTCATCACGGGCAGGTCCGCCGCCGAGATCGAGGCCGACCCTCGACACTGCAGCCTCGTCGGCATGGTCGGCGACGGCGAACTGGTGGTGGTCTCGCTGACGAAGGCCTTTCGGGACGCACTCGCGACTTCCGAAACCAGTTCCCTGCGCGACGTCGCCATCAGCTGGGCGGGCACCTACGATCTCGGGCCTGGCCGTCGGGATGCCGTCCCAGGTCTCCGCGTAATCGTGGCCAGCCCGGGTCCGCGCGGCAGCTGCTGGACATACGTCACTGCCGGCTGCTGGTCGACGGCGGAGAAGCACGGGCACGGACTGGAGTTCGCTCTGACCGCCCCAGCAGGCGACGAGAGCTTCGTGGACCTCCTCGCGAAGATCGCTTACTACCATGCCGGACATCATCTTGATCTTGAGCACAGCATGCCCATCGGCGAGCCGTGGATCCCCGGTTCATCATGCGACCATCTACTTGCCAGCCTGTCCTACCTTCATGGCCCGGACCTGGAGCATTGCCCTCTGCCGAACGGCCGTGCGCGCATCCTCTGGACTCTCCCAGTGACGGCGGCCGAAGTCGCATTTCGCCGCGAACACGGCCATGAAGCACTTGAGCAGCTCTTCGACGAACACGAGATTGACCCCACGGACCCCAAGCGCGCTTCCGTAGTCTGACCGACCTCCCACTCCGCCCTCCAGAGGGCCGCCGGAGCTTCGAGTGAGGCCTGGCCAGCATGGCCCAAGACACCACGAGGAGTGTGTCCTGCCTCACAGGCGCGTGCTCGCAATGAAACACGGACGGGGATGAGCGGCGCGAACGCTGTCCCCGCTTTCGACCAGCTCAATCGCAACACGGACTGACCCGCACACGGGCTCTGCGGACACAAGGCATGGTTGCGCAATGTCGCTGCTGCAGGCAGGCGTCGACACCACGGTCATCGCCCTCTGGCTCGGCCACGCCGGCGTCCGCTCCACCGACGCCTACGTCCACGCCGAAGTGACCATCAAGGAGAAGGCCCTGGCGCTGACTACCCCGGTCACCGCCCGGCCGGGCCGCTACCAGCCCACCGACAAGGTCCTCGCCTTCCTCGATCGGCTGTGACACTGATCGACTGCACCCAGGATGAAAGCCCGGTGCCCCTGCAGTCAGTCCTCCCACGGCCACCGGCTGAAGTGCCACCATCGTCCGCGCGGTGAAACGGTGTGTCTCAAGGCCGGATGATCGAGAATTCTGCTGTCCAGAGGTCCGACGATGCGGGCGAGCTCGCGCGCGGACTTCGAGGGCAGAGCATGCATGGCGATCTCAAGCAGCTCGCGCCATTCGTCCGGCTCCGGCGGACAGCAGGACGGTTCACCACATCCCGTGCGAACGCCAGGCGAACGCTTTCGCGGAGTATGTGCCAGCTCGCTCCAGGCAGCCAGGGCCTTACCCAGGTCACCGGGCGCGAAGCGAGTTCGCTCCAGGCGGATGATCTCGGCCTGCGCCGAGCCAGACACCTGACCGATCTTCGAATATCGCCCACGCTCGACCGGGAACTTCTGGCGATCCGAACGCAGGTCCGAAGGCCGCCTACGCGGCATGGTCCTTTCGTTGCTCTGTCATGGCACCAGTGTGTCAGAAGGCGAGCTGCCATTGGTCAGCAGGACCCTACGACTATGCGGAGCGAGCAATCCTCTCACCGATTCAAGGAATCAGGCGAGGCCGGTCTTGAGTGCGGCGAGGGAGTCGTCAAGTGCCCTCGCGGCGGCGGGCACGTGCGGGGCGAGGGTGCAGAAGGCGTGGACGAGGTCCTCGTGGTTGTGGTGCCAGTCGATGCCGGCCACCCCAGAGTCTAATGATCATGACACTGAGTGCGACAGTGCCGTTTTGGAGACCACGGCGCGACGTGGCGTCCAGATCACCGCTGCGGTAGCCGCTTTGGGCGAACTGAAGGGGCGTCACGTCTTCCTCGTCGCCCCCGGTTGCTGGCGCGTCCACCAGCGGCGGGAGCGAGGGAAGCCGGCTTGCCCTCGGCTCGCCCGGAGCCTCATCGCCCTGCTTGTGCGAGGAGCGCGTCGACCAGGCGACGTGAGTGCTCGAGTCCAGCGATCGACTCGTCCAGGCGCGTGCGCTGGCGGGCCAGGCGGGTGACCATCTCCGGGCACTGCGGCACCAGCTGCCCCGCGTCGTTCCCCACGCAGGGGAGCATGATCGCGATGTTCGAGGTGTTCAGACCCGCGGCGAGCAGCGCGCGGATGGTGCTGACGCGCGCCACGTCCGACTCCTGGTAGCGACGTCGGCCCGCAGACGTCCGGTCAGGGGCCAGCAGCTCGCGCTCCTCGTAGTACCGCAGAAGCCGCTCCGCCACACCGGAACGGGCGGCGAGTTCGCCGATCTGCATCCGCGCTACCTCTTCCTGCCTGCGGCGATGCCGCAGGGCTTGCTCCTCACACCGATGAGAGGACCTACGGTCATCGCGTTCAACACCGTGTGAGTCGGAGGAGATTCCCTTGCCAGGACTAGTCATCGTGGGCGCCGGACCGGGCCTGGGCGCCGCGGTCGCCGCGCGGTTCGGGCGCGAGGGCCTGCCCGTCGCGGCGATCGCCCGCAGCCAGGCCGTCGACGAGGTCGCCGCCACAGTAGGCACGCGGACCTCGGTACCGGTGCTCGCACTGCGCGCCGACAGCAGCGACCGTGCCGCGCTGCACGCCGCCCTCGACATCGCCGTGGACGCGCACGGCGTGCCCGACGTCCTCGTCTACAACGCCGCTATCATCCGGTCGGACCGGCCCGGCGAACTGAACACGCAGCAGCACCTGGACGCGTGGTCGGTGAACGTGCTCGGCGCGATGGACGCGGTGACCCACCTGGCCCCGCAGATGGCCCGGGTCGGCGGCGGCACCGTGATCATCACCGGCGGCATGCCGCAGCCCATCAGCCGCAGTACGAGCCTGTCCCTCGGCAAGGCCGGTGTACGTGCGCTCACCCACATCCTCGACCAGGAGTACGGCGACTCCGGCGTGCACGTGGCCACCGTCACCGTGGCCTGCGCCATCGTGCCGGGCACGGACACGGACCCCGACCTGATCGCCGAGCACTACTGGGCTCTGCACCGGCAGCCGCGCGCGCAATGGCAGCACGAGATCGTGCACTCGACCTCGGCGCCGGCGTGAACATCCGGCCGAGCTGGACTCCCACTGGCTCGCAAACCATCCCAGGCACCCCAGCCACCCCAGGCACCCCAGCCACCCCACCCCACCACCTCGACGAGACGGAGAACCCCGTGTCCACCGCTGTGAAGCTCGCCATCGTCTACTACTCCTCCACCGGCACCATCGCTGAGATCGCCCAGGCGTTGCACGACGCCGCCGTCAAGGCCGGTGCGCAGGTCCGCCTCCTGAGGGCCGCCGAGCTCGCCGCGCCCAGCGCCATCGAGTCCAACCCGGCCTGGGCCGCCCACCACGCCGCCACCCGCGACATCCCCGAGGCGAGCGCCGAGGACATCGAGTGGGCCGACGCGGTGCTGTTCGGCACCCCCACCCGCTTCGGCAACGTCTCCGCGCAGCTCAAGCAGTTCATCGACGGCCTCGGAGGCATGTGGGCCCAGGGCAAGCTGGCCGACAAGGTCTACAGCGGCTTCGTCTCCAGCGCCACCGCCCACGGCGGCCAGGAGTCCACCCTCCTCGCCCTCTACAACTCAATCCACCACTTCGGCGGCATCACCGTCACTCCCGGCTTCACCGACCCGGCCAAGTTCGTCGACGGCAACCCTTACGGCACCTCCCACGTCGACGCCCAGGGCAACAACCCCGTCGACGACCCCACCCGCACCGCCGCCCGCATCCAGGCCGAGCGCGTCGTCAAGATCGCCGCACAGCTCAAGGCCGCCTGACCGATCGTCAATCGTGACACCAGCATCAAAGGAGAAGCCATGAAGGAATTCCTGGTCGAGCTCACCACCACCGTGCCCGAGGGCACCGAGGCGGCCGAGGTCGAGCGCCGGCGCGCGGCCGAGGCCGTCCGGGCCGCAGAGCTGGCCCGCGCCGGACACCTGGTCAGGCTGTGGCGCCCCGTGGGCGAGCTGCGCAGCATCGGCCTGTGGCGGGCCGCCGACAAGGCCGAGCTGGAGGCGGTGCTCGGCACGCTTCCCCTGTGGCCGTGGATGACCTCGACGGTCACCGCCGTCCACTCGCACCCCAACGACCCGGCCGCGGCCGGCTACGCCGTCTGATCCCCACGCGGGTCACCGGCAGATTACTTGGTGTTCGTCCCGTAGAGCAGGTGAGCCTCGGCGCGGTTGAGGTCGTTGGGGGCGTCGACGGCGAGGCCGGAATCGGGGGTGAGCACCATCTGGACGTGGTGGGAGTGTTCGAGGAGGCGGAGCAGTTCCACCTCCTCGGACCTTTCGAGGGGGCCGGGCTTGAGAGCGCGGAAGGAGCGGAGGCTGACGGGGGTGAACCCGTACAGGCCGAGTTGGCGCAGGTAGGTCGGCCGATCGGCCTTGGGGTAGGGGATGGGCTGGCGGGAGAACATCAGGGCGCGATGGTCGGGAGTGGTGACGACCTTGACGACGTTGTGGTCCTGGATGGTGGCGGGGTCGGTGAGTTGGGTGCAGGCATTCACGGCGATCGTGTCCGGGGGGGGGGGGGGGGGGGGGTGAGGGCGGTGGAGACGGCGTCGATGGCGGCGATTCACCCGTCGCCGAGAGCATGGGCCGGCCTCCTTCGGCCAAGCTTCCCAAGAGTCCCCCGAACTACCCAATTCCGCTCATCAAGTGATCGGCTGCGCGACCTTGTCTGGCGTCAGATGCTCTGCTGGGAGGGGGTGTGCGTCCGTCCGTCCGTCTGTCGCGCTGTCGCGACTCGCACGATCGGGTAGCGCGAGTGCGTACCTGGGCGTCTGTGCTTCTGGGGGACTGTGATCGCGCCGTCACTCTCGTCGGTTAGGGTGAGATTCGTATCGAACTGATTGCCGAGCGTTACGGGGGGCTGATGTCCGGGACGGGACTGGTCGCGCGCCTGGCGGCGTTGCACGCGGGGCAGGTGGACGGCCCGGCGCTGGTGGGGGAGTTGCGCGAGGCGCTGGTGCTGTTGCCGATCCGGGGTGGTGAGCCGCTGGCGGGGGACGCGGAGGGGGTGCGCTGGTTGTACGCGTTCACTGGCGAGGCGGCGTTGGCCCGGTTCGCGTCCGCGCGCGGGGTCGAGGGCGAGGTGGAGTACCTGACGGTGCGTGGGTCGCGGCTGCTGGATGTGGCTGTTCCCGCGCTGGGCGCCCGGGCCGGGGTGGCGCTGGATGTGGCCGGCCCGGCGCCGTTCCTGCTTCCAGCCTCGGCGATGCCCAATGGCTGACTCCTACGCGGTGGACCCGGAGGCGTTGAAGGCGACGGCGAAGGGGATCAACGACGCGATCGCGGAGTTGAGGACGTTGGGGATCGATGAGAGCGCGGAGGGTGGGCGGGGGTTCTCCGAGATCGGGTTGACGGGGTTGCAGGTCGGCAACCCTGGTTTGCAGTCGGCGTTGGCGGACTTCTGTGAGCGGTGGAGCTGGGGGGTGCGCACCCTGGTCCATGACGGCAACGAGATCGCGCAGCGGCTGGGGTTGTCGGCGGGTATGTACTACGACCAGGAGCAGTACGCCTCGGGGATGCTCAAGGACGTGGTCTCCGCCGCGATCGGTGACCCGGATCTGACGCAGGAGCAGGTCGAGGGGCAGTCCTGGGGTCGGACCTGGTCGGACAATCCGTACACCGATCTCGCCCGTCCCGATGACTCGGCGGCTTCGCTGGACAAGGCGGTGGCCGATTCGCGGGCGGCGTGGGCGGCGGAGGGCAAGGACCTTGAGAACAGCGCCCCGCTGCCGGGCTTGCCCGGGGTCGTGGTGTCGACGAGTGAACTGCCGGGGGGCAAGGGCTGATGGGGTTCCTGGACGATGTCGGGGACGGCCTGGAGGGGCTGTACAAGGACGGCAAGAAGCAGGTCGGCAAGGTCATCGACCAGAACGCCCACACGGTGGGCGGGATGCTGGACTTCGTGGGGCTGCACGACGCCGCCCACGCGGTCGACCACTGGGGTGATGGTGTCGCGGACAGCCTGGGTGCGCAGATCGGCGAGATGCAACTGGGCGACTCCGATGATCCCAAGGACCTGGTGCACGGTGACGCTAAGGCGTTGAGCGACGCCGCCAAGCAGTTGCGCACGTTCCACGACGCGTTCCAGGAGACCGGTGGCGGCCTGCAGTCGATGGACTCCGAGCACTGGAAGGGCCAGGCCGCCGACGCGTTCCGCACCCGCTTCCAGCCGCACCCCGCCCAATGGTTGAGCGCCGCCGACGCCTGCGCCACCGCCGCCACCGCCCTGGACGGCTTCTCCACCACCGTCACCTGGGCGCAGGGCCAGGCCAAGCAGGCCATCGACGCGTACAACGCGGCCAAGAAGGCGCATCAGCAGGCCCAGGACGCCTACAACACCAGCGTCGACGCCTACAACAAGGCCGCCAAGGCCTGGAACACCGCCGCGGCCAACCCGAACGCCGCCCCGGGCCCGAAGCCCACCGACCCCGGCGCCTTCCAGGACCCCAGCACCACCGGCCTCACCCACGCCCGCGACCTGCTGCGCGCCGCCCGCGCGGGGCGCGACAGCGCCGCCGACCAGGCCGCCAAAGCGCTGCGCACCGCCCTGGCCGGGGCGCCCGCCGAGCCGAGCTTCACCCAGCGCATGAAGCTGGACGCCGTCGACCTCTACGAGGGCAGTTCGCTGGGGACCGCCCACCTGCTCGGTGGTGTGGTCAAGGGTGGGGCCGACATCGTGAAGTTCGGGCGCGCTCTGGACCCGATGGACGCCTACAACGTCACCCATCCCGCCACCTACCTCGATCACCTCAACCAGACCGCCGCCGGCCTGGTGCACGCCGACCTGCACCCAGTAGACGTGGTCAAGTCCCTGGTCGGCTCCGGCTGGAGCTCCGACCCGTTCGAGGCCGGCGGCAAGCTGTTCACCAACATCGCGCTCGGGGTGGCGACCGACGGCGCGGGCGAGGCGGCCACCGCCACCGAGACCACCGGCATCGACGTCACCGAGAACGCCGCCACCAACGCCGCCACCAACGCCGCCAAGGACACCACCGAGAGCGCCGCGGGCGGAGCGGGCCGCGAGGCGGTCAAGGACCCGAACGTCAACGGGCGCGACCCGGGTGAGCGCATCTGCGAGGGCGACCCGATCGACATGGCCACCGGGTACATGACGCTCAGCCAGAGCGACGTGCACCTGGCGGGTGTCCTGCCGCTGCTGTTCACCCGCACCCACGACTCCCACTACCGCGCCGGGCGCTGGATGGGCCCGACGTGGGCCTGCACGCTGGACGAGCGCCTGGAGATCGACGCCGAGGGCGTGGTCCTGCTGCGCGGCGACACGATCGCCCTCGCCTACCCCCACCCCGCGCCCGGAACGCCCAGCCTGCCGAGCACCGGCGCGCGCTGGCCGCTGACGATCGACGCCCAGGGCCGGTACACCGTCACCGACCCGGCCACGGGCCGCACCCGCGCCTTCCACCCCGATCCAGACGCCCCCGCCCGGCCCGACGGCTCCGTGCCGGCCCCGCTCGACTCGATCACCGACCGGACCGGCCACCAACTCCTCTTCGAGTACGACCACGACGGCACCCCGATGGGCATCCGGCACTCCGCCGGCTACCACCTGGAAGTCGAGGTCACCAACTCCCGGATCACCGCCCTGCGTTCGGCCGGGCTGGAACTCGTCCGCTACGGCTACACCGAGGGCCACCTCACCGAGGTGATCAACTCCTCAGGCCTGCCGCTGCGCTTCGAGTACGACACGGCCGGGCGGATGACCGCCTGGATCGACCGCAACGACTCCCGCTACGACTACGCCTACGACGAGCGGGACCGCTGCACATCCCAGGGCGGCTCCGGCGGCCACCTGCGCTGGCGCTACGACTACCGGCCCGGCCTGACCCTGGCCACCAACTCCCAGGGCGCCGTCAACCGCTACAAGGTCAACGAGCGCCACCAGATCACCGCCCACACCGACCCGCTCGGCCACACCACCCGCTACACCCGCGACCACCACCACCGCCTCCTCGCGGTGACCGACCCGCTGGGCCGCACCACCACCTTCGAACACGATGCGGCCGGCAACACCACCACCGTCACCCGCCCCGACGGCACCCGCTCCACCGCCACCTACAACACGCAGGGACTACCGCTCACCGTCACCGGCCCCGACGGCGCCGGCTGGTGGCAGACCTACGACGAATCCGGTAACCGCACCTCGCTCACCGACCCCACCGGCGCCACCACCCACTTCGGCTACGACGCCGCCGGACACCTCGCCACCCTCACCGACGCGCTCGGCGCGACCACCGCCGTCCGGTGCGACGCGGCCGGCCTCGTCCTGTCCGCCACCGACCCTCTCGGCGCCACCACCGCCTACCAGCGCGACGCCCTCGGACGCACCATCGCCATCACCGACCCGCTGGGCCACACCACCCGCCTGACCTGGAACGCGGAGGGCCGGCTCACCACCCGCACCACCCCCGACAACGCCACCGAGAGCTGGACCCACGACGGCGAAGGCAACACCCTCACCCACACCGACCAACTCGGCGCCACCACCACCTTCGAATACACCCACTTCGACCTGCTCACCGCCCGCACCACCCCCGACGGCGCCCGCCACACCTTCACCCACGACACCGAACTACGCCTGATCCAGGTCACCAACCCCCAAGGCCTCACCTGGACCTACCAGCACGACGCCGCCGGCCAACTCACCGCCGAAACCGACTTCGACAACCGCACCCTCACCTACACCCACAACGAAGCCGGCCAACTCACCGCCCGCACCAACGGCCTGGGCGAAACCATCGACTACACCTACGACCAGCTGGGCAACCTCACCACCAAGGACGTCGACGGCGACCTCACCACCTACACCCACGACCCACTGGGCCGCCTGCTCACCGCCACCGGCCCCGCCGTCCAGCTGACCCGCACCCTCGACCCACTGGGCCGCCTCCTCACCGAGACCGTCAACGGCCACACCCTCACCAACACCTACGACACCCTCGGCCGCCGCACCTCACGCACCACCCCATCCGGCGTCCTCAGCACCTGGACCCACGACCCGACCGGCAACCCACGCGCCCTCACCACCACCGGACACACCCTCACCTTCGACCACGACGCCGCCGGCCGCGAAACCACCCGCCACCTCACCGACACCCTCACCCTCACCAACACCCACGACCCACTCGGACGCCGCACCACCCAGACCCTCACCACCGGCCCCGACGTCCTCCAACACCGCGCCTACCACTACCGCCCCGACGGCAACCTCACCGGCATCGACGACCAGCACACCGGCACCCGCCGCTTCGACCTCGACCCCGCCGGCCGCGTCACCGCCGTCCACGCCACCCACTGGACCGAGCGCTACGCCTACGACGACACCGGCAACCTCACCCACGCCACCTGGCCCGCCCACGACGACAGCGCCCACGGCACCCGCAACCACACCGGCACCCGGATCACCACCGCCGGCCGCATCCACTACACCCACGACGCCCAGGGCCGCATCACCACCCGCCGCCGACGCACCCTCTCCGGACGCACCGACACCTGGCACTACACCTGGGACCCCGAAGACCGCCTCATCGCGGTCACCACCCCCGACGCCACCCTGTGGCTCTACCACTACGACCCCCTCGGCCGCCGCATCGCCAAACAATGCCCCGCCACCGCCGAATGGACCCTCTTCACCTGGGACGGCACCACCCTCGCCGAACAGAGCGCCAACAGTCCCACCCTCCCAGGCCCCCACACCCTCACCTGGAACCACAACGGCCTGCACCCACTCACCCAGACCGAACACCTCGCCACCACACCCGACCAGGAAGAAATCGACCACCGCTTCCACACCATCATCACCGACCTCATCGGCACCCCCACCCACCTCCTCAACCCCGACGGCACCACCGCCTGGCAAGCCCACACCACCCTCTGGGGCACCACCACCCAACCGAGCAACACCACCACCACCACCACAACCCCACTCCGCTTCCCCGGCCAATACCACGACCCCGAAACCGGCCTCCACTACAACCTCCACCGCCACTACGACCCACAAACAGCCCGCTACCTCAGCCCCGACCCCCTCGGCCTCGCACCAGCACCCAACCCCACCACCTACGTCCACAACCCCCACACCTGGAGCGACCCACTCGGACTCGCCCCCGACGAGTGCAAAGTCCCTTGGTCGAACAGTAGGGTTTCGGGGGGCGCTCGAGCAATCGACAACGGTTCTACGAGCATCCGGGTCGGTTCTCGTTCTGATGCAGAAGAGCTATTTCTCGGGAAATTCCAGGGGGATGGCTATCGGAATGCGGCTGGGTTTGACGGAAAGGGGACGAGGCAGTTCTTCGGCTCAAAGAGTGGAACCTACCACTGGGATGACCGACTCGGCGCGGATGGTCGGGTGGTCGGCCACGGGCCAAGCAACTCGGATGGAGATCTGCCGCACCTCCAAATCCACACGTTCGAAGACTCTCCGTACGGAGGCCGTATCATCCGGATCTTCTGGAAGGGCTGAAAGAGATGAAAACTGAGGCCTGGAATCGCCTAATCATGACTAACGCCGTTGTTTCAGCGCGGCTCCGAGGGGGCTGTGATGATCGGTATTCTTGGATTTGGGTCACCCCACTTCGCGATGGCACTTTCAGCGTCTCGACGGTGGAAGTGCCCAGGAGGTTTGTTGACAATGACATCTGCTTCTCCGAATGCGACATCATTCGAGAGCATGTCGGGACCGCCGCTGATGCATCAGAAATCGACGATATGATCAGAGGAGCAGGTGCCGATCCGGACGAGCTGGACGCTCCCTGGAAGAATGACTTTCCGCTGTAAATCTTTCGGGCTCGTAGCTGAGTAAGGACTGGAAAACAGGGTCCCGGTGCGCAACAGAATATTGCGTCGGCTGGGGAGACAGGGGGGCAAGGGCTGATGGGGTTCCTGGACGATGTCGGGGATGGCCTGGAGGGGCTGTACAAGGACGGTAAGAAGCAGGTCGGCAGGGTCATCGACCAGAACGCCCACACGGTGGGCGGGATGCTGGACTTCGTGGGGCTGCACGACGCCGCGCACGCGGTCGACCACTGGGGTGATGGTGTCGCGGACAGCCTGGGTGCGCAGATCGGCGAGATGCAACTGGGTGACTCCGATGATCCCAAGGACCTGGTCCACGGTGACGCCAAGGCACTCATCAAGTCAGCAGGGGATCTGCGCAAGTTCCACGACGCGTTCCAGGAGACTGGCGGTGGACTGCAGTCGATGGACTCCGACCATTGGAAGGGCCAGGCCGCCGACGCTTTCCGGACCCGTTTCGCCCCCCACCCCGGGCAGTGGTTGAGCGCCGCCGACGCTTGCGCCACCGCCGCCCAGGAACTGGAGCACTTCGCTGAGACCGTGGCCTGGGCGCAGGATCAGGCCAAGCAGGCCATCGACGCCTACAACGCGGCCAAGAAGGCGCATCAGCAGGCCCAGGACGCCTACAACACCAGCGTCGACGCCTACAACAAGGCCGCCAAGGCCTGGAACACCGCCGCGGCCAAGCCGAACGCCGCCCCGGGTCCGAAGCCCACCGACCCCGGCGCCTTCCAGGACCCCAGCACCACCGGCCTCACCCACGCCCGCGACCTGCTGCGCGCCGCCCGCGCGGGGCGCGACAGCGCCGCCGACCAGGCCGCCAAAGCGCTGCGCACCGCCCTGGCCGGGGCGCCCGCCGAGCCGAGCTTCACCCAGCGCATGAAGCTGGACGCCGTCGACCTCTACGAGGGCAGTTCGCTGGGGACCGCCCACCTGCTCGGTGGTGTGGTCAAGGGTGGGGCCGACATCGTGAAGTTCGGGCGCGCTCTGGACCCGATGGACGCCTACAACGTCACCCATCCCGCCACCTACCTCGATCACCTCAACCAGACCGCCGCCGGCCTGGTGCACGCCGACCTGCACCCAGTAGACGTGGTCAAGTCCCTGGTCGGCTCCGGCTGGAGCTCCGACCCGTTCGAGGCCGGCGGCAAGCTGTTCACCAACATCGCGCTCGGGGTGGCGACCGACGGCGCGGGCGAGGCGGCCACCGCCACCGAGACCACCGGCATCGACGTCACCGAGAACGCCGCCACCAACGCCGCCAAGGACACCGGCGACAGCGCTGCTCGCGATGCCGCCCAGGACCCTGCAAAGGCGGCCAAGGAGCCGAAGGATGTGACGGAATGCGGCGACCCGGTGGATGTCGCCACCGGACACATGTTCCTGCACCAGCGGGACACGACCTTGCGGAGTTCGCTCCCGCTGGCCTTCGAGCGGACCCACAGGTCTGACTACCGCGCGGGTGTCTGGATGGGCCCGACCTGGTCCTGCACGCTCGATGAGCGCCTTGTCGTGGATGCAGAAAGGGTTCTGCTGCTGCGAGCCGACGGGGTCGTGCTTTCGTATCCGCCACCTGCGCCCGGCGCACCCACGTTGCCGACTGCTGGTGTGCGGTGGACGTTGAGCCGTCAGAGCAGCGGTACCTACACGGTATATGACCCGCGGTCCGGCCTGCTCCGTACCTTCACGCCCGACCAGGACCGCGAACAGCGCGCGCCACTGACTGAGATCCGTGACCGGAACGGCCACTGGATCGCGTTCGACTACGACTTCGACGGCGTGCCGACCGGGATCCGGCACAGCGCGGGCTACCACCTGAAGGTCAGTACGACCGCGGGCCGGATCAGCGCGCTGCACCTGGTGGTTGGCGATGTGCTTGAAGCCGATGTCGACGAGGTCGAGCTTCTCCGCTACGGCTACACGGATGGCCACCTCACCGAGGTCATCAACTCCTCCGGTGTGCCGCAACGTTTCGAGTATGACGCGTCGGGGCGAATGACCGCTTGGCTCGACCGCAATGGGTCTCGCTACGAATACAAGTACGACGACCTGGACCGATGTATTAATCAAGGCGGCATCGAGGGTCACCTACGCTACCGGTACGTCTACAGCGACGCCGACACCGAAACCGGCCTCGGGGCTACCAGTGCGACCGACTCGCTGGGCCAGACCAGCCGCTACCTCATCAATTCGATTGCCCAGGTGGTCGCCGAGATCGACCCAATGGGTGGCATCACACGCTACGCCCGTGACAGGTACGGCCGGTTGCTCGCGCTCACCGACCCGACGGGGCGTACGACATCCTTCGAATACGATGAGCACGGCAACCTAGTCACCAGTACCCGGCCTGACGGCCGGAAGACAATGACCGAATTCGACACTCAACTCCACCTGCCTACAGTCTCCATCGACTTTGGCGGCAGGATGTGGCGTCAAGAGTACGACCAGGCTGGAAACCGGAACGCAGCAGTCGATCCGTCAGGGGCGGTCACCAGATACAGCTACGATTCGCGAGGGCACCTGGCTTCGGTCACTGACCCGCTGGGCCGTACCACCAGCATCCGCTGCGACGCGGCGGGGCTTCCGGTCGAGGTCACCGACCCGCGAGGCGGCCGCACCCGCTACAGCCGCGACGCGTTCGGTAGGCCGGTCATCATCACGGATCCGGTGGACGGGGTGACGGAGCTGTCCTGGACGGTGGAAGGGCGCCTGGCCCGTCGTACGGACGCCACCGGTGCCACGGAGAGCTGGACCTACGACGGCGAGGGAAACATGACTCGCCATACCGACGCGATGGGCGCTGTCACCACCTGCGAGTACGGACCCTTCGACCGGCTCACCGCGCGGACAGGAGCGAATGGCGCCAGGTACCTCTTCGAGCACGACACCGAACTCAGGCTTGTCGGGGTCACCAACCCGGAAGGCCTGCAATGGCGGTACAGCTATGACTCGCGAGGCTTCCTTGACGCGGAAACCGACTTCAACGGACGGAACCTGGCCTACCTGCGGGACGAGGCCGGCCGACTCGTCACACGCCTGAACGGACTCGGTGAGCGCATCGACTATGAGTACGACCTGCTCGGCGCCATCAGCAGCAAATCGGTTCAAGGAATGGTCACCACCTTTGAGCACGACGAGTTGGGCCATCTGACCCGTGCGGTCGGCCCGAATTCCGAGTTGATACGCCGCTACGACCGTTGCGGCCGCATACTCGAGGAGACCTGCGACGGCCGAACTCTCACCTTCGACCGCGATGTGGTCGGTCGCCGGATTACCCGCCGGACGCCCTCAGGTGCCATCAGCCGATGGACCTATGACGCCAACGGCGGAACCACCCAGCTCGAATCCCCTGGGGCGGTAATGTACTTCGACCGGGACCTGGCCGGTCGCGAGACCGGCCGCGCGATCGGGAACCGCCTGCTGCTGACCAGCGTCTGGGATCCGGCACACCGGCTCCTCGACCAGACCCTGTCGGCGACACCGAACGAAACAGCCACCCTGCCACAGCTCGCCGTCGACCACCCCCTGCCCCACCGCTCGTACCGCTACCAGCTGGACGGCCAGCTACTCCAGGTCGACGACCGGCAACATGGCACCCGTCGCTTCACCCTGGACGCCCTCGGCCGTGTGGCGGCCGTGCACGCCGACAACTGGTCCGAGAGCTACGCGTATGACCTGAGCGGCAGGCCAACTGCTGCCTCCTGGCCAGCCAGCCCAGCTGCCAAGAGTGCACTGGGGGAACGCCTTTACCAGGGTACGCTTGTTCGCCGCGCGGGCATGCTGCGCTACGAGTACGACGCTCAAGGTCGGGTGACACTGCGTCAGCGAGTCAACTTGTCACGAAAGCCCGATAACTGGCACTACACCTGGGACGCCGAGGACCGCCTGGTCGCAGTCACCACTCCGGACGGCCAGAACTGGCGCTATCTGTATGACCCGCTTGGCCGTCGTACAAGCAAGCAACTCCTCGGCCCTGGCGGAACGACCGCGGTGGAGCAGACGGACTTCACCTGGGACAGCTCGACACTGGTCGAACAGTCCTCCCTGACTCCTGGTCTTCCCGGCCCTCACGTGATCACGTGGGATCACGATCGCGGCCGCCCTGTGGCCCAGACCGAGTCGGTCGCCGGAAACGACGCCGCTCAGGTCAATGCCGACCGGCGCTTCTTCGCCATCGTCACCGACCTCATCGGCACCCCGGTCGAACTGGTTGACGATAATGGTCGCAGTGCTTGGCGCAGTCGAGCCAATATCTGGGGTGCGACGACCTGGCCGAAAGACAGCAGGACTTACACCCCGCTACGCTTCCCCGGTCAGTACTACGACCCGGAGAGCCGACTCCACTACAACCTGAATCGCTATTACGATCCCGAGGCCGCGCGATACCTCTCGCCCGACCCAGCGGGTCTGCGGCCTGCGCCGGACAACCACTCCTATGTCAGCCATCCGCTGGTCGCCAGTGATCCACTCGGCCTCGCCCCATGTCGGGCTGAGCAGAAGCGGAAAGCGCTCAGGGATGCCGGCGTCGCTGATGACGCGGTACCGCTCGACGAGGACTGGGTCCCCTCCACAAACCGCCAAGGTAAGCAGATCCTGGACGAGAACCACCAACCGGTGTATTTCCACCAGGAGTACTACGAAACGAAGGATGGCGACATCATCGTCTTCCAGGACCACTACACTGGGCATTCGTTCGGCGCTCCGGACGGCGTCGGCGACCAACCTCCCCATCTTCACGTAAGGCCTCTTGATGACCCGCGAAACGGAGTCCTCCCACCCCCGGCAGAGGCGCACTACTACTATGACCCCAGCCTGGGGTGACTTCCTTCGTAACCCCGAGAAGCTCTCCGGGCTTTACGAGAACCCGTCGAGCATCGAGCCGCTGGTGCTGCACTCCGTCTACCTTGACCGGCTGGGGCCGACGATCACGCTGCGCCTCAGTACGACCGGACTCCCCGACCGGATGCCGACTGAGTGGCTGGCGGCAGAATGCGATCGCTTTGAATTCCACCTGCAGTTCCTGGACATCGCGGACCTGTCGATGACCCGTGCTCGTTTCCCAGCATCGATCTCGGTGGATGTCGTAGCGCGGGAGCTCCACCGGATCCGGGTCGACGTGCTTGGCGGCTCCACCCACCTCGGCTTCTCAAGTCATCGATCAGTCACCATCGGCCGTTTGAGTGCCTGGAACTCCAGGGCGCCGGAGGAGCAGCCGATTCACCACTACCTGAGTCCGCTTGACCGACGGCTCCACAGCGCACCGCCGGACACCTGGAAGAAGAACTACTATGGCCGTATCTGACTGGACCGACCATGTCAGTGGAGCGGCTGACCTGGTGCAGCTCTTCTACGGGGCTCCGCCGCTCGCAGAGCTCGAGTTCATGGGCGTGCTGATCGATGAGCGGGTGGACTGCGGGTTGACCCTGGGGTTCGACACAAGTGATATCCCAGGTGCCGACGCCTCTTCGCTCTTCGTGGGCGGGCAGAATGCCCTCGAATTCTTCGTCGTCTTCTCAGGAGTCAGCAAGCTCACGGTCAGCGGTTGGGACCACACCGGTCTGCAGGACTATGGCATCCGCACAGTCGAATCCGGATCCATCCAGGTCTCCCTTGCTGGCGAAACCTGGCATATCACGTTCCTGGCGGACTCGTGCCGGATCGAGGGAATTCGTGCCTATCGAGCCGCGATCGAGTCCAGATGACTGAAGCTGCCTGGATTTTGTGGACATATATCCGCTTTGGGAGTTCTCATAAGCTTGACGTCTAACCTCGCAGGTCACTCGACCGGCTGAGATCTCTAGGATTCGGCGGCACGTGAGGCGGCTGTTCCCCACGCTTCGAGATGTCGAGTAACGAAGTGCGAGAGAACGGCCGCTGCCGATGAGTCTGCCCGTCGATGTGCCCGCATGCGACGTATCGGGGCTGCTGTCCCACTTTCGGGTCGAGTTCTACGAGAGCCTCTACGCTCGGGCCGACGCGCTCTTCGAGCTCACGGACGCGGTGCTGTGCACGGATGGGCCGGTGAAGACCTGGTCGAGCTGTCGCTCGTGGCCGAGCACCGGCGCGGGCACGGCGCCCTGTACCAGGCCTTGGCCCGGGGCCGGGCCGAGCCTGCCCGTCTGCGCCGAGCTCTGGCCGGGCTGCCGCGGCCCAAGGCCGCCGACGGGCGGATCGTGCTGGCCGTCGACGTCAGCAACTGGCTTCGGCCGGACGCTCCCACCAGCGAGGACCGGCTCTTCTGCCACGTCTACGGACGCTGTAGGTGCCAAGAACCACGTCCGTGCTGGTCAGTTGACATGTGGGCGCTGTCGCGAGGCCGGCTGATCCGGTGACAGCGGAGGTCTCGCTCGCTGATTGCCAGCTGGCTCCGGCTGGCTCCGGCTGGCTCCAGGATGGTCCGGTGCTGCTGCGACTGCCCTACCTGGCCTTGACAAGTGTGTTCACCTTGATACGGCTCCCGCCGATGAGCGACCGCGACAAGGACGCCGAGATCCTGGCGCTACGCCACCAACTGGCCGTGCTACAGCGGTAGACCGACAAGCCGAAGATCACCTGGCCCGACCGCGCGCTGCTCGCCGCACCCCTGCACCACCTCCCATGAGCGCAACTTCGTCGACTCCGGCTGATCGTCTCCCCCGACACGCTGCTGCGCTGGCACCGCGACCTGCTGCGCCGACGCCACGCCAGAGCCTCCCGCCCCAAGCGCCCGGGTCGTCCGCGCACCGTGCGCTCCGTCCGCGTCCTGGTGCTACGGCTCGCCAGCGACAACCGCAACTGGGGCTAGAGGCAATGCCAGTGACTTTGGCCTGTCTGTCTCGTTGGTTGTGGTGTGGCGAGGGTGGGGCAGGTCAAGGCGCCTGCGGGTGAGCGGTTGTCGGATCGGATCGCGATCGGGGTTCTGACCCAGGCGTTTCCGCCGGGGTTGGTGGACGAGGTGATCGCTGAGACCGGGCGGGCCGAGCAGCGTAGTCGGTTGCTGCCGGCGCGGGTGGTCGTGTATTTCGTGCTCGCGATGTGCCTGTTCTTCGGGCAGGGCTACGAGGAGGTCGCGCGGCTTCTGGGTGAGGGGCTCGGGGACGGGCGGCGGCCGTGGCGGGTGCCGACGACCGCCGCGATCGGCCGGGCCCGGCGCCGGCTGGGTCCGGAGCCGTTGCGGCTTTTGTTCGCGCGGGTGTGCCGTCCGGTGGCGGTGTCCGGGACGGCGGGTGCCTGGTACCGGCGCTGGCATCTGGTCGCGGTGGACGGCACCACGCTGGACCTGGCGGACACCGAGGCCAACGACGAGTTCTTCGGCCGCCCGGGCTCCGGACGCGGGGTCGGCGCGTTCCCGCAGGCCAGGCTGGTCGCCCTGGCCGAGTGCGGCACCCACATCGTGTTCGGCGCCGCGCTGGGGCCGCTGTCGGTCAGCGAGCAGACCCTGTCCCGGCAGCTGTTCGCCCACCTGCGGGCGGGAATGCTGCTGCTGGCCGATCGCGGCTTCTACGGCTTCGAGCTGTGGCAGCAGGCGCGGGCGAGTGGCGCGGACCTGCTGTGGCGGGTCAAGAAGAACGCGGCGCTGCCGGTCGTGCGGGTTCTCGACGACGGCTCCTACCTCAGCGCGATCCACGCCGAACAGGACCGCAAGGCCCGCCGCAACCCGGTGGTCGTGCGGGTCGTGGAGTACACCCTGGCCCGCACCGGCGATGCCACCGTCTACCGCCTGATCACCACCCTTCTGGACCCGAAGCAGGCACCGGCCGCCGAGCTGGCCGCGCTCTACACCCAGCGCTGGGAGATCGAGACCACCCTGGACGAGGTCAAGACCCACCAGCGCGGCCCCAAGCTCGTCCTGCGCTCCAAGTACCCGTGGGGAGTCGAGCAGGAGGTCTACGGCCTCCTGCTCGTCCACTACGCGATCCGGCAGTTGATGCACCAAGCGGCCCTGCACGAGGGCATCGACCCCGACCGGCTCTCGTTCACCCGCAGCCTGCGCGTCGTGCGCCGCCAAGTCCCCGCCCAGGCGGGACTTTCCCCCCGGCAGACTCGCCCGCGCACTGACCCGCACCCTGGCTGAGATCACCGACCGCCTGCTACCCGAACGCCACAGGCGGACCTGCCCGCGCGTCATCAAACGCAAGATGTCCAACTGGCCCCTCAAACGCGCCCACCACCGCAACTGGCCGCAACCAGAACCGACGGCAGTCACCATCACCCAGCCAAGAACAACCTAAAGTCACCGGCATTGGGGCTAGAGGCGCATCCACGGCGAACTCGCCGCGCTCGGAATCAAGGTCGCCGCCTCCACTGTGTGGAACATCCTCAAGGAGTACGGCATCGACCCCGCACCCGAACGCGACCACACCACCTGGGCAGCGTTCCTGCGCTCCCAAGCCCACGCCATCCTCGCCGCCGACTTCTTCGAGACCAAGACTCTGACCGGGGCGACCGTGACCGTCCTGGCGGTGATCGAGCACGCCACCCGGCGCGTGCGGATCCTCGGGGCGACCGCGCACCCGACCGCGACCTGGATGACCCAGCTCGCCCGGAACATGGTCATGGACCTTCAGGGCACGGGCGCCAGGGTGAAGTTCCTGATCCGGGACCGGGACATCCGCTACCCGGCCGCCTTCGACGCCGTCCTGCAGGCCGAGGGCATCGAGGTCGTCCAGACCGGCGTCCGAATGCCGCGCATGAACGCAATCATGGAGCGCTGGGTGCGCTCATGCCGAACCGAACTCCTCGACCGCATCCTCATCTGGAATCAGGCCCACATACTCCACGCGCTACGCGAGTACGAGCAGTTCTACAACACGCACAGGCCCCACCGCAGCCTCGCCAGCGCCGCGCCCCTATGCCCACTACCCGAACCGATCACCGAACCCGATCGGCTCACCCACCTCGACGTCCGCCGACGCGACCGCCTCGGCGGCATCCTGCACGAATACCAACACGCAGCGTGACCAGCATGGACGTGGTTCTTGGCACCTACAAGGCCACCCGCGCCGGCGCCGAAGCCGAAGTCCGCACCGCCTTCCAGGCCGGCGCAGGTCAGCTCACCCGCGACGACATCGCCGCCCTCGCCCGCGCCAACAGTGACCTCGTCACCGTCCTCACCGGCGCCGAGCCCGCCGACCGGGCAGCGCTCTACCAGCAGCTCGGGCTGATCCTGACCTATGATTCCGGAAAGCAAGAAGTGCTGATCGAGATGAACCTCGATCAGCACTTCTTCGGGACCCGTAGGCCCATGGTCGGTGTCCGAGGGGTGTGTCGACCCATACGCACATGTCACCGTTGCTCGGGGAGCTATCCCTGTAGCAGTACGGGACTTCGCCTCGTCTTTGATCTTGGAATGGACCTTGGGTCAGGGAAAGCCCGCCGAGCGCAGTGGGTGTCCGCCAGCCTCCTGATGACATCCTGACAGTGCTGAAGAGGCTCGCGGAAGGGCCGATGGCTGGGTTTCACTCATTCGAGTGAGGCCAGAGGGCTGTCGGCCTTGCGGCACGGCGCCGACGACGGCCGTAGGCCCGGAGGTCGCAGGGGTTCAGTTTGTTGGGTACGGGCGGGCCTCGCGGTATGGGTCCCAGATCGCGGCCCGTAGCTTGCCGCGGGCAGGGACCGCGAGGCCGTGTTCGCGTGCCCACGAGCGCATGTGGGCGACGGTCGGCCCGGGTGACGAGGTGTCGGCTGCAGGTGGATTGCTCAAGGGGCTCTGCTTCGGGCGAGCCGGGCGCCGGAGCCGTGGGCGGGGTGCCGGTGGTGAATCCGCGTCGAACGCCAAGTTAACCGCCCCGATGGCTCGTTACATCGGGTTTGCCGAGGTCGAGATGCCCTTCTACGACGGCCCCCGCCGCCGCACCGAGACCGGCGTCATTCCGATCATCGTGGACATCCCGGAACGTGAAACCACCAGGACCACGCCCCCCGGCAATCAAGCGCACCCGGCTGAACTGCACGTTTGCTCCGAGGGGGCTGGCTCTGGCTGCTGGGTGGAGAGAGGGGTGCGCGGCGGATCGGCGTGCGCGATCACATTGGACAGTCGGGAGACGGGTGGGGTGTGCTGGGGTGCGGCTGGCGGGCGTGGGCGGCGGCTACCTGTTCCAGAACGACGAGCTGGCGGCGCCAGGCGGGTCCGGCTTCGCCGAGGACGAGCAGGAGGGGGCGATGAGGTGGACGGCGATGCCGACCAGGTCGTGCCGGAGCGCGGCGTCTCCGACGTTGACGAATACGGAGAAGGCGCCAGTGAGTGACTCTGTCGGGGATCTTGGACGTTGTGCTCAAGTGCCAAGGGTTCGCCAGGACTTCGTTCGGGGGATGTCGTTCTCGTCCAGATCGGTCTGGAGGGCGGTCGGCGGTCTCAGAGCGTTGTGGTGAACCGTGCGGCGTTCGAGGTTTGCAGGTGGGGAGGGTGAGCGTTCGCACGCAGGTGCCCGTGACCGCTTGGGCGTGAAGCAACGGGCCCCTTGGTAGAGAGCTGGTTGTCGAGACCGCTTTCGCCCGAGGAGGCCCGTTGCCCAACCAGTTCAGCACTCCCGGTGCCGGCGAGTCCACTGCGCTCACTCCGGGGTGTGACTGCTACGTGCACCTGTACGGGGCGATCGGGGAGGGGCACCGCGCGCCGCGCTACGACAGCGACATGACGGACGCCGAATGGGCGGTGATCCGCGGCGCGATGCCGATGCCCGCCTGGCTGGAGGGGAAGGGCGGACGCCCTGAGGCGCACTGCCACCGGGGGGTGATCGACGCGGTGCGCTATCTGGTCGACAATGGCGTCAAGTGGCGCAATCTGCCTGCGGACTACCCCTTCTGGCGGGCGGTGTACGACTTCTTCCGCCGCTGGCGCCGCCACGGCTACATCCGCGAGCTCTACCAGCGCTTGCGCCGCACCGAGCGCAAGAAGCAGGGCAAGGCGACGGAGCCGAGCGCGGGCATCATCGACTCTCAGTCCGTGGACGGCTCGGAGACCTGTCCGGCCACCTCACGCGGCTTCGACGGCGGCAAGCTGCGCGACGGGCGCAAGCGCCACGTCCTGACCGACACCGGCGGACTGCTGCTGGAGGTCACCGTCACCGCGGCCAACGTGCACGACTCCAAGGCCGCCCCGGAGTTGCTCGAGGCATTCATGGCCGAGCCCGGACGGCTGCTCGAACTCGTGTGGACGGACTCCGCCTACCAGGGCCAGGAACTGGCCGACGCCTTCGCCGCGCACGGGGTGAGAGTGGAGGTGGTCAAGCGCACCGACGGAACCAAGGGGTTCAGGGTACTGGCGCGCAGGTGGGTGGTGGAGCGCACGCTCGGCTGGCTCTCGCGCTCGCGGCGCCTGAACCGCGACCACGAGCGCCGCGACGACCACCACGTGCAGATGGTGTGGTGGGCCGCCTCGATCACCCTCGGCCGGCGGATGGCCCGCCAGCGCCTGCACTGGCCCGAGTTCCGCCCGCACCGGCTCCCCGCGCCGGGCCCGGCGCGGGGATGAACAACCCGCCCGGCACCCGCCCCAGCCAGCCCCTGGCCTGCAGCGCATAGGCCCGGTGACGGACCTTCTCGATCTCCTTCAGCCGCTCTGCGTCCCGCCCCAGCGCGACAGTCAACGCCTTGACCGCCACCGGGGCACCCGCACCCGCGACCACATCGAAGACCTGCCGATAGGCCCCGGCCAGCACCTCCACGCCCAGGCCCGGCTGCCACGCAGGCGGCCGCGGATCGTAACCCGTCCGCAGGACCGAAGGCACCGCGGGCACTGCCGGCTCCGGCACGCCGTCCCCCGCCTCGTGCGGCGGCTGCGGCGGCACTTGCGGTGCCGTCACCGGCGCCAGCGCGCGAGCGGTGGGCGTCACCGCAGTCAGCGGCTGCACCATCACGGCCTCGGCCTCCTCCGCCAGCGCACGCAGCACCTCCTCCCGGCCGATCCGCGCACACTCCAACCGCTCCTGATGGACAGCCACCTGCTCCTGGGCCTCGCGCAGCAGCTCCTGCCAGGCATCCAACTCTTCCCGGGCCCGCGCCTCACGACGCTCCAGCAACGCAATCACCGACGGCACGAACGACACCTCCACCACCGACCCAACCAACCGTCAGCTGGCTGCCCTGAAGAAGCCATCCACACACCACCGTGCTGAGGAAACCGCAGCTCATCGAGCTACAGAGCGGTTCACCACAACGCTCTGACTGTCAACCAGGGCAATCGAGGCTCGCCCAGCAGTGACGCCACGTCAGGTGCTAGGTTCGAAACGCCACTGGCTGTCGGCGCACCGCGAAGGAAGCCATGAACGACACCCCGTACGTCCCGCGTACCTTCCCCATCTCCGTCAAGGGCGTCGTGCTCGATCAGCAGGACCGCGTGCTGCTGCTCAAGAACGAGCGGGAGGAGTGGGAGCTGCCCGGCGGGAAGCTGGAACTCGGAGAAGAGCCTGCGGCCTGCGCCGCCCGTGAGGTCCAGGAGGAGAGCGGCTGGACTGTTGAAGCCGGCCCGCTGCTGGACGTCTGGATGTACCGGCCGATCCCAGACCGCCACGTCTTCATCGTGACCTACGGCTGCCGCAGACTCGGCCCGGACCAAGCGCCGGTGGTCAGCGCCGAGCACAAGGAGATCGGGCTCTTCCGGAAGGACGAGGTGGCCGACCTGGTGATGCCGCAGGGCTACAAGGACTCCGTGGCCCGCTGGTACGTGCACCTCGGTCTCGGCTGACCCGACATGGCAGCGCCCACCTTCACCGCGCCTGCGCCGACGAGCGCCGCGACGCTCTGGCGCTGGGCCACCCCGCAGGCCGAGCAGGTGCTGCAGCGGCGCCGGCTCGGCGAGATCCTCAAGTACCACCGCATGATCAACGGCCTCTCGCAGACCGCGCTCGGAGCAGCCCTCGGCTACGACAAGACCTACATCTCGCTGCTGGAGAACGGGCGCCGCACCATCCTCGACCTGCCCTCGCTGCGCCACATCGCACGGACCCTGGCCCTGCCGGCCCACGCCCTGGGCGCGACGGACCCCTCGGACGCCGACTTCGCCGCTCTGCTGCAGTTCGGGGACTCCACCGTGCGCCTCGCGGAGACCGCCCGTCAGAGCGGCAACGCCGTCGATGCGGTCAGGGAGCTGTGGTCGCTGGTGGCCAGGCTGGAGGCCCGTGCGACCGACTGCCATCCCGAGCGCGCCGCGCTGGCGCTGCTCGCCCGCGCCCGGGTCGGACTCGGTGTGGCGCTGGGGCACGTCCTCCCAGAGGAACGCCTGGCAACCGCGGCGCGGTGGACCGGCAGCGGAGTCTCGCTGGCCCGCCGGTTGGACGACCCAGCCTTCCATGCCTACGCCCTGCGCATGCACGGCAACGAGCTCAGGAAAGCTGGGCTGCACGAAGCGGCGCTCGACCGGCTGCACAGAGCTTGCGCGCTCGCTCCGACGCGAACAGACCGGGCCGCCGCGCTCGCACTCCTGGCCCGAGCCGCCGGCGCGGCGAACCGCCCGTCGCTCTTCGACGAGGTCGTCGAGGAAGGCAGGCGGCTGCTCGACAGTGCTGAGCACGGCTCCTTGTTCAACGCTTTCGCGCTGCACGAGATCCAGCTCCGCGGTCTCGCCGCGACCAGCCGCACGCGGGAGGCCGCCGGGCTGCTCGATCGCGCTCCGCAGGCCGGCGCGCACACGACGGCGCAGTGGCGCATCATCGAGCACATCACCGTTGGGCAGGTCCTGTTGCGCCACGGCGATTCGGCTGCGGCGCGGGAGCGGCTGTCCGCCGGACTCACCGGCGCCGCGGCCCACCACCTGCCGCACCAGCTCCAACGGGTACTTCGAGCCAGCAGGTCCGTGCCAGACCTGCACGAGCAGGCCTCCGTCGCGCTGCGTGACCTTGAGATCGGGATGGCGGCCTGAGTTCACGCGGCACCGGCCTTGGGGAGCGCCCAGACGACCTTGCCGCCTGGGGAGGGGTGCCAGCCCCAGGTGGTGCTGAGCGCGTCGACCAGCTGGAGGCCGCGTCCGTCCTCGGCGCAGTCGTCGGCCGACCGTGGGCGGGGCATGGCGGGGGACTCGTCGAAGACCTCGATCAGCAGTTGGCCCGCCGTGACCCGAACGACCAGCAGGATGACGTCAGTGCCGATGGACGCGGCGACGGCGTTGGCGACGAGTTCGGTGAGGATCAGCTCGGCGTTGTCGCGAGCGGTATCAGTCAGCTGGGTGGCGAAGTGCCGCTTCAGTCGGTCACGGGCGGTTCGACCGGCTTCGTTCGTTACCGGCAACACGCAGCGAAGGACACCGACGCTCGGGTCCGGCGATGGAATCAGGGAGAGGTCGGGGACACTGCCCAGACCCCAGATGGTTCGGGGCGACGACATGGCTACACCTCCTCTATGGAAAGGGGGTTGTGCGGTGCCTGACCTGGCTGCCGACTCATCCGACGGGGACAGGAAGCGGGGGCGTCACATTCCGTCCCCCAGGCGTCGCTGACAGCAGTAGGGTGCTCCGAAGGCGGTGGTTGGCGCACATCGCAGGCCGGATATCACGGCTGTGATATCCGGATCGCCGCCACGATGAGCGCTGTTGGCCAGACTTTGCTGAGCGGATGGGGACGGCCTTGGCAGAAGAACGGTGCGGCAGGTGCGGGTGCCGGCTCAGCCGCTACAACACCGCTGGTTCCCTGTGCGGACCGTGCGCGCGCGCAGTCGCGATGCCTCCGCCTGTTCGACTGGAGGTCCCTGCCCGGGTCTGGCTGGACCCGGCGGTGCGGAACTCCATCGCACGCTGGGACTTCGGTCAACTCAGCAAGTCTGTAAGGGATTCTGCCTCCCTACGGCAGGAGGACGTGGCCGCGCTCACCGGGCTCAGTCAGGGCTACCTGTCGATGCTGGAGGCCGGCAGCCGCCGCCTGACCAACATCGACAAGGCGCTCGACTTCCTCGTCGGCCTCGGAGTTCCGGCGGACCTGATCAGACTTCCCCGTCGGCTCGCGACGACTCCCCAGCCCCCGCCGGTCCCGAGCCAGGACACCGGCGAATCGGGCAACGCGGTCGTCCTGGACCCCGGCTTGCCCTGGACCGCGGGTCGTATGGTGACCGCACTGCACAACGCGGTGTTAGGGGAGTCCATGGACCGCCGCCGATTTCTCACCCTGTCAGGTACGGCGCTGACCGTACACATCCACCACTGGGGCATCGCCGACCCGGAGCCGCTGCACCGGGCCGAGAACGGCGGCCGGATCACCGGGGAGCTGATCGCCCACCTCGGCGGAACCGTCGACCAGTTGCGGCACATGGATGCCAGCACCGGCAGCGGGAGCCTCGCGGATCTGGCCCGCGCCCATCTCTCCCTCCTCGAAGGCATGTTGCGGAACGCGAGCTACGACGAGGCGACCGGGCGCTCGCTCGCCGCCATCGCCGCCGACACCGCCACCCAGCTCGGCTGGTTCCACTTCGACGCCGGCCGGCACGCCGCCGCCCAGCAGGCCCTCCTCGGCGCGTTGCGGGCAGCCCACGCCTCCGGTGACCCGCGGCTCGGCGCCGGAGCGCTCTCCTACCTGGCGATCCAGAGCTACTCCAACGGTGACCCCCGTGACGCGGTCGGCGCGATGCAGGCGGCCCGGGAGAAGGTCAAGTCCGTCAACTCGCCTTCACTGAAGGCGATGCTCCTCACCCGGCAGGCGCGCGGCCACGCCAAGCTGGGCGAGCGGGAGGCGTGCCTGCGGGCGTTGGGGGCGGCCGCCGAGTTCGCTGCGGCGGGCCCGTCGGAGGAGGACCCGGGCTGGCTGTACTGGATCAACAGCGGGGAGATCGCGGGTCAGGCCGGCAGCTGCCACCTCGACCTGGGTGAGCCACGAGGCGCCGCGGTGAAGTTCGAAGCGGCCCATGCGTCCCTGAACCCGGCGGACCGCCGGACTCGCGCCCTGTTCGAGGCTCGAGCGGCTTCGGCCCACCTGCGGAGCGGCGAGCGCGAGGCGGGATTCGCGGCCGTCGAGAGCGTGTTGGAGCTTGCGGTTGGTGTGCAGTCACCCCGCCTGCACGAGCACCTCGGCCGTACGGCCGACGACCTGCGCTCCTTCGGCGGTGGGGCGAACGCGAACGCGCTGATCGAGCGCGCTGACCTCCTCCTGGCTCAAGGGAGCTGACCATGCCCGGTGGAGCGCTCGTCCTCTGGGACATCGACCGCACCCTTCTCTACGTCGGCGAGACCGACCGGCGGGTCTACCGCGAGGCGTTCGAGCGGGTCGTCGGCCGCCCCGTCGAGCGGCTGCCCGCCCGGGGCACCGGGGTGACGATGCCGTTGGCCGTGCGGCAACTGCTGCGCGAGAACGGCGTGCCCGAGCCGGAGGTCGAAGCTCTCGCCGAGCGTGTCATTCGGCTGCTGCCGGAGCTGCTGGCCGCCCGGAGAGTGGAGATGCGCGAGGGGGGCCGGCTCATGGACGGGGCGGTCGCCGCTCTGCAGGCAGTGCGCCAGACCGCTGGGCTGGTCCCGACGGTGCTGACAGGGAACCTGCGGGCCAACGCCGAGATCAAGCTCCAGGCGTTCGAGCTGAGCTCCTACCTGGAAAGCTCGATCGGTGCCTTCTCCTCTGACGATTCTCACCGGCCGGCGCTTGTCGCCGTGGCCCAGCGACGTGCGGGGCTGAAGCACCGGACGGCGTTCACCCGTGCCAATACGGTGATCATCGGCGATTCCCTGGAGGACATTCGAACCGGCCTTCAGGGCGGCGCGCGCGTGATCGGCGTCGCCTCCGGGACTGCTGATGCGCAGGACCTCGAAGACGCCGGGGCGGACGCGGTTCTGACGGACCTGACGGATGCCCAGGTTCTGCTCGCCACCATCGCACGGCTGGTCAGCTGAAGCCGGAACTGCGGGCTCCAAGGTTCTGTCATCGCGAGGATTCCCCTGGACGGACCGTTAGTTCGGAGGATTTGTCCTCCGTGACCGTGAATAGCTCCACAATCCCCTGTCCAGCACACCCGGAGCGGGCACGCTGTCCACGACCGGGCGGGCGGAGCTACGAGTCCCCAAGCTGGACAGCTTGTCGGACTTTGCACTCTCCCGTGTGAGAAAGATCGCGATCGTGATCTTTCTCGGTGTGCAATGGAATCTGTATCGCCGCCGAGGTGTGGCACAGGTTCTTCGTGACCAGAGCGATGGGTGGGGTGTGTGCGGTGACGAAACTGATTACGCCGGTAAGCCGAAGGTCGCTGGCGGCGCTGGCTGCCGGGTTGATCGGCTTGGGTTGCGTGGCTGGCTGTGTGGCCGACGGAAGTCCCAGTAGCAAGAGTTCTGTTCGTGCTGCTCCCACTGCGGTGGCTGGCGGAGCGTCGAGTTCCAGCTCCCCGGTGCCGGCTTCGCCGTCTTCAACGCCGTCGTGGAGCGGGGTTCCCGCGCCTCCCGAGGCGCTCGCGGCCTATGACGCCATGATGCGCGATGTCACCGCGGTGGCAGCGACGTCCGACTACAAGAATCCGCGTCTCGCCGCGCACATGACCGCGCAGGCCCTTTCCTTCTGGACCACAGCTCTGGCGAACCAGCAAGCCAAGGGGCTTGTGAGTCATGGTGCGCCGAAGTGGAGCCCGCGCGTGACGAAGGTCAGCCCGGATTCGCAGCCCGAGCGAGTCGAGGTGACCGACTGCCTGGACGACAGCGGCTGGTTGAAGTACCTGCCGGATGGTGAACCCGCCGACCAGGTCGCGGGAGGCAGGCACCTCTCGGCGGCGGCCATCGTCCGCCAGCCCGACGGCTCGTGGGTTGTGGACCAGCAGGTGATCGGAGCGATCGGCACGTGCTGAACCACCGTCGTGCCGTCCTCGCCCTGGGCTGCCTGCTGGGGCTCGCTGTTGTCGCGCCCCAGGCTGCTGCTGACGGCACCCTCGGGACGGGATCCACGGCTTGCTCCCAGGGGCAGTGCCAGCTGACCGCAGGGGTGTCCTCGGCGCAGCAGGGGCAGCTGGGAGCACCCGCGCGGCCGGCTGAGCCCGTCGACGGCGGGGGCGGCCAACCCACCTGTGCGAGCAAACCGGTGACGGACGTGCTGACGCTGGGAGACGGGCACCAGGGTCAGTGGTACGAGCTCGACTGCGGCGGGACGCTGCCGCAGGGGAATTTCGGGTCGACGCCGCTGACCGGTGGTCCGCTGTGGGCTGACCTCGGCAAGGGCGACAAGCCCGCTGCCCCGGCTGTCGATCCCGGTGTACTGGCGGTGCAGGCGGCGTCGCGGCTGGAGCTGCCGAAGCCGGTGGTTCGGATGTCGCCGGTGGAGACGGCGCGGCAGGTGGTCGGGGTGCCGTCGTGGTTGTGGGTCGAGAGCAGCTTGTGGAAACCGGTGGAGTCGAGCGCCGAGGTGCCGGGGGTCGAGGTCGTGGCGACCGCGACGCCGTCCTCGGTGACGTGGGAGCTGGGGGACGGGACGGTCCCGGTGGTGTGCCGAGGTCCTGGGACGCCGTACGGGCCGGGGTCGGATCCGGACGGGGAGTCGCCGGACTGCGGGCACACCTTCGAGCGGGCATCGGCGGGGGAGCCGGGTGCTGTGTTCCGGGTGGTGGTGACGGCGCATTGGTCGGTGTCGTGGTCGGGGGCGGGGCAGGGCGGGACGTTTCCGGATCTGACGTCGCGTTCGGTGCTGCCGGTGAAGGTTGTGGAGGTGCAGTCGCTCGTGGTGGCCGGGGCCGGGCACTGAGAGCTGTCCGTGTTCAAGACTCTTTGAGGAGAGGTGCGTTGGTGTTGTCGTTGAGAGTGCCGTCGGCGCGGGCCGGGGGAGCGAGCCCGGGAGCGCCAGGGCCGGAGCGCGGTGCGCGGGTCGCGGCGGTGAAGCGGCGTGATCGGATGCGGCTGTTGGCCGGGCTGGCGGTGATGGCGGTGTGCGCGCTGCTGTTCGGCGCGCTCGCGATCGTGACGGGGCACCGGAGCCGGGTGCTGGTGTTGGCGCGGCCGGTCGCCGCCGGGCAGGTGTTGACCGGTGCTGATGTGAAGTCGGTGCTGGTCTCGGCCGAGGCGGGTACGGCGACGATCGGTGCGGAGCGGCTCGACGCGGTGGTGGGGCAGCGGGTGAGTGCGTCGCTGCCGGCCGGTCTGCTGCTCTCGGACGAGTTGCTGGGGCGGAGTGTGGCAGGGCCGGGGGCGGCGGTATTGGCGCTGGCGGTCAAGGAGGGGCGGTATCCGCCGACCCTCGACGCGGGCGACCGGGTCGCGGTCTACGAGGCCCGTCCCGAGCCCGCGGCCGGTGGTGCCGGTGGTGGTGTCGGCGTTCCGGTCGAGGCGATGGTGCTGGACGTTCGGCCCGGCGACGGTTCGTCGGGTGGTGCGGTGGTGACGCTTCAGGCTTCGGCCGAGAGCGCGGGCGGGCTGGTGGCGGACCAGGAGCCGGCCGTGGTGGTGCTGGGGGCCGGACCGGGCGGGGGTGGGCGCTGATGGCCGTGGTCGCGGTGGTGTCGGCGAAGGGTTCGCCGGGCGTGAGTACGACCGCGCTGGCGTTGGCAGCGGCGTGGCCCGGCGAGCGGAGGCCGCTGGTGGTGGAGGCGGACGCGGCGGGCGGGGACGCGCTGTTGCGCTTCGGGCTGCGGGAGTCGCCGGGGCTGGTGAGCCTGGCGGCGGCCTCCCGGCGGGCGGGGCTGAGCGCGGCCCTGATCGGTGAGCACGCGCAGCGGCTGCCGGGCGGCGTCGACGTCGTGGTCGCTCCGGCGGAGAGCGCGCAGTGCGCGGCGGCGCTGGATGCGCTGGGTCCGGCCTGGGCGGAGGCCGAGGTCGATGGCGCGCTGCTGATCGTGGACTGCGGGCGGCTCGGCCCGCGGGAGAGCGGGACGGAGGCGCTGCTGCGCTCCGCGGATGCGGTGCTGCTCGTGACAGGCGGCGCGGTGGAGGCGCTGGCGCACACGGCCGAGGCCGCGGCTCGGCTGCGGTCGCGGGCCGGGTGCCTGGTGGTCGCGGTGGTCGGTCCGTGTGCCTGGCCGGCTGCGGAGGTGGAGGCCGCGCTCGGTGCGGACCTCTGCCGGCTCCTTCCGCACGATTCGGCGAGCGCCGCGCTGCTGCGGGGGCGGCCCGAGCCGAAGCGCCGCTGGTTCGGTGGGCCAGGTCGTCCCCTGCTCGGCGCGGCCGGACAGCTTGCGCGCGAGATCGACCGACGGCTTCCCGAACGGCAGGCCGCTGAGGACAGCCCGTTGTGGGAGCCGAGTTCGGTATCCGGGCCTGGCGACCTGGCGTCCGTGTTGGGAGGTGAGCGGGCATGACGACGACCCCGTACGGGATGCCCGAGCAAGCTGCGACGGGCCATGGTGAGTTGAGCGAGGTCCTGCGCGCCGAGGTTGCGCGGCTGCTGGTGGCGGACGCACAGGAGCGGGAGGACGTGGGCGCGCCGGCCCGCTCCGCCACCGAGCGGCGCTCGCTGGGGGAGCGGTTGCTGGGTGAGGCGCTGGAGCGCCACACGGCCCGGCTGCTTGCGCTCGGCCGGCCGGCTCTGGACGCGGAGGCGGAGCGGCGGGTGGTGCGTGCCGCGCACGGTTCGTTGTTCGGGCTGGGCGGGCTGCAGGAGCTGCTGGAGGACGCGTCGGTGGAGAACATCGACGCGAACGGGTGCGACGCGGTGTTCGTGCGCTACGCGGACGGCCGCAAGGAGCGGGTCGGGCCGATCGCCTCCTCGGACGGGGAGTTGGTGGAGCTGATCCGCACGATCGCGGCGCGCGGGGGCAGCGAGGAGCGCCGGTTCGACCGGGCGGTGCCGAGGCTGAACGTGCAGCTGCCGGACGGCTCGCGGATGTTCGCGGTGATGGCGGTCTCGGGGCGGGTGTCGCTGTCGATCCGCCGGCACCGCTACCCGCGCGCCACGCTGCCGGAGCTGCGGCGCCTGGGTGTGTTCGACGCGGAGCCGGAGTCGTTGCTGCGGGCTCTGGTGTTGGCGCGCAAGAACATCATCGTGGCGGGCGGCACGAACGTCGGCAAGACGACGCTGCTGCGCGCACTGGCCTCGGAGATCCCGTCGATCGAGCGGTTGGTGACGATCGAGGACACCTTCGAGCTGGGGCTGCACCTGGACGGGCTGCACCCGGACGTCGTGCCGATGCAGGCTCGCGAGGCGAACATCGAGGGCGAGGGCGCGATCGACCAGGCGGAGCTGGTCCGTTGGGGCCTTCGGATGGCACCGGACCGGGTGATCGTGGGCGAGATCCGCGGCGCCGAGGTGGTGCCGATGTGCAACGCCATGTCGCAGGGCAATGACGGCTCGCTGTCCACGATCCACGCCTCCAGTTCGCGCGGGGTGTTCACCAAGCTGGCCGCCTACGCCGTCCAGGCCCCTGAGCGGCTGAGCCTGGAGGCGACGAACCTGCTGGTCGCCTCCGCCGTCCACTTCGTCATCCACCTCGCCCGGGACACGGCCGGGCGCCGGGTGCTCTCCTCGGTCCGCGAGATCGTGGACGCGGACGGCGGCCAGCTGGTCTCCAACGAGGTCTACCGGCCCGGTCCCGATCGCCGCGCGGTCGCGGCTGTTCCGCTGCGCGCCACCACGGTGGAGGACCTGGTCGCGGTGGGCTTCCGGGTGCCGGACATGGTCGGCGGGTGGTCGCGGTGAGTGCCCGGCTGCTGCTCGTCCTGTTGCTCGGTGCCGGGTTCGGCGGCGGGGTGTGGCTGCTGTGGGCCGGCCTGTGGCCGACCGAGCCGGTCGAGCTTCAGGAGCCGAGGCTCGCGAAATGGTGGCGGCACAACCGCCCGCCGCGCCCGCGCCGCCGGGCGGCCGGGGCCGTTCTCGCCGCGCTGGCCGCATTGGTGGTCACGGGGTGGGTGGTGGCCGCGCCGATTGCCGCGCTTGCGGCTTGGTCGCTGCCGGGCCTGCTGGGGCGGGACAAGGAGCACGAGCGGGCCGTGGCCCGAATCGAGGCGATCGCCACCTGGACCGAGCAGTTGCGCGACACTCTCGCGGCCGCGGCCGGACTGGAGCAGGCGTTGCTCGCCACCGCCGCCACGGCCCCGCCGTCGGTGCGGCCGCAGCTTGCCACGTGCGCCGAGCGCATCTCGCGAGGCCAACGCCTACCGGATGCCCTGCGCGAACTCGGAGACGACCTGGCCGACCCGCTGGGCGACCTGGTGGTGATCGCGCTGACCAGCGCCTCGGGACGGCAGGCCGGACGCCTGGGCGACCTGCTGGCGGGTCTGGCGGGCTCGGCGCGGGAGCAGGCGCTGATGCGCACCAGGACGGCATCGTCGCGGGCCCGGATCCAGACCTCGGTGCGGATCGTGGTCGCCACCACCCTCACCATGGCGGGCGCCCTGATCATCCTCAACCGGCCCTACCTGGCGCCGTTCGACACCGCTACCGGGCAACTCGTCCTGGTGCTGGTGGCCGCCCTGTTCGCGGCCGCGTTCGGCTGGCTGCGCCGCATCGCCACCTTCACCCAGCCAGCCCGGCTGCTCGCCGTCCCGACGCCGGAGGCCGCACGATGATCCACCTTCTGATCGGCGCGGGTTTCGGAGCCGGAGCCTGGTGGGCCTTCCTCGGCTGGCGCCCACCTCTGCCCGCCCTCGCCGACGCCCTCACCCCCAGGGCGCCCGCTCCCGCGACCACGCCGCGGCCCGCCTCAGCTGACGGCTGGTCGGCTCGGATCGGGGATCGGTTCGTCCCCCTTCTGGGACGCCGGCACCTTCCCGGCCGCAAGACCCGCGCGGACCTGCTGGCCCTGTCCGTCCCGGTCGAGCGGCACCTGGCCGAGAAGGCCGGCGCCGCTGTGGCGGGGCTGCTGATCCCGTGGCTGATGGCCCTGCTGACCGCCTTCGCCGGCGCGCGGTTCACGCTGCTGCTGCCCGCCTGGACGTCGGTGGCGCTGGCCGGTGCGCTCTTCCTCGCCCCCGACCTGGCGGTGCGCCGACGCGCGGCCGCCTACCGCTCCGAGGTCCGCCAGGCCCTGTCCACCCTCCTGGAGTTGACCGTGGTGGCGCTGTCCGGTGGCGCCGGGGTGGAGCAGGCGCTGACCGATGCCGCCGGCGCGGGCCACGGAGCGGCGTTCACCGCCTTCCGCCGCGCGCTGCGCGAGGCGGAACTCACCCGCACCGCGCCCTGGGGGCCGCTGGGCGAGCTGGGGGAGCGCCTGGGGGTGGCGGAACTGGTCGAACTGGCCGCCACCACCTCGCTCGCCGGCCACGAAGGTGCCCGCATCAAGACCTCCCTGACCAGCAAGGCCGCCACCGTGCGCGCCCACCTGCTCGCCGAGGCGGAAGCCGAAGCCGCCTCGGCCACCGAGCGGATGAGCCTGCCGGTGGTCGTCCTCTTCGCCGGCTTCCTCCTCTTCATCGGCTACCCGGCCCTCACCCACGCCCTCGCCGGCCTCTGAACCTCACCCTCACGAAGGAGAACCCCACGTGCGCACCACCCTCACCAACGCCAATTCCATCGCCCGCATCCTCGGACACCGCATCGCCTCCCGCCTGGCCGACGCCCGTGCCCGGTTCAAGGCGGAGCCCGACGCCGGCTACACCACCGAGACCGTCATCATCACCGCGCTGCTCATCGCCTGCGGCCTGGCGGCAGTCGGCTACATCACCGCGAAGGTCCTCGCCAAGGCCAAGGGCCTCGAGTTCTAGGGACACCGCCATGCCCCGCATCCGACGCACCCGTATTCGACGACCCAGCGCCGCAGAGCGGGACCGGGGCTCGGCCAGCACCGAACTCGCCATCGTCGCACCGCTGCTGCTGCTCCTGCTGCTGGCGATCGTGCAGTTCGCGCTGGCTGTCCACGCCCACCACATCGCCCAGGCCGCAGCCTCCCGCGCCCTTGCCACCGCCCGCGCCGAGCACGCCACCGCCGAAGCCGGACGAGCCGATGGACAGGCGCTGCTGCGCGCGGTCGACTCCGGCTCGCTGAGGGGGCCGAGCGTGGCGGTGACCCGCACCGGCACGCGGGCAAGCGTGGAGGTCAGCGGCACCGTCGTGAAGCTGATCCCGTTCCTCGACCTGCACGTCACCGCCCGCGCGGCCGGCCCGGTCGAACACCTCACCGGCCCCGACCGCTAGCCCAAAGGAGGAGAGCCTGTGCCCGACCATCCGGCACGCCGCCTCGGTGACCGGGGCTCGGTGACCGCCGAGATGGCCCTGACCGCGCCGCTGCTGGTGCTCCTGCTCCTCTTCGGCATCGGCGCGGGACGCCTCGTCTCGGCGCGCCTGGACGTGGCGGATGCCGCCCACCAGGCCGCCCGCGCCGCCACCCTGGCCCGCACACCCAGCGCCGCCACCGGAGCCGCGACGCAGGCGGCCCGCGAGGCACTGGTGGGAGCCGGACTGGCCTGCTCCCACCTCGCGGTCACCACCGACACGACCGCCTTCCGCCCCGGCGGGCGGATCAGCGTCACCGTGGTGTGCGCAGCCTCGCTCAGCGGCCTCACCCTGCTGCCCTGGCCGGGCGAGCGGACCGTCGCCGAGACGTTCACCGCACCCCTGGAGACCTACCGCGCCACGGAGACGAAGTGACCAACCCCCACCGCGGTGCAGCCCGTTGCCGGGACGAGGGCTCGGTGACCGCGTTCACCGTCGCCATCGTGCTCGGCCTGCTCGCGCTCCTGGGCCTGACCGTCGACGGCGGCCTCGCCCTGGCCGCCCGGGTCCGCGCCTATGGCCAAGCCCAGGAAGCAGCCCGCGACGGCGCCCGCCACCTCGACCTCCGGCAACTGCGCGACCAGCGCACCCTCACCGTGCGCAGCACCCAGGCCGAACAGGCCTCAACCGACTACCTGCACACCGCCGGAGCCACCGGCCGAGCCACAGCCCGCGGCAACGAGGTGACCGTCACCGTCCACCGCACCCAGCACACCCAGATCCTCACCCTGCTGGGCATCCGCACCATCGACGTGAGCGCCACCGCCACCGCGCGCGCCGAGGAGACCGGTACCCCGTGACCCCCTTCGCGCACCGCGCCGGTCACCTGCTGCGCGCCCTGGTCGCGACCGCGGCTCTGACCGGCCTCCTCGCCGGACTCCCGTACGCCCTCCTGCACTACGCCGCGCAGTTCCGGCCCCAGCACCTGCCCACTCTGGGCGAGGCGACCGTCTGGGCGCAGGACCCGCTCGCCGCGTTCCTCCTGCTGCAACTGCTCTACTGCGCCAGCTGGCTACTCTGGGCCTACCTGCTGCTCCAGGTACTGCGCGAAGTGTGCTGGTACGCCGCCAACTTCGGAGCGCTGCTGAGCGAGGCGGGCCCGGGGGCGGTCACGGCCGTGGCCCGGCGCACGATCGCCGGGCTGCTCGTCGGCGCGATCGTGCTGGCCATCGCCGCAGGCCTGCGCGGCACACCCGTCGAACGCGGCGACGCGAGCCTGGCCGCGTGGACCACGCCGATCGCCGCGACCGCCCCGGCCACCCCCGTTCCCTCACCGAACAGCGCGACAGCGCGCGCCGCGGCGAGCACCGACACGACCGCCGCATGCGAGGTGCGGCCCGGCGACACCCTCTGGGACCTCGCCGAACGCCACCTCGACAACCCGCTGCGCTGGAAAGAGATCTACCAACTCAACCGGCTCCGCCCGCAACCCGACGGCAGTCACCTCAGCGACCCGGACCGGATCACCCCCGGCTGGACCATGCTGCTGCCGCCCGCCGCGAACCCGGCCCCGGTCACGAGCCGCCCGGCCCCGGTGCCCGCCCCGCCCACGCGGCCGACGCCCTCTCCACGGATGCCTTCCCCGACGGCGGCGACCCCGAGCACGCCGGTCGAGCCGCATGCGACCACCGCCCAGGACCCGGCAGCGGCTGCTCCCCCGGCGGTCCCGCACCAAGCGGCCGCTCCAGGGATCCAGCTTCCCCGGGAGGCGGGATACCTGGCCCTGGCGGTAGGGACCGCGCTGAGCGCCGCCGCTGTGCGCCGGACTCTGCACCGGCGTCGCGACTACCACCCCGGCGACGTGGGGGAGGAGCACCACCCGCGTCCCGAGGAGACCTCGCTCGTCGCCGCGCTCCGCAGCATCGCCAGTCTCCACCCACCGGCCGGCCGTGAACCGGGAGCCGACCAGGGCGACGTCCCGCTCGCCACCCGCGGAACCCGACAGTGCCACCTGCTCGATCTCCTGGCAGGCAATCAGCAAGCCGTCCTGGCCCTCTCCGGCCCCGGTGCCGAGGACGCGGCCCGCGCCTTGCTCGTCACCGTGCTGACGGCACCGGGACAGGCCCGCCTGCTCCTGCCCCGAACCGATGCCGTCCGCCTGGCGCCCGGCTTGGCCAACCGGCGCCTCCCGGCATGCCAGTTGACCGCGGACCTTGACGAGGCCCTCTCGGTGCTGGAGACAGAACTTCTGCGCCGCACCCGCCAGCACCATGATGCAGAGCGATCCGCCGCCGCGCGGGAGCCCCGGCCGATGGTCCTGCTCACCCAGCACGATCCGCGCCACCACCAGCGCCTGGCCGCCGTGCTCAAGGCCGGCCGCCCCCATGGACTGACTGCCCTGGTCCTCACCGGCACCGCACCGGCGCCACCCGACGCTCTGGCCTACCAGGTCGACACGGACGGCCACGCCACCGCCGGCAGCCCGCACACCGACAGTCCGCTGCACTTCTTCCACCTGCCGATGAGCAGCTCGGACATCCTGCTGGGCCTCATCCAGCAGAGCGAAGAACAGCCCCTGGCGGAAACCCGGGTAATTGCCGGAGGGGCTTCCGCCGCTGGGCAAGAAGATGAAGGGCGGGAGCCTTCCCCGGGCGCTCCTGAGCGCAAGCCGCCGACCCCGGAGAGGCCTGAGAATTCTGTGGGTACGCAGAATTCCATCGAGCTGGGAAAAGCGAGCCAGCAGGACCGCTCCGATAACAGCGAGCTCATGCTCGCGACAGGGAGGGATGTCCCCTCGGGCACCGCCTGGGAATCGATCGACCCCCAGCGGACACCCCGATCACGCCCGACAGCCGAGGCTGGTGCGGGCGAAACCCGCACCGCCGTCGCCGAGCGACGCCCGGTGAGCGTCACCCTGCTCGGCCCCCTGGCCGCGACCGTCCGGGGCGACCTGGTGGCCAAGGGGCTGAGTGGGTACGCCGGTGAGCTACTCGCGCACCTCGCCACCCACCCCGGCGGTTCCACCAAGGACGCGATCCTGGAAGCCATCTGGCCCGACAAGGACCCCGCGACCACCGGTACCGAGGCCTTCCACACCGCGAAGAAGAGCATTCGCGGCGCCCTGCGCACCGCACTGGGTGCCACCACCTCGCTCGGCGTCCTCCTGCAGGCCGGTGGCCTGTGGCGCCTGGACCCCATGCTCGCGGAGACCGATCTCGACGCCTTCCACGAAGCGGTACGGCGAGCGACCACCACGCCTGACCAGGCCGAACGCCTCGCCGCTCACCGCCGCACCGTCGCTCTCTACACCGGGGAACTGTGCGAGGGCATGGACCGCCCCTGGCTCACCGCGCCGCGGGAGGAGGCCCGCCGCCGCGTCCTCAACGCCCTCGGCATTCTGGCCACCGGCACCGCGGACCCCGAAGAAGCGCTCGGCCTGCTGGAGCGCGCCCTGGAGCACGACCCCTACAACGAGGAACTCCACCTGCGCCTGGCCCGCCAGCACATCGCTCTGGGCCGCACCGAGGCCGTCCACCGGACCCAGGAGCGGCTCCGCAGTCGGCTCGCCGAGATCGAGGAACGCCCGACCGCCGCGACCACCCGCGCCTTCCATGAACTCCTCGCCGGGCGATCCGCCCGCTCGGTCCTCGACGGGCCAACACCCCGACGTCCCGAATCGGCGGCATCGCTTCGCCCGGCCCGCTCCACCTCGGGCCCGGGCGCGCCTGTCAGGCGGTAGCCGGCCAGGTGGCTCCGAAGGCTGCTGCTCGGCATGCCGAGCAGCAGCTTCGATGCGGGCGATCCACCGGGAGGTAGGTGGTGCGACCGGCCGGGAGGAGCGCCTGCCGGCTCATCGGCCGACGGTGGCCAGGCGCTGCGGAGTCCGAACCGGGTGGCCGGTGGGACGTCGACCCATGGGTGTCGATCCTCGGATGTCGCCTCAGGTGTCCCGCCCTGGACGGGACGCCCTGTCCCGGTTCATCGCCGCAGGTGGGCGGTCTGATGGGGCAATTGGGCATGGCCGGACTCAATACCCGGTGGTAGGTCCCCACCCGGTCTTCGCGCGTCCCGGCGGCCAGGTAGCCCGGTCCCGGCGGTGCCGCCCCGCCCCCGTTGCCTCTTGACCGGCGGCTGCCCTCCCCTTCTGCAGGTCCCGGTACCCCCGTCGGCGTCAGCTGCCGGCCAGGCCCCGGCGGGCGCGATGCCCCCGCGAAGCGGTGGGCGAGCAGCCCGCTCGGGGTTGGCCCGCTCGGGGTTGGCCCGCTCGGGGTTGGCCCGCTCGGGGTTGGCCCGCTCGGGGTTGGCCCGCTCGGGGTTGGCCCGCTCGGGGTTGGCCCGCTCGGGGTTGGCCCGCTCGGGGTTGGCCCGCTCGGGGTTGGCCCGCTCGGGGTTGGCCCGCTCGGGGTTGGCCCGCTCGGGGTTGGCCCGCTCGGGGTTGGCCCGCCCGGGGTTGGCCCGCCCGGGGTTGGCCCGCCCGGGGTTGGCCCGCCCGGGGTTGGCCCGCCCGGGGTTGGCCCGCCCGGGGTTGGCCCGCCCGGGGTTGGCCCGCCCGGGGTTGGCCCGCTCGGGGTTGGCCCGCTCGGGGTTGGCCCGCTCGGGGTTGGCCCGCCCGGGGTTGGCCCGCCCCGCTGGCGTTCCGGGTGCCTGATTGTCACCCGATCGGGTGACAATCAGGCACCCGGAACGGGACGTTTCCTTTGAATCGGTCGTGCTGCCCTGATTAGACGGCAGAACGCGTCGAGCATTTTCGATTTCACGACGCAAGGTGTCGTGAAATCCTGAGGATTCCATCATTTCAGAGCCCTGAATACGACTTCACATCGTTCCGGGATCGAGCTATCTTTTAAGTGTGCCCGGGAAACCGGCGGCGGGAATCCTGCCAGAATCCATCAATGAAATCCTGCGGCAGGTGAGGAATGCCCTGACGCAGAAAAGAAAAGGGGAATTCAGATGCGCGCGGAAGAAGTGATGAACGCGGTTCTGCTGCGGCCGGAGCACACAGTGCTGGACCCGTCCGCGCCCGACCCCCGCCCACCGGCCTCGGCTCCACAGCGCGGGAACGCCGATTCTCACCGCCAACCGCCCTTCAACTCCACTACCAGAAAAGGAGATTCACCATGGACTGCCCCACCGCTGCCAGCGGAGTCACGACCGCTGAGCCGCCGCCTGCGGCCTCCATCCCCATCGCCCCCGCCCCGTCCGGCGCCGCCGTCATCCCCTGGCGGGAGGTGCGCATCGCGCCCCGCTACCTCGCCGGGTCCGGCCACGACGCGGACGCCGCGATGGACCCGCTGACCGACAGTGCCGGTTGGCACGCCTGGAGCGACGAGCTCGCCAACCGCCACCTCACCAGCCCCTGCGGGCGCGCCTACCTCGGGTTCCTGCCGGAGCACCACCCGGAGGAGGTCGGACGGTGGAAGGCCTGGGCGCGCCCGCACCACCACGGCGCGCGCACCTGGATGGCGGCGTTCTCGGACGAGGTGCCCTACGAGTTCATCGCCGCCTTCACTGCCGACTGGGCGCACGGCTACCGTCCCGACGACCCGCCCTTCGCCCAGCCCGACGACGGTCACCGTGACGGAATCGAGAAGGTCCTGACGGTCCTCCAGCTCGCCGACTGGGGCCGGGACCCGAACACCGGACGGGGCCAGAGCCTGGAGCGGTGGACGGCGCCGGACGGCCGGGCCGGGGTGGAGGTGCGGATCAACGCGCGCGGCAGCGTCGAGACCGAGATCCTGCACGGCGAGCCCCGCTGGACGATCTGGGCCGCCCCGGCCCCGTACCGCCGCCCGCTCTGGGACGCGGTCTTCAGCACGGGCACCCCGACCGGCCTGATCGCCGCGTTCTGCCGGGCCCTGACCGACCCCGCCCCGCTGGTGCGCGAGGACCACCAGGTCCCCTGGGCCTGCCGCGACACGGTCACCCGCACCTGACGCCAGGACAAGTGGTGCCGTCCCCGCGCCAATCGGGGGCGGCACCGCCACCCAGCATCCCACCTCGCCAAGCCGACACGAAAGCTGGAGGCCGTGCCGTGACCACCCATGCAGTCATCGCCCGCCCCACCCCCGGTGGCTTCGCCGGACGCTACGTCCACTACGACGGCTACCCGCGCGCCAAGGTGCCGGTCCTGCTGACCGCCGTTCGGGACCACTTCCGCGGTGACGTCCAGGCGGCCGCTCGGTTCTACCTGGACGACCACCCCGCCGGATGGGACGAGCTGGGCATCGACTTCACCGTGCTGCCCGACTCGACCGCCCCCCGCACGGACCCCGGCGCCTTCTACAGCCGGTGCCTGTGCCACGGCCCGTTCGCTGCCGAGCCCCAACTGATCGACCAGGAAAGCACGTTGCCCCGCCATGCGTGGGTCTACGTCCTGCGCCCCGAGGGACTCCAGGTGATCCGTAGCGGTGAGAGGAAGAGCACCCGACCCCGGGCGAGCCACCTCCTGCCGTGGGACACCGACCCCCACGCGCCGCTGCCCGCCGGTCTTCGCTGACCGCACCCGACCACACCAACACAGGGGCCGGGCTCACCCGGCCCCCTGACTCCGAAAGTGATTCACCGTCATGACCACCCCTCCCAGCACGATCGCCGCCCGGGCCGAGCAGGCCGCCGAGTACCTGCGCGCGATCACCGCCCAGGACCCCGACCCACGGTGGCACGCCGAGGAGCAGGCCCTGGCCCACCTGCGCCTGGCCGCCCTGCTCGGCATCGCGCCCACGGACGTCACCACCACTGACGACGAGCTGCGCGCCACCCGCAAGCACGACGCGCTGATCCTCACCGCCACCGACCCCACCGACCCGGACGCCGTCCACCGGTTCTCCCTGATCGACCCCCGCTACGACGACGAGCCGTTCCGCCTCCTGGGCCCTTGCCCCGGCTGCGGCAGCGAGGTCGCGTTCCGCGAGATCCGGACCCTGGCCGACCTCGCCCGCGCAGGGCGGGTTCCGCAGCTCCCCGATGAGGCCTCGCTCCCCGAGGTCCTGCGCACCGCCTCCAGCGCCCAGGTCCTCCTCACCGACCCGGGCCACCGTGACCGCTGCGCCTACGGCAGCTGACCAACCGACCCCCGCTGCTCCAACCGGCCGCGCCGCCCCGGGCAGCGCGGAGAGAGGCACAACCTGACATGCCCGAGCGCCACTTGACCGTCGCCGACCTCATCAACAGCCTGGCCGCCCACGACCCGCGCACCCCGGTGCGCCTGGCGCTGTCCCCGGAGTGGCCCTTCGAGCACTACGTCGGCGCCATCACCGCCACCCCCCACATCCCGCCCACCACCCCCGACAGCACCACCGCCGCCGCGCACGATGAGCAGCGCGGTGCGGTGTGGATCGGTGACGGCGGCCAGATCGGCCACCTCCCGCCCGAGGCCTGGGTCGAGCTCCACCGCGACCCCGACGACGACCTGACCGGCGTCGCCTGACCGCATCCACCGCCGCACGGCAGACCGCCAATGTCCGCCGCACGGAGACCCCGATCGGGCCGGGGCACCCCACGCCCCGGCCCACCCCGAAACCGCACCTGCCACACCCCAGGAGAGCCCCGCCATGCGCACCCCGCAGTCCTCGCCCAACCGGCCCACCACCCGCACCGAACTGGCCGACCTCGTCCTGGCCGCGGTGCGCCCCGCGCTGGTGTCCGCCGCCAGCGGCTCCGGTCGCCTTCCCCGCCAGCGTGCCCGCTCGGGCAGCTGCCAGCGCGGTTGCGCCACCGGCGGATTCTGTGGTGGCTGCGGCCACGCCGGCTGAGGCCGCCGCTGACCGCCCAACCCCTTCTCCCAGGGCCGCCCGCCCGGCGGCCCTGGGACCCCCTACCGACCCGCTGACCACACCAAGGAGGCCCACCATGTCCCAGACCACCGCCGATGCCATCCCCACTCAGCCGGTCACCGCGCTGACCGGCGCCACGGCCGCCGTCTACACCGAACTGTGCGGCCAGCAGGCCGTCACCGCCGCCGCCTTGGCGCTCGCGGCCGAGGTCAGCCCCTCGTCCGCCCGCAAGGCCCTCGCCACCCTGGAGCAGCGCGGCCTGGCCCGCCGCACGCCCGGCGGCAACGACCGCACCCGCAAGCTCGCCGACCTCTGGTACCCGGCCGACAACGACACGACGGCCGTCCCCGCCGCCACCCCGACCGACACGGCCGAGACCGCCGAGTCGACGCGCGGCTCCGAGCCCACGGCCGGTGATGTCGGCGGCAGCACCTTCCCCCAACGCGACACGGAGAACGGGACAACCACCGCAGGTGCCGACCAGCACAGTTCGCCGGACAAGGGAGATTCCGAAGTCCGGTGCGAAGAGGCCGGGTTGCCGCGTGGCGGTGAGAGCACGGACCTTGGTGCGGCAGAAGACGGCATTGCGCAGCAGCAGTACGGGCGTGGCGGTGTCGCGGACGTCGACCCGGTTGCGGCGGTCGCGGCATCCGGCGGCACCGGCGAGAGGGTGCCAGGCACCACCGGGACCGACACCGGCACCCCGCCGTCGGTGAACACGGGGTCCACGGCGATCGGGTGGACCGCCGTCGGAGAGGCACCGGGGGCGTCGGACGGCACGCCGCCGGGCAGCGATCCGGCCGCCCAGGACCGTACCGCGGACGTGCCAGCCGCAGCCGATGCTCCGGAGGAAGGCACCAGCGACTCGACCCGCCGGGACACCGGGGCCGTATCCGACGGTCACAGCGGGCCGACGGACGGCGCCGGAGCCGGGCCGGGGGCGGTATCCAGCGATGCGTCGGTCGAGCCCGCCGATCACGTCTGCATCTGCGCGACCTGCGGTACCCAGCTCCCCTCCCGGGCGCGCAAGCGGCCCGCTGCTGCCGTCACCAGCGGCGGGCCCCGACTGCTGCCCGGCGGCCTGCACCGGCTCGTCCTCGACCACCTGCGAGCCAACCGGGACCAGGCGTGGACCCCGACCGCCATCGCCAAGATCCTCGGCCGCTCCTCCGGCGCCATCGGCAACGCGCTGACCACCATGGTCAGCCGCGGTGAAGCGCTGATGACGTCCGACAAGCCTCGCCGCTACCAGGCTGCTCCCACCGCCGCCGAGGACGGCACCAACGCCGGGTGAACCGGGAAACGGGGCCGCGCGGACCGAGATCAGCTCCGCGCAGCCCCGCCTCCGCTCGGCGATCGCAGCTCTGACCTCCGCTGGCGCGGGGCGGACGGGTGCCGGGTGTAGCCGGCGTCGGAAAACGCTGGCTGACCCCCGCTCGCGCGGGGCGGACCCCCATTCTTCGACTTGGACGACCTGGACGGCCGGCTGACCCCCGCTCGCGCGGGGCGGACTGCACCAGGGAACGCGTCACCTGCTCCGACTTCGGCTGACCCCCGCTTGCGCGGGGCGGACGGACCCGTCGGAACCGATGTGATGTGCCATGCCGGCTGCCCCCCGCTCGCGCGGGGCGGACGCCTGGTTGCCCAACCGGACGGCGTCCAGCACCGGCTGACCCCCGCTCGCGCGGGGCGGACGCGCGCCGGCCGCCGCGGATGTGCGGCTCGGGCGGCTGACCCCCGCTCGCGCGGGGCGGACTCAGCCGTGAACGTGCGGCCCGCGCGCTGACCCAGCTGACCCCCGCTCGCGCGGGGCGGACTGGTCCGCCTGGACCCGCGCGCGGCGCCTGGGCGGCTGACCCCCGCTCGCGCGGGGCGGACGCCGTCGTCCCGGGCGCGGTGGGCTGCTCGATCGGCTGACCCCCGCTCGCGCGGGGCGGACGCGACTCACCGCGGCGTACACGCCGACATCGTCGGCTGACCCCCGCTCGCGCGGGGCGGACGACCCCGAGCGGCAGATCGACGACGCTCTCGCCGGCTGACCCCCGCTCGCGCGGGGCGGACGACCCCGAGCGGCAGATCGACGACGCTCTCGCCGGCTGACCCCCGCTCGCGCGGGGCGGACGTCTGAACGCCATGTGGCGATCCTGGGAGCACCGGCTGACCCCCGCTGTCGGCAACGGGTGAAACGGGGGTCTGGATCACTTTCCGTGCTGATATGACTGATCGTCACTGACCGTGCTGGGGTCGGGTGCCGGTCACGGGGCGAGGAGCACGCGCTTGCGCAGGAGGTCCAGGCCCGCGCGGCCGAACATCTGCCGCTTCAGCATCTTGATCCGGTTCACCTGCCCCTCCACCGCCCCCGAGCTGAACGGCAGACTCAACCCCGCCACCACCGCACCCAGATCAGACCCGATCCCGTTCACGAACGACACCAACGACTTGTGGTCACTTTCGATGCTCCCGGGCTGGGGTCGCGCCACATGCGTGATGATCAACAGTCGTGAGCGACGTGGATGTTGAGGAAGTCCTGTTCCCAGACCTGGGCGACCTAGAGATAGCGAACATCGAGATCGGCGGCGACAGCGTGACCGTCACGGCCTGCGCGTGTGCGCCCGAGGCGCTCTGCCCTGCCTGCGGCGCCGGATCACGTCGGGTCCACAGCCGCTACGAGCGCCGGCTGGCGGACTCGGCGGTCGGTGGCCGGCGAGTGGTCGTGAAGCTGCAGGTCCGGCGCTTCCGCTGCCCCGCGACGTCGTGCGCCCGGTCGACGTTCGTCGAGCAGGTCGCCGGGCTCACTTTCCGCCACGGGCGGCGGAGCTTGCGGCTGCACACCGTCCTGCAGTCAGTGGCGCTGATGCTGGCCGGACGAGCCGGCGCCCGGCTGTCCAGCGTCCTCAGCTCGAAGGTCAGTCGCTCGACGCTGCTGAGGCTGATCCGCGCGATGCCCGATCCACCGACAACGGCACCACGAGTGCTCGGAGTTGATGACTTCGCCCTGCGCAAGGGTCACGTCTACGGCACCGTGCTGATCAATATCGAGACCCGCCGTCCCGTCGACCTGCTGCCCGACCGCGAGGCAGCCACCCTTGCCCGCTGGCTGACCGAGCACCCCGGCGTCGAGGTCATCTGCCGCGACCGCGCCATCGCCTACGCCGAAGGCGCCCGCCTCGGCGCACCCAACGCGGTCCAAGTCGCGGACCGCTGGCACCTGTTCCACAATCTCACCGAAGCCGTGGAACGCTGCGTCACCCGGCACTCCACCCAGCTGCGCGAACCCGCCCACGTTCCCACCCCCGAGGAATCCGCGGCGGCCCTCGCCGAACTGGAGAAGGTCACCACGACGGCGAAGGCGGCCAGGGGCGCCCACCGATACGCGGACCGCACCAGCGAGCGACACCAGGCCGTACACGACCTGCTCGCCCAGGGCCTGTCCCGGCGGGAGATCAGCCGCCGACTGGGCCTGGCCCGCGGCACAGTGCGCAGGTTCGCCCGCGCCACCGCCCCCGAGGAACTTGTGGTCGGCAAGTGGCAGGGCCGCACGAGCGTCCTGGACGACTACAAGCCCTACCTCCATCAGCGGTGGCAGGAAGGCTGCACCACCGCGAAGACGCTCTTCGACGAGATCAAAGCCGTCGGCTACACCGGCGGCCTCACCGTCCTGCGCGACTACCTGCGGCCCCTACGGTCCGGCGCCCAGCCGCAGGATCGCTCCACCCGGCCGCCCTCGGTCCGCGACGTGACCTCCTGGATCACCCGCCACCCCGACAGCCTCACCACGGACGAGACCCTCAAGCTCAAGGGCGTCCTCGCCCGGTGCCCGCAGCTCGCCACCACCGCCGACCACGTCCGCACCTTCGCCGAGATGATGACCGCCCGCACCGGCCACACTCAACTGGCAGGCTGGATCGACCAGGTGAAGGCCACCGGCCTGCCCGAGCTGGTGTCGTTCGTGAACGGGATCGGGTCTGATCTGGGTGCGGTGGTGGCGGGGTTGAGTCTGCCGTTCAGCTCGGGGGCGGTGGAGGGGCAGGTGAACCGGATCAAGATGCTGAAGCGGCAGATGTTCGGCCGCGCGGGCCTGGACCTCCTGCGCAAGCGCGTGCTCCTCGCCCCGTGACCGGCACCCGACCCCAGCACGGTCAGTGACGATCAGTCATATCAGCACGGAAAGTGATCCAGAACCCGATTTCAGCCGTTGCCGACACTCGCTCGCGCGGGGCGGACGGACCGAGGAGAACCGGGAACACTCGAACCTGCGGCTGACCCCCGCTCGCGCGGGGCGGACTCGATCACATCGCGGCGGGCCTGCAGGTGGTCCGGCTGACCCCCGCTCGCGCGGGGCGGACGTCTGAACGCCATGTGGCGATCCTGGGAGCACCGGCTGCCCCCCGCTCGCGCGGGGCGGACTGCTCGGCGGCTGCTTCGCGTTCCTGCTCCCACGGCTGACCCCCGCTCGCGCGGGGCGGACCGTACCGGCCCGCGCCGACCACCGAGACACCTCGGCTGACCCCCGCTCGCGCGGGGCGGACTCGGTGCCGGTCGAGCCGCTGGTGCGGTACACCGGCTGACCCCCGCTCGCGCGGGGCGGACGCCATCAGGGCGGCATGCTGGGGGTGGTGAGGCGGCTGACCCCCGCTCGCGCGGGGCGGACGGGTCAGGTGGGCTTGTTCAGCACGGGGGACCGTATGGCGGCTGACCCCCGCTCGCGCGGGGCGGACGCGGTCACCGACCACGCCCTGGTCAGCGGCTACGGCTGACCCCCGCTCGCGCGGGGCGGACCTGCGCGTCGCCTCTGCCTCGCGGGCGGACGCCGGCTGACCCCCGCTCGCGCGGGGCGGACCGATCCACCCGGACGAGTACGCCGAGTTCATCCGGCTGACCCCCGCTCGCGCGGGGCGGACGACCGTTTCGGCGGGCTCGTGGCGCGCGGCTGCGGCTGACCCCCGCTCGCGCGGGGCGGACAGCTCAGGGGTGCTGCGGCCTTCGGCCAACGCCGGCTGACCCCCGCTCGCGCGGGGCGGACCGGGTGGCCGGGCCGGTAATTCGGCGGAACGGCGGCTGACCCCCGCTCGCGCGGGGCGGACTAGCCAGGCGCCCGCACGTGCCCCTGGGCCGCCGGCTGACCCCCGCTCGCCGACGTAAGGGCCGCCCGAGGCCAGGGACGGCTGACCCCCGCTCGCGCGGGGCGGACGTCCGCCAGTTCCTTACGGGAGAGCCCTGCGGCGGCTGACCCCCGCTCGCGCGGGGCGGACAACCCGACCGCGATCTCCGGAACAGTCCTCAGCGGCTGACCCCCGCTCGCGCGGGGCGGACAGCGACTCCATGCCCAGCGCCCGCGGCGCCTACGGCTGACCCCCGCTCGCGCGGGGCGGACCGCCTGGACGGGTGGTGCGGCACGTGCGAGGGCGGCTGACCCCCGCTCGCGCGGGGCGGACGCCCGCAGCCTCGCGCAGGACAACAACCTGCACGGCTGACCCCCGCTCGCGCGGGGCGGACGTTGTCGGAGCTATCCATGTCGTCGGGGTCGGCGGCTGACCCCCGCTCGCGCGGGGCGGACTACCGGAACATGATCAAGCTGCCGTTGGGGAACGGCTGACCCCCGCTCGCGCGGGGCGGACGCCGTTCCGCCGCCGCCGCGCGGGTGGTGTGGCGGCTGACCCCCGCTCGCGCGGGGCGGACAACGTGGCCGGGTCGGCCATGGTGCCCGGGTGCGGCTGACCCCCGCTCGCGCGGGGCGGACAACTGCGACAGCCCCTCGGCGCCCGCGGGGGACGGCTGACCCCCGCTCGCGCGGGGCGGACGACGGCCGGCCGTCACCGGGGAACCTGTGGATCGGCTGACCCCCGCTCGCGCGGGGCGGACCTCGTCACCGCCCTCGCCGCGATCACTCTCTGCGGCTGACCCCCGCTCGCGCGGGGCGGACAGCGATCAGGCCGACGGGGCGCTGCTGAAGTACGGCTGACCCCCGCTCGCGCGGGGCGGACGCGGAAAATGCGATCTCACCAGGCCTGTCAGTCGGCTGACCCCCGCTCGCGCGGGGCGGACGCGTACCCGCCCGGGCCGCAGCAAGCAGAGTCCGGCTGACCCCCGCTCGCGCGGGGCGGACGACGGCCGGCCGTCACCGGGGAACCTGTGGATCGGCTGACCCCCGCTCGCGCGGGGCGGACCTCGTCACCGCCCTCGCCGCGATCACTCTCTGCGGCTGACCCCCGCTCGCGCGGGGCGGACAGCGATCAGGCCGACGGGGCGCTGCTGAAGTACGGCTGACCCCCGCTCGCGCGGGGCGGACGCGGAAAATGCGATCTCACCAGGCCTGTCAGTCGGCTGACCCCCGCTCGCGCGGGGCGGACACTTCCTGACCTGCAACGCTAGAGGGTGTTTGCCATAGCTTTACGATCCGTCATGCTGCTGCCCGGACCAGTCCGCATCCCGCGCAACACACCTCCACCACCGCGGATCTCGTCTGTCACAACGCAGATACTAGAGGTCTCCGGAGCGGTCGACCGGGACCTTCCCGATCCTGCGGAGCGGGTTTGTCAGTGGGCTCTGCTACCTCTTCGGTCATGACTGAGAACACTGAGCCGATCGCCGAGAGTCACGAGTTGGGGCTGGACGTCCGCCTGTGGGGCAAGAGCGCCGACCTGCCGCGACCGTATCCGGTGATCTGCCACCTGCTCGACACCGCGGCCGTGGCGGGAGCCCTGTGGGACCGGATGACGAGCCCGCGCTCGCGCCGGCGGATCGCCGCGGAGATGGGCCTGTCAGAGGCTGAGGGCCGCCAAGTGGTGTGCTTCTGGGCCGGGCTGCACGACGTGGGGAAGATCTCGCCGCCGTTCCAGGCCCTGGACAAGGCCGCGTTCGCGCGCGTGGCGGATGACCCCCGCTACGGAGAAGGCGCCGGCCTCGCCGCCGTCTCCGGACCGGCTCTGCGTCATGAGACGGTGACGCACTGGGCGCTCGCCGAGTTCTTCGCGCAATGCGGCTACCCGACGAGCAGGCTCGTCAGTCTCTCCGCCGGCCATCAGATCGCCCAACTGCTTGGCGGGCACCACGGCCGTTTCGGGGAGCCGCTTCGGAAGAAGGAGTTGGCGAACCCGACGGCGTATCAGCCGGGCCTGGGGGAGCACGGCTGGCGTGAGCAGCGGACGGCTCACGCGACTGCGGTGCGTCGGCTGACGGGTGCGGTCGCGGTGCCGAAGGGGGCGCTGTCGGCGCCGACGGCGGCTGTCGTCACGGGGCTGGTGGTCGTGGCGGACTGGCTGGCCAGTCAGGCCGAGGTGATCACCGAACGGCTGCCGGAGCCGGGCTGGCAAGGGAACAGCGCGCAGCTCGACGCGCACTACGTCGCGGCGGTCGAGTCGGCGCCGGCGCTGGTGCGGCAAGCGGGACTTGGCCGTGCCGAGTTCGTGGAACGGTCGTTCGAGGAGCGGTTCCCGTTCCCGCCGAACGGGTTGCAGGCCGATATCGCCGCCCGCCTGCCCGAGGTGGTGTCGGGGGCGGGGCTGCTGCTGGTCACCGCGCCGACCGGGGACGGCAAGACGGAAGCCGCGCTGCACGCCGCCTCGGTGATGGCCAGGGCCTCGGGCGCGAGCGGGCTGTACTTCGCGTTGCCGACGATGGCCACGGCGGACGCGATGTTCGAGCGGGTGCGGAAGTTCGCCGAGGGCAATGTCGTCGGCGAGCGCGCGCTGACGCTGCTGCACAGCATGGCGTGGCTCAGCCCGGCGTACGCCGAGCCCGACGAGGCGGAGCAGGGATCGCCGGTGCTGTCGGACGAGCGGACGGGAGTCGAGGCGGGGCGGTGGCTGCGTACGGGCCGGCGCGGTCTGTTGTCGCCGCTGAGCAACGGCACCATCGACCAGGCGCTGACGGCGGTCCTGCCGGTGCGGTACAACGTGCTGCGCCTGCTGGGCCTGTCGGACAAGGTGTTCGTGGTGGACGAGGCGCACGCGTACGGGCCGTGGATGCACAGCCTGCTGGTGCGGCTGCTGGAGTGGCTGGGCGCGTTGCGGGCGCCGGTCGTCCTGCTGTCGGCGACGCTGACCGGCAGGGCGGCCTCCTCGCTGGTGGAGGCCTATCGTCGCGGCGCCGGGTTCAACGAGCCGAGTGCGATCGCGCCGTGCTACCCGGGCTGGCTGTATGTCGATGCCGGCACGGGGGAGGTCAGCGAGCCCCGCGCGGTGAAGAGCGACCGGGAGCGCAGCCTCCAGGTGGAGACCCGCCAGGTGCGCTGGGACGTGCGCGAGGATCCCGCGGTGCGACCGCAGGCGGGCTCGCGCCGCGAGGCGCTGCGCGAACTGCTGGCGCCGGTCACCGATCACGGCGGTTGCGTACTGGTCTGCTGTACCACCGTGGACGAGGCCCAGCGCACCTACCGGGACCTGTGTCACGCCCTGCCGGAACTGGCCTCGCGCGAGGGCGGGCTGCGGCTGCTCCACTCCCGCTACCCGGCCCATGAGCGCCAGCGGATCTCGCGGGAGTGCGAGGCCGCCTACGGCAAGCCGGCCGACGGGAACGCCGCGTCCCAGGCCCGCGCCGGCTCGATCCTGGTGGCGACCCAGATCGTCGAGCAGTCCCTGGACCTGGACTTCGACCTGGTCGTCAGCGACCTCGCCCCACTCGCCCAACTCCTGCAGCGGGCCGGACGCGGCAAGCGCCACAACCGCGCCAACCGGCCCGCCTGGACGGGCGACCCGCGCACACCGCGCCTGGTCGTCCTGGAGCCGCTCGACGAGGACGGCACCCTCGCCGCACCGAGGAGCTGGGGCGCGGTCTACGACGGCGCCCTGCTGCACCGCACCAGCGTTCTCCTGAACACACCGGAACACCAAACCATCCAGGTCCCGGGCGACGTGCAGCACCTGGTCGACGCCGTTTACGCCGACGACTTCTCCACCCACCTCGCGGACGCCGCCGAGCGCGATCGGCTGGCCCGCATGGACGCCGAGCGCCTCGCGACCGCCGCGGCGGAAGGCCAGTTGGCGAAGATGGCGGCGATCCCGGCGCCACTGGACGTCGCCGGCGATCTGTCGGCGCTGAGCACGAGCGACCCGGGGATCACCGAGGAGCTGCTGACGACTCGTCTGGGCGCGGACACCGGGCGCGCGGTCTGCGTCTACCTCCAGGCAGACGGCTCCCGCACCCTGGACGCCGTCGGCACGACACCGCTGCCGGCCGCGTCCGGCCGCACACCGGCGCGCCAGGATGTCGCCCTGGTGATGCGCCACACGGTCCCGCTGCCCGGCCCGTGGCTCCTGGGGCGCACCGCCGAGCACGACATCCCGTCCCCCTGGGGAAAGCGTCCGCTGCTCGCGGAGCTCGTGCTGTTGCCGATGCGCCGAGGCACGGACGGGCGGTGGACGTGCCGGCTCGGCGCCCGTGAGATCGAGATCTCCGAACTCGGGATTTCCGGGAACTGACCATCTACACACCAGGCTTGTGTGTACTGTGATGGCGTGGTTCCGGCGCGGCGCGCCGCGCCGGAACCACGCCAGCCCCCGCTCGCGCGGGGATGCGGGTGGCCGCGCATCGTGCGGTATCTACACCCCAGGCGGCTGACCCCCGCCCGGTGCGGGGAACCCGCTGCAGCCTACCCAGCCGTACACAGCCCAGCCCTCGACCGGAGGCAGGATGCCGCCCGACCCACCCACCTACAACCTGTTCGACGAACCCTGGATCCCCGTGCGCTGGACCATCAGCGCCCAGGATTCCAGGCCCGAGGCCGTGGGACTGCGCGAACTCCTGCTCCGCAGCCACGAGATCAGCCACATCGCCATCGCATTACCGCCCGCCCTCTCCGCCCTCTACCGGATCCTGTACGCCGTCACCGCGCGCGTCACCGCGCTGGACGAGGCCGCCGCCGGCCCCGGCGACTGGCGAACCCGGCGGCTCGAACTCCTCGACGGGGAACGGCTGGACGCCGGCGCGGTCGAGAAGTTCGTCCAGGACCAGCACGGGCGCTTCGACCTCTTCGATCCGCGGCAGCCGTTCCTTCAGGACCCGCGCCTGACTCACCAGTGCGACGCCGAGAACACCGCCGGCGTCAACAAGCTGATCACCACCCGGCCCTCGGGCAACAACCACGCCTGGTTCCGCCACGTCTCCGACACTGCCCCCGACCTGCCGACCACCGATCAGGCGGTGCTGCACCTGCTGGTCTGGCTCTACTACGGCCCCTCGGGGCGCTGCTCCAGTCGCACGGTCGGTGCGGAGAAGATCGCGAACTCGCTGGCCGGGCCGTTGCGCAGCACGCTCTCCTACCACCCCGAGGGCGCATCGCTCTTCGAGAGCCTGCTCGCCGGGCTGCCCATGCCCGAGAGCACCGTGCGCCGCGTCAGCGACCTGTGCCCGTGGGAACGGGACGAGCTCCCCGCCCCGAGCGCGGCTCCGCCGGAGTTGAGCGGTCCCTGCTCCGGGCTGACGGCCCGCTCGCAGCACGCCCTCCTCCTGGTCCCGGACGCCACCGGACGGCATGTGAAGGACGCGTTCATCACCTGGGCCTACCGGGACAAGATCTCCCGCACGGGCGACCCGTACCTGATCTGGCAGACCAGCAAGGAGGGCAACCCCTACCCGCGGCCGGCCGACTCCGGCCGCGCGCTGTGGCGCGACCTGGACGCGCTGCTGCTGAAGAATCCCAGCGGGACGGCCCGGCCGCAGCGCCCCCGGGTGTTCCTCACCGCGTTCGACGTCTCGGACGACCTGCGGGTGCGCGCGCTGGGCTTCGAGCAGGACGGCCAGGCCAAGGACGTCCAGTTCGTCGACGCCTCGACCCCGCCCGTCCTGGGTCTGACCGAGGACTGCAACGAGGACCTCGCCCCGCAGATCGGCAACCTGCGGATCGTCGGCGAGACGTACGGGGCCCGGCTGAACCGGGCCGTGAAGAAGGCCTGGGCCCTCTACATCGACGTGCCCAAGATCGAGGACTGCACCTGGTCCCTGGATGCCGGCGCCCGCTACTGGCCGGCGGCCGAGGCGGAGTTCTGGCACCGCCTGGAGAACCAGGACTTCGCTACCGCGGCCGCAGCCTTCCGGCAGCTCGCCGAACAGGTCTACGACACCGTCACCCGCAAGGCCCTGGGGACTCTGCGCGGCGCCAAGGCCTGCTCACAAGCCCGCGGCGAACTGTACGGCGGCGCGGCCAAGGCCGCCGCCAAGACCCCTGCCAAGGCCCCTGCCAAGGCCCCTGCCAAGGCCGGCGCCACCCGCCGGAGCAGCACCACGGAGGACACGTGAGCGACACCGCCACCGACCCGACCACCCCCGCCAAGAGCAGCAGCGCGCCCCTCGCCACCGATCGGGCCGGCTCGCCGCTGGGCCACGCCAGGGCCTTCGTCGGCTGGATCGACCAGCGGTGCCACACCGACCCGGGAGTGCGCAGTGCCCTTCGCCGCGGCGTGGGCCGGCCGTTGGACGACGTTCCCTTCATGCACAGGTACGTCGTGAACTGGCTGACCGCCGAGCACCTGCGCACCCCCGACACCCAGCGCGCCTACTACGCCATCGCGTCCCTGATCGCCAACCAGCGCCGCGACCAGTACGCCGCCGCGAAGCAGAAGCCGCCCGTCGGCGAGGCCGACGCCCCGGGCAACCAGCAGGAGAGCAGCACCGCCACGCCCGAGCGCCGCTACGGCACCAGCCTGGGCACCGCCTTCGCCGCCGCCGTCGCCAAGGGCACCGACGGCATCCGCGAGAGCTCGGCCGAGACCCGCCTCAACCTGCTGACCCGCCAGAGCGTCAACGGGCTGCACCGCCACCTGCCCGGCGCCGTGCGCCAGTTGCGGGACAAGAACGTCGACGTCGACTGGGCGCAGCTGCTGGTGGACCTGACCCGCTGGCACCGTCACAGCGGCAGCATCAAGCGTCGCTGGCTGCAGGACTACTACCGCGCCCGCAACGCCGCCGAGAACGAGCACGCCCGCTGGCAGGACGACGCGAACCCGCCCGCCCCACCCGCCGAAGACGCCGCCGAGAACTGACCGACCACCCCAGGCCGCAAGCCTTCCCGTCCCAGGAAAAGAGCCAACGATGCCCACCGAGAACACCAACGCCAGCGCCCCGGCCCGGTTCATCGACATCCACGTCGTGCAGAGCGTGCCCTTCGCCAACCTGAACCGCGACGACAACAACTCCGTCAAGACCGTCCGCTACGGCGACACCGATCGCACCCGGGTCAGCAGCCAGTCCTGGAAGCGCGCCGTGCGCCAGTACTTCCAGCAGACCATCGGCGAGAACGCGCTGCGCACCCGCCGCATCGGCGCCCGCGTCACGCACCTGCTGGAGACCGAGCGCGCCTGGCCCGCCGACCTCGCCCGCCGCGCCGGACAGCACGCCGCCGCCGGCAGCAGCATCAAGTTCGAACTCGGCAAGGACGACCCGGTGGTGTTGACCAACGCCATGGTCTACGTCCCCGAAACCGCCGTCGCCGAACTGGCCGACCTCGCAGACGAGTTCCGCACCGCCCTGGAGGGCGCGAAGGACATCAAGAAGCCCGCCGACAAGAGCGTGCTGCCCAAGGACCGCATCGACGCGATCCTGCGCACCCGCAACGGCGTCATCAACCTCTTCGGCCGGATGCTCGCCGAGGTCGACGACGCCGGCGTGGACGGCGCCGTCCAGGTCGCCCACGCCCTGACCACCCACGGCACCGACGTCGAACTCGACTACTTCTCGGCCGTCGACGACGTCACCTCCACCTGGGGCGACACCACCGGCAGCGCCCACATGGGCCACACCGAATACAGCGCCGGCGTCTTCTACCGTTACGCCACCGTCGACCTGGCCGACCTGCTCGCCAACCTCGGCGGCGACCGCCAGGCCGCGCGCGAACTGGCCGAGGCCTTCATCGAGGCCTTCATCCTCTCCCTGCCGCAGGCCAAGAAGACCGCCACCGCCCCGCACACCATCCCCGACCTCGTCCACGTCAGCGTCCGCTCGGACCGCCCGCTCTCCTACGCCGCCGCGTTCGAGAAGCCCGTTCGCTCCCACGACGAGGGCGGCTACGCCACCGCCTCCCGCTCCGCCCTCAACACCTACGCCACCGCCGCCAACAAGCTGCTCGGCCACCGCGGCGTCGTCACCTCCGGCTGGGCCAGCCTCGAGGACAAGGACCTGACCGGCCTCGGCTCGCGCGTCGACTCCTTCCCCGCACTCATCGACCTCGCCGTCAACGCCGCCCTGAACACCCGGGCCGACGCGTGAGCACCAGCCCCGAGCCCACCACGACCGACCCGGCCGCACCCGGACTGCTCCTGCACCTGGCAGGCCCCCTGCAATCCTGGGGCGAGCGAAGCCAGTTCAACCAGCGCGACACCGCGCCCTTCCCCACCCGCTCCGGGGTCATCGGCCTGCTCGCCTGCGCCCTCGGCCGCCACCGCGACGAGCCGATCGACGACCTCGCCCGTCTGTCACTGACCGTGCGCGCCGACCGCCCCGGCGTGCTGCTGCGCGACCTGCACACCGTCGGTGGCGGCCTGCGCGGCCGCGACACCGTCACCACCGCGGACGGCAAGAAGCGCAGCGGCGCCACCGCCACCCTGCTCTCCCACCGCTACTACCTGGCCGACGCCGCCTTCACCGCGGCCGTCACCGGCACCGACACCGACCTGCTCGACCGGTGCGCGGCCGCACTGCGCGCACCCAGGTGGCCGCTCTACCTCGGACGTCGCTCCTGCCCACCCGAAGGCCCGCTGCTCATCGACCTGCTCGAGCAGCCCCTGCAACACCTGGTCCAACTGCCGCTCGCCGTCCGCGCGCGCAACGGCGAGGCCGGACCGGTGCGGGTGGTCTTCCACGGCGACCAGCCGCTCGGCCGCCTGCCTGTTGCCCGTGACGCCGCCGAAGCCGCCGACCGCACGGATGCCGACGGCACGTCACCGGCCGGACAGGTCAACGACGACCCCCTCGGCTTCCACCCCCGCACCCGCGCCTACCGGGCCCGCACCCGCTACCAGCGCACCCTCACCCTGCCCGCCGCCCAGTGCGCAGGCCTCGGCAGCGCCTACCTCACCGCGCTCGTCACCTACCTCGACCAGCACACCCGCCACCTGGAAAGGGGCCACGCGTGAACCTGTGGCTCACCCGCATCCTGCCCGACCAGCGCCACCGCGACGCCCGCAAGGACCTGAACGCAGCGGTCGACCTGCACCACCGCCTGATGGCCCTGTTCCCCGACCACATCGGCGACCAGGCCCGCCAGCACCTCGGCGTCCTCTTCCGCGTCGAAGACGCACCCGCCGGCACCCAGATCCTCCTGCAGAGCACCCAACCACCCGACCTCACCCGCCTCCCCACCGGCTACGGAACCGCCGCCACCAAACCCCTCACCCCCCTGCTCGACGCCCTGCGCGCGGACCTCACCATCCGCTACCGCATAGCCGCCAACGCCATCCGCAAGCCCGGCCGCACCACCCGCGAGCTCTACAACCTCGGCCCCGTCGTCCCCCTCAACGGCGCCGCCGCCGAGGAATGGTGGATCCGCCAGGCCGAGAACTCCGGCCTCAAGGTCATCACCGTGCACTCCACCCCGCTGGACGCGGCCCGCGGCACCCGCCGCCAGGACCACAACCGCATCAAGCACGCCCGCACCCAGTTCGAAGGCACCGCCCTCATCACCGACCCCGACCAACTCCGCACCCGCCTCACCGACGGCATCGGCAAGGGCAAGGCCTACGGCTGCGGCCTGCTCAGCATCGCACCCGCCAGGCAGCCCTGATGGCCATGTCTCGTCGAAACCTGCCAGACATGACCCGGCAGCACAGAAGTTTTTATGAATGACAGTTGATTACAGGTCGGGGTTTCACCTGTCAGCGATAGTTGGACCAGACACTCCTTTGGTCACCTGGCGCGGTAGCGCGTCGGCTCCCTTCAAGCTGAGTAGGCCTGCACCGAGCACGAGGGCTTCATCTAGTGCGCCAGAAAGCTCTATCATCGACGGGGGCGTGCGCTGCCAGTTGAAGTCACCGCGGAAGAATAGACAGGTGAGCGTGGTGGCTGCGTGGCTCCCAGCAGCTGCATCAGCCGAAGACTTCCGCCTCTGAAGCGGAGTGTGCCGCCAAGGTCCGACTCCGGGGGCAACCGGAGCCGGACGTGAAGGCGTGCACGGAAGTCCTATGCGGACCCGGTCGACCAAGAAGCGGCCGGGTCCGCATAGAGACCCGAGACCCGATCGACCGCGCCAAGTACTCCCGCTAGTGCAGGTGCTGGATACATTCGGCAACGGCCGTGACCGCCGCGAGGATGGCGATCGTCAAGCGGATCCACTTCGGATCCGGTGCACCTTCTTCGCCGCCTTTTGGCGGATCACTTTCAGCCATGCACTTCTCCCTTGCTGTCAATGGAAGCCAGTCGAGATCGCCCCCATGGCCATAACACCCTTCCTGACATGATCAATTGACGAGTCGTCATCTGATTGATCGTGAGGATGACTCTAGTGCCCTTGTGCTCGCCGGTCGAATCAGCAGGTCAGGGTACACGCCTGTGAACCTCTCGTAACTGCTCTGCAAGAGGCTTTGGTTGATGCGAGCCGCTCGCGACTCCACCTTGACGACTATCGATCATGCTGCGTGCCTGTCGCTGATCTTCTGACTGTCTCTGTTCCCTCGGGGGCTCATGCGCGCGGGCCCAACGGCGGCCGACAGGCTAGCTCGCATGGCCATGCCACTTACCTGATCGCCCGGTTCAACGAGGCCGACACCACTGCCGGCCGCTCCACCGCCCATCTGGCACGTCGACAGGCCAGTCGAACAGTGATCCTTAAGTGTCGGATAGGAACCAGTACGCTGCAGGTCTAATTGAATGTGTCTGCCCCGCGCGAGCGGGGGTGAGCCGCCTCTAGCTGACCGGTTGGAGAGGTTCAGTGCGTACGCCCCGCGCGAGCGGGGGTCAGCCGTAGTACGTGGTGGTGTTGATCTTCTGGCTGGGGTCCGCTGCGCGCGAGCGGGGGGTCAGCCGGAAGATCTTCCCGAGCTGATGGCGGTCTCGGTGTCCGCCCCGCGCAAGCGGGGGTCAGCCGATCTTCGGTGACGGCCTGGGCGAGAGCGTCGACTCCGCCCCGCGCGAGCGGGGGTCAGCCGGCGGCGTAGTGCGGGTCGGACTGCCGGGGCTCGTCCGCCGCGCTCGCGCGGGGCTGCTCTGTCCAGCTGGGCGGCATGCGCAGTAGCTACACCCGGGCGAGCGGACTGCGCCGCAAGAGGCAGGTCGCTATCACCAGGGCCGTTGACGAAGTCAACTGTCCGGTGCTGACTGGCGGCTAAGGGAAAGCCGGTCCGGCGTCTGTGGCGCTGCAGGTTGCCGGTGTTGGCCTTCGACGGATGTCCACACCTTGCGGACGTACGTGGGACTGCGGTGGGCGAGGCGGGCTGTTTCGCGTTGGCTGAGGCCGTTGAGTCGGCCCTGGACAATGCGGGAGCGGGCCTCGCGGGCGTTGGCGGGCGCGGCTGGGACGTCGCTGAGCACGCGCGACGGGTGTTCGGCAGTGTGAGCTGCGTGTTCGGTGTTCACCGTGGCGACCTTGGGCTCAACTCCGTTCGCAGGGAGGGCGCGGGTGCCCGAGGTGGCTGCGGAGTGAGCCCCTGGAGTGGGTACCTCGCACTCGGCGGCGGATGACTGGGTGCCCGCGGCGGTCACCACTGCGGGGCGGACCGTGGAGTCTGTTCGCACCGGGGAGCCGGTCGGATTCGCTGTGGGAGCTGCTGAAGCTGTTGGAGCCTGCTCGGGAAGGGGTCGGTCCTCGGCTTCGGGTGGGTGGTGTTCGCGCTCTGCGGGCTGATGCGCACCAGGAAGGCTGGTCCGGGTGAGGCCGAAGCAGTCGTTCGCTACGGATGGTTCGCTGCTTTTGGCGAGGTACTCGAGCGTTGAGAGCCGGCGGCGCCAGGAGGGTGCGGCTTCTCCGAGGGTGAGCAGGAGCGTGGGGGCGATGAGGTGGATGGCGATGCCGACGGAGTCGTGGTGGAGGGCGGCGTCGCCGGTGTTGACGAAGAGGGAGCAGAGGCCGGTGGTCCAGCGGAAGGTGGTGGGCCAGGGGCCTGGGGCGGTGCCGTAGCGGGCGAGGGTGGCGTCGGTTTGGAGGGCCATGACGAAGGCGCTGTCGATGCCGGTGGCCAGGATCCAGCCGGACCAGGGCCAGGGGGTGTGGGCGCCGATGAAGTGGGCGCCGGTCATGGCGGAGAAGGTGCACACCGCGGTGATCAGGGTCCAGGTGCCCAGGGTGATCACCTGTCCTGCCCGGCGTAGTTCGGCCTGGGACGGCGGGTGGGGCTGGTGCGCGCTCGTCACGGTGATGGTGCTCCTGGAGGGCGGTGGGGGAGGGGACAGGTGTGCACCGGGTGCGCTGGGGGACTGCGTACCTGGGTGGTGCGGTTCACGGGGCGGGCCTGGTGGCGGCGAGGTAGTGGTCGTCGGGGTGGCGGGCGGGTTCGGTGCGGACGGGGGTGCCGGTATGGGCGGCGTCGATCATCTGTCCGTCGCCGGTGTAGAGGCCGACGTGGGTGATGTTGGTGAGGTCGGCGCCGTAGAAGAGGAGGTCGCCGGGGAGGAGCGGCGCGGTGGAGGGGAGTTTGAGGGTGGCGTTGTACTGGTCCTGGGCGACGCGGGGGAGGTTGACGCCGGCAGCTGCGTAGGCGGCTTGGGTGAGGCCGGAGCAGTCGTAGCCGTGGCCGGGGGTGCCGGTGCCGCCCCATTCGTAGGGGGTGCCGATCTTGGAGCGGGCGTAGGCGATGGTCGTGGCGGTGGTCTGGTTGGGTGGTAGGACGGCCTCGGCCTGGAGGCGGGCGTCCTTGGCGTAGGCGCGGGCCTGGGTGAGGACCTCGTCGACGTACCAGTCGGCGTGGTTGTAGGCGTAGATCGCGGCGTGCAGGTCGAGGCCGTCGCGGGCGCCGTTGGCGCACAGGAGGCGGGCTGCGGCGTCGACGGGGTCCCAGGGGGTGGGTGGGGTGGCGCCGCCTGGCGGGACGGGGGTGGTGTACTGGTCGAAGGTGCCGGGGAGGAACTGCATCGGGCCCACCGCGCCGGCGGTCGAGACCTGGTTGGGGACGCGGCCGTGGTCGGTCTCGATCTTGCCGATGGCGGCGAGGACGGTCCAGGGCAGGCCGGGGCAGGTGGGGGCGGCCTGCTGGTAGAGGGCGAGCATGCGGGGCGGGATGTCGGCCGGCGCGCTGGGGCCGGCACCGGCGCCGCCGCCGAAGAAGTCGAACAGGCCGCCGGTGAGGGTGGACAGGACGGCGGTGGCCGCGGCCGCGGCGAGGACGAGGAAGGCCAGGCACCCGGCCCCGGCCGCGGCGCCGATCCGGGCGGCGGTCGACTCCATGGCGCTCGCCCGGGGTCAGTAGCGGTCGATGTGGGGCGGTGGCAGGGGCGCGGGCGCGGGGACGGCTGGCCGTGCGTCGGGGCGGAGGCCGGCCGCCGGTTCGTCGTCGGCGGCGAGGACCGGGGTGGGGCGCAGGTTCGCGGGCCACGTGCCGGGGAGGCCGACGAGGCGGGTCCGGGTGGCGGGCCGGCCGACGGGGAGCCAGGCGTCGTCGGCGGGGTGGTGCTGGTCGCGGCTGGTGGTGGCGACGGCGAGGTGGTCGAGGGCGCGGTGGCCGGTCAGGCGCTGGTGGAGGTTGGTCTCACGGGTGGTGCTGTGAAGGGTGAACAGGAGCAGGGGGCGGGTGCGGGTGGTGGTGGCGAGTTCGGCGTAGGAGTCGAGTTTGGTGGCGAGTCGGGGCAGGGACTCGGTGCCGGTGTCGAACTCCACGAAGAACGGGGTGCTGCTGCCGGTGGGCCCGGTGATCTGGCCGTAGCCGTCGGGGGTGGCGAGGTCGTCCCAGAGCTGGGCGCAGCGGCGTTCGGACCACCAGGTGGTGAGGTGCTCGCCGGACGCGGTGGTCCGGGTGAGGTGGGTGAAGAAGGTTCTGGTGCCGGTGTCGTGGGTGAGGAAGGGGGAGAACATGGCACGGGTGGCTTGGTCTCGGTGCCAGCCGAGGGCGGCCGGGGTGGTGGCGTAGCGGGCGGCGAGCAGCGCCGCGCCGGTGGTGCCGAGGACGTAGTGCTCGGGGGCGGAGCCGGGCCGGTGGTGGGGGCGGAAGGAGTCGATGACGCCGAGGCGGGTGAGGGTGGCCAGGCGGCGGTTGACGGAACGTCGAGAGACGGTGAGCAGGTCGGTCAGGTGGGTCGAGGTCAGCACGGTGTGTTCCAGGAGCATCTCCAGGGTCCAGATGTCACGGCTGGTCAGGCGTCGGGCGAGCAGCGTGAGGGGGACACGGCGATCGGGGTTGGCGCGGCGGCGGGGCGGGGGCATGGGGTTCAACGCGGCTCACTTCCGGTGGGTGGTCTTGGGTCCGTAGGTGGTGCGCGAGGAGCGGCGGATGGCGGTGGCGCGGCCGGGGACGGGCTCGGGCAGGGGTGTGGTGCGCAGGGTGAAGGCGGGGGCGTTGGCGGCGGAGGTGACGAGGCGGGCGGCTGCTTGGTAGGCGCCGAGGTGGGAGAGGTCGTGCGCGGCGAGGTGCGGGGCTATGTGGCGTTCGAGGTCGCGGGCGTCCTCGGGGGAGGCGTTGAAGACGATCTTGGAGCGGGCGTTGGCGGAGATGCCTTCGCGCAGGTCGTGGGGGAGTTGGGCGAGGTGCTGGTGGGCGAGGACGAGGCTGAGGCGGTAGCCGCGGGCTTCGGCGAGCATGTCCTCCAGCGGGTAGGGCAGGGTGAGGAAGTTGTGGCACTCGTCGAGGTAGAGGGCGGCGTCGCGGCGGCCCTGCTCGCGGGCGGTGGCGCGGCTGGAGGCGGCTTGCCAGGTCTTGGCGACGACGAAGGAGCCGAGCAGGCGGGCGGTCTCCTCGCCCAGCACGCCCTTGGGGAGGCGGATCAGCGCGATGCCGCCGTCGAGGACGTCGGCGAGGTCGAAGGTGGAGGGGCCGGAGGCGATGGCGTGCTGGACGAAGGGGCGCAGCAGGAACGCGCGGAGCTTGTTCATCAGCGGCCCGGTCGCCGCGGCGCGGGCGGGTTCGGACAACTGCTCGTACCAGGTCCAGAAGCCCAGGAGGACGCGGTCGTCGACGCCTGCGGTTGTGCGGCGGCGGTAGGCGGGCTCGGTCAGCAGGCGGGGGATGTCGGCGAGCGTGACGGTGGGGCCGGCGGTGCGCGAGGTCATGAGGGTCAGGCAGGCGGCGCGCATCACGTCGTCGGTGCGTGGGCCCCAGAAGGCGGTGAAGATCCGCCGGAAGATCCCGACCAGGTTGTCGACCACGACGCCGGGGTCCGCGCCTTCCAGGACGTTGAGGCGGGGCGGGTGGGCGTGGTCGTCGGGGTCGATGAGGACGGTCCGGCCGAGCGCTGATTCGGGAAGCCGGGCGAGGAGGTCGTTGATGAGGTCGCCCTTGGGGTCGACGACCAGCGCTCCGCGCCCCGCGGTGGCGTCGGCGAGGACCATGGTGGCCATCAGGGTGGACTTGCCGGAGCCGGTGGCGCCGATGATGTGCAGGTGGTGCCGGCCGTCGGGGACGGAGATCCCGACGGGGCGCGACGTGCCGGTGTCGGCGACGCCGAGCGGCTTGACGCTCGGCCCGGGCAGAGGGATGGCGGCGGTGGGCGGGATGGAGCGGGCGCCGGCTCGTTGGACGCCGGGGGCGTCCGGGTCGTGGGGGAGGTGGGCGATGGCGGCGAGTTCGGGGATGCTCAGCAGGTCCCCGCGGCGGGGGAAGTGGCGTGCGGCCAGCTGCTGGGCGGGGTGGAGCAGTCGGCGGCGGGTGTAGAAGTTGCGGCCGGAGTGGACGGCGAAGGCGGAAGCGATGGCGTGCGCGCGGCCTCGGGCCCGGGCTCGGGCCAGCGCGAGCGCCTGCTCGGTTGCCTCGCCGTCGCGGCCGGGCTCGGCGGGAATGGCTCGGATGGGGGTGGTGACTGCGTAGCGGATCGCCGTCTCCCACTGCGGCCCGACGGACTTGGCGAGGGCGGCCCGTAGTTCGGTGCTCTGCTCGGGGGAGTGGGCGGTGAGGGTGGTGCGGGAGGGCTGGTGGGTGAGCAGGTCGAGGAGCCGCCCGGCTCGGCTGGGGCTGCCGGTGCCGGAACGCAGGCTGCGCAGTTGGTACTTGGCTCGGCGCACGCGCCGGCCGGTGGCGGGTCGGGCGAGCACGCTGACGGTGATGTGCTCGCCGTGGTGGAGGGCCAGGCCCGCGCCGAGCAGTGCGCGCAGGGGGTCGGTGTTGTGGTCGGTGCGCAGCGGCAGAATCTCCGGGCGGCCCAGGCGCAGTGTTCCGCCGGCAGTGAACCGCTGATTCTGCTTGGCGAGTTGCACGGGCAGCTGTTCGGGTTGGGCGTGGGCGCCGTGCCAGGCGGCTTCGACGGCGCGCCGCAGCAGGGTCTGCGGGACGGTGGCCGGCGCCCAGAGCCTGACGGTGAGGCCGTCGGTGGTGAAGTGGTACTCGAAGGCGAGGTGCGGCTGGCCTTCGAAGAGGCGTCGGTACCAGGGCCGGAGCAGGCCCACGAGGTGGCTCCACAGGGCTGCGGCGGCGGCCGGGTCGACCTTGGGCGGGCACAGGACCGTCAGCACGGTCCCGCCCTCGGTGAGCCGCGTCTGCTGCCTGTGGTGCAGCGCTCGCCTGGCCGTGCAGAAGGCTGCGGCCGCGCCGGCCGTCGAGGAGAGGAGCACCACCCACTGTGCCGAGCCGATCGACGCGACGGCTTTCAGCCCGGACTCCCACCAAGTGGCCCGATCGAGGAGGAGGTTGCCGAGCGGTCCGCCCGGCGTCGGAGCGCTCACGGTGTCACTTCGAGTTCGGCGGGGTCGGTGGTGACGAGCTGGTGCTCAAGGTCGGATGCGACGGTGGTGAAGGCCGTGCGTCGTCCTGGCCCGGCGCAGAGCAGGGCCTCGCCCTTGGCAGCGGTGAGGAGGTAGGCGGCTTCTCCGGCGGAGAGGCGGAAGGCATCGGACACGGCGTCGATGGCCTGGGGTGCTTGCCGCAGCAGGAGTTGGGTGGCGGCGTTGGTGACGACGGCCTTGCCGAGGTCGGTGGCGAGCAGGTCGGGGGTGTCCTGGGTGATGACGGACAGTCCGGCCCAGTGCTTGCGGGAGGACTTGGCCATCCGGTGGAGGAAACGGGCTCCGTGCTCGTCGCGCATCAGCAGCCAGGCCTCGTCGATGACGACCAGGCGAGGCCTGCGATCGGCCGGGTTGGTGACGGCCTGCCAGGTCGCGTCGAGGGTGAGCATGGTGGCCGCGGTCTTCAGTTCCTCGGGGACGTCTCGCAGCGAGTAGACGGTCAGGTGTCCGCTCAGCTGGTGGGTGGTGGGGCCGTCGAAGAGTCCTCGGTGGGTGCCGGTGGTGTAGGGCGCGAGGCGGGTGGCGAGGGCCTCGCCGGGCGGTCCTGCGGCGGCGAGCGCGGTGGCGAGTTCGGCGAGGAGCGGGGCGGGGCGGGTGTGGGTGCGCGGGTCGAGGGTGATGCCGGCTTGGCGGTAGGCGGTGAGGATCGCGGTGTCGAGCAGGGCCTTCTCCTCAGGGGTGGGTGTCTGGCCGAGGAGGACGGCGAGGAAGGAGTGCAGGAACAGCGCGCGGCGCGTGAGTTGGTCGGCGGAGCCGTCGGTGGCGAGGTCGAGCGGATTCACCCGGGTGCCGGGTGCGCCGAGCCGGATCAGGGTGCCGCCGACGGCCTGGGCGAGGCGGGTGTACTCGTCCTCGGGGTCGATCACGAAGACCTGGACGCCTTGGTAGAGCAGTCGGAGGGCTTCGAGTTTGGCGAGGTAGGACTTGCCGGCGCCGGAGCGGGCGAGGGTGACGGAGTTGTGGTTGTCCTGGGCGAAGCGGTCCCACAGCACGAGGCCGGAGGCGGCGGTGTCGAGCCCGTAGAGCACGGTGCCGACGCCGTGCTCGTCGTCCGGGCCGGGGGCGGGCAGCGTGGTGGAGGAGAAGGGGAAGCAGCTGGCGAGCGCCGCGGTGTCGAGGGTGCGGGTGGCGCGGAGTTGGTCGATACCGAGGGGTAGGCAGGTGGTCCAGCCCCGCAGCGCTCGCCAGGTGGCGCTCTGGCAGCGTAGGAGCATCGATTCGGTGAGCGCGCGCACGGCGGACACCTCGTCGGCCAGCGCTTGGTGGTCGCTGGCGTAGAGGGTGAGGTAGAGGCCGACGCGGAAGAGCTTGCCCTCGCCCCGGGCGACACGCCATGCCAGTTCGGCGGCGTCGGCCGCGGCCGCTTCGGTCTCCGGATCCTCCAGGCGCCCCTGGCGTTGGCCGGTGCGCAGGCTGGACTCCAGGCGGGCGCGCTGCTTGCGCAGCCGTTGGGAGGCGACGGCGGGCGGGACGGGTTCGATGTGGAGCGAGAGGTCCAGGCGGCCGGGGTAGGTGAGCAGCGGGTCCAGCCAGCCCGGGGTGACCTCGGCGGGGTAGCCGGTGACGATCAGCGTGGTGGCGAGCAGGTCGCCGACCGACAGCAGGCGCGCTTCGACCTGGACCGAGTCCGGCCCCAGGCCCAGCGGCTCCCCCTCGTGGCCTGCGCCGAAGTCCTGCTGATGGCTCTTCAGGAGGGCTGTTCTCACTGTGGTTCTCCGGAGGTGACGGGGGCGTGGGGCAGAGCTGGGCAGGGGTGGAGGGGTGTTTGCGGGTCGCAGGCGGCCGAGAGCGCGGCGAACGCGGCGGTGCCCGCCAGGGGCCGGACGGCGATCTCGGCGGTGGCCAGCAGCGCAATGGACTCCTCGCTGCGGCGCAGGGCCCGCGCGGGCGCTGCGGCGTCCAGGCGTGGCTCGCGGTGGACGAGCAGCACGTGGCGCTCCAGCAGTTCGTGCCGCTGGTCGAGGTCGATGAGGAAGGTGGCGTGGTCCAGGCAGGCCTGTTCCAGCAGTGGGTGCGGCAGCGCGGGCGCTGCCTGGCGCATTGCCGCCACGCGCGGGCCGAGCTCCAGGGGGCGGGTGCGCAGCAGGATCTGGACGGGGCCGGCCAGCGAGTTCAGCCAGCGTCCGAAGCCGGTGACCAGGATCTGCTGCTCCCGCGGGGTACGCAGCGCGAAGTTGACCGTTCCGGCCTCGCTGAGTGCCGCGCATCCGGCGAGGCCCAGATCGAGCAGTCCATCGCTGTCGATGTCGGCTACCGGCAGCGTCAGGGTCCCGATGCGTTCGGGTGCTGCTCGGTGGCGGAGGAGGTCGGCTTGCCAGGGCAGGACGTCCGCAAGGCCGCCGGTGGGAACGAGACGCTTGGGTGCACGGTGGTGGCGCCAGGCGGCCAGCAGCCAGCGCTCCAGCGGCAGGCCGTCGTGGCGAGTGAGGACGGCGAGCACACCGGTGGTGGCGAGGGGGAGCGCGAGGGCGGCGAGGAGCAGGGGTGGCAGGAGGTGCCGGGTGGCGTGATAGCCGGCCCACAGGATGATGGCCATGGCGCCGAGTTGGATGCTCTGGTGGGCTGTGAAGGGGCCAAGGACGGTGTCGTCCTTGTCGACGTCTGCGGGGATCTTGACGAGCGAGGCCCACGGTTCGTCGTGGTCGGGGCGGTTGCTCACCGCGGTCTCCTTCCTCGGCGGGACTTGGGTGGTGGGTCGTTGTCCAGGGGCGGGCGAAGCGGCGCGGGGCGGGGGAGCGCGGGTGGCAGATTGGCGCGGGCCGGGCGCAGGTTCGCGGCGGCGGTGGGCCGAACTGCCGGCGGGGGTGGGGGCGGTGGTCCGGGCGAGGGTGGTGTTCGGTTGGTGTTGCGTGGGCCGCTGGGTGGGGGCTGTGCGGGGCCGGTGCCGCCGGAAGTGGGCGGCGGTGCCGGCGGGGTGGGTGGCAGAGCGGGGGTAGTGGGGGGCTGCTGGGTGTCGAGATGGTTGTTCGCGGTGCGGCGGCGCGGGCGTCCCCACCGGTAGCCGGGCGAGCTCGGGCGGCCTGGGGGTGGGCCGGGGTGGCCGCCGCCGGGTGGCGGTGGTGGCGGTGGTGGCGGTCCGCCGGGAGGCGCGGCGGGACCGGGGCCCGGGCCGCCGGGGTGGCTGCGGCGCGGGCCTCCCCGGCCGTGGCGGGGGCCGCCCGCGCCGCCCCGTGCCGCACGGAAGGCTGCCGCACCGGTGCCGTGGGTGCCGCGCACGCGTCCGGCGAGGTGGGCGCCGAAGGCGTACGGGCCCAGCGACATCCCCAGGGCGCCGAGGGCGACCTTGCGCAGGACCCGCAGGCCGGGCAGGCGCGGGCCCTGGGTGCTGCCGGTGATGGCGCGGGCGGGGGTCGTGACGATGCGTCGGATCCAGGAGGGGATCTTGATGAGCAGGTAGAGGGCGCAGCACAGGAGCAGCAGGTTCAGCAGGGGCGTGCTGCCGTCGGACGGCACCAGGCCGTAGTTGTCGGGGTCGAGGAGGGCTTTGACGCACACCAGCAGCGCGATGGCCTGGGCGACCTCGGTGGCCATGCAGCCGAGGTAGGCGCGCCACCAGAGCCGGGCGATGGCGTCGCTGGCGGGGTGGGCGTGGCAGGCGAGCATCAGCGGGGCTGCGACGGTGAGTACGTCGATGGCGGCGGTGCGCAGCAGGACGGTGATCAGCAGGGTCGCGCCCAGGGTGGTCGCGACGAGCTGGATGACGACGAGGTAGGGCGCCGCGGTGTTGGTGAGCTGGGCGAGGAGTAGCCCGACGAGGGTGCCGGCCACGTCGTGGGCGTTCACCCCGTTGCCGAAGATCGCCCAGGCGAGTGCGTTGGTCAGCTCGACCGTGGTGGAGCAGATGGTCAGCGAGAGGTTGGAGGCGGCGATGCCGAGGACCAGGCGGGGCAGCAGGTCGCGGGCGGACCAGCGCTGCTGGAGGCTGCCGTGGGTCATCGAGGTGAGGCCGCCGGCGAGGACGAACAGGCCGTAGCCTGCGGTCGCCAGCAGCCGCATCGCCTCCCACAGCTCGCTGATCCTGGGCTGGTCGGCGGGGTTGACGGTGGTCAGCAGGGCTTCGATCAGCGTGTTGAACAGCGGTTCGACGAACGGCCGGATCAGGTCGGCCAGCCAGCCGGTGATCGCCTCGCGGATCTGGCCGGGGATGTCCCAGAACGACGCTGAGTCGCCGCCACCGCCGGTGCTGGTGCCGCTGTCGGCCGGCGCCACCGGCGCGGGCCCGGGCGACGAGGTGGGGGTCGGCAGCGGCCGCGCGGGCTCACTGACCGGAGCCGAAGGCATCAACCCTGGGGTCGGAGTCACCTGCTGACCGCTCGGGGCGGGGCGCGGTCCGTCCGTCCCGGGTGGGGACGGTGCGGGCGCGGGACTTGCCCCCGGCGCTGGGCCCGGGCCGCTTGGATCCGCGAGGGCGGGTTGCTGCCCACAGAGGAGGGCGGCGGCGAGGAGCACAGCTGCCGTCCCGGACCGCAGCCTCCACCGGACCGAGTGGCCCTGGGCGGGAGTCACTTGGCGCCGACCAGGCCCTTGAGGATGTCCAGGATCACCGGGGCGAGGATCGCGATCATGTAGCCGACCCCGGCGCCCTTCAGCGCGCCCTTGGCCTTCTCGACCTCGCCCGGGTCGCCGCCGGCCAGCAGGTAGCGCAGGCCGCCGAAGGTCAGGAAGGTGGTGGCGATCGTGGCGATGATCCCGGTGATCCACGTGGTGATGTTCGCGAACAGCTGGTCGACCGTGGGCGGCGCGGCCAGGACGGCCAGCGGCGCGATTGCGTCCGCAGCCGTGGCCGGGCCCAGGAGCAGCAGTACCGCCAGCGCGCTGACGACGGCCGAAGAGGCGAGGGGATGGGTTGGACGCCGTAGGGGCATGGGGGCTCCAGCCGGTGGGGACGGGGGAGCGGGTGCGACCGCTCGTGTCAAAGGGAGAGGGCGCCGCCGTAGCGGGAGGCCGTCTCGGAGCTCCGTGGGCCGTCACCTCCACTCATGCGCGGATGGTGGACGGGGCAGCGGTGTCAGCGTCTGCGGCGGATCCGAGACAGCGGCCGCCGTGCCGGTCGGCGGCGCCCTTTCACTCTCTGAAAACCGGGATTCGACGGCGTGTCTAACGCCCGGTCGAGAAAGTCACACCGGACGTCAGTCGCTCAGGAGACCGGCCCGCACGGCCTTGGCCAACCTGAGCTCGGCCCGGTGACGGCGCATCCCCATCGCCTCCACACTGATCCCGGCCCGCTCCGCCAGCACCCGCGCAGGCATCCCCTCCAGCCGTGTACGCGCGATCAACTCAGCCTGCTCCCGGCCCAGCACTCCACGGGCGACCGCCCGCTCCAGCACCGCATCGGGGCTGCCCGCCGGAACCTCCACCTGCTGCTCGGACTGCTCGTCCAGCTCCGCCCGGGCCTCGGCGTGCCGCTGCTCGCCGAGCCGGTAGGCGCGGGCCGCCCGGTCCGCCGACCAGCACAGACTCGCCGCAATCCGGCCCACGTCCACGCAGTCCAACCGTCCGCGCAGCTCGACCGCCGCCGCCCAGAACCCGGCCAGGATCGCCTGCTGCACCTCGCCCTGCACCAGCTCCGGCGCCTCCTTGCGCAGCCGCCCGGCGATCCGCCGAAGCCCCGGCAGCGCCATCGCGCACACCGCGGTCGGCCAGTCCTCACCGCGCCACCCCGGGGCTGCGGTCAGCTTCAGCAGGCGAGCCCAGATCGCCCCGCGAGTCTGGTAGCCGATCGAGGGGTGCAGCAGCAGCGCCCGCAGCGCGACCATGTCCAGCGGGTGCTGCGGCAGCGCCGGATCCAGGTCGCCGACCACCAGGGTCAGCGGGCACGAGCGCTCCACCAGACGGTGTAGCTCCTCCTCCACGGCCTGCAGCGGCTCCATCGCGGCGGTGGTGTTCTCTCGCATGGCGGTCGTCCTCTCGGTTGCCGACGGCGTGGTTTCGCCGTCGGCACCGGTTTCGCCAAGGCCCTGGGGACGGGCCGGAGACAATCCGGGCAGAGCCAGGAGCCGACGCGGGGAACAGCTGGGGATCCGGTGGCTTCCCCACCCTGGACGAGCACCCCCAGCCCGGCCCCAGCATGCCGTTGACCAGCACAAACGAGCACACGACGGCTGGGGGAGAGTTGGAGATGCGGGCACCGGAGAGAATCCCGAAAAACCTCGGACGAGCCCTTCCGGCGGCCGCCCGAGAACCCGGCTGCGATATGACTTATCCGCAGTCGAATGGACAGGCCGTTAGAAACGGGCCTGAAATCCGGTTTCTCCAGGTGTCAGCGTCTTCGCGGCGGCCGTCGGGCCGAACCCGCATGAACCAGCCAACCCGCCCCGTGAGCCCCGCCGTCCTCCAGGCCCTCTTCACCCGCCGCTCGACCACGCCCCGCCCGGCCCCGAAGCCGCCCCGCCCCCGGCGCTCCCGACCGACCGAGGTGCCGCTGTCGGTCTGGCTGACCGGCCCGCTCACCGGTTGCTGCCCGCACTGCGAGCCCCCGATCGACGCGGCCTGCGCCCACCGCCTCAGCCCCACCCTCGCCCGGCGCGTCATCGACGCGTTCTCCAAGTGCGGCGACCTCGTCTACGTCCCCGAGGCCGGCAACGCCGCCTGCCTGATCGCCGCCGTCACCACCGGCCGCAAGGTCCTCGCCCACGCCCCCACCCGCCACGGCGCCGACCTCGCCTACGACACCCTCCACACCCAGGCTCCGCAGCTCGCCTCCCTGGCCGTCCTACGACGAGGCAACCCCGGCACCCCGCCCACCAGGCCCGGCCCGGACGCCACCGCCCAGCTGGCGATCGCGGCCCCGCACCAGCCCGCCACCCCCGGGCAGATCGCCGCCCTCATCCGCACCTGCGCCCGCGCCCTCGCACCCGGCGGCACCCTCGTGATCACCACCCGCCAGAGCAGCGGCCAGGAGACCGCCGGACACCTCACCGCCCACGCCCAGGCCGCCGGCCTCATCTACCTCCAGCACATCGCCGCCGTCGAAGCCACCGCCACCGACGACCGCCTCACCCCCACCGCGCCCACCCGCCACCGGCCCGGCTGCTCCTGCCACCACCCCCGCACCAGCCCCGGCCGCCACCTGCTGGCCCACCACGACCTCCTGGTCCTCACCAAGTCCTGACCAGCCGTCACCTCCGCTTGTCAGCCCCGCCGCCAGCCCCTGTGAGGAGACCGCGATGAACCAGCTCCGCACCGCTCCCGTGCCGCCGCCCCGCGAGCCGGGCCGCCCCACCACCCCGGTCACTCTCGCCGACTTGCCGACCTCCGTGTGGGTCACCGCCCAGAAGACCGCCGCCGGCCAGCGCCGCGACCGCTACACCCCCGCCTCCTCCGCCCACCCCGCGAAGATGCTCCCCGCGATCGCCGCCCACGCCATCTCCACCTACACCGCCCCCGGCCAGCTCGTCCTGGACCCGATGTGCGGCATCGGCACCACCCTCATCGAAGCCGTCGACCTCGGCCGCAACGCCCTCGGCATCGAGCTCGAAGGCCGCTGGACGGCCACCGCCCGCGCCAACCTCCACCTCGCCCGCACCCGAGGCGCCACCGGCACCGCCACCGTGACCACCGGCGACGCCCGCCACACCCACACCCTCCTCGACCCCGAACACCACGGCAGGGTCCAGCTCCTGCTCACCTCCCCGCCCTACGGCGCCTCCGTCCACGGCCGGGTCCGCCCCACCCGCGACACCCACCGCGGTGGCATCGCCAAGTTCAACGCCACCTACGGCGCCCACCCCGCCAACCTCGCCCACGCCTCCACCGACCACCTCTTGGACGCCTTCACCGCCATCCTCACCAACTGCCTGCCACTGCTCGCCCCCGGCGCCCACGTCGCGGTCACCGCCCGCCCCTGGCGCCACCACGGCGAACTCGTCGACCTCCCCACCGCCATCATCGCCGCTGGCCAAAACGCCGGCCTCACCCCCGTCGAGCGCTGCATCGCCCTCCTGGCCGCGGTCCGCGACGGCGAACTCCTCGCCCGCCCCTCCTTCTTCCAACTCACCAACATCCGCGCCGCCCGCGCCGCCGGCATCCCCATGCACCTGATCGTCCACGAGGACGTCCTGGTCTTCACCAAACCCGGCGACCGCCGGACACTCGCTCACCCGACCGACCACGCCGCCAACTCGGCCAAGGGCACGGTCGCGTGAGCCCCACTCTCACCTGCGGGCCGGGCACTCCCGGCCCGCAGGGCCCCATCCCGTCGCCCGAGCCGGCCCTGCGGATCGGCAGCCTCTGCACCGGAATCGGCACCCTCGACCTCGCCGTCCAACAGGTCCTGCCCGCCCGGCTCGCCTGGTGCGCCGACAACGACCCCGCCGCGAGCCTGCTCCTCGCCCACCGCTTCCCCCACGTCCCCAACCTCGGCGACCTCACCGCCATCGACTGGCACAAGGTCCCGCCGGTGGACATTGTGACCGCCGGCTTCCCCTGCCAGGACATCTCCTACGCCGGACGCGGAGCCGGCCTGAAGGAAGGCACCCGCAGTGGCCTGTGGCATACCGTCGCCCGTGCCGTTCGCATACTTCGACCCGGACTCGTGTTCGTGGAGAACGTCCCCGCCCTGCGCCGACGCGGGCTCGACACCGTCGCCGCCGACCTGGCCGCGAGCGGGTACGACCTGGCGTGGCGCTGCCTACGAGCGAGCGACGTCGGAGCCCCTCACCGCCGCGACCGCCTCTTCCTCCTCGCCGCCCACCCCGGCACGCCTGCTGGTGACCCCCACCGCCTCCGACTCGACGGGTCCGAACCGCACCCACCCCCTCGCCCGCGGCCTCAACCTGCGCACTCAGGTCGCCCTCACCCTGACGCCGACCGACGCCACCACCATGACCGCCCAGGGACCCGAACAGCCGGAGCTGGCCGCGATGACGACGCTGGAGTACGGCGCGATATGCCGCCGCGGTGCTCCGTGCGTCCTGCTGCCCACCCCGCTGGCGGGCGACGGTGCCAAGGGCAGTCCGCGCCAGAAGGGATCCAAGGGCGACCTCTCCCTGCCCTCGGCCGTTGCCGCCCTCGGCCGCCCGCCGGATCGCGCGACCTGACCTCTGGTCATATCGACTGGGGCGATTACGAGTCGGCGATCCGCCGCTGGGAGGACATACTCGGCCGCCCGGCGCCCCCGCCCACCGTCCCGGGGCGGACCGGCACGCCCGTCCTGTCACCGGTGTTCGTGGAGTGGGTGATGGGGACCCCGCCCGGGTGGACAACTGTGCCCGGCATCTTGCGCACCGCCCGCCTGCGCTTGCTCGGCAACTCCGTGGTCGTCAACCAGGCAGCCGGAGCCCTCACCGAACTCCTCCAGCAGCACGCCGCCTCGGACCGGAGCTGACATGTCAGGCACCTCGCCGGCCGAGGATCGCCGGCCGCGGCCTGAATCGCCGCGCCAACGGCGCTCTGACGGCTCGACAGCACGCGTTGCCCGGCAGCACGACGAACTTCCGCCCGTGACCGTCACTGTGGTACTTCCCGAACACCCACCGGACCTCACCAGCCCCGCTGCCGCAGCTCTGCTGGCCTTCCTCAAGGCCGAACGAGCCCAGGCCACAAGGCCCCCATCCATCGGTTGACAGCCGTGAACTCGTCGCGCCGACTGGCCCTTCGCCCCCGTCCGAGTTACGACGGGGGCGTACCAACCGCCAGCCGCCCCTGGAGTTGCCCATGACCGCCACCCCCAGTCCCACTGCCCTCGCGTTCGCCTTCGCCGGACGCGTCTCCACCGAGGACCTTCAAGACCCGGAGACCTCCCGCAACTGGCAGCGCACCCGCGCCGAAGCGCTCATCACCCCGGCCGGCGGCCGGATCGTCACCGAGTTCTTCGACGTCGGCTACTCCCGCTCCCTGCCCTGGAAGCGCCGCCCCCGGGCCGCCGCCCTGCTCGCCGCCCTCAAGGATCCCGACCGAGGGTTCGACGCCGTCGTCATCGGCGAACCCCAGCGCGTCTTCTACGGCAACCAGTACGGCCTCACCCAACCCGTCTTCGCCCACTACGGCGTTCAGCTGTGGGTGCCCGAAGTCGGTGGCGCCGTCGACCCCGACAGCGAGGCCCACGACCTGGTCATGTCCGTCTTCGGCGGCATGTCCAAGGGCGAACGGACCCGCATCAAGATCCGGGTCCGCACCGCCATGGCCTCCCAAGCAGCCCTCGAAGGCCGCTACCTCGGCGGCCGGCCGCCCTACGGCTACCGCCTCGCCGACGCCGGACCCCACCCCAACCCCATCAAGGCCCGCGACGGCAAGCGCCTGCGCTGCCTCGAACCCGACCCGACCGCCGCCCCCGTCATCCAGCGGATCTTCGCCGAGTACCTGCGCGGCAAAGGTCTGTACGCCATCGCCGAAGGCCTCACCCGCGACAACATCCCCTGCCCCTCCGCCCACGACCGCGCCCGCAACCCTCACCGCCACGGCAACGCCTGGGCCAAGAGCGCGATCCGCGCCATCCTCCTCAACCCCCGCTACACCGGCCACCAGGTCTGGAACCGCCAGCGCAAGGACGAGGTCCTCCTCGACGTCGAAGACGTCGCGCTGGGCCACATCACCAAGCTGCGCTGGAACGACCCCGAGAAGTGGATCAAGTCCGCCGGCCTCGCCCACGAACCCCTCATCACCACCGGCGACTTCGAACAGGCCCAGCTCAAACTCGCCACCAAATCCGCCGCAACCCACCCCGTCGAGCGCAAACCCCGCACCACCGACCGCACCTACGCGCTACGTGGACTGCTCCGCTGCGGGCTGTGCGAGCGCAAGATGCAGGGCAACTTCAACAACGGCCACCCCCACTACCGCTGCCGCTACCCGAGCGAATACGCCCAGAGCCGCGCCCTCGACCACCCGCTGACCGTCTACCTGCGCGAGGACGCGCTGCTTCCCGCCCTCGACAGCTGGATCGGTACCGTCTTCGCTCCCGGCCGGCTCAAGTGCACCATCCACGAGATGCAAGAAGCCCAGGCCGTCAGCGGCCCCGACCCCGTCGCCCTCGAAGCAGCCCGCCGCGACCTGGACACAAGCGCCGCCCGGCTCACCAGCTACCGAGCCGCCCTCGACGCGGGCGGCGACCCCGCCACCGTCGCCGGGTGGATCAACGAAGCCCGCCTCGACCAGACCACCGCCCAGCAACGCCTGAACCAGCTCACCGCCGAAGCACCACCCACCCTGACGGCCGACCAGATCCAGGCGCTGATCACCGAGCTCGGCAACCTCACCGACCGCCTCATGCAGGCCACACCCGCACGTAAGGCGCCGCTCTACGAGGCATTCGGCCTTAACCTGACCTACAACGCAAAGAAGCGGATCGTGACTGTTGAGTCACGACCCGCATCTTCTATGTGCGTATCGAAGTGTCCGAGGGGGGACTTGAACCCCCACGCCCGATAAAGGGCACTAGCACCTCAAGCTAGCGCGTCTGCCATTCCGCCACCCGGACAGGGTGTATGCCTTGGGGGTTGTTCTCTCTGTCCCCGCGGCGACAGAGAGAACACTATCAGGCTTTCGGAGTGCCCCTCACCCCCGTTCACCTGCGCTGTCCTCGGGAGGATGGGCCAGGGTGGCGGCGGAGCCGGGGTGGGCCGGGGGCGGCGGAGGGGCTGGAGGATGAACGGTCCTGCGCCGGAAGTCCGGGGGAAGGCGGGCAGGAGACGGGCAGATGTGGTCATGGTCGGTCGGAAGCGGTCCCGCGGGGGGCAAGTTGCTCGACCGGACACAGGGATTCCGGTGGCTCTCCTAGCCTCGGAGACGAAGGGGAGCCCTGAACGGAACGCCCCGTTCCCGGAGGGCCGGCCGGTGTCGGCCGGCACCGGCGATGCCTCCCGAGGCCCGGACGAAGGGTGGCAGGACGTGGAGCGGACGAGCGCGACGACGCCGGGGGTGCTGCGGAAGCAGCTCCAGCACCAGCCGCAGAGCAGCCAGCCGCAGCAGCGGAAACCGGGGGCGGCTGAGTGCGTGGTCGACAGTGTCGAGGTGGAGCGTGCGGCCGAGGGTCTGTGGCGGATCGTCGCCGTGGCGCGGGAGGCCTCGGTGCCGCGGGTCAGGCACGTGGTGCGGGACCTGCTGCGCGACCGGGGGCTGACGGGGGAACGCTACGAGGACCTGACCGATGGGCTGCTGCTGATCGTCTCCGAGCTGGTGACCAATGCCGTCACGCACGCGGCGCTGCTCTCGCCGCGGGTGACCACCGAGCTGGCGATCGGCGACGGGCAGGTGCGGGTCGCGGTGGAGGACGGGCACCCGCACCGGCCCAAGGCCGTGCAGAGTGACACGGAGCAGACCGGCGGGCGCGGGCTGATGCTGGTCAAGAGCATCGCGCTGGCGGCGGGCGGGTCCTGCGACGTGGAGCGGACGGGGGACGGCGGAAAGGTGATCTGGGCCTCCCTGCCCCTGCCCCTGCCGTCCCCGGCCGGGAGCCGGGTGGCGGGCTGACCGCCGCCCCGTAGCCTCAGCCGCCCCGGCCGCCCGCCCGCCGCCGCTTGCTCCCGCTCCCCGCTCCCGCCCCCCCGCGCGACTACCAGTCCCGTCCCGCGATCTCCCGGATCCCGGGCAGCGCCGCCTCGAACACCGTGCTGAACCAGACCGAGAACGGCTTCCCCGCCTGCAACTCCTTCAGCTCGCGGGCCGTCACGAAGCGGGTGTCCTCGACCTCCGCCGGGTCGGGCCGCAGCTCATCGGTCATCAGGCCCACGAAGAGGTGGTTCCACTCCCGCTCGATCAGCCCGGAGGCCTCGTCGGGCAGGTCGTACCGCACGGTCCCGGCCGCGCAGAGCAGGCCCGGGGCGGCGCCCAGCTCCTCGGCGGTGCGACGGGCCGCGGCCACGAACGGCGGCTCGCCGGGGTAGGGGTGGCCGCAGCAGGTGTTGGACCAGACCCCGGGGGAGTGGTACTTGCCGAGCGCGCGGCGCTGCAGCAGCAGGCGGCCCTGCTGGTCGAAGAGGAAGACCGAGAACGCCCGGTGCAGGTGGCCCGGCTGCTGGTGCGCCCAGAGCTTCTCGGCGGTCCCGATGGTCACGCCCGTGTCGTCGACCAGCTCCAGCATGATCTCCGCGTCGAGGGGAGCGGCTCCGGCGGCAGCCGCGGCTCTCGCGGGAGCGGCGGCCGGCTCGGTGGCAAGGCTGGTCGATCGACTCTCGGACATAGCGCCTCTTTCGGCACGGGGACCGGCGCCGCCACCCGGGTGCGCCACCCGGGCGAGCCCCCCCGGTCCAGCGGACGGCAGTACGCCCCCGGCGCGGTTGTACTCGGCGCTGACGGAGGGCGTCGGCTGCCCAGTCTGCCGCATGGTGGGGTCACTGGGACGGATTCGACGCACCAGCCCCGGGAACACCGGCGCGAAGGCACGGTCGGGCGCCCCGGAGGGGAACGGGCGTCCACTCCGTGGCTGAATATCGAACACCAGTCGGTCACGACCCTGTCACGTCCCCGTCATCCAAGATCCTCGCCGCCTCCACGCGAGTCCCGCCGGACCCTCGCGCGGCCCCGGACGCGGCCTGGGGCGGCGTTCGGGCTGGTCGCGGCCGTCGCCTACCATCACATACGACACGGTGCTCCGCCGAGCGGCGGGACCGGGGCGTCACCCGGGGCGTCACCGGGGCGTTCTCGGGCGTTCTCGGGCGTGGTGCCGCGGGCCGGTGCCCGGCGGGCGCGGGCCCGAGACCCGGTCCGCGTACCGGGTACCCGGGTACGACGACGAATCAGGAGACCCCGCATGATCGGCCTCGTTCTGGCGGCCGGAGCCGGCCGCCGACTCCGCCCGTACACCGACACGCTCCCCAAGGCGCTGGTGCCGGTGGACGGCGAGAGGACCGTGCTGGACCTCACGCTCGGCAACTTCGCCGAGGTCGGGCTGCGCGAGGCCGCGATCGTCGTGGGGTACCGCAAGGAGGCCGTGTACGAGCGGCAGGAGGCGCTGGAGCAGAAGTACGGCGTCAAGCTCACCCTGGTCGAGAACGACAAGGCCGAGGAGTGGAACAACGCCTACTCGCTCTGGTGCGCCCGCGATCTCTTCGGTGAGGGCCTGCTGCTGGCGAACGGCGACACCGTGCACCCGGCCTCCGTCCAGCGCACCATGCTCGACGGAAACGACCGGCTGATCGCCGAGGGCCGGGCCCCGGGCATCCTGCTCGCGCTGGACACCGTGAAGTCGCTGGCCGACGAGGAGATGAAGGTCGTCGCCGACCCGGTCAAGGGCATGCAAAAGATCACCAAGCTGATGGATCCGCTCGACGCGACCGGCGAGTACATCGGCGTCACCGTGATCAACCCGTCCGCCGCCGCCGAGCTGGCGCGGGCGCTGCGCACCACCTTCGAGCGCGACCCGCAGCTCTACTACGAGGACGGGTACCAGGAGTTGGTCGACGGCGGCTTCCGGATCGACGTGCAGCCGATCGGCGAGGTCTCCTGGGTCGAGGTCGACAACCACGCGGACCTGACGAAGGCGCGGGAGATCGCGTGCCAGTACTGACCCGGCTGATCCCCTCCCCGGTCTTCGTCGAGATCCGTCCGGGCGCGCTGGACTCCCTGGCCGGCATCCTCGCCGACCAGCGGCTCTCCACCGCCGGACGGGTCGCGGTGGCGATCAGCAACGGCTCGGGCGCCCGGCTGCGCGAGCGCCTGCTGCCGATGCTGCCGGACGCCGACTGGTTCGAGGCGGCCGACGGCACCCTGGACGGTGCGGTGCGGCTGGCGGACGAGGTCCGCGGCGGGCACTACGACGTCCTGGTGGGTCTCGGGGGCGGTAAGATCATCGACGCCGCCAAGTACGCCGCCGCGCGGGTCGGGCTGCCTGTGGTCGCCGTCGCCACCAACCTGGCGCACGACGGCATCTGCTCCCCGGTCGCCACGTTGGACAACGACGCGGGCCGTGGCTCCTACGGGGTGCCCGGACCGATCGGTGTCGTGGTCGACCTGGACGTGGTCCGCCAGGCCCCGCGTCGCTACGTGGCGGCCGGGATCGGTGACGTCCTGTCCAACATCTCGGCCTGTGCCGACTGGGAACTCTCCCAGCGCGTCACGGGCGAGAAGGTGGACGGACTGGCGGTGGCGATGGCCCGTTCCGCGGGCGAGAGCCTGCTGCGCCACCCGGGCCGGCTGGAGGATTCGGACCTCCTTACGGCACTCGCGGAAGCACTGGTACTGTCCGGCATCGCGATGAGCATCGCGGGCAGCACCCGGCCTTCCTCGGGCGCCTGCCACGAGATCTCGCATGCTTTGGACGTGCTGCATCCCAAGCGCTCCGCGCAGCACGGCGAGCAGGTCGGCCTCGGGGCCGCCTTCGCGAGCTTCCTGCGGGGGGAGCAGGAGCTGACCAAGCTGATCGTCGACCGCCTGCGGGCCCACGGCCTGCCGGTGACCGCCGATCAGATCGGCTTCACCGAGGCGGAGTTCACCGATGCGGTGCACTACGCTCCGAACACCAGGCCGGGCCGCTTCACCATTCTCGAGCACCTCGACCTCTCCCCATCAGCGATCAGGGACGCGTACGCCGACTATGTCCAAGCCGTCAACAGCTGAGGCACCGCCCGCACCGGGCGGCAGCGCCTCAACAGCCGGCACCTCCTCGCGGGCCGGCGGCGCCTCAACAGCCCGCGCAGCCGCCCCCGTTGCCGCACAGGTTGCCGCCCCCGCGGCGGCCGCCATCGGCGCCGGGCCCGACCTGGTGGTCCGCCCCGACCTCACGGTCCGCCCCTCGATCGAGGAACTGCGCGCCGTGATCCACCCGGCGGGCATGCTGCAGCGCCGCAGCGCCGAACACTGGGCCGGCCGCCTCTACATGCGCGGCGTCTCGCTGCGGATCACCCGGATCCTGTCCACGGTCACCGCGATCACGCCCAACGGGCTGACCTACCTGATGATGGCCACCGGCATCCTGGCCGGCGCCGGGCTGCTCGTTCCCGGCCTGGCCGGCGCCGTCGCCGGGGCGCTGCTGATCCAGCTCTACCTGCTGCTCGACTGCGTGGACGGCGAGGTGGCCCGCTGGCGTCGGCAGACCTCGCTGACCGGTGTCTACCTCGACCGGGTCGGCCACTACATGTCGGAGGCCGCGCTGCTGACCGGCCTGGGCCTGCGCGGCGCGGACCTGCTGCACCGCGCCGGGAGCGCCGCGCACTGGGAGTGGGCCTTCCTCGGTGCCCTGGCCGCGCTCGGCGCGATCCTGATCAAGTCGGAGACCGACCTGGTGGACGTGGCCCGGGCCCGCAGCGGACTGACCGCCGTCGAGGACAGTGCCTCGGTGCCGCGCTCGGCGGGCGTGGCCAGGGCCCGCCGGGTCGCCTCCCTGCTGAAGTTCCACCGGCTGGTGGGCGCGGTCGAGGCCTCGCTGCTCATCCTGGCGGCCGGGATCGCCGACCAGGCGCACGGCGGCCTCCTCTTCACCCGTCTCGCGATCGTGGTGCTCGCCGCCATCGCGATGCTCCAGACCGTGCTCCACCTGCTCAGCATCGTCCTCTCCAGCAGGCTCCGGTGAACATGACCACTGATCACGCCAGCGACCCCGCTGTCGACGCCACCAACGACCCCGCCACCAAGGCCGACACCTTCCGCCTGGGTGCCGTCATCATCACCATGGGCAACCGCCCGGCCGAGCTGAACGCGCTGATCGACTCGGTGCTGGCGCAGCAGGGCCAGGCCGTCCAACTGGCCGTGGTCGGCAACGGCGCCCCGCTGCCGCCGCTGCCCGCCGGGGTGCGTGCCGTCGAACTGCCGGAGAACCTCGGCATCCCTGGCGGGCGCAACGTGGGCATCGAGCTCTTCGGCCCCGACGCCCGCGAGGTGGACGCCGTCCTCTTCCTGGACGACGACGGCCGGCTGCCGCTGACCGACTCGGCGAAGCTGCTGCGCGAGGCCTTCACCGCCGACCCGGGGCTCGGCATCGTCAGCTTCCGGATCGCCGATCCGGATACCGGCGCCACCCAGCGCCGGCACGTACCGCGGCTGCGCGCCGCCGACCCGTTGCGCTCCTCCCGGGTCACCACGTTCCTCGGCGGTGCCAGCGCCGTCCGGTCGGAGGTGTTCGAGCAGGCCGGGCAGCTGCCCGGTGTCTTCTTCTACGCCCATGAGGAGACCGACTTCGCGTGGCGGGCGCTGGATGCCGGGTGGTCGATCGACTACCGGGCGGACATCGTGCTGCACCACCCCGCCACCTCGCCCGCCCGGCACGCCGCGTACTTCCACAACGTGGCGCGCAACCGGGTGTGGCTGGCCCGACGGAACCTTCCGGCCCCGTTGGTGCCTCTCTACCTGAGTACCTGGATCCTGCTCACCCTGGCCCGCCGTCCCGCCCCGGAGGCGCGCAAGGCCTGGTGGGGCGGGTTCCGGGAGGGCTGGCGCACACCGTGCGGTGAGCGGCGCCCGATGCGATGGCGTACTGTATGGCGATTGACCAGGTTGGGCAGACCGCCGGTCATCTGATCACTCGGTGGCGGACACCACGCCGCCATCCGGCCCCCCTGTGATCCGCTTGGATCTCCCCGCCGAGAGCCCCGGCGCCTGCCCCCCGGCCAGCAGCCGGACTTCCGAGCCCGTGAAGGACGAATGTGTCGACAGTGACTGAACCGATCAACCTCTCACTACCTGGGGGTGTTGACACCGGACTGACCCCGAAGCAGCTCGCCGACAAGTACGGCCTGAGCGTGAGCGGCGCCCGCCCAGGGCTCTTCGCCTACACCAAGCAGTTGTGGGGGCGCCGACACTTCATCGTCGCCTTCGCGACCGCGCGGCTGGTGGCGCAGTACACCACGGCGAAGATGGGCCAGATCTGGCAGGTCGTCACGCCGCTGCTGAACTGCGCGGTGTTCTACCTGGTCTTCGGCGTCATCCTGAGCGGCAACAACACCCCGAAGTACATCCCGTGGCTGTGCGTCGGTGTCTTCATCTTCCAGTTCATCCAGAGTGCCATCCAGTCCGGCACCGGGGCGATCTCGTACAACCTCGGGCTGATCCGCGCGCTGCACTTCCCGCGGGCCTGCATGCCGATCGCCTTCACGGTCATCCAGCTCCAGCAGCTGCTGATCTCGATGGTCGTGCTGGTCGCCATCGTGCTGTCCAACAACCTGATGCCCGGGCTGACCTGGTTCCAGGTGATCCCGACGCTGATCCTGCTCTCCTTCTTCAACACCGGTCTCGCGCTGGTCTTCGCCCGGATCGGCGCCAAGACCAGTGACGTCTCCCAGTTGATGCCGTTCCTGCTGCGCACCTGGATGTACCTGTCCGGCGTCATGTACACCATCTCGGACCACGTCAAGAACTGGCCGCACTGGGTGCAGATGATCGCCCAGGCCAACCCTGCCTCCGTGTACATGGAGCTGGTGCGGCACGCGATGATCCCGAGCATCTACAGCAAGCACAAGTACCCCAGTAATCACCTGACCATGCCGCCGCACATCTGGGCGATGGCCACGGGCTGGGCTGTCGTGGCCTTCGTGATCGGCTATGTGTTCTTCTGGAAGGCCGAAGAGGAGTACGGACGTGGCTGACACCATCACGAAGTCCGATGAGGAGATGACCAAGGAGGAGCGGGCTGCAGCCCGCCGGGAGCGTGACGTCCGCGCGGTCGAGGCCGCCAAGGAGACCCGCACCCCCACCGTGGTCGTCGACGACGTGCACATCGTCTACAAGGTGCACGGCGCCTCCGCCGGCAAGGGCAGCGCCACCTCGGCTCTCTCCCGCCTGATCTCCCGCAAGCGCTCGCCCGCGATCACCGAGGTGCACGCGGTGCGCGGCGTCAGCTTCACCGCGTACAAGGGTGAGGCGGTCGGCCTGATCGGCTCCAACGGCTCGGGCAAGTCGACCCTGCTGTCGGCGATCGCCGGCCTGCTGCCGACCGAGAAGGGCGGCATTTACACGCACGGCCAGCCCTCGCTGCTCGGCGTGAACGCGGCCCTGATGGACGACCTGACCGGTGAGCGCAACGTGGTGCTCGGCTGCCTGGCGATGGGCATGAGCCCGGCCCAGGTGAAGGAGCGCTACCCGAACATCGTCGACTTCTCGGGCATCAACGAGAAGGGCGAGTTCATCAACCTGCCCATGCGCACCTACTCCTCCGGTATGGCCGCCCGCCTGCGCTTCTCCATCGCGGCGGCCAAGACCCATGACGTGCTGCTGATCGACGAGGCCCTGTCCACCGGTGACCAGGCCTTCCAGCGCCGCAGCGAGGCCCGCATCCGTGAGCTGCGCAAGGAGGCCGGTACGGTCTTCCTGGTCAGCCACAACAACAACGCGATCCGGGACACCTGCGAGCGGACCGTCTGGATCGAGACCGGCAAGCTGATCATGGACGGTCCGACCGACGAGGTCGTCGGCATGTACGAGCGCGGCGAGCGCCCGTAGGGCCGCACCGTAGCCGGCCCGCAGAGCCGGTGTCCGAAAACGCGCGAGCGTTTCGGGCACCGGCTCTGGCATTGTTGCCCTCGGCAACGAGGTGATCCTCCGGCTCCCATCGGGGGCCGGCCTCGGCGCGTGCCCTGCGTTCACGCCCCCGCGTGTGCGCCGGGAGGGTGAGGGGGGTCGGCGCGCCGGGGGGTGGTCTTTTCGGCGAGCGGCCGGAAGTGAAAGGCTGAGGGCCGGGAGCGGCCCAGCCTGCGGGGGAGCGTGTCCGAATCAGGTCCATGGTCAGCACCGGTGTAGAACGGGGGAGTGACGGCAGTGACGACTTCGGCTCAGTTCTCGGCGCGGCCGGGCAGTGGCGGAGCGGGCGATCCCGACCAGGGGGAGACACTGGCCAAGGCGGCCCGGGAGAACTTCCCGGTCGCGCCCGGCTTCCTGCCCGCCGCCTGGCGCGACGACCTGATGGCCGTCTACGGCTTCGCCCGCCTGGTGGACGACGCGGGTGACGGCGACCTCGCCGATCCCGCGGCCACCGCCGCGCTGCTCGGCGCACCCGCGCACGGCGGTGACGAGACCGCCTTCCGGCTCGGCCTGCTCGACGCGCTGGAGCGCGACCTGGACCGCGCCTTCGAGGCCGCGCTGCCCGCGGCCCTGCCGGGTGCCGTCGGCGCCGAGCCCCCGCGCCACCCGCTGCTGGGCGCCCTGGTCCCGCTGATCGGTCGGCACGCCGTCACGCCCGAGCCGTTCCGCCGCCTGATCCAGGCCAACCGGGTGGACCAGACCACCACCCGGTACCCGACCTTCGACAGTCTGGTCGGCTACTGCACGCTGTCCGCCGACCCGGTCGGCCGCCTGGTGCTCGCGCTCGCCGACGTCGCGACGCCGGAGCGGATCGAGCTCTCGGACGCGGTCTGCACCGCGCTCCAGGTGATCGAGCACCTGCAGGACGTGGCCGAGGACTTCGCCCGAGGTCGCGTGTACCTCCCGGCCGAGGACCTGGCGAGGTTCGGCGTCACCGAGGCCGACCTGGCCGCCCCGACCGCCGGTGGCGGGGTGCGCGAACTGATCGCCTTCGAGGCGGCCCGGGCGCGGACCCTGCTCGATCACGGCGCGCCGCTGGTGGGTACGGTTCGGGGGAGGCTTCGACTTCTCCTGGCGGGATTCACCGCGGGTGGGTACGCGGCCCTGGCGGCCATCGAGGCCGCCGGGTACGACGTGCTGGCCCAGCAGCCGAAGCCCGACAAGCGCCGCCTCGCGATGAAGGCGGCGGCCATCTTCGCGAAGGGAAGGTGAACGCCCGAGTGGCGGCATCACCACTGGCGTCGGCACCGGTCATGGCGGCGTACCGGTACTGCGAGGCGGTCACCGCCCTGCAGGCCCGCAACTTCAGCTATGGGATCCGGCTGCTCCCCGAGTCCAAGCGCCTGGCCATGTCCGCGCTCTACGCGCTGGCCCGCCGGGTCGACGACATCGGCGACGGCGAGCTGTCCGCCGAGCGCAAGCAGGAGCAGCTGCTCGCCACCCGTGCCCTGCTGGACGAGGTCCGGGCCGGCGCGGTGACCGAGGAGGACACCGATCCGATCAAGGTGGCTCTGGCGGACGCCGCGCGGCGGTTCCCGATCCCGCTGGACGCCTTCGACGAGCTGATCGACGGCGTCGAGATGGACCTGCGCGGCGAGGAGTACCGGACCTTCGAGGACCTCAAGGTCTACTGCCGCTGCGTGGCGGGCTCGATCGGCCGGCTCTCGCTGGGCGTGTACGGCTGCGCGGACCCCAAGCGCGGTGCCGAGTACGCGGACACCCTGGGCCTGGCGCTGCAGCTCACCAACATCCTGCGCGACCTGCGCGAGGACGCGGTCAACGGCCGCACCTACCTGCCCGCCGAGGACCTGGCCAGGTTCGGCTGCGAGCAGGGCTTCGCCTCGGCGGTGCCGCCGGCCGGCGCCGACTTCACCGGCCTGGTGGCCTTCGAGGCCCGGCGCGCCCAGGGGTACTTCGAGGAGGGCCTGCGGCTGCTGCCGATGCTGGACCGCCGCAGCCGTGCCTGTACCGCCGCGATGGCCGGCATCTACCACCGGCTGCTCGCGCGGATCGCCGCCGAGCCCGAGTCGGTGCTGCGCGGCCGGGTCTCGCTGCCGGGCTGGGAGAAGGCGTACGTCGCGCTCTCCGGCCTGGCCGGAGGACGTTCTTGAACCCGTCCGACCCCCCATCAGCCGCCGGCGACGGGGAATCAGCGAGAAGGTCGGCAGCGTTGTTGTTGCGGGTGTTGTGCGTGGGACAGGTGCGCACTCAGGTGAACGGTGCCGCGGCACCGGTGGCCCGGGTGTCCGGAGCGGTCAGCGGGGAGGTGCGATGAGTGCGGTGAGCGGGCCGAAGGTGACCGGGCCGAGCAGGCCGGGCGAGCAGGCGGGCCGGCCCGCCGCGGTGGTGGTCGGCGGCGGACTGGCCGGCCTGACCGCCGCGCTCCGGCTGGCCGAGGCCGACCACCGGGTGACCCTGGTCGAGGCCCGCCCCCGGCTGGGCGGGCTGGCCTTCTCGTTCCGCCGCGGCGAGCTGACCGTGGACAACGGGCAGCACGTCTTCCTGCGCTGCTGCACCGCCTACCGCGGCCTCGTCGAGCGCCTCGGGGCCACCGACCAGGTCACGATCCAGCCCCGGCTCGACGTGCCGGTGCTCGCGGTGCACGGGGAGCGGCGACGGCTCGGCCGGCTGAGCCGGGCCGGGCTGCCCGTCCCGCTGCACCTGGCCGCCAGCCTGGCGACCTATCCGCACCTGGGCCCGCTGGACCGGCTTCGGGTGGTGCGCGGCGCGCTCGCGCTGCAGCGCCTGGACCTCGCCGACCCGGCGCTGGACCAGGTTTCCTTCGGCGCCTGGCTGCGCGCGCACGGCCAGAACGAGCGCACGCTGGCCGCCCTGTGGGACCTGGTCGGCGTGGCCACCCTGAACGCCCGGGCCGACGAGGTCTCGCTGGCGCTGGCCGCGATGGTCTTCAAGACCGGGCTGCTCACCGACCCCGGGGCCAGCGACATCGGCGCCGCCGCCGTCCCGCTCGGTGCCCTGCACCACGACGCGGCGCTCGCCGCGCTGGAGCGCGCGGGCGTCGAGGTGCGGCTGCGCGCCAAGGTGGTCGAGCTCAAGTCGGTCTCGGCCGCCGTCGGACCGCCGCACGCGCTGCGGCTGGAGAGCGGCGAGCTGCTCAGCGCCGACACCGTGGTGCTGGCCGGCGCCCAGGACACGGCCGCCGCCCTGCTGCCGCCCGAGGCGATCGAGGGGCAGCACCGGCTCGCCGAGCTGGGCACCGCGCCGATCCTGAACGTGCACGTGGTCTACGACCGCACGGTGCTGCGCCGCCCGTTCTTCGCCGCGCTCGACTCCCCGGTGCAGTGGGTCTTCGATCGGACGCCGCACTCCGGTCTCGCCGGCTCCGAGCTCGCCAGGACCCGCCCCGGTGCCCAGTACCTGGCACTGTCGCAGTCCGCGGTGCGCGAGGAGATCGACCTGCCGGTCGCCGAGCTGCGGGAGCGCTACCTGCCGGAGCTGGAGCGCCTGCTGCCCGCCGCCCGCGGCGCCGAGGTGCTCGACTTCTTCGTCACCCGCGAGCGCACCGCCACCTTCGACCCGGCGCCCGGCACCGCGGCGCTGCGGCCGGCGGCCGCCACCAGGATCCCCGGCCTGCTGCTGGCCGGTTCGTGGACCGCCACCGGCTGGCCCGCGACCATGGAGAGCGCCGTGCGCAGCGGCCACGCCGCCGCCGACGCCGCGCTGCGCGCCGCGGGGGTCCGGGTCCCGGTGGACCGCGGCGACGGGCGGTGGCCCCGATGAGCGCGCCGCAGGCAGCCCCGCCCGCCCCAGCGGGCCCGGCGGGCCGTTCAGCGGCTCACCCCACCAGCACCGACCCCAGCACAACGGCCCACGGAGAGGGAACACACGTGGAGGCACGCCCCAGCACGGCCGCGGGAGCCACGGCCCAGGCCGAGCCCGTCTCGGTACCCGAGCTGCTGGCCAGAGGCCGCACGCTCTGCACCCCGCCGCTGCGCGCGGCGATCGCGCGGCTGGCGCCTCCGATGGACGCGGTCGCCGCCTACCACTTCGGCTGGACCGACCGGGCCGGCAACCCCACCGCGGGTGACGGTGGCAAGGCGGTCCGCCCGGCCCTGGCACTGCTCTCGGCGGAGGCGGCGGGTGCCGACGCATCTGCCGGAGTACCGGGTGCGGTGGCCGTTGAGCTGGTGCACAACTTCTCGCTCCTGCATGATGATCTGATGGACGGTGACGAGACCCGCAGGCACCGGGCCACCGCTTGGACGGTCTTCGGCCCGGCCCAGGCCATCCTGGTCGGTGACGCGCTGGCCACTCTCGGCACCGAGGTCCTGCTCGACTCCGCGCTCCCCTCCAAGGGTCATTCGGCGACCGCCGCCGACGCGGCCCGCGCCGTGCGGCTGCTCACCACCGCCACCCGCAAGCTGATCGACGGCCAGGCCCAGGACCTCTCCTTCGAGCACCGCGACGTCGTCACCGTCGAGGAGTGCCTGGCGATGGAGGGCAACAAGACCGGCGCCCTGCTGGCCGCGGCCTCCGCCGTCGGCGCGGTGCTGGCCGGCGCCGACGACCGCACCGCCGACGCGCTGGAGCGCTACGGGCACCACCTGGGCCTGGCCTTCCAGGCCGTCGACGACCTGCTCGGCATCTGGGGCGCCACCGAGGTCACCGGCAAGCCGCACTGGGGGGACCTGCGCCAGCGCAAGAAGTCGCTGCCGGTCGCCGCCGCGCTGGCCGAGGGCGGGACGGCCTCGCGCCGGCTGGCCGAGCTGCTCGCCGACCCGCACGGCCGCGGCGAGGAGTCCGAGGAGGTGCTCGCCGGGCGCGCCGCGCTGATCGAGCAGGCGGGGGGCCGTGCCTGGACCCAGGAGGAGGCCCGCCGCCAGCACACGACCGCCCTCGCCGCACTGGACGAGGTATCGATGGCCGACGAGGTGCGCGAACGCTTCGTCGCCCTCGCCGAATTCGTGGTGGTACGAGAGAGGTGACATCAAGTTGACAGCAACCGCGGACGGCCGGCTCGACCCTGAGTACGATCCCGAGCCGGTCGCGGTGGACGAGCGGCCGGCCGAGCCGGTGGGCGCCCCCTGGCAGGTGGGGGTGGCGGGCGCCGAGGACGCCGCCGAGCCGGTGGCGGCCGCCCCGGCGAGCCGCGCGCAGATCGAGGACAGCTTGCGCCGGGCCACCGCGCACCTGCTGTCCCTGCAGGACGCCGAAGGCTGGTGGAAGGGGGACCTGGAGACCAACGTCACCATGGACGCGGAGGACCTGTTACTCCGTCAGTTCCTGGGAATCAGGACCGCGGAGCACACCGCGGCCACGGCCGAGTGGATCCGCTCGCAGCAGCGCGCGGACGGCACCTGGGGGACCTTCCACGGCGGTCCGCCGGAGATCTCCACCACGGTCGAGGCCTATGTCGCGCTGCGCCTGGCCGGCGACGAGCCGGACGCCCCGCACATGCGGGCGGCCGCCACGTACGTCCGCGACTGCGGTGGCATCGCGGCGACCCGGGTCTTCACCCGGATCTGGCTCGCGCTCTTCGGCTGGTGGCCGTGGGAGCGTTTGCCGGAGATGCCCCCCGAGATCATGTTCCTGCCCAAGTGGCTGCCGCTGAACATCTACGCGTTCGGCTGCTGGGCCCGTCAGACCATCGTCCCGCTCACCGTGGTCTCCGCGCACCGCCCGGTCAGACCGGCGCCGTTCGACCTGAACGAGCTGCACACCGACCCGGACAACCCGTTCCCGCTGCGCCCGCTCGCGCCACCAGCCAGCTGGGACGGCCTCTTCGAGCGGCTCGACCTGGTGCTGCACGCCTACCACAAGCGCGCGGTGCGCCCGCTGCGCCGGCTGGCCCTGAGCCAGGCGGGGCGCTGGATCGTCGAGCGGCAGGAGGCGGACGGTTGCTGGGGCGGGATCCAGCCGCCCGCCGTCTATTCGCTGATCGCGCTGAACCTGCTCGGCTACGAGCTGGACCACCCGGTGATGAAGGCGGGACTGGCCGCCTTCGAGCGCTTCACCGTGCACACCGAGGACGGCAAGCGCTGGCTGGAGGCCTGCCAGTCCCCGGTCTGGGACACCTGCCTGGCCACCATCGCGCTGGTCGACGCCGGGCTGCCGGCCGACCATCCGGCGCTGGTCAAGGCGACCGACTGGATGATCGGCGAGGAGATCACCACCAAGGGCGACTGGTCCGTCCAGCGCCCGCAGCTGGCCCCGGGCGGCTGGGCCTTCGAGTTCCACAACGAGACCTACCCCGACATCGACGACACCGCCGAGGTGGTGCTGGCCCTGCGCCGGGTGCGCCACCCCGACCCCGCCGTGGTGGCGGGGGCGGTCCACCGGGGCGTGGAGTGGAACCTCGGGATGCAGTCCAAGAACGGCGCCTGGGGAGCCTTCGACGTCGACAACACCAGCACGCTGCCGAACAAGCTGCCGTTCTGCGACTTCGGCGAGGTGGTCGATCCGCCGTCGGCCGATGTCACCGCCCACGTGGTGGAGATGCTGGCCGAGGTCGGCAAGGCCGACGACCCGCGCACCAGACGTGGCGTGGACTGGCTGCTGCGCAACCAGGAGGCCGAGGGCTCCTGGTTCGGCCGCTGGGGGACCAACTACATCTACGGCACCGGTTCGGTGGTGCCGGCCCTGGTCGCCGCCGGGGTGCCCGAGTCCGACCCGGCGATCCGCCGCGCGGTGCGCTGGCTGGAGGCGCGGCAGAACCCGGACGGCGGCTGGGGCGAGGACATGCGCTCCTACGAGGACCCGGAGAACTGGTCCGGGCGCGGCGAGTCCACCGCCTCGCAGACCGCCTGGGCGCTGATGGCGCTGCTGTCGGCCGGCGAGGGCCCCGGTGGACGGTTCGCGCCCGCGGCCGACCGGGGCAGCGCCGCGGTCGAACGCGGCGTCGGCTGGCTGGCCGCCACCCAGCTGGCCGAGGGCAGCTGGGACGAGCCGCAGTTCACCGGCACCGGGTTCCCGTGGGACTTCTCGATCAACTACCACCTCTACCGGCTGGTCTTCCCGGTCACCGCGCTGGGCCGCTACCTGCACGGCAACCCGGTGCTGGGGAGGCTGACATGAGTGCTCCACTCCTGGTCCTGTGCGCGCTGCCCCCCGAGGAGTGGGCGCTGCGCGGCGGTGACTGGGCGAACGCGCTCGGCGGTCCGGCGGTGCTCGCGCGCACCGGGATGGGCCCGATCCGCACCGGACGGACCGTCAGCACCCTGCTGGCGGCCGCTCCTTCGGGATACGGCGCGGTGCTGATGACCGGATTCTGCGCCGCCGCCGCGCCGGGAACAAGACCCGGCGACGTGATTGTTGCCGACAGGGTGCAGTCCGCCTCGGGATGTTCAACTGCCACCCGGTCGCCCGATCTCCTCGCCCAGGCCGTCACCGCTCTGGACCTGCCGGTGCGCACCGGCCCGCTGTACTCCGCCGACCACGTGGTGCGCGGCCACGAGCGCCGGATGCTGCACCGCCGAGGAGTGCTCGCGGTGGACATGGAGTCCGCCGCCGCGCTCGACCGGCTGCCCCCGGGGCTGCCGGTTGCGGCGATCCGGGTGGTGGTCGACACCCCCGAACGCGAGCTGCTGCGACCGGGCACGTTGCCGGCCGGGCTGCGCGCCTTCCGTACCCTGCGGGCCCTGGTGCCCGCTCTGCTCGGCTGGCACCGCGCCACCCTCGGCGCTCAGGCCGGTGCCCCGCACCCGCGCCCGATACCGGAGCCGTCCGCCTTGCCCCCGATGCCCCACTCTTCTCAGCCGACGCTCCCTCAGGAGGCGAGCTAGCCATGGCCATGCCGCTGCGCCAGACCGTGCGGGTAGGTACCTACCTCATGCAGCAGAAGCTGCTCAAGCGGCGGGACAAGTTCCCGCTGATCGTCGAGCTGGAGCCGCTCTTCGCCTGCAACCTCGCCTGTGAGGGCTGCGGGAAGATCCAGCACCCGGCCGGGGTGCTCAAGCAGCGGATGCCGGTCGCCCAGGCGGTCGGTGCGGTGCTGGAGTCCGGCGCCCCGATGGTCTCCATCGCGGGCGGCGAGCCGCTGATGCACCCTCAGATCGACGAGATCGTCCGCCAGCTGGTGGAACGGCGCAAGTACGTCTTCCTTTGCACAAACGCGCTGCTGCTGCGGAAGAAGTTGGACAAGTTCACTCCTTCGCCGTACTTCACCTTCACGGTGCACATCGACGGGCTGCGCGAGCGGCACGATGAGTCGGTCGCCAAGGAGGGGACGTTCGACGAGGCGGTGGCCGCCATCAAGGAGGCCAAGCGACGGGGGTTCCGGGTGACCACCAACAGCACCTTCTTCAACACGGACACCCCGCAGACCATCATCGAGGTGCTGGACTACCTCAATGACGACCTCAAGGTCGAGGAGATGATGATCTCTCCGGCCTTCGCCTACGAGAAGGCTCCGGACCAGGAGCACTTCCTGGGTGTCGAGCAGACCCGCGAACTCTTCCGCAAGGCCTTCTCCGGCGGCAACCGCGGCCGCTGGCGGCTGAACCACAGCCCGCTCTTCCTGGACTTCCTGGAGGGCAAGGTCGACTTCGAGTGCACCGCGTGGGGCATCCCCAACTACTCGCTCTTCGGCTGGCAGCGTCCCTGCTACCTGATGTCGGACGGGTACGTGCCCACCTACCGCGAGCTGATCGAGAAGACCGACTGGGCCAAGTACGGCCGTGGCAAGGACCCCCGCTGCGAGAACTGCATGGCGCACTGCGGCTACGAGCCGACGGCCGTGCTGGCCACCATGGGCTCGCTCAAGGAGTCGCTGCGGGCGCTGCGGGAGACCGTCAGCGGCAACCGCTGAGTCGGCGGGCCCGGCGCGCGTGCGGGACCGTGCGCCGGGCTCGACCATGACACCAGGACCAACACAGCAAGGATGTGCGAACAGTCATGACCGCGATCTCGCTCGGTATTCCGTCCCTGCCGCTGAAGCCGTTGGCCCAGCGGCGTCATTCGCGTCGGATCATGGTCGGCAACGTTCCGGTGGGTGGTGACGCGCCGGTGTCGGTGCAGTCGATGACCACCACGTTGACCTCGGATGTGAACGCGACGCTCCAGCAGATCGCGGAGCTGACGGCTTCGGGGTGTCAGATCGTGCGGGTGGCGGTGCCTTCGCAGGACGATGCGGACGCGTTGCCGATCATCGCGCGCAAGTCGAAGATCCCGGTGATCGCGGACATCCACTTCCAGCCGAAGTACGTGTTCGCGGCGATCGACGCGGGGTGTGCGGCGGTGCGGGTGAATCCGGGCAACATCAAGGCGTTCGACGACAAGGTGGGTGAGATCGCGAGGGCGGCGGGGTCGGCGGGGGTGCCGATCCGGATCGGGGTCAACGCGGGGTCGTTGGACAAGCGGTTGTTGGAGAAGTACGGGCGGGCGACTCCTGAGGCGTTGGTGGAGTCGGCGTTGTGGGAGTGCTCGCTGTTCGAGGAGCACGGGTTCCGGGACATCAAGATCTCGGTGAAGCACAACGATCCGGTGGTGATGATCAACGCGTACCGGCAGTTGGCGGCGGCGTGTGATTATCCGTTGCATCTGGGGGTGACGGAGGCGGGTCCTTCGTTCCAGGGGACGATCAAGTCGGCGGTGGCGTTCGGGGCGTTGCTGGCGGAGGGGATCGGGGACACGATCCGGGTCTCGTTGTCGGCGCCGCCGGTGGAGGAGATCAAGGTCGGCAACCAGATCCTGGAGTCGTTGAACCTGCGTCAGCGTGGTCTGGAGATCGTGTCGTGTCCTTCGTGCGGGCGGGCGCAGGTGGATGTGTACAAGCTGGCGGAGGAGGTCACCGCTGGTCTGGAGGGCATGGAGGTGCCGCTGCGGGTGGCGGTGATGGGGTGTGTGGTGAACGGGCCGGGTGAGGCGCGTGAGGCGGATCTGGGGGTGGCCTCGGGCAACGGCAAGGGGCAGATCTTCGTCAAGGGCGAGGTGATCAAGACCGTGCCCGAGTCCAAGATCGTCGAGACCCTGATCGAGGAGGCCCTGCTGCTCGCCGAGCAGATGCAGGCCGAGGGCGTCCCGGCGGGCGTTCCGACGGTGATCGGCGCAGGCTGAACCCAGACGTCCCATCAGTTCCGCGCGTCCTGCCAGTCCCTCCGACACCGAGTGAAGAGGTGGAGCCATGTCCCTCCTGTCCTCAATCCACGGACCAGCCGATCTGCGGCGACTGCCGGCCAACCGGATGCCGCAGCTGGCCCAGGAGATCCGGGACTTCCTGATCGAGGCCGTCTCCCGCACCGGCGGTCACCTCGGGCCCAACCTCGGGGTGGTCGAGCTCACCATCGCGCTGCACCGGGTCTTCGACTCGCCCCGGGACCGGATCCTCTTCGACACCGGACACCAGACCTACGTGCACAAGCTGCTCACCGGGCGGCAGGACTTCAGCCGGCTGCGGGCCAGGGGCGGACTCTCCGGCTACCCGTCCAGGGCCGAGTCCGAGCACGACGTGATCGAGAACTCGCACGCCTCCACCGTGCTCGGCTACGCCGACGGCATCGCCAAGGCGCATCAGATCCAGGGGCACGGGGACCGGCACACCGTCGCGGTGATCGGCGACGGCGCGCTCACCGGCGGGCTCGCCTGGGAGGCGCTCAACAACATCGCCGAGGCCGCGGACCGCCCGCTGGTCATCGTGGTCAACGACAACGAGCGCTCCTACGCCAAGACCATCGGCGGCCTGGCCAACCACCTGGCCACGCTGCGCACCACCCAGGGCTACGAGCGCTTCCTGGCCTGGGGCAAGGAGGCGCTGCAACGCACGCCCGTGGTCGGCCAGCCGATCTTCGAGGCGCTGCACGGCGCCAAGAAGGGGTTCAAGGACTCCTTCGCCCCGCAGGGCATGTTCGAGGACCTGGGCCTGAAGTACGTCGGCCCGATCGACGGGCACGACACCGCCGCGGTCGAGTCCGCGCTGCGCAAGGCCCGCGGGTTCGGCGGCCCGGTGATCGTGCACTGCCTGACGGTCAAGGGCCGCGGCTACCGGCCCGCCGAGCTGGACGAGGCGGACCGGTTCCACGCGGTGGGCGCCATGGACCCCTACACCTGCCTGCCGATCTCGCCGACCGGCGGTACCTCGTGGACCTCGGTCTTCGGTGAGGAGATGGTGGCGGTCGGCGCCCAGCACCCGGACGTCGTGGCGATCACCGCCGCGATGCTCCAGCCGGTGGGCCTGGCCCCGTTCGCCAAGGCCTATCCGCAGCGGATCTTCGACGTGGGCATCGCCGAGCAGCACGCCGTCGCCAGCGCCGCGGGCCTGGCCACCGCCGGGCTGCACCCGGTCGTCGCGGTCTACGCGACCTTCCTCAACCGGGCCTTCGACCAGGTGCTGATGGACGTCGCGCTGCACCGGTTGGGCGTCACCTTCGTGCTGGACCGGGCCGGGGTGACGGGCAACGACGGTGCCTCGCACAACGGCATGTGGGACATGTCGATCCTGCAGGTGGTGCCCGGCCTGCGGCTGGCCGCGCCGCGCGACGCCGAGCAGCTCAAGGCCCAGCTGCGCGAAGCGCTGGAGGTCACCGACGCGCCGACCGTGATCCGCTTCCCCAAGGGGGAGGTGGCCCCGGTCCGCCCGGCCGTCGAGCACCTCGGCGGCGTCGACGTGCTGCAGCGCACCCAGGTGCCGGGGACGAAGGGCCAGGACGTGCTGCTGGTCTCGGTCGGCTCGATGGCCTGCGCCTGCCTGGACGCCGCGGCGCTGCTGACCGCCGACGGCCTGGCCACCACCGTGGTCGACCCGCGCTGGGTCAAGCCGGTCGACCCGGCGCTCGTCCAACTCGCCGCCCGCCACCGGCTGGTGGTCACCGTCGAGGACAACGGCCGGATCGGCGGCGTGGGCGCGGCGATCGCCCAGGCGCTGCGGGACGCCGACGTGGACACCCCGCTGCGCGATCTGGGCATTCCGCAGGAGTTCCTGCAGCACGCCGGGCGCGGCGAGATCATGGAGGAGGCCGGCCTGACCGGCACCGGGATCGCCGCCCAGACCGCGGCCTTCGCCAAGCACCTGCTACCGAACCGAGGAGTGAACGAACCCCGTGCCAGCTGACCGCGTGCCGCTCGACCGACCTGAAGGCGCTCTCGACCTCGCCGCCCTGCTCGCCGAGCGCGGCGGCGAGCGGTACGAGCTGCACGGCCGCTACCTCAATCCGCAGCTGCCGCGGATGCTGCACACCATCGGGTTCGACAAGACCTACGAGCGTGCCGCCGGCCCGTACTTCTACGACGCCGAGGGCAACGAGTACCTGGACATGCTGGCCGGCTTCGGCATCTTCGCGCTCGGCCGCCACCATCCGGTGGTGCGCGACGCGGTCCAGCAGGTGATGGACCTCGATCTGCCCGACCTGACCCGGTTCGACTGCCCACCGCTGCCCGGGCTCTTCGCCGAGCGGCTGCTCGCGCAGGCGCCCGGCCTCGACCGGGTCTTCTTCGGCAACAGCGGCACCGAGGCGGTGGAGACCGCCATCAAGTTCGCCCGCTACGCCACCGGCCGGGGCCGGATCCTCTACTGCGACCACGCCTTCCACGGGCTGACCACCGGATCGCTCTCGATCAACGGTGAGGGCGGCTTCCGCAAGGGCTTCGGCCCGCTGCTGCCGGACACCGCGATCCCGCTGGGTGATCTCGGCGCCCTGCAGCGCGAGCTGCGCAAGGGCGACGTGGCCGCGCTGATCGTGGAGCCGATCCAGGGCAAGGGCGTGCACAGCGCCCCGCCCGGCTGGCTGCGCGCGGCCCAGGAGCTGCTCCACGAGAACAGGGCGCTGCTGATCTGCGACGAGGTGCAGACCGGCGTCGGGCGCACCGGGGCGTTCTTCGCCTACCAGGACGAGGAGGGCGTGCTGCCCGACCTGGTCTGCGCCGCCAAGGCGCTCTCCGGCGGCTACGTGCCGATCGGCGCCACTCTCGGCAAGGGCTGGATCTTCGAGAAGGTCTACTCCTCGATGGAGCGGGTGCTGGTGCACTCGGCCAGCTTCGGCTCCAACGCCCAGGCGATGGCCGCGGGCCTGGCCACCCTCCAGGTGATGCGGGACGAGCGGGTGGTGGAGAACGCCCGCCGGGTCGGTGACCTGCTGCGCGAGCGGCTGGCCGCGCTCACCGAGAGGTACGAGCTGCTCGCCGACGTGCGCGGACGCGGCCTGATGATCGGCATCGAGTTCGGCCGGCCGCGCTCGCTCAAGCTGCGCACCGGCTGGACGGCGCTGCAGGCCGCCCGCAAGGGGCTCTTCGCCCAGATGGTGGTGGTGCCGCTGCTGCAGCGCCACCGGATCCTGACCCAGGTCTCGGGGGACCACCTGGAGGTGATCAAGCTGATCCCGCCGCTGATCATCACCGAGCGCGAGGTGGACCGGTTCGTGGACGCGTTCTGCGAGGTGATGGACGACGCCCACCGCGGCAGCGGCCTGATGTGGGACTTCGGCAAGACCCTGGTGAAGCAGGCCGTGGCGAGCCGGTAGCGGAGTGCTACCGGAGGCCGGTCCGACCGGTCCTAGAGTTCGACCCGGCGGCGCCTGATCACCACGTAGAGGTCGACGCAGGCGACGACGGTCAGCGCGAAGCAGAAGGCGGCGAAGCCGATCAGGGTGTCCCGTGGGGGCGTGCTGGTCGGCTTCGCCAGTGCGGCGAAGAGCGCGAAAGCGGCCGTCATCAGGACGAACACGGGGATGAAGATCAGCGAGAGCAGGAAGCGCAGCTTCAGGTCGCTGCGTGCGAACCTCGGCTCGGTCCCGCTGCGCCATCGGCGTGGTGTGGTCGCGTGCCGCATCTGGTCCACCTCCGTCCGGAACGGGGTACCCGGACAAGTCCAGGTTATTCCGGCGGTAGGCTCGTCGGGCGTGGCATTCGGCCCCCTGGCGGGAGCACGAGGAACGGAGGTACCGGCGTGAGCATCGCGGTGTGCACCATCTGCACCGGCACCGGGCGACTGGCCGGACTGCAGTGCCGGACCTGCACGGGCACCGGCACCACCGAGCGGGACGGCGGCGGCAACTGCTTCCTGTGCAGCGGGACCGGCACCTATACCCGCTACCGGGTCTCGGCCGACGGCAGCAAGCAGGCATACCGCGAGGAGCCCTGCCGGACCTGCGACGGTACCGGGTCGATCACCGGGAACCGTCCCGTCGAGGCCTGATCGAGTATCAGTTCGCTCTTTCTGGCACTGAACCGAGCGGCTACCGTGGACCTACTCTTCGTAACCGATGCGAGAGGTCGTCATGGTCGCCACCGTCACCTACTCCCGCTACTGCGCGCACTGCGGCACCCCGGTCTCCGAGGGGCCCGAGGGCGGCTACGTCTGCGGAGCCTGCTTCCACGTGGTCGAGCCGGTCGGTGCGGACGAGGCGCGCAAGGCACGCCGGTCCGAGCGGGCCGCCATGGTCGCGGAGGCGGCCCGGCTGCGGGCACTGCAGCAGTACTAGATCCTCTAGTACCGGCTGTCGACCGGTGTCTGCCCGCGGCCACCCGGCCGCCTGGCCCTGCCGCTGAACGACCCCGCTCCGCCGACCGTCCGCCGTCGTCCGCCGGCATCCACTGACCGGGCCGGCCAGCCGGCCCGCGGCGGTGGCCATGGTGCGGCGGGTGAACCGGCGTCCGCGGGCGACCCGTACTCGCGCCGCCGGACTGCCGCGCCACGGCGCCGGCCGGGGCCGATCGGATCGACGACGGAGCATCACATCCGGCGCACGGCCGGGGAAAAGCGTCGCAGCAGCGTAGCGCCGCTGGCCACCGGATCGGAAAGGTGACCAGAGGCGCTACGTCCGGTGGACTAGTCGAGCGGTCCGCCGGCGACGTAAATCACCTGTCCGCTGACGAAGCCCGCGCCCTCACTGGCGAGGAACGAGATGGTGTGCGCGATGTCCGCGGGGACGCCCACCCGCTGGACCGGGATCTGCGAGGCCGCGGCCTGCTTGAAGGCCTCGAACTCCATGCCGACCCGGGCGGCGGTGGCCGCGGTCATGTCCGTCGCGATGAAGCCGGGGGCCACCGCGTTGGCGGTGATGCCGAACTTGCCCAGCTCGATCGCCAGCGTCTTGGTGAAGCCCTGCAGCCCCGCCTTGGCGGCGGAGTAGTTGGCCTGGCCGCGGTTGCCCTGCGCCGAGGAGGAGGAGAGGTTGACGATCCGCCCGAACCCCGCGTCCACCATGTGCTTCTGCACCGCGCGGGTCATCAGGAAGGCACCGCGCAGGTGCACGTTCATGACGGTGTCCCAGTCGGCCGCCGACATCTTGAACAGCAGGTTGTCGCGGAGCACGCCGGCGTTGTTGACCAGCACCACGGGGGCGCCGAGTTCGGTCGCGATCCGCTCCACGGCCGCCTGGACCTGGGCCTCGTCGGAGACGTCGGCGCCCACCGCGAGGGCCCGGCCGCCGGCCGCGGTGATCTTCTCGACGGTCTCCTTGCCGGCCGACTCCTCCAGGTCGACCACGGCGACGGCGTAGCCGTCGGCCGCCAGCCGCTGGGCCGTGGCGGAGCCGATGCCGCGGGCCGCGCCGGTGACGATCGCGACCCGGGGCGTGCTGCTCTGCTGCTCGGTCATACGTATTACCTGTCCCTCTCGGTTGTGCGAAAAATGGTGGTGAGAGCGGTGCGCGAATACCCTACCGGCGGGTAGTTGAGGGGGCCAGGGTGCGGTCCGGGCGAGTGGTCAACTCGATGGCTCGGGACGAAATACCACAAGTGCGGTGAACATCCGTCTACTATCTGCCCCTGCCTGCCACAACAGGGAGTCCGTTTGTATAGTGTGCGCCAGCAGCCGTCGGCTGCACGGCGGAGCTCCCCTCGATACGGATCGAAATCACTGCGGTTGGTTCTCGATTCGCACCGGGGGAGGCCAGCACGCCGCTACTGCCCCGCCCGGGCGTCCCACAGCGCGCCGGGTGTGACATCAGGACGGATTCATGGTGCTGGGGGAGATCCCGACGACCCGTGTGCCCGGACGACTGCAGCAGTCGCCCGGTCACCTCATTCGCGTGGCACAGCAGGTGCATACCAGGCTGTGGTCCGAACATGTGGGAGCCGAATTGACGGCTCCCCAGTTCGCCGTGCTGCTCGCTCTTGCCCTCGAACCGGGCGCTGACCAGCGCACGGTGGGCGAACGAGCCTCACTGGACAAGGCGACGATGGCCGAGATGGTCGCTCGGCTGGTGCGGCGTGGCCTGGTGCTGCGTCGCCGCGATCCGGCGGACGGCCGGCGCAAACTGCTCGCGCTCTCACAGAGCGGGGCCCAGGCGGTCCGCGAGGCCACCGGCGGTGTGGTGCGCGTCCAGCGCACCCTGTTCGAGCCGCTGACGGCCGATGAGCAGCTCGAACTGGTCCGTTTTCTGGCCAAGATAGCCAAGTTGGAGCCGGCCGCGGTGGCCGCGCTGACCGACACCCGCCCGCTGCTCGATGCGCAGCGTGCGGTCGGCTATCTGATCCGGGTGGGCCAGCAGGTCCATACCAAGCTCTGGTCCGAGCACGTCGGCTCGGAGCTGACGGCTCCTCAGTTCGCGGTGCTCGATGCCTTGGAGAGCGAGCCGGGAGCCGACCAGCGGACGGTCGGCGAGCTGGCCTCACTGGACAAGGCGACGATGGCCGAGATGGTCTCCCGGCTGGTGCGGCGCGGTCTGGTGCTGCGTCGGCGGGACCCCTCGGACGGGCGGCGCAACCTGCTCTCGCTCTCGCCCACCGGTCAGGAGCTGCTGCACAGCGCCGCCGCCGGAGTGGCGCGGGTGGAGCAGTTGCTGCTCGAACCGTTGGACCCGGCAGAACACCAGCAGGCGGTGATCCTGCTGGCCAAGGCGGCTCGACTCGGGCCGGTGGCGTAACGATTCGCCCGGAAATTCCTGGCAATCGACTGGGAATTCCGATGCGTCCCGCATAACTGTTGGCTCCCGTCCAGTGGGCGGGAGCCAACAGTTCACCGGTCACGAATTGACTCGCGACCAGTGGTGACTCAGTTCCAGTCGAAGTGGACCGGGTCCGGGCCCAGCCGCTGACCGGTCTCGATGCCCGCGATCGCGGCGAGGTCCTCGGCGTCCAGCTCGAAGCCGGTCACGTCGAAGTTCTCCGCGATCCGGGACGGGGTGACCGACTTCGGGATCGCGATGACGCCGCTCTGCAGGTGCCAGCGGAGCACCACCTGGGCGGTGGTGCGCCCGTGCTTGGCGGCGACCTTGGCCAGCACCGGGTCGGTGAGCAGGCCCTTGCCCTGGCCCAGCGGGCTCCACGCCTCGGTGGCGATGCCGTGCTCGGCGTGGAAGGCGCGCAGCTCGCGCTGCGGGAAGTGCGGGTGCAGCTCGACCTGGTTGAGCGCCGGCACGATCGAGGTGGTCTCGAAGAGGCGGGTCAGCTCGGCCTGGCCGAAGTTGGAGACGCCGACCGCCTTGACCCGGCCGGAGGCGAGCAGCTCCTCCAGCCCCTGCCAGACATTCGCGTAGCTGCCGTGCATCGGGCGCGGCCAGTGGATCAGGTAGAGGTCGAGGGTCTCCAGGCCGAGCTTGGCCAGCGAGGCGTCGAACTCGGTCAGCACGGCATCCCGGCCGGCCTGGCCGGTCCAGTCGCGGGTGCCGCTGTTCCACAGCTTGGTGGTGATGAAGAGCTCCGAGCGCGGCACGCCGGCCTGCCGGATGCCCAGGCCGGTGCCGGTCTCGTTCTCGTAGATGGCGGCCGTGTCGATGCTCCGGTACCCGGTCTCGATGGCCGTGCGCACGGCGGCGGCGGCCTCCTCCTCGGGGACCTGCCAGACGCCGAAGCCGAGCTGCGGGATGGCGACGCCGTTGTTCAGGGTGATCGTCGGAATGGTGCTCACGAGCTCTGGTGTGCCCTTCGGTTTGTCCTGATTCTGCCGGTGGGTCAACCAACTGGGGCACAGGGGTGTTCCCGCATCGCCGCATTCGGTGCCGGAGGCCCCGCCGGCCACCCCGGCGGGGGACAACGGGTACGCCGTCCGGGCCAGTCGGCGGTGGCTCGCGGTGGCCGGGACCGGCTCGGCGCGCAGACTGCCGGTGTGACCAGGAACTCGGAGCGCCCGTTCGCCGGCCAGAAGGCGAAGCAGAGTGAGATCGCCGGAATCCCCACCAGACTGATCGTCGGCGTGGTGGTGGCCGGGCTCGCGCTCTGGTTCCTGCTGGCGAACCTGAACAGTGTCAGGATCCAGTTCTGGGTCTTCACCGTGACCTCGCCGCTGTGGATCGCGCTCGCCGCGACGCTGCTGATCGGCGGCGTGCTCGGCTACCTCGTCAAGGGCCGGCGCGATAGCCGGTAGGCGCCGGCAACGGCAGGGCAGCGGCGGCAGGGCTGGGGCAGGGCAGCGGCGCCGGCTCAGGCCCGGCAGCGGCGCCGCCTCAGGCCCGGCAGCGGTCCGTCGGCGGGCCGCACGGGCCTGAGCATCGGGGAAGTGATCACCGCTACTACGCGCAGGTCAATTTTCCCCAACTTCTGCTTATGATTCTCGGATGCTGGATTCCCGACACATCCGGACCTTTCACGAGGTGGTCAGCACCGGCTCGTTCACCGCGGCCGCGCGCTCCCTCGGCTACACCCAGCCGGCTGTCACCCAGCAGATCCGCGCCCTGGAGCGCGAGGCCGGCGTGCCGCTCTTCACCCGCGACGGGCGCCGGATGAAGCTGACCGAGGCGGGCGAGACGCTGGCCCGGCACGCGGGGGTGATCCTGGAGAACCTCGGCGCCGCCCAGCAGCAGCTCCAGGCCCTGGCCCGGCTGCGGGCCGGCCGGGTGCGGGTCTGCGCCTTCCCGAGCGCCAACGCCACCCTGATACCCGAGGCGATGGCCGCGCTGCTGGCCGAGCACCCCGGCGTGCGGGTGGAACTGCTGGAGGCCGAGCCACCCGAGTCACTGCACAAGCTGCTGGCCGGCGAGTGCGACATCGCGCTCTCCTTCAGCTACCCCGGGATGCGTGCCGAGCTGCCGCCCGAACTGGTGGAGGTCCGGTTGATGGAGGACCTGCTGACGGTGCTGCTGCCGGTCGGCCACCCGCTGGCCCGCCGGCACGCGGTGCGGCTGGCCGAGCTGGCCCAGGCCCGCTGGATCGCGGGCTGTCCGCGCTGCCGGGCCAACTTCCTGCACATCTGCGCCGAGCAGGGCTTCGACCCGGACATCGTCTTCACCACCGACGACAACCTCGCGCTGCAGAGCCTGGTGGCCGCCGGGGTCGGCCTGGCGGTGGCGCCCTCGCTGGTCCTCTCCTTCCTCAACCACCGCAAGGTGACAGGCCGGGCGCTGGAGCCGCACGTCCGCCGCCAGGTCTGCGCCTACGTGCTGCGCGAGCACCTGCCGCTGCCGGCCACCGAGCTGGTGCTGGACGGGCTGCGCGCGGCGGCCGCCGCCCGGGTGGGCTGCTGAGAGCCACCGGTGCTGAGACAGGGGTGACTGCTGGGACCGATAAGCGGAGCTAGGGGGTCGCCAAGCAGCGCTCCTTGGACGCGGCGGCCCGACCGGCCGGAAGCTGCCGGACATGACACTGACCACCACCGCCCGTACCGAGGGCGCGCGCATCACCCCGCTCGCAGCCGCCCTGATCGCCCAGGTGCGCGCCGTGGTGGCGCGCGGCCTGCCGCCCGAGCTGACGGCCCACCTGATCGCCGAGGCACTGCGCGACCACCTCGGTGACCCGGCGTTACTGACCCCCGAGCAGTGCGAGGGCGACCCCGACCACTACCGCCAGCACGTGCTGCACGCCGAGGCCGACGGCAGCTTCTCGGTGGTCGCGCTGGTCTGGCTGCCGGGCCAGCGCACCGCGATCCACGACCACGTCTCCTGGTGCGTGGCGGGCGTCCACCAGGGCGAGGAGAGCGAGCGCCGCTACCGGCTGGTGCCCGGGGGCAGCGCTGCCCAACTGGTCCCCACCGAGGACGTGGTGAACCCGCTCGGCTCGGTCTGCGGCTTCGCCCCGCCCGGCGACATCCACGAGGTGCGCAACTCCTGTACCGGCACCGCGATCTCGATCCACGTCTACGGCGCGAACGTGCTGCGCCTGGGCTCCAGCATCCGCCGGGTCTACGAGTGCTCGCAGGACGAGAGCGGCAGATGGCACTGACCCGCGTTCAGCACCGCCCGGCGGCCGCCTGGCTCGACCGGCGCCCGCTCCGCCCGCGCCCGCCCGCCGCCCTGCCGGGCCTGTCGATGGCGGCCACCGGCGTGCTGCTGGCGATCGGGGTGCACCGGGTGGTGCCCGCCGTGCCGATGCTGACCGCCTCGGTGCTGCTCGGCATCGGGGCCGCCCAACTCCCCGCCACCCGCCGACTGGCCCAGGGCGTGGCCAAGCCCGGACTGGCGCTGGCCGGCAAGCGCTTGATGCGGGTCGGCGTGGTGCTGCTCGGCCTCAAGCTCAGCGTCTCCGACGTGGCCGGGCTCGGCTGGGCCACCGTGGCGATGGTGCTCACCGTGGTCGCCGCCACCTTCGGCGGCACCTACTGGCTGGGCCGGCGGATGGGCCTGCCCGGTGACCAGCCGCTGCTGGTCGCCACCGGCTACTCGATCTGCGGCGCCTCGGCGATCGGCGCGGTCAGCCAGGTGGCCGGCAGTGAGGAGGAGGACATCGCCGGCTCGGTGGCGCTGGTCACCCTCTGCGGCACGCTGGCGATCGCCGTGCTGCCGTTGCTGCACGCCCCGCTCGGTCTGGACGGCGCGCAGTTCGGCCGCTGGGTCGGTGCCAGCGTCCACGACGTGGGTCAGGTGGTCGCCACCGCACAGACCGCCGGGCCGGTCGCGCTGCGTGAGGCGGTGCTGGTCAAGCTGATGCGGGTGGCGCTGCTGGCCCCGCTGGTCGCGGGGGTCGGGATCGCGGCCCGCCGCTCCCGGGGGCCGCGACCGGTCGGGGCCGCGCGGGTGCCGCTGCTGCCGCTCTTCGTGGCCGGGTTCCTGGCGATGATCGTGCTGCGCAGCACCGGCCTGCTCGGGGCCGGGGAGCTGAACGCCGCTGACCAGCTGCAGCAACTCGTGCTGGCGGCCGCGCTGTTCGGGCTCGGGGCGGCGGTGAACCTGCGCACCATGGTCCGCACCGGAGGCCGGCTGGCGCTGCTCGGGCTGGCTTCCTGGGTGGTGGTGGCGGGGGTGTCGTACGCGGGTGTGCTGCTGACCACCTGAGACCGGGGCCGACCGGTAGCGCGGCTGACGAGGCGTCGGGCATGGGGGAGGCCCGATCGGTCGGCGGGGTGTGGGGGACCCCGGGGTCGACCGATGGTGACGCCCCGTCAGCGGCTACCTGGGGCTAGGAGAACGGATCGGGCTTGGAAGCCGCTGAAGCAGAGCTTGAACCGCTGGTGGGAGCCGGGGCTGCGGCCGGGGCGGCGTTGGCGGGGGCGAAGGGGTCGAAGTCCGGTGGGGGGACGTTGACCGGAGTGCCCTTGCCGGGGGCCGGGACGGCCGCGGCCTCGGCGGCCGGTGCGGGGGCGGACGCGGGTTCGGTCTGGGGGGCGAAGGGGTCGAAGTCCGGCGGCGGGACGTTGACCGGGGTGCCCTTGCCGGGCGGTGCGGTGGCGGTCGCGGGGGGCGCGCTCGGTGGCGGGGCGGCGACGGGCGCGCTGGGGCGGGCCACCGTGCCGAAGGGGTCCGCGGGCTGATTCTTCATCACCGTGCCGAAGGGATCGAGCGGCTGCGGGACGGGCGCGGGCGCGGGTTCGGCGGCGGCCGGGGCTGGGACGGCGGCTGGTGCGGCGGCCGGTGCGGGGGCGGGCGCGGGTTCGGTCTGGGGGGCGAAGGGGTCGAAGTCCGGCGGTGGGACGTTGACCGGGGTGCCCTTCCTGGCGGCCGGGGGCGTCGCGGCAGCGTCGGCGGCGGCCGGTGCGGCGGCGGGCGCGGGGACGGGCTGCGCGGGCGGCGTGCTCGGCGGTGCCGGGGGCAACGGCGGCGGGGGTGGCACGGGGAGCGGCGCAGGCAGCGGCGCGACTACCGGCGCGGTGGCGGGCGGGGCCACCGGTGTCACCGCGACTTGTGCGGGTGCGGGTGCGGGTGCGGGTGCGGGTGCCGGGGGCATCGGCGCCGGCCGTGCCGCGGCGGCGGGTGCGGGCACCCCGTCCCAGCCGAGCTCGACGCTCCGCAGCAGCTCGGCGAAGACCGTCGCGTACAGCTCCCAGTCCTCGCCGTGCGCCGTCCCCAGCTGCACGCTCAGCAGCGAGGCGCCGTCCGGCAACGGCAGGAAGGCCTGCACCACCGAGGAGACCACCCAGCGCCGGTTGCCGTCCTCGGCGAGCGGGGCCGGCACCGCGCCGGTGCGCCCCTGCACCAGCACCACGGCCGGGCCGGAGGGCAGGATCACCGTCCACACCTCGGCCTGCGGGCGGGAGGTGGCCAGCTCGGCGGCGAGTTCGGCAATCGGGGTGCGGTCCTGGTGCAGCGCGACGACCAGCGAGGCGTTGCTCGGCCGCCCGTCCACCCGTACCGCTGCCACGGCGGCGAACCGCACGCCGGCCGCCGTACTGTCGTCCAGCAGCGCCGCGTTGAGCAGGGCCCAGTCCCGGCGGGCGGTGGGGCCGGCGGCGGCGAACAGCTCCTCCGACACCTCGCCCAGCTGCTCGGCCCAGGCCTCGTCGGCGCCGCGCACCGTCAGCGCGTGGAAGGCCGCGGGGACGGTGAAGCGGACCTCCACCCCGCTGCCGGTGGGCAGTTCGGCCGGGCCCAGGGTCTGGCGCCCGGCGGCGAGTTCGGCCAGCGGTGCGGCGAAGGCCGGGCGCAGCCGGGCGGCCGAGGGCTCCGCGCTGACCGGCAGCTGGAAGGCGGCCGCGCTCGGGGCCTGGGCCACCCCGCGCACCGGCCCGTGACCGTAGTGCGCGAGCAGCCGCTCGACGGTGCCGGCGGTGGCGGCGGCCGGAGCCGCCGGGGCGCAGGAGACCAGGGTGCCGCGGCCGGAGCGGGCCAGTCGGCCGTGGCCGGTGCGGGTGAGCCAGGTTTCGAAGAGCCGGGCGGCGGGTGGGCCGCTGAACAGGGTGCTCGGTGCGTGCCGGGCGACGTCCGGGCCGAGCAGTGCCTCGGCGAGTGAGTCGAGCGAGGCGGAGATGCGTTCGGCGGCCGTCGCCACCGCCGCTCCGGTGAGCCCCCCGTGGCCGTCCTGCGTCATGCTCCGCAGCCCCCGTTCGATCGTTCCGTTGTGCTGATCCGTCTGCTCCGCTGTTGTATCAGACCGCGCCCGTCGGCCGGTCCCGCCCCAGGTCGCACCCGCGTCCGCCGCGCGCTACCCGGCGCTGGGGGCGGGGCCGGGCAGGCCGGCCGCGAGGCCGCCGAGGGTCCCGGCCAGGCCTGGGACGGCCAGCAGGCCCGCGAGGGAGTGGACCAGGGTGCCGGTGGGGGTGTCCGGGCGCTCGTCGGCGAGATAGCCGGGCAGGGCGGCGGCGAGCGCCGGTTCGCGGGCGGCGGTGACCACCAGGGCCGCCACGAAGTCCTGCACCAGGCGCAGCCGGACCTCCTCGCGCGGTGGCCGCTGCCGGTCGGCCAGCCAGGCCAGCGAGCTGATCTCGGCGTTGGCGATCCAGCACCGGACGGTCAGCCGCAGGGCCGCGCTCGGATCGGGCAGCGCGAGGTGGCTGAGGATCTGGTCGTGCGCGGCCTGCCGGACCTCGTCGATCACCGCGTTCGTGCCCGGGCTGGCCGCCACCGAGCCGCCGCGCAGCAGGGCCGCGAAGCCGGGGCCGTGCGAGGCGACGAAGTCCAGGTACCGGTCCATCACCCGGGCCAGCCGCTCGGAGAGCGGTCCGGCGGCCGGCTCCTCGAAGCGCCCGGCCAGCTCCTGCCCGGCCCGGCGCAGCGACTCCTCGTAGATCGCCTGCTTGCCGGGGAAGTAGTGGTAGACCAGCGGCCGGGAGGCGCCGGCCGCCGCCGCGATGTCGTCGATCGACACCTCCTCCGGCGGCCGGGCGCTGAACAGCTCCAGGGCGACGGCGATCAGCTGCTCGCGCCGCTCGTCGACGCTCAGCCGCCGCCGCGGTTGGGCCTTGGCGGCGGGGCCGGCTGATCGGGCGGCGGACGCGGCGGCCGGCTTCGCGGCGGACGGGGACATGGGCGTCACCCTATCCAGTCCGGTTCGGATCCGGTCGGGTCGGTGCGGGGTGGTCCGGACCAGCGGCTCGGTGCGGGTGCGGATGCGGATGCGCGTGCGGGTGGGGCCGCAGGTGCCGGGCCCGGGTGCCGGACCCGGCCGTGCCGGCGAGGTCCGGTCGGGGAGATGACGAAAGTCTGACGGCCGGGCCCGGCCCCTGTCCGTGCGCCGGCGCAGCGGACGACAATGGGCTCGTGAACGACAACCCTCCGACCCGCGGCACGCCGGTCGGCCGACGTGTGGTGCTCGGGATGCTCGGGCTGGGCGCCGCGGGTGTGGCCGCCGGGCCCGCGCTCTCCCAGACGGTCAACTCGCTGCTCTCCGGGATCGCGAAGCAGGACCCGACCGGGCTGACCGGCCTGCTGCCCGACACCGGCAGCTTCGAGTACTACTCGGTGACCGGCGCGGTGCCGACGAAGACGGCGGCCGACTACCGGCTGACCGTCGACGGCCTGGTGGACCGCCCGGCCAGCTACACCCTGGCCCAGCTGCAGGCGCTGCCGCAGGTGCGGATCGTGCACGACGTGCAGTGCGTGACCGGCTGGCGGGTGCCCAAGACGCCGTTCGAAGGCGTCAGGCTGGCGGACCTGCTGGAGGCGGCGGGGGTCGGCAAGGGCGCCACCGCCGTGCACTTCACCTGCTTCGACGGCAGCTACACCGAGAGCCTCACGCTGGAGCAGGCGCGGCGCGACGACGTGCTGGTGGCGCTGAAGATGCAGGACAAGCCGGTGACCCACGACCACGGCGGCCCGGTGCGGCTGTACGTGGCGCCGATGTACTTCTACAAGTCGGCCAAGTGGCTGTCCGGCATCACGCTCACCCCCTCCGTCGAGGCGGGCTACTGGGAGAACTACGGGTATGACATCGACGCCTGGGTCGGCAAGTCCAACGGGCGCGACGATGCCCCGACCGATTGACCCGGCCCCCGGGGAGGGCCGGCTGCCCCGCTTCACCCGCGCCGAGCGCTGGGTGCACCGCTGCACCGCGACCCTGATGATGGTCTGCATCGCCACCGCCGCCTGCCTCTACCTGCCGGAGCTGGCCGTGCTGGTGGGCCGCCGCCGCCTGGTCGTGCTGGTGCACGAGTGGTCGGGGCTGCTGCTGCCGGTGCCGCTGCTGCTCGGCCTCCTCTCGCGGGCGCTGCGCCGGGACCTGGGTCGGCTGAACCGCTTCCTGCCCTACGACCGGGCCTGGCTGGCGGCCGCGCTGCGCCGCCGCCGACGGGGCCGCCGGGCGGGCAAGTTCAACGCCGGGCAGAAGCTCTTCGCGGGCTGGATCGCGGGCGCCGTGCTGGTGATGCTCGGCACCGGGCTGCTGATGTGGTTCACCCACCTCACGTCGATCGGCTGGCGGACCGGGGCCACCTTCGTGCACGACTGGCTGGCGCTGGCCATCGGCGTCGTGGTCGCCGGGCACCTCTACATGGCGTTCGGCGACCCGGAGGCCCGCCTCGGCATGCGCACCGGGTGGGTGGAGCGGCACTGGGCGGTGCGCGAGCATCCGGAGTGGGAGCCGACCGAGGCGGAGGGCGACCGCACCTGACCAGGGCCTGCCGGCCTGCCTGCCTGCCTGTCTGCCGGTCTGCCGGTCTGCCGGCCTGCTGGATCAGCTGGAGCAGCCGGATCAGCCGCGGGCCAGCAGGAAGCGCCGGTAGGCCTCGCGACCGTCCGGCACGAAGGTCCACTCACCGTCGGCCAGCCGCTCGGCGATCTCCGCCTCGGTGAGCCAGCCGTGCCAGTCGATCTCCTCGACCTGCGGCGACACCGGGCCGGTCCAGCGGGCCTGGTGCACGTCGCAGAACCAGGAGTAGTCGGGCGTCTCGAAGAGGAAGCGGAAGAGCGGCTCGGTGCTGATCCCGCGCACCCCGAGCTCCTCCTCGGCCTCCCGCACGGCGGCCTCGGCGTAGCTCTCGCCCGCGCCGACCACACCGCCGACGAAGACGTCGTAGGTGCCGGGGCCGTAGGTCTTGTCCGGCGAGCGGCGGTGGGTGAAGATCCGCCCCTCGGCGTCGCGGACCAGCACCATCGCGCAGCGGTGGGTGAGCCGGTCGCGGTAGACCTCGTCCCGGGTCGCGGTGCGCAGCACGCGGTCCTGCGTGTCGACCACGTCCAGCAGCTCTTCGGTGGGGTTGCTCATGATGATCAGACTAGTCATCGACCGAGCTAGTCTTCGACCGAGAATCGGAATGGTGGATTCAGCAGCGGAGGCGGCGCGCGGTGGTGGAGATCTGGGGCGAGACGGCCGATGGCTACGAGCCGGTGCGGGCGGCCTTCGAGCGCAACTTCCAGGACTACGGCGAGCTCGGCGCGGCCTTCGCGCTCTACGTGCGCGGCCGCAAGGTGGTGGACCTGTGGGGCGGGGACGCACGCCCCGAGGTCGGCGGGCGCCCGGCGCCGGCGGTGGCCTGGACGGCGGACACCGCTCAGGTGCTGCGCTCGGTGACCAAGGGCTGCACGGCGGCCACCGCGCTGCTGCTCGCCCAGCGCGGGCAACTCGACCTGGACGCGCCCGTGGCCGAGTACTGGCCCGAGTTCAAGGCGGCGGGCAAGGAGCGGATCCAGGTGCGCTGGCTGCTCTCGCACCGGGCCGGGCTGCCGGCCCTGGACGTGCCGCTGCGGGTGGAGGACGTGCTGGCCTGGGAGCCCGCGGTGGCCGCGGTCGCCGCGCAGGCGCCCGCCTGGGAGCCGGGCAGCGCGCACGGCTACCACCCGTACACCTTCGGCTGGCTGGTCGGCGAGGTGGTGCGGCGGGTGAGCGGGCGCACGGTGGGCCGCTACTTCGCCGAGGAGATCGCCCAGCCGCTCGGCCTGGACCTGTGGATCGGGCTGCCCACCGGGGCCGCGCCGCGGGTCGGCCGGCTGGTGGACCTGCCCGCGCCCCCGGCCGCCGCCCCGGCCGGCGGGCTACGGCTGCGGCCCAAGCGCTCGGTCACCGAGGCCTACCAGGACCAGGCCTCGCTGACCGCGCGCGCCTTCGGCGTGGTGCGCCCGGCGCTGGACCTGAACGACCCGGCCGCGCAGGCCGCCGAGATCCCCGGCGCCAACGGGATCGGCACGGCCCGATCGGTGGCCCGCTTCTACGCGGCGCTGATCGGCGCCGCCGACCGGCACAGCGGCCCGCCCGGGCAGCCGCTGCCGGCCCTCTTCACGGCCGGGACGCTGGCCGAGGCGGTCGGCTCCGCCTCGGACGGCCCCGACCGGGTACTGATCGTCAACTCGCGCTTCGGGCACGGCTACTTCCGGCACAGCTCGACCTCGCCGATGTCCTCGCCGGCGGCTTTCGGGCACCCCGGGCGCGGCGGCGCGCTGGGCTTCGCCGACCCCGAGCTGGGGATCGGCTTCGGCTACGTCACCTGCGGCATGCAGCCGGGGGTGACCGGGGACATCCGCTCCCGGGGGCTGATCGCCGCGGTCCGCGGCTGCCTGGGAGTGAACCGGGGGTGAACGCCGGGCGCGGCCGCCTCCGTTAGGGCTATGAGGGAGGCGGGGGCTGTGGTGGAGTAGGGACCACAGGGCCCGGACGCCGATACAGGGAGGGGTGGTTGGCTTGCTGAAGTCGGTACGCGGGATGGGTCTGCTGGTCGGGGGGTTGGCGGTGGGGATGGTCCTGGCCGGCTGCTCGGACGGCGCGGCGAAACCGTCCGCGGCGGTGAGTGCGCCGACCGGCTCCGTTCCGACCGGCTCCGTTCCGGGCAACCCGTCGAGCCCGGCGGCGCCCCCGCCCTCGGCGTCGTCCGTGCCGTCGACTCCGGTGGCGCCGACCGGCGCGGCGGGCGACGCCCAGCATCCGACCGGGAGTTACCTGAAGACGCTGCTGCCGACCCGCGCCGGTGCGGCGGTCCCCGGGGTGTCCGGTACCGCGCTGCCCAGCGGGTGGGTGGCCGACGACAACGACGAGCACGACAGCGGTCCGGCGGCCGCCGCGACTCCGGCCCCCTCGCTCGTGGGCGCCGGGACCTGCGACTACCTGAACGCCAAGGGGCTCGATCTGGCGGGCAGCTACAGCGTCGCCGGCGCGACCGAACCGCTGAACAACGGCAACTCCCCCGCGGGGGTGGGCCTGTACGCCTATCCGCCCGGTGACGCGGCCAAGGTCCTCGCGGAGGTCCGGAAGAGCACCAGCACGACCTGCCAGTCGTTCACCGCGATGCAGCAGGCCGGGGCCGTCACGGTGGACGTTTTCGCCGCGCCGGCCGGCGGCCTCGGGGACGAGGCGGTGCTGGTCCGGGTGGCGCCCCAGGGCCCGTACACCGGACAGGAGAACCTGCTGGTGCGGCGCGGCGACCTGATGGTCTCGGTGCACGCCGACAACAGCTCGGGGAGCTATCCGGACCTGTCGAAGGTGGCGGCCGCGCTGCTCCCGGCGATGGGCTGAGCCGAGGCCGGCCCGGCCGGCGTGGCCGGCCCGGTCACCTGGCCTGGTCCGCCTCAGCCGCCTCCTCAGTTGCCGCCGCGGCCTGCGCCACTGCGGCCACCTCCGCCGCCTCCGCCGCCTCGGCGTCGGTGAGCAGTCGCGAGCGGGTCAGGAAGCGCTGCCCGGTCGGCGACTCCAGCGAGAAGCCGCTGCCCCGGCCGGGCACCACGTCGATGGTCAGGTGGGTGTGCGACCAGTAGGCGAACTGGTCGCGCGCCATCCAGACCGCGACCGGCTCGGCGAGCCCGGCCACGGCCAGTTCACCGAGCCGCACGTCGCCCGCCGAGGTGAGGAACTCCCCGGCGGGGTAGCACATCGGCGCCGAGCCGTCGCAGCAGCCGCCCGACTGATGGAACATCAGCGGACCGTGCTCGGCTGCCAAGTCGCGCAGCAGCTCGGCCGCCGCCGCGGTCACCGCGACCCTGGGCATCAGCGTTCCCCGTCCACGGGAAGAAGCCCCACGGGAAGAAGCCCCATCAGAAGAACCCCAGCGCCTGCGGCGAGTAGCTGACCAGCAGGTTCTTGGTCTGCTGGTAGTGCTCCAGCATCATCTGGTGATTCTCCCGGCCGATGCCGGAGTTCTTGTAGCCGCCGAAGGCCGCGTGGGCCGGGTACAGGTGGTAGGCGTTCGTCCACACCCGGCCCGCCTGGATCGCCCGCCCGGCCCGGTAGGCGGTCGAGCCGTCCCGGCTCCAGACGCCCGCGCCCAGCCCGTAGAGCGTGTCGTTGGCGATCTCGATCGCGTCCTCGAAGCCGTCGAACCGGGTCACCGCGACGACCGGGCCGAAGATCTCCTCCTGGAAGATCCGCATCCCGTTGTCGCCCTCGAAGACGGTCGGCGCCACGTAGTAGCCGCCGGCCAACTCGCCGCCCAGGTCCACCCGCTCGCCGCCGGCCAGCACCTTGGCACCCTCGGCCTGGCCGATGTCGATGTAGGAGAGGATCTTCTCCAACTGGTCGTTGCTGGCCTGCGCGCCCACCATGGTCTCGGTGTCCAGCGGGTTGCCCTGCTTGATCGCGCGCACCCGCTCCAGGCCGTCGCCCAGGAAGCGGTCGTAGATCGAGGACTGGATCAGCGCCCGGCTGGGACAGGTGCAGACCTCGCCCTGGTTCAGGGCGAACATGGCGAAGCCCTCGAGTGCCTTGTCGTAGAAGGCGTCCCGCTCGGCCGCCACGTCGGCGAAGAAGAGGTTGGGGCTCTTGCCGCCCAGCTCCAGGCTGACCGGGATCAGGTTGGCGCTGGCGTACTGCATGATCAGGCGGCCGGTGGTGGTCTCGCCGGTGAAGGCGATCTTGCGGATCCGGCTGCTGGAGGCCAGCGGCTTGCCCGCCTCCACGCCGAAGCCGCTGACCACGTTGACCACGCCGGGCGGCAGCAGGTCGGCGATCAGCTCGATCAGCACCAGGATCGAGGCCGGGGTCTGCTCGGCGGGCTTGAGCACCACCGCGTTGCCGGCCGCCAGCGCCGGGGCCAGCTTCCAGATCGCCATCAGGATCGGGAAGTTCCACGGGATGATCTGGCCGACCACGCCCAGCGGCTCGTGGAAGTGGTAGGCGACGGTGTCCTCGTCGATCTGCGAGAGGCCGCCCTCCTGGGCCCGGATCGCGCCCGCGAAGTACCGCAGGTGGTCGATGGCCAGCGGGATGTCCGCGGCCAGTGCCTCGCGCACCGGCTTGCCGTTCTCCCAGCTCTCGGCGACCGCGAGGAGTTCGAGGTTGGCGGCCATCCGGTCGGCTATCGCGTTGAGCAACTGGGCGCGCTCGGCGGGGGAGGTGCGGCCGAAGGCGGGCGCGGCGGCGTGCGCCGCGTCCAGAGCCAGCTCGATGTCGGCGGCGGTGGAGCGGGCGACCTCGCAGAAGACCTGGCCGGTGACCGGGGTCGGGTTCTCGAAGTACTGGCCCCGGACCGGCGGCACCCAGGCGCCGCCGATCCAGTTCTCGTAGCGGGACTTGAAGCTGGTGGGAGGCTGGTAGATCGTCAAGTCCGGTTTCTCCTCGGCAGGGTGGCCCGAAAGGTGACGTGCTCTGCGCACCCTAGCCTTGCTTCGGCCGCTCGGCTACCGTGTGTGCCACGCCGATCACCAGGGATCACTCGGGTCCGGGCTGCTCGGGCCCGGGCTGCTCGGGCCGGTACCGGCCGGTGCCGCTCTCCCAGCTCAGATAGCCCGAGAGCCAGGCGGTCAGGCCGTCCGCGTAGCGCTGCGCGGTCCGGCTCTGGTCCGGTCCGAGCTCCAGTTCCCGGTAGGTGCGCGGCAGTTCGTCCACCAGCCGGGCGTAGCGGTCGACCATCAGCTGGGCCTCGGCGAGCACCACCGAGCCGGCCTCCTCCAGCGAGCAGCCGCGCTCCCGCTGCACGATCATGACCAGGTTGTTCACGTCACCGCGGGGTGCCTCCTGCGGATAGGAGCGGATGTCATTGCTCAGCGAGGGTATGTCGGCGGCCAGTTGGCGCAGCTGCTTGAGCGGCGGGCTGTGGAAGGCGGCGGGGGCCACCTCGAACCGGCCCAGCCGCTCCACCATGTCGAGCACCGACTCCATCGCGGCCGTTCCCCGGCGCAGGATCAGATAGGTCTCCCGGTCCGGGGGCTGGCCGCCGCGCCGGCCGGCCGCCTCGGCGGGGTGGCTGGCGAAGTAGCTCTCCCAGTTGTAGGTGGCCCGGGCCCGCCAGCGCGCTGACATCCCGCGGCTGATCCGCTGCCAGAGGTCCTCGAAGGCCGCGGCGCACGGGGTGTCCGCCGGGGCGGGCGTGCCGTGCAGCACGCCGGTCAGCCGGTCGCAGAGCACCGCGACCTCGGCGGGTCGGCGGCCGAGCGGTCCGTCGAACTGGTCGTCGAAGAGGAAGTAGAACCCCATGAGGTCGGTGGCGAGCGCCAACTCCTCGGCCGTGCAGTCCGGATAGCTGAGGGCGGCCAGGTCGGGGACGTCCCACCGGGCGTAGGCCTCGGGGGTCAGCGCGCTGCCGAGCATCCGGTGCTCGGTCAGCCAGCGCCCGTGCTGGGATTCGGCGTTCGGGCGGTGCGGGTTGCGGCGGTGGGGGTAGGGCACGTCGAGGGTCGTCGCGTCGGACATCGGGCTCCCGGGGGGTGAGGGCCGGCTGTACAGGTGCTGCAACGGTCTACCATGATCCCCTGGGTCTCCCCGGCCCGTAGGGTATCCGATCACACCATCAGATGGCCTGACTGTCGCAGCAATTGCCCATGGCATCTGCGCTTGAACCATGCGCGGCTGTTCTACCTGCGTGAAGCCCGGCGCGAGCGCCCCTCCCGGCGATAGCCTCACGGCAGGACCAGCTGGTGGCGAGGTGGAGGGGACCGACGGTGACCGAACGGGCGAGCGGGCCGGCGAGCGGGCCGGAGAGCGGGCAGGAGAGCCGGCAGGAGAGCGGGCCGGGAGCGGACGAGACCCCGGAGCTCCCGCGACTCTACGAGCGGGAGAGCGCGATCGGCGCCGCCAGGACGGCGATCGACTCCCTGTGCCGGGACTTCGCGGCCGGCGGGTACCAGCTCGGCTCGGTGCTGCTCTACAGCGGCACCGCCGGCCTCGGCAAGACCAGCATGCTCCAGCAGGTACGGAAGCTCGCGGGGACGCGGGGCCTGACCGTGCTCAACGGCCGGGCCGGCGAGCAGCGCGTCAACGAGCCGTTCTACCTGCTGCGCCAGTTGCTGCGGCCCGAGCTGCTGCGGCTGAGCGGCGAGGAGCAGCGGGCACTGCTCGGCGACTGGTGGCCCGTGGCCGGCCCCGCGATCGGCCTGCTGCCGCCCGGCGGCAAGGCGCCGGACCCGCAGAGCGTGCGTGACGGCCTCGACTACGTGGTCACCCAACTGGCCATCCGCAAGGCCCCGCTGGTGATGCTGGTGGACGACCTGCAGTGGGCCGACCACGAGTCGCTCAGCTGGCTGGAGTCCTTCGCGAAGAGCTGCCCGGAGCTGCCGGTGCTGCTGGCCATCGCCTGGCGCTCGAACGAACTGCCCGAACAGGCCCAGGCGTTCCGTACGCTGGTGGCCGCCAACGCGCACCGCCACCTGGAGTTCAAGGGCCTGCAGCCGGCGCCGGTCGAGAAGCTGGTGCGCGAGGTCTTCCCGGAGACCGCCGAGGACTCCTTCTGCCGCCAGGTCTGGGCGGTCACCAACGGCAACCCGTTCCTGGTCAACGCACTGCTCGCCAAGGTCCGCGAGAGCGGCATCGACCCGGTGCACGAGAACGTCCCGTTACTGCACGACCTGGCCGCCGAGGCCCAGGGCATGGACCGCGAATACTGGTTGACCAAGCTCACCGTCAACACCTTCAACTTCGCCCAGGCCGCGGCACTGCTCGGCACCCAGATCGCGATCCCGGTGGCCACCCGGATCACCGGCCTGGCCCCCTCGGCCGCGGCCGAGGCGATCGCCGAGCTGCGCCGCCACCAGGTGCTCAACGGTCCGGCCGAGGGCCCGCTGGAGTTCGTCCACCCGCTGCTGGCCACCGCGCTCTACAAGTCGATCCGGCCGGGCATGCGCACCGCCATGCACGGCAAGGCCGCCGTCGAGCTGGAGAACGCCGGCCGCCCGCTGGTGGAGTCCTCCCGGCACCTGCTGGAGACCCATGCCGAGGGCGATCCCGAGGTGGTCGCCAAGCTGCGCCGGGCGGCCGACGAGCACCTGGCCGTCGGCGCCCCGGAGGCGGCCGTGCGCTGCTTGGACCGGGCGCTCGCCGAGCCACCGGAGGACGAGGACCGGGCCGAGGTGATCTACGAACTCGGCTGCGCGACGCTGCTCACCGACCCGGTCAGCACCGTCAACCAGCTGCGGCTGGCTCTGGACACCAAGGGCCTGCGCGCCGACCTGCGGGTGGACGCCACCTTCCGGCTCTCCGAGGTGCTGGCCCACAGCGGCCGTCTGGTGGAGGCCGCCGAGGTCACCCTGGCGGAGGCCGAGCGGACCCCGCCGGGGCCCGGGCGCACCAGGCTGCAGGTGGCGCACTTCATCTGGGCCGCCTTCCAGCGCGAGGAGGACGACGGCCCCGGCCGCTCGGCCCGGCTGGCCGCGCTCTGCGCCGAACTGCCCGGTGACGACGTCTACGCCCGCGCAGCCCGGGCGCTGCTGGCCTGGGACCTGACGCTGCGGGGCGAGAGCGCCGCCGAGGCGCTGGTCCTGGTCGACTCGGTGCTGACCCCGGAGGGCAGGCTCTCCGAGGGCCTGGAGTGGACCAGCACCATGTGGGGCCTGGAGCTGCCGGGCATCATCGGCCTCACCTACGTCTACGCCGACCGCCTGGACCGCGCCGAGAAGCTCTTCGAGGAGGCGATCATGACCTTCGAGGTGGCGGGCTGGGGCGGTGGCCACCTCGGCTTCGCCCACTTCCTGATGGGCCTGGCGCAGTTCCGGCGCGGCGCGCTGGCCGAGGCGGAGGAACTGCTGCGCAAGGCGCTGCGGGTCGCCAAGGGGCTGGGCCCCGGCCTGCCGCTGCAGTGGGACGCGGTCGGGGTGCTGGCCGACACCCTGCTGGCCCGCGGCCGGACCGAGGAGGCCTGGAAGTTGGCCACCGACTACGCCTTCGCCCCGCCCTACCACCCCACCGCGATGGTGCTGCCGGACGCGGCCACCCTCTACGGCAAGCTGCTGCTGGCCCGGCAGGACCACGAGGGCGCCGCCGAGGTGTTCACCGAGGTCGGCGGTCGACTGGCCGAGCGCGGTTGGCACAACACCATCTGGGCGCCCTGGCTCGGCAACCTCGCCCTCGCCGTGCTGCCCGCGGACCCGGAGCGGGCCCGCGAGCTGGCCGACGAGGGGCTGGCCAGGGCGCAGGCCTTCGGTGCCGCCTCGGCCGTCGGCACCGCGCTGCGGATCAGCGCCGCCGTGGTCGAGGGCCAGTTGGCGGTCGAGCGGCTGCGGGAGGCGGCGCGCCAGCTCGGGCGCTCCCCGGTCGGCTACGAGCAGGCCCAGGTCCTGGTCGAGTTGGGTGCCGCGTTGCGCAAGGCGGGCCGGCTCGCCGAGGCCACCGAGCAGCTGCACCAGGGCATGGAGCTGGCCGTGGAGTGCAGCGCCGACGGCCTGATGGTCAGGGCCCGCGAGGAGCTCAAGGCCTCCGGGTTGCGGCCCATCCGGCTGCGCAGCACCGGTCAGGACGCGCTCAGCAAGGTCGAGTGGCGGGTCGCCGAGCTGACCGTCGCCGGGCTGTCGGAGGCAGTGATCGCCGACCGGCTGCACGTCGACGTCTCCCTGATCGAGCGTCGGCTGGCCGCCGTGCTGCGCAAGACCGGCAGCACCCCGGAGGGGCTGGGCGCCGCGCTCGGCCTCCCGGGTGAGCGGCCGGAAACGTCCTAGGCTGGCGATCGGCGGCTGATGGTCGGCGGTCGATGATCGGCAAGCCTCCCGTCCGCAAGGCGAATTCGAAGGAGCAGCAGATGGCGTCGAATCCCGTTCCCCCGGTGACGGTCTCCCGGGCACCGCTGGATTCCAGCGGTGCCGGCGCCGCGATCGAGCGTTGGACGCTGGCGGCCGGGCCGGTGGAGGTGCAGGTGCTCACCCTGGGCGCCACCCTGCACGGCGTGCGGGTCCCGGACCGCACCGGCGCGGTGGCCCAGGTGCTGCTGGGCTCCGAGCACCTGGGCGAGTTGCTCGGTCCGGCCCGCCACTTCGGCGCCACCGTGGGGCGCTACGCCAACCGGATCGCCGACAGCCGCGTCACCCTGGACGGCGTGGAGCACCGGCTGGCGCCGACCGGCGGCGGGGTCACGCTGCACGGCGGTCCGGACGGCTTCGCCGACCGGTTGTGGCAGGCCGAGCAGGTCGGCGAGGAGGGGCGCGCGGGGGTCCGGCTGCACCTGCACAGCCCCGACGGCGACCAGGGCTTCCCCGGGGCGCTGGACGTCTGGGTCAGCTACCTGCTCTCCGGCGGCGGTGAACTGGCCATCGAGTACCGGGCCGTGACCACCCGGCCCACCGTCGTCAACCTGACCAACCACGCCTACGTCAACCTGGCCGGCGAGGGCAGCGGCGACGTGCTCGGCCACCTGCTCACCGTGGACGCCGACGAGTACACCCCGGTGGACGAGCGGCAGATCCCCTTCGGCCCGTACGAGCCGGTGGCCGGCACCCCGTTCGACTTCCGTACCCCGCGCCCGATCGGCAAGGGCATCCACGAGGAGCACCCGCAGCTGACCGGCCCCGGTGGCTACGACCACAACTGGGTCCTGCGCCCGCGCCCGCAGGACGGGCCGCCGGTGCGGGCGGCGCTGCTGGAGGACCCGGTTTCTGGGCGAAGCCTGGAAGTGCTCACCACCGAACCGGGGGTCCAGGTGTACACGGCCAACAGCTTCCACGGCGCGGTCCGCGGGCCGAGCGGGGTCGCCTACGGGCCTTACGCCGGGGTCGCGCTGGAGACGCAGCACCACCCGGATTCGCCGCACCACCCGGCCTACCCGTCCACCGAGTTGCGCCCTGGCCAGGAGTTTCGTTCGGTGACCGTACTGCGGTTCGCCTCGGGTTTTCCCAGGAGTCACACAGTATGACTAGTATCGCTCCGTCAAAGGTCGTACCACAGACGGCGTGTCGCTACAGATCGCCGCCCCTCACGAGGAGAATGCCCTGCGCGCGCGTGGAGCCTCCAAGCTGCGAAAGACGTCGCGTAAGACGTCGAAGAACGGGCGCTCGCGCCTGACCCTGCGGACCGCCCTGCTGGTCCTGGCGATCGTGCCCAGCATCGCGCTCACCGCGCTCTGGGCCGTCACCACCGGACAGACCCTGTCCGACTTCCAGCGGCAGGCGGCGCAGGGGATGCTGGCCCAGAAGGCCGGCCAGCCCACCAACATCGTGTACTACAACCTGCAGGAGGAACGCCGGCTCAGCGCCCAGCAACTGGCCCAGCCCGGGAGCGTCACCGACCAGCTGGCCCGCCAGCGGCAGAGCACCGACGACGCGGTGCGCACCTTCCTGAACCTCTCGAAGGTCACCGACTCCAACGCCTCCACCGAGGTGCGCGGTGCCCTCGACACCACCCGCACCGCGCTGGGTCGGCTCGCCCAGCAGCGCACCGCCGTGGACCAGGGGAAGACGGACCAGGAGACCACGTTCTCCTACTACACGGACGCGATCAGCGACGACCTCGCACTGCTGACCGCGATCGGCCACGTGGACAACGGCGAGGTCAGCTACATCTCGCGGGTCCTGGTCCAGGAGTTCTGGGCCGAGGAGACGATCTCCCGCGAGGACGCGATCCTGGCCCGCGGCTGGCCCAGCGGCAAGCTCTCGGCGCTGGACCTCGCTTCGGTACAGCAGTTGATCGGCGCCCAGGCCCTCCTCTACAAGAGCGAGATCCTGCCGTTCCTGCCTCCGAAGGAGGCCGCCGCCGCGCAGCAGTTGACCAACGGCTCGGCCTGGCAGACCAAGGTCGGCATCGAGCAGCTGATGGTGCTGAAGCCCGCCGCGGCCAACGCCGACGGGACCATCCCGCTGCCACCCGTGCAGGCCCAGTGGCGCCAGTCCGTCGACCTGGCCACCCCGCAGTTGGTCTCGCTGCTGCAGACCCGCTCCGACTCGGTGGTCGCCACCGGCAAGAGCGCCGTCAGGACGCTGCTGCTGCGGGTGGTGCTGACCAGCGTCATCGGCCTGATCGCCGTGATCGCCGTGATCATCACCTCCTGGCGGCTGACCCGCTCGCTGCGCCGCCGGATCGTGGACCTGCAGGGCCAGGCCGTCGAGCTCGAACGCACCCTGCCGGAGCTGGTGGACCGGCTCGGACGCGGCGAGCAGGTGGCACCGGAGCAGGGGAGCCGGGAGGTCAGCGCCGATCCGGCCGGCGGCGACGAGCTCAGCCGGCTCGGCCAGGCGCTCGACCTGGCCCGGCACAGCGCCGTCACCGCCGCCGTCGGCCAGGCCGAGCAGCACCGCGGCTTCGAGCGGTTGCTGCAGCGCATCGCCCGCCGCACCCAGCTGCTGATCGGCCTCCAGCTCAAGACGCTGGACGAGATGGAGCGCAAGCACGAGGACCCCGAGGTGCTCGAAGGCCTCTTCGACCTCGACCACCTCACCGCCCGCCTGCGCCGTTACGAGGAGAACCTGGTCATCCTGGCCGGCGGTCAGCCCCAGCGCCGCTGGCGCAAGCCGGTCCCGCTGCTGGACGTGCTGCGCGCCGCCCAGGGCGAGGTGCAGGACTACCGGCGGATCCTGATCGACATCGAGGGCACCCCGTGGCTCTCCGAGCGCGCGGTCGGCCCGGTGGTGCACGTGCTGGCCGAGCTGATGGAGAACGCCGCGGCCTTCTCCAAGCCGCCCACACCGGTCGAGGTGCGGGCCGCGATGGTCGGCCGGGGTCTGGCGGTGGAGATCGAGGACCGCGGGCTCGGCATGGAGACCGAGCAGTTGGACGCCGCCAACGGACTGATGCGCCGCCCGCCGCGACTGGACGTGCTGGCGCAGGCCGAGGACATCCGGCTCGGCCTCTACGTGGTCGCCCGACTGGCCGACACGCTGGGTCTGCGGGTGGAGTTCCGCGCCTCGGCGTTCGGCGGCACCCGCGCGGTGGTGCTGATCCCGGGCGAGCTGGTCACCAGCGGACCGGTGCTGGAGCCGGTGCTGGTGGAGGCCGGCGCGCTGCCCTCCCGGGTCCGCGGCCGCACTCTGCCCGCCGAGCCGGCCGCGGTGCGGCAGCCCCTGCCGCCGGCCGCCGCGCCCGCGTCCGCCCCGGTGCCCGCGCCCGAGTCCGCCCCCGCGGTCCGTCCGTCCTGGGCGGCCTCCGCCACCGACCACGAACGGACGGCCGAGACCGTGCAGCCCCCGCTCCCGCAGCGGGTCCGCCAGGCCAGCCTGGCCGCCGAGCTGCGCATCCCGCCCACCTCGGCGGACCAAGGCCCGACCCCTGGTGACCCGGCTGAGGTGCCGCCCCCCGCCCCCACCCGATCCGGTGCCGCGATCGGGGCCTTCCAGCGCCGCTCGCGCGCCGCCCGCCTCGGTGACGAAAGCACCGGGGAGCTGACCCCTATCCCGACCAGTGAGGACCCGTCATGACGCGCACCACCGCCACCCATCAGGATCTGGACTGGCTGCTGGACGGGTTGGTCGACTCGGTGGCCGGGACCAGACACGCCGTACTGCTCTCCGACGACGGCCTGGTGGTCAGCAAGTCGCGCGGGATCGACCGGGCGGACGCCGAGCGGCTGGCGGCGGTCGCCACCGGTCAGCAGAGCCTGGCCCGCGGGGTCGGCACCCTCTTCGGCGGTGGTTCGGTGCACCAGGTGATCGTGGAGCTGGCCGAGTTGTGGCTCTTCATCACCGCGGCCGGGCAGGGCACCCACCTGGCCGTGATCGCCTCCCAGTCGGTGGACGCCGAGGTGATGTCGCTGGCCATGCACACGCTGGTGCAGCAGGTCGGCCAGAAGCTCAGCACCCCGATCAGGGGTGTCGGGTGACCCCGCGCTGGCAGGAGCTGGAGGCGGAGATCGGTGACGACGGCGCGGAGTCCATGGTCCGCCCGTACACCATCACCCGTGGCCGCACCGCGCCCGAGCGCGACGACCTGACCCTGATCACCGTGCTCTCGGCGGTGTCGCGCGGCGCCGACCAGGCGAGCCGGCGGCTGCAGCCCGAGCACCGGGTGATCATGGCCCGCTGCCTGCGGCAGCCGGCGGCGGTCGCCGAGCTCGCGGCCGATCTGGACCTGCCGGTCTCGGTGACCAAGATCCTGCTCGGCGACCTGATCGCCCAGGGCCTGCTGGTCGCCCGCGCCCCGATCTCGGTGGCACGGGCCAGCGGGGGCGTGGACATCGGCCTGTTGAACGCCGTACGTGAAGGACTGCGGAGACTCTAGAGATGACTGACAGTCAGGCGGCTCCGGCCGCCGTAAAGATCCTGATCGCGGGCGGCTTCGGCGTCGGCAAGACCACGCTGGTGGGCTCGGTCAGCGAGGTCGCCCCGCTGCGCACCGAGGAGTACCTGACCCGGGCCAGCGTCGGCGTCGACTTCCTGGACGGGGTGGACTCCAAGGACACCACCACCGTCGCGCTCGACTTCGGCCGGATCACCATCGGCCCCGAGCTGGTGGTCTACCTCTTCGGCACCCCGGGCCAGGAGCGCTTCTGGTTCATGTGGAACGACCTGGTGAACGGCGCGCTGGGCGGGGTGGTGATCGCCGACACCCGGCGACTGGAGAGCAGCTTCGCCTCGATCGACTTCTTCGAGAGCCGACAGATCCCGTTCGTGGTGGCGATCAACTGCTTCGACGGGGTCAACAGCCGCGCATCTGCCGAGATCCGAGCCGCGCTGGACCTGGACCCCCAGGTGCCGCTGCTGATCGGGGACGCGCGCTCGCGGCCGTTCGGGCGGGACGTGCTGCTCGCCCTGGTCGACCACCTGATCAACCAGCCTGCCCTCGTCTGAAGCCCCCTGAACCATCCGGGCGCCACGACGCCGCGGGCCCGCCGGTCGGTGACCGGCGGGCCCGCGTGCGTTCGGCGCGGTGCGCGGTGCGCGGTGCGCGGTGCTCAGCTGTGCTGCCAGGCCACCGAGAAGGCGTTCTGCGTGGTCAGCGCGGAGGTGGTCGCCAGGGTGGTGCCGTCGTGCTCGGCCATGGTGATGTTCTCGGGGTCGAAGCTCCCGATCGGCTTGCCGTTGGCGCTGGCGTCGCTGAACTGCACCTGGCCGAAGTCGGTCAGCGGCAGCGGCCCGCTCGCGGTGGACGGCGCCTCGGCGATGATCTCGGCGGAGGCCAGCGCGGGGTTGTGCAGGGTCTTGTGGATGGTGTGGCTCCAGCCCTGGGTGGTGTCCGAGAGCTTCAGGGTGAAGGAGCCGCTGCCGGACTCGGTGACCGAGGCGGTGAAGTGGTCGCCCGCCGCCACCGGGTCGTTGTAGCTGACCGGGTAGGCCGGGTACATCTCGTACCAGGAGTAGTACTGCGGGGAGCCGCCGGAGCAGTCGACCTCGCTGCCGGTCTGCTCGACCGAGTCGCTGCCGTCCCCGTCCAGGCCGACCCAGAAGCTGGACCAGGTGTCTGTGCTGCCGCACTGTCCGGCGGGCTGGACCCAGCTCGCGCTGACGCTGGTGAACTTGGCACCGGTCGCGGCGTAGCCGGACCAGTTGGTGCTGGTCCCCTGGGCGACCGGGCCGTGCGGACCGGTCAGGTGAGGGGAGGTGGCCACCATCGGCGCCCGGACCAGGCCGGGGCCGGCGGCGGCGAGAGCGGGCAGGGGGGTGCCGAGGGCCGCCGCCAGGGCGGCGGAGGCGGCCAGGGCGCGGCGGCAGGGGGCGGGCATGGCTACTCCACCGGATCGATTGTGTGCTGACAGGCTGTATGCCGAGCTACGTATGCCCGTCCGACGGTCCGTTGATGTGACACATACTCAGATCTACCCTGTGCTTCACCTGTTCGGGTGAGCTGCCGCGCCCTGACCGCTAGTCAGCGTCCGGCGGTGGTCAGCCCTCGGCCTTCCAGGTCACCGAGAAGGCGTTGCCGCCGCTCAGGGCGGAGGTGCTGGCCAGCGTGGTGCCGCCGCTGGCCATGGTGATCTGGTCGGGCGAGAAGTTGCCGATCGGCTGGCCGTTGGCGGTGGCCGAGGTGAAGTTGATCTTGCCGAAGTTGGTCAGCGGCAGGGCGCCGCTCGAGTCGGACGGCGCCTCGGCGATGACCTCGGCGGAGGCGAGGGCCGCGTTCTTCAGGGTCTTGTTCTCGGTCTTCGACCAGCCCTGGGTGGTGTCCGAGAGCTTCAGCACGAAGGCGCCGCTGCCGCTCTCGGTGACCGAGGCGGTGAAGTGGTCGCCGGGGCGGACCGTGTTGCTGAAGTTCACGGGGTAGGCCGGGTACATCTCGTACCAGGAGTAGTACTGCGGGGAGCCGCCGGAGCAGTCGACCTCGCTGCCGGTCTGCTCGACCGAGTTGCTGCCGTCCCCGTCGAGGCCGACCCAGAAGCTGGAGTAGGTGTCGTCGCCGTTGCAACTGGCCGCCGGCTGCACCCAGCTGGCGCTGACGCTGGTGAACTTGGAGCCGGTGGCGGAGTAGCCGGACCAGTTGCTGCTGGTGCTGTTGACGGTCCCGCCGTGCGCGGTGAGGTGGTGCGAGGCGACCGCCATCGGCGCGTTGACCAGCGCGGGTGCGCCGACGGCGAGGGCGGGCGCGGCGCTGCCGAGGACCGCGGTGAGTGCGGCGGCGATGGCCAGGGTACGGCGAGGAGTTGCGGACATGGCTGCTCCCTTGGGGGCGAGAGGAGGGGGTCGGTGTCGCGCGAACTGCGGTGGGGATGCGCCTGTTTGACGGCGCGCCGACAACTTTAGGGCAGCCAGCCGGGTAGATGATGTTACGGGTATGCAAATCTTCCTGTGAGGTCGATGAGAAGAGTTCCATGCGGAGCGGGGGCGGTGGGAGCGGGCGCAGCGAAGCGGCCGGCCACCCCGGATGGGGTGGCCGGCCGCTTCGCTGTCGGTGCGTCAGCCGGTGATGGTGCCGCTCACCTCGCCGAACCCGATCCGCACGCCGTCCGCGCCCGGTGCGGTGGCGGTCATCGTCACGGTGTCGCCGTCCTGCAGGAAGGTCCGGCTCTCCCCGTCCGGCAGGGTGAGCTGGTCGCGCCCGTTCCAGGTCAGCTCGATCAGCGAGCCGCGCTGGTCCGCCTCGGGGCCGGAGATCGTGCCCGAGCCGTAGAGGTCACCGGTGCGCAGCGAGGCGCCGTTGGCCGTGGTGTGCGCCAGCATCTGGGCCGGCGACCAGTACATCCCGGCGTACGGCGGGCGGGAGACCACCGAGCCGTTCAGCCGCACCGCCAGGTCGATGTCCAGCCCCCAGGGCTCCTTCTCCACCAGGTAGGGCAGTGGCTGCGGCTGCTGCACCGGGGTGGCCACCCGGGCGGCCTCCAGCGCGGCCAGCGGCACCACCCAGGGGGAGATGGAGGTCGCGAAGGACTTGCCGAGGAACGGGCCGAGCGGCACGTACTCCCAGGCCTGGATGTCGCGCGCGCTCCAGTCGTTGAGCAGTACGGCGCCGAAGACGTGCTGCGCGAAGTCGTCGACGTCCACCGGCTCGCCCAGCTTCGAGCCGGCGCCGACGACGAAGCCGAGCTCGGCCTCGATGTCCAGCTTCACCGAGGGGCCGAAGACCGGTGCCGGGTCGCTCTGCGCCTTGCGCTGCCCGCTCGGGCGGCGGATCTCGGTGCCGGAGACCACCACGGTGCCCGCGCGCCCGTGGTAGCCGACCGGCAGGTGCTTCCAGTTCGGCAGCAGCGCCTCACCGTCGGGCCGGAAGATGTGGCCCAGGTTGGTGGCGTGCTGCTCCGAAGCGTAGAAGTCCACGTAGTCGGCCACCTCCACCGGAAGGTGGAGCTTCACCTGGTCGATCCGGTGGAGGTTGGCCTCCACCAGGCGTCGCTCGCCCTCGGTGGTCAGCAGGTCGGTGACCCGCTCGCGCACGTAGGCCCACTCGGCCGGGCCCCGGCGCAGGAACCGGTTGAGCGAGCCGGTGGCCAGGTCGGCGCCGAGCGGGGTGCCGGCCCAGACCGCCGAGAGGTCGAGCACGAACGCGCCGATCGCCACCCCGACCCGCGGTTCGGCCGACCCGCGCGGGGTGAAGACGCCGTAGGGCAGGTTCTGCACCGGGAAGTCGGAGCCGTCCGGCACCGGGACCCAGCTCTGGAGGGCTGTCACTGCTGCTTGCCACCGTCCTGCGGGCCGCGCCCGCTCCAACTCCACGCGTACTTGCCGTCGTCACTCGCCCGCCCGCCCTCGGCGACCTCCAGCGGGCGGAAGGTGTCCACCATCACCGCGAGCTCGTCGAAGAACTCGGCGCCGATCGAGCGCTCGTAGGCGCCGGGCTGCGGACCGTGGGTGTGCCCGCCGGGGTGCAGCGAGATGGAGCCCTGGCCGATGCCCGAGCCCTTGCGCGCCTCGTAGTCGCCGCCGCAGTAGAACATCACCTCGTCGCTGTCCACGTTGGCGTGGTAGTACGGCACCGGGATGGAGAGCGGGTGGTAGTCCACCTTGCGCGGCACGAAGTTGCAGATCACGAAGTTGTTGCCCTCGAAGACCTGGTGGGCCGGCGGCGGCTGGTGGATCCGGCCGGTGATCGGCTCGTAGTCGCTGATGTTGAAGGCGTACGGGTAGAGGCAGCCGTCCCAACCCACCACGTCGAAGGGGTGGGTCGGGGTGACGAAGACGGTGCCGGCGATGCCCGAGGAGCCGTTGCCCCGGTGCTTGACGTAGATCTCGGTGTCCTCGTCGCGCTCGGCGTCCCCGGCCAGCAGCGGCCCCACCGGCCCGCGCAGGTCGCGCTCGCAGAACGGCGCGTGCTCCAGGAGCTGGCCGTACTTGGAGAGGTAGCGCTTGGCCGGGGTGATGTGGCTGTTGGCCTCGATCGCGTACAACCGCAGCGGCTGCTCGCCGGTCGGCAGCCAGCGGTGGGTGGTGGCGCGGGGCAGCACCACGTAGTCGCCCTGGCCGACCTCCAGCGAGCCGAAGACCGTCTCGACCGTGCCGCTGCCGGACTCCACGTAGACGCACTCGTCGCCTATGGCGTTGCGGTAGAGCGGGGAGGGCGCCCCGCAGGCGACGTAGGCGATCCGCACGTCGGCGTTGGCGAGCACCACCCGGCGCCCGCGCACCGCGTCGGTCTGCCGCCACTGCTCGCCCGGGAAGAGGTCGTGCAGCTTGAAGTGGAAGGGCTTCAGCGGGTGGTTCGGCTCCGGCTTGCCGTCCGGCAGCGCCCAGATCCGGCTGTCCACCAGGGCGGAGGGGATGGCGCGGTGGTAGAGCAGCGAGGAGTCGGAGGAGAAGCCCTCCTCGCCCATCAGCTCCTCGTAGTAGAGGCCGCCGGCCTCGTTGCGGTGCTGCGTGTGCCTTTTGGGCGGCACCGTGCCGACGGTGCGGTAGTACGCCATCTGCGCCTCCTGAGCGACTGACGCCCTGGACTGCGCCGGCCAGGGCGAGACCCGCCCATGGGGTGGGGGCGGTCCGGACCAATCCCATGGCCAGGGCCCCGGTGCTGTCAAGGACCGCCCTGCGGGTCAAGACGCGCGACGGCAACTCTCCGGACACGCGGATGTAACGATCAACCAGTTCTTGCAGAAAACCGCTGCAAGAACTTTCAAAGCGCCTTGCGGCGCTGTTACGTTCCTGGTCACAAGCCCGGCGCCGACACCCGGTGCGGTCGGTGTCAGGGGGCCAGTATGCGCTCCCGTCCCCCGGCCCGGGCACCCCACCCCCACCCCCCTTTCCCCAAGGAGTTCTCATGCGGCGTGGCATCGCGGCCTCCGCCCTTGTCGCGGCCCTCGCGGTCTCTCTCGCGGCCTGCGGCAGCAACGGCTCCGGTTCGTCCTCGGCCTCCGGCCCGGTGACCATCACCTACTGGGACACCTCCAACGCCACCAACGAGGCGCCGAACTACCAGGCCGTGGTGCAGAAGTTCGAGGCGGCCAACCCGACCATCAAGGTCAACTTCGTCAACGTGCCGTTCGACCAGGCGCAGAACAAGCTGCAGACGGCGATGAGCAGCAAGGGCGCCCCGGACGTCTTCCGCTCCGACGTCGGCTGGACCGCCGCCTTCGCCAAGGGCGGCTACCTGACCCCGCTCGACGGCACCGCCGCGCTGCCGAACGCCGGCGTCTTCCAGCCCAGCCTGATCAAGCAGGCCCAGTACCAGGGCAAGACCTACGGCGTGCCGCTGGTCACCGACACCCTGGGCCTGCTCTACAACAAGGCGCTCTTCGCCAAGGCCGGCATCACCGCCGCGCCCACCACCTGGGACGAGCTGAAGGCCGACGCCGCCACGGTCAAGGACAAGACCGGCGTCGACGGCTTCGAGATGCGGGCCGGTGACGGCTACTACGCGATGCCGCTGCTCTTCGGCGAGGGCAGCGACATGGTGGACGCCGCCAACAAGAAGATCACCGTCAACTCGCCCGAGGCCGTGAAGGCGATCAACACCTACCAGTCGCTGTTCACCGCGCCCGGCACGGTCAAGGCCGACATCACCTCCGACGGCTACGCCCACATGATGGACGCCTTCAACAGCGGCAAGGTCGCGGCGATCATCAACGGCCCGTGGGAGATCACCAACATCTACAAGGGCTCGGCCTTCACCGACCACACCAACCTGGGCATCGCCGCCGTCCCGGCCGGCTCCACGGGCAAGGCCGGCGCCCCCACCGGCGGCCACAACATCGCGGTCTACGCCGGTTCGGACGCCGCCCACCAGGCCGCAGCCGAGAAGTTCGCCGCCTTCATGACCTCGGCCGACAGCGAGTCGTTCATCGCGGAGAAGAACTCCACCCTGCCGACCCGCTCCGACGCCTTCACCGCCGACGTCAAGTCCGACCCGGGCATCGCCGGCTTCCAGCAGATCCTGTCGTCGGCCCAGCCGCGTCCGGCGCTGCCCGAGTACGCCTCGCTCTTCACCTCGCTGGGCACCAACCTGGCCCAGGTGGCCACCGGTCAGAAGGGTGTGCAGGCCGGCCTGGACGCCACCGCGCAGGACTACGCCAAGATCCTGCCGGACTTCGCCAAGCAGTAGTCAGCCCCTCCGCTCGGCCCGCCACGGGGGCGGGCCGAGCGGTCGCTGCCCCGTCCGACCGCCCCGCCCCGCACGTCGTCCTCCCAAGAAGGTGTCACCCCCATGGCAGCCCTGGCGCAGCGCCTGAAGCTCTCGTACAGCAAGTACTGGTACGCCTACGCGATGGTGGCACCGGTGGTCATCGTGCTGGGCGTCCTGGTGGCCTATCCGCTGGGCCGGGGCATCTACCTGACCCTGACCGACGCCAACAGCCTCAACGTCGGCCACACGGTCGGGGTCAACCACATCCCCGACACCTTCACGTTCGTCGGGCTGCACAACTACTCCGACATCCTCTTCGGCCCCGGCTCCTACGACCGCTTCTGGTCGCACTTCGTGTGGACCATCGAGTGGACCGTGCTCTGCGTGACCCTCACCGTCGGCACCGGTCTGGGCCTGGCGCTGCTGCTCAACCAGAAGCTGCGCGGCCGCACCGCCTACCGGATGCTGCTGGTCGTGCCGTGGGCGGTGCCCACCTTCGTGACCGTCTTCTCCTGGCGGCTGATGCTCGCCGACGGCGGCCTGGTCAACACGCTGCTCGGCTCGCTGCACCTGCCCCAGCCCAGTTGGCTGGAGGACCCGCTGGCCCAGAAGACCGCCGCGATCCTGGTCAACACCTGGTGCGGGGTGCCGTTCATGATGCTCTCGCTGCTCGGCGGCCTGCAGTCGATCCCCGCCGAGCTCTACGAGGCCGCCGAGATGGACGGTGCGAGCGCCTGGCAGCAGTTCCGCCACGTCACGCTGCCGGGCCTGCGCTCGGTCTCCAGCACCGTGGTGCTGCTCGGCGTGATCTGGACCTTCAACCAGTTCGCCATCATCTACCTGCTGTTCGGCATGAACGCCCCTGACGTGCAGATCCTGGTGACCTGGGCCTATCAGCTGGGCTTCGGCCAGCAGCCGCGTGACTACGCCCAGTCGGCGAGCTACGGAATCATCCTGCTCTCCATCCTGATCGTCTTCACGGGCTTCTACCAGCGCTGGCTCAAGCGCAACGACCAGACCGCCATCTGACGGCCGGTCCGCACCACCGCCACGAGAGCACGCAGGAACGGAAGGCCTTCAGATGACCACCAGCACCACCAGGACCAGCACCACCGACCTCGCCGCCCCCGCCCCGGCCCGCCCCTCGGCGCGCACCCGGCCGGCCGGCGCCGGCCGGGTCCGCCGGCGCGGCGAGCGCAGCCGCACCGCCTCCGTGCTCACCCACGGCGTGCTGGTGCTGGCCGCCTTCGTCGCCGTCTTCCCGGTCCTCTGGCTGGCGTACATCGCGCTCGGCCCGGACGAGACCGACTACCTCAAGCCCGGCGGGATCCTGCACAAGGCGAGCTTCGCCAACTTCTCCCAGGTGCTGAACCACACCGACTTCCTCACCTGGTTCGGCAACTCGCTGCTGGTGGCCGGCGGCACCTGCGTGCTCGGCGTGATGATCGCCGCCAGCACCGGCTACGCCGTCTCCCGGATGCGCTTCCCCGGGCTGCGCCCGCTGATGTGGTCGCTGCTGGTGACCCAGATGTTCCCGATCGCCGTGCTGATCGTGCCGATGTACTACATCCTGGCCGGCCTCAACCTGCTGGACAGCTACGGCGGCCTGATCCTGGTCTACGCCGGCACCGTGGTGCCGTACTGCGCCTGGCTGCTGAAGGGTTACTTCGACACCATCCCGCTGGAGATCGACGAGGCCGGGCGGGTGGACGGGCTCAGCCCGTTCGGCACCTTCTGGCGGCTGATCCTGCCGCTGGCCCGCCCGGGCCTGGCGGTGGCCGCGTTCTACACCTTCCTGACCTGCTGGGCCGAGGTGCCGTTCGCCTCCACCTTCATGCTCAGCTCCGACAAGTACACCCTGGCCGTCGGCCTGACCACCTTCGTCAGCCAGCACGACAGCCAGTGGAACCTGATGGCCGCCACCGCGGTGCTGATCGCGATCCCCGCCTCGGCCTTCTTCTACCTGGTCCAGCGGCATCTGGTCGCCGGGCTGACCGCGGGTGCCGCGAAGTCCTGACGGAAGTCCAGACAGACGTCCTGACAGAAGTCCAGGCGGAAATCCTGACAGACGTCCTGACAGAAGTCCTGACGGACAGTCAACTCCTACCAGTATTCTGCCTTTTGCGCGTGCGTCGAGCGCCCATTCGCGCGAGTCGCCGGCACGCCACCTAGTCCCCGAGGGATCTGCCTGATGACCCAGAACCTGGCCGACACCACCCGGCCGACCACCGCCTGCGCCGCCCTCGGCGGCGGTTCCAGAGGCTGGTGGCGGGACGCCGTCATCTACCAGGTGTACCCGCGCAGCTTCGCCGACGCCAACGGCGACGGGATGGGCGACCTGCCCGGCGTCCGCAGCCGGCTGCCCTACCTGCGCGACCTCGGTGTCGACGCGGTCTGGCTCTCCCCGTTCTACGCCTCCCCGCAGGCCGACGCCGGCTACGACGTGGCCGACTACCGCGCGGTGGACCCGATGTTCGGCACCCTGCTGGACGCGGACGGCCTGATCCGCGACGCGCACGCGCTGGGCCTGCGGATCATCGTGGACCTGGTCCCCAACCACTCCTCCGACCAGCACGAGTGGTTCCAGCGCGCGCTGCGCGAGGGCCCCGGCTCCGCGCTGCGGGAGCGCTACCACTTCCGCCCCGGCAACGGCGTGGACGGCGAACTGCCGCCCAACGACTGGGAGTCCATCTTCGGCGGCCCGGCCTGGACCCGCACCACCGACCCCGACGGCACCCGGGGCGACTGGTACCTGCACCTGTTCGCCCCCGAGCAGCCCGACTTCAACTGGGACAGCCCCGCCGTCGCCGACGAGTTCCGCTCGATCCTGCGCTTCTGGCTGGACATGGGCGTGGACGGCTTCCGGGTCGACGTCGCGCACGGCCTGGTCAAGGCCCCGGGCCTGCCCGACCTGGGCAGCCACGACCAGCTCAAGCTGCTCGGCAACGACGTGATGCCCTTCTTCGACCAGGACGGCGTGCACGAGATCTACCGCGCCTGGCGCCGGATCCTGGACGAGTACCCGGGCGAGCGGATCGCGGTGGCCGAGGCCTGGACCCCCACCGTCGAGCGCACCGCCAACTACGTGCGCCCCGACGAGCTGCACCAGGCCTTCAACTTCCAGTACCTGGGCACCGCCTGGGACGCCGCCGAGCTGCGCGCCGTGATCGACTCCTCGCTCGCCGCGATGCGCCCGGTCGACGCCCCCGCCACCTGGGTGCTCTCCAACCACGACGTCACCCGGCACGCCACCCGCTTCGCCAACCCGCCCGGCGGCACCCAGATCCGCACCCCCGGCGACCGCGAACTCGGCCTGCGCCGGGCCCGTGCCGCCACCCTGCTGATGCTCGCGCTGCCCGGCTCCGCCTACCTCTACCAGGGCGAGGAGCTCGGCCTGCCCGACGTCACCGACCTGCCCGACGAGGTCCGCCAGGACCCCTCCTTCTTCCGCGCCAGCGGCCAGGACGGCTTCCGCGACGGCTGCCGGGTCCCGATCCCGTGGTCCGGCAGCACCGCCCCCTTCGGCTTCGGCCCGAGCGAGGGCGGCCCCAGCTGGCTGCCGCAGCCCGCCGAGTGGGCCGCGCTGAGCGTCGAGGCGCAGACCGGCGACCCGGCCTCCACCCTGGAGCTCTACCGCGCCGCGCTCGCCGTGCGCCGTGAGCGGCCCGAACTCGGCGCGGGCAGCTCGGTGGAGTGGCTGCGGGCCCCGCAGGGGGTGCTCGCCTTCCGCCGCGAGGGCTTCGTCTGCCTGGTCAACACCACCGGCGAGCCGGTCGCCCACCCGACGCACGGACGCCTGCTGCTCGCCTCGGCCGGGACGGTCGAGCCGGGCCTGCTGGCTCCGGACTCCACCAGCTGGTGGGCGGTCTGACATGGTTGCAATAGGCTCTGGGCTCGTGACTACGGCGCGACTCTCGGACATCGCGGCGCAGGCGGGGGTCAGCGAGGCCACCGTCAGCCGCGTCCTCAACGGCAAGGCGGGCGTTTCGGCCGCCACCCGGCAGACCGTGCTGGCCGCGCTGGACGTGCTCGGCTACGAGCGCCCCACCCGTCTGCGCCAGCGCAGTGCCGGTCTGATCGGTCTGATCACCCCGGAGCTGAGCAACCCGATCTTCCCGGCGCTGGCCCAGGTGATCGAGCAGGTGCTCAGTCGGCACGGCTACACGCCGGTGCTCTGCACCCAGACCCCGGGCGGCTCGACCGAGGACGAACTCGTCGAGCTGCTGGTCGAGCGGGGCGTGGCGGGCATCGTCTTCGTCTCCGGGCTGCACGCCGACGTGACCGCCGACCACGACCGGTACGCCAAACTGACCGGCCGCCAGGTGCCGTTCGTCCTGGTCAACGGCTACAGCGAGAAGATCGCCGCGCCGTTCATCTCGCCCGACGACCGGGCCGCGATGGCGATGGCCGTCCAGCACCTGGCCGAACTCGGCCACCAGCGGATCGGCCTGGCCGTGGGCCAGCGCCGCTACGTGCCCGTGCTGCGCAAGATCGAGGGCTTCACGGCGGCGGTGCGCTCGGTGCTCGGGCTCGGGGCCGAGCAGGTCGAGGAGTTGGTGCACCACACCCTCTTCACCGTCGAGGGCGGTCACGCGGCCGCCGGTGTGCTGCTGGACCGAGGCTGCACCGCGATCATCTGCGGCAGCGACCTGATGGCGCTCGGCGCGATCCGCGCGGTGCGTCAGCGCGGCCTGAGCGTGCCCGGCGACGTCTCGGTGGTCGGCTTCGACGACTCGCCGCTGATGGCCTTCACCGACCCGCCGCTCACCACCATCCGCCAGCCCGTCGAGGCGATGGCCATCGCGGCGGTGGACGCGCTGCTGGAGGAGGTCGGCGGGGAGTCGGGCCAGCGCGCCGAGTTCATGTTCCAGCCCGAGCTGGTGGTGCGCGGCTCCACGGGGGCCCGCGCGCACCGCGGGGAGTAGCCGGCCGCACGGGCGCCGCCACCGGGCGGCGCGGCGCGGCACGGTGGCACCGCACAGCACTCGCGACGGCACAGCACTCACGACGGCACAGCACTCGCGACAGCACAGCACTCACGACGGCACAGCACTCACGACGGCACGGCGCCGCGGGTTCCGAGCGGACCCGCGGCGCCGTGCCGTGCTGCGTGCCGAGTGCTGCGTACGCGCGTGCCGGGCGGGCGGGTCAGCCGTCGGTGTCCGGCGTGCTGTCCACCACGGCCGCGGGTCCCCTTCGCGGTCGGTGCGGGCCGCGGCACGCACCGGCACGCCCGAGGGCCGTCTCCCCTGGGGGGAGACGGCCCTCTTGGCTGCCCTGCGGTTGCGATCGGCGGGGCCGATCGGCACATGTCCGTCCGTGTGCGTACTTCACTACGTCCACGGCATCGCGTACTTCACTACGCGTCGGTCACCACGCGTACTTCACTACGCGCGCGCCGGCTGGATCAGACCCGGCCGGCGAAGTCCGGGGCGTAGTTGGCGATGGTCTCGTACTTCACGCCCGCGCTCGGGTTGGCGGCCTCGACGAACTGGCCGTTGCCCACGTAGATGGCGACGTGGTAGACGCCCGAGTCCTGGCCGTTGTTCGACCAGAACAGCAGGTCGCCCGGCTGCAGGCTGTTCATCGACACCGGGGTGCTGGCGGCGGCCTGGTCGGCGGCGACGCGCGGGATGGAGATCCCGGCCTTGGCCATCGCCGCCTGGGTCAGGCCGGAGCAGTCCCAGCCGCCGTTGCCGGTGCCGCCGTAGATGTAGGCCTGGCCGACCTGGGACTCGGCGAAGCTGATCGCCGCGGCCATCGAGCCGCTCGCCGCCGGCGCGCTGGTGGCGCTGCTGGTGGCGGCGGTGGTCTGGGCGGGCACGGCCGGGGCCGGCGCCGGTGCCGGTGCCGGGGTGCTGGCGGGAGCGGAGGTGGTGGTGCCCTGCGAGCCGCCCAGGGACAGGTGCTGGCCCGGGTAGAGGACGTCGGGGCCGTGGGTCAGGACCGACTTGTTGAGGTCGTAGAGCTTCTGCCAGCCGCCGTCCACGTGGTGGGCGTTGGCGATGGTGGAGAGCCAGTCGCCGGCCTGCACGGTGTAGCTCTGGTCGCCCTGGGAGTGGTTCCAGTGGCCCCAGCTCCCGTGGCTCGAGGAGCCCTGGTCGGAGGAGCCCTGGGTCGAGCCGCTCTGCGCCGGGGTGCTCTGCGCCGGGGCGCTGGGGGCGGGGGTGCTCGGCGCCGGGGTGCTGGTGCTGCCGGTGGAGGAGGAGCCGGTGTTGACGACCGGGGCGGGGCCGCCCTGGGTCAGGCCGGCCTGCACGGAGCAGACGGGCCAGGCGCCGGGGCCCTGGTCGGCGAGCACCTTCTCGGCGACGGCGATCTGCTGGTCCTTGGTGGCCTGGTTGGCCTGCGCGGCGTACTGGGTGCCGCCGTAGGCGGCCCAGGTGGAGGCGCTGAACTGCAGGCCGCCGTAGTAGCCGTTGCCGGTGTTGATGCTCCAGTCGCCGGTGCTCTCGCACTGGGCGACCTTGTCCCAGGTGGAGACCGAGGCGGCGGAGGCGGTGGTGGCGGTGATGCACGGCAGGCTCAGGCCGAGGCCCAGCAGACCGGTGGCGGCGATCACCCGGCGGGTGGTGCGGGACGGACGGGTCGTGCCGGTGGTGGGCAGCATAAAGACGCGATCCTCTCCTACGCCTGCGAGGTGAGCTGTCGGATTCGGACTGGAGTTGCCCGGCCGCGCTGCTGCGCGGCTTCACCCCTAGCCCCGATCACCGGTCCGAAGACCGGCGCCTGGGCGGCTTACCTGGTTCCCCCGCTCCTGCCGTGGCTGCGTTTTCGCGCTGCCAGCGCGGTCGGTGGCAGGACTAGGCGTCCGGCGCGCTGGGTCCGTGTGACCACGAACGGGGAGCACGTTAGACAGAGATAAGTTGAAATCGCAAACAGCTGTGATGGCCATCACACCGGCTCCACGAGTGCTTCAAGATCGCCCCGGAGTGACAGCTGAGGGGGTGTCGGGGGAGTGAGGCTCCCGGCGTCGGCAACTGGCCCGCCGGGCACGGAAGGTGCTGGCCCCTCAGGCGCTCGGACGCTGATGGGCCGTCCGTTCCGCGGGGTCGGCGGCGGCCGGGTGAGCAGAGAAATTCACTGCCGGAGACGGGTCGGCGAGCGGGGTGGGAGTCCGGTGGGGCGCGGGGCGGTGTGACAGGTCGACATCAACTGAATGTCCGATTTGCCCCTTCTGTCACTCCGTCAGGACGACGCCGCGAACCGCTCCCTGCCGCCCCCTCGGCCGCGGCCGTGGACGCCCCCGCTTGTCATCGGTTCGTCATCTGCTCGCCACCTCGCCGGGGCCGGGCGGGGCCGGGCGGGGCCGCGGGGGTAGCCCGCCGGTGGCCCGCCGATCGTCTGTCGACCGTCTGCCGAGCGCCCGTCGGAGCGCCGTCCAAGCGGCTGTCGAGTGCCCGTCGGAGCGCTCGTCGAGGAGCCGGAAGCGCGGACCAGCCGCCCGGGGGCACGCCACTGGCCCTGTCCCCGGTGTTCACCGTGGACAGGGCCAGGAGCGGTCCTGCTGAGTGTGTGCCGCGTTCTCCTACCGCGTCACTCGCCCGCGTCGGCCTCCTCGGCGAGCGCCCGCTCGGCGGCGGCCAGCTCCGCGGCGGCACGCTCGGCCGCCTCCTCGGCGGTCGGGGCGGGCAGAGCGGCCAGGTACGACGAGGCGATCAGCTGACCGATCGTCGGGTAGGCGCCCAGTGCGGCGGCGCTCGGGCAGCCGGTCTCCTCGGCGGCGGCGACCAGCAGCTCTTCCTCGACCTCGGGGCCGATCACCAGCGGCGCCAGCGCCGGGCGCTGCGAACCGGTGGCCCGCAGGTGCTCGACGGCGGCGGCCACCGACCCGGGCACGTCCAGCGCGGCCGCCACCACCGGCACCGCCAGGCGGGCCGCGAGCAGCACGCCGGTGATCCCGGCGGCATCGGCGGCGGCCTGGCCGCCGACCGTGGTCAGCACCACGCCGTCCGCCGCGGTGGTGATGGCGAAGAGTCGGGCGCGGTCGGCGCGGGCCAGGCCGGCCTCGGAGAGTCGCACGTGCACCGCCTCCGCCAGCAGCGGGTGCGGGCCGAGCGCCTCGGTCGGCAGCGCGCCGGTTTCGGCGGCCAGGGAGTGCAGGTCCGTCAGGTAGTCGTGCGGGCCGGGCAGCAGCGGCACCAGCACCGGGGCCGGGCGGCCGGCCTCCAGGGCGCCGGCGATCAAGCCCTCGACCGTCGCGGTCGGCCAGAACCGCGGGTGTGCGTTCGTTTCGTTCGGTTCGGCGCCCTCGTCCGCGTTCGCGGTCGGCTCGCCCTGGTACGGGTCCTGCTCCGCCGCCGGGGCGGTGGGCAGCCAGCCGGCGGCGACCTCGATGCCGGGCTGCTCGCCGCGGATCACCGAGACCAGCTCGTTCACCAGCGCGACCGCGGCCGGGGTGGCCACGGCGGGCACGGCGAGCACGAGTGCCGGTGCGCCGACCGGCACCTCCGGCCTCTCGGGCCGACGGTGGCGCCCCCGCGCGCGGGAGCCTGGCGTGCGGACGGGCAGTGGTGCGCCCGGGATGGCTGCAGTGCTCATGCCGGAGATCGTAGGACATGCGCGTGATCGCCCCGCATCCGGCCGGGCCTCCTCGCGCGTCATAGAAGGGGAGGGGGCGGTGCCGTGCGGGCCGCCAACCCGGACAAGCCGCGGCAAAACCCTCCCCGCCTGGTGCTGATGTGACGGAGTGTGAGGGTTTGGCTGCGAAGTTGATCACCGGGGAGCGGTGTCAATGGCTGAACCGGTCAGCCTTATCGGCCCGTACTCCGACGCCAGGTCACTGATCGTCGGGCGATTTGGCGTCAGTTGTCCGGTTCTGTGTGGCTGGAGGGGTTCTGGAGGACTGCTGTGGTCACCTCGCGTACGGGCTTCTGCACGCGCAAAATCACATGCCGATGCACGTGCATTAGCGTTATCATTACGAGTAGTAAGGCATCAGCCCTGCCCGTACGAGCCGGAGGCGGCCGGCGGCCGGAGCGGTCGGGCGTCGCGTAGTACGAGCACTCCAGGCTCTTGGGAGATTTCTATGCACCACACGTACAACGGCATGGCGGCTGCGGACCTCGACGGCGTGGTCTGGCAGAAGAGTCGGCACAGCAACTCCAAGGGAAACTGCGTCGAGTTCGCCGCCCTCCCCGACGGTGCGGTCGCGATGCGCAACTCGCGCTTCCCGAACGGGCCGGCGCTCATCTACACCCGCGACGAGATCACGGCGATGCTGCTCGGCGTCAAGGACGGGGAGTTCGACCACCTGGTGGCCTGATGGGCGAGTGCGCCCACCGATACGAGTAAGCGCCGTCGTGGGAGTTGGTGCCGCGACGGCGTTCGGCGTGTCCGGGCACGCGGTGCGCGCTCCTGGCGTGGCCGCCGGAGGCGCGATTGCTGGTTGAGGAGCCGCCGGATGTGCGGCCGCCGGTCGTGCGGCCTCCGAGCGGGGTGGGGCCGGGAGGTGCGGTGCGGCCAGTCTCGGTGCCGGCAGGTATCAGTGCGGGCGGTGTTGGTGCGGGCGGAGCCGGTGCGCCGAGTGCCGGCCGCGAAGACGGCGGAAGGCCGGGCGAGGGCTCGGCTCCCCCCGGCCGTCGACCGGGAGGCGCGCCCTCGTCGCACGGCCGACGGCTAGGGCCGGTCCGGGCGATCTTGCCGGGCGCCAAGATCGCCCGGACCGGCCCTAGGCGGAGCGGCGGTGGCGTCCGGCGGTCATCGCTGACAGGGCGTCAGGCGCCAGGCCGGAGTCGCCTTCTGACGTCTCGTCGGCCTGGAACAGGGCCCAGACCACCTTGCCGGCCCCGGAGGCCAGCGGGTGCCAGCCCCAGGAGCGGCTGAAGGAGTCGACCAGGTGCAGGCCGCGGCCCGACTCGGCGACGAAGTCCGCCTCCCGGGTGACCGGTCCCGCGCTGCTCGGGTCGCTGACCGCGCAGACCAGTTGGGGTGCTCGGTGGACCAGGCTTATTCGGATCGGCAGCCGGCCCTCGGAGTTCGGCCGGACCTCGGGGTGCTGGCTCTCCAGGGAGCGGCCGCTGCCGCCCTGTACGGGGAAGCCGGCCATGACGCCGCCCGGACAGGAGGCCGCCGCCAGGTCGCTCGGCGTCGGCTGCCCGATCGCGTGGCGCAGCGCGTTGGTGACCAACTCCGAGGCCACCAGGGCCACATCGTCGAAGAGGTCGTCCAGGCCCCAGTGCAGCAGAGTGCTCCGGGTGAAGTCGCGCGCGGTCTTCACCGCGTCGTAGCGGGGGGCGAGCGTACACGTCACGACGTCAGAATCGACGGCCAGGGCCGTAGCGGTGCCCATGAAGAGCTCCTCCCATAAGGGGGCGGACACGGCTGGACCCGGCGGGGTCATGCCGGTCACCTCCGACTCGCTCGGCCGCTTCGCCCTCGTCGTGACCAACCGCGCACGGTCGACGACGTAGCCCGCGGGGAATGTCCAAGGGGCGTGCAACTGCACGTGCACCATCGTGCTCTGCGCTCACGGCAGATGCAAGAGTCGATTCACGTGCAGTCGGCCGATTGGCATATGCAGGCGCCGGATGCACGTGCAGCGGAACGTGCTGATGGACGTGCGGATGGACGTGCCGATGCAGAATTGATAGATCCTTCTGCCACTACACGCACTGTGAGCGGCCAAGTGATGGCAGACTGTGCGCTGTTTCCCGATGCGGAGGTTCCCACGGCATGACCACAGCGCAGCCCGGCGGCGGTTCCATGGTGCGCCGGATCCTCCTGGGCTCTCAGCTGCGCCGCCTGCGCGAGAGCCGCAACATCACGCGTGAGGACGCCGGTTACGCGATCCGCGCCTCCGAGTCCAAGATCAGTCGGATGGAGCTCGGTCGGGTCAGCTTCAAGGAGCGCGACGTCGCCGACCTGCTGAGCCTGTACGGCGTGACCGACGGTGAGGAGCGCGAGTCGCTGCTCGGCCTGGTCCGCGAGGCCAACAAGTCCGGCTGGTGGCACAGCTTCAGCGACGTGCTGCCCGGCTGGTTCCAGACCTACGTGGGCCTGGAGGAGGCCGCCTCCCTCATCCGCACCTACGAAGTGCAGTTCATCCCCGGCCTGCTCCAGTCCGAGGACTACGCCCGCGCGGTCTTCGGGCAGAGCCGGCCGGTGCTCAGCGACGAGGAGATCGAGCGCCTGGTCGGCCTGCGGCTGCGCCGCCAGAAGCTGCTGACGGATGGTCAGGGGCCGCGCCTGTGGGCGGTGATCGACGAGGCGGCGCTGCGCCGTCCGGTCGGCGGGCCGAAGGTGATGCGCGGTCAGCTCCAGTACCTGATCGACATCGCCGAGCAGCCCAACGTGGTGATCCAGGTGATGCCGTTCCGGTTCGGCGCGCACGCCGGCGAGAGCGGCGCGTTCAGCATCCTGCGCTTCCCCGAACAGGACTTGGCCGACGTGGTCTACCTGGAGCAGCTGACCAGCGCGCTGTACCTGGACAAGCGCGACGACGTCGATGCCTACGTGCAGGTGATGGAGCGGCTCTGCGTGGACAGCCTGACCCCCGAGCGCACGATCGAGCTGCTCGCCTCGATCCTCGCGGAGAGCTGAGCCGGAATCCGACCCGCGGTGTCCGAACTCCGGCCTGCTGCGCCCGGATTCCGCCCGGCTCCACCAGGATTCCACCCGGCTCCACCAGAACTCCGCCCGGCCGGGCGGGGATCGCGGACCGGCCCCGCTCAGGAGGCGGTCGGTCCCGGCGGCACCCAGTGCGGCCGGCTCGGCGCCTGCGGCTGCGGCGGGCGGCCCAGCTCCCAGGGCAGCGAGTAGCGTGCGAACAGGTCGGCCCTGATCGGCGGCAGCGGGGTCTGCGCGTCCGGCAGCAGCACGCCGATGCAGCCGCCCATCAAGGCGCTGCGCAGCACCGCGTGCTCGGCCACCGGGTCCTGGGCGCCCCAGCCCACCAGCACCTCGCGCAGGATCGCCCCCAACTGCTGCTGCTCCGGGTCCTGCACGAAGCCGCCGGTGTCCGGGTCGAGGATCAGCGCCAGGTGTGAGCGCATCACCCGCGGGTGGTCGAGCGCGAGGTGCAGCACCGTGTCGATCGCGGTGGCCAGTCGGGCCTGCGCGGAGGCGTCGGCGGGCAGTTCGGCGAGCGCGGCGGTCAGCTCCAGGTGCATCAACCGGTGCGTGGCCGACTGCATCAGGAGTCGTTTGCCGTCGAAGTAGTAGGACACCAGGCCGCGTGCGAGCCCGGCCCGCTCAGCGATGTCGGCCAGTGTGGTGGCCGCGTATCCGTGCTGGTCGACGAGTTCCACGGTGGCCCGCATCAGCCGGCGCCGGGAGCGCAGCCGCATCTCCTCGTTGACCGATTCCCCACGAGGTGCCATCGTGTCAGCTCCGTACGTTTGGTTGACTCAGGGCCAATATACGTCTGGCGCGGAGCACCGATGGCGGATGCCCGAGGCGAAGGCGGGCGTCGGCCGGTACGGAACGGTGTCGGTCTCACCAGAACGGGGGACTGGTGAGACCGACGCCCACCGGGCAGCGGCGGTTCCGCCGGCCCGGTGGGCGTGACAGTCGTGCGTGCCGGTCGGTCAGACCTTCTCCTCCAGCGCCGCCTCGGCGCCGAGCCGACCGTAATCGTAGTCCGGGACGGTGAGCGCGGCGCCGGCGCGTCGCCGGTCCAGCAGCGCCCCTGTCACGGTCACCACCAGGGCCACCAGGGCCACTCCGGTCACCAGGGCCAACCCGGGCCGGTAGCCGTCCAGTTGCGCGGTGGCGCTGGTGCCGCCATGGCTGCCGGCGGTGAGCACGGCGGTGGTCACGGCGAGCACCAGGGCGTTGCCGATCTGCATCGCGGTGTTCACCAGGCCCGAGGCCAACCCCTGCTCCTCGTCGGCCACCCCGTTGGTGGCGGCGATGTTGGCCGAGGGGTAGAAGAGCGCGAAGCCCAGGCCGAGCAGCACCATGCTGGGCAGTACCAGGGCGAGGAAGGTGCTGTGGGTGCCCAGGCGCAGGAAGAGCGCGTAGCCGATGACCATCGCCAGGCTGCCGAGCGGCAGCAGCTTGCCGGTGCCGTAGCGGTCCACGATGGCGCCCATCCTGGTGGCCGACAGGGCGACCAGGGCGCCGGCCGGCAGCAGCGCGAAGCCCATCTCCAGGGCCGACCAGTGCAGCACCCGCTGCAGGTAGAGCGCGACGATGAACTGGAAGCCCGCGTAGGAGCCCATCAGCGTGAAGGCGGCCAGGTTGGCCCGCGCCACGCTGCCGTTGCGGAAGATGCCCAGCCGCACCAGCGGGTGTGCGGTGCGCTGCTCGATCAGCAGGAAGGCCGCGCCGAGCACCAGGACCACGAGCAGCGAGCCGAGGGTGCGAAGGCTGGCCCAGCCGGCGCCCTGCGCCTCGGTGACGGTGTAGACGAGCAGCAGCAGCGAGGCGGTGCCGGTGATCGCGCCGGCCACGTCGTAGCCGCCGCCCTGCTGCTCGTGCGAGTGCCGGGGGAGCAGCTTGACCGCGAAGACCAGGGCGATCAGGGCCACCGGGACCGGCATCAGGAAGGTCCAGCGCCAGCCGACCGAGGTGAGCAGGCCGCTGAGCACCAGGCCGAGCGAGTAGCCGCTGGCGCCGCAGGTGGTGAAGATCGACAGCGCCTTGTTGCGGGCCGGGCCCTCGGGGAACGTGGTGGTGATGATCGACAGGGCGGCCGGCGCGGTGAACGCGGCGCTGGCGCCCTTCAGGAACCGGGCGCCGATCAGCAGCCCGCCGTCGTCCACCACGCCGCCGAGCAGTGAGGCGGCGGCGAAGACCGCGAGGGCGATCAGGAAGACCCGGCGCCGGCCGAGCAGGTCGGCCGCCCGCCCGCCGAGCAGCAACAGTCCGCCGTAGCCGAGTACGTAGCCGGAGACCACCCATTGCAGCGCGGACGTGGAGAGCTTGAGGTCGGAGCCGATCGAGGGCAGGGCGACGCCGACCATGGAGACGTCCAGCGCGTCCAGGAAGAGAGCGGCGCAGAGCACGATCAGCGCGCCCCAGAGCTGGGGGCTCCAGCGCAGGGCATCGGACGGAGCGTCAGGGTTCCTTCGGGCATGGCTCGGTGAGGCGTCACGGGGTGCTGTGGTCATGGGCAAGAGACTACATGCACGTGCAATCAATGCAAGTAAATATAGTGTGAACTCATATAGTTCCCGTGCATGTGATAGGCTGCCCGGGTGTCCGTACAAGACCCTCAGTCCCTGCGGTCCGGCGCCGAGCAGTCCGGCGTCGAGACGACCGCCCTGGTCGCCGAGTGGCGCGACCTGCTGGCCCGCCACGCGGCGACCGCCTGCGCCCTCGACCGTGAGCTGGGCGAGGCCTTCGGCCTCTGCATGAGCGACTTCGAGGTCCTGGAGCGGCTGGCCGAGGCCCCGGGCAAGCTGCGGGTGCAGGTGCTCGCCGACAAGGTGCACCTGAGTCAGAGCGCGCTCTCCCGGCTGATCGGCCGGCTGGAGAAGGCCGGCCTGGTCGAGCGGGTGATGTGCGAGATCGACCGGCGCGGCATCGTCGTGCTGCTCTCCGAGGCCGGCCGCGAGCGCTACGAGGCGGCCCGGCCGCTGCACCGCGAGGTCATCGGCCGCATGCTGACGACACCTCAGGCGCCACCGAGCTGCGGCTGAAACGGCGTTGGGCCACGGCAGACCCGCAACCCGTCAGTGGTGCCCGGCAGTCGTCCGGCCCGTCCGGGCACGGTGCGCACGGGGTCAGCGCAGGGCGGTCAGCCCCGGCAGCACCGCGAGCAGCAGCACGGTGACCGGGGCCGCCAGTGCGAGCGCCGTCAGCCGCAGCCGACTGGTCACCGGCAGCCGGGGTGCCCCGGCGAGCAGCCGGTCCACCCGGCGCGGCGCCTGGGCCAGCTGACCGGGGGCCAGTTGCCCCGAGCAGGCCCCGAAGACCCCGCGCCCGGCGTTGAGTTCGACCATCGCGTGGGCGGTGGTCAGCCGGCCGTGCCGCCGCGCGGCCCGGTCGTCGGCCGCCAGCTCCACCAGCTCGCCCACCTGGTCGCGGAACGCGCTGAACACCCCGACTCCGGGAAAGCCGGCCGCGAGCGCCTGGGCACACTGCGCCAGCCAGTGGTGCCGGGCGCGCACGTGCCCGCGCTCATGGCTCAGCACCGCCGCCAGCTCGCGGTCGGTGAGCCGGCTGAGCGCGCCGGTGGTGACCACCAGGCGGGACTGCGGACCGGGCAGCGACCAGGCCTCCGGGCGGCCGCTCTCCAGCACCACCAACCGCTCCCGGCGGGCCGGCGCGTGCCCGATACCGGCGGGCAGCTCGGGCGCGCGGTGGGCCAGCTCGGCGTGCCGGTGGTCCCGCAGTGCGCGGGCGGCCCGGACCTCGCGGGTGAGCGAGAGCGCCGTGCGCAGCCCGCCGAGCGCCAGCAGCGCCGCGCACAGCCGCCCCCAGCCCTCGGCGCCGGCCAGCCCGTAGGCGGCCTCCACCCCGTGCGGGGCACCGGTGAAGAGCAGCGCGCGGACCTCGGGCAGCGAGGCGGAGACGGCCAGCAGCAGGCTCAGCAGGCAGCAGAGCAGCACCGCGATCACCAGGCACTGCCAGACCAGCAGCGCCAGCACCGGTTCCCGCTCCGCCCAGCCGGCCCGGGTCAGCAGCAGGGGACCGGCGGTGGCGAGCAGCACACCGAGCAGCAGCAGGCCGAGCAGGGCCGTCATGGCAGGAGGTCCCCCCAGGGAAAGGCGTGACCGAACGCGAAAGGCGTGACCGAACGCTGCGGCTCAATCTAGGCGCTCACCGGACGGCGTGGAACCATCGTGCCGCGGCAGTGACCAACAACACCACGCGCGGGCTCAGAGCACCAGCAGCATCGCGAACATCCCCACGCCCATGGCGAGTCGGCAGGCCTGGGGGAGCGCGCCGCCCAGCAGACCACCCTCCGGCCCGGCCCCGGCCCCGGTGCCCGCCGGGTCCGTGCCCCCCGCCGTCCCGGCGACCGGGCCGCCCGGGTGTGCCGCCACCGAGAGCAGCCGGCTGCCGGACCAGAGCGTGTAGCCGCCGAAGTAGAGCAGCAGCAGCCCGGTCACCACGGGCAGCCCCATCGGCATCGCCATCCCCGGGTGCTCCGCCCGCGCACCCTGGCCCATCGCCAGTGCCATGTAGGCCATCGCACCGGCCCCCATCACGTGGTGCAGCCGGTGCGCCCGGCGCCCCGAGGCCCGCGGGCCGGCCGCCGCGCAGAGCGAGGCCGCGCCCAGCAGCCCGAAGAGCCCCACCCAGAGCGGGGCCGGCAGCCGGTCGCCCAGCAGCACCATCGCCGCCGTGCCCAGCGCCATCGCGGCCTCCGCCGCGTCCGACTCGCGGCTGCCGGGGTGCGCGCCGTCCCTGAGCAGGCCCGCGGGGTGTCGGGTGCCGGTGCCCGGTCGGCGCAGCCGCAGCAGGCACAGCAGCCCGGTCGCGGTGGTCAGCACCACCAGCAGCCAACTGAGCACAGCCGGTCCGTGCATCGCCGCTCCCCCTTCGTGCCCGCGCGCAGCGGGGACACGTCCACGATCACCCACCGCCACCGGCCGACAGCAGGGCGCGCACAGGGGCGCACTGAGGTGAGCCGGGGCCGCGCTCCCGAGCCGCGCGCCGGGGCCGGTGGCACGGGCGGCCGACTGGCCGCGCTCCGCTGGCGGCGCCCGGCGGCCCCGGGCAGGGTCGCTCCCAGGGGTGTCCAACTGCCGGGCGCAGGAAGGATTTCGGCCATACGCCCCGTGGCGTGGAGAATCTCTCACCGACCCCCCCTTGAACAGGAGAACCTTTCGTCCTTATCGTGTCCTTGATTCAATAACTTCTGTCGAAGCAGGTCTCCCATGCAGAATCTTTCGTCGAAGCTCGCTGTGGCGGCCGACCTTCCGGCGGCGTCCCTGGCCGAGCACCCCGCCTGGCAGCGGCTCAAGCAGGCCGTCGAGGCCCTGCGCCCGCTGCAGTCGAAGGACGGCTCGATCGACCTCTCCGCCGTCCAGCGGCAGAGCGTCGACCCGCTCCTCGACACCGTGCTCGGGGCGATCCAGGAGCTCGCGCCGTTCTTCCCGCACGACGCCGCGTACCTCGACGCCGTCCAGGCCGACCTGCGCAAATGGGCCGAGACCGGCTACCGCGAGCCCGACTTCCTGGACTCGCTGCTCGCCTTCCAGCCCGCCGACGAGCGCGTCGACGGCCTCGGCCACCTGGTCGTCTTCCCGATGTACACCCAGAACGGCAACCCCGACCGCAACCTGGAGGCCGTCCTCCTCCAGGTGGTCTGGCCCGACTGGCTGGCCGAGCTGGAGCGCACCCGCTTCGACAACCCGATGTTCGTGCCGATCACCTTCACCGACTTCACGGCCGGCTACGACACCAACTCCGCGGTCCTCTTCCCGGAGACCGTCGCCGTCCGCAAGGCCCCCGAGCGCTTCACCTGGGGCGGCATCTTCTGCGACCGCGAGGCCGCGCGGTTCCGCGCCGTCTCGAACTCCGCCGTCGAGCTGCTCGGCCTGGAGATCCCGGCCGACGCCGCCGCGCTGATCAACGACCAGGCCCGCGCGCAGCAGACCTTCGTCCTGTGGGACCTGGTGCACGACCGCACCCACAGCCACGGTGACCTGCCGTTCGACCCGTTCATGATCAAGCAGCGCAGCCCGTTCTGGATGTACGGCCTGGAGGAGCTGCGCTGTGACCTGACCGCCTTCAAGGAGGCCGTCAAGCTGGAGGCCGAGGGTTACGAGCAGGGCCGCGACGTCCAGTACGCGATCCTCTTCGACCGCCTCTTCCGGTTCCCGGTCACCGGCGGCCGGGTCCGCAACTACGACGGCATGGGCGGCCAGCTGCTCTTCGCCTACCTGCACCAGCACGACGCGCTGCGCTGGCGCGACAACCGCCTCAGCATCGACTGGGACCGGGTCGCCGAGGTGACCAACGCGCTCTGCGCCGAGATCGAGGCGCTCTACCGGGCCGGCATCGACCGCCCGAAGACCGCCCACTGGATCGCCGCCTACGAGCTGGTCTCCCGCTACCTCACCCCGCACCCGGCCTCCACCTGGGCCAAGGGCGCGGCGGCCCTCCCGCTGGAGCTGGACGGCAAGGCGCTCAACAAGGCGCTCTGCGACGCCGTCCACCCCGACGAGTTCCCGCTCAGCATGTTCTACGAGGCCCTGTCCAAGAAGCTCTCCACCGTGATCGCCGCCACCGCGGGCATCACCGGCGCCGGCACCCAGGACGTGGCGGCATGAGCGACCTCGACCTCTCCGGAAAGGTGATCGCGGTCGCCGGTGCCACCGGCCCGGCCGGCCGCGCTACCCTGCGCCGCCTGGCAGTCGCCGGTGCCACCGTGGTCGCCGCCGGCAGCGACGCCCGGCGCCTGGACGCCGCCACCGACGCCGTGCGGTCCGCCGTGCCCGGGGCCAGGATCAGCGGCCAGGTGATCGACCTGCTCGACCCGCAGGAGGTGCACGACTGGGCCGACCACCTGGAGGCCGAGCACGACCGGGTCGACGGCCTGTTCCACCTGGTCGGCGGCTGGCGCGGCAGCAAGACCTTCCACGACAGCCGGATCGACGACTGGGACTGGCTCCAGGACCGGGTGGTCCGCACCCTGCAGCACACCTCGCTCGCCTTCCAGCCCGCCCTGCTGCGCAGCGAGGCCGGCCGGTTCGCGATGATCTCCGCCACCGCCGCCCACCAGCCCACCGCCGGCGGCGCCGCCTACGCGGCGGCCAAGGCCGCGAGCGAGGCCTGGACCCGCTCGATGGCGCACTCCTTCACCAAGGAGACCACCGCCCCCGACGGCGCCCCGACGGCGGCGGCCGTCATCCTGGTCATCAAGGCCCTGGTCACCCCCGAGATGCGGGCCGAGAAGCCGGAGGCGAAGTTCGCCGGCTTCACCGACACCGCCGACCTGGCCGACACCCTGGCGGGCCTCTGGGACCGCCCCGCAGCAGAACTGAACGGACAGCACCTGTGGCTGACAGCCCGATGAGCACCAACCCCACCGGCACCACCGGCACCACTGGCACCACCGGCCAGGACACCGACGCGCGGCGGCGGCACGATCCCGCCGTGCGGGGGTTCGCGAGCGACAACTACGCCGGCGTCCACCCGGAGGTCCTCGCCGCGATCGCCCTGGCCAACGGCGGCCACCAGGTCGCCTACGGCGAGGACCAGTACACCGAGCACCTGCAGTCGGTCTTCAAGCAGCACTTCGGCGAGCGGGCCGAGGCCTACCCCGTCTTCAACGGCACCGGCGCCAACGTGGTCGCGCTGCAGGCCCTGCTGCCGCGCTGGGGCGCGGTGATCACGGCCACCAGCGCGCACATCAACGTCGACGAGTGCGGGGCGCCGGAGAAGGTCGCCGGCATCAAGCTGCACACCGTCGTCACCCCCGACGGCAAGCTCAGCCCCGAACTGATCGACCAGCAGGCATACGGCTGGGACGACGAGCACCGCGCCGCCCCGCTCGCGGTCTCCATCACCCAGAGCACCGAGCTGGGCACCCTCTACACCGTCGACGAGGTCCGGGCGATCTGCGACCACGCCCACGAGCGCGGCATGCTCGTCCACATGGACGGCTCCCGGCTGGCCAACGCCGCCGCCTCGCTGGGCCGCCCGTTCCGGGAGTTCACCACCGAGGCCGGCGTCGACGTGCTCTCCTTCGGCGGCACCAAGAACGGCCTGCTGGCCGGCGAGGTCGTGGTGGTGCTGAATCCGGAGAAGGTCCGGAACATCAAGTACCTGCGCAAGATGTCGATGCAGCTCGCCTCGAAGATGCGCTTCGTCTCCGTGCAGTTCGAGGCGCTGCTCACCGGCGACCTCTGGCTGCGCAACGCCGGGCACGCCAACGCGATGGCCCAGCGCCTGGAGGCGGCGGTCCGCACGATCGAGGGCGTCGAGCTGGTCCGGCCGGTGCAGGCGAACGCGGTCTTCGCGATCCTGCCGCGCGAGGTCAGTGAGCGCCTGCAGAAGCGTTACCGCTTCTACTTCTGGAACGAGCAGACCGGCGAGGTGCGCTGGATGACCGCCTTCGACACCACCGAGGCGGACATCGACGCGTTCGCCGCGGCGATCGCGGAGGAGCTGGGTCGGGGCGTCTGACCCGGCGCTGGTGGGAGCGGCCGGTCGGGACCCTGTCCCGACCGGCCGCTCGTGCGTCCAGCCCCGTCCAGCCCCGTCCGGGGCTGGACGGGGCTGGACGGGGTGGACGGCTCAGCCCAGCAGGAGCGGCCAGACCTCCCGCTCGGCGCCGGGCGCCCACACCACGTCCCCGTGGCCGTAGCCGGGGACCACCTGGTAGTCGACCCGGGCGCCGCCCGCCCGGATCAGCCGGGCCCCCAGGTCGTGGTCCCCCCGGCCCAGCTCCGTGTTCACCCAGACCACGTCGGCGCTGATCGCGGCCCAGTCGATCCGGTACACCTCCGTCCGGCCTGCCCACACCGCCGCCAGGTCGCGCAGCAGGGCGTTGGGCTGCAGGCCGCTGCCGAGCGCGGCGACCGCGCGGGCCCAGACCTCGATCGGCGTGCGGTCCAGCGCGAACCGGTCCTCGCCGGGCGTCGCGCCGAACGTGAAGGTGCCGCTGCTGTGGCCCCGGTGGTAGATCCAGTTCGCCGGACCCGGCAGCTCCCCGGTGTGCGTGAGCGCGTAGTGCAGCAGCCCGAGGTTGCTGAAGGCGGTCCCCGGATGTCCGGGCCGTGGGAACGGGCTGCTGCCGGCCGGGTCGGCGGTGGCCCGGTCGAAGAGCGCCGAGAGACCGGGGTCGGTGGTCCACACGCCCCGGGCGAGCTGGTTGGCGAGCGTGTCGGCGAGGACGCCGGCCCGCGCGGCCCACTCCGGATCGGTCGCCGGATCGTAGGGACCGGTGCTGTCGAGCACCAGGACCCGGTCCGCCGTGCTGCCGGGCCGGGCAGCCGTGTCCAGCGCGAGGACGGCGCCCGCCGAGTGCCCGAGCAGCTCGTGGGGCAGGCCGAGTACCGGGAGCACCGCGGTGAGCACCCGCTGTACGTCGCGACGGTGCGCCGCCAGCCCCCACGTGGCGCACCGCGGGCCGGTGCTCGCCCCGGTCAGCCCGTCCTCGCGCGGCGTGATGCCGATGACCAGCCGCCCGTGGTCGGCCAGGAACCGGGCCAGGCCGCGCCCCCGCGCCGTGCAGTAGTTCGCCCGCACATTGAGCCCGCCCCCGGGCAGCAGCACGGTCACCCGCTCGGGCCGCGCTCCGGGCGTCGCCAGTACATCGAGAACGACGGGGGGCTCCACCGGATCCGGTAGGACGAATCGGTGGTGGCCGATCCCGTCGCCGGCTCCCTCGCCGACGGGCACCGCGACGGCGTTCAGTGCCTCGCTCAGCGTCCTGATCACGTCCAAGGCCGCTCCCTCCCTCAGGCTGGCCGGGCCGGTCGGACCGGCACCCAAAGAATGCCGGACGGGCGATTTGCTTGCGGTGGCCCGGTGCCCGTACAGTTCCGGAGTCGCGCCGAGAAGGGCGACTGAGTGAGTCGGGAAGATGAACTTCGGTAAATCGGAGTGAAGCTGATCTGATAAGCTCTACGAAGTAAGAACACAGCAACACAGCAACACTGAAACGAATGCCCGGAGAGCTTGCGAGAGCGGCTCGAAGGAAGTGTCCGTTCCTTGAGAACTCAACAGCGTGCCAAAAGTCAACGCCAGATATGTTGACATCCCCGGCCTTCACCGTTTGGTGGGGGTTGGAGATTCCTTTTGAAGTAAGACACAGCGAGGACGCAGCGCACGGGGCCGCCCTATTCCGGTGGTTGTCGTGCCGCTCAACGCGGGTGTGAACCGGCTCTGTTGATGACGGGGCCGGGTAATCATTCACGGAGAGTTTGATCCTGGCTCAGGACGAACGCTGGCGGCGTGCTTAACACATGCAAGTCGAACGGTGAAGCCCTTCGGGGTGGATCAGTGGCGAACGGGTGAGTAACACGTGGGCAATCTGCCCTGCACTCTGGGACAAGCCCTGGAAACGGGGTCTAATACCGGATATGACCTTCCTCCGCATGGGGGTTGGTGTAAAGCTCCGGCGGTGCAGGATGAGCCCGCGGCCTATCAGCTTGTTGGTGGGGTAATGGCCTACCAAGGCGACGACGGGTAGCCGGCCTGAGAGGGCGACCGGCCACACTGGGACTGAGACACGGCCCAGACTCCTACGGGAGGCAGCAGTGGGGAATATTGCACAATGGGCGAAAGCCTGATGCAGCGACGCCGCGTGAGGGATGACGGCCTTCGGGTTGTAAACCTCTTTCAGCAGGGAAGAAGCGCAAGTGACGGTACCTGCAGAAGAAGCACCGGCTAACTACGTGCCAGCAGCCGCGGTAATACGTAGGGTGCGAGCGTTGTCCGGAATTATTGGGCGTAAAGAGCTCGTAGGCGGCCTGTCGCGTCGGATGTGAAAGCCCGGGGCTTAACCCCGGGTCTGCATTCGATACGGGCAGGCTAGAGTGTGGTAGGGGAGATCGGAATTCCTGGTGTAGCGGTGAAATGCGCAGATATCAGGAGGAACACCGGTGGCGAAGGCGGATCTCTGGGCCATTACTGACGCTGAGGAGCGAAAGCGTGGGGAGCGAACAGGATTAGATACCCTGGTAGTCCACGCCGTAAACGTTGGGAACTAGGTGTTGGCGACATTCCACGTCGTCGGTGCCGCAGCTAACGCATTAAGTTCCCCGCCTGGGGAGTACGGCCGCAAGGCTAAAACTCAAAGGAATTGACGGGGGCCCGCACAAGCAGCGGAGCATGTGGCTTAATTCGACGCAACGCGAAGAACCTTACCAAGGCTTGACATATGCCGGAAACGTCCAGAGATGGGCGCCCCCTTGTGGTCGGTATACAGGTGGTGCATGGTTGTCGTCAGCTCGTGTCGTGAGATGTTGGGTTAAGTCCCGCAACGAGCGCAACCCTTGTTCTGTGTTGCCAGCATGCCTTTCGGGGTGATGGGGACTCACAGGAGACTGCCGGGGTCAACTCGGAGGAAGGTGGGGACGACGTCAAATCATCATGCCCCTTATGTCTTGGGCTGCACACGTGCTACAATGGTCGGTACAAAGGGCTGCGATACCGTGAGGTGGAGCGAATCCCAAAAAGCCGGCCTCAGTTCGGATTGGGGTCTGCAACTCGACCCCATGAAGTTGGAGTTGCTAGTAATCGCAGATCAGCATGCTGCGGTGAATACGTTCCCGGGCCTTGTACACACCGCCCGTCACGTCACGAAAGTCGGTAACACCCGAAGCCGGTGGCCTAACCCTTGGGAGGGAGCCGTCGAAGGTGGGACCAGCGATTGGGACGAAGTCGTAACAAGGTAGCCGTACCGGAAGGTGCGGCTGGATCACCTCCTTTCTAAGGAGCACATGGCCAGATCCGAGCGAATGCCTCGGATTGGTTGCTCATGGGTGGAACGTTGACTATTCGGCACACTGGGTGATGGTTCGTGAGTACTGCTTCGGCGTGGAAAGCGTAACTGTGAGTCTGGTGTGTCGGGCACGTTGTTGGGTCCTGAGGGAACGGGTTTCCGTTGTCTCAGTGCCGGTCCTACTTGAGATGCCTTCGGGTGTTGAGGGTGGGTGTCTGGTCGTTGTTTGAGAACTGCACAGTGGACGCGAGCATCTGTGGCCAAGTTTTTAAGGGCGCACGGTGGATGCCTTGGCACCAGGAACCGATGAAGGACGTGGGAGGCCGCGATAGGCCCCGGGGAGCTGTCAACCGAGCTTTGATCCGGGGGTGTCCGAATGGGGAAACCCGGCAGTCGTCATGGGCTGTCACCCATACCTGAACACATAGGGTATGTGGAGGGAACGCGGGGAAGTGAAACATCTCAGTACCCGCAGGAAGAGAAAACAACCGTGATTCCGGGAGTAGTGGCGAGCGAAACCGGATGAGGCTAAACCGTAGTGGTGTGAGACCCGGCAGGGGTTGCCACTTCGGGGTCGTGGGAGAGTTCTTCAGTCGTCTGCCGGCGGCTGGGTGAGTCAGAAACCGTATGGATAGTCGAAGGACATGCGAAAGGTCCGGCGTAGAGGGTAAGACCCCCGTAGACGAAATCTGTGCGGCTCACTTGAGCTTTTCCCAAGTAGCACGGAGCCCGAGAAATTCCGTGTGAATCTGGCGGGACCACCCGCTAAGCCTAAATATTCCCTGGTGACCGATAGCGGATAGTACCGTGAGGGAATGGTGAAAAGTACCGCGGGAGCGGAGTGAAATAGTACCTGAAACCGTGTGCCTACAAGCCGTGGGAGCGTCGTTCGTGTCTTCGGACACGGGCCGTGACTGCGTGCCTTTTGAAGAATGAGCCTGCGAGTTTGCGGTGTGTAGCGAGGTTAACCCGTGTGGGGTAGCCGTAGCGAAAGCGAGTCCGAATAGGGCGTTTGAGTTGCATGCCCAAGACCCGAAGCGGAGTGATCTAGCCATGGGCAGGTTGAAGCGCGGGTAAGACCGCGTGGAGGACCGAACCCACCAGGGTTGAAAACCTGGGGGATGACCTGTGGTTAGGGGTGAAAGGCCAATCAAACTCCGTGATAGCTGGTTCTCCCCGAAATGCATTTAGGTGCAGCGTCACGTGTTTCTTGCCGGAGGTAGAGCACTGGATAGGCGATGGGCCTCACCGGGTTACTGACCTTAGCCAAACTCCGAATGCCGGTAAGTGAGAGCGTGGCAGTGAGACTGTGGGGGATAAGCTCCATGGTCGAGAGGGAAACAGCCCAGAACACCGACTAAGGTCCCTAAGCGTGTGCTAAGTGGGAAAGGATGTGGAGTCGCAGAGACAACCAGGAGGTTGGCTTAGAAGCAGCCACCCTTGAAAGAGTGCGTAATAGCTCACTGGTCAAGTGATTCCGCGCCGACAATGTAGCGGGGCTCAAGCACACCACCGAAGTCGTGTCATTCACAGAATACGTCCAACGACGCTGTGGATGGGTAGGGGAGCGTCGTGTTCCGGGTGAAGCGGCCGAGGAATCGAGTCGTGGACGGGATACGAGTGAGAATGCAGGCATGAGTAGCGATACAAGAGTGGGAAACTCTTGCGCCGATTGACCAAGGGTTCCTGGGTCAAGCTGATCTGCCCAGGGTAAGTCGGGACCTAAGGCGAGGCCGACAGGCGTAGTCGATGGACAACGGGTTGATATTCCCGTACCCGCTTTGAAGCGCCAACGTCGAACCTCTGGATGCTAAAGCCGTGAAGCCGGCCTGGAGTCTTCGGACGAAGGGACGTGGTGGAGCCGCTGATCCAACAGGGTAGTAGGTGAGCGATGGGGTGACGCAGGAAGGTAGTCCAGCCCGGGCGGTGGTAGTCCCGGGGTAAGGGTGTAGGCCGAGTGGTAGGCAAATCCGCCACTCATTGAGGCTGAGACCTGATGCCGAGCCGATTGTGGTGAAGTGGATGATCCTATGCTGTCGAGAAAAGCCTCTAGCGAGTTTCATGGCGGCCCGTACCCCAAACCGACTCAGGTGGTCAGGTAGAGAATACCGAGGCGTTCGGGTGAACTATGGTTAAGGAACTCGGCAAAATGCCCCCGTAACTTCGGGAGAAGGGGGGCCATGTCTGGTGAGGAGACTTGCTCTCTGAGCTGGGTGTGGCCGCAGAGACCAGCGAGAAGCGACTGTTTACTAAAAACACAGGTCCGTGCGAAGCCGTAAGGCGATGTATACGGACTGACGCCTGCCCGGTGCTGGAACGTTAAGGGGACCGGTTAGCTCCACTTCGGTGGGGCGAAGCTGAGAACTTAAGCGCCAGTAAACGGCGGTGGTAACTATAACCATCCTAAGGTAGCGAAATTCCTTGTCGGGTAAGTTCCGACCTGCACGAATGGCGTAACGACTTCTCGACTGTCTCAACCATAGGCCCGGTGAAATTGCATTACGAGTAAAGATGCTCGTTTCGCGCAGCAGGACGGAAAGACCCCGGGACCTTTACTATAGCTTGATATTGGTGTTCGGTTCGGCTTGTGTAGGATAGGTGGGAGACTTTGAAGCGGCAACGCCAGTTGTCGTGGAGTCGACGTTGAAATACCACTCTGGTCGTGCTGGATGTCTAACCTGGGTCCGTGATCCGGATCAGGGACAGTGTCTGGTGGGTAGTTTAACTGGGGCGGTTGCCTCCTAAAGAGTAACGGAGGCGCCCAAAGGTTCCCTCAGCCTGGTTGGCAATCAGGTGTTGAGTGTAAGTGCACAAGGGAGCTTGACTGTGAGACCGACGGGTCGAGCAGGTGCGAAAGCAGGGACTAGTGATCCGGCGGTGGCTTGTGGAAGCGCCGTCGCTCAACGGATAAAAGGTACCCCGGGGATAACAGGCTGATCTTCCCCAAGAGTCCATATCGACGGGATGGTTTGGCACCTCGATGTCGGCTCGTCGCATCCTGGGGCTGGAGTAGGTCCCAAGGGTTGGGCTGTTCGCCCATTAAAGCGGTACGCGAGCTGGGTTTAGAACGTCGTGAGACAGTTCGGTCCCTATCCGCTGTGCGCGTAGGAGTGTTGAGAAGGGCTGTCCCTAGTACGAGAGGACCGGGACGGACGAACCTCTGGTGTGCCAGTTGTCCTGCCAAGGGCATGGCTGGTTGGCTACGTTCGGGAGGGATAACCGCTGAAAGCATCTAAGCGGGAAGCCTGCTTCGAGATGAGCACTCCCACCTCCTTGAGAGGGTAAGGCTCCCAGTAGACGACTGGGTTGATAGGCCGGATGTGGAAGCCCAGTAATGGGTGGAGCTGACCGGTACTAATAGGCCGAGGGCTTGTCCTCAGTTGCTCGCGTCCACTGTGTTGTTCTGAAACAACGACCCCGTTCCATGGCCATGGGACGGTGCGGTGACAGTTTCATAGTGTTTCGGTGGTCATAGCGTGAGGGAAACGCCCGGTTACATTCCGAACCCGGAAGCTAAGCCTTACAGCGCCGATGGTACTGCAGGGGGGACCCTGTGGGAGAGTAGGACGCCGCCGAACAATCATTCAGGAGAAGCCCCCAGCCTTTCGGCTGGGGGCTTCTTTGTTTGTGTGCCAGAATTCCGCGCATGACTGAGAACGAACTCTCCGCAGAGCCCAGCGCGTACGTCCGGAGCCTGCCGATCGGTAAGCCACTGCCCCTGGCCGAGGACGGCGTGGTGAGTTGGGCCCAGTTCCCGCTCGAGGGCGACATGAGGGTCAAGGTGCTGGCCGAACCGGAGCTGCCCGAGGCGCCGCGCATGGGTGAGGACGGTCCCGAGGGCTGCCACGCCTGCCGGCGGGAGGTCACCGACCCCAAGGTGCTCTGGGCCGACGAGCACTGGATGGTCTGCGGGTTCGACGAGCCCGAGGCGCTGCCGGCCGCGGTGATGCTCTACTCGCGCGGGCACTACGACCTGGCGGACCTGCCGCCGGAGCGGTCTGCCGAGCTCGGGCCGATGATTCAGCGCGTGGAGCGCGCCGTGATCTCCCTGGGCGGTATAGCCAGGGTGCACGTCAACCGGTGGGGCGACGGGGCCGCGCACTTCCACCTCTGGTTCCTGGCGCGACCGGAGGGCATGACACAGCTGAAGGGGACCTTCCTGCCGCTCTGGGGCGATGTGATGCCCAAGGTGGAGCCGGAGGTCTGGGCCGAGACCAACCGCCGGATCGCCGCCGCGCTGGCCGCCGAGAGCTGAGCCGCGGTCAGCCGGACGAAGCCGGGCGGCGGATGCCAGGCAGCGGAAGCCGGGTAGCGGTAGCCGGGCAGGAAACCCTGACTGTCCGAAATGCCTGACGGCGCGCCACCCGGGAAGGGTGGCGCGCCGTCAGCAGGAGTGCGGGCCGCTGCTCAGGCCTCTGCCCGTCGGGCCGCTTTCGCCGCCGCCTCCTGCTCGTCCTCGGCCTCCGCGACCTCCAGGGTCGGCGCGGTGCCGCCGAGGTGGGCCGGGAGCCACCAGGAGTCGTCGGGGCCGGTCGGCTTGACGGGGTAGTCGCGCTGGGCGCGGTCCAGCATCTCGGTCATCGCCGCGCGCAGTCGCCGGGTGACCATCACCGGCTTGTCGGTGGGCTCCAGGTGGATCGGCTCACCGATCATGATGGTGACCGGCACGTGCCGCTTGGTCAGGGTCTTCGGGCGGCCCTTGGTCCAGAGCTGCTGGGTGCCCCAGAGGATCACCGGGAGCAGCGGAGCGCCGGAGTCGGCGGCCATCCGGGCCGCGCCGGTCTTGAACTTCTTCAGGGTGAAGGAACGGCTGATGGTGGCCTCGGGGAAGACGCCGACCACCTCGCCCGCCTGCAGGGCGCGCACCGCGGCCGCGTAGGCGGGCTGGCCGTCCGTCCGGTCGACCGGGATGTGCTTCATGCCGCGCATCAGCGGGCCGGAGATCTTGTGCCGGAAGACGTCGTCCTTGGCCATGAAGCGGGTCTTGCGCTTGGCGCCCCGGACGGTGCCCAGGCCGGCGAAGAGGAAGTCCAGGTAGCTGATGTGATTGCTCACCAGCACCGCGCCACCGGTGGCCGGCACGTGTTCGGCACCCACGATGGTGATCCGGCAGTCGAGCGCTTTGAAGACGGTCAGCGCGGCACCGATCACCGGCGGGTATACGAACTCTGCCACGGTCAGCCCTACTTCTGCTTGCGGGCCCTTGCCCGGCACGACGGCACCCGGATCGCCGCGCCGGTGGACCGGGCCCCGGGGCGCGGCACGCCGCGGCTGACACGGGTGATTCTGCTGATGATGGTCCCTCGAAGGGGTGCCATCTGTCATCTGGCCATGCCTCGGCTGCGCGAGATAGTCATCACACCGCAGGTCAGCGGTGCTCGGGAACTCTTCGGCAACTGCTCGCCCAGCTGCCCGCCCGTTCAGTTGCCCGCTCGCCCGACTGCCCGCCTACCCAGCTGCCCGCCCGCCCCGGCCGATCGCCGCGCTCAGGCGCGGCTCGGCACCGCCCGGCGCCAGAGCAGGTAGATCTCGCAGCCGAGGCAGTAGCCGAACGCGGCGTTGAGGAAGGCGGCCGCCAGTGCGCAGGCGGTGGCGGCCAGCCCCAGCCAGCTCGCGCCGCCCAGGTAGCCGGCCACTCCGACGAGTGCGAAGAGCAGCCCGACGGCCTGGGCGAAGCGCGGTGCCCGGGCGTCCTCCAACTCGGCGGGCGGCGCGAGGCGGGGCCGCACCAGTACCCGGAAGAGCCAGCCGTAGGGGGAGTAGGAGAGGCCGGCCAGCGCGCCGAGCGCGAAGACGAGGGCCTGGACGGCGAGCAGCGGCCCGCTGCCGGTGATCAGGACGGCGGCCAGGACAAGGCTGGTGAGGGCGGCGGCGAACCGCGGCCCGCGGGGGTCGATCTGCACGGTGGACTGCTCCGGTGGCGTCAGGGCGTCAGGGCGTCGGGCTGTCGAGGTGAAAGGGGCGAGCGGCAGCAGAGTTCACCGACAGCGGGACGCGGTGGCCCGGCACAGGTCGACCACGCGGCGGCGCGTCAGTCGGTTCCCTGGAGTGTCCACGGCGCGATGGTACGCGCCCGGCGAGCTCGGGAGCCAGGGCCTGGTGTCCGGTCCGGGCGTGCGGTGGCGCACACTGTTGCGCATGACCGGACTGCTGGTGTGCGTCGCGGTGCTCGCCACGGCGAGCGTCTTCGGGTTGTTCCGGGCCCGCCGCGACGGCAGGGTGCGCGCCGTGGCGGCGCGCGGGAGGGACGAGGGCGTGCTGCTGTCCGCTGCCGATCTGGGCGAGGGCGTCGAGCTGGGGGAGCGGGCCACCCTGGTGCAGTTCTCCACCGCCTTCTGCCAGCCCTGCCGGGCCACCCGGCGGGTGCTGGCCGAGGTGGCCGCGATGGTGGCCGGCGTGGCGCACGTGGAGATCGACGCGGAGCGGCACCTGGAGCTGGTCCGCCGACTGGAGATCCTGCGCACGCCGACCGTGCTGGTGCTCGATCCCGAGGGCCGGGTGGTGAAGCGGGCCGCCGGCCAGCCGCGCCGCGCGGACGTGATCGCCGCGCTGGGCGAAGCCGGCTGAGTACTCCCGCGACACCCGCGGTACGCCTGCCGTGGCAGCCGCCCGGTACCCGCGCGGCGACGCCCCGGGCGCCTTTCGCCGACCTTGGAATCGCCGGTGGGTTGCGGTCCGTGGAAGTCGAGAGCTTCGTCACAATGATCAGGGGGGATAACGCCCTGACATTGCGGCAAGATGTGGGCGACCGGTATTTAGATACTGACGAGTAACCAGAGCGGGACGCCGCCGAGTATGCTGCCGGAAGTGCCGGTCGGGGCAGCGGGAATGCGCTGTCCGTAGCGGGTGCCGCCGTGAGCGCGCCCGTCTGTTGCACCGCCGCAGCCGCCGGACAAGACCAGTACAGGAGACAGGCCGTGAGCTTGAGGATCGTTGTCTGTGTGAAGTACGTGCCCGACGCGACCGGTGACCGTCGCTTCGCGGACGACACCACCACCGACCGGGACGCCGTGGACGGCCTCCTGTCGGAGCTCGACGAGTACGGCGTCGAGCAGGCGCTGCGGATCGCCGAGGCGTCCGGTGACGCCGAGGTGACCGTGCTGACCGTCGGCGGCGACGACGCCCGGGACGCGCTGAAGAAGGCCCTCTCCATGGGCGCCGACAAGGGTGTCCACGTCAACGACGACGACATCCACGGCTCGGACGTGATCGCCACCTCCGCCGTCCTCGCCAAGGCGCTGGAGAAGACCGGCTACGACCTGGTGGTCTGCGGCATGGCCTCCACCGACGGCACCATGGGCGTGCTGCCCGCGCTGCTCGCCGAGCGCCTGGGCGTGCCGCAGGTGACCCTGCTCTCCGAGGTCAGCGTCGAGGCGGGCGTGGTCAAGGGCCGCCGCGACGGCGACGCCGCCACCGAGCAGGTCGAGGCCGCGCTGCCGGCCGTCGTCTCGGTCACCGACCAGTCCGGCGAGGCCCGCTACCCGTCCTTCAAGGGCATCATGGCCGCCAAGAAGAAGCCGGTCGAGGAGCTCGACCTGGACGACCTGGGCATCGACGCGGAGCAGGTCGGCCTGGCCGGTGCCTGGACCGCGGTGGAGACCGTCACCGAGCGCCCGGCCCGCACCAAGGGAACGATCGTCAAGGACGAGGGCGAGGGCGGCAAGCAGCTCGCCGGCTACCTCGCCGACCAGAAGTTCATCTGACCCGCCGTCCGGACCCCACGTTCCATCAGGAGATAAGAAATCATGGCTGAGATCCTGGTCCTCGTGGACCACGCCGACGGCGCCGTCCGCAAGCCCGCCCTGGAGCTGCTCACCCTGGCCCGCCGGATCGGCGAGCCCGCCGCCGTGGTGCTCGGCGCCGGCGCGGCCGCGGCCGACATCGCCGCCAAGGCCGCCGAGTTCGGTGCCGCCAAGGTGTACGTCGCCGACGCCGCCGAGTTCGCCGACTACCTGGTCGTCCCCAAGGTGGACGCGCTGACCCAGATCGCCAAGGCCTCCGGTGCCGCGGCCGTCCTGGTCACCTCCTCCGGTGAGGGCAAGGAGGTCGCGGCCCGCGTCGCGCTGCGCCTGGGCTCCGGCATCATCACCGACGCCGTCGACCTGGAGGCCGGCGCCGACGGTCCGGTCGCGACCCAGTCGGTCTTCGCCGCCTCCTTCCAGGTGAAGTCGAAGGTCTCGCACGGCGCTCCGGTCATCACCGTGAAGCCGAACGCCGCCGCTCCGGAGGCCGCCCCGGCCGCCGGCACGGTCGAGAACGTCACCGTCGAGTTCACCGGCAACGCCGCCAAGGTCACCGCGCGCGCCGCGCGGGTCTCCACCGGCCGCCCCGAGCTGACCGAGGCCGCGATCGTGGTCTCCGGCGGCCGCGGTGTCGGTGCCGCCGAGGGCTTCGGCGTGGTCGAGGAGCTCGCGGACGCGCTCGGCGCGGCCGTCGGCGCCTCGCGCGCCGCGGTGGACGCCGGCTGGTACCCGCACAGCAACCAGGTCGGCCAGACCGGCAAGCAGGTCTCCCCGCAGCTCTACGTCGCGGCGGGCATCTCCGGCGCGATCCAGCACCGGGCCGGCATGCAGACCTCGAAGACCATCGTCGCGATCAACAAGGACGAAGAGGCGCCGATCTTCGAGCTGGTCGACTACGGCGTGGTCGGCGACCTGTTCGACGTGCTGCCGCAGCTGACCGGTGAGGTCAAGGCTCGCAAGGGCTGAAACCCGAGAGCTTGAGGACGGCTCAGGCCGATCGTCCCTGGCAGGGCGTGATCCCCCGTGGTGGTGTGGATCACGCCCTGCGGCGTGTGCGGGTCCCGTAGAGTTCGGCCGTGAACCTGTTGACGGCACTTCAGGGCGGGCACGGCGACGCGGCCGACGCGCTGCGGATCGATGGCCGGGCCCTGTCGCGGGAGCGGCTGCTGGGCGCGGCCAACACGGTGGCGGCGCGGGTCGCGGGCGCCAAGGCGCTGGCGGTGCTGGCCCGGCCCAGCGTGGAGAGCGTGACGGCCGTGGTCGGCGGGCTTCTCGCGGGGGTGCCCGTGGTGCCGCTGCCGCCGGACGCCGGACCGCTGGAGCGCTCGCACATCCTGCGCGACAGCGGAGCTCAGCTGCTGGCCGGCGAGGGCCCGGCGGTCAAGGAGGTCGCGGCCGAGGACACCGTCGAGGCGCTGCCGGTCGACCTCGGCGAGACCAGCGCCGAGAGCCGTCCCGAACCGGCGCCCGAGCAGGCCGCCTTCGTGCTCTACACCTCCGGCACCACCGGGCCGCCCAAGGGCGTGATCATCTCCCGCCGCGCGGTCGCCGCCGACCTGGACGCGCTGGCCGAGGCCTGGGCCTGGACGGCCGAGGACACCCTGGTCCACGGCCTGCCGCTGTTCCACGTGCACGGCCTGGTGCTCGGTGTGCTGGGCGCGCTGCGCACCGGCTGCCGCCTGGTGCACACCGGCCGTCCGACCGCCGCCGCCTACGCCGAGGCGGGCGGCAGCCTCTACTTCGGGGTGCCCACCGTCTGGTCCAGGGTCGCCGCCGACGAGGCCGCGGCCCGCGCGCTCGGCGGCGCCCGGCTGCTGGTCTCCGGCAGTGCTCCGCTGCCCGTGCCGGTCTTCGACAAGCTGGCCGCGCTGACCGGCCACCGCCCGGTCGAGCGCTACGGCATGACCGAGACCCTGATCACCGTGAGCACCCGGGCCGACGGCGAGCGCCGCCCCGGCAGCGTCGGCCTGCCGCTGGCCGGCACCGAGACGCGGCTGGTCACCGAGGACGGGCGCCCGGTGCCCGCCGACGGCGAGAGCGTGGGCGACCTGCAGGTCCGCGGCCCCTCGGTCTTCGACGGCTACCTGGGCAACCCGGTCGCCGACGCCGAGGCCTTCACCGCGGACGGCTGGTTCCGCACCGGCGACGTGGCCACCATCGGCCCCGACGGCTTCCACCGGATCGTCGGCCGCGGCTCGGTGGACGTGATCAAGAGCGGCGGCTTCAAGATCGGCGCCGGCGAGGTCGAGGCCGCACTGCGCGACCACCCGGCCGTCGCGGACGCCGCGGTGGTCGGCGCGCCGGACGCGGACCTGGGCCAGGCCGTGGTGGCCTTCGTGATCCCCGACGGCCAGGTGACGGGCGATCAGCTGACCGCGTTCGTCGCCGAACGGCTCTCGGTGCACAAGCGCCCGCGCAAGGTGGTCCTGGTCGAGGAACTGCCGCGGAACGCGATGGGCAAGGTGCTGAAGAAGCGGTTGCTGGAGGGCTAGGTCGGCGGGCCGTGTCCGCGCCCGGTCGGCTCGGTCAGGTCAGGTCGGTCAGCCGCTCGCGACGCGGAAGGCCTGGCTGCCGAAGGAGATCTGGTCGCCGGGGCGGACCGGCACCCCGCCGGTGACCCGGTGGCCGTTGACCTGGGTGCCGTTGGTCGAGCCCAGGTCGTAGAGCACCCAGCCGTTGGCGTTGCGACGCAGCTCGGCGTGCCAGCGGGAGACCGAGATGTCGGTCAGCCGCAGGTCCGAGCCGGGTGCCCGGCCCACCCGCAGTGCCGCCGGTCCCAGTTGAGGCAGCGTCAGCCCTGGCAGTCGTTCGGCCCGCCAGGCATCGCGAAGCCGGACCGTGAAGGCGGAGAGCCGTCCGACCGTGCGCAGCGTGAACCGGGCCAGCGGGCCGTCGGCGGGCAGGTCGGCCAGCACCGCGTCGAGTTCGGCCGCGCTGCGCGCCGTCAGCACCAGCTCCATCCGGCGGATGAAGGTGTCGTGCGAGAGCCGGCCGTCGCCCGCGCCGGCCCGCAGCACCCCGAGCACCCGCTCGCGATCGGCCTCCGAGGGGCGCGGTCGGATGTCGGCCGGGGCCGCGCTGGTGAGGGGCTCGGGAGCGGTCATGGCACCGATTCTGAGCTGCCCGTGGGCGCGGTGTCCAGAATCAGGCCGGCGGGAACCGTGCGCGGCTCGGTGGCAGTCCAGCAGATGAGCGGCGGCCGTGGCACCGGGACCGGGCAGGATGGGGTCGAGTACAGCGGCAGTGCGGTGCGGAGCGGAGCGCGTCGGGCCCGGCGCGCGCGGATCGGGCACCAGGGCACAAGGAGCGGGCACATGGAACAGGGCGGTGGATGATGGCGGGTCAGGCGCTGGTCGCGGCGGTCGACATCGGTGGGACGAAGATCGCCGGTGCCCTGGTCGGCGCCGTGGACGGCGAGCTGCGCCACCGGATCGAGCGCCCCACCAGGGCGCGGGAGTCCGGCAAGGCGGTGCGCGACTCGCTGGCCGAGGTGGTCGAGGCCCTGGCCGGCTCGCCCGAGTGGTCCCGGGTCGAACTGGTCGGGGTGGGCAGCGCCGGCCCGGTGGACACGGTCCGGGGGACCGTCAGCCCGGTGAACATCCCCGGCTGGCGCGACTTCCCCGTGGTCGAGGAGGTGCGCGAGCTGGCCGGCCACCGCCCCGTGGTGCTGACCGGCGACGGGGTGGCGATGACCGCCGCCGAGCACTGGCGCGGCGCGGCTCGGGGCTTCGACAACGCGCTCTGCATGGTGGTCTCCACCGGGGTCGGCGGCGGCCTGGTGCTGGGTGGCACGCTGCGCCCGGGGCCGACCGGGAACGCGGGGCATATCGGCCACATCAGCGTGGACCTGGACGGTGAGCCGTGCGCCTGCGGCGGACGGGGCTGCCTGGAGAGCCTGGCCAGCGGCACCGCGATCGCCCGGCACGCGCTGGCGGCCGGTTGGCGCCCCGCCGAGCGGGCGGACGCGGCCGCCGTGGCCGTCGCGGCGCGGGCCGGTGATCCGGCCGCGCTGGCCGCCTTCGCCCGGGCCGGGCAGGCGCTGGCGGCCGGCATCGCGGCCGCCGCGACGCTGGTCGAGCTGGAGGTGGTGGTGATCGGCGGCGGCGTCGCCCAGGCCGGTGAGCTGCTCTTCGGTCCGCTGCGCGAGCGGCTGGGGGACTACGCGACCCTCTCCTACGTGCGCGGCCTGCGGCTGCGGCAGGCGGCGCTGGCCACCGACGCGGGCTTGGTGGGCGCCGCCGCGGCGGCGCTCTGGTCCACCGGGGCGTGAGGGTGGTCCGGACGGCGCGGGGAGCTGGCGTGCGCGCCCGCCCGGGGCTGAGAAATGACGCCGCGGCAGTTCGTCAGGAATGAGAGGTCGGCCCGGGCGGGTACCACCTCGGATGGTGCCGGGCGCTCGGCGCGGCGGGGGTGTCGGCGCGGCCGGCGTTCCGGCGCGGCGGGCCCGGCAGCCGTCCGGCGCGGACGCCGCCGGGTTCGCCCGAGGTCAGGGGGAATCATGATCATCTGGGTCAACGGGACGTTCGGCGCGGGCAAGAGCACGGCCTGCCGCGAACTGGTCGAGCTGCTGCCGGGCAGCACGCTCTTCGATCCCGAGGAGGTCGGCGCCCTCCTGCGGCGGATCGTGCCGGGCCGCCGGATGGCCGAGGTCAGGGACTTCCAGGAGCTGCCGGCCTGGCGCAGCCTGGTCACCGAGGCCGCCGCCGCGCTGCTGGGCGAGGTGCCGGGCACGCTGGTGGTTCCGATGACCCTGCTGCGCGAGTCCTACCGGGACGAGATCTTCGGCGCACTCGCCGCCCGCGGCCTGCCCGTGCACCACTTCGTGCTGCACGCTGAGGAAACGATCCTGCGCGAGCGGATCGCGCTGAGCGAGGAGGTGCCCGGCGATCCCGCGGCGAGCGAGAGATGCCGCCGTTGGCGCCTGGCCCACCTGCCCGCCTACCAGGAGGCACAGGCCTGGATGCACCGCGACGCCTGCGTGCTGGACACCGCGGGGCTGACCCCGCGCCAGGTGGCTCGGACGCTCGCCGCCCTGGTCAAGGAGGGGGTCGCCCGCTGCCCGATCGTCCGCGGCACGGACTCGGCGGACGACACGGTGGCGGCCGCGGTGCTGCTCTTCGACGAGGACGACCGGGTGCTGCTGGTCGACCCCGTCTACAAGCCGGACTGGGAGTTCCCCGGCGGCGTGGTGGAGCGCGGTGAGGCGCCCACCCTGGCCGCCGTCCGGGAGGCCGCCGAGGAGCTGGGGCTGCGGCTGGACCAGGAGGAGCTGCGGCTGCTGGCGGTCGACTGGGAGCCGCGGGTCGGGTCGCGCCGCGGCGGCATCCGGCTGGTCTACGACGGCGGTCGGCTGACGGCCGCTCAGCGGGCCGGACTGCGGCTGCCGCCGGACGAGCTGCGGGACTGGCGGTTCGTCACCCTGGAGGAGGCCGGGCAACTGCTCTCCGCGGGCCGCCACCGGCGCCTGGCCGGCGCCCTGGCGGCGCGCGGCCAGGGGACGCCGAGCTACCTGGAGGCGGGTCGGCCGGCCGCGCGCGGGGTCGGCAGCGGCTGGTAGCGGGCCGGCCGGGTACGGGTGGCAGGTACGCGTGGCAGGTACGCGTGCCGGGCGATGGCGTCGAGTGGTGGCATCCGGCGGTCGCGTCGAGCGGCCCGGCGGACGGTGCTCGGGCAGGATGGGCGCATGCCGTTCACCTTCAGCCACCCCGCCGCCGTGCTGCCGCTAATGCGCGGACTGCGGGGCCGGGGGCCGCTGGTGGCGTCGGCGCTGGTCGCCGGGTCGATGGCGCCGGACCTGCCGTTCTTCGCCGAGAGCTGGCACCCCGGGCTGTTCCGGCGCGGCGCGCTGACCCACCGCTGGTGGGCGGTGCCCACGGTGGACGTCGTGCTGGCCGGGGTGCTGGTGGCCGGCTGGCAGGGGCTGCTGCGGCGCCCGCTGCTCGGGCTGCTGCCGCCGCGCTGGGCGGCTCCCGCGCTGGCGGCCACCGAGCGCCGCGCGGCCGGCGGCGGGCCCGGGGAGCGGGCGGCCTGGTTCGCCCTCTCCGCCGCGCTGGGGGCGGCCGGCCACGTGGGGTGGGACGCGTTCACCCACTCGGGGCGGGCCGGCGTGCGGCTGCTGCCGGCGCTGGAGCGGCGGGTGGCGGGCGTGCCGCTCTGCACGGTGGCGCAGTACGGCAGTTCGGCCCTCGCCCTGGCCGGGCTGGGCGGCTACCTGGCCCGCGAGCTGCGCGCCGCCGCGACCGCACCGCTGACCGGCGACCCGGCGTCCACCGGGCAGCGGCACCCCGCCACCGCCCGGCAGCCGGACGCCGCCCAGCGCCCCACCGAGGCCCAGCGCCCCACCGATGCCCAGCGCCCCGCTGAGGCCTGGGCCGTCGGGCCTCGGACCGCAGCCGCCCGGACCGCAGCCGCCCGGACCGCCCGGCGCCGCGCCGTGGTCGCCGCGGGGACGGTGGTGGGGGCGGCCCACCGGGTGGTCCGCGCCGGCCGGGTCCGTGGCCCCGGCGGGCGGCCCGACCTGATCGCTGACCTCTGCTTCGGCGCCATCGCCGGCGCCGTGACGGCCGCCGCCGCGCTGGGCGCGCTCGACCTGGGCGCGCTCGACCCGCTGGGGCGGCCCGGCGCCGACCCGCGCTGACGGCTCCCGGCGCCGCGCACGGGCGGTGCGCACCGGCGCCGCCCCGGCCCCGTCAGCCCTGCCAGACCTGTGCGTACCGCCGCAGGAAGAGCGCCTCGGAGAGCGCCATCCGGGTCAGCTCCTCCGGGTCCACGCTCTCGTTGACCGCGTGGATCTGGGTGGTCGGCTCCTCGACGCCGATCAGCACGATCTCGGCCTTGGGGTAGAGGGTGCGCAGCGTGTTGCAGAGCGGGATCGAGCCGCCCTCGCCGGCCACCACCATGTCCGTCCCGAACGCCTCGCGCATCGCCTCGCCCAGCGCCTCGTAGGCGGGGCCCGAGGTCTCGGCGAGGAAGGGGTGACCGCCGTTGAGCCGGGTCACGGTGAGCTGGACCTGCCACGGGGCGGCCTGCTCCAGGTGGGCGATCAGCGCGTCCTGGGCGGTCTCGATCGACATGCCCGGCGGCACCCGCAGGCTCACCTTGGCCCGGGCACCGGCCTGCACCGAGGAGGTGGAGCCGACCACCGAAGGCACGTCGATGCCCACCACCGTCACGGCGGGGCGGGCCCAGAGCCGGTCCGCGATCCCGCCGGTGCCGATCAGCGCGACGCCGTCCAGCACCCTGGCGTCCGCGCGGAACCGGTCCTCCGGGTAGCTGACGCCCGGCCAGGTCTGGTCGGCGGGCAGGCCGTTGATCGTGGTGGCGCCGTGCTCGTCGTAGAGCGAGGCGAGGATCTTGAGCAGCGCGGCGAGCGCGTCGGGGGCGGCGCCGCCGAACTGGCCCGAGTGCAGGTTGCCGGCCAGCGTGCGGACCTCGACCGAGACCTCGGTGATGCCGCGCAGCGAGGCGGTGGCGGTCGGCAGGCCGGCCGCGAAGTTGCCGACGTCGCCGATCACGATGGCGTCCGCGGTCAGCAACTCGGGGTGCGCCAGGGCGTACTGCTCCATGCCGCCGGTGCCCTGCTCCTCGGAGCCTTCGATGATCACCTTCAGGTTGACCGGCAGCACCTGGCCGCCGCTCTCGCGCAGCGCCCGAAGGGCCGTCAGGTGCATCAGGATGTTGCCCTTGCAGTCGGCCGCGCCGCGTCCGTACCAGCGGCCGTCCCGCTCGACGAGCTCGAACGGAGGGGTGCTCCAGGCGGCTTCGTCCAGCTGCGGCTGCACGTCGTAGTGCGCGTAGAGCAGCACGGTGGGCGCGTCCGGCACCCCGGTCAGTTCGCCGTAGACGGACTGGCTGCCGTCGGGGGTGTCGATCAGCGACACATTGGTCAGGCCTTCGGCGCGCAGCGCGTCGGCCACCCACTGCGCCGCCGCCTGGCACTCCCGCTCCAGCCCGAGCTGCGGATCGGCGATCGACGGGAACGCCACCAGCTCGGCCAGCTCGCGCTGGGCACGGGGCATCAGGGCGCGGACGGCGGTGGCGAGATCGGGCGAGGGTTCGGTCATGGAAGTTCTCCGGAAGCTGGCAGGTCTGATCACACGTGCGACCGAGCATAGGCGCCGCCCCGGTGCCCCGGCCGCGCGATGGGGCTGGTGGCGCAGGAGGCCCGCGGCCGTCCGCCGCCTAAGATGACTCGACGTGAGAGACTCCGGTAGCGCACCCGAAGCCAGCCTGACCACCAGCCAGCCCGTCGACGGCCCGGACGGACCCGCCGCCGACCCAGCAGCCGTGACCGATGGCCCCGACCCGCTCGACGGTGTCTGGGACGTCGTGGTGGTCGGGGCCGGCCCGGCCGGTTCCTCGGCCGCGCACGCCGCGGCGGCGCAGGGCCGCCGGGTGCTGCTGCTGGACAAGGCCGAGCACCCCCGCTACAAGACCTGCGGCGGCGGCATCATCGGCCCGTCCCGGGACAGCCTGCCGCCGGACTTCAAGCTCCCGCTGCAGGACCGGGTGCACGCCGTCACCTTCGCGCTGAACGGCCGCTTCACCCGCACCCGGCGCTCCAAGCGGATGCTCTTCGGCCTGGTCAACCGCGACGAGTTCGACCTGCGGCTGGTCGAGGCGGCCCAGCAGGCGGGCGCGGTGCTGGTCTGCGGGGTCACCGTGACCGGCGTCGAGCAGCAGGGGGGCGCCGACCGCCGCACGGTGGCCGTGACGCTGGCCGACGGGCGCTCGGTGCAGGCCCGCGCGGTGGTCGGCGCGGACGGCAGCGCCAGCCGGATCGGGCGGCACGTCGGGGTCACCTTCGACCAGATCGATCTCGGCCTGGAGGCCGAGATCCCGGTGCCCGAGCAGGTGGCCCGCGCCTGGGAGGGCCGGATCCACCTGGACTGGGGGCCGCTGCCGGGCAGTTACGGCTGGGTCTTCCCGAAGACCGACTCCGGCACGCTGACCGTCGGGGTGATCTCGGCGCGCGGCGACGGCGAGCTGACCAAGCGCTACCTGGCCGACTACATCCGCCGCCTGGGGCTCTCCGGCTTCACTCCGGCCGTGGAGTCCGGCCACCTGACCCGCTGCCGGGCCGAGGACTCTCCGCTCTCCCGCGGCCGGGTGCTGGTGGCCGGCGACGCGGCCGGGCTGCTGGAGCCGTGGACCCGCGAGGGCATCTCGTACGCGCTGCGCTCGGGCCGGCTGGCCGGTGAGTGGGCGGTGCAGGTGGCCGAGGCGACCGGCCCGCAGGAGGTGCGGCGGCAGGCGCTGAACTACGCCTTCGCGGTCAAGGCGGGCCTGGGCGTGGAGATGCGGGCGGGCAAGGTGATGCTGGAGGCCTTCGAGCGGCGGCCGCACCTGTTCCACCTGGCGGTCTGCCTGATCGACCCGGCGTGGCGGGCTTTCGCCCGGACCACCCAGGGGCACAGCACCTTCGCCCAGATCCTGCGCCAGTACGGTGCCGCCCGCCGGCTGGCGGCGCTGGCCTCGCGCTGACCGCGGCACGACCGTCCGTACTCCCGGGGGAGTAGGCGCGGGCACCCCGGCGGGCTGACGTCCGCCGGGGTGCGGCTGCCCTAGCCTTCCGGCATGAGCTCTTCCGGCCCGAGCGGCGAAAGCGGCCCGCCTGCCCGGCGCGGCCCGAGCGGCGAACCCGGCCCGAGTGCCGGACCCGGCCCGAGTGCCGGACCCGGACCCGGGCCGTGGGGTCCGCCCTGGGCCGGCCGGCGCCGGGGCGGCCCTCCGGTGGTCTCCTCGCTCCTCGTCGCCGCCCTCCAGCTCGCGGGCACGGCCGGGGCGGTCAGGCACCAGGTGCCGCCGTGGGTGCCGCTGGACGCCCCCGGCTACCTGCTGCTGCTGATCGGCCCCGCGCTGCTGGTGCTGCGGCGGCGCCACCCGGCCGCGGTGGTGGTGGGGACGGCCGCGGTCACCCTCGGCTACCTGGCCGCCGGCTACCCCTACGGCCCCGTCTTCCTGAGCTTCGCGGTCGCCTACTGCGCCGCGGTCCAGCGCGGCCACCGCCGCGCCGCCGTGCTGAGCCTGCTGGGCCTCTACGGCGGCCACCTGCTGCTCGCCCTCGCGCTGCCGGCCCGCTGGCTGCGCGGTGGCGGCGGCCCGGTCGGCGCCTGGCCCGAGTTCGGCCTGACCGCGCTCGCCCTGCTGCTGGCCGCCGTCGCCGAGCTGCTGCGGTTCCGCCGCGAGCAGGCCGCCGCGCACCGCGCCGCCCGCCAGGCCGCCGCCCAACGCCGGGCCGATGAGGAGCGGCTGCGGATGGCCCGCGAACTGCACGACATCCTGGCCCACAGCATCTCGCTGATCCACCTCCAGGCCGGGGTGGCCCTGGAGCTGATCGACGATCAGCCCGAGCAGGCGCGGTCCGCCCTGATCACCATCAAGGCCGCCAGCAAGGAGGCGCTCGGTGAGGTCCGCCAGGTGCTCGGCACCCTGCGGACCCCCGGCGCGGCCGCGCCGCGCCGCCCGGCCCCCGGCCTGGACCGGTTGCCCGAGCTGACCGCGCAGGCGGCGCACGCGGGACTGAGCGTCGCCGTCCGCACCGAGGGCGGCGAGCGCGCGCTGCCCGCCGGTGTGGGCCTGGCGGCCTTCCGGATCGTCCAGGAGGCGCTGACCAACGTGATCCGGCACTCGGCCGCCCGCCGCGCCGAGCTGCTGCTGGACTGGACGGCCGCCACCGGCCTGACCGTCCAGGTGGACGACCCCGGGCCGCCCGCCGCGCCGGACACGGCCGAGCCGGCGGGCGGCGGCAACGGACTGGCGGGCATGCGGGAGCGGGTCCGGGCGCTGGGTGGCACGCTGGCGGCGGGGCCGCACGCGGGTGGCTTCCGGGTGCGGGCGTACCTGCCGACCACCGGCACCGACCGCGCGACGGACGAGGAGCACCAGGGATGATCCGGGTCCTGCTGGCGGACGACCAGGCACTGGTGCGGGCCGGCTTCCGGGCGCTGCTGGACGCGCAGGCCGACCTGACGGTGGTCGGTGAGGCCGGCGACGGCGCGGCGGCCGTCGAGCTGACCGCCGAACTGCGCCCCGACGTGGTGCTGATGGACATCCGGATGCCCGGCCTGGACGGGCTGGCGGCCACCCGCCGGATCACCGCCCGCCCCGAGCTGGCCGAGGTCAAGGTGGTAGTGCTGACCACCTTCGAGCTGGACGAGTACGTCTTCGAGGCGCTGCGCGGCGGTGCGGCCGGCTTCCTCGTCAAGGACACCGAGCCGGCCGATCTGCTGCGCGCGGTGCGGGTGGTGGCGGCCGGCGACGCACTGCTCTCGCCCGGGGCCACCCGCCGCCTGATCGGCGAGTTCGCCGCCCGCTCCAAGCCTCCGGAGCCGACCGCCGGCCCCGCGCTCGACCGGCTGACCGAGCGCGAACGGGAGGTGCTGGCGCTGGTCGGCCTGGGCCTGTCCAACGCCGAGATCGCCCGCCGCCTGGTGGTCAGCCCACTGACCGCGAAGACCCATGTGAGCCGCGCGATGGTCAAGTCGGGTGCCCGTGACCGGGCGCAGCTGGTGGTGCTGGCCTACGAGAGCGGCCTGGTACGGCCGGGGTGGCTGGGCTGAGCCGACCGACGTGGCGCCAGGGGAGCCCAGGGCAACCGCTGGCGCCGGTCAGTGGCAGAGCTCCTCGCCCAGCGGGCTGCGCAGGTAGAGCACCGAGCGGCCGTGCCGGGCCCGGGTGACCAGGCGGGTGGCCAGCAGCACCGCGAGGTGCTGGCTCACCGCGCCGGGGGTGACTCCCAGGCGCAGCGCCAGTTCGGTGGTGGAGACCGGCTCGTGCAGCAGGGTCAGCAGCCGCGCCTTGGGGGTGCCGAGCAGCTGCGCCAGCGCGTGGGGGGTGGCCGGCGGGTCGAGGGCCTCCGCCATGGTGCCCTGGCCGCGGGCCGGGTAGCAGATGGCCGGCGGACAGTCGGTGCTGATCGAGGTGTTGGCCGCACCGGCGAAGCAGGTCGGCAGGAAGACCAGGCCACGCCTGTCCACCTGGATGTCCGCGTCCGGCGAGCGGTCCCAGCTGCGGTTGATGGTCAGCACGCCGTCCGCCCAGTGCAGCCGGCCGTCCAGCTCGGCGAGCATCGCGGCCATGCCGTGCTGGGCCAGCGTCCGCGCGCGGTGCACGATGTCCGCCTCCAGCACCGACCCGGCCCTGGGCCACCAGTGCGGGGCCAGGCAGTTCTCCCAGTACTCCGCCAGGGCCAGGCAGATCTCCGCCAGCAGCCGCGCCGGATCCGACAACCCCTCGGCGAGCAGGGCGGGCAGCTCTCCCCGTGGTGGCAGCAGGGCCTTCTCCAGCTCGCTCCGCAGTACGGCCGGGTCGGTGGCCCGCACCACACTCAGCTCGGTGCGGAAGGCGGGGGCGGGTGTGTTCGGACGGGGCGTCAGAAAGTCCGGTATGTACCGGTTGGCGCCGACCAGCGAGCGGAGCAGGGGACCGCCTTCGAGCCGTTCGAAGTGCGGACGCAGCGGGCGGAACCAGGGCTGCTGCGCCGGGTAGCTGCCCGGATGGGTCCACATCCGCAGGCTCAGCACCGTCTCCTGCAGCGGTGAGCGGGCGAAGGAGACTGCGGCGAGGTCGGCCAGGCCGAGGTGATAGCGGTGCATAACAGGGCGCCACTTTAGCCTGGTGCTAAATCAGTGTCCGTACGGTATCCGGCCGGGCTGAGATTCGCGTCATGACGACGACAAGCGCTGCCCCCACGACGTCCACCGCCATCCCCCCGCCCGCCCCCATCCGCCCGCGCGGCCGCCTGCTGCCCGCCGACCCGGTGGTGCGGCTGCTGACCTGGGTCACCCTCGTCAACAGCCTCGGCAACGGCCTCTTCTTCACGGTCAGCGCGCTCTACTTCACCCGGATCCTCGGCTACGGCCTGACGCAGGTCGGTGTGGTGCTGACCGTGGCCGGACTGTGCGGGGTGCTGGCCAGCATCCCCGCCGGGCGGGCCGCCGACCGGTGGGGCAGCAAGCGGGTGGCGATCGCGCTGTGCGCCGTCGAGGGGGTGGGCGCGACCGCCTACCCGCTGCTGCACGGCCTGGCCGCCTTCGTGATCCTCTCCTGCGCGGTGACCGCGCTCGACCGGGGACAGGCCACCGCGCGCAGCGCGCTCTACTCCGAGGTGCTGCCGAGCGAGCAGCGGGTGGCGGGGCGGGCCTACCTGCGGGCCGTCACCAACGTCGCGATGGGCCTGGGCGGCATCGTGGCAGGCCTCACCCTGCAGGCCGACACCCGCTTCGCCTACACCGTGACCGTGCTGGCGGACGCCGCCAGCTTCCTGGCGGTGGCGGTGGTCATGACGCGCCTGCCGGGGCGCCCGCCGGCCGTGCGCGCGGCCGCCGCCGCCCGCACCCGCGCCGAGCGGCGCAACCCAGCGCTGCGCGACCTGCCGTTCATCGTCATCACCTGCCTCAACGCCGTGCTCACCCTGCAGTTCGCGCTGCTGGAGATCGGCGTCCCGCTCTGGATCGTCCGGGACACGCACGCGCCGCGCGCCATGGTCGCGGCCTCCATGGCCATCAACACCGTGCTGGTGGTGCTCTTCCAGGTCCGGGCCACCCGGGGCACCGAGCGGCCGGGGACGGCGGCCCGGGTCTGCCTGCGCGGCGGTCTGCTGCTGGCGGCCGGCTTCGTGCTGGTCTCCCTGGCGCACGGGCTGTCGCCGCTGCTCGCCTCGGTGGTCCTGGCGCTCGGTCTCATCGTCGAGGCGGGTGGTGAGGTGCTCACCCAGGCGGGCGGCTGGGCGCTCAGCTACGACCTGGCCGGTGACGGCGCGGTCGGCGCCTACCAGGGCGTCTTCAACGCGGGTGCGGCCGCGGCCATGATGGTCGGGCCCGCCCTGGTCACCCTGGGCGTGGTCGGCCACGGGCTGCTCGGCTGGCTCTGCACCGGCCTGCTGCTCGCCGCCGCCGGGGCCGCGATGGCCCCCGCGAGCCGCTGGGCGCAGCGCCGGGCGACGGCCTGACGGAGCGCCGGGGCGCCGGGCCGGTGGCCTCTGGTTCTCCCGCGCCCGGCATGCCAGAGTGCTCCCAGCCCGTCCGAACCACCCTCATGTCGGATACCGGAAAGCAGGTCCCACCACGATGACCAGCGCAGCCCCCTTCGTCCGCGTCGGCACCACCGGCGCCGTCACCACCCTGGAGCTGGACTCCCCGCACAACCGCAACGCCCTCTCCACCCGGCTGATGGCCGAGCTGGCCCAGGGGCTGGCGACGGCTGCCGCGGACCCGGCGGTGCGCGCGGTGGTGCTCGGCCACACCGGCAAGGTGTTCTGCGCGGGCGCTGACCTCTCGGAGGCGACCGGCAGCGACCCCACGGTGGGACCGCGCGGCCTGGTCGACATCCAGCGGGCCATCGTGGACTGCCCCAAGCCGGTGATCGCCTACGTCAACGGCCATGTGCGGGCCGGCGGGCTCGGGCTGCTCGGCGCGGCCGACCTGGCGATCGCCGGGCCCGCCGCCACCTTCGCCTTCACCGAGGTGCGGCTCGGCCTGGCGCCCGCCGTCATCTCGCTGCCGCTGCGCCCCAAGCTGCAGCCGCGGGCCGCCGCGCGCTACTACCTGACCGGCGAGACCTTCGACGCGGTCGAGGCGGCCCGGATCGGCCTGATCACCCTGGCCGCCGCTGCCGAGGACGAGGCGGCCAAGGCGCTGGAGGAGGTGCTCGCCGCCCTGCGCCTGGCCTCCCCGCAGGGCCTGGCCGAGTCCAAGCGGCTGGTCAACGCCGAGGTGGTGCGCTCCTTCGAGCAGGACGCGGACGCCCGGGTCGAGCAGTCCGCCCGGCTCTTCGGCTCGCCCGAGGCCCAGCAGGGGATGAAGGCCTTCCTGGAGCGCCGCCCCGCGCCCTGGGCGGTGGACGCGGACTGACCGGGTCCGCGGGCCGACCGGGGTCCTGGGAGCTGCTCACCGGCGGGGTGCTCACTGGCGGGGTGCTCCGCGGCGCCGGGGTGTGATCTTGCTCCCCCGGCGGCCTGCCGAGGCCCGGCGGCGGCTACGGTGTGCGCATGCCGAACGCCGCCGCCCTGCTCACCGCCCTTCGCGCCACGGCCCACCGGGCCGCGGGCCGGGTCGTGCACCGGGGCTGGCGCTGGGTGCAGGAGCGCGGCGCGGTCTCCAACCAGAGCCCCGGACCGTACCGGTTCCACACCCTCGGCGACGGCAGCAAGCTCGCCTTCCCGCTCGGCACCGTCTTCAACGAGCAGTCGATCGCGATCGGCCCGTTCTGCATCATCGGCGAGCGGGTCACCATCTCGGCCGGCTTCCTGCCCGGCCTGGACCTCGGCCCCGAGCCGGTGATCACCATCGGCGGCGGCTGCGTGATCGGCCGGGGCAGCCACCTGGTCGGGCACCAGTCGATCGTGCTCGGCGACGACGTCTGGACCGGCCCGAACGTCTACATCAGCGACCAGGCCCACGAGTACCGCGACACCACGCTGCCGATCGGCAAGCAGTGGCCGCGCAACGAGCCGGTCGAGATCGGGGCCGGCAGCTGGATCGGCACCGGCGCGGTGATCCTGCCCGGCGCCCGGCTGGGCCGCAACGTGGTGGTCGCCGCCGGTTCGGTGGTCCGCGGCGAGATCCCCGACCACAGCGTGGTGGCCGGCGCCCCCGCCCGGGTGGTGCGCGGCTTCACCGATGCCGATGGCTGGCAGCCCCCCTTCCGCACCGACCCGCCGCGCCCACTGCCGGACGGCGTGACCGCCGAGCAGTTGCGGGCGCTGGTGGGCTGGGACCTCCGACCGCCCGCCGGGAGCTGATCCGCCCTGATGACCGCGACTGCACGCCTGCGCCCGGCCCGCCCGCAGGATGTCGAGCCGATCGCCGAACTGCGCGCGGTGGTGCTGCGCACCGACCTGGAACGGCTGGGCCGCTACGACCCCGACCGGGTGCGGCAGCGCCTGCGCGAGGGCTTCGCGGCCGAGCACACCTGGGTGATCCTGGCCGCCGACGGTCCCGCCGGCGGTACTGGTGACCAGGCTGGTGACGGTACCGGTGGTCCCGACGCCTTCGCGGGATGCGTCGCGCTGCGCCCGGCGGCGGACGGGCACTGGCTGGAGCACTTCTACCTGGACCCGGCCCGCCAGGGGCGCGGCCTCGGCGGCGCGGTGCTGCGCGAACTCCTTGCCGAGGCGGACGCGCGGGGCAGGACGGTCCGGTTGAACGTCCTCCAGGGCAGCCCGGCGCGGCGGCTCTACGAGCGGTTCGGCTTCACGACGGAGAGCGAGGACGCGGTGGACGTCTGGATGGTGCGGCACCCCGGCTGAGCCGGTTGCTCGTGGCCGACCGGACGCCGCGTCCCCCGCCGGCTCGGCTCGTCCCGGCCCGCCCCTGGGCGGCTCACCCCTGCCGGCTGCCCGGCCACTCCCGCCGGAAGCCCTCGCGCAGGGTGCCGCCGGTGCGGGCCAGCACCCGGCCGCCCGCGTGCAGCAGTGCGGCGGGGTCCTCGACGGCGGTGCGGTGCCCGGAGAGCAGGGCGGCGCCGAGGGTGGGGGAGGCGGCGAGCAGGCGGCGGGGCAGCCACTTGCCGGCGCCGCTCCAGGCCCGGTGGTGGTCGAAGAGCAGGTCGGCCGCCTGGCGCAGCAGCACGGTGGCGATCGCGGCGCGCTCGTCGGGGTCGGTGTTGTCGGCCAGGTCGTCCAGCGCCTCGGTCAGGCCGTACCGCAGGCTCTCCCGCTCACCGGGCCCCAGCGGCGGCGGCCCCGCGGCGAGTTCGGTCTCGGCGCTGGCCCTGGCCCGGGTGGCGTGGCCCTCGGCGTCGACCAGCACCGCGCCCTCGGCGTACACCCGTTGCAGCACCCCGCGCCGGTCGGCCCGCCCGGCGGCGAAGAGTTCGGCCAGGGCGGTCGGGGTGTGCACGAAGAGCTCGGCGACCCGGCCCTCGAAGCGGATCGTCTCCCGGTAGGTCGTGCCGGTGTCCTCACCGACCAGCACCACGAGGTCCAGGTCGCTGGTCGCGGTGGCCCGCCCGGTCGCGGCGGAGCCGCCGAGCACGGCCCCGAGGGCGTGCGGGAAGCGGAGGCTGACGAGGCGTTGGGCCTGAGCGGCGAGATCTTGGCGCATAGCGGGAGGATGGCAGTATCCGCACCGGCTGACCAGGGGTTTTCAGCGCCGGATCAGCGCCGGATCAGCGCCGGACCAGGTCTGGCCTGGAGCCGGATCAGCGCCGTCGGTCCGGTCGGCCCGGGTGCGGTCGAGGGGTGCTCGACCAGCAGCGCGTCGTAGCCCTCCAGGGCGAGGGCCAGGAGTGCCCCGCCCGCGGCCGGACGCAGCTCGCCGCCGCCCGGGGTGAGCGTGACGGCGGCGTCGGGCCGCTCGACGCGGGTCATCAGGTTGAGCGCGGTGACCGGGCCGCCCAGCAACCGGGCGCGGACGGGCAGCGAGCCGGCGAAGGCGAACGGGCGCAGCGGGGTGACGGCGATGGGCGCTGCCTCGCCCACGGTCAGCTCCAGCCCCTCGCCCGCGACCACGGTGAGGATCCGCGCCAGCCCGGGGAAGAGCGAGAACGGCCCGTCCGCCGCCACCTCCGCCAGGCTGACCCGCCACGCCCCGCCGGGGTCGGCCGCCACCTCGCGGGTCAGCCCGCCGCCGTTGCGCCACTCGGTGGCGGTGCGGGTGGCGGCGGGCAGTCGCAGAACGCTCATGCCCGCAGGCTACTCCCGGCCCGGCTCGCCACCAGCGCCAGCGCCGCCGCCCCCGCGCTCGCCGCCGCGACCGTGGTCAGCGCGACCGGCAGGCTCACGGCGTCGGCGAGGACGCCGATCACCGGCGGACCGATCAGCATGCCCGCGTAGCCGAGGGTGGAGGCGGTGGCCACCCCGCGCGGGCCGCCGACCTCGCCGGCCCGGGCGATGGCGAGCGGGAAGAGGTTGGCCAGTCCGAGTCCGATCAGCACGAAGCCGGCCAGCACCACCCAGGCCGAGGGCGTCAGTGCGGCCACCAGCATTCCGGCGGCGGCGGTCAGGCCGCCCGCGACCATCAGCCGCGCGTGGCCCAGCCTGATCGAGAGCCAGGTGCCGGCCAGCCGTCCGGCCGTCATCGCGAAGGCGTAGGCGGCGTAGCCGAAGGCGGCGAGCGTCGCACCCGCGTGCACGTCGTCGGTCAGGTGCAGGGTGGCCCAGTCGGCGAGCGAGCCCTCCCCGTACGAGCTGCAGAGCGCGGTCAGCCCGACCAGCAGCACCAGCACCCGCACCTTCGGCAGCAGCGGTGCGGCCGCCGGTGCGGCCGGATCGCGCCGGTGGGTGGTGCCGTGGCCGCGCAGCAGCACCACGCCGGCCCAGCCGGTGACCAGCAGCCCGAACGCCCCGCTGCCGGCCAGCGCCCAACTCGCCGTCAGCTGCCCGGCCAGCAGCCCGCCGACCGCCGCGCCGACGAGTCCGCCCAGGCTGTAGCCGGCGTGGAAGCTGGGCATCACCGGGCGGCGCAGCTCGGTCACCAGCTCGACGGCGGTGCTGTTCATCGCGACGTTGGCGCCGCCGTACGCCGCGCCGAAGAGCAGCAGGACCGCGCCGAGCGCCGGCACCGAGTGGGTGTGCGGAGGCAGCAGTACGGCGGCGCTCAGCAGGGCGAGCGAGAGCACGGTGATCCGGCGGCTGCCGTGGCGCAGGCAGAGCCGGCCGACCAGCGGCATGGTGGCCACCGCCCCGGCCGAGACGCAGAGCAGCGCGAGCCCGAGCGCCGAGTGCGAGGCGTGCACCTGGGCCCGGATGTCGGGGATCCGGACCACCCAGGCGGCGAAGAGGAAGCCGTCGGCCGCGAAGAAGGCGGTGAGGGCGAGCCGGGCGCTGGGCCAGGCACTGGGCCAGGCGGTGCGGCGGGCCGGGTGCGGGGAGCCGGTCGGGGCCGGTGAGTGGTGGACGGCGGCGCGTATTTTGTTTAGGGGCGGCACAAAGTGAGAATAGAGGAGTGCCGCACACTCCGACAACCCGTCGCACGCCCGACCGAGGCCGCAGCCTGCTCGGCCCGGCCCTCGAACTGATCCACACCGGCCGCGCCCCGACCCGTTCCGCGCTCACCGCCGCCCTGGACGTCACCCGGGCCACGGCCGGCGCCGTCGCGGGCGAACTGGCCGCACTGGGCCTGGTGAGCGTCGACCAGCACCCGGTCGGCAGCAGCCGGGGACGCCCCTCGCACCGGCTCGGCCCCGCCCCCGACGGCCCGGTGGTGCTCGCCGCCCAGCTGCACGCCGACGGCTTCTCGCTCGCGCTGGCCGGCCTCGGCGGCGCGCTGGGCGAGCCCGTGCAGCTGCCGCTGCCCACCGACACCGGGCCGAGCGCGCTGACGGCGGCGATCGCCGAGGCCGGCGCCGCGCTGGTCCGCGCCGACCGCCGCCGCTGCCTGGGTGCCGCGCTCGCGCTGCCCAATCCGGTCCGCGAGCCCGATGGCACCGCCCCGGCCGCGCTCACCTTCGGCTGGCCCGGCGACACCCCGGCGGCGGCCCTGTTCGCCGAGGCACTGGCCGCCCAGGACCTCGGTCCCCGGACCAGGCGGCCGCTGCCCACCGCGGTGGCCAACGACGCCAACCTGGTCGCGCTCGCCGAGCACCGGCACGGCGCGGGGCGCGGGGCCCGCCACCTGCTGCTGGTCACCTCGGGGCACCGGGGCGTCGGTGGCGCGCTGGTGGTGGACGGACGGCTGCACACCGGCAGCGCCGGACTCGCGCTGGAGGTAGGCCACCTGACGGTGGATCCGCTGGGCCGCCCCTGCCCGTGCGGCAACCGGGGCTGCCTCAACGTGGAGACCGACCCGACGGCCCTGCTGGCCGCCGCCGACCGCAGCCCCGAGCCCGGCGTCCGGCTGCTCGACCAGGCCCACGAGCTGGCCGCCTCGGCCGCCCACGACCCGGTCGCCCGGGCGGCGGTGGACAAGGTGGTCGACCGCCTCGGCCTCGGCCTGGCCGGCCTGGCCAACATCCTCAACCCCGACCGGATCGTGCTCGGCGGCCTGCACCGCGACCTGCTGGCCGCCGCCCCCGAGCGGCTGCCCGCGCAGGTGACCGGGCACAGCCTGTGGGGCCGCTGCGACCAGGTCCCGATCCTCGCCGCCTCGCTCGCCCACGCGGGCCTGGCCGGGGCGGCCGAACTGGCCTGGGCGCCGTACCTGGAGAACCCGCAGCTGGCCGAGGCGTAGCTGCGGCGTCCCCGGCGCGGGCCCCCGGCGCGGGCCCCCGGCCCTGGCCGCCGGCGCGGGCCGCCGGCGCAGGCCGGACCGGCCCACGTACTCCCCGCGTGGTACGCCCACCGCCGCCGCCCGCACGACGCGCCGTCGCACCCCCGCGCGGGACGCTCAAGGGGACGGGCCCGGTGCCACCCGGGCCGCACCCGAGGAGATGGATCCCGATGGACGCGATGAACGCGACGACCGCGACGGCCCTGCTGGCCGACGACCACTGGCACGGCGGCCCGTGGTTCCTGTTCTTCCCGCTGCTCTGGTTCGCCTTCCTGGCCTTCGTCTTCGTGACGCTGCGCCGCACCGCCTGGCGCCGCGGCCGCTTCGGCCCCACGGGACCTGCCGGCCGCTTCGGTGCCGCCGGGCCCACGGGGCGCACCGGCCCCTGGTCCCACGGCGGTCCGCAGGCCGCCTCGCAGTCCTCGCCGCTGACGCTGCTGGCGGAGCGGTTCGCCCGGGGCGAGATCGACGAGGACGAGTACTGGGCGCGCCGGGCCACCCTGAACGCCGGGGAGGAGGAGCGGGGCGGCAGCCGGTAGTCGGTGCCGCACTGGTGCGCAACGGAGTTGACCGGTTGTCAGCGACGCATTGACGCCCCTGCCGCGCGACCCTACGGTGGGGACGGAAAGTTTGAGCACTCGCTCAAAACTGGTGGGCGGCGCGTGCGCCGCCCACCGGCCGCCGGACCGGAGGAGCAACCGATGAGCCCTGCCCCCAGCGCCGCTCCCGGCCCCGTCACGGCGTTCCCGGTCCCGGTCCCGGTCCCGCCCGCGCGCCGGACGGCCGTGCTGCTCGCCGGTGCGGCGGTCGGCTGGGGGCTGGTGCTGCTGGCGCTGGCCCGCTGGTTGCCGATCGTGACGGTACAGAGTCCTCCGGTGTTCGCGACCGCCGCCCCGACAGCGGCCCCGACAGCCGCCCTGACCGGGGCAGTTGGCCCGTCCGACCCGGCGTCCCAGGTCTTCGTCACGGAGCCGCGGGTCAGCCTGGTCGCGCAGAGCGGCTACGGCGTCCTGCTGCTGGTGCTGCTGCCGCTGCTGGCGGCCCTGGTGGTCGGCCTGCTCGTCCGGACCGGCGCCGCCGAGCGCTCCAGGGCGGCGGCCCGGACGGCGTGGGCGCTCGCGGTGCTCGTGGTGCTGGCCGGGGTCGCCGGGTTCGTCACGTTCCTGATCGGCGGCGCGGTGGTGCCGATGGGCGTCCTGCTCGTCGGCGCCTGCATCTGCGTGGCTCCGCCGTCGGGTCGCCGCGGGTACGGGCCGGGAGCCTTCGCGGCCCCGCTCGGGTAGCGGCCGCGCGGGCGGCGGTGCACTCGATAAGCGGAACCTATGACTCTCAAAATGATTACTTTCCGTTACAATGATGTTCATGGAAACACTGGATGTCGACCGGTCCGACGCCGCCTACCGAGCTTGGCTCAAGGAGGCCGTCCGCCGGGTGCAGGCCGACGCCAACCGCTCGGCCGACACCCACCTGCTGCGCTTCCCCCTCCCCGCGGCGTGGGGCATCGACCTCTACCTCAAGGACGAGTCCACGCACCCCACCGGGAGCCTCAAGCACCGGCTGGCCCGCTCGCTCTTCCTGTACGGGCTGTGCAACGGGTGGATCCGGCCGGACAAGCCGGTGATCGAGGCCTCCAGTGGTTCCACGGCCGTCTCCGAGGCGTACTTCGCCAAGCTGATCGGCGTCCCGTTCATCGCGGTGATGGCCAGGACGACCAGTCGCGCCAAGATCGACCTGATCGAGTTCCACGGCGGCAGCTGCCACCTGGTGGACGACCCGTGCGAGGTCTACGAGACCTCGGCCAGGCTGGCGGCCGAGACCGGCGGGCACTACATGGACCAGTTCACCTACGCCGAGCGGGCCACCGACTGGCGCGGCAACAACAACATCGCCGAGTCGGTCTTCGCCCAGCTGAGCCTGGAGCCGCACCCCGAGCCGGCCTGGATCGTGGCGACGGCGGGCACCGGCGGCACCTCGGCGACCATCGCGCGCTACGTGCGCTACCAGCAGTACGACACCCGGATATGCGTGGCCGACCCGGAGAACTCCTGCTTCTTCGAGGGGTGGGTCGAGCGCGACCCGGCGGCGGTCTGCGAGCGCGGCTCGCGGATCGAGGGGATCGGGCGGCCTCGGATGGAGCCGAGCTTCGTGCCCGGCGCGATCGACCGGATGATGAAGGTTCCTGACGCGGCGTCGATCGCCGCGATCCGGGTGCTGGAGCGGGTGCTCGGCAAGCGGGCCGGCGCCTCCAGCGGGACCGGGTTGTGGAGCGCGCTCAAGATCGTCGCCGAGATGCGCGAGCGCGGTGAGCGCGGCAGCGTGGTCACCCTGATCTGCGACCCGGGCGACCGCTACCTGGACAAGTACTACGCCGACTCCTGGCTCACGGCCCAGGGCCTGGACATCGCTCCGTACCAGCGCTCGCTGGAGGCCTTCCTCCGCGCGGACGACCAGGAACCGTCCGGCTTCTGACCGAGCGGCCTCCGCGTCGGCCGCCACCTCGCCGCCACCCGGGCCCCGCCGTACTCCCGTGCCGTCGCTACCCCCGTGCCGCTGCTACCCCTGTGCCCCGGACGGTGCCAGCAGCAGCTCCCGCACGTGCTCGCGGGCCGCGTCGGCGGCCTCGCCGGGCAGCGCGGCGTCGGTGACCCAGGTGTCCACCTCGGCGAGCTCGGCGAAGGTGGACAGGCCGACCACGCCCCACTTGGTGTGGTCGGCCACCGCCACCACGCGGCGGGCCGAGGCCACGAAGTTCCGGTTGGTCTCGGCCTCGGCCAGGTTCGGGGTGGACAGGCCTGCCTCGGGGGAGAGGCCGTGGGTGCCCAGGAAGAGCAGGTCGAAGTGGAGCGAGCGGATCGCGCGGTCCGCCACCGGGCCGACCAGGGAGTCCGAGGGGGTGCGCACCCCGCCGGTCAGCACCACCGTGGTGCCGGCCCCCTCTCCCTGGCGCTGGGCACGCTCGAAGACGTCCGCGACCCGGACCGAGTTGGTCACCACGGTCAGCGATCCGATCAACACCAGGTGCTGGGCCAGCGCGAAGGTGGTGGTGCCGCCGGAGAGGGCGATGGCGCTGCCGGGGGTGACCAGGGCGGCGGCCGCCCGCGCGATCTCCTCCTTGGCGGAGAGCTCCAGCGCCGACTTCGCCTCGAAGCCCGGCTCATGGGTGCGCGCCTCCTCCACCGGCACCGCGCCGCCGTGCACCTTCTCGATCGCGCCGACCTTGGCGAGCGCGTCGAGGTCCCGTCGGATCGTCATGTCCGACACGTTCAGCCGACGGGTCAGCTCGTTGACCCGCACACCGCCGCGCCGCCGTACCTCGTCCAGGATCAGCGCCCGGCGCTGCTCGGCGAGCAGGTTGCTGTTGTCGGCCACGTACGTTACCCCGCCTTTCGGTGATCCGTTCTTATAGTCATCCTGCCACGTCGGGCTAGCCGGGTGGGAGCGGGAGGTCAGCGGGAACCAGGAGTTGGAGGTCCTCGGTGGAGGGGTCGGGCAGGTGGGCCACCCGCATCGCGTGCCGCTCGATCATTGTCTCGAAGACCTGGCGGGCGGTGCGGCCGTTGCCGAAGCTGGGGCCGCGGTGCAGGGTGGCGAAGTGGCCGAGCAGCGCGTCCTCGGTGGCCGCGGCGAGCTGGTACTCGTGCTCCACGGCCTGGGTGCGGGCGATCGCCAGCAGTTCGGCGTCGGTGTAGTCGGGGAACGCGACGGTGCGTGAGAAGCGGGACGAGACACCGGGGTTGGAACCGAGGAAGCGCTCCATCTCGGCGGTGTAGCCGGCCACGATCACCACCACCTCGTCGCGGTGGTCCTCCATCAGCTTGACCAGGGTGTCGATCGCCTCGCGGCCGAAGTCGCGGGCGCCGTCCTCGGGGGAGAGCGTGTAGGCCTCGTCGATGAACAGCACCCCGCCCCTGGCCTGGTCGAAGGCGGCCTGGGTGCGGATCGCGGTGGAGCCGATGTGCTCGCCGACCAGGTCCACCCGGGCCACCTCCACCAGGTGCCCGCGCTGCAGCACCCCGAGGGCGGCCAGGATCTCGCCGTAGAGCCGGGCCACCGTGGTCTTGCCGGTGCCGGGGGCGCCGGTGAAGACCAGGTGCCGGCGGAGCGAGGGCGCCTTCAGCCCGGCCTGCCGGCGGCGCCGGCCCACCGAGATCAGGTCGATCAGGGTGCGCACCTCCTGCTTCACCGTGGCCAGCCCGATCAGCGAGTCCAGCTCGGCCAGCGCCTCCTCCGCCGGGCGGCAGTCCGGGATCGGGGAGATCTGCGGTGGGGCGGTGAGCGCGCCGGCCGTGGTCAGCTGCGCGGTGCGCGGTCCCGGTACCGTCTCCGGCTGCGCGGGCGCGCTCGGCGCCTGCGCGGGGGCCGGGGGCTTGGCCGGGGCGGCCGCGCTCGCGCCCGGCACGTCGTCCGAGGTGCAGGCCTCGACCACCGGGCCCGGCTCGGAGAACTCGAAGCCGGCCCGCCCGTTCTGCTCGGCCCGGCAGCGGGTCAGCGCGGTGCGGCAGCCGTCGATCACGTGGAAGCCGAAGCCCTTGCCCTGCACCGCCCGGCAGTCCTCGAAGCTGCCCCGCCCCTGCGCCGAGACGTACACCGCCGCCTCGGTGCTGCCGCGCACCACGCAGTCGCGCAGCACCGGGTCGGCGCCCTTGGTGACGATCACGCCGGTGGCCACGTCGGAGATCTCACACTCCGTCAGCAGCCCGCCGCTGCCGTGGTCGCGGAACCAGAGGCCGGTGCCCGCCTCGCGCACCTTGCAGCGCTCCAGCGCCACGCTCGCCCCCGAGCTGACCGAGACCGCCGAACTGCGGATCGCGCTGAACGAGGTGTCCGTGGCGGTGGCCCGGGAGTCCCGGTCCAGCACGAAGAGCGCGTCCGGCAGGTTCTGCAGGGTGCAGTCGGTCAGCGCCAGCTGAGCGCCGTCGCTGATCCAGATCGCCGGGTAGTCGCCGGTGCTGTCCTCGATCAGGCAGCCGGTCGCCACGGCCGTGGTGCCGGTGTCCCAGACCGAGAGCGCGCCGCGTCCGAAGGCCCTGATCGTGCTGCGCTCCAGCGTCAGGACGGCGCGGTCGCGCAGGTCGGCGGCGTTCTCCGGCAGGTCGTGCAGCCGGCAGTCGAGCAGCCGCAGCTCGGCCTCGGTGTCCAGGGTCAGGCCGTTGCCGGTGACCCGGTGCACCTCGCAGTCGGTCAGCCGGCCCACCGCCTTGGCCTCGGCCTGCACGCCGCTGCCCTTGATCTCGTACAGTTCGCAGCCGGTCAGTTCGGCCAGGGTGCCGGCGTCGGTCAGCAGCACGCCGGCGCCGACCGCGTTGTGCAGCCGGCAACGTTTCAGCACGGCGGTCGATCCCTCCAGCACCGCCAGCGCCGCCTGCCCGGCCTGGGTGACCTCGCACTCGTCGATCCGCGCGGTGGCCGCGCCGCGCAGCCGTAGTCCCAGGCCCGAGGGGTTGCTGACGGTGCATCCGGTCAGCTGCGCCCGCGCCTGGTCGGCCACCTCGACGCCGACCGCCGAGTGGGTGTCCACCCGGACCCCGATCAGGGTGGCGGCCGCCTCGGGGCCGGCGATCCGGACGGCCGCGGCCGAGCTGTTGAAGCCCTCGACCACCAGGTCGCGCACGGTGGCGGCGGCGGTCACGGTGAGCGGCACCCCCGTGGGCGGGTCGATCCGCACGGTGCCCGGGCCCTCGGCGGGCAGCACGGTGACCGCCTTGTCGAGCAGCACGTTCTCGCGGAACACCCCCGGGCGCACCGTGACGGTGTCACCGGGCTCGGCGGCGGCCAGCGCCTCGGCCAGTGTCTGGTACTCCCCGGCACGGCGGCGCCAGCGCGAGCCGCTGTCCTGCGTGACCCGGACCCTGTGCTCACTCATGACGGTGCCCACTCATGACGCTGTGCCGTCCCGCCTTCCGCTGATCGTGCCGTTGGCTCACCGTAGCGTGCTCACCTGGGCCCCCAGCTGCTAAGCGGCTGGGAGCCGCTCGCCCCGGGCGAGCACGCTGACCTGGTCACCCAACCGGAGGGTGCCGAGCTCCGAGGCGGTCACCTGGTCGGGGCGCTCGGGTATCAGGTTGACGCCGAAGGCGGACTTCTTGTCGAAGCGGCGGCGCTTGGCCAGGGTGCGCAGCGGCTCCTGGCCCATCCGCTCGCCGGTCTCCTGGTCGGTGGTGGTGACGATGCAGCGCCCGCACAGCTTGACGGCCCGGAACGTCAGCCCGCCGACCCGCACCCGCCGCCAGCCGTCCTCCTCCCAGGGCTCGGTGCCCTCGATCACCAGGTTGGCGCGGAACCGCTCCTTGGGGACGCCCGGCTGCCCGCCGTCGGTCAGCCACCCGTTCAGGGCGGCCAGCGAGGAGGTGGTGATCGCCAGCAGCGGGAACCCGTCCGCCATGCTGACCGTCTCGCCCGGGGCGCTGAACGCGGGGGCGACCTGGCGGGCCAGCGGGTCGGCCAGGTGCAGCAGGCGCACCTCGCCCAGCTCGTGCGGGCCCAGCCGCTCGGCGAACCAGAGCTGGGCCTTCGGGTCGGCCTCGACGGCGGCGAACCGGGTGCCGAAGACGTCGCCCTCGGTCGCGGTGGCACCCTGCCCGGACCCGGGGGCGGGGACCTGCAGCTCGTCACCCTCGGGGGAGGTGACCCGCAGCGCTCCGTCGGCGGCCGAGGCCACCCGGTACCGGGCCAGTTCGGGCAGGTCGCGCTGGGTGACGGCCAGGCCGGAGGGGCGCGCGAGCATCCAGCGCCGGTCCCCGCGCAGCCCCCACGGCTCCACGGCGGCGGTTTCGAGGTCCTGCCGGTACATCGACTTGACGGGATATCGGTGCAGGCCGGAAAGGAGTGGCATACGACCATCCTGCCAGGTCGCCGGGACGCTCCCGACCGGCTCGGGCGCCACCGGCCGGGAGCCCGGTGGTGGGGGTGGACGCACGCGGGCCGCCCGGTGCGCCGATGTCCTCGGTGCGCCGGGCGGCCCGTGGCTGACCCCCCTGTGGTTACTGCTCCGGTCGGTCGACCGGTTTCCTCACGATCAGTAGGCCTGCCCCTGGTAGGGCTGGCCGGGCTGCTGCGGCTGGCCCGGCTGCTGCTGGCTGAACTGCTGCTGCCCGAAGGGCTGCTGGCCGAACGAGGGCTGCCCGAACTGCTGCTGGCCGAACTGCTGCTGCTGACCGGTCGGCTGCTGGCTCGCGTAGGCCTGCGGCTGCTGCTGGGCCGGGTTCTGCTGCCCCGGGAACTGCTGCCCCGGCTGCTGGAAGAACTGCTGCGGCGGCATCGGCCGCACCGGGGCCACCGGCGCGGGTGCCATCGGACCGGTCGGTCTGAAGGCGCCGGGCTGCTGGTCCCAGGCCTGCTGCGCGGCCGGCTGCGGGTAGCCCGGCGGCATCGGCGCGGCCGGGATCCGCGGACCGGGCACGTACGGCTGGCCGGCGTAGCCGGTGCCGGGCGGCGGGGTCTGGAAACCGGGGCTGCTGGGGCCCGGGCCGAGTGCGAGGCGGGCCGGCGGCAGCGCGGGCAGCAGGCTCGTGGACTCCAGGGCCGAGCCGCCGTAGCCGCCCGCCGGGACGGGCGCCGGGGGGAGTGCGGCGGGCACATTGATCGGCGCGATCTGCGGGACTCCGCGCTCTGCGACCAAGCTGTCGTAGATGGGCGTGCCCGACGAGAAGGACGGAGGGTAGTAGCCGACTCCGTCGTAGGAGCGGGGCGAGGTCATGGGGCATACCGTAAGCCCAGAATGCGCCCCTGAGGAGACTGGGAGGGGTGGCAGTTCGACTGTTTACGCAGTCTTCGCCAACCCAAACCTGGCGAATGATCAGAGATCGGACATTTTGCGAATGATTTCCGGTCAAACTTGGTCATGAGAAATGGATGAGCCCCCTCGCGCCGGGGGGCTCACTCCGGCGCACGCGACATCCGCGTCCGTCCGGCCGGGAGGCCTCTGATCAGCCGCGCTGCATCGCCTGGACCGGGAAGCCCGGCTGCACGGCCAGCTCGGCGGTGCAGAACGCGCAACGCGAGGCGGCGGCCGGAATCCTGCTCAGGCACTGCGGGCAGTCCGTCTTGGCCGGCTCGGCCGCCTTGGGCGCCTCGAAACGCGCGTGCACCTTGCCGATCGGGAGCACCACGCCGAAGTAGATCACCGCCGCGACCAGCACGAAGCTGATCACCGCGTTCAGGAAGCCGCCGTACGGGAAGGCCACCCCGGCGACCTCGAAGCTCTCCTTGGTGAAGTCGCCGACCGCCCCCATGGCGACCCCGACCAGCGGCGTCAGGAACGCCGTGACGAACCCGGTGACCACGGCGGTGAAGGCCGCCCCGATGACGATACCGACGGCCAGGTCGACGACGTTTCCGCGCAGCAGGAAGCTGCGAAAGCCCTTGAACACGGCTCTGACTCCAGGAGGATCACGCGGGGCGACGGCTCGGCCCGCTGGCGGACCCACATCCTGGTCGGGCCGGGGTGCCCGGGTCCATTCGCGATCACCCGTTCCGCCCAATGGTGATACCGAAGTTGACGACGCATCAGATCGTCCGTGTGCGCCCGTGCCGCGGCTCGCGAGGCGGGCGCGGTGCAAGCGGACGGGTGTGCGAGCAGTGGCGTGCGGCGCCGCGCTGTTGACCGGAGCCGGCGGCTGGTGGTGCCGCCCGCCGTCCCGCCGGTGAAAACACCTGTCGCCCCGCCGTGGGCGGGCGCATACTGATCCGCGCGGCGCGTGCCGGCCGACCGGACCCACGGGGGCCCGGGGGTGGTGCGCCGCCCGAGGGGATGGGCGAGTTCTCGATGCCTGGCGTGATCGTCGCGTTGGTGGTGCTCGGGGTGGCCTTCCTGGCCACCAGCATGCGGGTGGTGCAGCAGTACGAGCGTGGGGTGGTGTTCCGTCTCGGCCGGGTGCGCGGCAAGGTGCGCGAGCCCGGACTGACGCTGCTGATACCGCTGGTCGACCGGATGCGCAAGGTCAATGTCCAGGTGATCACCATGCCGGTGCCCGCCCAGGAGGGCATCACCAAGGACAACGTCACCGTCCGGGTGGACGCGGTGCTCTACTTCCGGGTGATCGAGCCGGTGCGCGCCACGGTGGACGTGCAGAACTACTCCTTCGCGATGCTGCAGGTCGCGCAGACCTCGCTGCGCTCGATCATCGGCAAGAGCGAGCTGGACGACCTGCTGTCGGGGCGCGAGCAACTGCACCGGGGCCTGGAGCTGATGCTGGAGAGCCCGGCGGTCGGCTGGGGCGTGCACATCGACCGGGTGGAGATCAAGGACGTCGCGCTGCCCGACTCGATGAAGCGCTCGATGGCCCGCCAGGCCGAGGCCGACCGCGAGCGGCGGGCCCGGATCATCACCGCCGACGGTGAGTTCCAGGCCGCCGCCAAGCTGGCGGAGGCGGCGCACAAGATGTCCGAGACGCCGGCCGCGATGCAGCTGCGGCTGCTGCAGACCGTGGTGGAGGTGGCGGCGGAGAAGAACTCGACGCTGGTGCTGCCTTTCCCGGTGGAGCTGCTGCGGTTCTTCGAGAGCGCGGCGGGTGCCGCCGCCGCGCACACCCCCGCGGCGCCGCAGGCCGCGCCGGCCGAGCGGGCCGGGCGGGCTGAAGCGCCGGCCGAGGTGGCGGCGGCGCAGGCCGCTCCCGCGCTGGCGGCCGCACCGGCTGCGGTCCTGGCGGCGGACGTCCCCGCGCCGGTCGCCATCGAGGAGCTTCCGGAGTAACCGCACTCGCTCGATCGGGCGAACCCGCGCGGTGCAACTGGCCCGCGCGGCAGGCGGACTGGCACGGTGGCGGGCATGAAGCCCGTCATCCGCGCCGCCGTCCTGCTGGTCTCCGTCACCTGTGCGCTCGGCACCGCCGTGCCCGTCTGCGGTGCGGCGCCGGCCGAGCAGGCGTCGTACGTGAGCCTGCGTCACCCGCAGCCGGTGGGCGAGGCGGCCAAGCGCGAGGTGGTCGAGGTCTTCTGGTACGGCTGCCAGCACTCCCAGCTGCTGGAGGGCCCCCTGGAGGAGTGGGCCGCCCGCCGGCCCGCCGATGTGGTGCTGCGCCGGCTGCCCGCCGTCTGGCCCGGCGACTCGGACCAGACGGCCCAGCGGGCGCACGCCCGGCTCTACTTCACACTGGAGCAGCTCGGCGAGGTGGACCGGCTGCAGCGCGCCGTCTTCCACGCCGTGCGCGACGAGGGCCTGGATCTGACCACCGAGGCGGCCGCCGCCGACTGGGCGGTGGCCCAGCAGGTGGACCGCGAGAGGTTCACCGCCGCCTACGAGTCCGACCGGGTCCGCCAGGAGGTGGCCCAGGCGCCGGACGACCTGGCCCGCTACGAGGTCACCGAGCTGCCGAGCGCGGTGGTCCAGGGCCGCTACCTCACCTCGCCCACCCGCGCGGGCGGGGTGGACGCGGTGCCGCGGGTGCTGGACCAGCTGCTGGAGCAGGTGCGCTCGGAGCGTGCCGCATCCGCCGCCCCCACCACCTGAAGCCGTTCCCGGCGGTCCCGGCGGTCTCAGCGGTCAGTAGGTGCGGCCCTTCCAGGCGGCCCCGCGCCCCCGGTAGTGCTGGACGGCCGAGTCCACCGTCATCAGCAGGTACAGCAGCGCGGTGAGCGGCAGCAGCAGGGCGGCGGGGGCGGGCCGGTCGTAGTAGCGGGTCATGGGCAGATAGGTCGCCGTCATCACCGCCCACGCCGCCGCGCCGCCGCCCGCGAGCAGCCAGTGGCCCGAGGCGGCCCCCAGCACGGCGGCGACGGGCGGCAGCAGGTAGATCAGCGCCAGCCCCAGCACCGTGCCCAGCAGCAGGGGCAGCGAGTGCCGCAACTGGGCGTACGCGCTGCGCGAGACCATCCGCCACAGCGGGCCGAGCCCCGGGTACGGGCGCACGCTCAGCACGGCCAGCGCCTCGGTCCGCTCGGCCAGGCCCAGCCAGGTGCGCCCGCCGGTCCGCTTGACGGCGCGGGCCAGCGACACGTCGTCGATCACCGCGCCCCGGATCGCGGCCACCCCGCCGGCCCGCTCCAGCGCCGCCCGGCGCACCAGGGAGCAGCCCCCGGCCGCCGCCGCCGTCCTTCCGCCGGGCCGGTTGCTCCAGCGGAAGGGGTAGAGCTGGGCGAAGAAGTAGACGAAGGCCGGCACGATCAGCCGTTCCCAGCCGGTCTCGGTGCGCAGCCGGGCCATCTGCGAGACCAGGTCGAGCCGCTCCGCCTGCGCGCCGGCCACCAGCGCGGCCAGCGTCTGCGGGCCGTGCGCGATGTCGGCGTCGGTGAGCAGCAGCAGTTCCACGTCCCCGCTCTCGCCGGCCAGCTCGACGCCGTGCCGCACCGCCCAGAGCTTGCCGGTCCAGCCGGCCGGCAGCGCGGGCGGGGTGGTGACGGTGAGCGGCAGGCCGTCCGGGAACCGCGCGGCGAGCGCGCGGGCGGTCTCGGCCGTGCCGTCCGAGCTGTGGTCGTCCACCAGGATCACCCTGGCCCGTCCGAGGTACTTCTGCCCCAGCAGCCCCGGCAGGCTCAGCGGCAGCACCGCCGCCTCGTCCCGGGCCGGCACCACGATGGCCACCTCGGGCCACCTGTCCGGATCGGGGCGGTGCGGCGGGAGTCGCACATCCGTGCGCCAGAACAGCCCTTGGCCGCAGGCCAGCCAGAGCCAGCAGAGCAGCGACAGTCCGGTCAGCCCGGTGATCCACGGCAGCAGCGTCACGGTCGCAGTCTGCCGCAGCGGTACCGCCTAGGCGCTCAGCACGGCCGGATCGGCTAGGGTCATATGTCGTGAAGATCGCACTGATTGACTCCGGAATCGGCCTGCTCCCGGCGGCCGCCGCCCTTCGGACCCTGCGTCCGGATGTCGATCTGGTGCTCTCCAGCGATCCCGAGAGCATGCCCTGGGGTCCGCGCACGCCCGCCGACCTCACCGAGCACGCGCTCGCCTGCGCGCGGGCCGCCGCTGCGTTGCGCCCGGACGCGCTGGTGGTCGCCTGCAACACCGCCTCGGTGCACGCCCTGGCCACGCTGCGCGCCGAGTTGGAGCCGGAGCTGCTGGTGATCGGCACCGTCCCGGCGATCAAGCCGGCCGCCCGAGCGGGCGGCAAGGTGGCGATCTGGGCCACCCCGGCCACCACCGGCAGTGCCTACCAGCGCGGACTGATCGCCGAGTTCGGCGGCGAGGCGGAGGTCACCGAGGTCGGCTGCCCGGGCCTGGCCGACGCGGTGGAGCACGCCGACGAGGCCGCCCAGTACGAGGCGATCGCCGCGGCCGCCGCGCTCACCCCGCCCGGCACCACGGCCGTGGTGCTCGGCTGCACCCACTACGAGCTGGTCGCCGAGCCGATCCGCGCCGCCATCGCCGCGACCGCCCACCCCGACCTGGCCCTGTACGGCTCCGCCGACGCCGTCGCCGCCCAGGCCCTGCGCCGCCTGCCGGCCGAGGCGCTTGCCCGCAGCGGCGGCGCCACCCTGACCGTCCTGCACGCCGGCGAGGTCAGCCCGCTCCCGTCCGCCGCGATCCGCTACCCGCAGGGGCGCGCCCTGCGCCGGCAGGGCTTCCGCCGGGGCGCGGAGCTCGGCGCCCGGTAGCTCCCCGGTACCACCCCCAGCACGCCGCCGCCTCCGCGCTACACCCCCCGCCAGCGGTGCACCGCCGGATGGAGCCCGGAGAGCACCGCCTCGAACTGGGCGCCGTCGCACCCCGCCTCGACCGCCAGCCGGCTCACCCGCAGCGGTTCGCGGGGCAGCCGGGGGCTGAGGCGGTCGTCGTTCACGAAGGCGGTGGGGTAGCCGAGGTCGGTCAGCAGCCCGGCGGCGCGCGGGTCGTGGTGGCCGCCGGGATAGGCGAAGGCGGTGGGGGCGGCGCCCAGCCACTCGGTCAGGGCCTGGTGGGCGGTGCGGATCTCGGCGTGCACGGTGGCGTCGTCGCAGCGCCGCAGGTCGGCGTCGCCGAGGGTCTGGTTGCCGATCACCACCTGAGCGGCCGTCAGCCGCCGCAGCTGCTCCGGAGTCAGCCGCTCACGGCGCGGCGGGCGGACGGGCGAGTTGACCCGCAACTCGTGCAGGCTCCGGCGGCGGTCCGGGTCGGGCAGCGTGGCGAGCTGGGCCAGCCGGGCGGCCAGGCCGTCGGCGGTGACGGCGCGCGCGTGGCCGCCGTTGGCGAGCAGGAAAGCGGCCTCCTGCCGCCAGGACGGGCGGTCGGTGCCGATCAGCTCGGTGACCACGAAGGCCACCGCCGGCAGCCCGCGGGCCGTCAGGGCGGGCAGCGCGTGGTCCAGCACGCCGCGGTCGGCGTCGTCGAAGGTGATCAGCACACTGCGCGGCGGCAGCGGTCGGCCCTCGCGCACCGCCTGCTCCAGGGCGCGCAGCGAGACCGGCACCGCGACGCGGCAGAGCCGGTCCAGCTGGGCGCCGAAGACGTGCCGGTCGGTCACCCGGCGAAAGGCCAGCACCACCAGGCGGCGCGCCGCGTGGGCGCGGAAGAGCGGCTGGGCGGGGGAGTGGCGCAGCCACTGCACCAGCCGGTCGGCGCCGGCCGGCTGGGGCGCGTCGGGCGCGCCGAACCGGCGGGCGCCGTACTCCCGCGCCCGCTCGCGCTCCCGCGACCTGGAGCCCGGTGTCTCGTAGTCCTCCGTCTCGCAGCCCGCTGTCCCGAGCTCCTGCGGCCCGCCGTTCGCTGTCCCGACGTGCGGTGTCCCGACGTGCGGTGTCCCGACGTGCGGTGTCCCGACGTGCGGTGTCCCGACGTGCGGTGTCCTGAAGCCCGGTGTCCTGGTATCCGGTCGCGGCACGGTGCCCCCAAGGCATGGCCGGGCGGACCCGGCAAGAAATCGCTCAACGTCATACGGACTCTCACGTCCCGCGGATGGTTGTACGCGATGGGGCCGACAGTGCGAGCGATCTGCCGCCGCCCCGCGACCGCCCCGCGCGGGCCGCGGGGAACCCCACATGTGGGGCAGTGAGGCCGTCCGGCGCTCCGGGCGAGCCGGGCGCAGCCGATCGGACATGTTCCGTACATCTTCCATCGCGCAGTGTTCACCTGATCGACCATCGAGGCAGCCGCCGCCGGCATCCGGCCCGCTCAGACCTTGCCCTGCCGGAACGTCTCCTCCGCGGCGTCCACCACCGCCGCCAGGTCGCCGCCCGCCGAGGCGGTCAGTACGGCGGCCACCGCGCCCTCCACGAAGGGCGCGTCGGCGAACCGCACCGGGAACGGCAGCCCGTGCTCGTCCGCCGCCGCCAGCACCGCCAGCACCGTCTGGACGGCGGACGGCAGGTCGGCCAGCACCGCGACCCCGTGCCCCTGGTCCACCCGCCGGGCGGCCGCCGCGAGCAGCAGGGCGCTGCTGCCCAGGCCGTCGCCGGGGTGGCCGCCGGTGGCCGCCACGGCGGCCGGATCCTCCGTCTGCGCCATCGCCCGGGCCAGGTCCGCGGTGTCCTGCGCCAGGTCCCGACTGTGCGAGACCAGTACCACGCCCACCCGGCCGAGTGCGGCCGAGCGGATAGGCGCCTGGCCCGGCACCCGGGCGGCCGACGGGGCCTCCCTGATCGGGATGACATCCGCTCCGCTCCCGCCCCGCGGGCTGATCTGCCCCATCGGCCGCTCCCAAGCTCTCCTGCCCGTGCTCCTGCCACTCGCTGCCCACTCTCGCAAACCCGGCCCGCCGTGCCCGTCCCGCCGCGCCGGAGCGGCCCCGCGCCGGCCTCGCGGCGGACCTGACGGAGTGCTGGCCCCGCGGGCCCGGCGGGAATTGTCAGACACGGCCTAGCACGAAGCCCCCGCGCCCGCTGCCCGCTCCGCTCCGGCTCCCCCCGACCGGAGGAGTCCTGGCGCAGGCGGCTCCGGAGGCTCCCCGGACGGATACGCTGGCCGGGCTGAAGGATCTTCGGGAGGAGTAGGACCAGTGTCAACCGAGACCAGCGCCGACCAGAGCGCCCAGGGCCGGGCCGCCGTTCCCCCGGCGCGCAAGCCCACGTTGGACACCACGGGGGCCGAGTGGCTCTCCGCCAAGCAGGAGGACGGCTCGCCCGGCGACGTGCAGATCGCCTTCGTGGACGGCTACATCGCGATGCGCGACGGGCGCTTCCCGGACGGGCCGGTGCTGGTGTTCACCCCGGAGGAGTGGCGGGCCTTCGTGCTCGGCGCCCAGGACGGGGAGTTCGACCTGACCTGAGGTCAGCTCGAGCGTCGCACAGGGACGGCCCAGGGCCGCCGGTTCTCGTGATCGGCGGCCTTCGGCGTCCGTGCCCCCCGCGTCCGATCGAGGCGGCGCGCTACGCGCTCCCCGCCGCCCGCAGGGGCGCGGGCCCGTCGGCGCGCCCGCGCAACAGGCAGGCGCCGTGCCGACCGCCCCCACGCGGTCGTGCACGGCGCCTGCTGTGCGGCCCGGTTCGCGAAACCGGGCTCCCTCCGGCTGTCCCCGACGCCGGTCCGCGAAGACCGGCGCCGCCGGGAGGCTGACGGCGGGGCCAGTGGCCCAGGCCGCCGGTGCCCGGGATCCGAACGCCCCCACGCGTCGGTGTCCCAGGCGTGGTTCGCGGGCGCGACGGAGTCGGGGAACCCACGAACCAGGCTTTGGGTGTGAAAGATGGCGAAGCTGAAAAGGTTGCACTGATCAACGAGCTGTGGTGGTGCGAGGCCGCAGTCGCTGTACGGCCCGTGCCAAGGGAGGCAGGGGTGGATGGGCGCACGCGAATGCGCCACAGCAGGCCACCCCCACGTGGAGCGGGTCCACAGCAGCTGCCGTACATCGCGACCGTAGCCCGGACGGTTGCTCAGCGTCAACATTCGTCTCGGAGCGTGGAGCTCGCGGCTCCGTGAACGCTTGGCGAACGCGCCTCGGCGGCGCCCCGTGCCGACGCGCGCCCCCGGGCACGTACGATGGCGACATGTCATTCCTCCGCCGACGCTCCGGCACCCCCGCGGGCCCGGACTTCGACGTCCTCGCGATGGATCCGGGCGACTGGCCCGGCCTCTTCGGCGCCGCGGTGATGACCGGCCCGGACGGCTCCTGCCAGGGGATCTTCCTGCGCTACGACCTGTTCGGCGGTCGCGGCCCGGCGATGTTCATCGGCAACCTGCCGGACGGATCGCCGGCCCGCGATCCTGAGGACGGCGTGCCGTTCGAGATCAGACAACTGCTCGCGGCGCTGGAGCTGGACGAGCCGGTGGACTTCGTCTCGGCCGAGGACTTCCCGGTCATGCTCGGCGACGACCTGCTGATCGTGAAGAAGGTCAAGGTCTCCGAGGAGCGCGTCTTCTGCGCCCAGTTCGACCGCAGCGACCAGGTCCAGGTCACCATCGCCAGTTGGGACCGGCCGATCGCGGACGACCTCTACCAGCTGCTCAAGCCGCTGCCGGCCGACCTGTTCCAGCAGGGCTGACCGGGAGCGCGGGCGGCCGACCGCGCCCGCTCGACCGCTGTTCGAGCGTTGCTTGACGATTTCGATCAACACTTCGTACAGTCACCAGCATGTCGTCCCGCCGCCCGCTGCTGACCAGTCGCAGCTACCTGGACCTGCGGCGGACCGCCAGCGCCCTCTGTCGCTAGTGCCGCGTCAGGCAACCTTCGCCCCGTCGCGCAAAAGTTGCCTGACGCGGCACCAGGGCCTGCCCGGACCGCGCGGGGCGCCGACCCGGCTCCCGAGCGTCCGATCGGCGAGGACGGCCGTGCTGCCCCATGCCAGAGCGGCCGTGCCCCGCGTTCCCGCACGCTCCCACCGCCGTGCAGCCGACGCCGGCTGCCGAGCCCCCACGCCGGCCGCCCGGAGGCAGCAGCGCCATGACCACTCGCACCGACCGTTCGTCAGCGGACCGCCCCGCGGCCGACCACTCAGCAACCGATCGCTCAGCAGTGGGTCGCTCAGCAGCCGATCACCCGGCAGCCGATCACGCGGCAGCCGATCACGCGGCGCCCGGCCGCTCGACGGGCGCCCGGTCAGCAGCGGACCGTTCGTCAACTGCCGAACCCGGTAAGGAGACGGACACCCCATCGGCGCTGGCCGAGGCGATGGCCAAACTGCCCCGGGTGGTGGACCTGCTGGCCGCCAGAGCCGAGGAGCACGACCGGGACGCGACCTTCCCGTACCAGGGGATCGAGGCGGTGCACGAGGCCGGCCTGCTCACCCTGACGGTGGGTCGGCGCTTCGGTGGCCCGGCCGGCGGCCTCGCGGACACCGTCCGGGTACTGGCCGAACTGGGCCGGGGCGACGCCTCGGTGGCCCTGGTCGCAGCCCAGACCCTGCTGCTGCACGCCGAGCAGGACCGCGTCGGCAGCTGGCCGGCCGCCGCCTACCGCCGGGTGCTGGCCGAGTCCCGGCGCGGCCCGGCGCTGGTCAGCACGCTCGACGTCGAACCGGGGGAGCCCGCGCTGCCGCTGGCCCGCCGGGACGGGACCGGCTGGCTGCTGACCGGCCGCCGCAGCGGCTGCACCGGCGCCGAGGCGCTGGCCTGGCTGGCGGTGCGGGCGGTCACCGATGAGCCCGAGCCGCGCACCGGCCTCTTCCTGGTCCGCGGCGAGAGCGCGGGGGTCGAGGTCGACCCGGTCTGGGACCAGCTCGGTCTGCGCGCCAGCGCCGGACATGACGTGGTGTTCAGTGAGGTCGCGGTGCCGGCCGAGGCGGCGGTCGGGCTGCGCCGGCTCGACGCCGGGCCGGACCCGGCGGCCGCGTCGAACACCGCCTGGCGGGACCTGGCCCTCGCGGCCGTGCAGCTCGGTGTGGGCCGCGCGGCCCGGGACTGGCTGGTCCGGTTCCTGAGTCAGAGGACACCGGCCAACCTCGGTGAGCCGCTCGGCACCCTGCCGCGGTACCAGCTCGGGCTGGGCGAGATGGAGAGCGCGCTGGTCGGGGCGGAGGAGCTGGTGCTGGGCCTGGCCGGCCGGATCGACGCGGGAGAGAGCGGCGCGGCGGCGCGGACCGGCGCGGCCCAGCTGCTGGCCACCCGCGCGGTGGTCGACGCGGTGCAGCGGGCGGTGGCGCTCACCGGGGGCCCGGGGCTGAGCCGGCGCCACCCGCTGGAGCGCTACCTGCGCGACGCGCTCAGCTGCCGGGTGCACGCGCGCTGCGAGGAGCAGGTGCTGACCGAGGCGGGCCGGGCGGCGCTGGCTCCGCCGCCGCGCCCGCGTGGTGGCGGCTGACCGGGCGTCAGCCGCCGGGGCGACGGCGCCAGGGCCCGCACGGCCCCGCCGCGCGCCAGGGACCGCGCGGCGGTGGCCCGCCGAGGCTCAGCGGGTGCCCACCGCTGCCCGGACCGCGCGGCGGGCCAGCGCCGCGTCGTCGTAGAGGCGGCGGATCATCAGCCGCTGCTCCTCGCCGGCTCCGGGCACGTCGTAGATCCGCAGCTCGCGCATCAGCACCAGCACCAGGTTGACCAGGAAGGCGTCCCGCGCCACCGTGCCGTCGAGCTGGGCCAGCTGGCTGATCTGGCGGCGGGCCGCGGTGTCGCCGGAGAGCACGCTCCACAGCACCGCCAGGTCGTAGCCGGGCAGGTACCAGCCGGCCTGCTCCCAGTCGAGCAGCACCGGCCCGGAGGGCGCCAGCATGATGTTGCCGAGCAGTGCGTCGCCGTGGCACAGCTGCCAGCCGGTGTGCGAGAGGCCGTGCAGCAGCTGGCGCAGGTCGCTCGCGTCGCGGTCGGTCAGCTGACCGACGGAGTGGTAGCGGCCGATCTCGAACTGGTAGTCCAGCGGCTGGTGGAAGACGTCGACCGGCGGGCGCCACAGGTTGAGCGAGCGGATCGAGCCCAGGATCGCGCGCACCTCGCCGGGGGTGGGGGCGTTGGCCGGGTGGCGCTCCATCGCGGCCGGCCGGCCGGGGATCCGCTCCAGCACCAGCACGCAGCGGTCGTGGTCGGCCGCGACCAGGCGCGGCATCCGCACCGAGGGCCGGTGCCGGACGAACCCCCGGTAGATCGCCACCTCGCGCCGGAACCGCTCCACCAGCACAGCCCGCCGCTCGCCCTGCACCGCTTGCGGGGAGAGGCACTTGGCGACCACCGCGGTGCGCCCGATCAGCCCGGTGATCAGGATGTGCGCCCCGTCCTCGCGCAGCACCTGGCGCGCCGAGAAGGCGGGACATATCCGGGTGATGTGGGCCAGCGCGGCCCGCACGGCCGGGGTGGCGAGGGCGACGGTGTCCGTCCGCTCCGCGACGGGGGCGGCCTGCTGGGGCATGCGGGGGCGCAGCAGGCGCTCACCGGCGCGCGGCAGGTAGGCGGGTGCCTCGATGCGCCCGGCCGGACGGGCGGGCAGGGCAGGCTTCGGCCCGGGCCGGCGGACCGCCACGGAGGACGGCGGCCGCTGCGGGATGCCGGTCCGGGGCGCGGTGGGGGAAGTCGCGGAGGAGTACATGAGGGGGAGGGATTCCCTTCCTTGCCGACGGCATATGTCAGCCAAGGCGGCGGCCTTGGCGTGGTCAGGCGCTGGTACCGGCGGAGCCGGCTCGCAGCTGCGTACGACCTGGCTCGCTGGTGTGTACGACGGCGCACGGGGGCGCGCTCCGGCGTACCCGGGCGCGGGGGCCGCCCGGGATGGGTGGGACGGGCGGGGCTCCGCGGGTGGGCGGACCTCGGGCCGGGACCGGCCGCCCGAGCGGACCCGCGCACCCTGGGGAAATGCGCTGGTCCGTGCGATCGGCCGGGCCCGGCGCCGACGCGCCACCCGGTCGCGCCACCCCCTTTCGCCAGGCCGACCAGCGGCCCGCCGCCGGCTCCCGGATCGCTGCCGCGGCCACTGTTTCCAGGGCCCGGAGGACTCCTCGGCCCCGGGGTGGGGTTGCGCATCTCTACCTGACACCTCGGCCGCACTGGCTCACCAGTTGGCGTGCCCTGGCGAAGCCTGGCGAATGCTCGCCTGGCATGTGACAGGCCATTAGGCTCGAAGCAGCCGAGGAGCCTGGGGGCTTGATGTGAGCAGCGGACCCAACACCAGACTCGCCGACCTGTTCGCCCTGACCGGTTGGTCCAAGGGCGAGCTGGCCAGGCTGGTCAACCGGCGGGGAGCGGCGATGGGGCAGCAGCAGCTGTCCACCGACACTTCGCGGGTGCGGCGTTGGATCGAGCGGGGGGAGATCCCGCGCGATCCGGTGCCGCGGGTGCTGGCGGCGGTGTTCACCGAGCGGCTCGGCCGTGTCGTCTCCATGGAGGACCTCGGTCTGGCACGACAACGGCGATCCAGTTCGGCCAGGGCGGGTACCGCCGAGGCCGAGGAGCCGGAGCGGACGGCCGAGATCCTCACCGAGTTCACGGGAATGGATCTCATGCTCAACCGACGCGGACTGGCCGATACCGTCACGGAGCTGCCGGGCGCCTCCGTCATCCCCGACTCCCTCTACCGCTGGCTCTCCGGGGACAGCGTCGCGTATGCGGCAAGCCGTTCGTTGCCGCGCCAGGTGATCACCGGCACCCCGGGCCGGCCGATCGTGGACGTCTACGAGCCGGGCCCGGCCGGCCTGGAGGAGGTGGCCGCGCTGGAGCGCTCGTTCGAGGTCTTCCGGGCCTGGGACGCCTCACGCGGCGGCGGCCTGCAGCGCAAGGCGGTGATCGGCCAGCTCAACGAGGTGGGCGGCCTGCTGACCCACCCGCACCCCCCGGAGGCAGCGCGGCGGCTGTGGCTGGTGGCGGCCAACCTGGCGGCGCTGGCCGGCTGGATGTCGCACGACGTCGGCCTGGAGTCGACCGGGCAGCGCTACTTCGTGATCGCCGCGCAGGCGGCCAAGGAGGCCGGCGACCGGCCAAGAGCGGGGGAGGCGATCTCGCGCTGCGCCCGCCAACTGCTGCACCACGGCCGGGCCGCCGAGGCGCTGGACCTGATGCGGATGGCCCACGCGGGCGCCGGCCCCGCCATGGGGCCGCTGAACCGGGCGATGCTGAACACGGTGGAGGCCTGGGCCCAGGCCTCGCTGGGCCGCACCCAGGAGGTGGCCCGACTGCTCGGCGAGTCCGAGGAGTACTACACCCGGGGCGCCGCCGAGCCGCAGCCGGACTGGATGCAGAACTTCAACGAGGCCGAGCTGCACGGGATGCAGTCACTGGTCTACCGCACCCTGGCGGAGCACGATCCGGACGCCGCCGAGAAGGCAGTGGCCCACGTGCGGGCCGCGATGCGGCTGCGTGCCGGGCAGGGCCAGGAGCGGTCCACGGTGCTGGACCTGGTCACGCTCGCCTCGGTGCACTGGCTCACCGGGGAGCCGGAGGAGGCCCTGCGGCAGACCCGGGAGGCGCTGGAGCGGATCGGTGACACGTCCTCGCACCGGACCTGGGACCGGCTGTACCGGATGGACCAGCTGGCCGCGCGCTACCAGGGGCTGCCGGCGGTGGCCGAGCTGCGGGCCGAGATCAGGGCGGCGGTACCGCCGGCCCGCCGCCCCGCCGAGTAGCGCCGGCCTCAGAGGGTGTCGACAGCCGCGGTGTGCACCTGGTCCCAGGCCTCCTGGACGTAGCGCTCGCGCTCGACCAGGCTCAGCGCGGGGAAGTACTCCTTGAGGCGCTCCACCACGACCTGCTCGGGCTCGTGGCAGTCGTGCAGCAGGAATGCGGCCTTGTGAAGAATCTGGCTTTCCATGGAACGGTCCTCCCTTGGTGCAGGTCCGCCCTTTGCTGACGCTGCGGCGGACAGCATATGTCGGGCCGGGTGACGGCTGATCGCCCAGGGCGCCACGACACGAGCGGTACCCGAGCGGTCGCGCGCGGAGGTCAGCGGCCTTCGGACAGCGACTTTCGGGCAGCGGCCCTGGGTCAGCAGGCGCGGATCCGCATCCGCAGCGAGACCACCTGGCCGTCCGGGCCGAGCACCGGGCGGCCGGAGCAGTGCACCGCGGCGGCCGGACCGGTCGGCCGGTGGATCCGGACCACCCCGTCCAGCGGGCGGCCGTGCACCAGCGCCTCGGTCACCATCCGGCAGAGCGCCGGCCGGTCCTGCGGGACCAGCTGGCCCGGCAGCTGGTCCAGGGTCAGCGGACCGAGCTCGGGATCGCGGGCCAGGATCGGGTAGGCCGCCGCGGACCAGCGCACCGTGTCCCGGACCAGGTCCCACTCGACGGCGGCGGCCGCGGTCACCGCTGCCGCGTTCGACGGTGCGCCCGCTGCCGTGTTCGACGGTGCGCCCGCTGCCGTGTTCGACGGTGCCGTGGACGGTGTCGTCGCGGGTGCGGCCGGTGACTCGCTGCTCAGGGGGAGACTCATCGGCGGGACCGCCAAGGCAGGTAGAGGTGAACGGAGGAGCGGTGGTGACGACTGTCGCACAGCATCACCGTCCGTGTGGGAAGAATGGCAGAAACGCAGGGAACTTTCACCTGGCATATGCCGATCGGTCCCCCGATCCAGCCGGATCCGATTGAGATGTGTGCGTCATGGGCAGGCAGGCGGTAACCTACGGTGATTCCGGCGCCCGGGCGCCCGCCCAGCGTGACCACCAGACCCCCGGCGACGGAAATCCCGTTGCCACGACGACCGCCGCAACGGATGCTGACCTCATGTTCGAGCCCGTGATAGCCCCCAGCAACAGCCTCCTCGGCCTGCTTCAGCGAGGACGCGGTGACGGGCAGTTGCATGCGCTCGCAGCTGACCGTGACGAGGCGATCGCCGCCCTGGAGGAGTGCGTCACCAGCGACCCGCGCGGTGACTGGCAGGTCGAGAACCGCTCCCTCTACTACGCACGCGTCTACATGGACCTGGAAGCCCCGCTCGGCGGCATCGAGCGGCACCTGTCCCACCTCGACGACCTGCTCGACCCGGATGATCAGCGCACCGGCCTGGCCCTCGCGGTCCTGGGCCACCTGGCCGGCTACGGCCGCCGCGACGCGCTGCTGCTGCTGCGCCAGTACGCCGAGACCGGCTCCAACTGGGCCTGGGCGCTGGACGAGCTCGGCCTGCGCGACGAGGACGCCGCGCTGCTCGCGCTGGCCCCCGCCGTGCTGAGCCGCTTCCCCGAGACCCCGCAGGGCGAGGCCGACCTGCGCGCCGCGATCCGTGCCGCGTACGAACCGCGGCCGTGGCGGCTGTGGGCCGAGCACCACCAGCGGATCGCCGACGCGAGCGAGCAGTCCCCCTTCGACCTCTGGCAGCGCCAACTGGGCCGCGGCGGCGGGGTGACCCCGGGCTGGAGCGTGACCGATGTGCTCGCCTGGGCCGACCAGGCCGAGAACGTCGTCCGCCCCGACCAGGCCGCCATCGAGCGCCGGGCCGCGGCCGCCTCCCGCTGCCTGGCCGCCGTGGCACGCCCCGAGGACCGTGACACCCTGCTCGCCGCCGCCCGCGACGGTGCCGAGGGCGCCCGCCGCGCCGTGCTGCGCCACCTGGTCGACCAGGACGACGAGGCCCTCACCGAGCTGATCGAGGCGGCCGCCGCCGACCCCGACCAGCGGGTGGTCCGCGCCGCGCTCGACGCGTTGGCCAGGATGCGCGGCCCGCGCGCCCTGGCCCGGGCCCGCCGCTGGGCCGACCCGGCCGCCGGCGGCGTCGACAGCGCCCTCGGCGAGGCCGCGGTGCTGCTGCTCGCCGACATCGGCGAGTCGGCCGACGCCCCCGCCCTGGTGGCCGGGCTGCGGCAGTGGATGCTGGTGCGCGGGGTGCGCGCTCCCGGGCTGGGCGGCTTGGTGGACGGCGCGGGGCGGCTGGCCGCCGTGGAAGCCGTGCCGATCCTGCGCCACGTCTACGGCGAGGCCGCCTCCTCCGACCTGCGCGGCCGCGCGGCCAGGGCACTGGCCGTCACCGACCCGTACTTCGCCTGCGGCGTGGCCGTCGAGTGCCTCTGGGACTGCGAGGAGACCACCCGCGAACTGGCCGCCCACCACGTGGTGACCACGGGCGACGCCCGGGTGCTGGAACGCCTGCGCCGGCTGGCCGCCGATCCGGCCGAGGAGGCCGAGGTGCACGCCGCCGTGCGCGGCCGGCTCACCTCACGCGGCTCCGCCGGGATGGCCTCGGGCGGCGACCACACGGGGTCGGTGCCGCGGCCGCGCTGACCGCCGCGGCAGGGCGACCGCCGCGGCCGTGCTGACCGCCGCGGCCGTGCTGACCGGCCGCGGCAGGGCCCGACGCCACGGGCGGGCTCAGTCTGCGTGGGCCGGCCTGGGCGCGGGGCCCGAGGCGGGTGCCGCAGTGAGGGGAGCGGGGACCGGCCGGTAGCGCCAGAAGGCGGGTGCCGCCGCCACGGTGGCCAGCATCACCAGCACCACCAGCAGCCCGCCCCCGCTGATCGCCCAGCCCGTGCCGAGGGCGGTGCCCGCCGCGCCGTGCGCCAGGCCCGCCAGCCGGGGCCCGCCGGCCGCGATCACCGTGTCCGCGCCTTGCAGCCGCCCGCGCATCCCGTCGGTGGCGGCGCTCTGCAGGATGGTCTTGCGGAAGACGCTCAGCACCACGATGCCCGCCCCGCCCAGCGCGAGCAGCACCGCCGACGCCCAGAGCGAGCGCACCAGGCCGAGGCCGACCATCGTCAGGCCCCAACCGCAGACCCCGCAGGTCACCATCACCCCGTGCCTGCGGACCCGGACGAAGCTGCCGGAGAGGGCACCCGCGAGCACCGCGCCCCCCGAGAGCGCCGCCGAGAGGACACCGATCGCCGCCGTACCGAGGCCCTGCCGCGCGAGCTGCGGGAAGAGGGCGACGGGCATCCCGAGGAACATCGCGGTGAAGTCGGCAAGATAGGCGACCAGCAGGATCCGCCGGCCCGCCAGATAGCGGAACCCGTCGGCGATGTCGCGCAGCGGGGAGCGGCCCGCCGGGGCGGTGCTGTCGGTCCTGTCGGCGGCGCCCTCGGCGAGCGTCGGCGGCAGGGGCGGCAGCTTCCGCACCCAGAGCAGGGCAGCCAGCAGCGCGAGGGCGTCCAGCAGGTAGAGCGGCCCCAGGCCGGTGAACGCGACCAGGATGCCCGCGAGCAGCGGACCGCCGATGCCGCCCAGCCAACTGAGCATCGATTGCAGCGCGTTGGCGGCGGGAAGGAGTTCGGCGGGCACCAGGCGGGGTGCCAGCGCGCCCCGCACGGTGGAGTTGGCGCCGAAGCAGGCCTGTTGCGCGGCGATCAGGACCAGCAGCAGCGGCGCCGAAGCCAGGCCGGCCGCCGCCTGTGCCCAGAGCAGCAGCGAGCAGAGGGCGATCCCGGTGTTGCCGAGCAGTAGCAGCCGCCGCCGATCCGCGGTGTCGGCCACCGCGCCGCCCCAGAGGGCGGCCAGCACCATCGGCAGCAGCCCGGCCGAACTGCCGAGTCCGACCCAGAGCGAGGAGCCGGTCAGCCGGTAGAGCTGGAGCGGTACGGCGAAAGCGGTCAGCTGGCCGCCGACCGCGGTGACGGCGGAGGAGAGGTAGAGCCGGCGGAAATCGGGCAGCCGCAGCGGCCGCGGGTCGAGCAGGGCCGAGCGCATCTCAGGCCGCCACCACGTCGGCCACCGCGCAGGCGATGTTGTCCGGTCCGCCGGCCCGGTTGGCCAGCGTGATCAGCTGCTGCACGGCCTGGTCCGGGTCCGCGATGGTGCTCAGCGCGGTGTGCAGCCTGTCCTGTGCCACCACCGTGCTCAGACCGTCGGAGCAGAGCAGGTAGCGGTCGCCGAGCCGCGCGCTGTGCAGCGACACGTCGGGCCGTGCCTCACCGGCCGGGCCGGTGAGTGCGCGCAGCAGCATGGCACGCTGCGGGTGCGAGGCGGCCTCGGCGGCGGCGATCCGGCCCTCGTCCACCATCGCCTGGACGAGTGTGTGGTCGTGGGTGATCTGGAACAGCTCCCCGTCGCGCAGCAGGTACGCCCGGGAGTCGCCGATGTGCACCAGGGCCAGCCGCGAGCCGGCGAGCAGCAGCGCGGTCAGCGTGGTTCCGGCCTCGCCCGGTGCTGCGTCCACCCCTGCGCGCACGGCCTCGGCCAGCGCGTTCAGCAGCTCGCCGGGCCCGGCGGCGGTGGGTTCCGGTTCCAAGTGCCGCGATGGGAAGCGCTTCAGCGCCTCGACGGCGGCACCGGCCGCCTGCGGTCCGCCGAAGCCGTCCGCGACGGCCAGCAGCGAACCGTCCGCGTACGCGGTGTCCTCGTTGTGGGCCCGCACCAGGCCCCGGTCGGTACGGGCCGCGTAGCGCAGCCGCAGTGTGGTGGTCATTCGCGTGCTCCCGGTGAGGTGGCCGAGGAGGAGGGTGACCAGGTCCTGCCGGGCGGCCGTGTCGGCCAGCACCCCGTCCCAGTAGGCGCCGAGCTCGGCCGCCGCCTGAACGGGCGTCAGTTCGCAGACCTGCTGGATCCGGGCCAGTGGCAGGCCGATCCGGCGCAGGTGGGCCACCAGGCGGGCGCGCTCCAACTGCTCAGGGGCGTAGAACCGGTAGCCGGAGAGCGGGTCCACCTCGGCCGGGCGCAGCAGGCCCAGCTCGTCGTAGATGCGCAGCGCCTTCGGCGTCAGCCCGCAGGCCCGGGCGAACGCCCCGATGGTCAGCCGGTCCAACCCTTCCCCGTCCCCTCCTCGTCGTACCGGGCGCGGTGCCCGGTGCCCAGGATGCTCGGGCTTCCCCCTGGGGCAAGGTCAACCCCGGCCCGGCCGTGGCCTGCTCGGCCTGCCCTGGCCTTGCCTGGCCTGGCCTGCTCGGCGTGGCGTGGCGTGGCTTGGCGTGCTCGGCGTGGCGTGGCGGGCTCAGTTCGGTGCTGGGACGAACCGTACCGTGACCCCCGGCCTGGCCTGCGCGGCGGCTGCCAGGTCGGCCTCCGGCACCACTCCGAGCACGGGGTAGCCGCCGGTGGTGGGGTGGTCGGCGAGGAAGACCACCGGTTGCCCGTCCGGCGGTACCTGCACGGCTCCCAGCACCATGCCCTCGCTCGCCAGTTCCTGGTGCCGCAGCCGGTCCAACCCCGGGCCCTCGGTGCGCAGGGCGATCCGGTTGCTGGCCGCCGCCACCCGGTAGCGGGCCCGGGCCAGGGTGGCCAGTGAGCCCGGCAGGAACCAGTCCGCGCGTGGGCCCGGGCGCAGGCGCAGCACCAGTTCCGTCGGCATCCCGGGCAGCGGCACCAGGTCGGCGCCCCACGGCCGGGCGCGGGTACCGAGGTCTTCGTCCTCAGCTGCTCCGGCCTCAGCTGCTCCGGCCTCAACCGCTCCGGCCTCGGCTCCGCTCGCGCCGAGCGGGAGCGCCAGCGGGTAACCGGTCGGTTGCGGGTCACCGACCGGCAGCAGGTCACCCGCCCGCAGTGGCGCGGGCCCCAGACCGGTGAGCAGGTCGGCCGAGCGGCTGCCCAACACCAGGGGGACCGCGATCCCGCCGCGCACCGCCAGGTAGCTGCGGACGCCGAAGTCGGCCGGGCCGACGTCCAGTGTTTCGCCGACCTCCAGCCGCACGGCCGAACCCCAAGCCGCGGGACGTCCGTCGACCCGTACTCCGGCGGGCGCACCGGTGACGGCCACCGAGAGCGGCCCGCCCACCGCGCGGACCGTGACACCCCCGAGCGTCGTTTCCAGAGTGGCGGCCCCGGGTGGGTTGCCGACCAGGCGGTTGGCGGCCACATGGGCGGGCCGGTCCAGCGCCCCGGCCCGTGGCACGCCTTGATGCGCGACACCGGAACGCCCCAGGTCCTGCACGGTGGTCAGCGGCCCCGGCCGCACCACGCTCAACGCCCTCACACCCCACCCCCGGTCGCGGCGTCCCGCACCGGCGCGTCCCGCACGGGCAGGTCCCGCGCCGGCGCGTCCCGCGCCGAGCCGCACCCCAGGGGTTCGCCCCGCACCGGGACGAACCGAACCCGCACCCCCGGGGTGAGCAGTGCGGCCGGTTCTCGCCCGGTGTCCCAGAGCACCAGCGCGGTGCGCCCCAGCAACTGCCAGCCGCCGGGGGAGGAGCGCGGGTACACCCCGGTGTACGGTCCCGCCACCGACACCGACCCGGCCGGCACCACGGGACGCGGGGTGGCCCGGCGCGGCACCTCGCGCTCGGGCGGCAGGCCGGTCAGGTAGCCGAAGCCCGGCGAGAAGCCGCAGAACGCCACCCGGTACTCGATCCGGCTGTGCAGCGCCACCGCCGCCTCGGGCGTCACCCCCCAGTGCGCGGCCACCTCCGCGAGGTCGGCGCCGTCGTACACGGTCGGGATCTCCAGCAGCGGTCCGGCCACCGGCTCGGCGCCGGTCACCCGCCACGGTGCCAGCAGCGCGGCCATCTCGTGCGGCTGCGCCACGCCGTCCAGCAGCACGGTGCGCGCGGCGGGCACGATCTCCGCGACCTCGCCCAGCCGCCCGCGCTCCCGCTCGGCCAGCAGGCGGGAATACAGCGCTGCCACCTGGTCGCCGGTGGCGACCTCAAGCAGCAGTGCGTGGTCGCCGAAGGGACGGATCGTCAGTCGATCATCCGTAGGCTGATCGTCGGCTGTCCGATCGTCGCTTGGCTGGTCGTTGCCTGTCTGATCGTTTCCCACCAGGCCGTCGGAACACCGATCGTTCTCCGGCTGATCGTCAGTGATTCGACCATCTACTTTCCGACGATCGATTGTGCGACCGCTTGACATCTGATCATCGACCATCCGAGTACCCGTCACTTGATCGTCCATCATTCGACCGTCTGCGGAGCGGACTGCCTGCCAACTCGATCGTCTGTCACTCGATCCTCCGGCTGCCGACCGTCTGCTCTCCGGACCATTGGTGCCCCTCGGTCGCCCGGCGCCAGATTGCCACTTCCCCCTTGGACGTCCGACCGTCCGCCAGTCGACCGTCCGCCAGTCGACCGTTCGCCAGTCGACCGTCCCGCATTCGATGATTCTGCCCCCCGACAGTTCATCAGGTGAAGGCTTCCACCCGGATCCCCGCCGAGGCCAATGCTCCCCGCACCCGCCAGGCGAGCTGGGCCGCGCCCGGTGTGTCCCCGTGCACGCAGAGCGAGCGGGCGTCAACCGCGACCGGCTCGCCGCCGATCGCGGTCACGAGCCCGTCCCGGGCCATGCCGACCGCCCGTGCGATCACCGTCTCCGGGTCGTGCACCACCGCGTCCGCGTCCTTGCGCGGCACCAGGGTGCCCGCCCAGGTGTACGCGCGGTCGGCGAACGCCTCGGTGACCACCGGCAGGCCGACCCCCTCGGCGACCTGCAGCAGCTTGGAGCCCGGCAGCCCGAGGACCGGCAGCGGCCCGTCGCAGACCGCCCCGGCGCGCAGCACCCCGGCGACCACGGCCTCGGCCTGCTCGCTGTCCGCCACCACCTTGTTGTAGAGGGCGCCGTGCGGTTTGACGTAGCTCACCCGCGAGCCGGCCGCCCGGGCGAAGACCTGCAGCGCGCCGATCTGGTAGGCGATCTCGTCGGCCAGCTCGTCCGGCGGCACCTCCATCGGCCGCCGCCCGAAGCCTGCCAGGTCCCGGTAGGAGACCTGAGCCCCGATCCGCACCCCCCGCTCGGCAGCCAGCGAGCAGACGCGGCGCATCGTGGACGCGTCACCGGCGTGGAAGCCGCAGGCCACGTTGGCGCTGGTCACCACCGAGAGCAGCGCCTCGTCGTCGGTCAGCGTCCAGCGTCCGAACCCCTCACCGAGATCCGCGTTGAGATCGATCACCGTACCGGTCACGAGCCACTGCCTCCCAGAGCTGCCGCAGACGCCTGAGGGGATGGTAGGGCCTGACTCCCGGCCAGGGCCGCCCAGGTCACCCCGTTCGGGCGCACGCATTCGGGTGCGGCTGTGCCAGGGTCGGACCATGGCGTTCAACCACAACGACTTCTACCACCGGTTGTTGACAAGGCAGTTGCCGCCCGGTGCGCGGACGGCCCTGGACGTGGGCTGCGGCACCGGCCGGTTCGCCCGTCGGATGGCCGCGCGCGGGATCGCGGTGACCGCGCTGGACAGCTCGTCGGCGGTGATCGAGGCGGCGCGCGAGGCCGCGGCCGGCATGGCCGGACTGACGTTCCGTCGGCAGGACCTCGCCGAGACCGAGCTGCCCGACCGGGCGTACGACGTGATCAGCTGCTTGGCGAGCCTGCACCATCTGCCGTTCGAGACCGTCGGTCGGCTACGGGCCGCTCTCGCGCCTGGTGGGGTGCTGCTGGTGCTCGGCTGCGCGCCGGAGGAGTCGGCGGTGGACTGGGCGTGGAGCCTGACGGCGGTGCCGGTCAACGCGGTGTTCCGGGTGACGGTGGCGGCGGGGGAGTGGCTGCGCGGTGGTGCCCCGGCGGAGGTGGCCGCGCCGGTCGCGCCGCCCCGGCTGCCGTACGCCGAGGTGCGGCGGCAGGCGGCGCTGCTGCTGCCCGGAGCACGGGTGCGGCGGTTGCTGTTCTGGCGGTACCTGCTGGTCTACCGGGCGCCCGCCTAGGATGACGATCATGATGGACCGAGTCACCGAGATCCTCCGCGAGGCGGCCGCGGCCGCCATCCTGCCGCGCTACCGAGCACTTGCGGAGGGTGAGGTGACCGAGAAGAGTCCGGGCGAACTGGTCACCGCCGCCGACCAGGAGGCCGAGGAGCTGATCACCCCGCGGTTGCGCGCGCTGCTCGACGTCCCGGTGGTGGGCGAGGAGGCGAGCGCTGCCGAGCCGGGGCTGGTGGCCGCGCTGCGCGAGGCGCCCGCCGCCTGGCTGGTCGATCCGCTGGACGGCACCGCCAACTTCGTCGCGGGACGGCCGCACTACGCGGTGATGGCGGCGCTGGTGCGCTCGGGGCAGGTGGTGGCCGCGTGGATCGTGCAGCCCGCGACCGGGCGCGCCTACACGGCGGAGCTGGGCGCGGGAGCCTGGCGGGACGGGGTGCGGCTGCGGCGCGCACCGGCCATGGCGCCCGTACCCGCGCCTGGCTCGCCTGGCGGCCCCGGCGGCCCTGGCGGCCCCGGAGGCAACGGCTCGCCAGGCGGCCCTGGCGCCACCAGCGACCTCGGCGCGCTGCGTGGGGCCGCGCTCACCCGGTTCCTCGACCCGGCCGCGCGCGCCAGGGTCGAGCGGGCCGCCGGGCGGTTCGCCGCGCTGGGCAGCGGTACCAAGAGCGCGGGGATCGACTACCCCCAACTGGTCGACGGCGAGCTGGACTTCCTCCGCTACCACCGCACCCTGCCCTGGGACCACGCACCGGGCGCGCTGCTGCTGAGCGAAGCCGGCGGTGCGGTGCGTCGGTTGGACGGGAGCGAGTACCGGGTGACCGACGAGCGGACCGGCCTGCTGGCCGTGGCCGACCCGCACTGCTGGGCCGCGGTCCGCTCAGCCCTGGAGGACTGAGCAGGCAGGCAGTGGCTCCCGCGGTGAGTGGGCTGCCCCGTCCCGGGCCCGCTCACCGCGGGTCTGTGAGCCTGTGAGCCTGCGGGCCGGCCGTCGTCGCCGAGATCTGGTCGGATTCCTTCGTCGGTCCTTCGTCGGTCCTTCGCCGGTTCTTCGTCGGTCCTTCGCTGGATTAGCGGGTCTCGATCACGACCGACTCGATGACGACATCCTCGACCGGACGGTCGTTGCCCGGGTTGGTCGCGGTCGTGGCGATGGCGTCCACCACCTTCTTGCCGGCGTCGCTGGTGACCTCGCCGAAGATGGTGTGCTTACGGGTCAGCCAGGTGGTGGGGGCGACGGTGATGAAGAACTGCGAGCCGTTGGTTCCCGGGCCGGCGTTGGCCATGGCGAGCAGGTAGGGCTTGGTGAAGGCGAGGTCGGGGTGGAACTCGTCGGCGAACTTGTAGCCGGGGCCGCCGGTGCCGTTCCCCAGCGGGTCACCGCCCTGGATCATGAAGCCTTCGAGCACCCGGTGGAAGACGGTGCCGTCGTAGAGCGGGGCTGTGGTCGGCCGGCCGGTCTCCGGATGGGTCCACTCGCGCTCGCCCTTGGCGAGCTCGACGAAATTCCGCACGGTCTTCGGGGCGTGGTTCGGCAGCAGCCGCACCTCGATGTCGCCCTGGTTCGTCTTGATGGTCGCGTAGAGCTGCTCGGCCATGTCATGCCTTCCCTCGGTCTGGCGGTCGGCCTCACCGTAAGGGTGGAACGGGGCGGGTGTCCTGATTCCCGCCGAGGCCGGTGCGGCGGTGCCGACGGCCGGGGAACTGGTCCGTGGGAGGAGCGGGTGCGGTGCGGCGCAGCCGGTCACGGGCGCTTCAGCTGCCCCACCCGGCCCACCCGGCCCACCCGTTCCACCCGGCGGATCGCCCGCAGTACCAGCAGCAGCGGCACGGCCCCGACCGCCCCGAACGACATGTCGACACATCGCCAATAGACCGGAATCCCGCGTAGTGGCCCGCAGATCAGGGCGAGCGGCACGATCGCCGCGCACGCCCCGAGCGCCCACTGGATCACCCAGACATTGCGCACCGGATCGCGTAGCGGTCCCCAGAACGCCCCGGCGATCACCAGGTGCGCGAAGGCCAGCCAGTCGGTGCCGTAGGCGATGAAGGGGTAGCGGGCGTCCGTGTCGGCCAGACCGGTGCGGACCCGGTCGAGCCAGTGGAGCAGCGGTGCCGGAGTGGGCAGCCGGTGCGCGGCGTCGGCCAGCCATGCGGTCTCGGTGCGCAGCGGGAAGGCGGTCAGTCCGCTGAGGACCAGGCAGACGATGAAGATCATGAGCCAGCGGCGCACGGTGCGCAGGTCGGTGGCATCCGCGGCCGGCACCACCCCCGGTGCTGCGGCGGATGCCTCGCCGTGAGTCCCAACAGTCATGTTGCTCCCCCTTCGGACCGGCCGTTGCCGGGCCGGGCCGCTGCCCGGCGAGGCCGACTCTAGACCTGGATTTGAACACGTTCAACTTTCTTCCGCCAGTCTCGCGCTCCGCCCCGAGCGGTCCGCCCCAAGCGCTTCGCCCCAAGCGCTTCGCCCGAGTCATCCGCCCCGAGTGCCCTGCCCGAGCACCCCGTCCCGAGCGCCCCACCCCGCCCCGCCGCCCAAAGCGGGATGAGTCCTGACGAGTACCCCCATTTCAGGCCCTGTCGGTCGATGGCCCTAGGCTTGTCCACCGTGACCGTCATCGCTGATCAGCCCGCCGAGCGCGAGCACCGCCCGCCCACCGGCGGTGCCCGCCCGCCCGCGGGCCCCGGCGCCCGCCCCGCGCCGGGCCCGGCCGCCGACGAGGGTCTGGCCCGCCGGCTCAAGGCGCTCGCCTGCACCGCGCCGCTGCACGACCTCGACAACCGCAAGGTCAACCTGGCCGGCGAGTACGGCGGCTACGCGATGGCCGAGGTCGGCCTCGCGGCGATCGATCTGGTCACCCTGCACATGGACTTCGACACCGGGGCCGACCGGGAGATAGTCCTGGGCCGCCTGCTGCCCCGGGTCGCCGCCCAGCACCCGCGGCGCCCGGCTGCCGAGCACCAGCGGGTCGTCCGCTGGGTGCTGGAGTCGCTGATCAACGTCGGCAGCGTCGATCGCGGCTTCCGTGCCGTCTACGGCACCTTCGGCGCGGACGGCAGCTACCTGCGCCGCGACTACGACTTCAAGCTGATCGAGGAGGTTCCGGGACCGGACGGCGGGGTCTACCTGCGGACCACCGACGAGGCGGTCAACGTCCTGGTGGGCGCGCTGGACACCGATGTGACCTCGGCTCAGATCGCCGCCGAGGTCAAGCTGGAGGTGCTGATCCGCCGCGGCCGCCTCGCCGACGCCCAGCTCGCCGCCGAGCAGGCCCGCTACCGCACCGTCCAGTACGCCGAGACGCTGCGCCGCGCCCTGGACGCCACCCGGCGCAACGTCCGCGCGGTGGACTGGATGCAGGCGATCCCCGACCTGATCGACGAGGCGCTGGACCACATCGCCGACCGCTACCGGCACGAGAACGCGATCCTCACCAACATCCGCCGCGCCCGGGACGAGGCCGAGAGCGCCGAGCACAAGCGGCAGGCCGCCGAACTGGTGGACATCGTCAAGGACTGCATCCGCCGGCACACCCAGCTGCAGACCCGGCTGCTGGAGGCCGGCCCGCTGTTCCGCGCCGAGCAGGACCGCCAGGCCTTCGCCGCGCCCACCTCCCGGGTCGGCGTCGACCTCTACGGCCAGCTGCTGGCGCCGGTGCTGCGGCTGCCGATCGAGCAGGCGATCCGGCCCACCGATGCCTTCTTCGCCCGCGGCACCGGGCTGCGCACCCCCACCGCCGTCCGGGTGGCCGACCTGGTCGAGCTGCTGCTCACCCCGCCGGTCGAGCGAGAGCACCTGGGCGCCGAGCTGCCCGATCCCGACCTGGTCGCCACCCCCGACGACAGCCGCTTCTCCGAGGCCCAGCTGGAGGCCGCGCTGGTGCTGCTCGACCTGCCCGCCGACGCGCCCCGGCGGCTCTCCGGCCTGCTCGCGGAGGCCCGCGCGCAGGATCCGGAGCTGCCCTACCTGGTCGCGCTGCTCGCCGTGCACGCCGCCAGTCCGCCGGTCGGCACCGCCTACCGCCAGGGCGAGGAGCGGCTGCTCTTCGCGGTGGACGACGGCGCCCAGCTGGCCGACCCGGAGTTCGGCGGCGCCGACCTGATCGTCGGCAGCGCCCTGCTGGACGCGGTCGGCATGGCGGCCGACCGGAAGGACGCGCAGTGACGCCACGATCCAAGGACGCGCAGTGACGCCGCGATCCAAGGACGCGCAAGTGACGCCGCGACCCCAGGCCCCGGCCTGGGGCGCCCCCATCCCGGACCGAGGAGCACCACCCGTGACGACGCCTCACGACGAAGCCCAGCCGCGCGAGGCCGCGGTCACCCCCGCCGACGTGGCCGACGCCGCCCGGCTGGTCTCCTTCGGCCTGCAGGCCAAGCTGCTGCCCGCCCGCGACGCCGAGTACGGCGAGCTGGTGCGCCGCCACCGCGAGGACCCGTCGTTCGCCCGGCTGGCCGACGCGGTCGCCACCGGGCTGGGCCTGGTGGTGCTGGAGGTCTCGGCCCGCGCGGGGATGGCCCTGGCCGCCGCCGAGGACTCGGCCTTCGCGGTCAAGATGGGCGACTACTCGCGCCGCGCCGCCTCCGACACCGCCGACCGCTTCCTGCACGGCCTGGCGCACCTCGCGGTCGCCGCGATGGCGTTCCCCCGCCCCGAGGACCTGGCCGACGACGGCTACCTCGGCCGGATCACCGTCAACGGGGTGGACGCCTTCGTCCGCCAGGCCTGCCGCCGCCTGGAGGAGCAGGCCGAGCTGGCCGGCGCCAACACCGACCCGGCCAGCGACGCGCCCGGCCTGGAGGCCGCCTGGCGGGTCTGGGCCCGCCGCTCCACCACCGGCGCCACCAAGGACGCCCGGCGACTGTCCGGCTCCACCATCGGCATCACCGGCAAGGCGGTCGCCTTCCTGGTCGACTCCGGCTTCCTGCAGCGGACCTCGGACGACGCCGGCGGCACCTTCCGCACCACCGCCCGCTACCAGCTCCAGGTCCGCGACCTGGCCGGCACCGCCGCGATGGCCGAACTGCTCGACCTCGGTGTGGTCCCGGTCTCCGACGGCACGGCCACCCTGCTGCCCGCTGACCACAGCGAAGAGCTGGTGGCCGACGCCGGCCTGCCGTTCCACTCCCTCTGACACCTGTTAAGGCCAAGACTTCATGTACGAGCTCAACCGGGTCCGCCTCTACTCCATCGGCCCGGCCGGCGCCCGCTACGCCGACACCGTGCTGGACCTGCGCGGTGTCGGCGAGCCGGTGGCCAGTCCCGCCCCGCAGCAGCCCGGCCTGTTCGGCGAGGAGCCCGAGGGCCCGCAGCGCCGCCCGGCCCCGGCCGGTGTGCTCTTCCTGGAGAACGGCGGCGGCAAGTCGGTCCTGCTCAAGCTGATCTTCTCGGTGATGCTGCCGGGACACCGCAACACCCTGGGCGGCGCCAGCTCCGGGGTGCTGCGCAAGTTCCTGCTCGCCGACGACTGCGGCCACGTGGCGCTGGAGTGGCAGCACACCGTCACCGGCGAACTGATCGTGGTCGGCAAGGTGAGCGAGTGGCGCGGCCGCCAGGTCTCCTCCGACCCGCGCAAGTTCGCCGAGACCTGGTACTCCTTCCGCCCGGGCCCCGGCCTGACCCTGGACGCGTTGCCGGTCGCCGAGCGCGCCACCCTGGGCGCCCCGACCGCCCGTCCGCGCGGCCGACGCCGCACCATGAAGGGCTTCCGCGACGCGCTCACCGAGGCCGGCAAGGCCTACCCCTACCTCGACCTCACCTTCGAGGACGGGCACGACCGCTGGACCGAGCACCTGGGCGAACTCGGCCTGGACCCCGAACTCTTCCGCTACCAGCGCGAGATGAACGCCGACGAGGGCGAAGCGGCCGGCCTCTTCGCGGTCAAGCACGACGCCGACTTCACCGACCTGCTGCTGCGCGCGGTCACCGACACCCGGGACACCGACGGCCTGGCCGACCTGGTGCACGGCTTCGCCGCCAAGCTGGGCCGCCGCGCCGAGCTGACCGCGGAACGCGACTTCACCGCCGGTTCGTTGGAGCTGCTGGAGCGGATCGTGGGCGCCGGCGCCGCCCGCGAGGGCGTCCGCGAGGCGCACCGAGCCGCCGAGCGCCGCACCCGCCGACTCGCCCAGGCGCTGGCCGCCCGGGCCGGCGCCGAGCGCGGTCGGGCCCAGGACCTGGCCATCGAAGTGGCCGCCGCCGCGGGCGCGGTGACCACCGCCGAGGCCGACCGCACCCGCCACTCGCTGATCACCGCCGAGCTGACCCACCGTCACGCCACGCTCTCGCTCGCCGCGGCGACCGGGGAGGCCGCCGGGCTGCGCCGCGAACTGCTCGACGCCCGCACCCTGCACGCCGCCTGGCAGGCCGCCGAGGCGGTGCTTCGCCACCGCGCCGCCGCCGACCGGGCGGCCCGGGTCGCCGTGGCGATCCGCGAGGCCGAGCTGGACGCGGCCCCCGCGCTCGCCGCCCGCGCCCAGGCCGCCGGCGCGCTCGCCCACGCGCTGGAGGCCGCCGCCGGCACCGCCGAGGAGCGCGCCGAGTCGGAGGAGGGCCGCGCCGCCGAGCTGCAGCAGGACGGCGCCCGCGCGCAGGCCGACTCGCTGGCCGCCGCCACCGCCGGCCAGAAGGCCCGCTCCGACGCCGACCACCTGCGCCAGCGGCTCGCCGAGGTCGAGCAGGAGACCCAGGCCGCCGTGGCCGCCGGGTGGATCGACACCGCGGGCGATGCCGCGAACCCCGCCGGGGACCCGGCCCGCGCCGCCCTGCACGCCGCCGACGCCGAGCAGAGCGCCACCGCCGCACTGGAGCAGGCCCGCGCCGCCGCCGAGCTGGCCACCGCCCGCACCCGCGAGGCGGCCGCCGCCGAGGGCCGCGCCGAGCTGGCCGCCGCCCGGGCCAGCGACGCCCGCTCGGCCGCCCAGCGCGCGCTGGCCGCCGAGCGCCGCACCGCCGCGCGGCTGGCGGGGGAGCCCCGGCTGGCCGAACTGCTGGGGCTGGCTCCCTACTACGACGTCGATGTTGACGGACCGTCAGAACCGGCTGACCTCTCGGGCCGCGCGGAGGTGCTCACCCCCGACGTGCTGGACCGCGCCGCCGAGGATCTCGCCGAGCTGCTCGACACCTCCGTCGCCACCGCCGAGCGCACCCTGTTCGACCTGCGCACCGCCGCCGCCGATGACTCCCGGATCCTGGCCGCGCTCGGCGACGGCGGCCTGCTGCCGCCGGGGCCCGACGTGCTGGCCACCGTCGAGTACCTGGGCGAGCACGGCGTGCCGGCGCTGCCCGGCTGGCGCTACCTGGCCCAGTCCGTCGACCCGCTCGACCACGAGCGGATCCTGGCCGCCCGTCCCGAACTGGTCGACGGCGTGGTGGTCACCGACCCGTCCGCGCTGGACCGGGCCCGCGAGGCGCTGCAGGCCGCCGCACTGCTGCCGCGCTCCACCGTGGCGGTCGGCACGGCCGCCGCGCTGATCGCCCCGATCACCGAGGAACCTGCCTTCTTCCTCGTGCCGCCGAACCCGGCCATGCACGACGAGAGCGCCGCCGACACCGAGCGCCGCGAGCTGCGCGAGCGGGCGAGCGCCCGGGACGAGCACATCCGCGAGCTGGCCGCCCGGCTCGGCGGCGACCGCGCGCTGGCCGCCCGGCTCGCCTCCTGGCAGGCCGCCAGCCCGTCCGGCACCCTCGGCGAGGTGGCGGACGCGGCCTCCGCCGCCACCGAGCAGGCCGAGTTCGCCGCCGCCCAACTGGCCGCCGCCCGCGCCGAGCACGCCGAGGCGGAGGCCGACCGCGCCGCCGCCGCGAGCGTGCACGAGGAGCGGCGCGAGTCCACCCAGCGCGCCCGCCGCCGCGCCGACGCGCTGGCCGGCCTCGCCTTCCGGCTGCGCGAGCGCCCCGCCTGGACCAGGTCGCTGCGCGAGCTGGCCGAGGACGCCGCCGAGTGCGAGCGCCGCCAGGGGGCCTGCGCCGAGCGCGCCCAGGCCTGCGACGAGGACCGCCGGGCCGCCCAGCGCGCCGCCGACGACGCCCGCCGCACCGCCCGCACCCTGCGGGCCGAGCGGGCCGAGCTGGCCGGCACCGTGGCGGTCAGCGACGAACTGCCGACCGCCTCGCTGCCTGCCCTGCGCGAGGCCTACCGGGCCGCCGCCCAGCTCTACGAGAAGGTCGGAGTCGGCGCCGACCTGCGGGCCGAGCAGGCCCGCGCGGAGAGCGACGAGACCGCCGCCCAGGCCGAGTTGGACCGGCTCACCAACAAGGTCCGGATCCGCGCCGAGGAGCTGCTGAACAGCCCCGACGGCGCCGACGGCCCGGCCCGCCAGGCCGCCGCGGCCCGGGCCGAGGAGCTGGTCGCCACCATCGAGGCCCGTTCGGCGGTGGCAAGTGAGCAACTCGGCCGGCTGCGCGGCGAGGTCGAGCGCTCGGCCCCGGCCTCGGGCGAGGCACACACCGAGCTGCCCGAGGACCTGGTGCCCACCGACCCCGAGCACGCGCAGCAACTGCTTCGCGTGGCCACCGGCCAACTGGCCGAGCGGCGCGAGGAGCTGGAGGGTGCCCGGATCGAGCACAGCGAGCTGCTGCGCACCCTGCAGTCCGCGCAGTCCGCCGCGGCCGACTTCGACGAGGCCGCGGCCCAGCTGCGCGACGGCCTTCGCGACCACACCGCCGAGGAGGGCGAGCCGGCCGCCGAGCCGTACCTCGACCCGCTGGCCGAGGCCCGCACCGCCGCCACCGAGACCCGCCGCGCGCTGCGCACCGCCTCCGCCGAGCTGAGCGCCGCCGACCTCGCCGTCCGCGACGCCTGCGACGCGCTGGTCCGGCACGCCAACGCGGCCCGCTACGAGGCCGTCCGCACCCCCGCCCGCCAGCAGATCCGCGAACTGCCGGCCGCCGCGCTGCCCGAGCACGCCGCCGCCTGGGCCGACGCCTTCGCCCCCAGGCTGCGGGTGCTCACCGACGAGCTGACCCAGTTGGAGCGCAACCGCGGCTCGATCGTGGACCGGCTGCGCGGCCTGGTGGAGACCTCGCTCGCCACCCTGCGCGCCGCCCAGCGGCTCTCCCGGCTGCCCGAGGGCCTGGGCGAGTGGTCGGGTCAGGAGTTCCTGCGGATCCGCTTCGAGGACCCGGACCAGTCGGTGCTCGCCGAACGCCTCGGCGAGGTGATCGACGAGGCCACCCGGGCCGCCGTCAAGAAGAACTCCACGGCCGCCAACGAGTTCGGGCGCCGCGACGGCATGTCGCTGCTGCTGCGCGCGGTGGCGGCGGCGATCGGCCCCAAGGGGGTGAGCGTCGAGATCCTCAAGCCCGACGCGGTGCTGCGCGCCGAGCGGGTGAGCGTGGGCCAGATGTCCGACGTCTTCTCCGGCGGCCAGCTGCTCACCGCCGCCATCGCGCTCTACTGCACGATGGCCGCGCTGCGCGCCAACGACCGGGGCCAGTCCCAACTGCGGCACGCCGGCACGCTCTTCCTGGACAACCCGATCGGGCGCGCCAACGCCACCTACCTGCTGGAGCTGCAGCGGGCGGTGGCCGACGCGCTCGGCGTCCAGCTGATCTACACCACCGGTCTGTTCGACACCACCGCGCTGGCCGAGTTCCCGCTGGTCATCCGGCTGCGCAACGACGCCGACCTGCGGGCCGGCCTGAAGTACATCTCGGTGGAGGAGCACCTGCGCCCCGGCCTGCCCACCCCCCAGGACCCGGACGGCCCGGCGATCCACGGCGAGATCACCGCCACCCGGATGTTCAAGCGCCCGCCGGAGGTGCCGGCCGCCGGCTGACGGCGCCCCCGGAGTGCGGTCGGGCGGCCACCCCTGCTTGGATGGTCGCCTGACCTCGGGGGAGAAGACCATGGCGAACGCCTACCACCGCATCGTCGGCGGCAGCGTGCACCGGCTGGCCGCGATCAGCGACGGGATCTTCGCCGTCGCGATGACGCTGCTGGTGCTCGATCTGCACGTCCCCGCCATCCAGTTGTTGAACGCGCAGCACACGCTCTGGGCGCCGGGCGCCGGCGACGGCGAGGCCCAGCTCTGGCACGCGCTGGCGCGACTGGCCCCGCACCTGGGGGTCTTCGTACTCGGATTCCTGACCCTGGGCATGTTCTGGCTCGGCCAGCAGGCACAGCTCGATCACCTGGCCCGCGGCGACCGGCACTTGACCTGGATCCACCTCGCCTTCCTCTGCGCGGTCTCGCTGATGCCCTTCTCCACCGCACTGCTCGCCGCGTACGAGACCTACCGCGTCGCGCTGCTCGTCTACTGGCTGCACCTGCTCACCCTGGGCCTGCTGCTGCTCGCCGCCCTGCGCTACGCCGAACGCGCCGCCCTGTTCCGCGAGGACGCCCCGGCCGGCCTGGTCGCCGCCGCCAGGCGCCGGATCGTGGTGGCCCAGACGCTCTACGCGGCCGCGGTGCTGCTCGGCCTGGTCAACACCTACCTGAGCGTCGCGCTGATCATCCTGCTCCAGCTCAACTCGGCGATAGCTCCCAACCTCAAGCCACTGAACCAGTTCTGACGATGCGTCAACTCTTCCTGCGCGCCGTGCCGCAGGCCGCGACCAGCTGCCCGAGGAGTTCTCGATGACCGAGGCCGAAGCCGAGGCCCTGCGGACCCTGCGCGCCCTGGCCGTCGACCGGGGCCTGGGGTTGCACCCCGGCTCCGACCAGCTGATCCGGTTCGGGCTCGACGCGCTGCTGGCCGGGGTCGACAGTCCCTCGCTGCCACTGCTCGCCGGGCTCGGCCGCAACGAGGAGCCGCAGGCCCTGGACCTCTTCGACCAGGTGCTGGACGAGCTCGGCCTGGCCTACCCGCGGCCGGTCGGTGCCACGTTCGCCGCCGACCGCCGGGCACTGGCCGACTGGCTGGCCGCCCGGATCGTCGAAGGGGTGCTCGAGCCCGCCCGGGGCGCGGACCTGATCAGGGAGGTAGCCGTGGAACTCGGCCACCCCGAGGCGCTGGCACCGATGGTCAGATGGGCGCTCACCTGGGACGTCCGGGACGAGGAGTGGGACTACACGCACGAGGAACTCTCCGAGGGCGTCGTGCTGGCCGCCCGCGATCTGCTGACGCACCGTCCGTCGGAAAACGGGTAGCGCCCCGAGCGCCGGGCCCGGCACACTCCCGCCGTGTACTCAGACGATGACGCCGCCGCGCTGTACGACCTGCTGAACCCCTGGGATCCGGCTCGCTCGCCCGACAACGCCTTCTACGACGAACTCGTGCTGGCCGCCCCCACCGTGCTCGACGTCGGCTGTGGCACCGGCGCGATGTTGCACCGCGCGCGTGAACAGGGCCACACCGGGCGGCTGGTCGGCCTCGACCCGGACCGGCCCTCACTGGCCCGGGCCCGGCGCCGGTCCGACATCGAGTGGGTCGACGGCCGGGCGGCGGACGCGGCCTGGTCGGGCGAGTTCGACCTCGCGACGATGACCAGCCACGCCTTCCAGTGCCTGGTCGGCGACGAGGAGTTGCGCGCCTCGCTGGCGGCGATCCGTGCCGCGCTGCGCCCGGGCGGCCGGTTCGCCTTCGAGACCCGCCATCCGCAGGCCCGTGCCTGGCTGGAGTGGAACCCGGCGAACGCCGTCGAGCTCACCGACGGGGCCGGGCGCGCGCTGCGGATCTGGCACGAGGTCGAGTCCGCCGACGACGCAGTCGTCACCTTCAACTCGACGACGGCTGCGCCCGATGGCACCGTGCTCCACCGGGACCGCTCGAGCCTGCGCTTCCTCGCGCCCGAGGCCCTCGACTATCTGCTCGCCGAGGCGGGCTTCACGGTCGAGGCCCGCTACGGCGACTGGCACCGCGGCCCGGTCACCGCCACCAGCCGGGAGATCGTCACTGTCGCCGTCCGCGCCTGAGCCCGCCCGTCCGCGCCTGAGCCCGCCCGCCTGCCCGCTCCCCTCGACTAGGATGAGCGGCCGGAGCAGCGCTCCGGCTCGTAGTCCCTCAGGCAACTCCACGGACAACGTCCCAAGCAACTCCCCAGAGAGGCGGACCCGGTGGCGGAGACCAGGCGCGCGGACGGCCGGCGCAACCACGAACTCCTGCTGGCGGCCGGCCGGGCCGCCTTCGACGAGCTGGGCACCGAGGTCTCGCTGCGCGAGGTCGCCCGCCGCGCCGGTGTCGGGATCGGCACCCTCTACCGCCACTTCCCGACCCGTGAGGCGCTGCTCGAAGCCGCCATGCGCCACGGCCTGGACGCGCTGCGGGCCGAGGCCGAGGAACTCCTCGACGCGCCGTCGACCCAGCAGGCGCTGTTCGACTGGCTGGCGGCGTTCGCGGTCGGCTCCACCCGCTACCAGGGCCTGCCCGCCTCGATCCTGGCCGCCCTCCAGGACGAGGCCTCCGACCTGCACCGCTCCTGCGCGGCGATGCGCGCGGCAGCCGCGACGCTGCTGACCAGGGCCCAGCAGGCGGGCGAGGTGCGCGCGGACCTGACGGTGAACGACCTGCTCGCCCTGGTGGCCGGGATCGCCTGGGCCGGGCAGCAGGCGGGCGGTGCGGCCGAGGGGCGGACGGAGCGGCTGCTGGCGGTGGTCCGGAGCGGGATCGAGCAGCGGTAGCGAGGCCGCCCGCGGATCCGCCGGCGACTGCGGCCGGTTCACCCGGTGGCCAGGCCCGCCAGGCCCGCCAGGACCGGTTACCAGGCCGGCGGCGCCGGCACCGCGGGCGGCACGGTCGGCATCGGCGGCACGGGCATCGGCGGCACAGGCACCGGAGCCACGGGCAGCGGCGGCACGGGCATCGGCAGCACCGGCAGCGGCGGCAGCGCCCCCTCGAAGAGCCAGGCGTCGAACAGCTCCACCACCGAGTCGCCCGCCCCCGCGTAGCGCCGCACGTGCGCCATGAAGTCCGCCGTGGTCACCACACCGTGGCGCCGCCCGGTGGCCCAGTCCCGCAGCATCCGCCGGAAGGCCTGCTCGCCGAGCGCGACCCGCAGCGCGTGCACGGCCAGGCCGCCGCGCTCGTAGAGCCGGTCGTCGAACATCAGCTTCCGGCCGGGATCGGCCAGCCGCAGGTCCTGGGGGAGCCCGGCCAGCAGCCGGTGCGCGTCCGCCGCGTGGGCCTGGGCGGTGCGGCCGCCCGCGTGCTCGGCCCAGAGCCACTCCGCGTACTTGGCGAAGCCCTCGTTCAGCCAGATGTGCCGCCAGTCCGCGACGGTCACGCTGTTGCCGAACCACTGGTGCGCCAGCTCGTGCGCCACCAGCCGCTCCGAACCCCGCAGCCCGTCCACGTGGTTGACCCCGAAGGCCGCCATGCCCTGCGCCTCGACCGGGACGTCCAGCTCCTCGTCCGCGACCACCACCACGTACTCGCCGAACGGGTAGGGCCCGAAGAGCTCCTCGAAGAAGCGCATCATCTGCGGCTGGCGCCCGAAGTCGCCCGCGAAACGGGAGACCAGCTGCGAGGGGACGTAGCCGGACTGCGGCACCGCGCCCGGCTCGGCGTCCACCAGCAGCACCTTCTCGAAGACGCCGATCGCTATCCCGACCAGGTAGCTCGCGGTGGGCGCGGCCTGCTCGTAGACCCAGGTGGTGCTGCTCGCCCGGGTGGTCCGGGTGAGCAGCCGCCCGCCCGTCACCACCGCGTACGGCGAGGGCGTGGTGATCGAGACCAGGTACGAGGCCTTGTCCGCGGGCCGGTCGTTGCACGGGTACCAGGACGGCGCGCCGACCGGCTGGCTGGCCGCGAGGGCGCCGTCGGTCAGCTCCTCCCAGCCCAGGCCGCCCCACTGGCTGCGCACCGGCTTCGGGTTGCCGCTGTAGTGCACCTCGACGGTGAACGCCGCCCCGGCCGCCGGGCCGCGGCCCGGGCGGATCCGCAGCTTGCCGCCGCGGTGCGTGTAGTGCGCGGCCTTGCCGTCCACCAGCACCCGGCCGATCCGGAAGTCCGCCAGGTCGAGCGCGAACTCGCGCAGCGGCTCGGGCCCGGCCAGCGCGCTGATCCGCGCCGAGCCGGCCAGCCGGTTGGGTCCCGGCCGGTAGTCCAACGTCAGCTCGTAGCGGTGCACCCGGTAGCGGGGATCGCCGTTGTCCGGGAAGTACGGGTCGATCTGCTTGCTACCCACCGTCGTACCCGCTCCCCGTTCCATGCCGTTCACTCGCTACGCCTGCCAGGCCTCGATCGGGTTGCCCAGCCAGCGGGTGTCCGCCGGGACGGACTCCGCGCGCATCACCAGCGAGGCCGGGCCCAGCGTGCTGCGCTCCCCGATGGTGCTGCCGGGCAGCACGATCCCGCCCGGGCCCAGCGTGGCGCCCTCGCGGAGGACCACAGTATCCATGCGCATGATCCGGTCGTGGAAGAGGTGGGTCTGCAGCACGCAGCCGCGGTTCACGCTGACCCCGTCGCCCAGGGTGACCAGGTCGGCCTCGGGCAGCCAGTAGCTCTCGCACCAGACGCCCCGCCCGATCCGGGCGCCCAGGCCGCGCAGCCAGAGCGTCATCACGGGCGTGCCGGGCACCGCGCCGATCAACCACGGCACGGCCAGCACCTCGGTGAAGGTGTCGGCCAGCTCGTTGCGCCAGACGAAGCCGCTCCACAGCGGGTGCTCCACCGCCCGGAACCGGCCGACCAGCAGCCACTTCGCGGCCAGCGAGACCAGGCAGGCCACCGCGCCGGCCACCAGCAGCACCGCGCCGCCGAGCAGCGCCATCAGCCACGGCGAGCCCAGCAGGCAGAGCGCCGCCACGGTCAGCACACCCAGCGCCACCGAGCAGAAGACCGGCACCAGCCGGGCCAGCTCGACCAGCCCGCGCGCCCAGAGCAGCCGGGTCGGCGGCTCGTACGTCAGGCTCTGGTCGCCGCCCTCGGCGGCGCGCGGCAGCTTCACCGGCGGCAGGCCCAGGTAGGAGCTGCCCTTCTTGGCCTTCTTCGGGGTCGCCGAGAGCACCCCGACCAGGCCCCGGTCCGGCACCGACCGGCCGGGCGCGGTCATCCCGGAGTTGCCCAGGAAGGCGCGGCGGCCGATCTCGGCCGGGCCGATCCGCAGCCAGCCGCCGCCCAGCTCGTACGGGGCGATCAGCGTGTCGTCGGCCAGGAACGCGCCCTCGCCCACCGTGGTCAGGCTGGGCAGCGCGAGCACCGTGGAGACCTCGGCGCCGCGGCCCACCTTCATGCCGAGCAGCCGCAGCCAGAGGGGGGTGACCAGGCCCGCGTAGAGCGGGAAGAGGGTCTCCCGGGCCAGGTCCATCAGCTGGCTGACCGTCCACGCCTGCCAGCCCTGCCGGCTGTGCACCGGGTGATGCCCGGCCCGCAGCCCCAGGCTCAGCAGCCGCACCGCGCCGGCCAGCAGCGCCGCGTAGACGAGGCCGAAGACCAGTGCGGCGGGCGCCACCGCGAGCAGCGCGCCGCGCAGCGCCTCGCCCAGCCCGTCCCGTTCGCCGACGAACCGGCCGGCCAGCAGCAGCGCGGGCAGCGCCGACAGCACCGGCAGCAGGGTCATGGCGAAGCCGCCGACCCCGTACGCCGCCGCCCAGAGCGGTCGGCGCGGCGGGCGCTGCTCGGGCCAGGCCCGGTCGGCCCGGCCCAGCTTCACGGCGGGCGCGCCACCCCAGCGCTGCCCGGTCGGCACCAGGCCGGTGACCGAGGAGCCGGGTGCCACCTCGGCCCGCTTGCCGACCTTGGCACCGGGGAAGAGCGCGCTGCGGGTGCCGACCACGGCGCCCGCGCCGATCTTGACGGTGCCGACCTCCAGCCGGTCGCCGTCCAGCCAGTAGCCGGACAGGTCCACCTCGGCCTCGATCGCCGCGCCGCGGCCCAGCCGGAGCATGCCGGTGACCGGCGGCAGCGCGTGCAGGTCCACCTCGGAGTGGATCTTGGCGCCCAGCGCCCGCCCGTAGCGGATCAGCCAGGAGCCGGAGAGCTCGGTGGCGCCGCTCGCCTCGGCCAGCCGCTCGGCCGCCCAGAGCCGCAGGTGCACCGAGCCGCCGCGCGGGTAGCTGCCGGGGGTGAGCCCGCGCAGCAGCAGCCGGGCCCCGCCCGCCCCGACGGCGAGCCGCCCTGGCGGGCTGAAGAGCAGCGCGGCGCCCGCGCCGACCAGCCACCAGGAGGCGCCCGGCGCCCACGGGTAGGCGCCGAACCAGTGCAGCACGTTGCCCAGCGCCAGCAGGGCCACCGTCCAGCGCAGCCCGGTCAGGGTGAAGAGCGGCAGCAGCAGGAGCAGCTGCACCAGCTTGGCCCGGGTGGGGGTGGGCGCGATCTCGCGCGCGGCCCCGTCACCCTGCGCCGAGCGCTCCAGGTGGCGCGCCAGCTTGCGCAGCACCGGCTGCTGGTAGATGTCGAGCACCGCCGCGGTCGGGTAGCGGGTGCGCAGCAGCGTGGTCAGCCGGGCGGCTGCCAGGCTGCCGCCGCCGATCGCGAAGAAGTCGTCCCGGGCGCCGCTGACCGGCACGCCGAGGATCTCGCTCCACTGCTCGGCCAGCCAGGCCTCGGTGCCGTAGAGCTGCTCGGTGGGGCCGCCGGCCTCGGGCAGCTCCAGCGGCCAGGGCAGCGCGTCGCGGTCCACCTTGCCGGAGGTGCGGGTGGGCAGGTCGGCGACCGGCGCGAGCAGCGGCACCAGGGCGGCGGGCAGCTCGGCGCGCAGCTTGGCGACCGCCGCCTCGCGGTCGAAGCCCTCCTGGGTGACCAGGTAGCCGACCAGCAGCTGGTTGCCGCCGCGCGCGGTCCGCACGGCCGCGGCCGCGCCCGCCACGCCCGGCAGCGCCTGCAGCGCGGCGTCCACCTCGCCCAGCTCGATCCGGCGCCCGCCGAGCTTGATCTGCTCGTCGGCGCGGCCCAGGAAGACCAGGCCCGCCGGTTCGGCGCGGACCAGGTCGCCGCTGCGGTAGGCGCGCTCCCAGCCGAGCGAGGGCAGCGGGGCGTACTTCTCGGCGTCCTTGGCCGGGTCCAGGTAGCGGGCCAGGCCGACCCCGCCGATCACCAGCTGGCCGCACTCGCCCATCGCGACCGGCCGGCCCGCCTCGTCGACGACGGCCAGCTCCCAGCCGTCCAGCGGCAGGCCGATCCGCACCGGGCCCTCGCCGGTCAGCAGCGCCCCGCAGGCGACCACGGTGGCCTCGGTCGGGCCGTAGGTGTTCCACACCTCGCGCCCCTCGGTGACCAGGCGCTCGACCAGCTCGGGCGGGCACGCCTCGCCGCCGAAGATCAGCAGCCGCACGTCGCCGAGCGACTCGGCGGGCCAGAGCGCGGCCAGCGTCGGCACGGTGGAGACCACGCTGACCTCCTGCTCGGCCAGCCAGGGGCCCAGGTCGGCGCCGCCGCGTACCTGCGAGCGGGGCACCGGCACCAGGCAGGCGCCGTAGCGCCAGGCCAGCCACATCTCCTCGCAGGAGGCGTCGAAGGCGACCGAGAGCCCGGCCATCACCCGGTCGCCCGGGCCGATCGGCTCCTCCTGGAGGAACATCGCGGCCTCGGCGTCCACGAAGGCGGCGGCGTTGCGGTGGGTGACGGCCACGCCCTTGGGCTTGCCGGTGGAGCCGGAGGTGAAGATGATCCACGCGTCGTGGTCCGGGGTGGGCCGCTCGGCGATCCCGCTGCCCTGGCGCAGCACGGTCAGCTCGCCCGCGGCGCCCAGCACGGCGGTCACCTCGGCCTCGCCGAAGACCAGGTCGGCGCGCTCCTGCGGGTCCTCCGCGTCCACCGGCACGTAGGCGGCGCCGGCGGCCAGCACGGCCAGGATCCCGACGTAGAGGTCGTTGGTGCCGGACGGGACGCGGATGCCCACCCGGTCGCCGAGCCCGACCCCGGCGGCGGCCAGGCGGCGGCGCAGGGCCTCCACCTCGGCGGCCAGCGCGCGGTAGCTCAGCTGGGCGCGCCCGTCGTCCAGGGCGGGCTCCTGCGGGTGGGCCCGGCAGCTGGCCGCCAGGATGTCCACCAGGGTGCGGGGGACCGGGGCCGCGCCGGCGTCGAAGAGTGCGGGCACGCCAAGAGGGGCGACCGGCTCCCGCTGGTCACCCTGCGTGCTGATCTGTGTCATGACAGCCATGCGATCCTCGTCCCTCGTCCCCCACTCGGGCCACTGCCGGACCCCCGGTGAGCTGCGACGATCCGCATGTCCAGGTGATCGGCCCCGGCCCGGAGCACAACAACCCGATCGATGTTAGTCCGATACGCAGCGAGACGGCGAGGGTGCCTCCGGCTCAACTGGCCCGGATTTGATCAAAACTGACGATGCATCAGCTCTGATGTGCGTGTCCTGGCAAAGATGCTGACGGACCGTCAGTTGGATTGACGGTCCGTCAGGTCTGTTTTTCGAATGTGACTCAGGCAACACGGTACGGGCGTGTCGGGTGCGCCGCCCGGTGGCGCGGGCCGTTCGGGCGCGGGATTCCGCGGGATTCCGCGGGTTCAGCGGGCTTGGGTGGGCTTCGGTGGGCCGTTCGGGCCTGGGACTCAGTAGGAGTCGGCGGGATGTCAGAAGTGGAAGACCGGGTCCGTCCTGGTGTGCAGTCCGCACAGGTTGGCGAAGTGCCGCTGCCAGCGGACCCCCTGGCCTTGGGAGTAGCCGACCGCTGAGGCGGTCACCGGCTGGTAGAGGTCGTTGCAGAGGGTCCCGGGCACGCCCTTGAGCTGGTCGAGGTCTCCGTCGGCGGCCTCGATCGCGGCGCAGGCGGGCTGTGCCCGCGGATGGTCTCCGCTGATCGGAGCACAGGACAGTTCGACGCTCCGGGAGGTGCTGCCGGAGCCGTCCTGGATGGTCAACCGCAGCCGGGTGGTCGGGTCGGCGGGCCGTGCCTGGGCGGGCGTGGGCACGGTGAGCAGGGCGAGGGCGAGCGCGGACAGTGCCGCGCGGATACGCAGGGAGATCACGCGGACAGGGGTACCAGCGGGTTACGCGGCGCGCCCAAGTCATCACCCGATCGTGGGCGCGGCGGACGACTCAAACGTCGACGGCGGCCGCTGTCGTGGTGGCCGCCGTCATGGTGGTCGCCGTCGTAGCCGCCGCTGACGCAGCCGTCGCAGCGATCGGCCTCGCCGCCGCGTCCCGCCGCTCCTCGGCCGCCGCGGCGGCGAGCAGGCCCTCCAGCAGGCCCGGGAAGAGCCCGGACAGCTCCGAGGCGCGCAGCGTGCTCACCCGCGAGGTGCCGCGCCGGTTCTGGCGGATCACGCCCGCCTCGCGCAGGACCCGGAAGTGGTGGGTGGTGGTCGACTTGCTGATCGGCAGCTGGAACGCGATGCAGGACATCTCGGCGTGCCCGGCCGCCAGCTCGCGCACGATCCGCAGCCGCAGCGGGTCGGCCAGGGCGTGCAGCACGGTGGCCAGCCGGATCTCACCGGCGGCCGGCTCGGGCAGGCAGCAGCTGCCGTCCCCGATCGGCGCCGCACTTCCGCTCGCCGCCTCGCGCCGCGCCGTCTCTTCTCCGCTCATCCCCCCATCATACGGCGATTCATACGGCGAGGATCGTACTTCGAAGGATTTAGTAGTACGTTGGTTCTCGTACTAATTGCCACTGAGCTCCGAGGAGCCTGCCGTGTCTGTTCTGTTCGAGCCCATCAAGCTGCGCGAGCTGACCGTTCCGAACCGGATCTGGATGGCCCCGATGTGCATGTACTCGGCCGCCGCCGAGGGGCCGGAGACCGGTGTCGTCACCGACTTCCACTTCACCCACCTGACCAGCCGGGCGGCCGGCGGCACCGGCCTGATCCTGGTCGAGGCGACCGCGGTCGCGCCCGAGGGCCGGATCAGCGCCCAGGACCTGGGCCTGTGGAACGAGCGCCAGCAGCAGGGCCTGGCCCGGGTGGCGGCGGCGATCAAGAGCTACGGCACGGTGGCGGGCATCCAGCTGGCGCACGCCGGTCGCAAGGCCTCCTCCGCCTCCCCGTGGGTCGGCGGCCGCGCCATCCCCGAGGGCGAGGGCGGCTGGCGCGCGGTCGGTCCGACCAGCGAGCCCTTCGGTGACTTCCCGGACCCGGACGCGCTCACCGTCGAGCAGATCGGCGAGGTCGTCCGCGCCTTCGCGGCGGCGGCCGAGCGGGCGCTGGCGGCCGGCTTCCAGGTGGTCGAGGTGCACGGCGCGCACGGCTACCTCACCCACTCCTTCCTGTCGCCGAACTCCAACCACCGCACCGACGAGTACGGCGGCTCCTTCGAGAACCGGGCCCGTTTCGCGCTGGAGGTGGCCGCCGCCGTCCGCGCGGTCTGGCCCGCTGAGTTGCCCGTCTTCTTCCGCACCTCGGCCACCGACTGGCTGACCGAGAACCCCGAGGACGGGCGCGAGGGCTGGACCGGCGAGGACACCGTCAAGCTGGCCAAGGAGCTGCAGGCCATCGGCATCGACCTGCTGGACGTCTCCACCGGCGGCCTGGTGCCCGGCGCCCGGATCCCGGTCGGCCCCGGCTACCAGGTGCCGTTCGCCGAGCAGGTCCGCGAGGCCACCGGCCTGCCGGTCGGTGCGGTCGGTCTGATCACCGAGCCCGCGCAGGCGGAGCAGATCATCGCCGAGGGACGCGCGGATGTCGTCCTGCTCGGGCGCGAGCTGCTGCGCAACCCGTACTTCGCGCAGCACGCCGCGCGCGAGCTGCAGGCCGAGCGCCGCTGGCCCAGCCAGTACGCGGGCGCGGTCGGCACCCGCGGCTGAGACCCGCGCCCGGCCGGTGGTGCTGCCGCGCCACCGGCCGGCCCGTCGCCGATGTGGTGCGCCGCAACTCGTCCCTCGTCGTCATGGCGCCACCCTGGCCGAGGCTGCCCGTGCTGTGGCCGGTCGTGCTGTTGTTGGCCGGCCGCACGGCCGACGGACCGTCAGCGGCCGGGCCCCGGCCGCGGCCTGGTCAGCCGGCCAGCGGTCCTGAGTCGGTGATCCGAACCTTGTCGGCCGTACCGGGCCGGCCGCCGCTCACGGTCTGGCAGGCGTAATCGGTGAGCTGGTTCAGCGGTACCAGGACGGCCGTGGGAACGTTGTTGCAGCGCACCTCGTCGGGCGAGAAGTTGCCGTAGAAGTAGAGTGCGAGGCCGTCGCGGGTGAGGATGCCCTGGCGGGGCTGCGCCTGGTAGGTCACGTAGTTGTCGGACCAGGCGGCCTTGTCCCCGAGGGCCACGTCCCACACGAGGTCGAGGCTGTCGTAGGTGACGGTGCACGCCACCGTCGTGCCGGCCTTCGAGTCGAGGTCCTTGGGGCACTGGGCAGAGGTTTCGCCCGGTGCGAGGGTCATCGCGAGGGTCCTGCGGCGCAGTTCGAACTCAAGGTTCTCGCTGAAGGTCGCGTCGTGCGCCGGGGACGGCGACGGGGTCAGGTCCGGATACGGGCCGGCGGGCTTGTCCAGCTTCTGCGGCAGCAAGGCCAGCGCCGTCGGGGGTGCGGCCTTGGCGCCGGTGCCGTCCGATCCCGATCCCGCACTCCCGCATCCTGTGGCCAGGGCCATGAGACTCACCATGCCGACGACCGCGGCTCTCCCCGTATTCATGATCGTCAGCCTAACCCGGCTCGCGCGGCCTCCTCCAATCGCTACGATCACCCACCACCCGTTGCGGGCAGGGCATCAGCCGGCCGCCCGGTGGAAGTCGCTGACCGCGCGCGGGGAGTCGCGGCCGGGGCCGCGCCGCCGCTGGGAGGCGATCTGACGCGAGATCACGATCTCCAGCAGGCACCAGACGATGCCGAACACGCCCAGCCCGCTGAGGAGCAGCATCAGCGTCAGCGTCCTGGGCTCGTGCGCGAACGAGGCGAGGGTGGCGATGGTCAGGCCGACGAGGGTGAGGGCCAGGAAGAGCACGGTGCGCACAGCGGCGGCCCGCACCTCGTCAGGCATCCGTCTGCGTGCCGCGGCCATCGGCGCCAACCCCCGGGGAGACTCGGAGCGGGGCGGTCCGTCACGCCCCGCCCACTGCCTGCCCGCTCGCGCACCGGGCAAACGCTCTGCTGAATCCTGTCCGCCCCGGCCCACGGCCTAGCCCAACTCGGCGGCCAGCTCCTGCATCGCTCCCGTGACGATGGTGCGCATCGCCTGTTCGGCCCGCTCCGGTGCCCCCGCGCAGATCGCCTCCGCGACCTCCCGGTGCAACTGGACGGCATAGGCGTGCGGCTGATGCGGCATCAACTTGTGCTCGGTGCGCCCGGTCAGCACCGCGCCCACCGTGTCGCCCAGGTGTGCGAACATCTCGTTGCCGGAGGCCCGCAGTACGGTGGCATGGAAGGCGATGTCGTGGCGCAGGAACGCGGCCAGGTCGGCGGCCCGCGCGCTGACCGTCAACTCCACGGCGAGGGAGCTCAGTTCACGGCAGTCGTCCGGGCCGGCATACTGCGCGGCGAGCGCGGCGGCGGCCGGTTCGATGGCCACCCGCAGCGAGCCGAGCGAGCGCAGTTGCGCCGCCCGGTCGGCGCCGGCCAGCCGCCAGCGGATCACCAGCGGATCGAAGACGTCCCAGTCGCGCCGGGGTTGCACCGTGATGCCGACCCGCCGCTTGGAGGCGACCAGGTGCATCGACTCCAGGATCCGCACCGCCTCCCGCACCACCGTGCGGGACACCCCGAACCGGGCCTCCAGCTCTTCGATCCGCAGCACCGCCCCCTCGGCGAGCTCCCCGGACGCGATGGCCGGTCCCAACGAGGCGAGCAGTCTGCCGGGCAGGCCCTGGATCTCCATCCGTCCAGCCTAGATGACGCCGCCGACCGCTCGAACGCGTGGTCACCCGGCCGGAGTCGGCGTAAGTGCGGTAGGTGGCGGTGCGGTAGGTGGCGGTGCGGCGCGTTGGGCTCGGCGCCGAGTAGAGCCGAGTAGATAAGTATGACTAGTTAGTGTCGCTGCCTTGAAATGGTCATACCTTTGGCAGGATAGTGACGTCATCGCGGGCGCCGACCGGTCCATCGGCCGGCGCCCGCCCGAAGTGGCAGGAGCAGAACCCATGGCTCTCAGCGCCGAGAACCAGCCGTCCGATCCGCAGCCGTCCGATCCCCAGCCATTCAATGCTCGGCCGTCCTACCCGCAGGCGGCGAGCGCCCGTCCACTGATCGTGGTGATGGGCGTCTCCGGCGTCGGCAAGACCACCGTCGCCAAGCTGCTCGCCGAGCGCCTCGGCGTCCCGTACGCGGAGGCGGACGACTTCCACCCCGCCGCCAACATCGCCAAGATGCGGGCGGGCATCCCGCTGGACGACGCCGACCGGGCCCCCTGGCTGCGCGCGCTCGCCGGCTGGCTGCGTGACCGCGGCGAGGCCGGCACCGGGGGCGTGGTCACCTGCTCCGCCCTCAAGCGCCGCTACCGCGACACCCTGCGGGCAGGCTGCCCGGCGGCGTTCTTCCTGCACCTGGACGGCAGCCGCCGCCTGGTCGCCGGCCGACTCGCCCTGCGCACCGGCCACTTCATGGCGCCCTCGCTGCTCGACTCCCAGTTCGCCCTGCTCGAACCGCTCCAAGAGGACGAATACGGAGCCGTGCTGAAGCTCGGGGCGCGCACTCCCCAAGAACTCGTCGAGCTGGCCGCCACATTGCTGCGGCCCGGTCCCGGTGGCCCCGAGGCCCCGGGCGTCTCGGCAGCCGGCTGAAGGCAGTGGCGGCGGGTCCCGGTTCACGCACGTCCGAGCGAGAAGACGACCGTCACGCCCGCGCCGCCGCCCCTGCTGTCGATCCGCTGGAACCCGCACTTCTCGGCGACCCGGATCGAGGCCGTGTTCGCCTCCTTGGCCTCCAGCAGCACCCGTGTCAGCCCCAGTTCGCGCAAGGCCCACTCCACCACCAGGCGGACCGCTCTGGGCGCGATGCCCCGCCCCCGGTGCGCGGGGAACACGCTGTAGGCGACGGTCGCCTCCTCGGCGCCTGCTCGGAACCGCAGGTTCACCAGGCCCAGCGGCTCGTCGGTCTTCGCGTCCGCGACCACCAGCGGGGTGGCCCGCCCGCTGCGCCAGGCCTCCTCGGCACGGGCCAGGCTGGTTCGGCGGGCGTCCGCGTCCATGGGGGCGTCGTCGAGCCAGTGCCGCGTCTCGGGGTCATGGCTCGCCGCCGCGATCGCGTCCAGATCCGTGACGCGGCGCAACCGGACCGCGATGGTGCCGTCGGTGAGCGGCGCGTTCGGCGGCTCGGTCACGTGAGTGGCCAGTTCTCCTCCGGGAACACCCGCCCGAACCAGTGCGGTTGCACGTCCCGCAGCCGCAGCGAGCGCCACTCGCGCGGGTCCGGGCCCTGTGGCACCGCGACCGCCACGTCCGGGCCGTACGCGAGCAGTCGCTCCTGACAGACGCCGCACGGCGCCAGCACCCAGAAGCCGCGGCCCTCGTCGGCCAGGGTCACGCAGGCCGACGCCACCACCCGCCGCCCCAGCTTGAACGCCTCGCAGATCGCACCCGTCTCGTGGCACAGCCGCACCGCGCCGTTGGGCACCTCGGGGGCGACGCTGGTGAGGATCGCTCCGTTGTCCAGCCGTAGCGCGGCGGCCCCGGACCAGTCCTGCCCGGGGAAGCGGGAACGGCACAACTCGATCGCGGCGTCCACGAGCTCCTGGTCGACGACGGGGTGCGAGCCGTCGAAGCCCTCTTGATCAAGACTCATGCCGCGGATGGTACGCATCCCGCACATGACTGGGAACCCGTTTTCGATCGCGTGAGCGCCCCGGCCCCGGTGGACCCCGGTGGACCCCGGTGGACGTGAAGTGGCGATGGGGAATGATGGGCGGTGACAGATCCGACCGACGGGCCACGGTCACTGACGTGTCGTCAGTCGTCCCGGCCCTCAACGATGGGACTGAACACCATGCCTCTGACCGGCGATTACGAGCCCAGCTCCGACCAGTGGGTGCGCGACCAGGTCGAGCAGTACGAGTCCTCCGGTGGCACCGAGGGCACGACCTACCGGGACAAGCCGGTGGTCGTCCTCACCAGTGTGGGCGCGCGCAGCGGCAAGATCCGCAAGAACCCGCTGATGCGGGTCGAGCACGATGGTCGGTACGCCGTGGTGGCCTCCCAGGGCGGTGCGCCCAAGCATCCGACCTGGTACCACAACCTCGCCGCCGGCCCGCTGGTCGAGCTGCAGGACGGCCCGCTGCGCCAGGACATGACGGCCCGTGAGGTCACTGGTGAGGAGCGGGAGTTGTGGTGGGACCGGGCCGTGGAGGCGTGGCCGGACTACGCCGAGTACCAGAAGAAGACGGACCGGGTGATCCCGGTCTTCGTCCTGGAGCCCGCTGCCGCGAACTGACCCCGGCAGCGTCCGTGGCGGCGGGTTCTCGCCAATAGCCGGCGAGGCCCGGCGCCACGGCGGCCCGGCGCCCCCGGCCGCCGCCGCCCGCGTGGCCCGGCGCGGCGGCGGCGACCAGGGGTGACCGGAAGGGGAGCGTCCATTCGTGTGCGGATGGGGTGCCCGCCTCCTGCTGTCCCGGGTCGGGAACCGGCCAGCCGTCCGGTCCGGGACCGCCTGAACGCCTGCCGGAGCGCCCGCCGGTGGGCTAGGTTTCGTCGTGCCGCGCGGCCCACGGGTGCCGCCCACGGGACCCCGCGCCCCACCACACGCACAGCGCCACGTACGCACAGCACCGCACATGCACCGCACATGCACCGCACGCGCACAGCACCGCACACGCACAGCGCGATCCGCGCGCGGGCAGAACCGCGTCCGCGGCCGTTCCCCCGAGGCGTGTGCGAGGGCGCGCGCCTCCTCCCAGGAGGAAATCCGATGGGCCTCAGACAACGCTGGCCGGCCGCGATCGCCGCGGCCGCCCTGCTGGCGTTCGGGTCGCCGGCGCTCGCCGCACACGCGGACAGCGCGCCGACCTACCGCACCGACCTGCGCATCCTGCTGGTCGACGACGGCAGCAGTTCGGTGGCGGCGGTCCGCGCCGAGCTGGTGAGCGAGGGCATCCCGTACACCACGGTGAACCTCGCCGACCCGAACCGCCCGACCATCAACGACGCCTACCTCGACGATCTGCTCCCCGACGGCACGGTCGAGGCCAAGTTCCAGTCGATCGTGCTCCCCACCCTTGACGCCCTGGGCAGCGGCAGCGCCGAGACCAACGCGCTGATCGCCTACGAACACGCCTACAACGTCGGGCAGGTGGACCTGAACACCTACGCGCAGCCCGCCGTCGGCCTGAACTGGGCCCAGAACCCCGGCTACATCGGGTCGTTGGACGGCATGACCGCCTCGGTGTTCGAGATCGGCTGGTTCTTCCCCTTCCACTACCTCGCCGGACCCATCCCGTTCGAGGACAACGACCCGAACAAGGTGGAGAGTTACGGCTACCTGGCGACCCCGCTCAACATAGAGATGGAGCCGCTGGTGGTGATGCCGATCCCCGGCAGCACCCAGGACGGCGTGCTGGTCGGCGACTACTACGACGGACGCCACCAACTGGTCTTCACCTTCGCGTTCAACCAGTACCAGCAGCAGTGGCAGGCGATCGCCCAGGGCGTGGTCGACTGGATGACCCAGGGCGTCCACCTCGGCTACAACCGCAACTACCTCTCCGTCCAGGTCGGCAGCACCCTGCTCGCCCAGAACCGCTGGAGCACGACGCTCAAGTGCACCCAGGGGGACGTGGGGTGCGCCACCGTGCCGGGCGGCCCGGACACCGTACCGATCCGGATGACGGCGGCCGACGTCGAGTACGCCGAGAAGTGGGAGGCGGCCAACCACCTCACGCTCGACCTGGCCTACGACGGCAGCGGCAGTGACAGCGTGGCCGCCGCGAACGGCTCCGATCCCACCGAGGCGGCGTTCGCCGCCGACCCGGCGGCCTTCCGCTGGATCAACGGCACCTACGGGCAGCCGTTCCTGGGCTGCGTGCGCGACGTCACGGTGGTGCCGTGGGTCTGCGGCACCGATGGCACCGGCGCCACCGAGTGGAGCAGCCAGGCGGCCATCACCGCGGCCGCGCAGACCAACCTCGCCTGGGCACAGGCCAAGGGGCTGCCGGTGGACCCGAGCACGCTGGTCACCGCGCAGAACTCCGGGTTGGCCCTGCCGCCGCAGCAGAGCCAGGACAACCCGGCCCTCGCCCCCGCACTGACCGCGCTCGGGGTCACGGCGCTCGGCGCCAACGCCGCCACCGAGGCGGCCGCCCGGCCGGTCGGATCGGCGCTCGCCGTCCCGCAGCATCAGCTCGACCTCTACCCCAACGCCGGCACGGCCGCCGAGGAGGCCGACGAGTACAACTGGCTCTACACCGCCGCCGCCCAGGGTGGCAGCGGCCAGTGCACCGGCTCGTCCAGCTCGACCTGCCTGTCCGCGCCGCTGAACGAGAGCACCGGCTTCCAGAGCACCATCGTGCCCACCGAGGCCAAGATGGTGCTGCAGCGGATGCTCGCCAACGACCCGACGCCGGACGTGCTGTCGCAGTCCAACCTGGCGGAGGACCGGATCGCCTACCCGGTGCTCAACCAGATCCTCGCCACCTATCAGACCCTGTACGGTCCTGACACCCCGCTGGTCAACCTGTCGCTGAGCGACATCGCCACCCAACTGCGCAACCAGGCGGCCTGGAACGCCGCCCTGGCGGCGGGCCAGGTGACCGCCTACCGGGTCGGCTCCACGGTGACCGTCTCCGCGCCGAGCGGGGTCCAGGTGCCGGTGACCGTGCCCTACGGCAGCCTGCAGGTGAAGCAGGCCGGCACCGCGCAACCCGGTTCGCTCTACGCCGACGAGTTGTCCGGCTGGCTCACCCCCGACACCGGGCAGAGCGCCGTGACGCTGACGGTCACCCTGCCCCAGGCCGACCCGCCGCCGGACCCGAACCAGCCGCCCCCCGTCCCGCCCGTGGTCGCCTCCGCCCGACCCTCGCAGGCCCGGGCCGTGGCCCCCGCCGCAGCGCCCGCCGCAGCGCCTGCCGCGGTGCCCGCCGGGGTCCGCGTCCCGGTGCCGTTCGGCCCGCAGGACGCCACCCGGCTGCACGCCGACCAGCTCCTGACCAAGCCTGATCAGCTCCTGACCAAGCGCTGACCAGGCACTGAAGTGCTACTGAAGCGCCACTGAAGCGCCACCTGAAGAACCGCTGACGCAGCATCGGTCCGCGCGGCGTGCCGTCGGCGTGTCGGCCACCAGGCCGACCGCGCACGGCGCGCTGCCCGGCCGCGCGGGCTCCGGCCGTGAATGATGGAGTGCGCACAGTCGGTCAACGGAACGGAACGGAACAGCATGCCTCTCAGCGGTGAGTACGAGCCGAGCCCGGAGCAGTGGGTGCGCGACCAGGTCGAGCTCTACGAGTCGTCCAACGGCGCCGACGGCACCACCATGCGGGGCCGGCCGGTGGTCGTCCTCACCAGTGTGGGCGCGCGCAGTGGCAAGATCCGCAAGAACCCGCTGATGCGGGTCGAGCACGACGGCCGGTACGCCGTGGTGGCCTCCCAGGGTGGTGCGCCCAAGCATCCGACCTGGTACCACAACCTGGTGGCGCATCCGCTGGTCGAGCTGCAGGACGGTGCTCGGCGACGGGACATGACGGCCCGTGAGGTCAGCGGCGCGGAGCGGGAGTTGTGGTGGGACCGCGCCGTGGAGGCGTGGCCGGACTACGCCGAGTACCAGAAGAAGACGGACCGGGTGATCCCGGTCTTCGTCCTGGAGCCCGCAGCTGCCGCGGACTGACCCTGGATTCCCCGCGCCCCCTGCTCTATCGTCCGTCCCGGAGATCACCACCGGCCGCCGGGGAGCAGGGGTTCGCACCGTGGACGAGGTACTGACCGAGCAACGCACCACCGCCCCGGCGGTCGCCACCACCACCGCCCCGGCGGACGCCACCCGCACCGTGCGGGCGGGCTCGGCGCCGGGCACCACCGTCCGCTGCGGCCTGCCCGATCTGATGCTCGCCGACCTGGCGGTCTCCGTCGTCTTCTGCTTCCCGCGGGCACTGGACGCCGACCGGATGGCGGCCGGCCTGGCCCGCGCCCTCGCCCGGGCGCCGATCTTCGCCGGCCGCCTGCGCACCGCGCCCGACGGCACGCTGGAGATCCGCTGCACCGACGACGGCGTCCCGTTCACCACCGCGGTGGCCCCCGACACCCTGCCCGAGGTGCTCGGCCGGCTGACCCTGACCGCCGCCGGCTACACCGACCACGTCCAGGCCACCGCCGCCCGCACCGGCGGCCACCCGCTGCTGACCGTCCGGCTGACCAGGCTGGCCGACGGTGGCACGGCGCTCGGCTGCTCCTGGCACCACGCCCTGGGCGACATGCAGACCTTCATGGTGCTGATGAGCGCCTGGTCGGCCGCCGTCGAGGGCACCGAGGCGCCGGAGATCACCGTGGTCGAGGACCGCGACGCCTACCTCGACTCGGTGCTCCCGCCCACCGACGCGGGCCGTCCGGGCTTCCGGCTGCCGGACGCGGCCGACGCCGCCAGGCTGACCCGCGAGATCGAGCAGGCGGCGCTGGCCAACCGCACCGTGCAGGTCTACTTCACCGACGACGAACCGGCCCGGATGCGCGCCGAGTTCAGCGAGCAGGCCGGCACCCGCCTGTCCACCAACGACGTGCTGACGGCCCATCTGATGAGCACCCTGCGCCAGTTGGACGAGAACCACGACGAGCAGTACCTCACCATGCCCGTCAACCTGCGCCGCTTCCTGGACGCCCCGCCCGGGGTGCTCGGCAACCTGCTCGGCGAGGTCTACCTCGCCGGCCCCCCGGACCAGGCCCCGGCCGAACTGGCCGCAGCCATCCGGGCCGCCGTCACCGACTTCACCGGCTCGCACCTGAGCCTGCGCGCCAGCCGGGCCTTCCTCGACGCCCTGGGCCGCGAACGGCTGCGCGACTGCGTGCCGTTGGGCTTCGACCCGGCACGCAAGACCTTCACGCTCTCCAGCTGGTGCCGCACCGGGATCTACCGGCTCAGCTTCGAGGGACAGCGCCCGAGCTTCTTCAGCCCGACCGGCAACCTCCCGCTGCCCTGGGTCTCCTGGCTGGTCGAGGGCTTCGAGGGCAGCGGCTACCTGCTCACCGTGGTGCTCCCGGCCAGACTCGCGGCCAAGGTGCGCTCGGCGGCCGGCCGTGCGGCGCTGCACCAATTCCGCGAGCCGGCCGACGTGCTGCCGCCGCTGGCGGGCGCGGTCCGCAAGCTGGTCTGAGCCTGTGGCGCGGGGCCGGCCGGCCCCGCGCCACAAGGCCGGCTCAACCCGGTACCGTCACTCGTTCTCGTAGGTCGCCGTGATCGTGCCGCGGCCGACCGCCAGGAACCCGAGCGTGCCGCCGATCGCGGCCGGCGAGGTGTCCGAGTCCAGGCCGAGCTTCGGCGCGCCCACCGCTGTCACCGAGAAGACGTAGCGGTGCGGGCCGTGCCCGGGCGGCGGCGCGGCGCCACCGAAGTTCTTCGTCCCGTAGTCGTTGCGCGCCTGGACCGCGCCGGCCGGCAGGCCCGCGAAGTCCCCGGTGCCCGCGCCGGTCGGCAGCGAGGTCACGTCGGCCGGGATGTCGAAGAGCACCCAGTGCCACCAGCCGCTGCCGGTCGGCGCGTCGGGGTCGAAGCAGGTGACGGCGAAGCTCTGGGTCCCGGGCGGGAAGCCCGCCCAGCTCAGCTGCGGCGAGGTGTCGCCGCCGGCCAGCACCTGGGCCTCGGGCAGCAGGCCACCGTCGGTCAGGTCGGTGCTGGTCACGGTGAAGCCGGGGACGGGGCGCTGGAAGTCGTGCGGAAGCGGTGGCCTGGTCACGTCGGGAGAGCTCCTGAGGATGCGGGATGGTTGGGTCCGAGAGTAGACGAAGGGCGGCCACCCCTCCACGGGGTGACCGCCCTTCAACTCGACGCGTCGTCAGCCGGTCGTCAGCCAGCCGTCAGCCGGTCGCCGACCGGTCGTCAGCCCTGGTCGCGCTTTGCCAGGAACTCGGCGACCTGCTCCTTCACCTGGGGCGTGTCCAGCCCGCGCACCGTCATGGTGGTGCGGCGGCGCAGCACGTCGTCGGTGGTGTAGGCCCACTCGTTGTCGGCCGCGAAGGCGACCTGCGCCCACACGTCCGGACCGTCCGGGTGGATCGGCTCGCCGAGCGCCGGGTCCTCGGCGATCAGGCGGGCGATGCCGAAGGAGAGCGTGCCGTAGTGGCTGGCCAGGTGCTTGGCGACCAGCGGCTCCATCCGCGAGCCGGGCTCGCGGTCGATCAGCAGCCGGTGCGCCACCGCGTTCGGCGCGCCGATGCCCGGCAGCGGGACGGTGGCGGGGATCGGCGAGAGGTCCTCACCGATGCCGGTGCCGCGCACGTGGGCGAGCTTCTCCAGCACGGTGCGGCCGATGTGGCGGTAGGTGGTCCACTTGCCGCCGGCCACCGACAGCATCCCGCCGCGGCCCTCGGTCACCACGGTCTCGCGCTTGGCGGCGGCGGTGTCGCCGGGGCCGCCGGGCAGTACCCGCAGGCCCGCGAAGGCGTAGGTGATCAGGTCGCGGTCGAGGTGCTCGTCCTTGATCGCGTGGCCTGCCTCGTCCAGGATCTGGTCGATGTCCGCGTCGGTGGCGCGCACGTCGCGCGGGTCGCCGGTGTACTCCTCGTCCGTGGTGCCGAGCAGGACGTGGTCCTCCCACGGAATGGCGAAGGAGACGCGGTACTTGTCGATCGGGATGGTCAGCGCGGCACGCCACGGGGAGCGGCGCTTGACCACCACGTGGGCGCCCTTGGAGAGGCGGATGCTCGGGGCGGCGCCCGCGTCCTCCATCCGGCGCAGGTGGTCGACCCAGGGGCCGGTGGCGTTGAGCACCAGGCGGGCGTCGACGCCGAACTCGGTGCCGTCCAGCCGGTCCACCAGCTCGGCGCCGGTGACCCGGGTGCCGGTGAAGCGCAGGCCGGTGACCTCGGCGTGGTTGAGCACCACGGCGCCCGCGTCCACGGCGGCGCGCACCGTCATCACGGCGACGCGCGAGTCGTTCATCTGGTGATCGCCGTAGACCGCGACCGAGCGCAGGCCCTCGGTGCGCAGCGCCGGCACCTGCTGGGCGGCGTGCGCGGCGGTGGAGACCCGGCCCATGCCGTCGCGGAAGGCGGAGAGCGCGGAGTAGAGGAAGACGCCGGCGCCGAGCTTGGGGGCGCTGTGCGGGCCGCCCTTGTAGACCGGCACGAAGAAGGTGAGCGGGTTGACCAGGTGCGGGGCCACGTCGGTGGCCAGCGCCCGGCGCTCCTTGTGGTTCTCGGCGACCAGCTTGACCGCGCCGGTCTGCAGGTAGCGCAGACCGCCGTGGACCAGCTTGGAGGAGGCGCTGGAGGTGGCGCCCGCGAAGTCGCCCCCGTCCACCATGGCGACCTTGAGGCCCGCCTGGGAGGCGGTCCAGGCCACGGCCGTGCCGAGGATGCCGCCCCCGATCACCAGCAGGTCGTAGGTGGCCTTGCCCAGCAGCTCACGGGTCTCGGCGCGGGAAGCGGTGCGGCCGGGGGTGCGCTCGGCGCCCAGGGTCGGGATGGTTGCCATGGTGTGTGTTCCGGGCCGCGGTGCGGGCGGCGCCGGGTCTCCTCTCGAAGTGCGGTTCGGCCTCCGGGGAGGCCGGGGAAAACTCGCGTGCCGGCCGGGGCGTCACCGCCCCGGCCGGCGTCCTGCTCAGCTCTCCTGGTCGTCCTCCTCCACCCAGCCCATGGTGCGCTCCACGGCCTTGAGCCACTTCTTGTACTCGCGCTCCCGGGTGGCCTCGTCCATCCGCGGCGTCCACTCGGCGGCGCGGTGCCAGTTGGCCCGCAGGGTGTCCAGGTCGTTCCAGAAGCCGACGGCCAGGCCGGCCGCGTAGGCCGCGCCGAGCGCGGTGGTCTCGGCCACGAACGGGCGCTCGACCGGGGCGTCCAGCACGTCCGCGATGTTCTGCATCAGCAGGTTGTTGGAGGTCATGCCGCCGTCGACCTTGAGCGCGGTCAGCGTCACGCCGGAGTCCTTCTCCATCGCGTCGACGACCTCGCGGGTCTGCCAGGCGGTGGCCTCCAGGACGGCGCGGGCCAGGTGGCCCTTGGTCACGTACCGGGTCAGGCCGGCGATCACACCGCGGGCGTCGGAGCGCCAGTACGGGGCGAAGAGGCCGGAGAAGGCCGGCACGAAGTAGGCGCCGCCGTTGTCCTCGACGGTGTTGGCCAGGGTCTCGATCTCGGCCGCGGTGGAGATGATGCCGAGCTGGTCCCGCAGCCACTGCACCAGCGAGCCGGTGACCGCGATCGAGCCCTCCAGGGCGTAGACCGGCTTCTGGTCGCCGATCCGGTAGCCGACCGTGGTCAGCAGGCCGTGGTACGAGTTGACGATCTTCTCGCCGGTGTTCAGCAGCAGGAAGGTGCCGGTGCCGTAGGTCGACTTGGCCTCGCCCTCGTCGAAGCAGGTCTGGCCGAACAGGGCCGCCTGCTGGTCGCCGAGCGCGGCGGCGACCGGGACGCCCGCCAGGTCGCCGACGGCCTCGCCGTAGACCTCGGCGGAGGAGCGGATCTCGGGCAGGACGGCCAGCGGCACGCCCATCGAGTCCGCGATCTTCTCGTCCCAGGCCAGCGTGTTGAGGTTCATCAGCATGGTGCGCGAGGCGTTGGTGACATCGGTGATGTGCTTGCCGCCGTCGACGCCACCGGTGAGGTTCCAGATCACCCAGGTGTCCATGGTGCCGAACAGGATGTCGCCGGCCTCGGCGCGCTCGCGCAGGCCCTCGACGTTGTCCAGCAGCCAGCGGATCTTCGGGCCGGCGAAGTAGCTGGCCAGCGGCAGGCCGGTCTCGCGGCGGAACCGGTCCTGGCCGACGTTGCGGCCCAGCTCGCGGCAGAGCGCCTCGGTGCGGGTGTCCTGCCAGACCAGCGCGTTGTGCACCGGCTCGCCGGTGTTCTTGTCCCAGAGCACGGTGGTCTCGCGCTGGTTGGTGATGCCGATCGCGCGGATGTCGTCCTTGGTCAGGTTCGCCTTCTCCAGCGCGCCGCGGACCACGGACTGCACCCGGGTCCAGATCTCGGCGGCGTCGTGCTCGACGTAGCCGGGCTGCGGGAAGATCTGGCGGTGCTCCTGCTGGTCGACCGCGACGATCCGGCCGTCGGCGCCGAAGATGATGCAGCGGCTGGAGGTGGTGCCCTGGTCGATCGCGGCGATGTAGTTGCCGGCGGGCTCGCTGTTCGCACTCATGTGGGTCAAATCCTCGGCTCTGAGGGGTGGGTGGGGTCTTGGCACTGGCAGCACGGTGCCTTTAGAACAGGCCCTTGTACAGCAGGCCGGAGAGCAGGCCACCGATGACGGGACCGGCGACCGGGATCCAGGCGTAGCTCCAGTCCGAGCCGCCCTTGTTCGGGATCGGCAGCAGCGAGTGCACGATGCGCGGGCCGAGGTCGCGGACCGGGTTGATGGCGTAGCCGGTCGGGCCGCCGAGCGAGAGGCCGATGCCGACCACGGTGAAGGCGGTCAGCAGCACGCCGATGCCGGTCAGGGCGCCGTTGACGGTCAGCCCCTGGGTCAGGATCGCCATGCAGAGCACCATGGTCGCGATGATCTCGGTGAGGAGGTTCTGGATCGGGTTCCGGATCTCGGGACCGGTCGAGAAGATGCCGAGCGTGGGCTCCTCGTTCGCCTTGAACTGGCCGAGGTAGGTCAGGTAGACGAGGACGGCGCCGATCATCGCGCCGAGCAACTGGGAACCGAGGTAGAGCGGCACCTGGCTCCACTGGCCGGTCTTGACGGCGACGGCCAGCGTGACCGCCGGGTTGAGTTGACCACCGGACTTCGAGGCGACCATGTACGCGGCGATCAGCACCGCGAAGCCCCAGCCGAAGGTGATGGCCACCCAGCCGGCGTTGAAGGCCTTGGACTTCTTCAGCGTGACGGCGGCGCAGACGCCACCGCCCAGGAGTATCAGGGCGGCCGTGCCGAGCGTTTCACCGACGAAGACATCGCCGTTCGAGAAGGCGGACACAAAGACTCCTTTGTCCATATGGCCGGTGCCTAGTGGGTCGAGCCCGTGGCAGGCGGTGGGGGAGAGCGCCACGGCGGGGGAGACCGTGGCGGGTGCGCGCGCCTTCCGTCACCGGGAGGCGGGCCTGCGGTGGGGACGACCGGTGGGCGGAGGATCAGGCTGTGCTCGTCGCCTCCGGCGGCCACCGTTCGACATTGTCGACCGCTATGCGGGAGTTTTCCCCTTGTCGGCGGCTACGTCAAGGCCGGGTTACCTCCCTGTGACCCTCCCCTCCTCCGGCCGGGCCGCCGGTCCCGCGAAGCTACCAGCCAAATAGCTGAAAATAAGGACAAAACACCGGAGGGTGGACAGGAAGCCTGTCCACCCTCCGTAACCTCTTCGACTCCCGCAGCGCCGCACAGTGGCCGCCCAGGGACCGCCCAGGGACCACCTGGCGTCGTTCGGCGTCGTTCGGGGCCCGCGCCCCGGACCGACCGCTCAGAACCGCCCGGCGCCCAGGTCCCGGGAGATCGCCCGGGCCGCGTCCCGCACCGAGGCGACCAGCTGCGGCCGCACGAATCCGTCCTCGCAGACCCGCTCCACCGCGCCGCTCACGCAGACCGCGCCGACCGGGTTGCGGCGGCGGTCCTGGATCAGCGCGCCGATCGAGGCCACCCCCTCCCAGGTCTCCTCGATCGCGTCCGCCCAGCCGCGCTCGCGGATCAGCGCGCACTCGGCGTCGACGTCCTCCAGGGAGGTCAGTGTGCGCGGGGTGTACGCCTGCAGCGGCTCGTCGCCGAGCTCGCCGCGGGCCACCGGGTCGTAGGCCAGCAGCACCTTGCCGAGCGCGGTGCTGTGCAACGGGTGCATCGACCCCACCTCCAGCACCTGGCGGGTGTCGTCGGGCCGGAAGACGTGGTGCACGATCAGCACCCCGCGCTGGTGCAGCACCCCGAGGTAGACCGTCTCGCCGCCCGCCCTCGCCAGGTCGTCGGCCCAGACCAGGGCGCGGGCCCGCAGCTCGTGCACGTCCAGGTAGCTCTGGCCCAGCCGCAGCAGCTCGGCGCCCAGCTGGTACTTGCCGCTCTCCGGGTCCTGCTCGACGAAGCCCTCCTGCTGCAGCGTGCGCAGGATGCCGTGCGCGGTGCCCTTGGCGAGGTCGAGCGAGGTGGCCACCTCGGACAGGCCCAGCCGGCGCTCACCGCCGGCCAGCAGACGCAGGATCGCGGCGGCCCGGGAGAGCGACTGGATCGGGCCGGGCATGGGGGACCTCCACTGGCAACTCTGACAGGTGGTTCTGGTTGACGTTCGACAATGTCGCACAGTTCGTGGTCATGCCGACCGCAGGGGTATCGTCCCGAGTCTGCCAGGCGCGACCGCGGACCCGCACGTCGCCTACCGGTTCTCGGCCGTTTTCTTCGCCGCCATCCTCCCCGGTCGCGGCCGTCGCACCGACCTCGGTGCGATCCCGGCGCGACGTCAGCGCGGCGACAGGACGGCGCTCAACTCGGCGATCCGCTCCGGCCCGACCCGGCAGCACCCGCCCACCAGCCGGGCCCCGTCCGCGACCCACCCCGCCGCGAACCCGGCCGGTCCGGCGCCCGCTCCCGTCCAGTCCCGCGCGGCCGGATCCCACCGCTCACCGCTGTTCGGATAGGCCACCACCGGCTTGCCGGTCACCCGCGCCGCGAGCCGCACCGCCGCGCCGACCTCCTCGGGCGCGCAGCAGTTGACCCCGACCGCGACCACCTCGGGTGCCCCGGCGGCCACCGCGAAGGCCTCGGCCAGCGGCTCACCGGCCCTGGTCCGGCCGCCCGCCACGGTGTAGCAGAGCCAGGCCGGCACCCCGACGCCACGCACCGCGCGCACCAGCGCCCGTGCCTCGGTCACGTCCGGCACCGTCTCCAGCGCGAGCACATCGGGCCCGGCCGCCGCCAGCACCTCAATGCGGGGCCGGTGGAAGCGCTCCAGCTCGGCCACGCTCAGCCCGTACCGGCCGCGATACTCCGAACCGTCCGCCAGCGCCGCCCCGTACGGCCCGACCGAGGCGGCCACCCAGCGCCGCCGCCCGTCCCCCGCGGCGACGGCCCCCGCGGCGACGGCCCCCGCGGCGACGTCCCCTGCGGCGACGTCCGCCGCCTGCCGGGCCAGCGCCACGCTGGAGGCCAGCAGCCGCTCCGCCTCGCCGCGCCCGATCCCGCGCCGGGCGAACCCCGCGAAGCTCGCCTGGTAGCTGGCCGTGATCACCACCTCGGCCCCCGCCGCGTAGTACGCCCGGTGCGCCGCCACCAGTGCCTCGGGCGCGTCCGCCAGCAGCCGGGCCGACCAGAGCTCGCCGTCGCCCAGGTCGTGCCCGGCGGCGGTCAGCTGGTTCGACAGCCCGCCGTCCAGCACCAGCGGGCCCGCCGCCAGCGCCCGGGCGAAATCGTCCGCCGCCACCCTCGCCACCTCCTTCGACCGCGCAGGCACTACCGCGCAGGCACCACCACGCCTGGACCACCGCGTACCTCCCACCTCGCACGGCGGCTCCAACTGAACCGTAGACCTGCCGTCAGCCGCGCGGACTACGATCCACACCATGACCACTCACCAGGCCACCCGCCCCGCCACCTTCGGCCCCTGGGCGCACTGCCACTGGTGCGGCACGCCCTATCCGGAGGGCACCACCGCCTGGCCGCGCACCTGCTCCGGCTGCGGCGAGATCAGCTACCGCAACCCGCTGCCCGTGACGGTCAGCCTGCTCCCGGTGAACCGCCCCGACGGCGGTCAGAGCCTGGTGGTGATCCGCCGCACGATCGAGCCCGGCTACGGTCTGCTGGCGCTGCCCGGCGGCTACGTCGACTACGGCGAGAGCTGGCAGCAGGCCGCCGTGCGCGAGCTGCGCGAGGAGACCGGCATCCACGCCGACGCCGCCGACGTCACCCTGGTGGCCACCGACTCCGACAGCGCCGGCGGCTTCCTCTGCCTCTTCGCCCTGCTCCCCGCCCAGGACCTGGCCGCGCTGCCGCCGTCCGTCCCCACCGACGAGACCGAGGGCTGGCAGCTGATCGAGGCACCGACCCGGCTGGCCTTCCCCTTCCACACCCGGGTGGCCGACGCCTGGTTCGCCGGCGAGTACCAGCCGAGGAGCTGAGCCGGCGTCCGCCCGGGGTCTGATCCTCCACCAGTCCGTGGACGGAAGACCGGGCTTCACGCCGATGCTTGACTGCAACCCATGACAGAGACACTCGGCGTACCCCGTCCGGACCAGGTCGACTACCTCACCCAGGCCGCCGCCACCGACGCGGGCGCAGCCTACAAGCGGCGCCTGCTCCAACTGCTCGACCCCGGGCCGGGGCAGGCCGTGCTCGACCTCGGGTGCGGCCCCGGCACCGACCTGGGCGCGCTGGCCGGGGCGGTGGGGGAGCGGGGCCGGGTGATCGGCGTCGACCAGGACCCGGTGATGCTCGCCGAGGCGGCCCGCCGCACCGCCGACCGCCCCTGGGTCGAGTTGCTCGAAGGCGACGCGCACGCGCTGCCGCTCGCCGCCGCGAGCGTGGACCGGGCGCGGGTGGACCGCGTCCTGATGCACGTCGCCGACCCCGCCCAGGTGCTGGCCGAGCTGCGCCGGGTGGTCAGGCCCGGCGGCCTGATCGCCCTCGCCGAGCCCGACTGGGACACCCTGGTGGTGGACGCCGAGGACCTCGACACCAGCCGGGCCTTCACCCGCTTCACGGTCACCGAGGTGGTCCGCAACGCCGCCATCGGCCGCCGGCTGGCCCGGCTGGCCGAGCAGGCGGGCTGCACCGTCCGCACCGTCGAGGCCCACACCCCGGTCTTCCGCGACCCGCGGCTCGCCGATCAGCTGCTCGCGCTGGGCCGCAACACCCAGCGGGCCATCGACCGCGGCGCCCTCGACGAGCAGCGCGGCCGTGCCTGGTTCGCCTCGCTCGGCGCCGGGCCGTTCCTGGCGGCCTTCACGCTCTTCACCGTGCTCGCCGAGGTGCCCGAGGCCTGATCCCGGCGGCCTGCCCGACCACCTCGGCCAGGCCTGCCCCCCGCCCCGGGCCAGGCCTGCCCCCCGCCCCGGGCCTGGCTGCCCCGCCTCAGGCCGCCTCGCCCGCCAGCGTCTCGGCCGCGATCCCCAGCCGCTCGCGCAGCACCGCCTGCCCGGCCGCGGTGATCGCGACCGCGCGGGTGCTGCCGATCCGGGTCACCCAGCCCGCCGCCAGCGCGTGCCGGCAGAACGCCGCCCCGACGGCGCCCGCCAGGTGCGGGCGCCGCTCCGTCCAGTCCAGGCAGGCCAGCACCGCCGGCCGCTGCCCGCCCGCCGGGACGGCCACCTCCAGCGCCGCCAGCCACTCCCCGCCCTGCTCGGTCAGCCGCAGCCCGCTGGTGCGGTCCAGCAGCCCGCGCTCGGTCATCGCGTCGTAGATCGCCACGCCCACCGTGCCGGCCAGGTGGTCGTAGCAGGTCCGCGCCCGCGCCAGCGCGTTCCGGCGCCCGGCGGCCGAGAGCGAGCGCGGCGGCGGGGGTGTGGGCCGGGGCGGGGCCAGCGCGGCCAACTGCTCGATCAGCTCGGCCACTTGCGGATTCGCCAGCCGGACGTACCGGTGCCGCCCCTGCCGCTCCTCGGCCAGCAGCCCGCCCGCGACCAGCTGATGCAGGTGCCCGGTCGCGGTCGCCGGGGCCACCCCCGCGTGTCGGGCCAGCTCACCGGCCGTCCAGGCCCGCCCGTCGACCAGCGCAAGGCAGAAGGCCGCGCGCGTACCGTCCGCCAGCAGCGCGGCCACCTTCGCCAGTTGTGGAGCCTCGTCCATCTGTTCGGTCATCGCCATGTACCCCATTCTCCTCGCCGACCGTTCGGCCACCGCCGAAACGCGGGCCGCCCAGGACGGGCCGCATGATCCCGGTAGTGGCACCGCACGCCCCCGACCGGCCCGCCGATCGCGCCCCGGCTACTCCGCCGACCCAGCCGATCCAGCCGACTCCGCCGGCAGCGCCACCGCGCTCCGCAGCAGCGCCACCTCGTCCGCCGGCCCGCGCACGGTGACCGCCGCCTGTGCCCCGCGTCCGAAGGCGAAGAGCAGCAGCTCCGCCGGCTCGCCGGTGACCCGCACCGAGCCCGCCCGCCGCTGAGCCACCGTCAGATTCGCCCCGTCCGGCCGGTCCAGCACCAGCCGCACCGGAGTGCGCCGCCCCAGCTCGAACCGCGCGAGCATCGGCAGCCGCCGCCAGAGCACCTCCGCGAGCGCCGGCCCGAGGGGCCGCGGCTCCCAGGCCACCGCCCGCCGCACGTCCTCGGCGTGCACGAAGTACTCCACCGTGTTGGCCGCCTCGTCCGCCCCCGGCAGCGCGAACGGCGACAACCGCGGCGGCCCGGCCGCGAACCGCGCCACCAACTCCTCGTACGGGCGGCGCGCGTACCCGGCCTGTACCCGCGCCGTCCAGCCCGCCAACCGCCGCAGCTGGATCCCGGGCGCCGCGTCCGGGCGCCCCTCGCGCACCACCAGATGGGCGGCCAGGTCCCGGGTCCGCCAGCCGGCGCAGAGCGTCGGCCCGTCCGGTCCCGCCGCCGCCAGCAGCCCTGCCAACCGCTCCCGCTCCCCGCGCGCGTGATTCGACATGCCGTCAGGCTAGCGGCGCCGACCGGCGGCGGATCCGTGCGCGCGGCCGGGCGATCCCCCGCGATCCGCGCGCCACTAGGAGCTGTCCGGCCGATCTTGCCGGGCGCGCGACAAGATCGACCGGACAGCTCCTAGCCGTACCGCCGCCGCACCGGGCAGCATGGCCAGGTCCCAACGCAGCCGTTCCGCAGCCCGTTCCGCGAGGAGTGCCATGCCGACCCCTACCCTGCGCGCATCCGCCGCCGAGCTCCAGCCCGAACTCACCGCCCTGCGCCGGGCCTTGCACCAGGAGCCCGAACTCGGCCTGGACCTGCCGCTCACCCAGGCCAAGGTGCTCGCAGCCCTCGACGGCCTGCCGCTGGAACTCACCCTCGGCAAGCGCCTCAGCTCGGTCACCGGAGTGCTGCGCGGCCACCGCCCCGGCCCGGTCGTGCTGCTCCGCGCCGACCTGGACGCGCTGCCCGTCCAGGAGGCCACCGAGCTGCCCTACGCCTCCACGATCCCCGGCCGGATGCACGCCTGCGGCCACGACCTGCACACCGCCGCGCTGGTCGGCGCCGCGCGGCTGCTGGCCGAACGGCAGGCCGAGCTCCCCGGCTCGGTGGTCCTGATGTTCCAGCCCGGCGAGGAGGGGGACGGCGGGGCCCGGCTGATGATCGAGGAGGGCGTGCTGAGCGCCGCGGGCGAGCTGCCGGTGGCCGCGTACGCACTGCACGTCGCCGCCTCCCAGCTGCCGTTCGGCGTGGTCGCCACCCGCCCCGGACCGGTGCTCGCCGGCTCCGACACGCTCACCGTCACCGTGCGCGGCCACGGCGGTCACGGCTCCAGCCCGCACCTGGCCCTGGACCCGGTCCCGGTCGCCTGCGAGGCCGTGCTGGCACTGCAGACCATGGCGACCCGCCGCTTCGACGTCCAGGACCCGGTGGTGCTCACCGTCGGCAGCTTCCACGCCGGCACGGCCGCCAACGTGATCCCGGACCGGGCGGTCTTCTCCGCCACCGTCCGCTCCTTCTCGCCCGAGGCCCGCGACCGGGTGCTCACCGAGGCGCCCCGGGTGGTGCGCGGCATCGCCGAGGCGCACGGCCTGACCGCCGAGACCCGGCACCACGAGGGTTACCCGGTCACCGTCAACCACCCCGGCGAGGCCGCGTTCGCCGTCCGCACCGCCCGCGAACTGCTCGGCGCCGAGCGCTTCTTCGAGCTGCCCCGGCCGATCGCCGGCTCCGAGGACTTCGCCGTGGTCGCCGAGCACGTGCCCGCGGCCTACCTGATGCTCGGCGCCTGCCCGCCCGGCACCGCCCCGGCCACGGCTCCCTACAACCACGCCCCGCAGGCCGTCTTCGACGACGCGGTGCTCGGCGACGCCGCCGCCCTGCTGGCCGGCCTCGCCCTGGAGCGGCTCAGCCAGGGGTGAGGCCGGCCCACGGGGCGACCGCCACCCAGCGCCACCTTGCCAGGGGCTGCCGCTCCGGCCACCCCTGGCGCACCGGACGATCACATGGCAGGGTCTTGCACCGTCCGTACGCACGGGAGGGGAGCCGCCACCAGCGCCACCCCCGCCCCCATCCTCCGGCCGGGAGACCACCACCGTGAGCACCCCACCCAAGGACCAGGCCCCCGCCACCGACGCGAGCGAGGCGCTCTGGCGCCCCACCCCCGAGGCGGCCGCGGCCACCCGCCTGGTCGCCTTCCAGGCCTGGGCCGCCGAGCACCACGGCGCCCCCGCCGCCCCGCTGGCCCCAGCCCCGGACGACGCCACCGCCGCCGCCCGCTACGCCGAGCTGCACGCCTGGTCCACCGCCGATCTCGACCGGTTCTGGACCGCCGTCACCGAGCACTTCGACATCCGCTTCAGCACCCCGCCGCAGGCCGTCCTCGCCGACCCGGCGATGCCCGGCGCCCGCTGGTTCCCCGGCGCCACCCTCAACTACGCCGAGCACGCGCTGCGCTTCGGCGCCGATCCGGCCCATGCCGGACTCCCGGCCATCCTGCACCTGGACGAGACCACCGCCGAGCCGGTCGCGATCAGCTGGGCCGAGCTGCGCCGCCAGGTCGGCTCGCTCGCCGCCGCGCTGCGCGCCCAGGGCGTTGGCCCCGGCGACCGCGTCGGCGCCTACCTGCCGAACATCCCGCAGGCCATCACCGCGCTGCTCGCCACCGCCTCGATCGGCGCGATCTGGACCTCCTGCGCCCCCGACTTCGGCGCCCGCAGCGTGCTGGACCGCCTGCAGCAGATCGAACCCGTCGTCCTCTTCGCCGTCGACGGCTACCACTACGGCGGCAAGAACCACGACCGCGCCGAGGTGGTCGCCGAGCTGCGCCGCGAACTGCCCACCCTGCGCGCCGTGGTGCACGTCCCGCTGCTCGGCACCCCGGCCCCCGAGGGCGCCCGGGACTGGGCCGACCTCACCAGCCAGGACACCGAGCCGGTCTTCGAGCCGCTCCCCTTCGACCACCCGCTCTGGGTGCTCTACTCCTCCGGCACCACCGGCCTGCCCAAGGCCATCGTGCAGAGCCAGGGCGGCATCCTGGTGGAGCACCTCAAGCAGGCCGGCCTGCACCTCGACCTCGGGCCGGCGGACCGCTTCCTCTGGTACACCTCCACCGGCTGGATGATGTGGAACTTCCTGGTGGCCGGCCTGCTGGTGGGCGCCACCGTGGTCACCTACGACGGCAGCCCCGGCCACCCCACCACCGGCGCCCTGTGGGAGGTGGCCGCCCGCACCGGCGCCACCGTGCTCGGCACCTCCGCCGCCTACGTGATCGCCAGCCGCAAGGCCGAGCTGCACCCGGGCCGCGACCTCGACCTCTCCGCCGTCCGCTGCATCGGCACCACCGGCTCCCCGCTGCCCCCCGACGGCTTCCGCTGGATCTACGACGAGGTCAAGCCCGACGTCTGGCTCGCCTCGGTCAGCGGTGGCACCGACGTCTGCAGCTGCTTCGTCGGCGGCGTCCCCACCCTCCCGGTCCACCTCGGCGAGATCCAGGCCCCCTGCCTGGGCGCCGCCGTCGAGTCCTGGGACGTCAACGGCAAGCCGCACATCGACGAGGTCGGCGAGCTGGTGGTCACCAAGCCGCTCCCGTCGATGCCCACCGGCTTCTGGAACGACCCCGACGGTGCCCGCTACCGCGACAGCTACTTCGAGATGTTCCCCGGCACCTGGCGCCACGGCGACTGGATCACCGTCACCTCGCGCGGCACCGTCGTCATCCACGGCCGCTCCGACTCCACCCTCAACCGCCAGGGTGTGCGGATGGGTTCCTCCGACATCTACGAGGTGGTCGAGCGCCTGCCCGAGATCACCGAATCCCTGGTGATCGGCCTGGAGGAGGACGGCGGCGGCTACTGGATGCCGCTCTTCGTCGTCCTCGCCCCCGGCGCCGCGCTGGACGACGGGCTGCGCGGGCGGATCCGCACCGTGCTGCGCGAGCAGCTCTCCCCGCGCCACGTCCCCGACGAGGTGATCGCGGTCGACGGCCTGCCGCACACCCTCACCGGCAAGCGGATCGAGGTCCCGGTCAAGCGCCTGCTCGCCGGCACCCCGCTCGACCAGGCGGTCAACCCCGGATCCGTCGACAACCTCGACCACCTGCGCTTCTTCGAGCGCCTGGGCCGCGAACGCCGAGCCTGATCGCCGTGCTCCGGCACCGCGCCCGAACGCGAAGGGCCCCCGCCTCGGCGGGGGCCCTTCGCGTCCTTCACCGGCAGCTCACTCGCCGGACAGCACCTGCTGCGCGGCCGCCCGCGCTTCCTCCGCGCTGTCCGCCGCCCGGGCCGCCTCGGCCGCCCGCCGGCACTGCGCCAGCGTGAAGGTGGCCAGCGAGGCCCGCACATAGGGGATCGACGCGGCGCCCATCGACAGGCTGGTCACGCCCAGACCCGTCAGCACACAGGCCAGCAGCGGGTCGGCGGCGGCTTCACCACAGACCCCACAGCTCTTGCCCGCAGCCTGGGCCGCCGTCGCCGCCGTCGCCACCAGGTCGAGCAGCGCGGGCTGCCACGGGTCCTGCAGCCGTGCCAGCGCGCCGACCTGGCGGTCGGCCGCGAAGGTGTACTGCGCCAGGTCATTGGTCCCCAGCGAGAGGAACTCGACCTCCTCCAGGATCGCCCGGGCCCGCAGCGCGGCCGAGGGGATCTCCACCATCGCGCCGAACTTCGCGGCCAGCCCCGCCTCCCGGCAGGCCTGCGCGAACGCCTTGGCGTCCGCCCGGTCCGCCACCATCGGCGCCATCACCTCAAGGTGCACCGGCAGCCCTTCGGCCGCCGTCGCCAGCGCCCGCAGCTGGGCGCGCAGCACCTCCGGGTGCTCCAGCAGGGTGCGCAGACCGCGCACACCCAGGGCCGGGTTCGGCTCGTCCGCCGGCGTCAGGAAGTCCAGCGGCTTGTCGGCGCCGGCGTCCAGCACCCGCACCACCACCCGGCCCTCCGGGAAGGCCTCCAGCACCTTGCGGTACGCCTCGACCTGGCTCTCCTCGTTGGGGGCCCGCTTCGAGTCGTCGAGGAAGAGGAACTCGGTGCGGAACAGCCCGACGCCCTCCGCCCCCGCGTCCAGCGCCGCCGCCACGTCGGCTGGGCCGCCGACGTTCGCGAGCAGCGGCACCAGGTGCCCGTCCGAGGTCCGCCCCGGACCGGAGGACGCGGCCAGCGCGGCCTTGCGCTCGGCGGCCAGCCGGCGCAGCTCGTCCTGCCTCTGCTGGCTCGGGCCGATCAGCACCTCACCGCTGCTGCCGTCCACCGCAACGACGAGACCCTCGGCGATGTCGGTGGCCCCGGGCAGCGCGACCACGGCCGGCACGCCCATGGCGCGGGCCAGGATCGCCGAGTGGCTGGTCGGCCCGCCCTCCTCGGTCACGAAGCCCAGCACCAGAGCCGGGTCGAGCAGCGCGGTGTCGGCCGGCGCGAGGTCCCGGGCGAGCAGCACGTACGGCTCGTCGCTGTCCGGCACGCCCGGCATCGGCACGCCCAGCAGGCGGGCGACGATCCGGTTGCGCACGTCGTCCAGGTCCGCGACCCGGCCGGCCAGGTACTCGCCGGCCGAGGCCAGCAGCGCCCGGTAGGCGGCGAACGCGTCGTAGACGCCGCGCTCGGCGCTGCTGCCCACCGCGATCCGACGCTCCACGTCCGCCATCAGCTCCGGGTCCTGCGCCATCAGCGCCTGCGCCTCCAGCACCCCCTGCGCCTCACCGCCGGCCAGGTTCCCCCGCGCGATCAGATCGGCGGCCACCGCGTCCACGGCCGCCTTGGCCCGCGCCTGCTCGCGCGGGGCGTCCTCGCTGGGGATCTGGGTGGTCGTGGGCTCCAGTACGGCGGTGCCCATGTGCCGCACCTGGCCGATGGCGACCCCGTGGCTTACTCCTACGCCGCGCAGCGTCTTCTCCATGTGCTTCTTTCCTCTCGCCCGCATCGCAGCCCCGTCCCACCAGAGCATGTGGGACGGGGCTGCGTCCGGCGTTCCGTCAGGTCGGTTCCGGGTCGGTCAGTGGTGGCAGGTCGGTCAGTGCCAGGTGAACAGGTCGCCACCGGTGGCGACCTCACCCGACTCGGTGACCGCGCCGAGCTGGTCCACCGAGGCCTCCAGGGCCACGATCGGCGAGATCGGCGACTTGCCCGCAGCCTCCACGGCAGCCGGGTTCCACGCGATCACCGGCTGTCCACGTGTCACCTGGTCCCCCTTGCTGACCAGCAGCTCGAAGCCCTCGCCGTTCAGCTGGACGGTGTCGATCCCGAGGTGGGTCAGCACCCCGTGGCCGTCCGCGTCCATCACCACGAACGCGTGAGGGTGCATGGAGACGACCAGCCCGTCCACCGGCGCTACCGCCGTGGTGGGTTCGCGCACGGGGTCGATGGCAGTGCCCGGGCCGACCATCGCGCCGGAGAAGACGGGGTCGGGCACGGCGGCAAGTCCAATGGCGCGGCCGGTCAGCGGCGACGTCACGGTGGTCATGGTGGAGCCTCCCAGGTGCGGAGTACAGCGTGCGGCCGCGGCCTGCGGCGGGATGTGTCGGCTGAAGCCTAAATCATGCCAACTTCGGACATACCGTCACGTAAGAGACGTCCGCCCCGGGCGGTCGCGTGCGACCCGCCGGACTCACTCCGACGTCGGTCGTCGACCGGATCCCGGGCCGGTCAGGCCCCTGCGCGACCCAAGTGGTCTAGTCCTCTTGGTCGACGCGCCGCACTCTACGGCATCCGAGTGAGTCCGACGATCGTCCCGGCGTGGCACTCCGCGCGGTGCTGGCGGACGGTCGGCTCGGGGCGCACCATGCTCGATTAGGCGGACCAGCCCGGAGCGGCTATGGTTGGCCGAGTCGCCGCAAGGTGATGGTGAATCCAGCGACAACAGCAAGTGAATTCACGGTGAAAGCCGAGCGAAAATCACGTGCTAAGCTGAGGACACGAAAGAACGCAGTAACTGAAACGAATGCCCGGAGAGCTTGCGAGAGCGGCTTGAAGGAAGTGTCCGTTCCTTGAGAACTCAACAGCGTGCCAAAAGTCAACGCCAGATATGTTGACATCCCCGGCCTTCACCGTTTGGTGGGGGTTGGAGATTCCTTTTGAAGTAAGACACAGCGAGGACGCAGTGCACGGGGCCGCCCTATTCCGGTGGTTGTCGTGCCGCTCAACGCGGGTGTGAACCCGATTACGGGTAATCATTCACGGAGAGTTTGATCCTGGCTCAGGACGAACGCTGGCGGCGTGCTTAACACATGCAAGTCGAACGGTGAAGCCCTTCGGGGTGGATCAGTGGCGAACGGGTGAGTAACACGTGGGCAATCTGCCCTGCACTCTGGGACAAGCCCTGGAAACGGGGTCTAATACCGGATATGACCTTCCTCCGCATGGGGGTTGGTGTAAAGCTCCGGCGGTGCAGGATGAGCCCGCGGCCTATCAGCTTGTTGGTGGGGTAATGGCCTACCAAGGCGACGACGGGTAGCCGGCCTGAGAGGGCGACCGGCCACACTGGGACTGAGACACGGCCCAGACTCCTACGGGAGGCAGCAGTGGGGAATATTGCACAATGGGCGAAAGCCTGATGCAGCGACGCCGCGTGAGGGATGACGGCCTTCGGGTTGTAAACCTCTTTCAGCAGGGAAGAAGCGCAAGTGACGGTACCTGCAGAAGAAGCACCGGCTAACTACGTGCCAGCAGCCGCGGTAATACGTAGGGTGCGAGCGTTGTCCGGAATTATTGGGCGTAAAGAGCTCGTAGGCGGCCTGTCGCGTCGGATGTGAAAGCCCGGGGCTTAACCCCGGGTCTGCATTCGATACGGGCAGGCTAGAGTGTGGTAGGGGAGATCGGAATTCCTGGTGTAGCGGTGAAATGCGCAGATATCAGGAGGAACACCGGTGGCGAAGGCGGATCTCTGGGCCATTACTGACGCTGAGGAGCGAAAGCGTGGGGAGCGAACAGGATTAGATACCCTGGTAGTCCACGCCGTAAACGTTGGGAACTAGGTGTTGGCGACATTCCACGTCGTCGGTGCCGCAGCTAACGCATTAAGTTCCCCGCCTGGGGAGTACGGCCGCAAGGCTAAAACTCAAAGGAATTGACGGGGGCCCGCACAAGCAGCGGAGCATGTGGCTTAATTCGACGCAACGCGAAGAACCTTACCAAGGCTTGACATATGCCGGAAACGTCCAGAGATGGGCGCCCCCTTGTGGTCGGTATACAGGTGGTGCATGGTTGTCGTCAGCTCGTGTCGTGAGATGTTGGGTTAAGTCCCGCAACGAGCGCAACCCTTGTTCTGTGTTGCCAGCATGCCTTTCGGGGTGATGGGGACTCACAGGAGACTGCCGGGGTCAACTCGGAGGAAGGTGGGGACGACGTCAAATCATCATGCCCCTTATGTCTTGGGCTGCACACGTGCTACAATGGTCGGTACAAAGGGCTGCGATACCGTGAGGTGGAGCGAATCCCAAAAAGCCGGCCTCAGTTCGGATTGGGGTCTGCAACTCGACCCCATGAAGTTGGAGTTGCTAGTAATCGCAGATCAGCATGCTGCGGTGAATACGTTCCCGGGCCTTGTACACACCGCCCGTCACGTCACGAAAGTCGGTAACACCCGAAGCCGGTGGCCTAACCCTTGGGAGGGAGCCGTCGAAGGTGGGACCAGCGATTGGGACGAAGTCGTAACAAGGTAGCCGTACCGGAAGGTGCGGCTGGATCACCTCCTTTCTAAGGAGCACATAGCAGCTTCGGGCGAATGTCCCGGAGTGCTCGCTCATGGGTGGAACGTTGACTATTCGGCACACTGGGTGATGGTTCGTGAGTACTGCTTCGGCGTGGAAAGCGTAACTGTGAGTCTGGTGTGTCGGGCACGTTGTTGGGTCCTGAGGGAACGGCCGTTTGGTCGTCACCTCAGTGCCGGTCCCACGGACACAGTCTCTTTTGGGGGTTGTGTGGGTGGGTGTCTGGTCGTTGTTTGAGAACTGCACAGTGGACGCGAGCATCTGTGGCCAAGTTTTTAAGGGCGCACGGTGGATGCCTTGGCACCAGGAACCGATGAAGGACGTGGGAGGCCGCGATAGGCCCCGGGGAGCTGTCAACCGAGCTTTGATCCGGGGGTGTCCGAATGGGGAAACCCGGCAGTCGTCATGGGCTGTCACCCATACCTGAACACATAGGGTATGTGGAGGGAACGCGGGGAAGTGAAACATCTCAGTACCCGCAGGAAGAGAAAACAACCGTGATTCCGGGAGTAGTGGCGAGCGAAACCGGATGAGGCTAAACCGTAGTGGTGTGAGACCCGGCAGGGGTTGCCACTTCGGGGTCGTGGGAGAGTTCTTCAGTCGTCTGCCGGCGGCTGGGTGAGTCAGAAACCGTATGGATAGTCGAAGGACATGCGAAAGGTCCGGCGTAGAGGGTAAGACCCCCGTAGACGAAATCTGTGCGGCTCACTTGAGCTTTTCCCAAGTAGCACGGAGCCCGAGAAATTCCGTGTGAATCTGGCGGGACCACCCGCTAAGCCTAAATATTCCCTGGTGACCGATAGCGGATAGTACCGTGAGGGAATGGTGAAAAGTACCGCGGGAGCGGAGTGAAATAGTACCTGAAACCGTGTGCCTACAAGCCGTGGGAGCGTCGTTCGTGTCTTCGGACACGGGCCGTGACTGCGTGCCTTTTGAAGAATGAGCCTGCGAGTTTGCGGTGTGTAGCGAGGTTAACCCGTGTGGGGTAGCCGTAGCGAAAGCGAGTCCGAATAGGGCGTTTGAGTTGCATGCCCAAGACCCGAAGCGGAGTGATCTAGCCATGGGCAGGTTGAAGCGCGGGTAAGACCGCGTGGAGGACCGAACCCACCAGGGTTGAAAACCTGGGGGATGACCTGTGGTTAGGGGTGAAAGGCCAATCAAACTCCGTGATAGCTGGTTCTCCCCGAAATGCATTTAGGTGCAGCGTCACGTGTTTCTTGCCGGAGGTAGAGCACTGGATAGGCGATGGGCCTCACCGGGTTACTGACCTTAGCCAAACTCCGAATGCCGGTAAGTGAGAGCGTGGCAGTGAGACTGTGGGGGATAAGCTCCATGGTCGAGAGGGAAACAGCCCAGAACACCGACTAAGGTCCCTAAGCGTGTGCTAAGTGGGAAAGGATGTGGAGTCGCAGAGACAACCAGGAGGTTGGCTTAGAAGCAGCCACCCTTGAAAGAGTGCGTAATAGCTCACTGGTCAAGTGATTCCGCGCCGACAATGTAGCGGGGCTCAAGCACACCACCGAAGTCGTGTCATTCACAGAATACGTCCAACGGCGCTGTGGATGGGTAGGGGAGCGTCGTGTTCCGGGTGAAGCGGCCGAGGAATCGAGTCGTGGACGGGATACGAGTGAGAATGCAGGCATGAGTAGCGATACAAGAGTGGGAAACTCTTGCGCCGATTGACCAAGGGTTCCTGGGTCAAGCTGATCTGCCCAGGGTAAGTCGGGACCTAAGGCGAGGCCGACAGGCGTAGTCGATGGACAACGGGTTGATATTCCCGTACCCGCTTTGAAGCGCCAACGTCGAACCTCTGGATGCTAAAGCCGTGAAGCCGGCCTGGAGTCTTCGGACGAAGGGACGTGGTGGAGCCGCTGATCCAACAGGGTAGTAGGTGAGCGATGGGGTGACGCAGGAAGGTAGTCCAGCCCGGGCGGTGGTAGTCCCGGGGTAAGGGTGTAGGCCGAGTGGTAGGCAAATCCGCCACTCATTAGGGCTGAGACCTGATGCCGAGCCGATTGTGGTGAAGTGGATGATCCTATGCTGTCGAGAAAAGCCTCTAGCGAGTTTCATGGCGGCCCGTACCCCAAACCGACTCAGGTGGTCAGGTAGAGAATACCGAGGCGTTCGGGTGAACTATGGTTAAGGAACTCGGCAAAATGCCCCCGTAACTTCGGGAGAAGGGGGGCCATGTCTGGTGAGGAGACTTGCTCTCTGAGCTGGGTGTGGCCGCAGAGACCAGCGAGAAGCGACTGTTTACTAAAAACACAGGTCCGTGCGAAGCCGTAAGGCGATGTATACGGACTGACGCCTGCCCGGTGCTGGAACGTTAAGGGGACCGGTTAGCTCCACTTCGGTGGGGCGAAGCTGAGAACTTAAGCGCCAGTAAACGGCGGTGGTAACTATAACCATCCTAAGGTAGCGAAATTCCTTGTCGGGTAAGTTCCGACCTGCACGAATGGCGTAACGACTTCTCGACTGTCTCAACCATAGGCCCGGTGAAATTGCATTACGAGTAAAGATGCTCGTTTCGCGCAGCAGGACGGAAAGACCCCGGGACCTTTACTATAGCTTGATATTGGTGTTCGGTTCGGCTTGTGTAGGATAGGTGGGAGACTTTGAAGCGGCAACGCCAGTTGTCGTGGAGTCGACGTTGAAATACCACTCTGGTCGTGCTGGATGTCTAACCTGGGTCCGTGATCCGGATCAGGGACAGTGTCTGGTGGGTAGTTTAACTGGGGCGGTTGCCTCCTAAAGAGTAACGGAGGCGCCCAAAGGTTCCCTCAGCCTGGTTGGCAATCAGGTGTTGAGTGTAAGTGCACAAGGGAGCTTGACTGTGAGACCGACGGGTCGAGCAGGTGCGAAAGCAGGGACTAGTGATCCGGCGGTGGCTTGTGGAAGCGCCGTCGCTCAACGGATAAAAGGTACCCCGGGGATAACAGGCTGATCTTCCCCAAGAGTCCATATCGACGGGATGGTTTGGCACCTCGATGTCGGCTCGTCGCATCCTGGGGCTGGAGTAGGTCCCAAGGGTTGGGCTGTTCGCCCATTAAAGCGGTACGCGAGCTGGGTTTAGAACGTCGTGAGACAGTTCGGTCCCTATCCGCTGTGCGCGTAGGAGTGTTGAGAAGGGCTGTCCCTAGTACGAGAGGACCGGGACGGACGAACCTCTGGTGTGCCAGTTGTCCTGCCAAGGGCATGGCTGGTTGGCTACGTTCGGGAGGGATAACCGCTGAAAGCATCTAAGCGGGAAGCCTGCTTCGAGATGAGCACTCCCACCTCCTTGAGAGGGTAAGGCTCCCAGTAGACGACTGGGTTGATAGGCCGGATGTGGAAGCCCAGTAATGGGTGGAGCTGACCGGTACTAATAGGCCGAGGGCTTGTCCTCAGTTGCTCGCGTCCACTGTGTTGTTCTGAAACAACGACCCCGTTCCATGGCCATGGGACGGTGCGGTGACAGTTTCATAGTGTTTCGGTGGTCATAGCGTGAGGGAAACGCCCGGTTACATTCCGAACCCGGAAGCTAAGCCTTACAGCGCCGATGGTACTGCAGGGGGGACCCTGTGGGAGAGTAGGACGCCGCCGAACAATCATTCAGGAGAAGCCCCCAGCCTTTCGGCTGGGGGCTTCTTCGCGTTCCCATGCGCGGCCGGGTAAAGTCGGGCCCGCACAGTCACCGTCAGGAGAAGGAGGCCCCCGGGTGGAGGTCCAGGAGACGCGCGTCCAGACCGACCGCGTCCTCACCATCCCCAATCTGCTCAGCATGGCGCGGCTGGTCGGGGTCCCGGTCTTTCTCTGGCTGATTCTCTGGCCGCAGTTCGGCGGGCCGAACAACGACGGTTGGGCACTGCTCATCCTGCTGCTGAGCGGGATCAGCGACTACCTCGACGGGAAGCTCGCCCGCCGGTGGGGCCAGATCAGCAGGGTCGGCCAGATCCTGGATCCGCTGGCGGACCGGCTGTATGTGCTCTCCACCCTGCTGGGGCTGACCTGGCGCGAGATCCTTCCCTGGTGGCTGACCGCGATCCTGCTGGCCCGGGAGCTCTTCATCGCGGGGCTTCTACCGATTCTCAACCGCCACGGTTACGGTCCGCTGCAGGTCAGTTTTCTGGGCAAAGCGGCCACGTTCAATCTGATGTACGCGTTTCCGCTGCTGCTGCTGGGGCAGGGGGAGGGGTGGGTCCACCGCACCGCGAGCGCCGTCAGCTGGGCATTCATCTGGTGGGGCACCGTTCTGTACTGGTGGGCCGGCATCCTCTACGCCGTGCAGGCACGGCGCATCGTGAAGGCGGAGACCGCGGTCGTCGGCTGACGCGCCGTAATCGTGGCGCAGATGACCCGTCCGTCCGCGCGTCGGATCTTTTCTGCCGGGTAGAGGTGTCCTGGAACGGTTTGATGGACGTGGAGTCCATAGCCGCGAAGGAGGACGCACCCGCAATGAAAGCCGTTGTGATGGCAGGAGGCGAGGGAACTCGTCTCCGCCCGATGACTTCGAGTATGCCCAAGCCGCTCCTGCCGGTGGCCAACCGCCCGATCATGGAGCACGTGCTGCGGCTGCTCAAGCGGCACGGCCTCACCGATACCGTGGTCACCGTCCAGTTCCTCGCCTCACTGGTGAAGAACTACTTCGGTGACGGTGAGGACCTCGGCATGAACCTCACCTATGCGAACGAGGAGATTCCGCTCGGTACCGCCGGCAGTGTCAAGAACGCCGAGGACGCACTGCGCGACGACTCTTTTCTGGTCATCTCAGGGGACGCGCTCACCGATTTCGATCTTTCCGAACTGATCGCTTTTCACCGGAGCAAGGGCGCCCTGGTGACGGTGTGCCTGACCCGGGTTCCCGACCCGCTGGAATTCGGTATCACGATCGTCGATGACGAGGGCCGGGTCGAGCGGTTCCTGGAGAAGCCCACCTGGGGCCAGGTCTTCTCGGACACGGTGAACACCGGCATCTATGTGATGGAGCCCGAGGTCTTCGACTACGTCGCGGCCGGGCAGTCGGTCGACTGGTCGAGCGATGTCTTCCCGCAGTTGCTCAAGGAGGGCAAGCCGGTCTTCGGGTACATCGCCGAGGGCTACTGGGAGGATGTCGGCACCCACGAGAGCTACGGCAAGGCCCAGGCGGACGTCCTGGACGGCAAGGTCGAGGTCGAGCTCGACGGCTTCGAGATCTCGCCCGGCGTCTGGGTCGCCGAAGGGGCCGAGGTGGATCCTGAGGCGATCCTGCGCGGCCCGCTCTACATCGGCGACTACGCCAAGGTCGAGGCCGGCGTGGAGCTGCGTGAGCACACGGTGCTGGGCAGCAACGTGGTCGTCAAGCGCGGCGCGTTCCTGCACAAGGCGGTCGTGCACGACAACGTCTATGTGGGTCCGCAGACCAACCTGCGCGGCTGCGTGGTCGGCAAGAACACCGATGTGATGCGTGCGGCCCGGATCGAGGACGGCGCGGTGATCGGGGACGAGTGCTTGATCGGCGAGGAGTCGATCATCGCCGGCGGCGTGCGGGTCTACCCGTTCAAGACGATCGAGGCCGGCGCCTTCGTCAACACCTCGGTGATCTGGGAGTCCCGCGGCCAGGAGCACCTCTTCGGCGCGCGAGGGGTCTCCGGGATCCTCAATGTGGAGATCACCCCGGAGCTGGCCGTGCGACTGGCGGGCGCGTACGCGACCACGCTGAAGAAGGGCGCCACCGTCACCATCGCGCGTGACCACTCGCGTGGCGCCCGTGCCCTCAAACGGGCGATGATCTCGGCCCTGCAGACCAGTGCGATCGACGTGCGCGACCTGGAGAACGTGCCGCTGCCGGTGGCGCGCCAGCACACCGCGCGGGGCAGCGCGGGCGGCATCTTCCTGCGCACCACCCCCGGGGTGCCGGACTCGTTGGACATCCTCTTCTTCGACGAGCGCGGTGCCGACCTCTCCCAGGCGGGCCAGCGCAAGCTGGACCGGGTCTACTCCCGCCAGGAGTACCGCCGGGCCTTCCCCGGTGAGATCGGTGACCTGACCTTCCCGTCCAGCGTCTTCGACTCCTACGCGGGCAACCTGCTGCGGGCGATCGACACGACCGGGGCCCGGGAGGCCGGGCTCAAGGTGGTGGTGGACACCGCGCACGGCAGCGCCGGGTTGGTGCTGCCCAGCATCCTGGGCCGGCTCGGGGTGGAGGCACTGACGGTCAGCAGCGGCCTGGACGAGGCCAGGCCCACCGAGGACGCCGAGGAGCGGCGGGCGGGCCTGGCCCGGCTCGGCGCGCTGGTGGCCTCCTCGCGGGCGGCGTTCGGGGTGCGGTTCGACCCGGTCGGCGAGCGGGTCTCCTTCGTCGACGAGCTGGGCCGGGTGATCGAGGACGACCGGGCGCTGCTGGTGCTGCTCGACCTGGTCGCCGCCGAGCGGCGCAGTGGGCAGGTGGCCCTGCCGGTGACCACCACTCGGATCGCCGAGCAGGTGGCTGCCTACCACGGCACCCAGGTCACCTGGACCACCACTTCGCCGGACGACCTGGCCAAGGCCGCCGCCGCCGAGGGCACCATCTTCGGCGGGGACGGGCGCGGCGGCTTCGTGGTCCCTGAGTTCAGTGGCGTGATGGACGGCGCGGCGGCTTTCGTGCGACTGGTGGGCCTGGTGGCCCGCACCCAGCTCACCCTGAGCCAGATCGACGCGCGGATCCCGCAGGCACACATGCAGCGGCGGGACATCGCGACGCCGTGGGCGGCCAAGGGCATGGTGATGCGCGTGGTGGTGGAGGCGGCCGGCAACCGGCGGCTCGACACCACCGACGGCGTGCGCGTGGTGGAGCCGGACGGCCGCTGGACCCTGGTGCTGCCGGACCCGGCCGAGGCGGTCACCCACCTCTGGGCCGAGGGCCCGGACGACGAGGCCACCCAGGGCCTGCTGGACGAGTGGGCGGCGGTGGTGGACAGCGCCGGACGCTGATCAACCACCCTCGGCCGCAAGGCCTCTGACGCGTGTGGCCCCCGGTGGCCGCCCCTGATCCAGGGGGCTGGTCATCGGGGGCCACAGCGCCATGGGACGATGTCCCGCATGTCAGCGACGCGGCCACCGGTGCGGGGGAGCGGGCGGTTCGCCCGTCCCGACGCCTCGATGCGGCTGCTGACCACGGTCATGGACCAGAGTCTGGACGAGGGCTACGCCGCTGCGGCGCGGGCCCGTGGCGAGGTGGGCGAGCGCCGGCTGCCGACCACCACCCGGGGGCGGCTGCTGCTCTCCCTCGGGCTGGCGCTGGCAGCCGTGGTGGTGACGGTCAGCGGGGTCACGGCACACGACGACGAACCGGTGCTGGCCAAGCAGCACGACGCGTTGGTGCAGAAGGTCACCGACGAGACGGCCGCCGCCGACAAGCTGCAGCGCCAGGTGGAGGCGGCCAGGACCCAGGTCGCGCAGCAGCAACAGCGGGCCCTGCGGGAGCCGGGGGGCGATGTCGCGCTGACCGACCTGTCCGCCGCGGTGGGTACCGGCGCGGTGCGCGGGCCAGGGCTCAAACTGGTGCTGGACGACGCGGCGGGGACCGATTCGGGCGGCGGGGTGGACCCCCGCACCGGTGACGACTTCACGGGCGGCCGGCTGCACGACCGCGACCTGCAGCTGATCGTCAACGGGCTCTGGGAGGCCGGGGCCGAGGCGGTCTCGGTGAACGGGCAGCGGCTCACCGCGCTCTCCGCGATCCGCGCGGCCGGGGACGCGATCCTGGTCGACAACCGGCCGCTGGTGCCGCCGTACACGGTGCTGGCGGTCGGAGACGAGAAGCGGCTGCCGGGAGCGTTCCAGAACAGCATGGGCGGGCGCTACCTGAAGGTGCTGCAGGACAGCTACGGGATCAAGGCCACCGCCAGCGCGCAGCACTCGCTGGACCTACCCGCCGCCGTGGGGTTCACGCTGCGCCTGGCCGCCCCCGACACCGGGGCGCCGACCGTCCCGCCGAGTGCCGCACCGACCGCCACGCGGTCGCCGGGGGCCGCTCCCGCACCGGCGTCGTCCGGCAGACCCTCACCCTCAGGTTCAGCCGTACCTTCAGCGTCACCCACCGTCCCGGCCGCACCCTCGGCAGCCGCGCCGTCGAGAACCGTGCCGACCGCTACGACAGGAGCATCCAAGCCGTGATCGCCGTACTGGGCCTGGTAGTCGGGGTCGTCGTCGGGCTCTTCGTGCAGCCGTCGGTGCCGGCGGCCGTCGTGCCGTACCTGCCGATCGCCGTGGTGGCCGCGCTGGACGCGGTCTTCGGCGGGGTGCGGGCGATGCTCGACGGGATCTTCGACGACAAGGTCTTCGTGGTCTCCTTCCTCTCCAACGTGGTGGTGGCGGCCTTGATCGTCTTCCTCGGCGACCAACTGGGCGTGGGCTCGCAGTTGTCCACCGGCGTGGTCGTGGTGCTGGGCATCCGGATCTTCTCGAACGCGGCCGCCATCCGGCGCCACGTGTTCCGGGCCTGAGGCGGGTGCGTGGCGTGACGGAGGAGAGCGGCAAGGACGAGCCGCAGCCGGCGGCCGCACCGACCGGGGCCGAGCCGGCGGCGGTCGATCCGGCCATGGTCGATCCGGCCATGGCCGAGCTGACAGGGGCCGCGGGCTCGGCGGAACTCGGGGCCGCCGTTCAGCAGGCCGGGCCTGAACCCGAGCCTGAACCACAGCCTGAGCCCGACCCTGAGCCGGTGTCCGAGGCCGGGCCGGCGGTTGCCTCCGTGGCCGGGTCCGAGCAGCCCGAGCGGGCCGAGCACCCCGAGCGGGCCGGCCAGGTCGAGGCGCCGGACTCGTCCGATGGGCCCGCTGCGCCGCTGGACGGCCGCGGGCGGCTGCGCAACGCGGTCTGGCCGCCGCGCGTCTCCCGAGGGCAGTTGGTCGTCGCGCTGCTGCTCTTCGCGCTGGGCCTGGGCCTGGCGATCCAGGTGCGCAGCACCAACGACCACAGTGCGCTGCGCGGCGCCCGCCAGGACGACCTGGTGCGGATCCTGGACGAGCTGGACAGTCGTCAGCAGCGCCTGCAGCAGGAGAAGAATCAGCTCGACCAGTCGCTGACCCAACTCGAGAACAGCTCGAACCAGGCCAAGGAGGCCCAGGAGCAGACCCAGCAGAAGACGCAGGAGCTCGGCGTGCTGGCCGGTACGGTGAAGGCGAGCGGCCCGGGAATCGTACTGACGGTCGATGACCCCCAGGGGCAGGTCAAGGCCGATATGCTGCTGGACACCCTGCAGGAACTCCGAGCGGCGGGGGCGGAGGCGATTCAGATCAACGATGTGCGCGTGGTGGCCCACACCTATTTCACCGACCTGTCCTCGGGCGGCGTCTCGATCGACGGGACGAAGGTCGCGCAGCCGTACCGCTTCACGGTGATCGGTGATCCGCAGGACCTGACGCCGGCTCTGAACATTCCGGGTGGCATCGTCCGTACTCTGGAGAAGGAGCAGGTGGGCACCAACATCTCGGAGCAGCAGAGGGTGACGGTGGACGCGCTTGCAGTGCCAGCACCGGCGCAGTTCGCCAAGCCGGCGGCACAGTGACGCGCCACCCGATTCAGCTGACGTGCCGTCGGCTCCACCGCCCCTCACCTGCGCTTGTGAACGCCCCCCGGTGCAGACCGCCGGAACGGCGTCGGCCACACTGTGCAGTACCACTCCCGCAGCCCCGGCCTGACGCCGGGCTCCCAGCCTGTCCGAGGTTCTCACCCTGCCCCGCGGGCGGGTCTGTTTCACGCAAGGGGATTCGCCCGTGAGTCTGTTCTCGAAGCTGTTCGGCCGTTCCAACCGCCGTCGCGCGGCCGCCGTGGAGATGCCCACCGCGCGCCACCGGCGCGAGGAGGATGAGTCGGGCCAGGTCCCCGGGATGAGGGGAGCGCCGCAGGAGGGCTACCAGCCGGCCGGCGAGCGTCCGCTCTTCCGCGATCCGGGCTACGGCGCGTCGGTTGATTCTTCGGGCGCGCCCCGCATAGGTTTCCCGACAGCACCCTCAACCTCTGGTGGAGGGTTTGCCCCGGATCCCTACGCCGGGCACGTCCCAGGGGGAGTGCCGCGCCAGGAGGCTGCGAACATGACCGGCCCGATCGTCTGCCCTCGGTGCGGCAACCAGAACCCGGCCACCGCCCGGTTCTGCAACAACTGCGGAAGCCCGTTGCGCGGCGGCTCGCCGGAGATGCCGGCCGAGACGACCTCGACCATCTCGATCGCCGGCCTGGAGTCCTACGACCCCACCGCAACCAGCACCGGTGCCAACACGGCGCTGTCGGCCGAGGTCCTGGCCGCGATCGACGCGCTGCCGCCGGGCTCGGCCCTGCTGATCGTGCAGCGCGGGCCGAACTCCGGCAGTCGCTTCCTGCTCGACGCGGACGTCACCACGGCGGGCCGGCACCCGCAGGGCGACATCTTCCTCGACGACGTCACCGTCTCGCGCCGGCATGTGGAGTTCCGCCGCCGCCCCGGTGGTTTCACCGTCGCGGACGTCGGCAGCCTGAACGGGACGTACGTCAACCGCGAGCGGATCGACGAGGTCGGTCTCAACAACGGCGACGAGGTGCAGATCGGCAAGTACCGGCTGGTGTTCTTCGCCGGCCCGCAGCGGTACTGAGTCGAGTCCGGCGGCACCGGGACACGGACAGGTGGGGGTTCGCAGCACGACGCCAGCAGGAGAGTGCGCATGACCTCGAATCAGACCGTGACAACTGTGACAACCGTGACGACCCCGCGCCGGCCCGGCGGCCCGGTGAGCCGGTCCGCCGAACGGCGCGGGGGCGAGCTGCTGAGTATCGGCGCGGTGCTCGCCTTCCTGCGCGAGGACTTCCCCGAAGTCACCATCTCCAAGATCCGCTTCCTGGAGGCGGAGGGGCTGGTCGAGCCGCAGCGCACGCCGTCGGGCTACCGCAAGTTCGGCCCGGCCGACGTCGAGCGGCTGGCCTACGTGCTGCGCATGCAGCGCGACCACTACCTGCCGCTGCGGGTGATCCGCGAGCACCTGGACGCGATCGAGCGCGGTGAGCAGCCGCCGGCACTGCCGGCCTCCACCGAGGCCCGGCCCGGGCCGTTGGAGGAGGCGGACCGTGAGCTGGTCGCGGGCGGCCAGGGCGGCGGGGTCCGGCTGGGCCGCGCCGAGCTGCTGGCCGCCGCGGGGGCCGAGGAGGGCGACCTGGCCGCCTGGGAGTCCTACGGGCTGGTCGTGGCCGGCCCGGACGGCGGCTACGACGCCGACACCCTGCAGATCGCCCGGCTGGTGGCCGAGCTGGGCCGGTTCGGTCTCGAGCCCCGGCACCTGCGCCAGGTGAAAGCCGCCGCCGAGCGCGAGATCGCTCTGGTGGACCAGGTGGTCGCGCCGCTGCGCCGGCACCGTAACCCGCAGACCAGAGCCCATGCGGAGACCACCGCACGGGAGCTGGCCACGCTGGCGGTGCGGCTGCACGCGACGATGGTGCAGGCCGGTCTGCGCGGCCGGTCCTAGCCTCCGGGCCGGGCCGCGCTTTCATATCTCACGGAGGAGCCATAGGGTTGCCTTGTGAATGAGCTCGACGTCGTGGGTGTCCGGGTGGAGATGCCCTCCAACCAGCCGATCGTCCTGCTGCGCGAAGTGGGGGGTGATCGGTACCTGCCGATTTGGATCGGCCCAGGCGAGGCGACCGCGATCGCCTTCGCCCAACAGGGCATGACTCCGGTGCGGCCGCTGACCCATGACCTGTTCAAGGACGTGCTGGAGGCGCTGGGCCAGCAGCTCACCGAGGTGCGGATCACCGATCTGCGCGAGGGTGTCTTCTACGCCGAGCTGGTCTTCACCGGCGGGGTCGAGGTGAGCGCCCGGCCGTCCGACGCGATAGCGCTGGCGCTGCGCACCGGTACGCCGATCTACGGGGCGGAGGAGGTGCTCGCCGAGGCGGGCATCGCGATCCCGGACGAGCAGGAGGACGAGGTCGAGAAGTTCCGCGAGTTCCTCGACCAGGTGTCGCCCGAGGACTTCGGCGGCAGCGCCCAGTAGCCGGTCGGCGACGTGGCCCGGGCCGGTCCGGCAGGACCTGTCGGGCCTGTTGGTGTAGCCGGGGTCGAGTCCGATTCGATCAGTTGTTTTGCCAAAAACTGCGGACCTACCCACACTAGGGGCACGCGAAACCACTCTGTGGAGTGAAGCTGTTTCGGCGCCCCGGCGTGGCGATCGTTGACGGGTCTTGGACGACTGCCTACCGTCAGGGGTGGTCGCCGGGATGACCCGATCCGGGCGCCCGGTGCACGAGTGGACGGAGGTTGGCATGAGCAGCAGCGGCGATGAGGCGGCCGTGGGAGGCCCGTGCGCCCTCCACCTGCCCCGTGGCAACCGGGCGATGATCGGCCGATCGTGGGAGGCCCCGGTCGCGGAGGCGGTCGCCGAGCCGCCCCGGGTGGGCCGGTTCCCCGCCATCCAGGCCGGCCAGCCGGCGGTGGAGCGGATCCCGCCGACCGCGGAGCCCACCCGCGCGGCGAGCCCGCTGGCCTACCGCGGCCCGACGGCCTGCGCGGCGGCCGGCATCACCTATCGTCAACTCGACTACTGGGCCCGTACCGGCCTGCTGGAGCCGAGCGTGCGGACCGCCCACCCGGCGGGTGCCCAGCGGCTCTACAGCTTCCGCGACCTGCTGATCCTGAAGATCGTCAAGCGCCTGCTGGACGCCGGGGTCTCGCTGCAGAACATCCGGGTGGCCGTCACCCACCTGCAGTCCGCCGAGCTGCCCGATCTCGCCGGGCTCACCCTGATGAGTGACGGGGCGACGGTCTACGAGTGCACCTCGCCGCAGCAGGTGCTCGACCTGCTGAAGGGTGGTCAGGGCGTCTTCGGCATCGCGGTCGGCGCGGTGGCCCAGGAGTTGGAGGCCGCCCTCACGCGGCTGCACGCCGAGCGGACGGACACCGGGGAGACCCTGGTCAGCCAGGATCCGGCCGACGAGCTCGCGCGGCGGCGCAACCGCGCGGTCTGAGAACCCATCGGTCGCGGGCCCGGGCGGGGAACCGCCCGGGCCCGCGCTGTCGTCCGGCCTGATGGTGGATCAAGGTGGATCACCGTGGGTCGGAACGGGGGGCGAGGAGATGCGGGTGCGCTGGTTGCGGCGGGTCGGCGGGCTGCTGCGGGGGCGCAGGCGGCAGCGCTGGGCGTTCCAGGCGGTGCTGCTGCTCAGTGTGCTCGTGCTGGCCCCCAGCGCCTGGCTGTTCTGCGCGGAGAGCGCGCGGATCCGCACAGTGGCGGACGTCCCGGCCGAGCCGGTCGCCGTGGTCTTCGGTGCCGCCGAGGTGGACGACGTCCCCTCGCCCTACCTCGCCGACCGGCTGGACGCGGCGCTGCGGCTCTACCAGGCGCACAAGGTGCAGGCGATCCTGGTGACCGGGGACAACAGCAGGACGGGCTACAACGAGCCGGGCGCGATGTACGACTACCTGGTGGCGCACGGGGTGCCGGCGGTGCGGGTGGTCCGCGACTACGCGGGCTTCGACACCTGGGACTCCTGCACCCGGGCCAAGCGGATCTTCGGGGTCGACCGCGCGGTGCTGGTCAGTCAGGACTACCACGTACCCCGGGCGCTCGCGCTCTGCCGGGCGGCCGGGATCGACTCCTACGCGGTCGGGGTGCCCGAGCCGCGCGATTCCACCTGGTACCACGGCACGGTCCGCGAGATACCGGGGGCCGACAAGGCCCTGCTGAGCGCGCTGTTCCACCCCGCGCCGGCACTGCTGGGGCCGAAGGAGCCGGGCGTGGCCGTGGCCCTGGCGGACGCGGCACGCTCCGCGGGCTGACCTCTCCCCGCCTCGGCAGGGTCGGGGCCGTTTGTCGGACCTGTGCGCGATGATCGCCTGGTGCGGACCGTGCCCAGCATCCTCCACCTCGACATGGACGCCTTCTTCGCCTCGGTGGAGCAGGCGGCCAAGCCGAGCCTGCGCGGCAAGCCGGTGATCGTGGGCGGGCTGGGCGGACGGGGAGTGGTCTCCACCGCCTCCTACGAGGCGCGGGTCTTCGGGGTGCGCTCGGCGATGGCCACCGCCGTGGCGCGGCGGCTCTGTCCGAACGGTGCCTATCTGTGCCCGCGGTTCGTCGCCTACCGCGAGGTCAGCGAGCAGGTGATGGCGATGATGCGGGAGCTGTCGCCGCTGGTGGAGCAGCTGAGCGTGGACGAGGCCTACGTCGATCTGGCGGTCGGGCCCTACGGCGCCGCGCTTGGGGCGGTGCCGGTGGCCGAGGGGGCGGAGCTGATCGAGGCGATCGCCCAGGATCTGCGGGCGGACATCCACGCGCGCACCGGTCTGACCGCCTCGATCGGGGCGGCGGGCTCGAAGCTCATGGCCAAGATCGCCTCCGAGCAGGCCAAGCCGGACGGGCTGGTGCTGGTGCCCCCGGGGCAGGAGCGGGCGGTGCTCGGCCCGATGCCGGTCCGGGCACTGCCCGGGGTGGGGCCGGCCACCGAGCAGGCGCTGCGCCGTGCCGGGCTGCTGACGGTGGCCGAGGTCGCCGACCAGTCCGAGGAGGAGCTGGTCCGGCTGCTCGGCAAGGCGCACGGGGCCGGTATCTCGCTGATGGCGCGCGGCCTGGACGATCGGGCGGTGGTCCCCGACCGGGATGCCAAGTCGGTCTCGGTCGAGGACACCTACGAGGTCGACCTCGCCGACCGGGACCAGGTGCTGCGCGAACTGGACGTGCTGGCCGCCCGCTGCGTGCGCCGGCTCCAGGCCGCCGGGCGGTCGGGGCGCACCGTGGTGATCAAGGTGCGGCGGTTCGACTTCAGCACGCTGACCCGCTCCGAGACGCTGCGCGGCCCGACCGACGACGAGCGGGTGATCGCCGCCACCGCGCGGCGCCTGGCCGAGCAGGTCAACCTCACCGGCGGGATCCGGCTCCTCGGGGTCGGCGTCTCCCAACTGGCGGAGTACACCCAGGAGGACCTCTTCGCCCAGGCGGCAGCCGAGGCGGAGGCGGACGCCGCTGCCGCTGCCGCTGCCGCGCACGAGACAGCGGCAGCGGCAGCCGAGGCCGCGGGCCCGTCCGGTGCGGGCGCCGGGTCCGAGTCGGCGGCGCAGGTCGCCCCCGGGGAGCCGGGACCGTTCGCCACCCCGACCGCCGCCGCCGACCAGCCGGTGCGGCCGCGCCTCTGGATGCCGGGACAGGACGTGTGGCACCAGGAGTTCGGCGCCGGCTGGGTGCAGGGCAGCGGGGTCGGCCGGGTCACGGTGCGTTTCGAGACGCCGGACTCGCCGCCGGGGCGGGTGCGGACCTTCGCGGTGGACGACCCGGCGCTCACTACCGCCGACCCGCTGCCGCTGCGGCCGCCGGGCGCTGGTCAGCAGCCTGGCGCGGGGGCCGATCCCTAGAGTCCTGGGGGTCCTGGGGGGTCCTGGCCGGCTGATTAGCGCGCGGGCAGCCCGGCGGTGAACCACGGAGCGCGGGTCGTGGAACGTCGAACATCAGGTACCGAACGCCGATCGCCCCGTCCGAGAAGTCGGGCGGGGCGATCCGCGGGCGGCACCGCCGATCCCTGGCGGCGCCGCCGGCTGGCGCCTCGTCAGGCGCCGGTCTTGGCGGGCTGCGCCGCGTCGCTCGGCTGGGCGGCCTGGGCCACCGGGGTGGAGCGGCCGGCGGTCCGGATCGCGAACGGGACGACGGCGGCGACCAGGCAGATCACCGCGGTGATCCAGTAGGCGTGCTTGTAGGCGTCCAGGGTCGGGATCTGGACCGGCAGCGGGACCGGGAACTTCATGGTGGACCCGGTCAGGATCGCGCCCAGCACGGCGGTGCCGATCGCGCCGCCGACGGTGCGCAGCACGGCGTTCATGCCGTTGGCGATGCCGCTCTGCTCGGCCGGCACGGCGCCGTTGATGAAGGCCGGCATGGCCGCGTAGGCCATCCCGACGCCGAGGCCGAAGAGGCCGGCCGCGAAGTAGACGTCACCCTCGGCACTGTGCCGCAGGGCCAGGTAGACCATGGCGACGCCGCCGAAGAGGCCGCCGAGCACCAGGGGCAGGCGCGGGCCGCGACGGGCGATCAGCATCGCGCCGAGCGGGGCGGCGACCATCGAGCCGGCCGCGGAGGGCAGCAGCAGCACACCGGCGTGCAGCACGCTGGCGGTGAAGCCGTAGTGCGCGTACTTCTCGGGGGTCTGGGTGAAGTTGCTGATGACCAGGAAGGAGCCGTACATCCCGAAGCCGATCAGCAGGCCGGAGATGTTGGTGAAGGCGACGGCCGGGCGGGCCATCATCTTCATGTCGACCAGCGGGTGCTTGACCTTGACCTCGATGACGCCCCAGATCAGCGCGACCACCGCGGCGACGGCGAACAGGCCCAGGGTCTTGGTGGAGGTCCAGCCCCACTCGTTGCCGCGGCTGACCGCGATCAGCAGGGCGGAGAGCCAGCCGGCCAGTGTGATGGCGCCCAGCGGGTCGGCGCCGCCGTTCTTGTCGACCACCGGGTCGTTCGGGACCCGGACCATCACCAGGGCGGCCGCGATCAGGGCGAAGACCAGGCCCATCCAGAAGATCGACTTGTAGTCCCAGTGCTCCAGCAGCACGCCGGTGGCCACCAGGCCCAGGCCGCTGCCGACACCCATCGAGGCGCTGATCGCGGCCACGCCGCCGGTGACCTTCTCACGCGGCAGCTCGTCGCGCACGATGCTGATCGCCAGCGGCAGCACGCCACCGCCGGCGCCCTGCAGCACGCGGGCGATGATCAGCAGGGTGAAGGAGTGGGTCACCACCGCGAGCCCGGAGCCGAGCACCAGGCCGGCGAGCGAGATCAGCAGCATCGGCTTGCGGCCGCGCAGGTCGCCGAAGCGGCCCAGCAGCGGGGTCAGTACGGCGGCCGAGAGCAGGTTCGCCGTCATCAGCCAGGTGATGTCGGAGCCGGAGACCTTCAGCTCCAGCGCCAGCGACGGGAGGATCGGCACGACCGCGGTCTGGATCACGCTGTAGGCCAGCATCGCCAGCACCAAGGCGGGCAGCACCCGGGCACTGCTCGGTTTCACGGCCGTGGCGGCGGGCTTGGCTGCCTCACTCACGGTGGCTCCTTCAGGAACGGGCTCCAGCGGCTCTGCAGCTGCTTCAAGCCAGCGATAGTCAATGAACTGAAGTAACCATGCCCAAAGTGCTTCAGTATGTCAAATATCTATCGCTGAACCTTTGGCGCGGTCGACCTGCCGGGTCATCGGCCGACCGGTCGCACGGCCCACCGGACGGCCGGTCTGCCGGGTCATCGGCCGACCGGTCGCACGGCCCACCGGACGGCCGGTCGCACGGCTCGTCGCACGGCTCACCGGCGGGCTGGAACGGCCGAAGGCGCGCTGGTCAGAACCCTTGATCGGGGGTCCTGGCCAGCGCGCCTCCAGGGGCGGACGAGCCGTTCAGTGCTCGCGGCCGCCGTGCTCCGGCGGCATCGCCGGCCGGCTGGGCGGGGTCGGCCCGGCCGCGTCGGGCGAGGTGCTGTCGTGGATCTCCACCTGCTCGCGGCGCAACTCCTCGCGGATCACCTTCTCCTCGGTGTACCGCTCGACCACCAGTCGCACCCGCTCCAGCGGTGCGACGTACTTGCGCACCGCGGGTCGCTCCTCGCGCAGCGTGACCTCCTCCACCCCCTCGGCGATCTCCTGCGCGGTGAGGGCGGCCTGTTCCGCTTCGCTCACCGGCACCCGCTCGACCCGGACGCGCTCGCGCACCACCTGCACCCGCCGCTCGACCGGCTCTGTCACCACGTACTTGCGCAGCCGGGCGGTGCCCAGCACGTGCCATTCGTTGGTGATCTCCAGCCGCTCCTCGCGCAGGGTGAGCTCGATCGGCCCGGGCGGCGGCGAGGTCGCCGGTGCGTGCGCTGCGCCGGCCTTCTGGGGCGCGTGCACCGGGTCCGGAGTGGGCGGCGGGACGGGAGCGGGGTGCGGATCGATCGGCTTGTCCAGGCCGATGGTGGTCGGGGCCGCCGTCGGTTGGGCGGTCAGCTGGGTGGCGGGGCCGGCCGTGGTGCCGCCGGACCGCGCGGCCGAGGTGCTCGCCGCGGCGGCCGCCGCCATCGGGGCGCCCGGGCCGGAGCCGGATCCGATGCCGAAGTCGAGGTCCTGAGCGGCGCCCGAGCCGTTGGCCGGCGCCCCGCTCCGCTCGGTCGGGCGGCCGTTGTTCGGCGAGTCGAGCCCGTAGTAGCGGTAGAGCTGCAGCTCCTGCGCGGGCGACAGGTGCTGGCCGACGCCGAAGTCCGGTGACTCCTTGATCAGCGACTTGTCGTAGGGCACCCGCAGTTCCTCGCCGGAGAACTCGCTCGTGGTCAGCGGGACGAAGGCGTCCCGCCCGAAGATCCCGGTCCGCACGGCGGCCCATTCGGGTTCGCCGGTCGCGTCGTCGAGGTAGACCTCGTCCACCGTGCCGATCTTGTCGCCGTTGCGGTCGACGGCCTTGTGCCCGATCAGGTCTCGGGGGTCGATGTCGGTCTGCACGCTTTCCTCCATTAAGTTACTGTCTGCGATTCACACCAAAAGGCACAAAGCGGACCGGGGCGAGCCGAGCGCGGCCGTCCGTGCGCGTACTGCGCCATGTGGGGGAGTGGATTCGCTCACCTGGGCGGCTGCCGCGCAGGTCCGCGCTGGTACCCTGGGCGCGACCGCCGAACCCGCTCGGGAGAGTCCTCACCCTTGGAAACGCAGGGGAGTGAGGCGCCGAAGGAGCAAACCCTCCCCGGAATCTCTCAGGCATCCGTACCGTGTGGGATAGGTCACTCTGGAAAGCAGGGCAGGACCGCCGGCGAGGGAGCTGGCGGGGACCACCCTCACCGACGGTGCAAGCCGACGGGGCCCCCGCCCCGTGCGGGCGAAGCTCTCAGGTCCCGATGACAGAGGGGGAGGCCTGTCGGGCTCGCCCGTCCAGGCTCATCCGCTTCCCCACGGCGGCGAGTCCTGAGGCGTGTGTGCCCCCGCCGGTCCGTGACCAGGAGGCCTCGACCACCATGACTGCCCAGCCGACCGCCGGTCGTCCCCGCAGCGCTGCCACCCTCGCCGAACTCGAAGCGGCCAGCCCCTTCGAGTCCCGGCACATCGGCCCCGACTCCGCCGCCCAGGAGAAGATGCTGGCGCAGGTGGGCTACGGCTCGCTCGATGAGCTCTCCGCCGCCGCCGTCCCCGAGGCGATCCGCAGCATCACCGGCCTGGACCTGCCCGAGGGCCGCTCCGAGGCCCAGGTGCTGGCCGAGCTGCGTGAGCTCGCCGCCCGCAACGAGGTGCTCACCCCGATGATCGGGCTGGGTTACTACGGCACCTTCACCCCGCCGGTGATCCTGCGCAACGTCATGGAGAACCCGGCCTGGTACACCGCGTACACCCCGTACCAGCCGGAGATCTCGCAGGGCCGCCTGGAGGCGCTGCTCAACTTCCAGACCCTGGTCTCCGACCTGACCGGTCTGTCCACCTCGGGCTCCTCGCTGCTCGACGAGGGCACCGCCGCCGCCGAGGCGATGGCGCTGGCCCGCCGGGTCACCAAGGTGAAGGGCGGTGTCTTCCTGGTCGACGCCGACACGCTGCCGCAGACCGTCGCGGTGATCAGGACCCGCGCGCTGCCCACCGGTGTCGAGGTGGTCGTCGCCGACCTCTCCCAGGGCATCCCGGCGGAGATCGCCGAGGGCGGTGTCTTCGGCGTGCTGCTGCAGTACCCCGGTGCCTCCGGCGCGGTCCGCGACCTCGCTGCCGTGATCGAGCAGGCGCACGGACTGGGTGCGATCGTCGCGGTCGCCGCCGACCTGCTCGCGCTCACCCTGCTCAAGTCGCCCGGCTCGCTCGGCGCCGACATCGCCTGCGGCACCTCGCAGCGCTTCGGTGTGCCGATGGGCTTCGGCGGCCCGCACGCCGGCTACCTCTCGGTGCGCGCCGAATACGCCCGCTCGCTGCCCGGCCGCCTGGTCGGTGTCTCGGTGGACGCCGACGGCCACCGCGCCTACCGGCTGGCGCTGCAGACCCGCGAGCAGCACATCCGCCGGGAGAAGGCCACCAGCAACATCTGCACCGCCCAGGTGCTGCTCGCCGTGATGGCCTCGATGTACGCCGTCTACCACGGCCCGGACGGTCTGGCCGACATCGCCCGCCGGACCCACCGCTACGCCGCCGCGCTGGCCGCGGGCCTGCGGGCCGGCGGTGTCGAGCTCGCCCACGAGGCCTTCTTCGACACCGTCACCGCGAAGGTCACGGGTCGCGCCGCCGCCGTGCTGGCCGCCGCGCGTGAGGCCGGGGTCAACCTGTACCAGGTGGACGCCGACACGGTCTCGATCTCCTGCGACGAGACCACCACCCGCGAGCACCTCGCCGCCGTCTGGGCCGCCTTCGGCGTCGCGGGCGTGGACGCGGACGCGGTCGCCGAGACGCTCCCGGCCGACCTGCTGCGCGAGGACGAGTACCTCACCCACCCGGTCTTCCACAGCCACCGCTCGGAGACGGCGATGCTGCGCTACCTGCGCCGCCTCTCGGACCGGGACTACGCGCTGGACCGCGGCATGATCCCGCTCGGCTCCTGCACCATGAAGCTCAACGCCACCACCGAGATGGAGGCGGTCACCTGGCCGGAGTTCGGCCAGCTGCACCCCTTCGCCCCCATCGACCAGGCCCAGGGCTACCTGACCCTGATCCGTCAGCTGGAGCACCAGCTGGTCGAGGTCACCGGCTACGACGCCGTCTCGATCCAGCCGAACGCCGGCTCCCAGGGCGAGTTCGCCGGCCTGCTGGCGGTGCGCGCCTACCACCACGCCAACGGCGACACCCAGCGCGACGTCTGCCTGATCCCGGCCTCGGCGCACGGCACCAACGCCGCCTCCGCCGTGATGGCCGGCATGCGGGTGGTCGTGGTCAAGACCCTGACCGACGGTGACGTGGACGTCGAGGACCTGAAGGCCAAGATCGAGCAGCACCGCGAGCAGCTCGCCGTGCTGATGGTCACCTACCCCTCCACCCACGGTGTCTTCGAGACCCAGATCACCGACATCTGCGCCCTGGTGCACGAGGCCGGCGGCCAGGTCTACGTGGACGGCGCCAACCTGAACGCCCTGGTCGGCCTCGCCAAGCCGGGCAAGTTCGGCGCGGACGTCTCGCACCTGAACCTGCACAAGACCTTCTGCATCCCGCACGGCGGCGGCGGCCCGGGCGTCGGCCCGGTCGCGGTGCGCGCGCACCTGGCGCCGTACCTGCCCAACCACCCGCTGCAGTCGGAGGCCGGTCCGGCCACCGGTGTCGGCCCGATCTCGGCCGCCCCGTGGGGCTCGGCCGCGATCCTGCCGATCTCCTGGGCGTACGTGCGGCTTATGGGCGGCGAGGGCCTCAAGCACGCGACCCAGGTCGCGGTGCTGAGCGCCAACTACATCGCCAAGCGGCTGGCCCCGCACTTCCCGGTGCTCTACACCGGCCCCGGCGGCCTGGTGGCGCACGAGTGCATCATCGACCTGCGCCCGCTGACCAAGGAGACGGGGGTGACCGTGGACGACATCGCCAAGCGCCTGATCGACTACGGCTTCCACGCCCCGACCATGTCCTTCCCGGTGGCCGGCACGCTGATGATCGAGCCGACCGAGTCCGAGGACCTGCACGAGATCGACCGGTTCTGCGCCGCGATGATCGAGATCCGCGCGGAGATCGAGAAGGTGGGCTCGGGCGAGTGGGCCGCGGACGACAACCCGCTGCGCAACGCCCCGCACACCGCCGCCGCCCTGGCCGGTGACTGGTCGCACGCCTACCAGCGCCACGAGGCGGTCTTCCCGGCCGGGGTGAACCCGGCGGACAAGTACTGGCCGCCGGTGAGCCGGATCGACGGTGCCTACGGCGACCGTCACCTGGTCTGCTCCTGCCCGCCGCTGGACGAGTACGGCGCCTGACCGTCCCCGGTGTGACGAAGTCCCCTGCGGCAGCTGCCGCAGGGGACTTCGTCACGTTCGGGCGGGGCTTGGACCAGGCCTGGGCAGGGCCCTGGGCGGGGAGGTGCCCGGCGGGCGGCGTGGATCGGCTCAGGCGGCGATCACCAGCGAGCGGTGCGGCGCGATCACCCGGCCGTCCGGCAGCAGTTCGCCGGTGTCCTCGAAGAGCAGGACCCCGTTGCAGAGCAGGCTCCAGCCCTGCTCGGGGTGGCGGGCGACCGGCACGGCCGCCTCTCGGTCGGCGGATTCGGCCGACGGGCACTCAGGTCGATGCTGGCACATCTTTGTACCTCGCTTCACTCACGATCCACGCCCCCCGCAGCGGTACCGGCCTGAGCCCTGGTGGACCCGCGGCTCCGGAACACCGTTGACGGTGGTCGGATCCTGTCCGGCCGGCTCAGGTGTGAGCCGACGCATCTGTGGGTAGGACAGGTGGTCCTTCCACGCTGGTTCCCAGTGTCGGCATCCGCGGCCCGTCCCGCAGCTGTTTGGTGACACGCGCCACAACTCCAGGGCATAGATCACCCATTCAGATGTCTCTCCGGCCTCCGGGCGCACAAACGGGCCACCCGGCCCTGGTTCGGCCGGGTGGCCGCGAGGTAGTCCGTCAGGGTGAGGCGTGCCCGCCTAGAACGCGGGCACCGGGGCGAGCGGCGTGCTGACGGGTGCCGCGGGTGCCGCGGGTGCCGCGGTGTCCGTGTCCCTGGCCGCCGAGGGCCGGGTGAGCAGTGCGAGCAGCTCGCCGGCCGGGTAGGCGCGGTGCGCGGTGATGCCGAGCGGCGCCGGTGCCAGCGGGATCAGCAGGTCGTCGTCGGGGGTGGCGTCGATCCCGTGCAGCCAGAGTGCGGTGGCGTAGTGACCCGGCATCGACAGCAACCGCGCCTGATGGCTGGTGCGCTGCGCCTGCACCAGCTGCCAGGCCTGGTCCAGGGCCTGCATCGTGGAGTCGAGGTAGGGGCCGGCCGCGAAGTGCGCGAAGCTGTGGCCCTCCGCGGACTTCATCACCTCGGCCGCCGCCACCACCGCGCCGCCCGGCTCGACCGAGCCGCCCTTGGCCAGGGTGTCCTTGACCAGGAAGCGCCAGCCCGAGCGCGGCGCGGCGGCCAGGGCGCGGGCCGTGGTCGTCCCCGGGGGCAGCTGATGGACGGCCAGGGGATGGGCGGGCACCAGCCGGCCGGTGGGACTGAGCAGCGCGGCGGCCCCGGACTGCCGCAGTGCGGCCGGTGAGGTCAGTGCGGCCAGGACGGCGCGCAGTGCGCTGGGCGGGGGCTGGGGCGTTTGCAAGGTCATGGCGGGTCGCCTCTCCGTGCGAGATCGGCGTGCGAAAGCGGCATACCGGCGTGGCGCGACAGGGCCGGGTCCGGTTGGGCGTGATCGCGGGGCTTGGCGCGCGACTCCACCGCACGCGAGGGTGCCGCCCAGGTCCGGGACAACGGCCCGGACCGTGGTCCGGGGCAGCGGTTCGGGGCCGGGACGGCAAGCGGCGCGGAGCCTACTCGAACAAGTGCGCAGGGTGACCTGTTTATCACCTTCTGTCGTGCCCGGCAAGTCGGCGAGAAAAGTGAGAAAGCGTCAGTTCCCTTGTGGCGCAAGGCATTGAGGCACCTCGGGTATCGATCTTCCGGGTGGGCATGATGCTGGGCACGGTGGCACCGGGTGAAGGGGACAGGTATGGGGGAGAAGGTCATCGCGACCCGCGCGGACCTGGCGGACCGGCAGCAGTACCGACGCAAACTGCAGTCCTGCCAGGAGGCACTGGAGCGGATGCTGCGGGAGGGCCGGTTCGACCGGCCGCGGGCGGTCCTGGGGCTGGAGATCGAGCTCAACCTGGCGGACGAGCAGGGCCTGCCGCTGATGCGCAACGAGCAGGTCCTGGCGGCGATCGGGTCCACCGACTTCCAGACCGAGCTGGGCCAGTTCAACATCGAGGTCAACATCGCCCCGCACCGGCTCAGCGGCCATGTCTTCGAGGAGCTGCGAGAGGAGATCGACACCGGCCTGCGCTACGCCGACCGGCGGGCGGCCGAGGCCGGCGCCCGGATCATCATGGTCGGGGTGCTGCCGACCCTGGGGGTGGAGCACACGGGGCTGGAGTCGATGTCCCACAACAACCGCTACAGCCTGCTCAGCGACCAGATCCTGGCGGCCCGCGGTGAGGACATCGCGCTCGACATCGAGGGCGTCGAGCACCTGGTGCTGGACTCGGTGACCATGGTGGCCGAGGCGGCTGCGACCTCGCTCCAGCTGCACCTGCAGGTCACCCCTGACCGCTTCGCCTCGGTCTGGAACTCGGCCCAGGCGATCGCCGCCGTCCAGGTGGCGCTGGGCGCCAACTCGCCCTTCCTGTTCGGCCGCGAGCTGTGGCGGGAGACCCGGCCGGTGCTCTTCCAGCAGGCCTGCGACACCCGTTCGGCCGAGCTCAAGGCACAGGGCGTGCGCCCGATCACCTGGTTCGGGGAGCGCTGGGTGGAATCCGCGCTGGAGCTCTTCGAGGAGAACCTGCGCTACTTCCCCGCGCTGCTACCGATCTGCGACGACGAGGACCCGGCCAAGGTGCTCGCCTCCGGCGGGGTCCCCAGGCTCGCCGAGATGCGGCTGCACAACGGCACCATCTACCGCTGGAACCGCCCGATCTACGACGTGGCCGACGGCGTGCCCCACCTGCGGGTGGAGAACCGCTGCCTGCCGGCGGGCCCGACGGTGGCCGACACCCTGGCCAACGCCGCCTTCTACTACGGCCTGGTCCGGGCGCTGGCCGAGCAGAACCGGCCGGTCTGGAGCAGGCTGCCGTTCGCCACCGCCGACCAGAACTTCCACACCGCCGCGCGCTACGGCATCGACAGCGCCGTCCGCTGGCCCCGCTCGGGCCGCGGGGCGCGCGGCGCGGTCGCCGAGGTGCCGGTGGTGGACCTGGTGCTCGGCGAGCTGCTGCCGCTGGCCCACCAGGGACTGGACGCCTGGGGTGTGCAGCCGGCCGACCGGGACCGCTACCTGGGCATCATCGAGCAGCGCTGCCTGCGCCGGACCAACGGCGCCGCCTGGCAGGCCGCCACCGTGCACCAGCTGCGAGAGCGCTACGGCATGGACCGGGCCACCGCGCTGGCCACCATGACCCGGCGCTACATGGAGCTGATGCGGGCGGGGGAGCCGGTGCACACCTGGCCGGTGGGGTGAGTGGTCGTGCGGCGGTCGGTCGTGCGGCGGCCGTTACGGTGGTCGGCCGTGCGGTGGCTGGTCGTGCGGCGGCCGGACGCGGGTGGGCGCCGGCGAGGCGGGCGCCGGGGACGGGCGCGGGCCTGAAGGGCGCGATCATCCTGGTATGACAGGATGATCGGCCATGACGATCGCACCCCCCGCGCACCCCGAGAACACCCTGCCGCCAGGCCCTCCCGGGCGCCGGCTGCTCGGGATCGAGCTGCTGATCGTCCTGGGCCTCTCCCTCGGCGCGAGCGGCGTGTACGCCGTGATCAGCTTCGTCGACTCGCTCACCCAGCACGCCGCGCTCAGCCAGCAGATCGCGCCGCTGAACTCCTCGGCCGCGCCCGGCCGGCCCTGGCTCGACCTGGCCTACCAGCTCTACTACATCGCGCGCGGCCTGATGCCGGTGGCGCTGGTCGGCTACCTGCTGATCCGCGAGGGGACCAGCCTGCGGGTGCTCGGCTTCGACCTGCGGCACAAACTGGCCGACCTCCGCCGCGGCGCGGCGGTGGCCGCCGTGATCGGGGGCAGCGGACTGGCCCTGTACCTGGGCTCCCGGGCCGCCGGATTCAACCTCACCGTGGTGCCCTCGGGGCTGCCGGACGTCTGGTGGCGGATCCCGGTGCTGATCGCCTCAGCCTGCCAGAACGCGGTGCTGGAGGAGGTGGTCGTGCTGGGCTACCTGATCCGCCGGCTCGACCAGCGAGGCTGGAGCCGGCCGGCCATCCTGGTGGCCAGCTCGGTGCTGCGCGGCTCCTACCACCTCTACCAGGGCGTGGGCGGCCTGGTCGGCAACATGGTGATGGGTGCGGTCTTCTGCCTGCTCTACCGGCGCTGGGGCCGGGTGATGCCGCTGGCCGCCGCGCACGCGCTGATCGACACCACCGCCTTCGTCGGCTACGCGCTGCTGGCCGGGCACGTCAGCTGGCTGCCGACGGGCTGAGCACGCCGTCCAGCACCGTGACCGCGCTACCGGAGAGCAGCACCCTCGCCCCGCCCTCGGCCCGGGCCGGGCCACCGGGCGTCCCGAGCAGCTCGCAGTGGACCAGTCCGCCGCGCACCGAGGCCTGGTAGCCCGTCAGCACGGTGCGCCCCAACCGCTCGCCCCAGAACGGCGCGAGCACGGTGTGCGCACTGCCGGTCACCGGGTCCTCGGGCACCCCTGCGGCCGGCGCGAAGTAGCGCGAGACGAAGTCGTAGCCGTCCGCCGGGTCCTCGGCGAGCGCGGTGACCACCACGCCGCGGGCCAGCTGGCGGGTGATGGCCGCCAGGTCGGGGGCCAGACCGCGCACCGCGTGCTCGCTGCGCAACTCGGCCAGCAGGATGTCCAGCGTGCCGGTGGTCCGGCAGCTGAGCACCGGACTGCCGAGCGCCTCGGCCAGGCCCTCGGGCACCTCGGCGGGGCGCGGCCGGGCGGCCGGGAAGTCCAGGGTGATCATCCCGTCGGCGCGCGGTGTGGCCGTCAGCACCCCGCTCAGCGAGCTGAACCGGACCGGCTCCTGCCCCACCAGGCCGCGGGCGCGCAGGGCGTGGGTGGCGGCCAGCGTCCCGTGGCCGCAGAGCGGGACCTCGGTCATCGGGGTGAACCAGCGCAGCGCCCAGTCGGCCGTGTCGTCGCCGGCCGTGTCGTCGCCGGCCGTGTCGTCGCCGGCCGTGTCGTCGCCGGCCGTGCCGTCGCCGGCCGTGCCGTCGCCGTTCAGCGGACGGACGAAGGCGGTCTCGGAGAGGTTCAGCTCCCGGGCCAGCCGGCGCATCCACTGCTCGGCGGGCCAGTCGTCCGTCTCCAGCAGGCAGACCCCGGCCGGGTTGCCGGCGAACGGTCGGTCGGTGAAGGCGTCGATGATCGAGATGCGCATTCCCCGAGCCTACGGGCAGTCAGTGTGCGCTCGACAGTGCCAATTCGGCAGGTCCGGCCTGGCCGAATCGGTCACGCCGGTGGGGAGCGGTCAGGATCGACCGCTCCCCACCGGAGTTCGAGGACCGCTACGCCGGGCTGCCGCTCGTTTCGAGGACCTCCGCGTAGGGCGCCAGCTTGCGGAGCGACTCGATGTTCTTCAGCAGCGACTCCTTGGACTCGTGCGCGTCGCCGACCACGACGACGGAGCCGTTGCTGGCCTTGAGCCGGAACCGGTGCATGCCGCTGTCGTCCTTGTAGAGCTCGAACTTCCCTGCCATGGAGATCCACCTCTCGTGCTCGGTCACCCCCCTCCTCACGCACGGTAGGCGGTCGGTGACGGGGTCGCATGTCGGACAGCCTGTCGGGGGCGGGGAGCGGGGCGGCGCTCACCGGGCGGACGGCTGGGCCCGGCTCGCAGCCGGATCTCAGCGTTTCCCGTGCGGCAGTGCATATTTGACGGTTCGTCAAGTACGGCATCGTGGCCCTGGAGCAGTCACTTCCGCTCCAGCGCGGCCAGCCGCAGCTCTAGCTGGTCAACCCGGTGCCGTAGCAGGGTGACCTGGGCTTCCAGGCTGACCTCGCGTTCCGCCCTGCGCTGAATGCGCGGTGACGCGGCGGCGCGCTCGATCACCGCGTCCAACCGGACCAGTCGCTGCGGCCCGTTCGGGCCGTCCACCAGCCGGGACTGGATCTCGCCATTGCGGTACCAGGACCGCAGGGCCGAGCGGGAGACGCCGCTCTCGGCTTCCGCCTTGCCCAGCGTGACCCAGGGCTTCTCGTCCAGCCGCTCGAACAGCTCCAGCTCGTTCTGCCAGCGGGCGAGCCGGTCCTCCCAGTTCGACGGTGGCTCCATGACACCCTCCCTTCAACATGGTGACCCTGTCAATAGCAGTGTATTGACAGGGTTGCGACCATGGAACCATGACTTTCGAACGGTTCACGGTGGAAGCCCGCAAGGTGGTCGTCACGGCTCAGGAGGAGGCGAGGCTGCTCAAGCACAACCACATCGGCACGGAACACATCCTGCTGGGGCTGCTCGACGCGCCGGACAGCACGGCGGCGAGAGTTCTGCACCAGCTCGGGTACGACAAGGAGGCGGCGCGGGCCGATATCGCCGCGGTGGTCAAGCCCGGCACGAAGGAGCTGAGCGGCCACATTCCGTTCGCGCCGAGCGCGAAGAAGGCGCTGGACCTCGCCCTGCGCGAGGCGCTGCAACTGCACCACACCTACATCGGTACGGAGCACATCCTGCTTGCCCTGGTCACGGAAGGCGAGGGCGTCGGCGCCGAAGCACTTGCCGAGCGGATCAATCCGATCAGCAAGATCCGTGCCGCGGTGCTGGCGTCACTGGAGGGATCGCAGGACGTCGAGGCCGGCCCATGGCCGGCCGGCACAGCCGCCACCGAGGACACCGTGTCCGCCGCGAGCGCGCTGGCCGGTGGTGGACCGGTCGGCAGCCATCACCTGCTCGAGGCGATGCTGCGGTCGGAGAACAGCATGGCGGCCAGGGCGCTGCGTGAACTCGGGGTCGACCCGGACGCGGTCGCCGCCAAGATCGACGAACTGGACCCGGAGACGACCACGGACGCGAACCCGGAGGAGGCCGCCGCGCGCAGGATGGAGATCCGGCTGGTCGACGATGAGGTGCACCTGATCCTGCGGGACCCGACGACGGTCACGATCGCCAAGAAGGTCACCGAGCTGTCCACCGGCCCGATCCAGGGCGTCGGGCCGGTGGCCGGCATGTTCGTCCCGCTCTGGCGGTCGACCAATCAGCTGCTGCTGCAGATCCAGCGGGTGCTGGAACCGGAATCCGGAGAAGAGGACGGCCCCGCCGCGAGCGGCGTGGCCAAGGTCGTACGCGCGGTCCTGGCGCCCCGGCTCCGCCGGTGATCCGGCTGATCAGCGGGCCGGAACCTGCCGTTGGGACAACTGGGACAAGCTGAGTCTCGCCGACATCACCCGTCCCGTCGTGCCGGCCTACGGGAGCGGGCGTGCCGGGCTGCCCGTCGCGGGTCTCGATCCCGCGCCGCGTGCGGAGCGGACCGGAGCGGACCGGCTGCAGACGCCGGTCGGCACGGCGGGTGCGCTCAGGCGATCGTCGCCGGGGTGTCCCGCACGGTGACGTTGGCGTGGCTCTCCTGGAAGCTCTGCTCGGAGACCATCGTCAGCCGGGCGGTGGAGCGGAACTCGGGCAACGAGGCGGAGCCGCAGGAGACCATGGTGGACTTGATCTTCGCGGTGGTGACGGCCAGGCCCTCGTGGAGGTCGCCCGCGTAGGGGACGTAGCCGTCGACGCCTTCCTCGAAGATCAGCCCCTGGCCGCCCTGGCCGTAGCGCTGCCAGTTGCGGGCCCGGTTCGAGCCCTCGCCCCAGTACTCCTTGACGAAGCCGTCCCGGGTGGGGAGCTTCGCACCGGGCGCCTGGTCGAAGCGGGCGAAGTAGCGGCCCATCATGACGAAGTCGGATCCCATCGCGAGTGCCAGGGCCACGTGGTAGTCGTGCACCAGCCCGCCGTCGGAACAGATCGGCACGTACTCGCCGGTGCGCTCGGCGAAGGCGTCCCGGGCCGCGGCGACGTCCAGGACGGCGCTCGCCTGGCCGCGGCCGATGCCCTTCTGGTCGCGGGTGATGCAGATGGAGCCCCCGCCCACGCCGACCTTGACGAAGTCCGCACCGGCCTCGGCGAGGAAGGTGAACGCCTCGCCGTCGACCACGTTGCCGCCGCCGATCGGGATCTCCGGATAGTGCTTCTTCACCCAGGTCAGGGCCTGCGCCTGCCAGTCGCTGTAGCCGTCGGACGAGTCGAAGCACAGGACGTCCGCGCCGGCCTCCAGCAGGGCGGGGACGCGCTCACGGTAGTCGTGGGTGTTGACGCCCGCGCCCACGCGCAGGCGCTTGTCGCCGTCCACGATCTGGTTCGGGAAGCGCTTGTTGTCCGCGTAGTCGGACCGGAACACCAGGTGCTGCAGGTTTCCGCCCTCGTCCAGCACCGGGAGGCAGTCCAGCCGCTCGTCCCAGAGTCGCGCGTTGGCCGCGGAGAGCGTGGTGTCACTGCCGGCGTGGGGCAGGTCGGCGGTGGCGGTCATACGGCCGCTGACGGGCCCGTCGAGGTCGTGGCGCTGGGGGTGGAAGTCACGGGAGGTCACCAGTCCCAGCAGGCGTCCGGTGGCGCTGCCGTCGTGGGTGACGGCGGCGGTGCTGTGGCCGGTTCGCCGCATCACGTCGACCAGGTGCCGCAGGGTGTCGTCGGGGCGGACGTTCGTGTCGCTGGTGACGAACCCGGCCTTGAAGTTCTTCACCTTCCGGACGGCCGCGGCCTGTTCCTCGATCGACTGGTTGTGGTGGAGGAAGGTCAGGCCGCCGTTGCGCGCGAGCGCGATCGCGAGCTCCGGCGAACCGACCGCCTGCATGATCGCCGAGGTGAACGGGGACCGCAGCTCGATCGCCGGCGCCTCGCCCACCAGGTGCCGCACCAGAGGGGTGCGCAGGTCGACCGTCCCGGGTGAGCAATCGGTGCGGGTCCGATTCGGCAGCAGCAGGTACTCGTTGAACGTTCGTGAGACCTCGGCCATGATCTTTGCCACTGATTCCTCCTGATCCATCGGCCGGCGCCCCGCCGGCCGGCCGTGCAGATCGCCCCCGGGTCCGACGGCCCGGGCGGCCAGAAGTCAGCGACGCCTCGGCGGAGTTCACGCCGCTGGGGCATGCACTCTGACCTGTCCCTTGCCCGAACAAGGTGCGGTAGTGATCCCGCACCCTATCGATTGATCGGCCTGTGCACGAATCCTGGCCGGTGGGTCGTGCCGGGAGCGGAGGCCGGCCGACCCGCCCGCCACCGACTGCGCGCCACCGTCACCGTCACCCGAGGTGCGCCCGGCGCGATCCGCACGGCACGACTCAGCAGCTGAACAGTCCGATGACGTGGCCGTCGTGGTCCACCACCGGCCACGCGTCCAGACCGCGGGAGCGCATGGCGGCGGCCGCGTCATCGGCGGGCATGTCGGCGGTGGCGAAGGGGGCGCGGTCGAGGACGATGTCGCGCACCGCGGTGCGTTCGGTGTACCAGGACCGGGCCTGGAACGGCGCGAGGTGCAGGCGGGTCAGCAGCCCGGCGCAGCGGCCGTCGTCGTCGCGGACCAGGACGTGGTCCGCGCCGGAGCTCTGCAGGATGTCCATCGCGGTGTCGACCATGACGTCGTCGCTGATCTGCAGGTCCGGGCGTTTCATCAGGTCGCGGACCACGAGGGTGGTCGCGGGGCGGTCGAGGGCGGTGGTCATGGGCGGACTCCTTCGCGTCTGCGCCGCCGGTCGTGGCGGCGCTCGGGGCACTGGCGGCGGGGTGGTCGACGGCGCCCGCGGGAGCCGGCTGCGGCCCCGGCTCCCCACTGGGGGATCCTGCCGGGCCCGGCCGCGCGTCGCGACCGGGCCCGCGCGGTGTCCTACGCGGCGAGGACGACGCGCTTGGGCGCGCCGCCGCGGGAGCCGCGGGAGCCGTTGGCGGTCTGCTGGTCGCGCCCGGCATAGCCGGGGCGACCGCGGCGGCCGCGGCTGGCCGAGGCGCTGCGGCGGGGGCGTTCGACGACGGGGTCGGCGATCACGACGGGAACGCCGGTGGGGACGCGGGCGCCGGTGATGCGGGCCAGCTCCTCGTCGCTGGAGTGGACCTGGGTGGACACCGGGGTGATGCCGGCGGTGGTCATCATGCGGGCCATCTCGCGGCGCTGGTTGGGCAGCACGAGGGTGACCACGGTGCCGGACTCGCCGGCCCGGGCGGTGCGCCCGCCGCGGTGCAGGTAGTCCTTGTGGTCGTTCGGCGGGTCCAGGTTGACGACCAGGTCGAGCCCGTCGATGTGGATGCCGCGGGCGGCGACGTTGGTGGCGATCAACGCGGTCACCTGGCCGGTGCGGAACTGCTCCAGCGTGCGGGTGCGCTGCGGCTGGGACTTGCCGCCGTGCAGCGCCGCCGCCTTCACCCCGTTCGCGAGGAGCTGCTCCACCAGGCGGTCCGCGGCGTGCTTGGTGTCGATGAACATGATCACCCCGCCCTCGCGGGAGGCGATGTGGGCGATCGTGGCGTCCTTGTCCCGGTTCTGGACGTGCAGGACGTGGTGCGCCATGGTGCTGACCGTCGCGGCCGAGGGGTCCACCGAATGGGTGACCGGGTCCTTGAGGAAGCGGCGCACCAGCCGGTCGACGTTGCGGTCCAGGGTGGCGGAGAAGAGCATCGTCTGGCAGCCTTCGGCGACCTGGTCGAGCAGTTCGGTCACCTGCGGCAGGAAGCCCATGTCCGCCATCTGGTCGGCCTCGTCGAGCACCGCGATGCCGACCCCGTCGAGCTGGCAGTCCCCGCGCTGGATCAGGTCCTTGAGCCTGCCGGGGGTGGCCACCACGATCTCGGCTCCGCGGTTGAGCGCCTGGGCCTGGCGGCCGATCGACATGCCGCCCACCACGGTCGCCATCCGCAGGCGCACGGCGTGGGCGTAGGGGGTGAGTGCCTCGGTGACCTGCTGGGCGAGTTCACGGGTGGGCACCAGCACCAGGGCCAGCGGCCGGCGCGGCTCGGCCTTCTGGCCGGCGGTGCGGGCCAGCACGGCGAGCCCGAACGCGATGGTCTTGCCCGAACCGGTACGCCCGCGGCCCAGCAGGTCGCGGCCGGCCAGCGAGTTCGGCAGCGTGGCGGCCTGGATGGGGAACGGCGAGGTGACGCCCTGACGGGTCAGCACCGGCAGCAGTGCCTTCGGCATGTCCAGTTCGGCGAACGACTCGACGGCCGGCAGGGCCGGGGTGGTGCTGACCGGCATCGCGAACTCGCCCTGCACCGAGGAGCCCTGACCGGGCCTGCGGCCCGAGGGTCGCTGGGCGCCCCCCGAACGGGAGCCGGAGGAGGGACGGCCGCCGGAGCGGGATCCGTAGGCGGCGCCGCCGGAGCGGGAGTTGGCGTTCTGGTAGGAGGAACGACTGGAGCGGTTCATGCGAAAACCTTCCTCAGGGCGGCACGTCACGAGGAAGGCTCCGCGGCGCGGGGCGCCGGCGGAGGCCGCAAGGGAACGGGCCGGAAGCGTGACGGGCGGAGCGTGGACGGAAGAAACCGTGCGACACGTCACCTGCACCTACGGTCGGCGCTCACCGACAGGGGCGGGGCGAAGACCTCGAACCGTGAGATGTCACGGCAGGGCGCTCATCCGGACGCGGCGCTGTGCGTCTCGCGTCGGGAGGGCCGCCGGTGGCGGAGCCAGGGGGCCTGAGCGGCGGGGAATGTGTCGTGGCGCAATGCCGAGGGGCCCGCACCGGGCATGTACTCGGTGCGGGCCCCTCGCTGCTAGGCGGGTGCCATGGCAGAAAAACTACAGCGGGCGAATGTTCTCGGCCTGCGGGCCCTTCTGACCCTGCGTGACGTCGAACTCGACCTTCTGGCCCTCGAGCAGCTCACGGAAGCCGCTGGCGTTGATGTTCGAGTAGTGGGCGAAGACGTCGGGGCCGCCACCCTCCTGCTCGATGAAGCCGAAGCCCTTTTCCGCGTTGAACCACTTCACAGTGCCATTAGCCATAAAAACTTCTCCTTCAAAGGGCTGTCCGGAGAACGCACTGCGCGAACTCCGAGTCGCCGCGATAAGCACCCACCCGGCGAGGCCGGGAAACAAAAATGCGCCTGCGATACATCAGCAGGCGCACACAAAGTTCATGGGAACCACTACTGCAACTGGGATCAGCTTAGCAGGCCCCGGCCCGCAGTGGTGGAACATTCCACCTCGGGTTTCGTGGGAGCCCCTCGTGGGAGCCCCTCGGGGCCCGCGGGAACCTCGCCCGGGCCGCGGCTCCCGACCCGTCGGACGCCCGCACACGGCGCGATCGCCGCCCCGGGGTCGGCGTCAGGACCCGGGGCGGCGTGGCCTAATCTGGAGTCATGTCGAACCCTGACGGGCTGCTCGTCGACATCGCCGCGATGGTCGAGTCCGAGCACAGCAACCAGATGTCCTTGACAGTGGTGGTCCCAGGCGCGGTGATCACCGGCAGGCTCGCGCCGGTGTCCCTGTGGTGGGGGCGGGTGGCGGAGGTCCTCCAGGCCTCGGAGCACCTCAAGCCGTTCGCCGCCCTCTTCGCCGCACCCGCCGAGACCCCGCCCGCGCGACCCACCCACCTCCACCTGCACCGGGCGAGGATCCTGCAGGGCGACTTCGGGCTCCCGCACACCGGCGGCATGTACCGCATCGCCATCGAGGACATCAGCAGTTGGACGGTCGGGGACCTCAGCTACTCCGACACCTGAGACGCCGCGCGGCGGGCGATCGCCCGCGCCTGCTCCGCCGTGTGCCGCCCAGGCCTCGGCGGAGCACGGAAAATCCGGCGGAACCCCTGCAACATTTCGCCGGCCCGGAGCGTCAGGTACACGGAGGCGCGGGCGATGGCTGCCGCGCGCCGAGGGACCGGTGGGAGACGGGCACTGCAGGAGTGCGCGGCCGCCGGCCAGGGGGAGCGGCGAAGCATGGAACCCGAGGACGAGCAGCTGGTGCGGCTGGACGGCGGCAGCCACCTGGCCGCGGCCGGTGACGCGGGCCGTGAGGCCGACCGTGACGGCGAGCGGGACGGGTACCCGGAGTACGACGAGGACGCGGAGGACGACGAGGAGGACGGGGAGCACGACGACGCCCCGCCCGCTGCCCGCCGCCCGGTCTCGCGCACGGCGGTGCGGATCGCCTGCGGGCTGGTCTTCGCCGGTCTGCTGACCGTCGGTGGCTGCGGCGCCTTCAACCTGGCCTCGGCGGTGCTGGGCGACGGCCCCGCCAGGAGCGGACCCGCGCGCACGGCGAGCGGCCCGGCGGCGACGGTCGCACCGCCCACCGCCGCCCAGGCCGCCACCGCGGCAGACGCGTTCCTGGCCGCCTGGGCCAAGGGCGACCTGGCGGGCGCGGCCGGGCTGACGGACGACCCGGGCATGGCCAAGGAGGCACTCGGTGGGTTCCAGCAGCAGCTGGGCTTCAGCGCGCTGACCCTCACCCCGGGCGGCCCGGCGACCGCCGGGTCCAGCCCGGCGCCCGCTGCCCCGGCCACCTCCTCGCCCCCGGCCGGCGGCGGCCTGCTGACGCTGGGGTTCACGGCCTCGGTCGGCTTCGCGGGTGCGGGCGCCAACCCCTGGCAGTACCAGGGGCAGCTGGGCCTGCTGCGGACCGGCGACGGGCAGACCCTGGTGCACTGGGCGCCGAGCGTGGTCTATCCGCGGCTGACGGACGGCGAGTCCATCGCGCTGCGGGCGATCAGCTCGCAGGCGGCGACGGTGGTGACCGACCGCAAGGGCCGCTCGCTCGCCGGGTTCCCCTCCCTGGCCCCGCTGCTCGCCGCCCTCCAGAGCGACGCCGACACCTCCCCGTCCGGCGCCTCCCCGTCCGGCAGTCCGTCCGCCGGGGACGGCACCGCCTCGGCCACCGGGAACGGCCAGGCCGTGGTGCTCCTGGACGACACGGGGCAGAAGCCGGCCCAGCAGCTCTTCGTGGTCAGCCCGCCGGCCGCCGCGCGGCAGGTGCGGCTGACCCTGGACGCCGATGTGCAGCGGGCGGCCGAGCAGGCGCTGCAGACCCAGGCGGGCGCCAACGCGGCCGGCCTGGTCGCCGTGGAGCCGAGCACCGGCGACATCCTGGCGGTCGCCAACGCGCCGGCGGCCGGCTTCAACGAGGCCTTCCTGGCCGGCCTCGCGCCCGGCTCGACAATGAAGGTGATCACCGCGGCCGCCCTGCTGGAGGCCGGCGACACCCCCGGCACCCCGGTGGCCTGCCCGAGCAGCACCAATTCGCCCAAGCTCTGGACCAACGACGAGCCGGGCTCGTTCCCCGGCTACACGCTGGCCGACGACTTCGCGCACTCCTGCAACACGGCTTTCATCAACGAGTACGCCAAGCTGCCGGCCGGCACCCTGGCAGCGGTCGCGCGGGACCAGTTCGGTGTCGGCCTCACCTGGTCGACGGCCCCGGGCGTGCCGAGCTTCGACGCCAAGATCCCGGTGCCGAGCGACCCGGACGCCTCCGACCACGCGGCCGCCGAGGCGGTCGGGCAGGACGCCATCCAGGCCAACGCGCTGACCATGGCCTCGGTTGCCGCGACCGTGCAGAACGGCACCTTCCGCCAGCCGGTCCTGCTGCCCGGCCAGCCTCAGGTGAAGGCCACCGGGTCGCTGCCGTCCTCGGTGGCCAAGGGGTTGCGCGCGATGATGGCCCAGACCGCCGCCTCCGGCACGGCCCAGCAGGCGATGGCGGGTCTGAGCGGCGAGGTCGGGGCCAAGACCGGCACCGCGGACGTCGGCGGGGCCGCGTCCCCCAACAGCTGGTTCATCGGCTACCGCGGCAACCTCGCCGTGGCCGCGGAGGTGGAGGGCGGCGGCCACGGCGCCGGGGTGGCGGGCAGCGCGGTGGCCCAGGTGCTGGCGGTCGGCAACGGATAGCCGAGCGGCGGGAGGAACCTGATGGGGAGCCCGAGACCCCCATCAGGTGCCGGTCGATCTGAGAAGATCCTGACAGTTGAGCGCGGTTGACCCGTTTCTCAGCCGCGTCAAAGACCGGCCTGGCGAAATGGCCGCATGACGTCACTGCGCCTGCCCGCGACAGCCTCGGCCAACGTCACCACCCGCGCCGCCGCCCTGACCGGGCCGCTCCCCGCCGCCCCGAGACGGACGCGCATGGTGACCCTCGACCTGATGCGCGGGTACTACGTGGGAGTGCTCGCGGCGGTCCACCTCGACTACCTCCCCTCCCTGCTGGGCCTGTTCGACGGCCGCGGTTCGCTGCTGGTCTCCGAGGCGGAGAACTTCTTCCTGATCTCCGGCCTGCTGGTGGGTATGCTGCGTCGGCGCGACCTGGAGCGGCACGGGCCGCTCCGGATGGCGCGCAACGCGTGGAAGCGCGCAGGTCAGCTCTACGTGCTCGCGGTCAGCCTCACCCTGCTCTTCACCGTCATCGGGCGCCTCGCGGTCGCGCACGGCGTGTCGAACGTGAAGGTGGGCCTCGACAGCGACTCCTCACCGATGGCCCTGCTGGCCAACACCCTGACCCTGCGGTACACCTACGGCTGGGCGGACTTCCTGACCTTCTACGTGCCGATGTTCCTGATCGCGCCGCTGACGGTCTGGCTGCTCTCCCGCCGCCTGGCGCCGGTGGTCGTCCTGCTGGCGTACGCCGGGTTCGTGCTGCCCTCGCACTACGACACCAGCTTCTTCAGTCCCTTCCTGCAGTGGGGCGTGTACTTCTTCCTCGGCACCATCGCCGGCTACCACTGGGACGACCTGCGACGGCTGGTGGGCCGACTGTCGCCCGCGGTGCGGCGGGCGCTGTGCACCGGGCTGGTCGTGGGGACCGTCCTGCTCTACCTGGTCGGCATGCTGCTGCTCTTCCACCCCGAGCTGATCGTCGACTCGGACACCTACAACCACCTGTTCCAGAACAACCGGCTCGGCCTGCTGCGGCCCTTCGCCGCCCCGGTGAGCTTCGCGGGCACCTTCCTGCTGGTCCGCAAGTACGAGGAGCCGATCGCGCGGACCGTCGGCAGGCTGCTGCTGCCGTTCGGCCGGAGCTCGCTGTACGTCTACGTCGCGCAGAGCTTCTTCGTCTTCCTGATCCCGTTCGTGGTCGGCCCCAGCGGATTCTGGGAGAACACCGTCTTCGACGTCTCGGTGATCGCGGTGACCTGGTTCGCGGTGCGCACGCGCTTCCTGGCGTTCCTGATCCCCGGGTAGCCGCGCGCCGCCGGCCGCCGGGCCTGGCCCCGGCGCTCCAGCGCAGGCCCGGCGGCCGGGGGCGGACCATACTGGAGGAATGGCGCAGAACACTCCTCCGCCGCACCGTCCGCCGGGCATCACGGTCAAGGGACGCGACGTGCGGTTCCGTACGATCGGGCTCGCCGTGCTCGCGGTGCTCGCCATCTGGTTCATCGCGGCCAACACCGGATCGGTCTCCGTCAGGCTGTGGATCCCCACCGTCACACTGCCGCTGTGGGCGGTGCTCACCGTGACCCTGTTGGTGGGGCTGCTGATCGGCTACGTCCTGGGCCGCCGCCGCACCAGGCCGTGAGCCGACCGCCGCGGCGCCCGTTGCCGCGGTGCCCGTAGCCGCAGTGCCCGTAGCCGTGAGCCGACCGCCGCGGAGCCGACTGCCGCACGGCCAGGCCGGCCGGTGATCGGGCGGTCAGCCCAGCAGCCGGATCAGCGCGCTGTCGAAGAGGTCGAGAGCGCGCGGCAGCGGCCCCTGGTCGTGGTGGTGCAGGGCGGACCAGAACAGGTCGGCCGGGAGCGCGTGCCGGGAGGCGTACACGCGGTAGGCGTAGCGCCGCCCGTCCACCCCGGCCAGCTCGACCAGCCAGCAGGCACCGGCCGATCGGTCTGGTCGGTCTGGTCGGTCTGGTCGGTCTGATTGGTCGTCATCTCGGTTGAGCCGCAACGATGGTGACAACAGGGTCTCCCTCCCGGGCGGTGGACCTCGGTAGTGGGACCACCGCCGTAGGCGGAAGGTTGCGTTCCGGTGCTGGGTTCAGCCCGCTGCGGTCGGCCGCTCGAACAGCCAGCGGTCCAGCATCAGTTGGATCTCGGCCAGGACCGCCGGGTCGCCCTCGGGGCGGTCCTGGAACGCGGTGTTGAGCAGGTGCGCGGCGCTGAGCACAGCCAGTTCGGCGCGCAGCGCGAAGGCGGGGGTGTCGGGGTAGCCGTAGCGGGAGACCAGCGTGCTGTGCACGGCGGCGGCCAGCCGTCGGTCGTTCGCGTCGCCGTAGGCGCGCAGGGCGGGCGGCGGCGGCCCCGCGAACCAGAGGCGGTGGAAGCCGGGTTGCTCGCGGCGGAACCGGGCGTGGGCGTCGAGCAGCCGGGCGGCCAGTTCGCCGGGGGTGTCCGGCAGCGGCCCGCTCAGGACGCGCCGGCCCAGGGCGTCGAACTCGTCCAGCCAGCGGGCGGTCAGGGTGGTGACGATCGCCTCCTTGTCCGGGAAGAAGCGGTACAGCACGCCGATCGAGACCCCGGCCTCGGCGGCGATCAGCTTCGTGCCGACCTCCTCGTAGTCCCGCTCCTCCAGCAGCCGGGCGGTGGCCGCCAGGATCCGGGCCACCTTCTCCCGGCTGCGCTGTTGCTGCGGCTCGCGCAGCACGCCGGCGGGCAGCGGGCGGGCGGCGGGCGACTCGGCGGGCGGCTCGGCGGGCAGGGCTGCGGGCTGGGCGGGGGCGGCTGACGGGTCGGTCTCGGTCATCGCGCTCCTTGACAGGGCCTCAAAGGTGAATCAGAGTCTAGTTCATGTTTTCCACCGGGGGATCGGCAGCCGCGCCACTGGGATCCCGCTTCCGCCTGCTCTGGACCTCGGTCACGGTCTCCTCGCTCGGCGACGGGATGCGCTTCGTCGCGCTGCCGCTGCTCGCCGCGCGGATCTCCGGCGACCCGCGCGATCTGGCCCTGGTGGCCGTGGCCGAGCAGCTGCCCTGGCTGCTGCTCAGCCTGCCGGCCGGCGCGCTGGCCGACCGGGTCGACCGGCGGCGGCTGCTCTGGACGGTGGACCTGTGCCGCGCGCTGCTGGCCGCCGGCTTCGCGGTCGCGGTGGCGCTGGGCGCGGTGGACATCGCGGGGATCGCGCTGGTCGGCTTCCTGCTCGGCTGCGGTCAGACGCTCTACAACGCGGGTTGGGCGGGCGTGGTCCCCGCGGTGGTACCGCCCGTGGACCGGCCGCGGGCCAACGGACGGCTGCAGGCGGGCGCGCTGGTGTCGGACTCGCTGCTCGGTGCGCCGCTGGGCACCGTGCTCTTCGGGCTCGCCGCGCTCGCGCCGTTCGCGGTGGACGCGCTCTCCTTCGCGCTCGCCGCGCTGCTGGTCTTCGTGCTGCCGGGAAGCCTGCGGGTGCCGCGGCCCGAGGCGGTCGCGCCGGGCCGCCCGCCGACCGGGCGGCGGGAGGATGAGCGGGACGTGGAGCAGGCGCCGGGCTCGCCGGCGGCCGCCCGCCCGGCGGTGCGCGGCCTGCTCGCCGAGGCCCTCGAAGGCGCCCGCTGGCTGGCCCGGCACCCGCTGCTGCGCGCGCTCTGCCTGGCGGCCGCCACGGCCAACCTGGTGCTCGGCGGCGTGATCGCGGAACTGGTGCTCTACGCGCGCCAGGTGCTGCACCTCGGGACGCTCGGCTACGGCCTGCTGGTCGCCGCCTTCGCGGTCGGCGGGGTGGTCGGCTCGCTGCTGGCGCCCCGGCTCGGCCGCCGCCTGGGCACCCGGTGGACGCTGCTGGTCACCATGCTCGGCTCCGGCCTCGCGCTCGCGGTGGCCGCCGGTGCCGACAGCTGGCCGCTGGCGGGCGCCGCCACCGTCGGGTACGGCGCGCTGAGCCTGGCCTGGGGGGTGCTCGCCGTCTCGCTGCGGCAGGACCTGGTGCCGGAGCACCTGCTCGGCCGAGTCAGCATGGCGTACCAGATGGTCGCCAACGGCGGCCTGGCCGTCGGTGCCGTGCTGGCCGGCCTGGTGGCGCACGCCTACGGGCTGCGGGCCCCGTTCGCGGTCGGCGCCGCGCTGACCGTGCTGGTCGCACCGCTGCTCTTCCGGGTGCTGACCGCTCGTCAGGCCGCGGCCCTGGCCGCTACGGGGACGGCGACGGGGACGGGGTCCACGCGGACCGTGGCCACTGTCGCCACTGTCGCCGCAGCCGGCGATCCGGCCGCTCCTGCTGATCCGGCCGTTCTTGCTGATCCGGCCGCTCCGGCCGCCGATAACGGCGCAGTGGCCGCCGTCGCGGTCGCCGCTGCCGGTGAGACGGCGGTCACCCGTGCCAGCCGCCGCACCTCGGGCACCGCGAGCACCAGCACCGACAGCAGCGTCATCCCACCCGCGCAGGCCCACAGCGCTCCGTTCAGCCCGAGGCCGCCCGCCAGCGGCGCGGCCGCCACGGTGCCCACCGGGGCCAGCGCGACCGAGCCGCACCAGTCGTAGGCGGCCACCCGGGAGAAGCTCGCCGCCGGGATCTCCTGCTGCAGCGCCACCATCCAGCAGACCCCGTAGACGGTGCCGCCGACGCCGGAGGCGAACATCGCGCAGCCGATCACGGTCAGCGAAGCACCCGCCGCCAGCGAGGCGGCCGGGGCGGCGAAGAGCAGGATCCCGAAGGTGCCGGCCAGCAGCAGCCGGCGCGGCTGCCAACGGACCATCAGCAGCCCACCGGCCACCAGTCCCGCGCCCATCGCCGCGTTCACCAGGCCCCAGGGGCGCGGCCCGCCGAGCCGTTGGTCGGCCACCAGCGGGCCGAGCACCGACTCGGCGGCGATCAGGCAGGCGTTCACCACGCCGTACTGCACCACCACCGCCCAGAGCCAGCGCCGGGAGGTGAACTCCCGCCAGCCCTCGCGCAGATCAGCCAGCATCCCTGGTCCGCCCTCGCGTCCGGCGTCCGGCCCCGGGCCCGGCCCGGCGCACCGGTCGGCAGTCGCTGCCCCACCGCCGCCCCGCGCGGCCAGGGCGGTGGCCGCGGCGGCCGGCGCCGGGGTGCGCAGGAAGACCCGCAGCGCACCGGCCGCGGCCAGCGTGGTGGCGTCCAGCGCCAGCACCCAGCCGGGGCCGACCGCCGCGACCAGCGCGCCGCCCAGCGCCGCGCCACCGATCTGCGAGGAGTTGAGCGCGGTGCGGAAGAGCGCGAAGGCCCGTGGGGCCTGCTCCTGGTCGACCGATTCCATGATCATGCCCTCGGCCGCGGGGGCGTAGAAGGCCTGCCCGATCCCGTTGGCCGCCGCCAGCAGCACCACCTGCCAGAGCTGGGCCGAGCCGGTCAGCACGAGGGCGGCCAGCGCTGCTTGGGAGAGCGCGTTGCCGAGGTTGGCGGCGACCATCACCCGGTGCCGGGGCAGCCGGTCGGCGACCGCGCCGCCGATCAGCAGGAAGAGCACGATGGCGGCCAGCCGCGCGCCGGTCACGTAGCCGATCTCGGCGGCGCCGCCGCCCATCCGCAGCAGCGCGAAGGCGGTGGCGATCGGGGCCCCGGCGTTGCCCAGGCCGCTGACCACGGTGGCGCCGGTCTGGATCAGATAGTCGCGGCCGGCCCAGGAGGGCGGGCGGGGGCGGTGAGCTGTTCGGTTCCGGGGGCGGTTCTCACGGTGGTTCGGCGTGCGGCCGACAGTGGTGGTGGCTCGGTTCGGCATTCGCCCGACTATGACGGTGGCATGGAAGCCTGTCCACGCTACGGACAGGTACGGACAGGTTGGGTGAGTTACCCGGCAATCAGAGCTCGAAACTGGTCGAGGCTGATCGAAAATCAACTTGGATGCTCCGAACCCCCATGGCAGCATCGGCCGAATGGATGATCTTCTCCGCGCGGCCGGTGCTCTGTTGGACTGCCAGTTGACCGATCCGGTTGACCTGGGCGGCAGCCCGCGCAGCCGCGTGCTGCGCTGCCGGACGGGCGAGGGCGGCAGCGTGGTGCTCAAGGCCTTCGCCGAGGACGAGGAGGCGCGCCGCTCCTTCAGCAGCGAGGCGGCCGGTCTGGCGCTCGGCTTGGCCGGTCCCGAACTCCTCGCCGCTGACCGGGACTTGCGGCTGCTGGTGCTGGCCGATCTGGGCGCCGCGCCGACGCTGGCCGACCTGCTGCTCGGCTCGGACCCGAAGGCCGCCGAGCTCGGCCTGCTCGACTGGGCCCGCAGCCTGGGCCGGCTGGCCGCCGACTCGGTCGGCCGCCGCGCCGAGTTCGCCGAGTTGCTGACCCGCTACGACCTCGGCATGCCGCCCGGGGACGGTGAGCCGTGGGCGGCGAAGAACGCCGAGGAACTGCCCGCCGTGCTGCGCGCCGCCGGGGTCGAGCCGCCCCCGGGGCTGGCGGCCGAGCTGGCCGAGGTCGGCACGGCCGGCCGCGCGCGCTACCCCGGCTTCGGCCCTGGTGACACCTGCCCGGACAACAACCTGCTGACCGCGGACGGGTTGCGGCTGATCGACTTCGAGGCGGCCGGCTTCGAGTCGGTGTTCCTGACCGCCGCGTACTGCCGGATGCCCTTCTCCAGCTGCTGGTGCGTCTTCGAGCTGCCGCCCGGCCTGCCCGCCCGGATCGAGCGGGCCTACCGGAGTGAGCTGCTGGCCTGCTACCCGGAGCTGGCCGAGGACGCGATCTGGGAGGCGGGGATGGCGCAGGCCGTCGCCGTCTGGACGGTGGACCTGACGGTCGGCCTGCTGCCCCGCGCGGTGACGGCGGACGCTCCGACGCACCGCACCCGCCGCCCGGTGCCCACCATCCGCCAGGTGCTGCGGCAGCGCTGGGAGCGGGCGGCCGCGCTGCCGGGCCTGCCGGTCCTGGGCGAGACCATGGACCGGCTGCTGCGCGGGCCGGCGGCGAACTGGAGCGTGCCACCGCTGCCCGGTTACCCCGCTTTCGCGGAACCGGGCCAGGCCCTCAGCCCAGGTGCCCGCGAAGGAAGCTGAGGGTGCGCCGCCAGGCGATCCTGGCCTGCAGCGGGTCGTAGGCGCCGTCGGGGTCCTCGTCGTTCATGAAGGCGTGCCCGGCCGGGTAGAAGTGGATCTCGGGGCGGACGTCGGTCGCCTCACCGATCCGGATCGCCGCCTCGTCCACCGCGGCCATGGGCAACCCGTGGTCGTGCTCGGCGAAGTGGCCCAGCACGTGAGCGGTCAGCCCCCGGTAGTCGTAGTCGGGTTCGCGCGGCAGCCCGTAGAACGGCACCACCGCCGCCACCTTGTCGCCCTCCAGCGCGGCCAGCCGCAGCGCGAGGCCGCCGCCCATGCAGAAGCCGACCACCGCGACCGCGTCCCCGATCAGCGCCGGGTGGCCGAGCAGGAAGTCGACGGCGCCGCGCAGGTCGCCCGCCGCCCGCTCGGGCGGCAGGCGCGCGAGCAGTTCGGCGGCCTCGGCCCGGTCGTGGGTGGTGGCGCCGCCGTACAGGTCGGGCGCCAGGGCCAGGAAGCCCTCGGCGGCGAACCGGTCGACCATCGAGGTGATGTGCGTGGTCAGGCCCCACCACTCCTGCACCACCAGCAGCCCGGGGCCGCGCCCCCGCGGCGGCAGCGCGAGATAGCCGTGCGCTCGGCCCCCGTCGCTCGGGAAGGTGGTGTTCTGCGCCCCCGCGGCCGGTCCGGTGGTCGAGTCGCTCAACCCATCTCCTCCAGCGGCTTGCCGCGGGTCTCCTTGATGCAGAAGACCACGAACGGGATCGAGAGCAGCGCGAAGCAGGCGTAGATCACGTAGGTCGCGGAGAGGTTCCAGTCCGCGAGGTCCGGGAAGGTGACGGTGATCGCCCAGTTGGCGAGCCACTGGGCGGAGGCGGCCACCGAGAGGGCCAGCGCGCGGATCTTGTTCGGGAACATCTCGCCGAGCAGCACCCAGACCACCACGCCCCAGGAGAAGGCGAAGCAGAGCACGAAGACGTGCGCGGCGACCAGCGCGACGGTGCCCTGCAGGCTGGGCAGGGTGGCGCTGGTGCCGGTACCGGTGCGGTAGGAGAAGGCCCAGGCGGCGGTGGCCAGCGAGATCGCCATCCCGATCGAGCCGGCCAGGGCCAGCGGCTTGCGGCCGATCCGGTCCACCAGCAGCATCGCGATCACGGTGCCGATCACGTTGACGATCGAGGTGGAGATGCTGATCAGCAGGGAGTTGCTCTCGTTGATGCCGACCGACTGCCAGAGCACCGAGGAGTAGTAGAAGATCACGTTGATGCCGACGAACTGCTGGAAGACCGAGGCGCCGATGCCGACCCAGACGATCGGCAGCAGGCCGAACTGGCCGCCCAGCAGGTCGTGCAGCCGGGGCTTGTGGTCGGCGCGCAGCACCGTGTGGATCTCCGTCACCCGGGCGTCCAGGTCGGCCCTGGGACCCTCCACCTCGCGCAGCACCTCGCGGGCCTGCGCCTCCCGGCCGGTGGCGATCAGGTAGCGCGGCGATTCGGGGATGCGCAGCGTCATCACGCCGTAGACCAGGGCGGGCACCGTCTCCGCGCCCAGCATCCACTGCCAGGCCTGGATGCCCGCCAGGGGGTTGGTCGACTCCCCGCCCGCCCACTGGTTGAGCCCGTAGTTGACCAGTTGGGAGAAGGTGATGCCGAGCACGATCGCCATCTGCTGGAAGGAGGCCAGCCGGCCCCGGTAGGCGGTCGGCGCCACCTCGGCGATGTAGGTGGGCGCGACCACGGAGGCGATGCCGATCGCGATGCCGCCCAGCACCCGCCACAGGCCCAGCACCTGGACGCTCGGCGGGAACATCGAGCCCACCCCGCTGATCGCGAAGAGCACCGCGGCCAGCCACATGGTCCGCACCCGCCCCAGGTGGTCGGCCAGCCAACCGGCCGCCACCGCGCCGACCGCCGAGCCGAGCAGCGCGATCGCCACCACGAAGGCGGTCTCCCCGCTGCCGACGTGGAAGTGCTTCTGGATGCCGGTGACGGCGCCGTTGATGACGGCGCTGTCGTAGCCGAAGAGGAAGCCGCCCATGGCCGCGGCCGCGGAGATGAAGATGACGCGGCCCAGATGGGGGCTCTCGGCGGCCGGCTGGGCCGGTGCGGTCCTGGACAGGGTGGGCTCCCGGGGGTGTGGTCGGGGCTGATCAGCTTTGGGCTGATCGTTTTGGGCTGATCCGTACCATCAGATCAGGTGGATGCCCGTCTTCCCCGTAATGCCACCGGTATGTCCATCAGATTGGACCGGCCTGACCAGCCGTCACGCGGGTGACCCACCCCTGCGGCCACCCGTCAGGCAGGTGCCCTAAGGCTGCTCCACCGGGCAGCCGCCGCGCTGCCGGTTGCGCCGCACCAGCTGGGCCCGCGCGCCAGCGTCCCCGGGGCCGGCGCGGTCGGCGAGCCGCTGGGCGGCGGCGCTCTGCTGCTCCACCGGCACCTTGTCGTCGTACTTGAACTTCGCCCGCACCTCACCCACCGTCAGGCGCAGTCCGCGGATGCCCGACAGGCGCGGCCCGTACGGCTCCGCGCCGGGCACCACCCGCACCTCCGGCGTCTCCGGCTGGAAGTGCGCCAGTTGCCGGTTGAGGATCTCGGCCTTGCCGGCGGTGCTGTCCACGGCCTCGGCCAGGCAGTCGAACTGCACCGCGGCGTAGTAGCTGGTCGGCGTGCGGCTGGCCTGCCAGTAACCGGGCACGAAGACGTAGTCGTCGGTCACCACGAGGGTGACCCGCGGGTTGGCCTCGATCGCGGCGAAGAGCGGGTTGGGCGAGGCCAGGTGGAGCAGGATCTCGCCCCGGTCCGCGTCCAGGGCGAAGTGGGTGGGCACCAGCACCGGGCCGTCGTCACCGCGCCCGTTGGCCGCCAGCACGCCGAAGTCCCGCCCGACCATGAAGTCGCGCCACTCGGCCTCGCTGCCCCGGTCCCAGGAGCGGATCAGCACGCCGCACCGCCGGGCCGGAAGTCCCTCAGGTACGGGGGCAGTTCGCGCTCGGTGTCCGGGTGCGGCTCGGGCGTGCCGTAGGCGGTGGACACCGGCACGACGCCGGCCCAGTACGGCAGGTCCGCGTCCTCGGGATCGTCGTTCACCGTGCCGGCCCGGGTCTTGGCCGAGACCTCGTCCAGCACCAGCCGGATCACCGCCGTCATGGCCAGCTCCTTGGGGCTGGCACCCCGCACGTCCCGCGAGCGCCCCGGGACTGCCTGGTCGACCAGCGCGTCCAGCGCCACCGCGAGCTCCGCGGGATCGGTGACCTGCTCGGCGACGCCGTGCGCGACCACCGAGCGGAAGTTGACGGAGTGCCGGAACGCGGACTTGGCCAGCACCAGGCCGTCCACCTGGGTGACGGTCACGCAGACCGGCAGGCCCGCCGGGGCGCCGGCGGCCCGCAGCGGGCGGCTGCCGGTGGAGCCGTGCAGGTAGAGCCGGTCCTCGACCCGGGCGAAGATCGTCGGTAGCACGACCGGCCCGTCGGTGCCGGCGAAGCCCAGGTGGCAGACCCAGGAGGAGTCCAGGATCGCGTGGATCTCGGTCCGCTCCCAGCTGGCCCGGTCCCGGTAGCGGGTGGGTGTGGTGCGCGGGGTGCGGGCGTAGCGCTCGTCGTGCTGTTCGGCGCGCGGGTCCGACATGACAACCCCCTATGTACTAGTGCATAATTTCTTTTGTGCTAGGAGACTATCGGATTCAGGGCCGCCGCGCCACGGACATCGCGGCCGACGTCGAGCGGGCCGTCAGCGCCGGGCGGCTGGAGCCCGGCCAGCCGCTGCCCCCGCTGCGTGAGTTGGCCGAGGAGCTGGGGGTCAACCCCAACACCGTGGCCGCCGCCTACCGCCTGCTGCGCGACCGCGGGGTGATCGAGACCGCCGGGCGCAAGGGCAGCCGGATCCGTCCGCGCCCGGTCACCAGCTACCGCGACCAGGTCCGGCTCGACGTCCCGGCGGGCGCCCGCAACCTGGCGGCCGGCAATCCCGATCCCGCCCTGCTGCCACCGCTGGGCCCCGCCCTCGCGGTGGCCGCCGCCGCGGCCGACCGGTCCCCGGTGCTCTACGGCCAGCCCACCGCCGAGCCCGAGCTGGCCGCCTTCGCCACCGCCGGCTTCCGGGCCGACAAGGTGCCCGAGGGCGCCTTCGCGGTCACCAACGGCGCGTTGGACGCGATCGATCGGGTGCTCGCCACCCAGCTGCGCCCCGGCGACGCCGTCGCCGTCGAGGACCCGGGCTGGGGGAGCCTGCTCGACCTGCTGCCCGCCCACGGGCTGCGCACCCTGCCGGTCGCGCTGGACGACCAGGGCCCGCGCCCGGCGGCGCTGGCCGCGGCCCTGGCGGCCGGCGCCCGCGCGCTGATCGTCACCAGCCGGGCGCAGAACCCGACCGGCGCCGCGATCACCGCCGCCCGCGCCGCCGAACTGCGCGCCGTGCTGGCCGGGCACCCGGACGTGCTGCTGCTGGAGGACGACCACGGGCACGGCATCACCGAGCTGCCGTTCGCCACCCTGATCGCGGGGCCGGACGGCCGGCCGCTGGTCACCCGATGGGTGGTGGTCCGCTCCGCGGCCAAGGCCTTCGGCCCGGACCTGCGGCTCGCCGTGCTGACCGGCGACCGGGCCACCGTCGACCGGCTGCGCGGACGTCAGCGGCTGGACACCGGCTGGGTCAGCCACCTGCTGCAGCGCGCCACCGCCGAGCTCTGGCGCACCCACGGCGCCCGCCCGGCGGGCGTCGCCGAGGCCTACCGGGGTCGCCGCGAGGCGCTGCTCGCGGCGCTGGCCGCGCACGGCATCGCGGGCCACGGGGTGAGCGGGGTGAACGTCTGGATCCCGGTGCCGGAGGAGACCGGGGTGGTGGTGGGCCTGCTGCAGCGCGGGTGGGTGGTCACGCCGGGGGCGGCGTTCCGGGTGGACTCCCCGAGCGGGATCCGGGTCACCATCGCCCGGCTGGACCCGGCCGAGGCGCCGCGGTTCGCCGCCGACCTGGCCGCCGTGCTCGGCGGCTCCGCGGCGGGCGCGCGGCAGATCTGAGCAGGCAGGGCTGGGTGGGTGGGACAAGCAGGGCTGGGTGGGCGGGAGAAACAGGGCTGGGTGGGTGGGACAAGCAGGGCTGGGTGGGCGGGAGAAACAGGGCTGGGTGGGCGGGAGAAACATGACTGGGTGGGCGGGAGAGATGCGGCGGGGTGGGCGGGACGGGTAGCGCGGGGTGGGGCGCCGGGTCGGGCGGCGGCCTGAGGGAGCGACAGAAGTTAACGCACCGGTAACGGCGTGAGAAAGGTGCTGCAGCTACCTAGCGGTAACCGGCGCGCTCATGCCACATTCATCGCGCCACCGGCCGGCGGCTCTCCCTCACCCTCAGCGGCGTCCCACTCCCACACCGGGACGCCGCCGTCCGCAGGAGTAAAGCCGTGCTCGAACGATCCCCACAGGTCAAGCGCACCGTCCCGTTGAGACGGTCGCTGGCCACGCTGCTCACGCTCCCGCTCTGCGCCGGCGGCCTGCTCACCCTGGCCGCCCCCGCGCACGCCGCCGCCCCCGCCGGCCCCACCGCCAGCGTCACGCTCGGTGACAGCTACATCTCCGGGGAGGCGGGTCGCTGGAAGGGCAACAGCGACGACACCTCCGGCAGCCGGGACGGCACCGACCGCGCGTGGAACGGCAGCGGCTACGCGCCCGCCGGCATCTACGGCTCGACCTACGCCAGCGGGTGCGACCGCTCGGACGTGGCCGAGGTGAAGAGCGCCACCGGCATCGCCCAGACCAGCGTCAACCTGGCCTGCTCGGGTGCCACCACCGCCAACGTCTTCCGGGCCGCCGACGGCGGCCAGTCCTTCAAGGGCGAGGCCCCGCAGGCCGACCAGCTCGCCGCCCTGGCGGCCAAGGACAACGTCAAGCTGATCACCCTGTCCATCGGCGGCAACGACCTCGGCTTCTCGGACGTGATCACCGACTGCGCCGAGGACTACGCGATCTGGGACTCCTACTGCGCCGACACCGAGCAGTCGGCGATCGACGGCAAGATGCCCGCCGCGATGGCCGGGGTCGGCAAGGCGATCGACGAGATCCGCGCGGCGATGGCGGGCGACGGCTACGCCAGCGGCTCCTACCGGATCGTGCTGCAGTCCTACCCCTCGCCGATCCCGCGCAGCGGCGAGAACCGCTACAGCGAGAGCGGCTGGGACCGGGTGAACACCGGCGGCTGCCCGTTCTGGGACGCCGACTCCGACTGGGCCAGGGACACCATGGTCCCCGAGGTCTCCGACCAGCTGGCGGCGGTCGCGGCCGCCAAGGGCGTGCAGTTCCTCGACCTGCGTGACTTCCTGCAGGGCCGCGAGGTCTGCTCCACCGCGACCCGGCTGGCCACCCCGGGCACCCCGCCCTCGGCGACCACCAGCGAGTGGGCCCGCTTCGTCGACGTCGGCACCACCACCCAGGGCACGACCCAGGAGTCGATGCACCCGAACTACTACGCCCAGCAGGCCCTGGGCCGCTGCCTGACCCTGCTCTGGGCCCGCACCAGCGGCGACTTCGCCTGCCGCAACACCCCTGGCCAGGACGCCTCCGGGATGTACCTCAGCGCCACCTCCTGACACCCCGGCGGTCCTGCTCGGGACCCGCACCGGGACGCACCCCGGCCCGCCGTGCGCTGGACACGGCGGGCCGGGGTGCGACGGCGCGGGGGCCGGGGCGGCCTCAGTGCTTGGCGTGCAGCGAGCTGGTGTGCTCGCGGATCTGCTCCTTGGTCAGGTAGGCGTCGGTGTACTCGAAGTCCCGCAGCCTGGCGGGGCGCCGGGCCAGGAAGCCGATCCGCACGAAGTCGTCGCCCGCGGTGGCGTTCATGGCCCAGTTGGCGCCGACCCGCAGCTTGGCCACGTTGGTCCGCATCGCCATCAGGTGGTAGCCGCGCGCCACCAGCTGCGCCGGCAGGCCGCTCATCTCCACGCCGAGCGGCTTGGAGACCGCGTCCTTGCCGCCCAGGTCGACCACCAGGCCCAAGTCCTTGTGGTAGTACGGCTCCAGCGGCTGGTTGCGCAGCGCGGCGACCAGGTTGTCGGCCACCTTGCGGCCCTGGCGCGCCGAGTGCTGCGCGGTGGGCGGGCAGACCGCGCCGTCGCCCTTGGCCAGGTCCGGCACGGCCGCCGCGTCGCCGAGCGCGAAGATGCCCTCGAACTGCGGCACCCGCATCTCGGCGGTCACCGCGATCCGCCCGCGCACCGTCTCCGCGTCCAGCGTGCCGATCAGCGGGCTGGCGGCCACCCCGGCGGTCCAGATCAGCGTGCGCGAGGGGATCACCCGCCCGTCGGTGAAGGTCACCGTGGTGTCGCCGACCTCGGCCACCGAGACGCCGAGCGAGACGTCCACGCCGCGCTCGCGCAGCACCTTCATGGCGCGGGTGCCCAGGTGCTCGCCGAGTTCGGGCATCAACTTGGGCGCGATGTCGATCAGGTGCCACTTGATCAGCCGCGGATCCAGCCGCGGGTAGCGGTCCAGCGCGGCGGTGGTCAGCCGCTGCAGGCAGGCGGCCGTCTCGGTGCCCGCGTAGCCGCCGCCGACCACCACGAACTGCAGCCGGGATTCGCGCTCGGCCTGGTCCAGCGTGGCGGAGGCGAGGTCGAGCTGCGCGATCACGTGGTCGCGGATGTAGGCGGCCTCGGCCAGCGTCTTCATGCCGCGGGCGTGATCGCTCAGGCCGGGGATGTCGAAGGTGCGGGTGATGCTGCCGGGCGCCAGCACCAGGTAGTCGTAGGGCTCGGCGACCACCTGCTCGGTGATCTTGCGGATGATGCACACCTTGGCGCGCGGGTCGATGCCGATCGCGCCGCCCGGGATGATGTCGGTGCGGCGCAGCGTGCGGCGCAGCGAGATGGCCACGGACGAGGGCGTGAGCACCCCGGCGGCGACGTGCGGGAGCAGCGGCAGGTACAGCTGGTAGCTGAAGGGGGCGACCAGGGTGATCTGCGCCTCCGTCGCGGCGAGCTTGCGCTCCAGCCGACGCGCGCACTCCAGACCGGCGAAGCCACCGCCCACCACCAGGATCCGAGGACGTTCCATCTGTCTTCCTTCGCAGTCGGCGGGGCCCATGTGACGGGACGCCACGTCCTGGCAACCCTTGCACGGGCCCTGGGGGCGCGCCACCGCAAGCCGGGCGGATGGGTAGGGTTGGCGCGTGCTTCGTGAGGTGACGGCGGTCCGCTATGTGACGCCACTGCGAGAAGGCGGCTCGATGCCGGGCCTGGTGGCGGCCGACGACCACCGGCTCTACGCGCTCAAGTGGAGCGGTGCGGCACAGGGGCGCAAGGCGCTGGTGGCCGAGGTGCTGGCCGGCGAACTGGCGCGCGGGCTCGGACTGCCGGTACCCGAACTGGTCCGGATCGACCTCGACCCGGTGCTGGCCCGCAGTGAGCCGGAGCAGCAGATCCAGGAGCAGATCCGGGCCAGCGGCGGGGTCAACGTGGGCCTGGCCTTCCTGAGCGGGGCGTTCAACTTCGACCCGCTCTGCTTCGAGGTGGATCCGGAGCAGGCCGCCCGGGTGCTCTGGTTCGACGCCCTGATCGGCAACGTCGACCGCTCCTGGCGCAACCCCAACCTGCTGGTGGTCGACGGGCGGCTGCAGCTGATCGACCACGGCGCGAGCCTGATCTTCCACCACCACTGGGCCGGTGCGGCCCGGTGGACCCGGCGGCCCTACGACGCGGGCGACCACGCGCTGCGCCGCTTCGCCGGCGACCTGGCGGCAGCCGACGCGGAGCTGGCCGGGCGCGCCACGCCGGGGCTGCTGGCCGCGGCGGCGGAGGCGATCCCCGAGGAGTTCCTGCTGGACGAGCCCGGCTTCGCGGACCCCGCGGCCGTCCGGGCCGCCTACGTCGACCAGTTGCTGGCGCGGCTGGCCGGACCGCGCGACTGGCTGCCCGTGCTCCCCCCGCACTCCCCGGAGGCGACCGCATGACCGACCCGCACCGCATGACCGACCTGCACCGCATGACCGACCCGCACGGCCCGACCGACCTGCACGACTACGAGTACGCGGTGATCCGGGCGGTTCCCCGGGTGGAGCGCGGTGAGTGCGTCAACCTCGGGGTGCTCCTGTACTGCCGCTGGCGCGAGGAGCTGGCGGTGCGCACGCTGCTGCCCGAGGCGAAGCTGCTGGTGCTGGACCCGGCCCTGGACCTGTCCGGGGTGGCGCGGGCGCTGCGCGGCATCGAGGGCGTCTGCGCCGGCGGCCCAGCGGCTGGACCGGCGGCCGGGGACAGCCCCGGGCAGCGGTTCCGCTGGCTGACCGCGCCGCGCAGCGCCGTGGTGCAGCCGGGACCGGTGCACACCGGGCTGACCGGCGACCCGGCGGCGGAGCTGGAGCGGCTCTTCGCCCAGCTGGTCGCCTGACCCGGATCGCCCGGCGCGGGCCTGGCCTGGCGGGTCTCAGTTGAACACTCAGTTGAACAGGACAGGTCGGTTGTCGGATTCAACACTGGAGTAGATAAAACTTTTATGCGTACTGTGGTCTCATGGGCTCCATGACCACCGCCGCACCCCCCGTCGCCACCTCCGCTCTGATGGAGGCGGTGGCCGCCGTCAGCGCCGCTTACTTCCTCGACTTCACCGCCGCGGCGGGGCGGCACGGGCTCAGCTCCTCACAGGCCAAGGCCCTGGGCGTGGTGCTGGAACCGGTGCCGATGCGGGCGCTGGCCGGCCGGCTCGGCTGCGACGCCTCGAACGTCACCGGCATCGTCGACCGCCTGGAGGGCCTGGGCCTGGCCCGCCGCGAAGCGGCCGCCGGGGACCGCCGGGTCAAGATCGTCACCATCACCGAGCAGGGCCGCGAGGTGCTGCTGAACATCCGTGCCGACATGGCCAAGGCGCACCGGGCCCTGGACTCGCTCAGCGAGGCGCAGCGCACCGAACTGCTGGCGATGTGCCACCAGCTGCTGCCACTGTTGACCGACTGACCGACTGACCGACTGACCGACTGACCGACTGACCGACTGACCGACTGACCGACTGACCGACTGACCGACTGGTTGGCTGGTTGGCTGACCGACTGGTCGATCGGCTGCCGGACTGCCCGACCGGCTGCTCGGCGCGTCCTGCCGCTGGACGACGCCGTCCGCCGTCTGCTTACGTGTCCCCGGTTCGGGTCCGATCGATCGGGGGGCGTGTCGGTGACGCAGGGCTGGGGAGCGGACCTACTGCTGGGCGCCGTGGTGCTGGCCGGGGCCTCGGTGCAGCGGATGGCGGGGATCGGCTTCGCGCTGGTCGCCGCGCCGGCGCTGGCGCTGCTGCTGGGCGCGGGCCCCGGGGTGGTGCTGTCCAACTGCGCCGCCGGGGCGATCAGCGCGATCGGGCTGGCCACCAGCTGGCGCCAGGTCCGCCCGGCGGCGATGGTGCCGCTGGTGGCGGCCGCCGCGGTGAGTGTCCCGCTCGGCGCCTGGGTGGCCGCCCGGCTGCCGGAACCGCAGCTGTTCGTCTCGATGGGCGCCATGGTCAGCGTCGCGGTGCTGCTGGTCATCTTCGGTACCCGGGTGGCCGCGCTGCGCGGGCTGCGCGGCGCGCTGGCGGCGGGGGCGGCCAGCGGCTTCATGAACTCCGCGGCCGGGGTCGGCGGCCCCGCCCTGTCGCTGTACGCGGTGAACGCGGGCTGGACGGTTCGCGAGTTCGTGCCGAACGCCCAGTTCTACGGCCTCCTGGTGAACCTCTTCTCACTCCTCGCCAAGGGCGTGCCCCGGCTCGGCCGCCCTGCCTGGCTGGCGGTGTCCGCCGCCCTGCTGCTGGGCGCGCTGATCGGACGCGAGTTGGCCGAGCGGGTGCCCGAGCGCCGGGCCCGCACCGTCGTCCTGCTGCTCGCCCTGGCCGGCGGGCTGACCACCCTGGCCAAGGGCCTCCTCGAGCTGTAGGGCCGTCGTGCCGACCGGGCCCCAGCTGAGCTGTGCCGACCGGGCCCCAGCCCCGTCGTGCCGACCGGCTGACCTCGGCTGTTAACCTTGCGAAGCGTGAGCGCGAAGCCCCAGATCCCCAATGTCCTGGCCGCCCGGTACGCCTCGGCTACCCTGGCCCAGCTGTGGTCCCCCGAGCACAAGGTGGTCCTCGAACGCCACCTGTGGCTCGCCGTCCTGAAGGCCCAGCAGGATCTCGGGATCGACGTCCCCGAGACCGCTGTCGCCGACTACGAGCGGGTGATCGACCAGGTCGACCTCGCTTCCATCGCCGCCCGTGAGCGGGTCACCCGGCACGACGTGAAGGCCCGGATCGAGGAGTTCAGCGAGCTCGCGGGCCACGAGCAGATCCACAAGGGGATGACCTCCCGGGATCTGACCGAGAACGTCGAGCAACTGCAGATCCGCCAGTCCCTGGAGCACGTGCGGGACCGCACCGTCGCCGTCCTGGTCCGCCTGGGCCGGCTCTCCGCCGAGCACGCCGCGCTGGTGATGGCCGGCCGCTCGCACAACGTCGCCGCCCAGGCCACCACCCTCGGCAAGCGCTTCGCCAGCATCGCCGACGAGCTGCTGGTCGCCTTCGCCCGCCTGGAGGAGCTGATCGCCCGGTACCCGCTGCGCGGGATCAAGGGCCCGGTCGGCACCGCGCAGGACATGCTCGACCTGCTGGGCGGCGACGCCGGCAAGCTGGCCGAGCTGGAGCAGCGGGTGGCCGGCCACCTCGGCTTCGGACACGTCTTCACCTCGGTCGGCCAGGTCTACCCGCGCTCGCTGGACTTCGAGGTGCTCACCGCGCTGGTCCAGCTGGCCGCCGCACCCTCCAGCCTGGCCAAGACGATCCGCCTGATGGCCGGCCACGAGCTGGTGACCGAGGGCTTCAAGGAGGGCCAGGTCGGCTCCTCCGCGATGCCGCACAAGATGAACACCCGCTCCTGCGAGCGGGTGAACGGCCTCACGGTGATCCTGCGCGGCTACGCCTCGATGACCGCCGAGCTGGCCGGCGACCAGTGGAACGAGGGCGACGTCTCCTGCTCGGTGGTGCGCCGGGTCGCGCTGCCGGACGCCTTCTTCGCCTTCGACGGTCTGCTGGAGACCTTCCTGACGGTGCTCGACGAGTTCGGCGCCTTCCCGGCCGTGATCGAGGCCGAGCTGGACCGCTACCTGCCCTTCCTGGCCACCACCAAGGTGCTGATGGGCGCGGTGCGTGCCGGGGTCGGCCGCGAGGTCGGGCACGAGGTGATCAAGGAGCACGCGGTCGCCTCGGCGCTCGCGATGCGCGCCGGCGCCCGCGAGAACGAGCTGCTCGACCGGCTGGCCGCCGACGAGCGGATCCCGCTGGACCGGGCCGGGCTGGACGCGCTGCTCGCCGACCGGCTCTCCTTCACCGGCGCCGCCGGGGCCCAGGTGGCCGAGGTGGTCCGCCGGATCGAGGCCGTCGCCACCGCCCACCCGCAGGCCGCCAAGTACGCGCCGGGCGACATCCTCTGAGCCGCTGAGCCGTCCCTCCCGGCGGACCTGACCTGCCCGCCGCCGCCCGTCAGCGGGTGGACCCGGGGCATTCGTGCCCCGGGTCCACCGGCGGGCCGGTGGTGCCGCAGTACCAGGTGCCGTCCGGCTCGACCGTGGGCTCGCCGGTGGGCGTGGGCTCGGGCACCGGCGGCCGGCCCGGCACCGTGGCCAGTGCCAGCAGCCCGGCCGCGGCGAGCACCCCCGCGCAGATCAGCACGGCCGTGCGGAACGCGGCGTCCACCGCGCTCGGCACCCGGTACTGCTCGCCGCTCAGCCCGGTGAGCAGCGGCAGCGCCGCGACCGCCAGCAGGCCGGCGGCGCGCGCCGCGGCATTGTTCACCCCGCTGGCGATGCCGGCCCGGCGCACCTCCACCGCCGCCAGCACGGTCGCGGTCAGCGGCGCCACCAGCAGCGTCAGACCGATCCCGAAGAGCACGGCGGCCGGCAGCACATCCGTCCAGTACGAGGCGTCCGGGCCGATCCGCAGCATCAGCAGCACCCCGCCCGCCGCGATCAGCGGACCGGCGGTCAGCGGCAGCCGGGGGCCGATCCGGGTCGCGAGCGCGCCCGCCCGGGCCGAGAAGAGCAGCATCAGCACCGTGACCGGGGCGAACGCCACCCCCGCCACCAGCGGCTCGAACCCGGACACGGTCTGCAGCTGCACCTGGAGGAAGAAGAAGATCCCGCCCAGCGCGCCGTAGACGCCGAGCGTCACCAGGTTGACCGCGCTGAACAGCCGCGAGCGGAAGAGCTCCAGCGGCAGCATCGGATGGGCACTGCGCCGCTCGACGGTCACGAACGCGACGCCCAGCAGCACGCCGGCGACCGCCGAGACCCAGACCGCCGCCGACACCTGCTCCGCCGCGGCCGTCAGCGCGTAGGTGACCCCGCCCAGCGAGAGCGCGGCCAGCACCGACCCCGGCACGTCGAAGCCGCCCGTGGCCTGCTCGTCCCGACTCTCCGGCACGTGGCGCAGGGTCAGCACCGCGACCACGACCGCGACCGGCAGGTTGATCACGAAGATCCAGCGCCAGCCGGGACCGCTCACCAGCCAGCCGCCCAGGATCGGCCCGACCGCCGTGGCCACCCCGCCCAGCCCGGACCAGGCACCGACGGCCGCCGAGCGGTCGTCGGGGTGGAAGCTCGCCTGGAGCAGCGCGAGCGAGCCGGGGGTCAGCAGCGCGCCGCCCACGCCCTGCAGTGCGCGGGCGGCCACCAGCACGCCGACCGAGGGCGCGATCGCGCAGATCCCGGAGGCGGCGGCGAACCAGCAGACGCCGATCACGAAGATCCGCCGCCGCCCGTACCGGTCGCCCAGCGAGCCGCCCAGCAGGATCAGCCCGGCGAGCGTCAGCAGGTAGGCGTTGACCGTCCACTGGAGCGCGGCCAGCGAGGCCCCGAGGTCGTCACCGATGGCCGGCAGCGCGACGTTGACGACGGTGCCGTCCAGCATCGCCATCCCCGACCCGAGCGCGGCGGCCACCACCACCCAGCGCCCCTGACGGCTCTTCAACCTCAGCTGACTCTCCATAACCTCCGATCCTGCGGGACGCGGCTCGCGGGCGGAACACCGCCGCGCCGGGGTGGCCGATCCCGGGTGGCGACCGGACCTGGGGCGGGTGAGGGTGGAGCCGGATCATGTCCCCCCGTGCAGTCAGGTGATGCCCCATGACGCTGCCCTCGGCCTTCGGCGCCGGCGATCCCTTCTCCGACATCTTCAGCCGCTTCTTCGGTACCAGCCCGCTCTCCTCGCCGCCCGCCGTGCAGCGGGTCCCGATCGGCCGGCTGCTCAACGAGTCGAGCCGGGAGCTGATCGAGGCGGCCGCCCAGCGCGCGGCCGAGGACGGCAGCACCGACCTGGACACCGGCCACCTGCTCTGGGCCGCCACCCAGGTCGACGCCGCCCGCCGGATGCTGGAGCGGGCCGGGGTCGATCCCGACGAGCTGGCCGAGGACCTGCGCGCCTCGCTGCCCACCGACGCCGTGGGGACCACCGGCGAGCCGTCACTCACCCCCGCCGCCAAGCGCGCGCTGCTCACCGCGCACGCCCGTTCGCAGGCCGCCGGCGCCTCCTACATCGGCCCCGAGCACATCCTCGGCGCGCTGCTGGAGCAGGAGCGCTCCGGGGCCGGCCAGGCGCTGCGCAACGTGGCGCCCTCGCCCGGCGCGCTGCGCACGGCGACCGCGGGGGAGGGCGGCAGCCCGAGCGACACGCCGACCCTGGACGAGTACGGGCGGGACCTGACCGTCGACGCGCGGGCCGGCAAGCTCGACCCGGTGGTCGGCCGGGCCGAGGAGATCGAGCAGACCGTCGAGATCCTCTCCCGGCGCACCAAGAACAACCCGGTGCTGATCGGTGAGCCGGGTGTCGGCAAGACCGCCATCGTGGAGGGCCTGGCCCAGCGGATCGTCTCGGGGGACGTGCCGCGGACCCTGAAGGACCGCCGGGTGGTCACCCTCGACCTGACCGGGCTGGTGGCCGGCTCCAAGTACCGCGGCGAGTTCGAGGAGCGGCTGAAGAAGGTGATCGACGAGGTGGTCGCCGCCGACCAGAGCGTGATCCTCTTCCTGGACGAGCTGCACACCGTGGTCGGCGCGGGCGGCGGCGGTGAGGGCTCGATGGACGCCGGCAACATCCTCAAGCCGGCGCTGGCCCGCGGCGAGCTGAGCGTGGTGGGCGCCACCACGCTGGACGAGTACCGCCGGCACGTGGAGAAGGACGCCGCGCTGGAGCGCCGCTTCCAGCCGGTGCTGGTCCCCGAGCCGAGCGTCGAGGAGACCGTGCGGATCCTGCAGGGCCTGCGCGACTCCTACGAGGCCCACCATCAGGTCCGCTTCACCGACGAGGCGCTGGACGCGGCCGCCGCGCTCTCCGACCGCTACGTCAGCGACCGCTTCCTGCCGGACAAGGCGATCGACCTGCTGGACCAGGCCGGCGCCCGGGTGCGGCTGCGCGGCCTGGGCGGCAGCGGCGAGGCGCAGCGGAGCAAGGACGCGATCGCCAGGCTGCGCCGCGAGCTGGACGAGGCGGTGGCCGAGGAGGACTTCGCCCGCGCCGCCGAGTACAAGCAGCAGCTGCGGCAGGCCGAGGACGGGCTGGCCGAGGTCGCCGAGCAGCGCGAGGGCGTGGTGAGCGTGACCCCCCAGGACATCGCCGAGGTGCTCTCCCGGCGCACCGGCATCCCGGTCGCCCAGCTCACCGAGACCGAGCGGGACCGGCTGCTCAAGCTGGAGGAGACCCTGCACCAGAAGGTGATCGGCCAGGACGAGGCGGTGGTCGCCGTCGCCCAGGCGGTGCGCCGCGGCCGGGCCGGGATGGGCGACCCGGACCGCCCCACCGGCAGCTTCCTCTTCCTGGGCCCCACCGGGGTCGGCAAGACCGAGCTGGCCAAGGCCCTGGCCGAGCTGCTCTTCGGCGACCCGGACCGGATGATCCGCTTCGACATGAGCGAGTTCCAGGAGAAGCACACCGTCTCCCGCCTGGTCGGCTCCCCACCCGGCTACGTCGGCTACGAGGAGGCCGGCCAGCTGACCGAGGCGGTGCGCCGCAAGCCGTACAGCGTGCTGCTGCTCGACGAGGTGGAGAAGGCCCACCCGGACGTCTTCAACCTGCTGCTCCAGGTGCTGGACGACGGCCGGCTCACCGATGCCCAGGGCCGCACCGTCGACTTCCGCAACACGGTGGTCATCATGACCAGCAACATCGGCTCCCGCCGGATCCTGGAGCACCACGGCGAGGTCGACACCATCCGCGGTGACCTGATGAAGGACCTGGGGCAGCACTTCCGGCCCGAGTTCCTCAACCGGATCGACGAGGTGATCGTCTTCCACGCGCTCACCCGGGCCGACCTGGTGCGGATCGTGGACCTGCTGCTCGACCGCAGCCGCCGCCGACTCAGGGCGCAGGAGGTCGACCTGGAGGTCACCGCGAACGCCAAGGAGTGGCTGGCCAACCGCGGCTACCAGCCCGAGTTCGGCGCCCGTCCGCTGCGCCGCACCATCCAGTCCGAGCTGGACAACCGGGTGGCCAACCTGCTGCTGGAGGGCACCGTCCAAGCCGGTGACACCGTGCTCGCCGACGTCGAGGACGGCGAGCTGACCTGCACGCTGGCCCGCCCCGCGGCCAGTGGGAAGGAGTGAGCGCGATGGTGGCGAAGCAGCGGCGGATCGTGGTCGGCGTGGACGGCTCGGCGAGTGCCGCGCAGGCGCTGCGCTGGGCGATCGAGCAGGCCCGGGTGACCGGGGCCGACGTGGTGGAGGCGGTGATGGTCTGGGAGCTGCCGGCCGGCTACGCGTTCGCCGGCGGCATGGTGCCGCCGCCCCCGGCCGAGCTGGACCCCGAGCGGCTCGCCGCCCAGGTGCTGGCCGAGGCCGTGCGGGAGGTGACCGGGGGAGAGCCGGCGGTGCCGGTGCGCGAACTGGTGCTGCCCGGGCCCGCCTCGGTCGCGCTGCTCGGCCAGGCGAAGGGAGCCGAGCTGCTGGTGGTCGGCAGCCGGGGGCTGGGCGGCTTCGCCGGGGTGCTGCTCGGCTCGGTCAGCCGCCACGTGGTCGAGCACGCGCCGTGCCCGGCGGTGGTGGTCCGGGCCAGGTCGGGGGAGCACCACGGCGGTGACGAACCGGCCGGTGACGGATGACCGAGCGCCCGCCACCGCACGTCGACCCGGTGGAGGCGATGGCCGCCACCGGGATCGGCTGCTTCGAGTGGGACCCGGCCACCGAGCGGTTCACCCTGGACCCCGTCGGCCTGGCCGTCTTCGACCTGCGACCGGACGAGTACGACGGCATGGCGGCCGGGCTCACCCGGCGGATCCCGGTGGAGGAGGTGATCCGGCTCTTCAAGCTGGTGGAGGACATCCGCGCCGGGCGCAGCGACTCGTACAGCAGCTACTTCCGGATCCGCCGCCGCGACGGCTCGATGCGCTGGACCCACACCCAGGGGCAGGTGGTCCGCGAGCCCGGCCGCGAGGGCATCCGGGTGGTCGGCGTGGTGCGCGACGCGACCGCGGAGCTGGCCCACTCGGCACTGCGGCTGATGGCCGAGGACGACCGCCGGCGCCAGGAGACGGCGCTGGGCGAGGTGGCGCAGGCGCTCGGTGAGGCGCTCACCGTGGAGGACGTGGTGCTGGCGCTGACGGGTGACCAGAGCATGCGCCGGCTCGGCGCGCAGGGCATCACCCTGGGCGTGGTGGACCAGGGGCGGATCAAACTGGTCGGGGCGGTCGGGCAGGTGAACGTCCGGGTCCGCGCGCTGCACCAGGCCCGGCTGACCGAGCCCCGGCCGCTGAACGACGTGGTCCGCTCGGGTGAGCCCGCCTTCTTCACCTCGCGCCAGGTGTTCGTGCGCCGCTACCCGGACCTGGCCGACCAACTGCAGGACAGCCTGGCCACCGCCGCCGCCTTCCTGCCGTTGACCGCGCAGGGCCGTCCGATCGGCGCGCTCGCCCTGGTCTACGAGGGCAAGCGCAGCTTCAGCAGCGAGGACCGCACCCTGCTGACCACGCTGGCCAGCGCCATCGCCCAGTCCCTGCAGCGCGCCATGCTGGTCGACCAGTCCCGGGAGATCGCGGCCGGGCTGCAGAACGCGATGCTGCCGCGCCGGCTGCCCCGGCTGGTCGGCGGCGTGCTCGCGGTGCGCTACCGCACCGCGCGCGAGGGCGTCTGGATCGGTGGCGACTGGTACGACGCGCTGCCGCTGCCCGGCGGCGTGGTCGGGGTGGCGATCGGCGATGTGCAGGGGCACGACACCGAGGCCGCCGCGATCATGGGGCAGCTGCGGATCGCGATGACCGCCTACGCCGCCGAGGGCCACGGCACCGCCGAGGTGCTGACCCGCGCCTCGGCCTTCCTGGCCGAGCTGCACGCCGACCGCTTCGCCACCTGCCTCTACGCCCAGGTCTCGCTGGCCACCGGTCAGGTGAGGGCGGCCAACGCGGGACACCTGCCGCCGCTGGTGCGGCACGCCGACGGCACGGTCGAGCTGATCGAGGTGGCCACCGGCCTGCCGCTGGGTCTGCCCGCCGACTGGTTGCCGAACGGTTACCCGCACACCGACTTCCACCTGGCGCCGGGCGGCACCCTGCTGCTCTACACCGACGGCCTGGTCGAGCGGCCGGGGGAGGACCTGGAGCTGGGCCTGGCCCGGCTGGCCAGGGTGCTGGCGGAGGGGCCCGTGGAGCTGCCAGCGCTGGCCGACCACCTGCGGGACACCCTGGGCGGGCGGCTGGAGGCCGAGGACGACGCCGCGCTCCTGCTGCTGCGCCGACTGGGGCCCGGGGACGAACCGGCGGGCACGGCTGTGCCGGGCGGCTGATGGTCCATCAGCGCCCGGCACTATTCCCTCAGCCCGCGCACTCAGCTCGGAATGCGCGCTCCGGCGGAATTCACTCGCCGGCGGTGAAGCCGGCCTCGTGGCCATCCTCGAACTGGTAGGTCTTGCCGACGGTGCCGTGGCCGGCGATGATGCTGCCGCTGCCGCTGGCGTAGCCCGCGTGGTAACCGCTGATGCTGTGCGCGCTGGCGGCGGTGGCGGTCCCGGCGACGGTCAGTCCGGCGAGGGCAAAGCCGATCAGGGCGGTGCGAAGTCGCATGCGTATTCCCCTTATCCGGCGGGCCGCGGATTTCGGCCCGTGATGACGATGAGAATGCACCACCTGACGACCCGACAGTTAATTGCATACGGACTTTTTCACCCTGATGGCCGCCGAAGACCTTCGAGGTGCGCCGATCAGCCCACCAGCTGCGGCTCTCGGGAGTCCGCTGGCGCCGGGGCCGCCGCCGTGCGCGCCGGCAGCGCGAACATCAGCAGGAAGACCGCCAGCAGGCAGCCGACCAGCCACCAGAGCGCGTGGCTGAAGGCGTGGGTGAAGACCACCCCGACCGCCTGCCCGGGCGCGGCCGTGTCGACCACTCCGAAGAAGGCCACCGAGACCAGGCCGAGGCCCAGCGCGTTGCCCAGCTGCTGGGTGGTGTTGATCAGCCCGGAGGCCGAGCCGGCGTGCTCGCGCGGCACCTCGGCGAGCACCGCGTCGGTCAGCGGCGCCACGATCAGCCCCATGCCCAGGCCCATCACGACCAGTGGCAGCGCCATCTGCCAGGGGTGGATGCCGGTGCCGTACCGGTGCGCCTCGCCGAGGTAGAGCAGCACGCCGGTCGCCATCACCAGCGCGCCGGCTTGCAGCACCTTGCGTCCGAAGCGCGGCACCAGGGCCTGCACCGAGATCCCGGCCGCGGCCGAGACCGCGATCGAGAACGGGACCCCGGTGGTGCCCGCCCGCAACGGGCTCCAGCCCAGGCCGATCTGCATCCACAGCGTCCAGACCAGGAAGAAGATCCCGCAGGTCACCCCGAAGATCAGCTGCACCGCGACGCCGCCGGCGAAACTGCGCACCCGGAAGAGCGAGAGCTCGACCAGCGGTGAGCCGTCCCGGCGGGTCTTGACCCGCTCGTAGGCGACGAAGAGCCCGAGCACCGGCACGCTCAGGCCCATCGAGACGAAGCCCCAGAGCGGCCAGCCGGCCTCCCGGCCCTGGGTGAGCGGGTAGAGCAGCATCAGCAGGCCGAGGCCGGCCAGCGCCATGCCCACCAGGTCGAGCCGCAGGACGCGCTCGGCGCGCGACTCGGTGATGAAGCGCCGCCCGAGCAGCAGCCCGGCCACCCCGACCGGCAGGTTGATCAGGAAGATCGGCCGCCACTGCAGGCCGAACAGGTCCCACTCGGTCAGCAGCGCGCCGAGCAGTGGTCCGCTGACCGCGCCCAGGCCCACCATCGCGCCGAACATGCCGAAGACCTTGCCGCGCTCCTCGGCCGGGAAGGTGGCGTGGATGATCGAGAGCACCTGGGGCACCATCAGCGCGGCCGTGCCGCCCTGCAGGACCCGGGTCGCCACCAGGATCCCGGGGTCGGACGCCAGGCCGCAGAGCGCGGAGGCCACGGTGAAGCCGCCGATGCCGAGCAGGAAGATCCGCTTGCGCCCGTAGACGTCGCCCAGCCGTCCACCGGTGATCAGGCCGATCGCGAAGGCCAGCGCGTAACCCCCGGTGACCCACTGGATCGCGCTGAACGAGGCGCCCAGGTTCCGCTGGATGCTCGGCACCGCGATGTTGACGATGGTCACGTCGACCAGGTCCATGAACGAGGCGGTCATCACGATGGCCAGCGCTATCCAGCGCCGCCGATCGAGTGCTGTCGTCGTGGTCATGAGGTGCAGCGTCTCCTGTTGCGTCGGTGTTCGGTTCGTCGTCCGGACCGACCGTAGCGGCCAACTAGGTCAGCTCCTGTCCCAGTTCTCCGGCATCCTGGATCCCGTGACCGATACCCCGGGCCGGCTGCTGAGCCTGCTCTCCCTGTTGCAGACACCGCGCGAGTGGCCCGGCAGCGAGCTGGCCGAGCGGCTCGGCGTGAGCCCGCGGACCATCCGCCGCGACGTCGAACGGCTGCGGGAGCTGGGCTACCCGGTGCAGGCCACGCTCGGCTCGGTCGGCGGCTACCGACTGGCGGCCGGGCAGGCGATGCCGCCGCTGCTGCTGGACGACGAGGAGGCGGTGGCGATCGCGGTCGGGCTGCGCACGGCCGCCGGCAGCGCGGTCAGCGGGATCGAGGAGGCCTCGGTGCGGGCACTGGCCAAGCTCGCCCAGGTGCTGCCGGCCCGGCTGCGGCACCGGGTGGGGGCGCTGACCGCGGCCACCGTGCCGCTGCCGGGCGGCGGACCGGCGGTCGATCCCGAGCTGCTCGCGGTGCTGGCCGGCGCGGTGGCCGGTCCGGAACGGCTGCGGTTCGGCTATCAGGCGGCGGACGGCGCGGAGAGCCTGCGGCTGGTCGAGCCGCACCGGCTGGTCGCCACCGGGCGGCGCTGGTACCTGGTCGCCTTCGACAACGACCGCGACGACTGGCGGATCTTCCGGGTCGATCGGATCGCGGCGGCGCGGCCCACCGGCGTGCGGGTGGCACCGCGCGAGCTGCCCGCGGCGGACGCCGCCGCGTACGTGTCGGCCAAGCTGCGGCTGCACGCCCAGACCTTCACGGCGGTGGTGCTGCTCGGGCTGCCGCTGGTCCAGGCCCAACTGCGGCTCGGCCAGGCGCCGGTGCGGCTGGAGCCGGTGGACGCGGTGAGCTGCCGGCTGTGCTCGTCGGCCGACACCCTGGAGTGGCTGGCCTTCAGGCTGCTCGCGCTCGGCTGCGAGTTCCAGGTCGAGGAGCCGCCCGAACTCCTCGACCACCTGCGGGAGCTGGGCGAGCGGATCGGCCGGGCCACCGCCCGAGGGGACGGTCGGGCCACCGCCTGACGGGACGGCGCGATCCCCCGTTCGGCGCTGGCGCGCTGCCCGGGGCGGACCATCGGCGGGCGCTAGAGTCCCCCAGGCACGTCAGGGATCCGAAGGAGCGTCAGGTGAAGAACGATCAGGTGGTCACCGGCGGCCCGTGCTGGGTCGAGTTGGGGAGCGCCGATCCGGCGGCGGCCGCCGCGTTCTACCGGGAGCTCTTCGGCTGGCGGGCCGAGACCGATCCCCGTCCGGAGGCCGGCGGCTACACCATGCTGCTGCTCGACGGCGCCCCGGTGGCCGCGCTGACCCCGCTGTACGCGCCGGGACAGCCCACCGCCTGGTCGGTCTCCTTCGCCGTCACCGACACCGACGCCACCGCGGCGGCCGTCACCGCGGCCGGCGGCCAGGTGGTGACGGGGCCGATGGACGTCTTCGACGCGGGCCGGTTCGCGGTGGTCGCCGACCCGGCGCGGGCGGTGTTCGCGCTCTGGCAGCCGCGGCGGTTCGGCGGCGCGGCGGTGTTCAACCGGCCGGGCTCGCTCGGCTGGGTCGAGCTGCTGACCCGGGACGTCCCCGGCGCCCTCCAGTTCTACCCGCGGGTCTTCGGCTGGAGCGTGGCGGCCGGTGAGTGGTACACCCAGTGGGGCGTCGACGGCGCCGACTTCGGCGGGATGATGCGGCTGGACGACCGGGTCCCGGCCGAGGTGCCGCCGCACTGGCGGCCGTACTTCGCGGTCACCGACGTGGACGCCGTGGTGCGGCGGGCCGCCGGCCTCGGCGCCGGCACCCTGCTGGCTCCGATGGATCTGGCCGGCGGTCGGCGGATCGCGGTGCTGAGCGACCCGCAGGGCGCGGGCTTCGGCGTCTACCTGGCCGGTACCGAGGGGTGATGATCCTGCGTACCACCCGTGTCGAAAGTGCCATTGTCTGAGTTATCGTCGGATCATCAGTGCGGCACGGGAGGGGAGGGATGTCCGTGCGGCGCAACCCTGAACACCCCCCTGGAGCACCGCTGTCCCGATGGCGCCGCCGACCGCTGCGCGCGTTCGGCCGGCAGCTGCGGTTCGCGTTCGGCCGCGACCTCGGGCCGCTCGGTCGGCAGCTGGATCGCGTCCGCAGCCGGGGGCAACTGCTCACCGTGCTCGGCCTGCTGACCGCGCTGCTGCTCGGCTCACTGCTGGCCGTACGCGGTGTGGCGAGCGCGCCCCGGCAGGTGGCCGCCCGCGCCGCCCAGCTGCACCGGGTACGGGCCGAGGTGCTCGGTCCGCCCCGGCCTGACGCCAGCTCACCCGGCTTCCGCTTCAACGGCGGCGACCGGGTGACGGTGGCCTGGGAGTATCCCGCCGGGCACAGCGGCACCGGCCGGGTCGCGCTGAACCGTCCGGCGTCGGCGGGCGCCACGCTGCCGGTCTGGGTGACCGACGACGGACGCCTCGGTTCGCCGCCGCCGACCACCGCGGGCCTGGTCCTGCTGGCAATCGGATTCGGCGGTGGCGCCTGGCTGCTGGCGAGTGCGGCGGTCCTGGCCGGCCACGCGATGCGCCGCCGCGCGCTGGAGCGCCGCTGCCTGCGCGAGTGGGCCGAGGGCTGGTCGGTGGTCGAGCCGCGCTGGTCGGGCCGGTTGAACGGCCGCCCGGGCAACCCGGCGCCCTGACCACTCGTGCCGCTGGGGTAGCCGGCGCGCTCGGCGGGCGCGCCGGCTACCCCAGCGGCGGCAGCTCGGCGCGGGCGTGCCGGCCCAGCCGGTCCAGCGCGTCCACCATGGCGGTGGCCTCGGCGGGGGCGAGGGCCCCGTGCAGCAGCCGTTCGGCCTCCCTGGTGTGGGCGGCGGCGGCCGTGAGCAGGGTGCGCTCGCCCTGCTCGGTCATGGCGACCAGTTGCACCCGCCGGTCGGTCGGCGAGGGGGTCCGGGTCACCAGGCCGACCTCGGTCATCCGGTCGATCAGCCGGGTGGCGCCGCCGCTGGTGAGCACCAGGCCGCCGGAGAGCCGGCTGACCGGGGTACCGCCGGGCTGGGCGGCCAGGATGAGCAGCACCTCGAACATCGAGTGGCTGATCCCGGCAGCCCGTTGGATCGCGCCGGCGAGCAGCCGTTCGATCAGCGCGGAGGTGTTGAGCAGCACGCCGACCGCCTGGATCCCCGGGTCGGCGGCCACCTGCGCGACGCTGCGGGGCTGCTGGTCGGGCTCGGGCACGCTGGATCTCCCTCGGCATCGTCGGGTTCGGCGGGTCCGTCAGGTTCGCCGGGTCCGTCGGGTCCGTCAGGTTCGCCGGGTCCGTCGGGTCCGTCAGGTTCGGCAGGTTCGTCGGCCCCTATCGTGGCCAGTGGGGCGGCGCCGGTCCAGTCGGTGCCGGTGCCGCCCGCCGCGGCCGGACGGCCAGCCCGGTCAGTAGCCGCAGGTGAACCGCTCGCCGAGGTGCGCCGGCCGCTCGATCTCGTCGACCACGGCGACCGCGTAGTCCTCGACGGAGATCTTGCTGTTGCCGTCCGCGGCGGCGACCACGTCGTCCTGGGCGGTGCGGTAGGAGCCGGTCCGGTCACCGGGCTCGATCAGCGCCGCCGGGCTGAGGCTGGTCCAGGCCACGTCGCTGACGGTGCGGTAGTAGTCGAGGGCGTCGCCGTGCGCGTGCATGATCTGCAGCAGCCAGTCGGGCAGGCCGGGGGCGTCCCAGACCAGCGTGCCGTCGGGGGTGCGCAGCGAGCCGGCGCCGCCGACCGCGATCAGCCGCGGCGCCTGGTCGCCGAGCGCGCGCAGGCCCGTCACCAGGGACCTGGCGGCGGGCTCGATGGTGGCCAGGTGGCCCGGGCCGTCCCCGCCGCCGACCGCGCTGACCAGCGCGTCCTGCCCGGCGGCCGCGGCGTGGACCGAGGCCGGGTCGAGCACGTCGCCCTGGGTGACGGTGAGGGCGGGGGAGCTCTCGGTGATCTTGGCGGGGTCGCGGACCACGGCGGTGACCTGGTGGCCGCGGCTCAGCGCCTCGCGCACGACGGCGCTTCCGATGGTGCCGTTGGCGCCGAAGACAGCGATCTTGGACATGCGAGGTCCTCCTCTAGGGATGCTGCGGGACTGACGAGCGGTGGGACTGACGAGCGGGTGGGGCCGATGGGCGGTAGCGACCATCATCTGAGTCAACAGTATCTGAGCAGTCAGGTATTTCCGTCCGGTCAGGATTCTTTCGGCAGCAGGGCCCGCACCGCCTCGACGGTGTCCGCCTCGGCGGCGGGTTTGTCCTCGCGGTAGCGCAGCACCCGCGCGAAGCGCAGCGTGACCCCCGCCGGATAGCGCGAGGAGCGCTGCACCCCGTCGAAGGCGATCTCCACCACCAGCTCGGGCCGCACCCGCACGCCCCAGGCCGGCCGCTCCACCGCGAGCCGGGCCAGCCGCTCGGTCTGCCAGGCGAGCAGGACGTCGGTCAGTCCCTTGAAGGTCTTGCCGAGCATCGCGAACGATCCGTCCACACGCCGTGCGCCCAGGTGCAGGTTCGACAGGCGGCCCGCGCGCCGCCCGTGGCCCCACTCGGCGGCCAGCACCACCAGGTCCAGCGTGTGCACGGGCTTCACCTTCAGCCAGGCGGTGCCGCGCCGTCCGGCGGTGTAGGGCGCGTCCAGCGCTTTGACCACCACGCCTTCGTGGCCCTGGTCGAGGGCCGCCGCGGCGAACTCGCCCGCCGCCCGCCGGGTGGCCGGCTCGGCGGGGGTCGCCGCCACCAGCCGGCGCACCCGCAGTGACCCGGGCACCAGGCGGGCCAGTTCGGCGTGCCGCTGCTCGGCGGGCAGCTCCAGCAGGTCCCGGCCGTCCACCGCGAGCAGGTCGAAGAAGACCGGGGAGAGCGGCAGTGACGCGGTGGCGCCGGGGACGTCCAGCCGTGAGCCGACCCGGCCGGCGGTCTCCTGGAACGGACGGGGCCGGCCGGCCGCGTCCAGCGCGATGACCTCGCCGTCCAGCACCGCCTGCTCGGCCGGCAGGGCCAGCGCGGCGGCCGCCACCTCGGGCAGCCGGTCGGTGATCTCCTCCAGGGTCCGGGTGAAGACCCGCACGACCGCTCCGTCCCGGTGCACCTGGATCCGGATCCCGTCCAGCTTCTGCTCCACCGCGCACGGGCCGAGCCGGTCCAGCGCCTCGTCGACGCTCTTGGCGGCGTGCGCGAGCATCGGCAGCACCGGGCGGCCCACCAGCAGGCGGAACCGCGCCAGCGCCGGCGGCCCGTCCGCCAGCAGCGCCCCGGCCACCGCGCCCAGCGTGCCGCCGAGCATCACCGCCCGGCGCACCTGCTCGGCGGGAGCGCCGCCCGCTGCCGCCAGGGCCTCCACGGCGACGGCGTCCAGCGCGCCCTGGCGCACCTCGCCGCCCAGCAGCCGGAGCAGGAACTCCTGCTCGGGGCCGGTGGCCGCGCCCAGCAGCCCGGTCAGCAGCCGCCGCCGCTCGGCCTGCGCGCCCGTGCCGCGCACGGCCGCCAGCTCCGCCAGCGCGGCGTCGACCTGGTGGACCGTCAGGGTGGCGGCGGGGGCGGGCGGGACCGGCCGGCCGAGCACGCTCCAGCCCACGCCGAGCCGGCCCTGCGGCAGCCGACCGGCCAGGTAGGTGATCACCGTGGGTGCCTCGGCCGGCTCGGTGGCGCTGAGGAGTTCGGCCAGCAGCGCGACCTTCCGCGAACGGGCCGAGGTGGCGGCGACCTCGCGCGAGGTCCGGGCGAGGTCGGCCAGCAGCATGGACCCATGCTCGCCCGGCCGTTCGGGCGTGGCGCCGGTGACACGCCGCCAGGGGTGGCCGAGGGCGGATCCCCGCACCCTCGCCGGTCGGCCGTCCGCCCGGTCCGCTGTCCCGTCCACCTGATATTGTATGCGCAAATCAGAATACTTATACAGATGGGGGTGGTGTGATGAACCGGCCGCTGCCGCGGGGGTTCCTCTCCTGGACGGCCAACATGGGCCTCAAGGACGACGCGGACGACTTCGCGCTCGTCGTCTCCGAGGCGCCCGCCGTCTCGGCCGCGGTCTTCACCCGCTCCCGGTTCGCCGGGCCGAGCGTGCTGCTGAGCCGGGGCGACGCGGCCCGGCAGGACGCCCGGGGCATGGTGGTGATCTCCCGCAACGCCAACGTGGCCACCGGACGGGCCGGCGCGGACAACGCCGCCGAGGTCCGCCGGCTGGCCGCGGCGGCGGCCGGGGTGGCGCCGGAGCAACTGGTGATCGGCTCCACCGGGGTGATCGGCCGGCCCTATCCGATGGAGTCGATCCGGGCGGGTGTGGCGGAGCTCCCCGCGCGGCTGCCCCCCGCCGACTTCCAGGCGGCCGCCGCGGCGATCATGACCACCGACACCCGGGCCAAGTCGGTCCACCTGCGCTGCGGCGACGCCGTGCTGGTGGGCATCGCCAAGGGCGTCGGGATGATCGAGCCGAACATGGCCACCCTGCTGACCTTCTTCTTCACTGACGCCGAGCTGCCGGCCGGCGAGCTGGACGCGGTCTTCCGGCGGGTGATGGACCGCACCTTCAACGCGCTCAGCATCGACACCGACACCTCGACCAGCGACACCGCCGCGGTCTTCGCCAACGGCCTGGCCGGGCCGGTCGACCCCGCCGCCTTCGAGGCCGTGCTCCACCGGGCCGCGCTGGCCCTGGTCCGCGACATCGCCTCGGACGGCGAGGGCGCGAGCAAGCTGATCGAGGTCGAGGTCACCGGCGCCCGGGACACCGCGCAGGCCAAGCGGGTGGGCAAGGCGGTGGTCAACTCCCCGCTGGTGAAGACCTCGGTGTACGGCGCCGACCCCAACTGGGGCCGGGTGGCGATGGCGATCGGCAAGCTGGACGACGACCTCGACCTGGACCCGGCCAAGGTGGCCATCCGCTACGGGGCGCTGGCCGTGTTCCCCGAGGAGCCGGACGACGAGCTGCTCGCCCGGGCCCGCGCCTACCTGGGCGGGAGCGAGGTCGTGATCGGGATCGACCTCGGTCTCGGGGACGCCGGATTCACCGTCTACGGCTGCGATCTGACGCCGGGCTACGTCGAACTGAACTCCGGCTACACCACCTGACGCTTGGTCAGCCAGTCGGCGAAGGCCGCCAGCGCCGGCTCCGGATCGGCGCGCCCCACTCCGATCCGGAACCGGTCGGTCGGCGTCGCGGTGAGCTCCGAGCGGTAGACCGAGGCCGGCAGCAGCAGCACCCCGGCCTCCTGGACCAGCCGGCCGCAGAACTCCTCGACCCCCTCCCGGCCCAGGTACCGGGGGAAGGCCACGCAGCCGCCGTCCGGCGCGGACCACTCGAAGAGGTCGCCGAACTCGGCGAAGAAGGCCTCGAAGAGCGGCAGGTTGGCGGCGATGGTCGAGCGGCTGCGCGCCACCAGGGTGTCCCGGGCCTTCAGCGCGATCCGGGCCAGCACCTCGCTCGGCGCCGAGGAGCAGATCGTGGTGTAGTGCTTGGCCCGCTCCAGTTCGCTCAGCAGTTGCCGGTCGCGGCAGGCGATCCAGCCGATCCGCAGCCCCGGCAGCCCCAGCGACTTGGAGGTGACGTTGAGCGAGAGCGCCCGCTCCGACAGGTCGACGGCCTGCGGCAACCGCGTCGAGGGGTCGCGCTCCAGGCCGCGGTAGACCTCGTCGCTGAACAGGCGGATGCCGCGCTCGTCGCAGATCCGGGCCAGCTCACGGAAGTCCGCGGCGGTGATCAGCTTGCCGGTCGGGTTGTTCGGGAAGTTGACCGAGACCACCTTGGTGTTCGGGCGCAGCGCCGCGACCAGCCGGTCCAGGTCCAGGGCCCAGTCGCGGGCCGCGTCCAGGGCCACTCCGGTCACCGCGCAGAGCGAGCGCGGCACGGTCTCGGCGGACTGGTAGTTGGGAGTGACGACCACCGCGTGGTCCTCCGGACCGAGCAGCGCCCGCATCGCCAGGTAGAGGCCCTCCTCCGCGCCCGCGAAGCAGAGCACGTCCTGCGGGCCGGCCAGGTCGTAGGTGTCCGCGATGGCCTGGCGCAGCCCGGGATCGCCGTAGGTCTCGGTGTACCCCAGGGTCAGCGTCTCCCAGGCCCGCGCGTCCTCCTCGTCCGCCAGGGCGAGCAGCTCGGCCATCGCCATGGTCTGCGCGTCGGAGGCGGTCAGGTGGTAGCGGGCGGTGAACTCCCAGCGGGAGAGGTAGGTTTCGAGCCGGAATTCGGGCAGTCTGGTCATCCGTGGGTCTCCCTCCGTGTGCGGAGAGTTCCCCGCCGTGCCTGGACGGTACGTCCGGACCGGGCGACCTGTCGAGATCCTGCCCGCCAGGGGCGCGGCCGGCTGCCCGGCGGTCCCGTCCGGGGGAGCAGACTGGAGGCATGTGCCGAAGCATCAAGACCCTCCGTCCGCCCGTGCAGCCCGAGGTCACCGAGGAGGACATCCACGCCGCGGCGCTCCAGTACGTCCGCAAGGTCTCCGGGTTCCGGGCCCCGGCCGCGCACAACCGCGCGGTCTTCGACCAGGCCGTCGCGGCCGTCGCCGCGGCCACTGCCGCGCTGCTGGCGGGCCTGGAGGTGCGCGGTTCGGGTGGTCGGGCGTCCGAGTAGCCGGAACGCGGGACGCCCGTGGCGCCGGCCTGGCGGGGCCGGTGCCACGGGCGCGACGGTGTGCCGCAGGGTCAGCGCTGCGCGCTGCGGCGACGGGTGAAGAGGACCGCGCCGACGCCGGCGGCGATCAGCACCGCGCCGCCGACACCGAAGGTGACCAGCTGGCCGCCGTTGGTGCCGGTGAAGGCCAGGCCGGTGGGCGTGGCGGAGACCGGCTGGACCGACGGCGAGCCGACCAGCTCATCGGTGGTGACCGGCGAACCCGAGGGCGCGGGCGCCGACGGGGTGGCCGCGACGGCGGCCGGGGCCGACGCCGAGGAACTCGGCTTGGTCGAGGTGCTCACCGAGGCCGAGGCCGACGGCGAGGTGCTCGTCGAGGCCGAGACGGAGGGTGAGGGGCTGGTGGAGCCCGAGGTGGAGGCCGACGGGCTCGGCGAGCCGGAGGGGCTCGACGAGGTGCTGCCCGAGGGCGAGGGGCTGGTGGAGGTCGAGGCGGAGGGCGAGGGGCTGGTGGAGCCCGAGGCGGAGGCCGACGGGCTCGCGCTCTGCGAGGGGGTGGGCGTCGGGGTGCCCTGGCAGGCGGTCCCGCCGTTCCACGCGCTGATCAGGCTGTTCGAGAAGACCCCGTTGGGGTACTTGGGCAGTGGCCCGTTGCCCTTGGTGCCGTCGAACTTGGTGCCGCCGCTGTAGAGGTCGATCTGGCCGAAGCACGGCGGCAGGCTGCCGCTGACGTCCAGCTTCGCCTGACGGTGGCTCTGGGAGAGCGTGGTGGTCGCCCAGCCCAGGAAGCTCTGGGTGCCCGAGGTGGGCCAGGTCGGGCCCTCGGTGCTGTAGGACGCCAGCGAGATCTGGTACGAGCAGCCCTTGCTGATGTCGCCGTCCAGCTTGACCTGGATGGTGCCGTGCGGCTGGGCCATCCGGTCGCCGTTCTGCCAGGTGGCGCCGTTGTCGACGGAGTACTCGACCGTCGCGCTGTCGCAGTGGTCGACCTCGTGGGCCTGGGCGGGCCCGGCGGTCAGGAGGGGGGCGGTCACGGCTATGCCGAGCGCCGCCAGTGCCGGAAGAGTCCGGCGCAGGGGGTGGTGCACGGGTGTTGCTCCCTGAACGTAGGTGCACAGTGTGGTGTGGCGCACCGCCCCGGCGGGTCCGTGGACCGGCCGGGGCCATTGCGTCTGAGAGCGGGACGATATCCGACGGTGTGCCCGGTCTTGCGACCGGGGCGGAGGCTGTGCCTGACGCGTCGTCGGCGTGCGGCCTGACGGTCCGTCATCTTGGATTCACGTGGCATTCAGGCAGTATTCAGCCGACGGTCAGCGGACATTCAGCTGATGGGGGCTCAGTCGGCCAGCTCGGGGTCGACCGGCGGGTGCGGTGCCGAGTGGCGGCCGACCAGGCCGAGCAGCCTCGTCTGCGGGTCGGCGTTCGGCGCGGTCGGTACCGGGGCGGCGAAGCGCTCGGTGGCGGCCAGCCGGTCCGCGTACGGAGCGACCTCGTGCAGCCCGAACTCCACGAGCTCCGGTGCCAGGTGGCTGTCCTGGCCGGTGGCCCTGGCCAGGTCCCAGGTGTGCACCACCAGGTCGATGGTCAGCTGGGTGCAGTAGTCCAGCGCCGACCGGTCGCCGTAGGACAGGTGCACGGTCAGGGCCAGGGCGTCCGGCACGGCGAACGCCGCCCGGGCGCCGGCCGCCGCGCGGGCCCAGCCGGCGGCCGGGTCCGCGCCCAGCACATCGCCCTCGAAGCGGTCGCCGACCTCGGCCGGGGTCGCGCCGAGCAGCAGCTCCGGGGCCCAGAGCTGCTCGGCCGCCACGTGGTTGACCAGGTCCCGCACCGACCACCCCGCGCACGGGGTCGGTGCCTGCCACTGGTTGCGGGCCACTGCCGGCACCCGGCGGCCGAAGGAGGCCAGCGCCTCGGCGTACAGGCGCAGGACCTCGCGGTGGCGCCGCTCGGCGCGCTCGCGGCTCATCGGCCGCCCGTCCTGCCGTGCCGGGGTGCCGTGGGCCGCTGCCGGACCTGACCGGTCACCGGGGGGTGGCCTCGATCCGGGCGGCGGCCTCCCGGGCGCGGGCGCCGGAGCGGGTGCGGCCGGCGGTGACCAGGCGGTTCGGGAAGCGGCGCAGGTACTCCGCCTCCAGCTCCGCCGAGCGCTCGGTGTGGTGCCGCAGCGCCTCGTCGGAGCCGTACAGGAAGGTCTCGTGCCTGGTCCGGTGGAGCTGTTCCAGCTCATGCAGCAGCCGCTCGTCCAGCAGGCTGCGGGCGGCGACTCCCTCGGACGCGCCGTCCGTGGTGGCGGTCAATCGCATGGCGGGTGCCTCCTCGGTGTCGACCTCGCGGGTCGCGACCCCCCTGTTACCCCGGTGCCCCCTGCGGAGCGTCGGAAACTGGGCCGGACGGGTGGCGTGGCGCCGTCTCGCGGACGGCGAGCAGCCGGGTGCCGATCTCCTGCAGGTCCGCGCGCCGCAGCGCGGCCCGCAGCTGCGGGAACCACTCCCGCTCCTCCTGGCTCATCTGCTGGGCGGCGGCCGACAGCAGCGAGTCCACCAGTCCGGTGAACGCCGGGTCACCGACCCCGCGCCCCGACACCTCCTCGCAGAGCCGGTCGATCGCCCGGTGGTCCCGGTAGCCGCGCAGCGCCTCGTGCGCCGGATCCCGCAGCAGGGCGACGACCTGCGGATACAGCACCTCGTCCACCAGGTAGGAGTGGACCGTGAGGTCGTGCACGATGTGCTGCGCGAGGTCCACGCGGGCCGCGGCATCGGCGGGCCCGACCGCGCGGTACTCCTTGAAGAGCCGCTGCAACTCCTTGTGCTCCTGCTTCAGCAGCACGATCGCGTCGCTGGACATCCGCTCTCACCTTCTCGGCCTCGCGTCTCCCCTGAGAACGATGGTGCCAAAACGAACGGTCCGCCGGGCGGCGCGGCCGATCGGGTGGGGCCGGCCGGCGGTGGGAGCCGATCGGCGGAGGGCCTCACGGCAGCGGGATGCGGCCGCGCAGGATCTCGTGCCACAGGCGGCGCAGCCGGGGCGGCGGACCGGTCGGATCCGGTGCGGGGGTGCGCCCGGCGGCGAGCGCGGCGGCCTCGGCCACCCGGTCGCGGCTGCGCCGCCACTGCTCGAATCTTCGCTCCAGCACCGGATCCTCGGCTACCAGCCGGGTCTCGATCCGCCGACTCTCCCGAGCCTCCTGCCGTGAGAGGACCATGATCCTCACCTGCTGTCCTTTCGGCCCTTCCACCATGGGGCGCGCCTTCGGGCCTCAGTGCTCCGGCGCCCCGCCGTCGGCCAGCAGCTGTGCCAGGTCGTAGCCGACCGGCTCCTCCAGCTGGCCGTAGTCACAGCTGCGCGGGGACCGGTCGGGGCGCCACCGCTGGAAGCGCGTGGTGTGCCGGAACCTGGTCCCTTCCATGTGATCGTACGCGACCTCGCAGACCAGTTCAGGGCGGAGCGCGACCCACGCTGCGCTCTTGGCGCGCTCGCCGTCCTTGCCGCCGCTCCACCGGCTGGGCGCCCCGGGCATCCGGTTCGCCTCGTGCGCGCTCTCCTCGGTCCAGGCCGCCCACGGGTGCGCGCTCGCGTCGGCCAGGCGCAGCGGGGCCAGCTCCTCGGCCAGCTGCCGCCGCCGGGCGGCGGTGAACGAGGAGCAGACGCCGACGTGCTGCAGCACACCGGCCGCGTCGTACAGCCCGAGCAGCAGGGAGCCGACGCCCTGGCCGTCCTTGTGTTCGCGGTAGCCGGCCACCACGCAGTCGGCGGTGCGGCCGTGCTTGATCTTGAACATCGAACGGATGCCGGGCCGGTAGGGCGCGTCCAGTGGCTTGGCCATGATCCCGTCCAGGCCCGCGCCCTCGAAGCGGGTGAACCACTGCCGGGCCAGCTCCCGGTCGGTGGTGGCCGGCGCCAGGTGCACCCAGGGGCCCGCACCGGCCAGGGCCCGGGTCAGCGCCGTGCGGCGCTCGGCCAGCGGCAGGGCCAGCAGCGACCGGTCCGCCAGCGCCAGCAGGTCGAAGGCGATGAAGCTGACCGGCTTCTCGGCGGCGAGCTTGCGCACCCGGGAGGCCGCCGGGTGGATCCGCTCCTGCAACTCCTCGAAGTGCAGCCGTCCGTCGTGGGCCAGCACGATCTCGCCGTCCAGCACGCAGCGCGGCGGCAACTCGGCCCGCAGGGCGTCCAGCAGCTCGGGGAAGTAGCGCGCCAGCGACTTGCCGGTGCGGCTGGCCACCTCCACCTCGTCCCCGTCGCGGAAGACGATCGCCCGGAAGCCGTCCCATTTGGCCTCGTAGTGCATGCCGGCGGGGATCTCGGCGACCGCCTTGGCCAGCATCGGGGCGAGGGGAGGCAGCACGGGAAGGTCCATGGCACCGATGGTGCGCCACCCCCGCGCGGGCCGCAGCGCGGGCCGCGGCCCGGGAGTCTAGCGTGGAGCCATGGCTTCTTCGGACGCGGTCGAACTGCAGGTGGGGGAGCGGACGGTCAGGCTCTCCAGCCCCGGGAAGGTGTACTACCCGGGGCCCGGCTACACCAAGCTGGACGTCGCGCGGTACTACCAGGCGGTCGCGCCCGCGGTGCTGCGCGGGCTGCGGGACCGGCCGACCACGCTGCAGCGCTTCCCGGACGGCGTCGAGGGCGAGTTCTTCTACCAGAAGCGGGCGCCCAAGAACACGCCCGACTGGCTGCCGACCGCCCGGATCGCCTTCCCCAGCGGACGGTTCGCCGACGAGATCTGCCCGGGTGAGCCGGCCGCCGTGCTCTGGGCGGCCAACCTCGGCTGCCTCACCTTCCACCCCTGGCCGGTCCGCCGCGGGGACACCGACCGGCCCGACGAGCTGCGCCTGGACCTCGACCCGCAGCCCGGCACCGACTTCACCGACGCCGTGCGGGCCGCCCACCAACTGCGCGAGGTGCTCGCCGAGTGCGGGCTGACCGGCTGGCCCAAGACCTCCGGCGGACGCGGCCTGCACGTCTACGTGCCGATCCACCCGGCCTGGCACTTCGCCGAGGTGCGGCGCTGCGCGATCGCGCTCGGCCGGGCGCTGGAGCGGCGGATGCCCGAGCAGGTCACCACGCACTGGTGGAAGGAGGAGCGGGGGGTGCGGGTCTTCGTCGACTACAACCAGATGGCCCGCGACCGCACCATCGCCTCGCCCTACTCGCTGCGCGCCCGCCCCGAGGCCACCGTCTCCACCCCGCTGACCTGGGCGGAGCTGGACGAGGCGGCGCCCGGCGACTTCACGCTGCGCACCGTGCCGGACCGGCTCGCCGAGCTGGGCGATCCGTATGCCGGGATGGAGGGGCAGGCCTTCGGGCTGGAGGCGGTGCTGGAGCTGGCGGAGCGCCAGGAGCGCGACCACGGGCTGGGCGAGCTGCCCTATCCGCCGGACCATCCGAAGATGCCGGGCGAGCCGCCCCGGGTGCAGCCGAGCCGGGCCCGGCCGGAGTGAGAGCAGGAGCAGGAGCAGGAGCAGGAGCAGGGGCAGGAGTGAGTGGCGGCCGGGCGGCTCCGCGGTTCAGCCTTGGGCCGCCGGGTGCCGCTCCTCCGCCGGCGCGGGCAGGGCGGCGCGGGGCGGGCGGCGGCGGGTCGAGCGCAGCGCCACGGCCGCCGCGACGAGGGTGACGGTCACCGCCGTCCACGGCACCACATCGCCCACCCGGTCGTACCAGGTGCGGGCGCTCGGCGCGGGCAGCGCGAGGTGGACGGTGAGCACGCCGCGCTGACCGGTGCCGTAGCGCGCCAGCTCGCGGCCCTGCGCGTCGAAGGCCACCGAGACACCGGTGAGGGCCGCCTGCACCACCGGGCGGCCGGTTTCGGCGGCGCGCAGCGCGGCCAGTGAGGCGTGCTGCGCGGGGGCCCAGCTGTGCTGGAAGGTGGAGGTCGCGGACTGGTAGACGATCAGCTGCGCGCCCTGCAGGGTCGCGGTGCGCGACAGGTCGGGGAAGGCCGACTCGAAGCAGATCAGCACCCCGGTGGGCAGCGGGCGCCCGGTGCGGTCCACCGGCTGGAAGAGGTGGAAGCTGTGGCCGGGAGTGCGGTTCTCGGCCGCCGCCTTGCTGATCCCGGTGAGCCAGCCGAGCGCGGAGCGGAACGGGATGTACTCGCCGAACGGGACCAGGCGCATCTTCGCGTACCGGGCCTGGACACCGGCGGGGTCGATCAGCACCGCGTCCTTGGAGATGGTCCCGTCGGCCTTCCGGGCGTCCTCGTTGACCAGCAGCTCGCTGCCGGTGGCCGCCGAGAGCGCGCGGAGCCGGGCCAGGGTCGCGGTGTCCCTGGCCAGGTCGGTGGTGACACTGCTCTCGCCCCAGACCACCAGGTCGGGGCGGTCGGTCAGCTCCGCGGTGAGCCGGGCCGAGGCCGCCAGCCGGGACGGGCCGTCCGGGGTGATGCCGGGCTGCACCAGGGCCAGGGTGGTGGTGCGCACCGGGCGCGGGGCGGGGGTGAGCGCGAAGGCCAGCGGGCCGGCCAGCAGCAGGGCGGCGGCCGTGACGCCGCCGGCGATCCGGACGGCGGTGCGCTCGGCGATCAGCACGATCAGCACGGCGGTGTTGACCGCGACCACGGCGGCACTGAGCAGCCAGACCCCGCCGATCGAGGCCAGCGCGAGCACCGCCGGATGCTGCCACTGGGTGGCGCCGAGCAGCGCCCAGGGGCCGCCGAGCGCCTGCCAGGAGCGGGCGAACTCGGCGACCACCCAGAGGGAGGGCAGTACGACGAGCGCGGCCAGCGCCCGACGCGCCGTCAGCGGGGGCCGCAGCAGCGCCCAGGTCGCCGCGCCGAGGCCGGTCTGCAGGACGCCGAAGACCAGCGCGATCACCGGCAGCGCCGGGCCCACCGAGGGCAGCAGCCAGTACATCGCGGCCAGCACGTAGCCGGTGCCGAACCACCAGCCGCGCACCGCCGCCTCCCGGGCCCGTGGCGCGGCACGGAAGAGCAGCAGGCCCGGCAGCAGGCCGACCCAGGCCAGCGGCGCCAGGTCGAGCGCGGGGAAGGCGAGCACCGGGAGCATGCCCGCGGCCAGGGAGCCGTAGCGGGCGGGAACGGCGAGCGCGGTGCGAATCGGCATGGGCCGATTGTCCGCTGCCGGGCCTGTCGACACCATGACAGCGGCCCCTTGGGTCGCGCGTGTCGCGTTGCTCACGCCGGTCGGCCGCCCGGGCGTGGCGCCGTCGCCGGGCCCGGGCGCGGCGCCTAACGTGCACCGTAGGGCCGTGCGACCGCGGCGCCGGAGGGCGCCGCGGCCGTGGAGTCGTACGGTCGTTGAGTCGTACGGTCGTTGAGTCATACGGTCGTTGAGTCGTACGGCCGTGGAGCCGGACCGGAGTTGATCCGGCGTCGTTCTGGAGAGGAAGCACGATGGCGGACGAGACCCACACGATGCTCTTCATCACCTTCGCCGACCCCACCGCCGCGCTCGCCGCCTTCGCCGAGGCGAAGGAGCTGCCGGGGGCGCGGCAGGCGGCGGTCCTGCGCCGGTCGGCCGAGGGGCTGCTGGACACGCCCGAGAGCTGGGTGCGCGGGGCGGGCACGCCGACGGTGGCGACCGGGATCGTGGGCGGCCTGCTCGGGCTGTTCGGCGGCCCGATCGGGGTACTGCTCGGCTGGACGGCCGGCACGGTGCTGGGCGGGGCCGCGGAGTTGAGGCAGTTCCAGGACGGGGCCGAGGGGCTGCTGGTGTACAGCAGGGATCTGGCCGAGGGTCACGCGATGCTGATCGTCGAGCTGCACGAGCGGCACCGCGAGCTCGCCGACGAGCTGGCCGCCCGCCATGGCGGCACACTGCTGCGCCGCCCGGCCGACGAGGTGGCGGCGGAGGTCCGGGCCGCCGAGCGGGCGGCGAGCTCGTCGGCTGATGAGCCGGGCGAGGAGCCGGGCGAGGAGTCGGTCGGGCGGGCGGGGCAGGACGACGCGGGCTGAGGCGGTGGTGCGGTGGTGCGGTGGCGCGACAGGGGGCCGGGGCGGCCGGGGCGGGCTGAGAGCGGGCGTCAGCGGATCGCGGTGACCAGCGCGTCGGAGACCGAGCGCCAGGCGACGCCCGCCTCGGCGAAGCCGACCTCGACGAGCCGGGCGGTGTGCCACTCGGCGGGGTGCAGCTCGCCGTCCTTGTGGTCGCGGTAGAGGGCGGAGCGGGCGGCCACCGGCGCGGCCAGGCGCGGATCGGCCGCCGCGGCCTGCCACCACTGGGCCCAGTCGAGCACGCCCTCGCTCCGCTCCTGCTCCTGCCGCCGCTCCTGCTGGGCCTGGTCGAGCGCGTTGAGCAGCGGGGTGTCCGGCTGCCGGGCGCGGTCCGCGTTCAGGAAGACCCCGCCCGGGCGGAGCAGGCCCGTCAGGTCGCGGTAGAGGCGCAGCAGGTCCTGGGAATTGAGCCAGTGCAGGGCGGTCGCGGTGACCACGGCGTCGAACGGGCCGGCGGGCAGGGCGGCGGCCCACCCCGGGTCGCGCAGGTCCGCGGTGACCAGGGTCAGGCGCGGGTCGGCGCCGAAGCTGCCCTCGGCGATGGCCAGCAGCGCGGGATCGAGGTCGACGCCGACGCTGCTCGCCCCGGGCAGCCGGGCCAGCAGGCGGCGGCTGATGCTGCCGGTGCCGCAGGCGAGGTCGAGGACGCGCGGCGCGGGGCCGCCGACCGCCTCGACCACGTCGAGCATCACCCGGAAGCGCTCCTCGCGGTCCGGCAGGTACCACTCCTGCTGCCGGTCCCAGCTGCGCTGCCAGTCCTCCCAGGAGACGTGCTCGGTGTCGAGACCGGGGTCGGCGGGCAGGACGGGGCCGGTGAGCTGAGTGTCGGTCATGGTGCCGCCGATCATGGTGAGGAGAGATGGGTAAGGTGCTCCTGGCGCCTGGAGGTGTTACCCACTCTACTCGGCATCGAGTAAGAGGCAATAGGGTTCTTTGGCTGTTACTTGGCTATTGCTCGGTGGGTGGGACGGCCGCCGATCACCGTGACCGCCTCGGCGCCGGTGCGGCAGCCGGCGGCGGTGGCCGCGGTGAGGTCCGCGCCGCGCAGCCGGGCGGCGAGGAAGGCACCGGCGAAGGCGTCGCCCGCCCCGGTGCTGTCGAGCGCCGCCGCCGGGACGCCCGGCACCCGGGCAACGACGGCGCCGGCCTCGGCGGTGATCGCGCCGGCGGGGCCCAGGGTCACCACCGCCTGCCCGAAGGCGGCGCTGAGTCGTTCGGCGGCGGTGCTCGGATCGGTGGCGCCGGAGAGCAGCCGGGCCTCGGCGAGGTTGGGCAGCAGCAGGTCGACGCCCTCGATCGCGGCCAGGAAGGCGACGGTGCCCAGCTCCTCGATGAAGCCGGTGGAGGCCGGATCGACGCTCACCGGCAGTGCGGCGGCGCGGGCGGCGGTGATCGCGCGCCGGGCCAGCGCGCGGCCCGGCGTGGAGAAGAGCAGGTAGCCGGAGAGGTGCAGGTGTCCGGCGCCGGCCAGCAGGGCCGGGTCCCAGTCCGCGGGGCCCAGGCGCAGGGCGGCGCCGCTGTCGGTCAGGAAGCTGCGCTCGGCGGCCATGTCCACCAGGGCGATCACTGTCGCGGTGGCCAGCTCCTGATCGACCGTCAGCACCGGCCGCACTCCGGCGGCCAGCAGTTCGGCCCGGTGCCAGCTCGCGAAGTCCGCCCCGACCCGGGACAGCAGGCGCGCTTCGGCGCCCGAACGCGCCGCCCAGGCAGCCGTGTTGGCCGCCGAGCCGCCGGGGCGCAGGGTGATCCGGGCGGCGGTGTCGGTGTCCGGGGCGAGCGGCGCGCCGAGCAGGGCGACGATGTCGGTGGCGATGTCGCCGATGACCAGCAGGGCGCCCGGCGCGGGCCTGACCGGCGCGGGCGTCACTGGTGCGGGTGTCACCGGGGCAGGCGTCACCGGTGCGGGCCCGCCCAGTCGGCGGCGATCTCGGCGGCGAGCCTGACGTTGCCGCGCACCGCCGCGAGGTTGGCCTCCAGCGAGGCGCCCGCGGTGTGCTCGGCGAGGTGGGCGAGCAGGAAGGGGGTCGCCGCCTGCCCGGTGGCCCCGGCCCGCTCGGCCGCCGCCAGACCCTCGGCGAGCACCCGGTCGTGCAGCAGTGGGTCCAACTGCTCTTCGGCCGATACCGGGTTGGCCACCACGAGCGCGGATTCCAGCCCGCCGAGCTGATCCTGACGGAGCATCAACTGGGCCACCTCCCAGGCCTGCTGGACGGTCCAATCGACCGGCCGGCCCGAGGTGCGCAGGTAGAAGCCGGGGAACTCGGCGGTGCGGTACCCCAGCACGGTGATCCCCAGGGTCTCCAGCCGCTCCAGGGTGGCCGGCACGTCCAGGATCGACTTCACTCCGGCGCAGACCACGGTGATCCGGGTCCGGGAGAGCAGGTTGAGGTCGGCCGACTCGTCCATGGTCTCGGTCCAGCCCCGGTGCACGCCGCCCAGGCCGCCGGTGGCGAAGACCCGGATCCCGGCCCGGGCGGCCAGGAAGGCCGTGCCGGAGACGGTGGTCGCCCCGCTCGCGCCGCTCGCCAGCGCCGGGGCGAGATCGCGGAAGCCGAACTTGCGCAGCGCCCGGTCCTCGGCGACCCGCAGCAGCTCCGGCTCGGCCAGGCCGATCCGGGCGATGCCGTCCAGTACCGCGATGGTGGCCGGCACGGCGCCGCCGGCCCTGACCAGCTCCTCCAACTCCCTTGCCACCGCCAGGTTGCGAGGTCGTGGCAGGCCGTGGGCGATGATCGTGGACTCCAGGGCGACCACGGGGCGGCGGTCGGCGAGGGCGTCGCGCACCTCGTCGGAGAGGAGCAGGGCGGGGGCGGGATCGGTCATCCCCTATACCTGGCGTGGCGTGGTGGGCTTCAAACCTGTGCGGCGCGTGGGCAAGTGGCGGCCCCCGGTGGTGCGGCTCGATCCATGGGTGCCGGTCGTCGCCGGCCACTCCGGTCTCGAACGGGACCATCGGGGGTCTGGCCAGAGCCTGGATCAGGGTCACGCGGCCGGCCGGCGGGACGTCTCCGCAGGCGGTGTGGCTCTCTCCGGTATTCCGGTGTAATGCCCAGTTTCCTCCGTATTTCCCCGTGGTCAAGGGTTTTCGCCCAGTATTTCGAGCGATTCGTCCAGCACTTCGGGCACTTCGTCCGCGATGACGGGCGGCCCGCCCGGGCTACCGGGCGGGGAGTTCGCCGGAGCCGCGTGGGATCAGCCTGGCGGGCAGCTCGATCCGCTGGGCCGGGCCGCGCTCGCCGGCCAGGCGGGCGAAGAGCAGTTCGGCGGCGGTGCGGCCGAGTCCGGCCGGGTCCTGGGCGATCACGGTCACCGGCGGGGCGAGCAGATCGGCCAGTTCGAAGTCGTCGAAGCCGACCAGGGCCGGGCGGTGGGGGAGCGAGGCCAGTTCGCGCAGCACGGTGACGGTGATCCGGTTGTTGCCGCAGAGCAGCGCGGTGACCGGCCGGCGCCCGGCCAGCATCCGCTCCAGGGCCGGTCGCAGCCGGGCCGGCTCCGGCGCGCCCATCGCCACCCAGTCGGCCCGGCCGCGCAGGCCGGCCCCGGCCAGCGCGGCGCGGTAGCCGCGCAGCCGCTCGGCCGCGGTGTGCAGCTCCGGGCAGTCGCCGAGGAAGCCGATCCGGCGGTGCCCCTGGCGCAGCAGGTGCTCGGTGCCCTCGCGGGCGCCGCGCGCGTTGTCGCTGAGCACGGTGTCGGCCACCAGGCCGGTGGCCGGGCGGTCCACGCAGACGATCGGGGTGCCGGCGCTCTGCTCGGGCAGCAGGTAGCCCTGGTCGGTCCCGGTCGGGACCAGGATCAGGCCGTCCACCCGGCGGGCGCAGAAGGTCAGCGCCAGCTCGCGTTCGCGCGGTGGCTGCTGGGCCGAGGAGCCGGCGAAGAGCAGCGAGCCGCGGTGCCGGGCCGCCTCCTCCACGGCCCGGCAGAGCGCCGCGTAGAACGGGTCGGCGAGGTCCTCGATGATCAGGCCGACGCTGCCGGTGCGCAGGCCCTGGCGCAGCAGCCGGGCCCCGTCGTGGCGCCGGTAGCCGAGGGTCTCGATGGCCTGGCGGACCCGGGCCGCCGTCCCGGCCGTGACACCGGACTCCTCGTTGACCACCCGGGAGACGGTCTTGATCCCGACGCCCGCCGCGGCCGCCACGTCCTTCATGGTGGACCGCCCCGCGGGTGCGGGCTCGGGCCGCGTCTGGGCCTCGGGCATCCGCTGGCACCTTCCGCACGCGCTGGACCGATGATGACTCGCCGGCGACGTTGCCGATGGCGCGCCGGCAACGTTGCCAGCGCAGTATAGGCAGCTGCCCGACGCCCTGTCAGGAGCAGGCAACTGACCTTTGATCAGTGGCAATTGACGATCGGCCAGTTCAGCCCGCGGCATTGACAGTGCACCGTCATGCGTGAGTTCATGCAGACGGTGACAACGTTGTCAGGGCGGAGGAGAGATGCCCGAACCGCTGCTCGACGCACGCGGCCTGTGGAAGACGTACGGCCAGGTGGAGGCGCTGCGCGGCGCGAACTTCACCGTCCACCCGGGCGAGGTGGTGGCCCTGATCGGTGACAACGGCGCGGGCAAGTCCACCCTGGTGAAGACCCTGGTCGGGGCGGTGGCCCCGGACCGCGGCGAGATCCGGATGGACGGCCGGCCGGTCCTCTTCGGCACCCCGCGGCAGGCCCAGCGGCTGGGCATCGAGACCGTCTACCAGGACCTGGCGCTGGCCGCCGAGTTGGACGCCGCGGCGAACCTGTTCCTCGGACGCGAGTTGCTGCGCGCGGGGCCGCTCGGCGCCCTCGGGGTGCTGGACAAGCGCGCCATGCGGGCCCGCTCGGCGGCCGCGTTCGCCGAACTCGGCGTCGAGCTGGGGGACATCGACGCCCCGGTGGCCACCCTCTCGGGCGGCCAGCGGCAGAGCGTGGCGATCGCCCGCTCGGTGGCCTGGGCCTCCCGGGTGGTCTTCATGGACGAACCGACCGCCGCGCTCGGCGTGGTGCAGCGCGCCCGGGTGCTCGACGTGATCCGCAAGGTCCGCGACCGGGGCGTGGCCACGGTGCTGATCAGCCACAACATGCCCGATGTGCTCGCGGTGGCCGACCGGGTCGAAGTCCTGCGGCTCGGGCGGCGGGTGGCGCGCTTCACGGCGGCGGGGACCTCGCTGGACGAACTGGTGGCCGCGATGACCGGCGCCCTGGTGAACGAGGGGGAGCAGCCGTGAGCGACACCGCCCCGCCCGGGCCGGCGCCCGCACCGGCGAAGCGCCCGTCCTGGCCGCTCCGGCCGCTCCGGCAGTTCCGGCCGCTCTGGCAGCGCGCCCGCGCCCAGAACACGCTCTGGACCTTCCTGGTGCTGCTGGTGCTGGTGGCGGCCTTCTCGGCGCTGCGCCCGGACGCCTTCGCCACCGGCTTCGAGTTCCGCAGCATCGCCGTGGAGTCCTCGATCCTGGTGGTGCTCGCGGTCGGCCAGACCTTCGTCATCGTCACCTCGGGGATCGACCTGTCGGTCGGCTCGGTGCTGATCTTCTCCGGCGTGGTCGCGGTCAGGACGATGAACGCGCTGGACCCGAGCCCCGACGCCGGCACCGGCGCGGTGCTGATCGGCGTGCTGGCCGGCCTGCTGGCGGGGCTCGGCTGGGGGATCTTCAACGGGGTCTGGGTGGCCAAGGCCAAGGTCCCGCCGCTGATCGTCACGCTGGGCACGCTGGGCATCGCGCTCGGCCTCGGGCAGGTGCTCACCCATGGCATCGATGTCGGCAACGTGCCTTCCTCGCTGGCGAATTCGGTCGGAAGCGGCAGTGTGCTCGGCATCCCCTGGCTGATCGTGGTGGCGGTGCTGGTGGTCGCGCTGGCCGCGCCGGCGCTGCACGCCACCAGGTTCGGCCGCTACACACTGGCGGTCGGCTCCAACGAGGAGGCGGCCGCCCGGGTCGGCATCCGGGTCGACCGGCACCTGATCAAGGTCTACGCCCTCTCCGGCCTGCTCTCCGGCCTGGCGGGCGTGCTCAACCTCGCGCACTACAGCAGCACCACGCTGACCAGCGGGGCCCAGGACAACCTGAACGCCATCGCCGCGGTGGTGCTCGGCGGGACCAGCCTCTTCGGCGGCGTCGGCACGGTGATCGGCACCGTGATCGGCGTCTTCATCCCGGCGGTGCTGCAGAGCGGCTTCACCATCCTTCAGGTGCAGTCCTTCTGGCAGACCGTGGCGGTGGGGGCGGTGCTGATCCTGGCCGTCTACTTCGACCAGCTGCGCCGCCGCAGACGCGGCAACCGATGACCGGCAACCCCAGCAAGGAGGAACTCACGGTGCACGGCAAGGCTTTGGCAGTGGGTGCGGTGGCGCTGCTCGCGCTGGCGGCCGGGTGCTCAAGCTCGGGAGGCTCGGGCTCGGGCTCGGGCTCGGGCACGGGCACGGGCTCCGGCTCGGGCTCCGGCGGATCGGGCGGCAAGAGCATCACCTTCGTGGCCGGCAAGACCGGCGACCCGTTCTACATCACCATGAAGTGCGGCGCGCAGGCCGAGGCGGCCAAGCTGGGCGAGAAGTTCACCGCCACCGGCTCGGCCGACTGGAGCGTGCCCGAGCAGGTCGGCTCGGTCTCCGCGGTGACCGCGACCCGTCCCGGCGGCGTGCTGATCTCGCCGGTGGACCCGAACTCGCTGCAGGGGCCGATCCGCACCCTGCAGAGCGGCGGGACCAAGGTGGCGATCGTCGACACCACGCTGACCGACTCCTCGATCGGTGTCACCCGGATCTCCTCCGACAACCTCCAGGGTGGCCGGCAGGCGGCCGACAGCATGGCGCAGCTGACCGGCGGCAGCGGCGAGGTGGTGCTGCTCACCCCGGACCTGACCACGACCACCACCAATGCCAGGATCCAGGGCTTCAAGCAGCAACTCGCCTCGAAGTACCCGGGGTTGCGGATCGACGACACCCGCCAGGTGGGCGATACCGCGCAAGGCGCGGCCGCCGCCGTAGGTGACGAACTCGCCGCCCACCTGCACCTGGTGGGCATCTTCGCCGCCAACTCGCAGACCGGTGAAGGGGTGGGCACCGGGCTCAAGAACGCGGGCAGGCAGGGCGCGGTGAAGGTGGTCTCCTTCGACGCCGGCCCGCAGCAGGTCAGCGAGCTGAAGAGCGGCGCGGTGGACGCGTTGATCTCGCAGGACCCGTACGGGATCGGGCAGCAGGCGGTGGACCAGTTGGTGAACGCGTTGACCGGCAAGCCGGTGACCGGGAGCATCCAGACCGATCTGGCCGGCATCACCCGGGACAACGTGGGCGACCCGAGCATGTCTCGCTTCCTGTACCGGACGGACTGCGACTCCTGACGTCCGCCCCCCTGGACCGGCATGAACCGCACCTGATCTGACCCGACTTGCCCCCGACCGGACGCGAGGTGCCCGCGTGCTCCGCCTGTCAGCCGCCACCGCCCGGCGCCCCCGAGCACTGCTGCTCGCCGGTGCCCTGCTGGCCGCCCTCACCCTCGCCCCGGCCGCCCGGGCGGGCGCCGAGGCGCCGGCGGACCGGGTCACCGACCCGGCCGCCCTGGTCGACACCTTCGCGGGCACCGGCAACGGCGGCGGCGTGGTCGGCCAGGTGGACACCTTTCCGGGGGCCGACGCGCCGTTCGGTATGCTGCAGTGGAGTCCTGACACACCGTCACGTCCGCCGGGCGGCGGCTACGACGACGCGGACCAGGCGATCACCGGCTACAGTCTGACCCACCTCTCCGGTCCTGGCTGCTCGATCGCGGGCGACATCCCGTTCCTGCCGCTCACCGGCGCGCTGCCCGCCGATCCCGGAGCGGCCGGCGCGCCCTTCGACCACGCGAGCGAGCAGGCCGGTCCCGGTTCGTACGCGGTCACCGCCGGCGGCGTGCGAACCCGACTGGCCGTCAGTACCCGTGCCGGGGTGGGAAGTTTCAGCTACCCGGCGACCGACCGGGCCCTGCTGCTGGTCAAGGTCGCCGACAGTGCCAACGGCAGCTCGGCGGCGGCGTTCCAGACCGTCGGCGACCGGGAGATCACCGGCACCGTGACCAGCGGCCACTTCTGCGGTCAACCGGACAGCTACACCGTGCACTTCGCCGCCCGCTTCGACCGCCCGTTCAGCTCGGTGGGCACCTGGGGCGGCCAGGACGCCGCGAGCGCGGTGCCGCGTCCGGGTAGCGGCAGCGTGAGCGTCAGCGGTCCGGACGCGCAGCCGCCCGCCAGCGCGCAGCCGCCCCTCAGCGCGCAGCCGGGCGGCACCGCGCAGGCGGCGCAGGGCGGCCCGGCCGCGCGGCAGCGCACCGCGCCGGACGGTGCCGTGGTGGCGGGCGGCTGGCTGACCTTCGACACCCGCACCGACCCCGTGGTCGGCATGCAGGTGGCCCTCTCCTACGTCAGCGTGCGGGGCGCCGAGGCCAACCTCGCCGCCGAGGCCAGGAGCTGGGACGTCGACGCGGTGGCCCGGCAGACCCACGACGCCTGGAACCGGGCGCTCGGGGCGGTCGCGATCGGCGGTGGCACCCGGCAGCAGCAGGCCACCTTCTACACCGCGCTCTACCACTCGCTGCTGCACCCCAACACCTTCAGCGACGCGGACGGCAGCTACCTCGGCTTCGACAACGCGGTGCACCACGTGCCCAAGGGCCATGCGCAGTACGCCGACTACTCGGGCTGGGACATCTACCGCTCGCAGATCCCGCTGCTCGCCCTGATCGCCCCCGACAGGATGGGCGACATGGCCACCTCGCTGCTGGACGACGCCGACCAGATGGGCGGTTGGCTGCCCAAGTGGCCGGTGGCCAACGGCGAGAGCGGGGTGATGAACGGCGACCCGGCCGATCCGATCCTGGCCGACGCCTACGCCTTCGGGGCCCGCGACTTCGACGCGGGCAAGGCGCTGGCGGCCATGGTGAACGGCGCGGAGGCCACCGGCGGCCCGCCCGGCCAGGGCTGGTACGTGGAGCGCCCGAACGCCGCCGCCTACCTCAGCCGCGGCTACGTGCCCAACCTGGGCTCCGACTCGATCAGCCCGGTGCCCAACGGCGCCTCGGAGACGCTGGAGTACGCGCTGGACGACTTCGCGGTCTCCCGGCTGGCCGGCGCGCTCGGGCAGCGGGACACCGCGGCGCGCTTCGCCGGCCGCTCGCAGAACTGGGCCCAGCTCTTCGACACCGCCACCGGCTACCTGCGCCCCCGGGACGCCCAGGGGGCCTTCCCCAGCGGCCCGCCCGTGCAGACCACCGGCGGCTTCGGCCAGAGCGGCTTCCAGGAGGGCAACGCGGCGCAGTACACCTGGATGGTCCCGCAGAACCTGGCCGCGCTGATGGCGGGGATGGGCGGTCCGGCGGCCGCGGCCGGCCGACTGGACGCCTACTTCAGCCAGTTGAACGCCGGTCCAGACCTGCCCTACCACTGGCAGGGCAACGAGCCGGCCTTCGACACCCCCTGGGCCTACGACACCGCCGGGCAGCCCTGGAAGACGCAGGCCACGGTGCGGGCCGTCATGGACCAGCTCTACCGGCTCGGCCCGGGTGGCGAACCCGGCAACGACGACCTCGGCGCGATGAGCTCCTGGTACGTCTGGGCGGCGCTCGGGCTCTACCCGCAGACGCCGGGAGTGCCGATGCTGGTGCTGGGCAGCCCGCTCTTCCCGCACGCCGTGCTGCACACCGGGCACGGCGACCTGACCATCAACGCCCTTGGCGCTGGCGGCACTTACGTGCAGAGCCTGGCCGTCGACGGCCGGCCGAGCAGCCGCACCTGGATCGATCCGACCCGCGCCCACCGGCTCGACTTCACCCTCGGGACCAACCCGGACCCGGCCTGGGGCAGCGGCGCCGGCGACGCGCCGCCCTCCTTCGGCGCCGGTCCTGTGCACTTCCCGCCCACCACCCGGGCGGCCGTCAGCGCCGATCCGGCCCAGCTGCGGATCGCGCCCGGCGCCGGGAGCGGCTTCGGCATCACGGTCGACAACAGCGCGGGCGCGGTGCCGGCCACCGTCAGCTGGAGTCTGACCGACGTCCCGGCGGCGCTGACCGCGAGCCCCGCCGCCGGCACCGCCACCGTCGCCCCGGGCGCCACCGCACGCACCCCGGTGACGCTCACCGCGGCGGCGGACGCGGCCACCGGGTACTACCAGGTCGGGGTGGACGCGCACGAGGCCGACGGCGCGGTGATCGCGCACACCTCACTGCTGGTCACCGTGGCCCGCCCCGGCGAGACCATCCCCACCGCCTACGTCTCGAATTACAGCGACAACACCGTCACCCCGGTGGACACCCGCACCCGCACCGCGGGCCCGCCGATCCCGGTGGGCAGCGGCCCCGACGGCATGGTGGTCGCCGCCGGCCACCTCTTCGTGGCCGACAACAACAGCGACGACGTCACGGTGATCGACACCACCAGCAATGCCGTGACCGCCACCGTGAAGGTCGGCGGCGTCGCGGCGGGCCTGGCCGCCACCCCGGACGGGAAGACGGTCTGGGTGAGCGACTTCGGCGACGGCACCGTGCAGCCGATCGACACCGCGACCCTGGCGGCCGGCCCGCCGGTGCGGGTGGGCAGCCAGCCCGAGCGGGTGGCGGTGTCGCCCGACGGTGCCCACCTGTGGGTCGCGGACCAGGGGGACGGCACGGTCAGCGTGGTCGACCTGGCGAGCCGTGCGGTGACCGCCACGATCCCGGTCGGCACCGCGCCGTTCGGCGTCGCGCTGACCCCGGACGGCAGCCGGGCCTATGTGAGCGACAACGGCAGCGGCGCGGTGAGCGTGCTCGACGCACGTGGCTACCGGCTGCTGGGCACCGTGCCGGTCGGCGCCGCGCCCGAGGGCCTGGCGCTCACCCCGGACGGCGGCACGCTCTACGTCACCGACGCGGGCAGCGGCGGCGTCACCCCGATCGCGGTGGCGACCGGCACCCCGGGGCCGCTGCTGGCGACCGGTGCCGGGGCCTACGCGGTGGCGTTCGGACCGGACGGGAGCACGGCCTGGGTGGTGGACAGCAACGTCAACGACGTGCGCCCGGTGACGGTGGCCACCGGCCAGGTCGGGCCGCCGATCGCGACCGGCAACGTGCCGGACGGGATCGCGGTGACGGGGTGAGGACGGCGAGGTCGAAGGCGGCGGGCGCTGCGATCTCCCGGCAGGAGGCGCAGCCTGGTGGTATGGACACGAACGCGAGTCATGATCCGCTGGTCGAGGTCGCCGCGCTGAGCAGCGACAGCCGCTACCGCCTGGTCCGCTTCAAGGGGCACTCCTGGGAGCCGGTCGAGCAGGCGGAGTTCCGGGCCGAGGCGGCGCGCCTCTTCCCGCGGATCGACATGGACGACCCCGAGCAGGTCGAGTGGCAGGACCATCCCTGGGAGTGGCCCTCCTGGCGGCCGGGCGAGGCGTAGCGCCGTCCCCCACCGCCCGGGTGCTCAGACGGTCTCGCTCGGTGCGGAGAGGCGGGTGGCGAGGATGGCGACGTCGTCCTCGCCGTGGCCGGCGGACAGTCCGGTCAGCGCGGTGTCGATCAGGTGCTCCAGCGGGGCGGCCGGGTCGAAGCGCAGCGCGGCCAGTGCCGTGAGCGACTCCTCGATGTCGCGGGTGCGGCGCTCGATGAGGCCGTCGGTGTAGAGCAGCAGCGTCGAACCCGGGCCGAACGGCAGGGTGAGCTGGCTGTGGCCGCCCGCCCCCGCGCCCAGGGGCGGGCCGACCGGCAGCCGCAGCAGGCGGCCGCGCAGGTGCGGCCGGTCGAGCTGGAGCGGCGGCAGGTGGCCGGCGGTGGCGAAGGTGCACAGCTGCGAGGCGGGGTCGAGCAGCGCCAGCACGCAGGTCGCGACCCGCTCCTGTTCGAGCGCCTCGGTGATCCGCTCCGCCTCGCGCAGGATCCCGGCCGGCGAGCGCCGCTGCAGCGCCAGCGCCCGCACCAGCGAGCGGTACTCGCTCATGGTGGCGGCCGCGTCGAGACCGTGCCCCATCACATCGCCCACCACCAGCAGGGTCCGTCCGCCGGGCAGCGCCACCGTGTCGTACCAGTCGCCGCCCACCTCGGCGCTGGTGCCGGCCGGCAGGTAGCGCCCGGCGGACTCGACGTCGGGGTGCGGGGTCATCGGCTCGGCCAGCAGTGCCCGCTGCAGGGCCAGCGCGGATTCGTGCTCGTGCGAGTAGAGCTGCGCGTTGTTGATCCCCGAGCCGGCCCGGCCCGCCAGCTCGACCATCAGCGCCACCTCGTCCGGGCTGAAGGCGGGTGAGTCGCCGCCCCGGATCAGGATCACCGTGCCGATCACCAGGCCGCCCGCGGTGAGCGGCACGTAGACGCCCGAGTGCAGCCCGAGCCGCCGGTAGCGGCTGATCCGGGCGGCGTTGGGCGCGGTGGTGCGCAACTGGGCGTCGGTCGGGAAGTTGAGCACGACCGGCCGCTGCTCCAGCACGCACCGGGCGGCGGCCGAGCCCGGCTGCGGGTGGACCGCCGCGCCGGTGCCGCCGATCGAGGCGGCGAGGCCGACCAGCTCCGGCGTGCTGCTCAAGGCGAGCCGGCGCATCGCCGGCCCGCCGCCGTTCTCGGCCGCGGGCCGCTCCGGCTCCAGGATGTCGACCATGGCGGCGTCGGCCAGCCGGGGCACCAGCAACCGGGTCAGCTCCTTGGCGGCCTGTTGCACGTCGAGGGTGGTGCCGATCCGGGTGGCGGCCTCGTCCAGCAGCGCCAGGCGGACCCTGGCCCGGTCCAGCGCCTGGCGGATCCGGCGGTCCTCGGTGATCTCCAGCACCATCGCGACCAGGCCCAGCGCGGTGCCGTCCGCGGCTTCCAAGCGGTGGTAGGAGTTGTGCCACCAGCGCCGCTCGGTCGGCGGTCCGGAGGCGGTGGTCCCCTCGACGGTGTGCACCCGCGGCTTGCCGTCGGCCAGCACGGCGCGCAGCTCGGCCTCGGCGGCGCCGGCGTCGATCCCGGGGACCACCTCGGCGATGGTGCGCCCCGTGTGCCCGGCCGCGCTGACGCCGTTGACGGCGGCGAGGGTGGCGTTGACGTACTGGTAGCGCAGCTCCAGGTCGAGGACGGCGATGCCCACCGTGGCGCGGTCCAGGATCTGGCGGACCAGGTGGTAGTCGCTCAGCAGCGTCTCCAGCTCGGGCCGCTCGCCGAGCGCGGTGCCGAGGACGGCCAGCAGTTCGCGGGCCTGCGCGTCGTCGAGGAAGGAGAGTGGGGCGCCGGGATCGGCCATGGTCCCTCCTGCCGAACGAGGGGCACTCCTCGATCGATCATCCCATCGATCAGCGGTGGCCGCCGGGTGCCGCGAGTTCCGCGGGTCCCGGCGGCCACCGGCCGTTCCGCTCGTCAGTGGGCGAGCCCGCCCGAGCCCGCCAGCAGCAGCGAGAAGCCGCTCCCGGTGGACTCCCGCGGTGTGCTGATGTGCACCACACCGGCCGCCGCGTCGTACCACCAGCCGCCGGTGGCCGCCGCGGGCGCGGCCGCCGTGGTGACGGTGGGCGTGGTGATGGTGGGCGTGCTGACGGCGGGCAGCGGGCGGCCGCCCAGCAGCACCGCCGCCGGCGCGGCGCCCACGTGCACCGTGAAGTCGTACGCGCGGGCGGCGGGCTTGCCGGTGTAGTCGCCGACGCTCGGGCCGACCGTCACCTCGGTCACCCCGTGCCCCTGGCCCAGGGCCCGCACGTCGACCCGCTGGGTGGCGTCGGCACCCTGCTGGTAGGCCCGGGTGGTGCCGTCGTCCTCGTAGAGGGTGTAGTCCGACTGCCCCTGGGCGTAGATGTCGTAGGCCAGCCTGCTGGTGTCCCGGGTCTGCCAGGAGAGGGTGCCCTGCGGCCACATCGGCACCACCGCGCCCGCCTTGACGAAGAGCGGCAGGGTGGCGAGCGGCGCCTGGTAGCCGTTGATCGTGGTCGGGCCCTGGTAGGTCTTGCCGCTCCAGTAGTCGACCCAGGTGCCCTTGGGCAGGTAGATGCCGTCGCGGGTCTGCGAGCCGTCGTAGACCGGCGCGACCAGGAAGTCGTCACCGGAGAGGAACTCGTACTTGGCCGCGTCGCCCCAGGTGTTCGGGTCGTCCGGGTAGTCCAGGACCAGCGGGCGCACCGGGCCGACGCCGGTCGTGTGGGCCTGGGCGGCCAGCGTGTAGAAGTAGGGCAGCAGCCGCTCCTTGAGCTGCAGGTAGCTCGTGTTGACCGCGCTGTAGGGCTGGCCGGAGCGCCAGGGCTGCTTGTCGGTGGCGGCCCAGCCGTCCATGGTCATGATGGTCGGGATGAAGGTCTTCCACTCCAGGTCGCGGGTCTCCACCTGCGGATCGCTGCCGAAGATGCCGCCCACGTCGCCGGTGTCGTAGGCGATGCCGGACATGGTGGCGCCCGCGTAGGTGGGGATCTGCCACTTCAGGTAGTCGGTGGTGCCGGTCTGGTCGCCGCTCCACACCACTCCGCAGCGCTGCACGCCGGCCCAGGAGACCGGCAGCCAGACGAAGCCGCGCGCGTCGCTGTTCTGCTCGATGCCGTCCTTGGCCTGCTGGCAGCCGTCCAGCGCGAACTGGTAGCCGGGGCCGACCCAGCCGACGTCGAGCTTGCGGACCCGGACCCCGGCCTGCACCTCCTGGTCCTGGCCCGGCAGGCCGGTGGAGGTCCACAGGCCCAGCTGCATGTGGTGGTCGCGCAGGCCCTGGCCGGTCTGCTGGAGGTCCTCGTAGCCGCAGCCGTAGCCGTCGTTGACCAGCATCCAGCCCAGCGGGTCCTGGTTGGCGGTGTAGCCGTCGGCCACCGTGAGCGCGTCCAGGGTGTGCCGCTCACCGCGGTTGGCGTTGTGCAGGTAGCAGTCCGAGTCGCCCGGCTCCAGGCCGTAGACCGGGGGCATGAAGGGCTTGCCGACCAGGTCGGTGTACTGGCCGATGATCTTCTTCAGGTCGGGGCCGTAGAAGTAGTAGCCGTCGAAGCGGCGCTCCTGGGCCGAGGTGGCCACCGGGTCGCCGAAGTCGTAGAGCCCCGGCGCGAAGGTGTCGCGGAAGACCCCGTAGCCGGCGCTGGAGAGGTAGAAGGGCTGCGAGTTGTTGTAGCCGCCCTCGTTCCAGTCGAAGCTGTTGGCCACGTGCACGCTCTGGTCGCGGTGCGAGAAGCTGCCGTTCTGCTCGCCACCGCCGTAGAACTGCTCCTGCGGGCCGCGCGCGAGGGTCTGCTGCATCGCGTCCCCGGTCCAGGTCAGGCCGCGGGTCTCCTGCCAGACGACGGTGCGGTTGTCGGCCCTGTAGAGCGCGAAGCGCAGCGGGTTCTTGTAGGCGCGCAGCACCAGGTCCTTGGAGGCCACCGCCCAGTAGGCACCGGCGTCCCACTGGTGGGTACCGGCGACGGCCTTGGGCGGGTCCGGGACCATCTCCTGGCCCGGCGGGTCGGTGAAGGTGCCGTCGGGGGCCAGCTGGAGCCGGAAGACGTCGTCACCGGTGAAGTCGATCCGGGCCCTGGCGCTGCCGGCCTGGATCAGGTAGCCGTTGCCGTCGTGGGTCAGCGCGGTGGCGGCGCCGACCGTGGTGGGCTGCGGGATGCTCGCGGTCGCGGTGTAGCCGGAGCCGGTCACCGCGTACGGCACGACCAGCACGTGGTAGAGGCCCGAGGCGTTCGGGACCACGGTCGACTCGGGGTCGGCGGAGGAGGCGCTCTCGGCGACCTCGTGACCGGCGCTGTCGTAGATGTAGAGGTCGAAGTCGTTGTTCTGGTCGGCCCAGCTGATGGAGACCGGGACGCCGCCGTCCGGGTTGCCCTGCCAGTAGCTCGCGGGGACGTCGACGGTGAGGTCGAAGTGGTCGCACGTCAGGTTCTGCGGGTCCTGGGCCTGTGGCGGGCAGTGGGCCGGGTCGGGGACCGAGCCCTGTGCGAAGCTCTGGCCCTGCCAGCCGATGGAGTGCTGCCCGGTCAGGGCCAGGGTGCCGCCGGGCGGGGCGGCGGCGCGGGCGGCGACCTGACCGCCCAGCAGGGCGCAGAGCACGGCGAGGACGGCGCTCAGGGCGAGGGAGCGGGGCGGGGGAGTTCGGCGCGGGGGAGTTCGGCGCGTTCGCATACAGCCGTCCAGGGGCGTGGAGGGGAGCGGGAGGCGGAACCGGCGTGGCGCATTCCTGCAGATGGTGAGTGCATGACAAGAGAGGTCGCGGAGCTGTGCGCGAGCCGCGACCGTGGCCGAGGGTAGCAGTGCGTTTCTGCGCGCTCAATGGTGTTGCGCGCACGAACGCGCAGCTTTCTGAGAAGCGCGCTCATGATCGGGGCGCACACTGGAGGGGATTCGACTGGCGGGGGGTGGCGCGGACGGCCTCGACCCGAGGTCGGAGAGGTGGCGTGAGATGAACTTCCACCGCTATCACCACGGAGGTGGGATCGGCGGCTGGCACGCCGGTTTCTGGCTCTTCTCGATCGGCGGCTTCGTGCTGCTCGCACTGCTGGTCGTGCTCATCGTGCTGCTGGTCCGGCTGCTGGGGAGCCGGCACCACCCGGCCTCGCACGGTGGCGCCGGTGCGGGCGGACCGGGCGCCGGCGGGCCCGGTGCGTCGGGCGGCGGCGAGGCCGAGCGCATCCTCGGCGAGCGGTACGCGCGGGGCGAGATCGACGAAGCGGAGTACCAGCGGCGGCTGCGGATGCTGCGCGATCCAGGCGGGCCGGGCGGGCCGGGCGTTCCGGGCGGGCCGCCCGTCGGCGGGCCGCCCGGAACGGGCTGATCAGCGCGGGTGCGCCTGGCTGATCAGCGCGGGTGCACCTCCAGGAAGGTGCGGACCGCCGATTCCAGGGCGCCCTCGATCCAGGCCGGCTTCAGGCTGGTGTGCTCACCCGCGAAGTGCACCCGGCCCTCCACCGTGCGGGTGGCCGGGTGCAGCTCGTGCAGCTGTCCCGGGGTGAAGATGCCGGCCTCGCCCAGCGCGTACCGGGCGCGGGCCCAGGACTGGGTGGCGGCCCGGCCGGTGAACTCCTTGCGGACGCCGGGGCCGAAGAGCCTCGCCAGGTCGTCCAGCGCGAAGGCGTACCGCTCGCCCGGGGTCAGCGAGTCCCAGCGCATCGCGTCGTCGGACCAGGTGTAGGAGGCGAGCAGCACACCGCCCGGCGAGCCGGCCGGCGAGTGCGAGGGCATGTAGGTGAAGCGGCTGGGGCTGTCCGAGGTGCAGCCGCCGCCGGTGAAACCGGTACCGCCCTGCTCCCAGAACCTGGTCTTGAACTCCAGCAGCACCTTGGTCGCCGCGTCGTAGTGCAACTCGTTGACCGCCCGGCGCTTCGGGTAGGACATCAGCGGCTCGACGGAGCAGAAGCGCAGCGCGCTGAACGGGATGGTGACGATCGCGTAGTCGCCCTCGAAGGACTCGACGGGGCCGGTGGGCGCGCCGTCGCAGGACTCCTCGGTGCCGCTCTCGGCCGTGGTCTCGATCCGCACCCCGGTGTCGGTCTGCACCAGGCGGGTCATCCGCCGGCCCATCCGCAGCTCGTTGCGCAGCGGCGCGGCGAGCGCGGTGGTCAGCGTGTCGGTGCCGCCCTCCAACTCCCAGTAGCGGTTGCCCGGTTGGATCACGGCGTGGTCCATCAGGGTGGGGATCAGCGAGTAGTGCAGCCGGGAGGTGAGGTTCTCCAGGGTGCCGGCCGCCTGGACGGTGGCCAGGTCCCAGCCGGCCTGCTCGATCAGGAAGCGGTGGGTCGAGTAGTCGTCGTAGTCCTGGATGATCCGGGTCCAGGCGTCCAGCTGGGTGTCGATCGGCTGGTTGGTCGGCACGGTCACCGGGGCCAGCGCGGCGTTGATCGTGTCCGCCATGGTGCTGGTGGCGTCGGTGCCGAAGCTCTCGTTGATCCGCTGCGGGCTGTTCGCGTAGCCGGCCCGGGTGGTGGCGAGATCGTTGACCCGGATCAGCCGGCGGTCGGTGGCCGGGGGCGGGGTGAACGGGCCCTGGGGGCTGCCGTTGCTCCAGCTCTCACCGGTGAACGCCTGGTAGCTCACCGGCGGCAGCGGGCCGGTCGGTTCGGCGCCCGGGGCGACGTCGGCGTTGTAGAAGAGCCGGCGCTTCAGGTTCAGCTTGTCGGCCAGCGCCAGTACCAGCGGGTGGAAGTCCGGCAGCCGCATCGCCCCGGCCTCCGCGTACAGCGCCGGGTCCTTGAAGCCGCGGAAGGTCTTCACCCGGCCGCCGGTCCGGCTCGCGTTGGCCTCGATGATCACCACCTCGTGCCCGGCCTGCTTGAGCAGGGTCGCGGCGGTCAGGCCGGCCACGCCGGCGCCCACCACGAGCACCTTCTTGCGTGCCGCGCGGGCGGGCAGTTGGCCGTCGATCAGGATCCGCAGGTACTGGTACTTGAGGTCGGAGCCGTCGTCGCCGACCAGCAGCAGCTTGCGTGCCAGGTCGCGGGCGAGGTCGGCGTCGATCTCGCGCGTGCCGCCGGTGCTGCCGGGGGCGGCGGCGGGCGCGGGGACGGCGCGCGGTGCGGTGGTGGTGGCGAACGCGGGGGCGGCGGTGGCGGTGGCGGCGAGGGCGGCCGTCGCGCCGGCCGCGCCGAGGAAGCCGCGGCGGCGCAGTCGCGGGCTCGTCTCCTCCGCTGAAGTTGCCTCGTTGACAGGCGGGTTGGACATCAAGGCTCCTGAATCGAAAGATACTGGCGAATCGAAAGACACTGGACGCCAACGTCAACTTGGTTGAGATAGTCAAGGGAACGCGTCGGCCGCCCGGTTCACCCGAAGGTGGTCGGGATGGCGCGAGCGGTTGGAATGGTCGGGACAGCAAGGGTGGTGGGGACAGTGGGGGTCACGGAGTGGCCGGGCCGGTCGCGGGGCGGTGGGTGCGCGGCCTGATCTCGATCCGGGTGGGGTCGAAGACGCCGCGGCTGGTGGCGGACGCGGAGATCCGGATGCTCGCGAAGAGGTGCCGGAAGACCGCGGCCTTGCGGGCCGGGGTGAGCCCGGACCAGCCCGACCGGGCCGCCGCACCGAGCGGGACGCCGTGCAGGGCGCCGTGCAGGGCGCGGTGCAGGGCGCGGTGCGGGGGCTGAGGCTGGGCGCTCGGGGCCGGGGGGCTTGGGACCGGACGGCTTGGAGCGCGGGGGTGCGCGCCGTCGGCGGGTGGCTCGGCCCGGTCCGGCGCGAGGGCTTCGAGCAGCGCGATCGCCCGCTCGGTGACGTGCGCCTCCAGCGACTCGGCGCCGATGTGCCGGGAGCAGCGATCCGCCTCCAGGCTGCTGCTGGAGGTGCAGGCGTAGGTCGGGTACGTGCCCACCATCGACCCCACCATGTGGCGTTCGCAGCGGGTGCAGCGCACCAGCGAGGTGAGCGGGTACACGCGCCGCGGCCTGCTGGTCGCCGCCTGCTCCCGCGCCCGCCTGCTGCGCAGCTCCCCTGCCGCCTCCCAGTCGGCGACGCTCACGCACGCGGGCCAGCCGGCACTCAGGTAGCCGCCCTCGGGCGAGCGCACGATCCCGCCCGCCAGCAGTCGCAGCCCGGCGTAGCGCGGTGCGGCGATCAGCCGGCCGACCCCGCTGACGGTCCAGTTCTTGCCGTAGGCGGTGGGTATCCGGCGGTGGTTCAGGTCGAGCGCGAGCGCGCGCAGCGACTCCCCGGCCAGGAACCGCGCGAACAGCTCGCGGACCACCACCGCCTCGGCCTCGACCAGTTCGGCCATCCCGGCGGCGTAGCCGAATGGGCGCAGCCCGCCGCCGTGGGTGCGCCCCGCCTCGGCCGCGGCCCGGTGCGCGGTGCGGGCGCGCTCGGAGCTGAGGCGCGCGGCGCGGCAGGCGCGTTCGGCCGGGCGCAGCAGCGCGGCGCGGACGGCGGGGTCGTCCAGGTCCTGCGGGTGCCCGTGCAGGCGCAGCCCGTGCCGGGTGGCGAGGGTGAGCAACTCGGTCAGGGCGCACGGGTGTTCCGCAAGCCGTTCGGCCTGGTGCAGGAAGAGGTGGCCGAACTCCTGGGCGGTGACCGCGTCGAGCAGCGCGGCCCAGCCCGGCTGCGCCGCGGGGGACAGGGCGGCCGGCGGGCGGGCGTCGGTGAAGACGTGGCGGGCGGCCAGCGTGAGACCGAGTGCGGCGCTCCGCTCGCGGGCCAGTGACTCCTGTAGATCGAGGCTGTCCTGACCGTCCCGGCTCGTGGCGCCGGTCAGCGGCCAGCAGTAGACCGCGGCGCGGCGGGCGGGGTCGCTGGCGGGGCTGGCAGCGGGCACGGCGGTCCTCGGGTGTGGGGTCCTCGGGTGTGGGGTCCTCGGGTCTGGGGTCCTCGGGTGTGGGGGTTGCGGCCTCCCGCAGGGGATGCCGTCCGGACCGGGCGTGGTGACGGGCTCGGGGGAAGCCTGCGGTGGCCAGGCCAGGCCAGGACAACCCAAGGGAGGCTAGCCCGGCCCAGGGCTCGCTGGAAGAGGGCGGCCTGACGGGTGGTCTGCTGGGTCTGCTGGGTCTGGCGGGTCTGGCGGGTCTGGCGGGTCTGGCGGGTCTGGCGGGTCTGGCGGGTCTGGCGGGTCTGGCAGGTCTCTGGGGTCCGTCAGGTCAGCCGGGTCAGCCGGGTCAGTTGTGCGGTTGGGCGCGGCGGTGCGCGGCGACCCGTTCGCGGGTGGCGCAGCGGCGCGAGCAGTAGCGGCGAGTGGGGCCGCTGCCCTGCGCGAGGAAGACCTGGTGGCAGCTCGGGGAGGCGCAGAGTCCGCCCGGCGGGCGCTGGCGGTCCCAGAGCAGCACGGTCAGGGCCAGGCAGGAGGAGGCCAGCAGCCAGGCGCCCCACGGGCCGTCGTCATCGGCGTCCAGGTGCGGGTGCCATGGAGTGCTGCCCCGGTGCGAGGAGATGCGCAGCTGTCCGGTGTGCGCGGCGAGCAGCCGGTTCAGGACGCCTGCGACCGCGTCGGCCTCCTCGGCCGCGAAAGCCTCGCGCAGCAGCAGCGCGGCGGCGCGGAGCTCCGCGAGATCGCGTTCCGTCAGCTCGATCGGGTCGCCCTCGCCGTGCTCGCGCAGCACCGCGGCGACGGCCGCCGCCGGTGCCGACTGCTCGGCGGTCAGCACGTTGACCAGTGCGGCGGTGCGGCGGGCGGTGGCCGCCACCGAGTGGCGGGTCGACCAGTCGTCGTCGGTGAGTGGCATCCAGGCAATGTAACGCATCTGGCGAAGGATTGCGTTACCTGGATACCGTGCCGTCAGGCGGGACCAGGAGGGTGATCGAGATGGCACGGACAGCACGGACAGCACGGATGGCGCGGCCAGGTGGGACGGGTGGGATGAGTGCGACAGATGGGACGGCCGCGGGGATGAGGACGGCGACCTACCTCGCCGGTGCGGCCGGCGCGCGGATCGGTGACGAGATGTCAGGTCCGGCCCTGCTGCTGGCAGGGCTGGCGGCCACTGGATCGACCGCGTCGGCCTCGGCGTTGCTGGCCGGGCTCACCGTCGCCGCGGCGGTCGGCGGGCCGGTCTTCGGAGCGCTGCTCGACCGCGCGGCCCGTCCCGGACGGCTGCTGGCCGGGGCGCTGGCGCTCTACGCGGTGGCGCTGGCGGCGGTGCCGCTGAGCCTGGGCCGCCTGCACCTGGCGGTCGGGCTGCTGATCGCCGTCGGGGCGGGCCTGCTCGCTCCCGCACTCTCCGGCGGTTGGACGGCGCAGTTGTTCCACCTGGTGTCGCCGGGCGGGCGGGCCCGGGCGAGCGCGCTGGACGCGATGACCTTCGACGTGGCGAGCCTGGCGGGACCCGCGCTTGCCGGGGCGGTCGCGGGGCTCGCCGGGGCGCGGTCCGGTGTGGCGGCCGCGGTCGGCCTGATCTGCTGCGCCGTGCCGGTGGCGTGGCGGCTTCCCGGCGGCGGCCGTACGAGCGACGGCGACGGCGAGGGCGACGTCGCTGTCGGCGCGGCGGTTGGTGGGCTGGGCGCCGAGCTGGGTGCCGGGTTCCGCGCCGCGCTGCGCAGCCGTCCGCTGGCCTTGGCCACCGTCAGTTCGGTGGTGTCCTGCGCGGGCCAGGGCGTGCTGGTCGCCTGCGTGCCGCTGCTCGGGGCGCGGGTGCTCGGCGGCGCCGGGCGCGGCCCGCTGCTGCTCGCCGTGATCGCCGGTGCCGCGCTGGCGGCCAACGCGCTGATCGCCCGGCTGCCGCGGGTGCTCGCGCCTGACCCGGTGGTCCGCTGGGCGCCGACCGGGCAGGCGGGCGGGCTGCTGCTGGTGGCGACCGGCCGACCGGGGCCGGTGCTGGCAGGTGCGGTCCTGCTGGGTGCCGTCGAGGGGCCGCAGCTCACGGCGCTCTTCGCGGTGCGCCACCGGGAGGCGCCGGCGCGGCTGCGGGGCCAGCTCTTCACCACCGGCGCCAGCCTCAAGCTGACCGGCTTCGCGCTCGGTGCGGGCCTGTCCGGGCTCCTCGCGAGCCGTTCGCCGGCCCCCGCGCTGCTGACCGCCGCAGCCCTCCAACTGCTCGTGCTGCCACTTCCCGCGCTGCTGGACCGCGTCGGCCGGAGGCGGGGCGGGCACGGTGCTCGGGCAGGTCGGGCAGGTCGGGCAGGTCGGGAAACCCGGGAAACCCGGGAAACCCGGGAAACCCGGGAAACCCGGGAAACCCCCGGCCCGGGGAGCGGGTCGGGGGAGTCGCGCGGGGGAGTGTGCCAGGCGTCAGACGGTACGGGCGGCCACCGCACCGGGTGCGGTGCGCAGGCGCAGCGCGCGGAGCCGGATGGTCAGCAGCCGCGAGACGGCCTCGCCCAGCGCCATCAGGACGAAGGCGGCCACCCAGGCCTGCTGGCTGGTGATGTGGTTGTTCCGGCTGAAGTCGGTCACCCGCTGCCCGAACCCGGTGTGCTCACTGGCCAGGACGAAGGCGATCCGGGCGCCGATCCCGCCCACCCAGAAGGCGGCCGCGAGCAGCCCGGCCTTCGCGAACGCACCCTCGCGGGTGTTCCAGACCTTGGTGGTCAGGCCGGCCAGCGTGCCGAGCAGCACACCGGCTGCGGCCAGGCCGACCTCCAGCCCGAGGTCCCCGCCCGCGGTGGGTACCGACTTGAGGTAGAACACGGCGGTGGCGGCGATCAGCACAACCGGCAGGACCAGGCTGGCCAGGTCCAGCTTGCCGCCCTTCATCTGCCGCAGGACCAGCAGGACCAGGGCGATCTGCACGCAGTACTCGGTGGTGTTCATGGGACCAGCGTGCCGCCGACCGGCCCCCCACCGCCTCGGCCCCCGGGTGGGCGGAGGGTTGAACCCGTTCTCCACCCGGGGGTGGAGAGGTCTCCCGTGGCAGGCGGCGGGTGAGCTGAAGGCACGTCAGGAACCGGTGTCCCGAGCGGTACCGCCGAGCACGCCGAGCACGCCGACCACGCCGATCGGGGCTCCGCTCAGCCGTCCAGGCCCTGGCCGGCGCGGCGCAGCTGGGCGGTGAGAAGGTCGGGCGCCTCGGTCAACGATGGTCCGTACCAGGTGAGGTGACGGCCGCTCAACAGCGCCGTCGGGATCCCGGGGAAGGCTTCGGGGCCGTCCGCGGCGCTGAACCGGTACGGCTCGTCCGGCAGTACCACCAGCTCCGCGCCGCAGGCCAGCAGCTCGGGCAGCGGGACGGCGGGGTAGCGCTCGGAGTGGTCCGCGTAGAGCTGGTGCACGCCCAGCCGTCGCAGCACGTCACCGGCGAAGGTGTCCCGACCCAGCACCATCCACGGCCGGCGCCAGATCGGGACGATCGCGCGCCGCGTGCCCTCCGGTGCCGGCACCGGCAGCCGCTGCCAGGCGGCCCTGGCCCTGGTCAGCCAGGCCGGGCCCGGCAGCCCGCAGGCCACGGTCAGCAGGCGCTCCAGCGAGGTGAACGCGGCGTCCAGGGTGCGGATCTCGGTCACGTACACCGCGATCCCGGCCGCGCGCAGGGCAGTCAGGTCGGGCAGCCGGTTCTCCTCCTCGTTGGCGATCACCAGGTCGGGCGCCAGTGCGCGGATGGCGGCCACGTCCGGGTTCTTGGTGCCGCCGATCCGGGTCACCGCCAGGTCGGCCGGCCGGCTGCACCAGTCGGTCGCGCCGACCAGCAGGCCCGGCGAGGTGGCGGCGACCGCCTCGGTGAGCGAGGGCACCAGCGAGACCACCCGCCGTACGGCGCCGATCGGCACGGGCCTGCCCTGGTCGTCGTGGATCGTGCGGGGGAGAGGTGCGGTCATCGCGCTGCTCCGGGTCGGCGGGCGGGCGGGGGGCGTTGGCGGGAGGCGTTGGCGGGGCGGGGACGGCCAACGGCCGGTACGGCATTCTCGCCGAACTCGCCCCCGAACTCGCCCCCGAACTCGCCCCCGCACCGGACCGCGCACACGCTCCCGCACTCGACCCCGCCGCTCCGGGGCTACCGGGCTCCGGGCTCCGGGCCTCGGCGCGGCAGGGCGGCTCGCGCTCAGCCGTCGTAGCGGGTCGGCGGAAGGGGATCGCGTTCCTTGCGGGTGGTCCCCCGGTCCGTGGGTACGTCGCCCTCCGCGACCTCGCGGTCGAGCTCGTTCCGCTCGTCCGCGTAGTTCGCCTCGGGGTTCTGGTCGGCGAACGACACACCAGGATCCGGGTCCAGGCCCGCCTCCTCGCGGTCCTGCTCGGTGCGCTCCTCCAGTTGGTCGCCGTCGGGACGGCGCGGCATGCCGCGCCCGTGGCCGGTGGCCTCCTCGCCCTCGACGGCCTTGTTCGACTTGTGGTGCGACATGGCTCCTCCAGACGCTCGCGGCCCGGTCCGGCAGCCGGCGGCCACCGCTCCCGGTCGCCCTCGGTGCCGGCGACGGACTGGCGGCACCCCCACCTCTAAACTCCAACTCCGCGCCCAGGTGCCCGCAACCGGGGGCCAGCGGCCGCTCCGCACCGGTCCCAGCTGCTGACGCCGGCTGCCGACCCCCTGCGGTCGGAACGCACTCCTCCCGGTGGCCCAAGGGGCGTCGGGCTCGGCACGGGACGAGAATTGCTGTGCGCGGACATGTCTCAATTCGCGGCGGTCGCGGCGGTCACGCTGATGCCGATCGATGCGGTCCCGCCACCACCACGGGAGCAGGAATGACTGGTATCCCCGAGCCGATCAGCCCTGAGGCCCGCCGGGCGCTCGAACAGGAACTCGCCGACCTGCGCGCCGAACGCGACGCGGTCGCGGCGACCCTGCAGGGCAACGACGCCGACTCACCCGGCGACCAGGCCGACCAGGCCGACGAACTGCAGCGTGCTGGTGAGGCAGCACGCCTTGACGCCGGGATCGCCGAGATCACCTCGCGGCTGAGCGAGGCGGCCGTGGCCGCCGCGCCGCGCCAGGACGTGATCGGGGTGGGCAGCAGCTTCACCGTGTCGTTCGCCGACGGCACGCGGGAGTCCTTCCAGCTCGGTGAGCTGGCCAACGAGCTGGACCAGGGCCTGTTGACGGCCGACAGCCCGCTCGGCCACGCGCTGCTCGGCCACCGGGCCGGTGACTCGGTGAGCTACGACACCCCCGTCGGGCGGGCCAGCGCGGTGGTGGAGTCCGTCGGCGATCCGCCCAGCAGCGGCTGAGCGGTCCGACCGAGTACGGCGTCGACCCGCCGACCGCGTGCCGGCCCGCCGCCACGGCGCCGCGAGTGTCGTGGCCGAGTGTCGTGGCCGAGTGTCGCGGCCGCCCGTGCTCGCCCGCGGCGTCTATCGTCGTGCTGCGACCGTGGTCGTGCGCTCCTCGGCGGCGTGCAAGTCCGTCGTGGGCATCCCTACCCGCCGCTGGCCCCTCTTCGGAACGGACCACCGAGCCACAGGAGTTGCGTGGCCTCCGCGATGCCTCCGCGCCTGCCGTCCCTCGACACGCGTGCGGCGGTGCTGCTGCGTCGGGGGAAGCTCTGGCTCGTCCCGAGCGTGCTCAGTGGTTTGGTCGCGTTGCTGCTCTCGCTGCTGTACATGGGCGGCATCCTGACCCCCACCAGCAGCCTGCGCCACCTGCCCATCGCCCTGGTGAACGCCGACACCGGCCCTGCGCTGCCCGGCGGGCGGGAGAACCTCGGCACCCAGCTGAGCGTCCAGGTCACCGCCGCCACCCCCGCCGGGCACGTCGCCTGGCGCCCGCTGACCCGGGCGCAGGCCGACGAGCAGCTCGCCTCCGGCAAGGTGTACGGCGCACTGGTGATCCCCGCCGACTTCACCGCCACCGTCACCGCGCTGACCACCAGCCGGGCCACGACCCGCCCCACCCTCACCGTGCTGACCAACCCCGGGGTGGGGAGCCTGGCCTCCTCGATCGCCTCCCAGATCACCCAGAGTGCGGCGCACCAGGGGTCGCTGGCCATCGGCCGACAGCTGACCGCCTCGCCGGCGGTCGCGGGCGACAGCTCCACCGCAGGCTCCACCGCACGCGTGCTGCTCGCCGATCCGGTCCAGGTCGACACCGAGGTCGGCCATCCGATCGGCACGCACACCGGACTCGGCCTGAGCGCTTTCTACTACACCCTGCTGCTGGTGCTGGCGGGGTTCATCGGCGCGAACATCATCCACAACGGCGTGGACACCGCCCTCGGCTACGCCGACAGCGAGCTCGGCCCGTGGCACACCCGCCGTCCCACGGTGCCGATCAACCGCACCCAGACGCTGCTGCTGAAGATGGGGATGACCGCCGGGATCTCGCTCCTGACGACCGCGCTGATCCTGCTCGCCACGGTGGCGGTCCTCGGCATGGACGCGCCGCACCTGCTGCTGCTGTGGCTCTTCTCCTACTGCGCGTGCCTGGCGGTGGGCCTGGGCGTCCAGGCCATCAACGCCGCGTTCGGCGGCATCGGCCAGCTCGTGGCGATGTTCGTGTTCATCGCCCTGGCCCTGCCCTCCTCCGGTGCCACCATCCCGCTGGAGGCCGTGCCGGGCTTCTACCGCTTCCTCGCCGTCTTCGAGCCGATGCGCCAACTCGCCGCCGGAGTGCGGGCGATCCTCTACTTCGACGCCCGCGCGGACGCCGGCCTCACCCGGGGCTGGATCATGATCGCGATCGGGTTCGCCGCCGCCCTGGTCTTCGGCTTCGGCATGACCCGCTACTACGACCGCCGAGGCCTGCGCCGTCTGACGCCCCAGCCTGCCCCCACGCCCCAGCCCGTCTGACGCCCCGGGCCGCCCCGACGCCCCGGCTTGCCCCGACGCCCCGGCCCGTCTGGCGCGCCGGCCCGTTTGCTGCGTGGCGGGACTGGGCGGCGGGGCCTCAGCGGTTGCCGGCCGGTCGGCGGCCGGTCGGCGGTCCCGGGTCAGCTCGGCCGGGCCGGAAGCGTACCCGCCTGGGCCGGGTCGGTCACCGCGGCGTGCGGATCGCCGGTGGTCCGGACCCGCTCGGCCACTTGGTCGGCGCTGAAGACCAACTGCTCGGCCCGGCGGCAGCCGGCCACCTCCGACCACTCCAGCGGTGTCGAGACGGTGGGCTCCGGGCGGGCCCGCAGCGAGTACGCGGCCACCGTGGTCTTCGAGCTGTTGTTCTGCGACCAGTCCACGAAGACCCGCCCGGACCGCAGCTCCTTCGCCATCTGGTCCACCACCAGCTCCGGCAGTGCCGCGCGCAGCCGCCGGGCCAGCTCGCGGGCGTACCCCGCCACGCGTGCGGCCGGGGTCTCGCGCAGCGGCACGGTCAGGTGCAGCCCCTTGCTCCCGGTGGTCTTGGGCCAGCAGCGCAGCCCGTCCGCCGCCAGCAGCTCGCGCGCGGCCAGCGCCACCGCGCAGCACTCCACCACCCCCGTCCCCTCGCCGGGATCCAGGTCGATGATCAGCCGGTCGTGGGTGCGGGGATCCGTGCGCCACTGCGGGACGTGGAACTCCAGGCAGCCCAGGTTCGCGGCCCAGAGCAGCGTCGGCAGGTCGGCCACCACGGCCTGGCGCAGGACTTCATGACGGTGCGTCACCTCCAGGGCGGGCACCCAGTCCGGTGCGCCCGGCGGCACCCGCTTGGCCCAGAACCGCTGCCCCTCCACCCCCTCGGGCAGCCGCAGGAAGCTGGCCGGACGCCCGGCCAGCTGCGGCAGCAGGACGGGCGCGACCAGCGTGTAGTAGCGCAGCACGGCGGCCTTGGTGTAGCCGGTCCGCGGGTAGAGCACGCGGTCCAGGTGGGTCAGCCGCAGGCGCCGGCCGGCCACCTCGGTGACCGCGGCGGTGGGGTCGGGGTCGGGCATGCCTTCGATGGTGGCAGCCCGCCCGGCGAGTCGTCGGCGGCGCGCGGGACGGGCTGCCCGATGATGAGCGGGTGACGGACCCGATCACGACGCTGGAGCGGATCGCCTTCCTGCTGGAGCGGGAGCAGGCCTCCACCTACCGGGTCCAGGCCTTCCGCAAGGCGGCCGCGACCCTGCGCTCCCGCGCCGAACTGCCGCGCACCACCGCCGGACTGACCGCGCTCCCCGGGCTGGGCCCGGTCACCGCCGCCGTGGTCGTCGAGGCCCAGGCCGGCCGCACCCCCGACTACCTCGCCGAGCTGGAGGAGCGGGCCGCCGCCCCGCTCGCCGAGTTGGACGGCCCGGCCACCGCGCTGCGCCGGGCCCTGCGCGGGGACTGCCACCTGCACTCCGACTGGTCGGACGGCGGCAGCCCGATCGAGCTGATGGCCCGCACCGCCCGCGACCTCGGCCACGACTGGGCCGTGCTGACCGACCACTCCCCGCGGCTGACCGTGGCCCGCGGCCTGAGCGCCGAACGGCTGCGCGAACAGCTCGCGGTGGTGGCCGAGGTGAACCGGGCGCTGGCGCCGTTCCGGCTGCTCACCGGGATCGAGTGCGACATCCTGGACGACGGCTCGCTCGACCAGGAGGACGAGCTGCTGGCCGAGTTGGACGTGGTGGTCGCCTCCGTGCACTCCAAGCTGCGGATGGCCGCCGAGCCGATGACGCGGCGCTTGCTGGCCGCCGTCAGCAACCCGCTGGTCGACGTGCTGGGCCACTGCACCGGCCGGCTGATCAGCGGCAAGCAGCGCCCGGAGTCGGTGTTCGACGCCGCCACGGTCTTCGCCGCCTGCGTCGAACACCGCACCGCCGTCGAGATCAACTCCCGCCCCGAGCGGTTGGACCCGCCGAGCCGCCTGCTCCGCCAGGCCGAGGAGGCCGGCTGCCTCTTCGCGCTCGACACGGACGCGCACGCGCCGGGCCAGCTCACCTGGCAGGACTACGGCTGCGCCCGGGCCGCCCGGGCGGGCGTCCCGGCCGAGCGGGTGATCACCACGTGGTCGGTGGACCAACTGCTGGACTGGACGCGGACGGGCCGGCGGCCGTAGCTGCGCTGGGTGCTTCGGTTCTGAACCATCCGGTTCTGGACGATCATGTTTTGGACGATCCGGTCTTGGTTCTTTGGGGCCTGGGTTCCTTTGGTTCCCGGGCTTTTCGGTTCTGGACCATCCAATTCTGGACCACACGATCCTGGGCGATCCAATTTGGGACCATCAGTTCCTTGACGATCAGATTTTAGATGATCCGGTTCTGGATAATCCTGCTCTGGACGACCTGGTCCGGGACGATCTGGTCCTCGACTATCCCGTCTTCGCCAGGTCGCCGCTGACGCCGTCGATCACCAGGTGGAGGGTGCCGTTCGCGTTGCGGGTGTATATCTGCGGCAGGGTGATCGCGATGCAGCCGCTGAGCCCGGTGGTCGGTTCGGAGGTGATGACCAAGCGCTCGGCGGCGGCGGAGGTCAGCGAGCCCACGTCGTCGCAGTAGGCGGTGCCGGGGCCGGTGTTGTTGTGAATGGTGGCGACCGGGTCGCCGACCTGGCCCTGGGCGATGGTGATACGGAAGTCGGCCTGGGTGCTGAACTGCGGACTGCTGAGCTTGCCCTGCCAGGTGCCGAGGAAGGCGCTCGGCACCGCCCCGGCTGCCGCGGCCCCGGCCGCCGAGGGCGAGTCGGGCGCCGCCGGCGGGGCGGAGGTGCCCGGGTGTGTGCCGCTGCCGGGGGTGCCGGTGGCCGCGTTGAGGGTCGGTGCCTGCTGGTGGCTCTGCTGCTGCGTCGTGGCGGCGGTCGGGGTGCTCCCGTGATCGTCGGTCAGCCACACCGCCGTTCCCGCCACCGCCGCCGCGACGACCGCCGCGAGCAGCACGGTCAGCAGCCCGCGTCCACGTGGCGGTCGGCCGCCGGGCACCGCAGTGGGAAGTGCGCCGGGCGAGGGCGTGGGAGCGTACGTCGGAGCCGGGGGCGGTGTCGCCCCGTGCGCCGATCCGTGCGCCGCCCCGTGCACTGATCCAGGTGCTGATCCGGCCGTCCGGGTGAAGGCCGGCGCTGCCCGTCCCGTCCCGTCCAAGCCGGCCCCTGTCGCGTGCCCGCCGCCGATCTGTGGGGCGCCGATCCGTGGGTCGCCGATGTTCGAGCCGCCGATGTTCGAGCCGCCGGCCCCGGTGGCGCCGTCCAGGTCCAGCAGTTCGACCGCCAGCCGGGCCAGCGCCCCCGCGACCGGCGCCGGGAGCCAGTCGCGCCGCTCCAGCGCGAGCGCCGGCTCGCCGTCCGACGCGAGTGCGGCGCGCAGCTGAACCGGTGTCGGGCGCGCCTGCGGGTCCTTGGCCAGGCAGGCGGCGACCAGCGCCCGCAACGCGGGGTCGACCGAGCTCAGCCGTGCCAGGTCCGGCTCCTCGTGCAGCACCCGGTAGAGCAGCACGGGCGCGCTCACCCCCTCGCCGAACGGGGCGTCCCCGGTGGCCGCGTAGGCGAGCACGGCGCCGAGCGAGAAGATGTCGCTGGGTGGCCCGGCCAACAGCCCCTGGGCCTGTTCGGGGGAGAGGAACCCGGGGGAGCCGACGACGAAGCCGGACCGGGTGAGGGCGGTGGCGGCGTCCATCGCCCTGGTGATGCCGAAGTCGATCAGCCGTGGGCCGTCCAGCGCGAGCAGGACGTTGGACGGCTTCACGTCACGGTGCACCAGGCCCAGCCCGTGCACGGTGGCGAGCGCTTCCGCGAGCCCGAACCCGAGCGCGCGGACCGCCGCACCCGGCAGCGGGCCGAACTCGCGCACCGCCGTGCCCAGCGCGGGCCCGGCCACGTAGCCGGTGGCCACCCAGGGCTGCGGGCCCTCGGTGTCAGCGTCCAGCACAGGCGCCGTCCAGCGGCCGCCGACCTGCCGGGCGGCCGCCACCTCCTGGCGGAAGCGCACCCGGAACTCGTGGTCCGCCGCGTACTCGGCGCGCACCGTCTTCACGGCCACCGTCCGCCCGCCGGCCGTCCGGCCCAGGTAGACCTGGCCCATCCCGCCCGCGCCCAGCCTGCGCAGCAGCCGGTACCCGCCCAACTGCCGCGGGTCCGCCGCCCCCAGCGCCTCCATGTCGACACCGCTCCCCTCGCCGCCGTCGCGCCGCCGATCACTCGCCCGACGTCACGCCAGACGGTACCGGTAGCCGGGCCGGTTCCCGAACGCGGCGGCCGGGGCCGGGCAGCGGTTCTCCCGGCGCTGCCTCCTTTGACCTGTCGACGAATTGACAGATCGTCAGCGCACAGGTCCAGGAGTCGGGGCCGGCGGTCGGCCGGTCGGCCGGTCGGGCGGTCAGCGCTGGTCGGCTGCGGGCTGCGGGCTGCGGGCTGCGAGGTGCGGGCTCCGGGTGGGCTGCGGGCTCCGGGGTGCGACTGTGCGAATGATCGCGGAAAACCGGGGGAGGATCGGTGGTGTCCATGGTCGACCCGCGCTTGGCATGGTTGTCATGACCGTTGACACTCGCACGCTCCGCTCCTTAGCGTGGGCGCCCCAGCTACCGGCCAGTAGGGATCAGCATGCACTCCGAGCGCCCCTATGACCTCGTCCTGTTCGGCGCGACCGGCTTCACCGGTCGGCTCACCGCGGAGTACCTCGCCCGTGCCGTGCCCGAGGGCTGCCGCTGGGCCCTGGCCGGCCGCAGCCTCGACCGGCTGACCGAGGTGCGGCGCTCGCTCACCGCCATCGATCCCGCGCTCGCCGAACTGCCGTTGCTCACCGCCGATGCCGCCGACCGGACGGCGCTGCGGGAGGTGGCCGGTGCGGCCCGGGTGGTGATCTCCACCGTCGGTCCCTACCTGCGCCACGGCGAGCCGCTGGTCGCCGCCTGCGCCGACGCGGGCACCGACTACGTCGACCTGACCGGCGAGCCCGAGTTCGTGGACCGGATGTACCTGCTGCACCACGCGCGGGCCAAGGCGAACGGCGCACGGCTGGTGCACGCCTGCGGCTTCGACTCGGTGCCGCACGACCTCGGGGTGCTCTTCACCGTGCGCACGCTGCCGGCCGGTACCAGGGACGCCCCGGTCGAGGTGCGCGGGTTCGTCCGGGCCGGCGGCACCTTCTCCGGCGGCACCTTCGCCTCGGCACTGACCGCGCTCTCCCGGCCGCGGGCCGCCGCCAGGGCCGCGCGCGAGCGCCGCGCGGTCGAGGAGCGCCCGGCCGGCCGGCGGATCCGCACCACGCCGGACCGTCCGCGCTGGTCCGACGACGCGCGGGCCTGGGCCTGGCCGTTGCCCACCATCGACGCGCAGGTGGTGGGCCGTTCGGCGGCCGCATTGCCGCTCTACGGACCCGACTTCCGGTACGGCCACTACGCCGCCGTCAAGCACCTGCCGGTCGCGCTCGGCGGCAGCGCGGGGATCGCGCTACTGCTCGCGGCGGCCCAACTGCCGGCCCTGCGCCGCGGGCTCTCGGCGCTGCGCAAGCCGGGGGAGGGGCCCAGTGCGGCGCGGCGGGCCGACTCCTGGTTCACCGTCAGGTTCGCGGCCGAGAGCGGTGGGGCGCGGGTCTGGACCGAGGTCGGCGGCGGCGATCCCGGATACACCGAGACGGCGAAGATGCTGGCCGAGTCGGCGCTCAGCCTCGCCTTCGACGAGCTACCGGTGACGGCGGGGCAGGTGACGCCGGCCGTCGCCATGGGCGAGGCGCTGATCGAGCGGCTGCAGGCCGCCGGCATCCGTTTCAGGGTGCTGGTCAAGCCCCCGGCGAGGGCGCCACGCCGGGTGGTCTGAGGTGGCCGGTCGAGCCAGGGCCTCTCTTTCGGATCTTTCGGATCCTTCGGATCCTGTCGGGCGCGCGACGTAACGGGCAGCCTGCCGAGCGCCGAAGGGGCCTCTCCTGGCGCGAGCCCTCCGGCAGTGCCGGATCCCGGCAAGGCGGCGGGCTTCGCGGTGGTGATGCGGGCAACCCGCCGCGGTGATGTCGCCACCGTTTGCCATGATGCCGGGCATGGTGAGAACACTGCGTATCAAGGGCTTCTCCGAGACCGGCCGGCCGATCTCCACGCCGACCACCAAGTTCGGCGGCCAGCCCGGGTGGCTGGCAGGTCCGCAGTGGCCGATCAGCGCGGCGTGGGGTCGACCGATGCGGTTCGTCGGCCAGATCGAGTTGGGCCCGGTGATCGGAGCGGCCGGCCAGGGGAGGATGGCCTATGTCTTCGTGACCCATGCCGATCACGAAGAGGACTTCTTCGACCCCGACATCGTCGACCCCGATGGCGGTGAGAACGCGGTGATCGTGCAGCCGGGCGGCCACTATGCCGGTCCGGTGCGCCCGCTGGCGACCGGGCCCGGGCTGTACGGCGTCGACGGGTCGGAGGTGGAGTACACCGTCGACCTCCGCGCTGCCGACGAGCCCGGTTCCGTGACGGATGAGGAACTCGAAGGCCTGCCCTCCACCGATCGAAGCCGCTACGTCGAGTTGACCGACGGCGACCAGATCGGCGGAACGCCGCTGTTCTTCCAGGGCGACGAGTGGCCGGACGGCGGCCCTTGGCGGCTGCTGCTGCAACTTGACTCGAACTGGCTGCCGTTCCACCTCGACCTGGGCGCGGCGCCGAGGCTTTTCGCCTTCGTGTCCGAGGACGGCACCGAGGGCAGGCTGCTCGTTCAGGACTCCTGAGCCGGTCGGGCCATCGCGGGGGTGGCGTGGGACCGGCAGATGTCGCGAGCAGGTGAGAACCATCGCGACCAGTCACATCGGGCCGGGGGCCGGCCCCGCGCTCCCGTGATTGTCAGTGGTAGGTGCCATGCTGGCGGCATCTATTCGAACAATTGCTCGATTGAGGAGAGCGGTCATGGGCACCTGGGACGCCGGCCCCTTCGACAACGACACCGCCGCTGACTTCTCCCTGAGGCTGGACGAGGCGGGCTCTGCCGAGCGCCCGGCTCTGCTGCTGGCGGCGCTGGAGCGCGCGCTCGCCGCTGACGTCCGCCTGGAGCCCGCGCACGCCGAGGAGGCGATGGCAGCCGTGGCATTGGTCGCGGCGCAGTTGCCCGGCGGCGAGCCGATCGACCCGGCCTATGCGCCGAAGGAGCGGATCCCCTGGCTCGACGCCGAGTTCGGCGGGCTCGCCCGCCGGGTGCTGGACCTGGTCGGCGGGGAGGGGAGCGCGCTCGCCGAGCAGTGGGCGGACTCCGGGGAGGAGCCCCGCTGGCGCGAGCGGCTGGCCAGGCTGCGCGCGGTGCTCGACGGGCACGGTCGGTGGCGGCCCGGGTGCGGGTAGTGGCCCTGGGTGCGGGAGCGGGCAGAACGGTGCGGTAGGTTATCCGAGACCTTCAAGAGAGGGTAAAGAAATAGGGTGCTTTTTGCTTGCACTTTGTGATCTTCTGGCTCGTACGTTCCGCTGTCCGGGCGGATCGCAGCCCTGCCGAAGTGCCGTGCGCCCACACACAGGAGAAGAACCATCAATACCGCCATAGCCCGTGCCGCCCGCACCGTCGTCGTCGTGGCCACCAGCGCCGCTCTGCTGACCGCCGGCCTGGCAGCCTGCGGCACGGTGAAGGAGCTGACTGCTGCCCAGAAGCTCTCCAACGCCTTCGGCAAGCTCGGCGACAGCAAGGATCTGAGCGTCAAGTTCGACCTGGACGCCACTCCTGATCAGCTCATGGCCTATGGCAAGGCCACCGGCGAGAAGATGGAGCAGCAGGACGCCGATGCGGTCGCCGGCCTGGGCATCTCGGTGGCGCTGCACGCCGACAAGCCGTTGAAGGAGCTGGAGAGCGTCAAGCACCCGGCGAACCCGCAGGACGCCAAGGTGAAGGCCGAGGCCGAGGCGATCAACGTCGATTACCAGCTGACCGATCGGTCCGGCGCCGCGCTGATCGAGTTCCGGCAGGTCGGCGGTGTGGTCTACCTGCGGGGTGACATCTCCGGTCTGGCCAAGCTCTCCGGCGAGGACGGGGCCGCGGTGCGCGGGGAGTTCGACAAGGTGGCCGCCGACCTGGGGCCGCTGCACGACGCGCTGACCGGCAGTTGGGTCTCGCTCGACGCCAAGACCCTGGAGGAGTTCGGCGCCGACCCCACGGGAGAGGGTGCGCCGGTCCCGTCGGCGGCGCCCTCGCTGGACCCGAAGACCACCACGGACCTGCTCGGGTCGCTCAAGGGCATCCTCTCCAACGACCTCACCTTCGCGAGCAAGGGCACCGTGGACGGAGCCGACCAGGTTCAGGTCACCGCCCCGTTCCGCAAGGCGGCCGAGGACCTGCTCAAGGCCGTCAAGCCGGTGATGGCGCAGCTGCCGACCAAGGAGAAGCTGCCCGACACGGTGCCCGCCGACGTCCCGGACAAGAATGTCGCGGCCGACTTCTCGATCAAGAACGGCGTGCTGGTCGGCGCCCGGTTCGACCTGGCCCAGTTGGACAGCAAGGCCACCGCCGACGTCCACCTGCCGCTCAAGATCGCCGTCGACACGAACGCCCCTGTGATCCAGGCGCCCGACAAGGCCGCCAAGCTCACCGAGACCGACCTCCAGCAGGCCTTGATGGCCATGGTGGCAGGCTTCGGGGACGCTGAGGGGGACGCGACCGGCACCGGCGGGGCCGCCGACAGCTCGTTGCTGAAGGGCAGCACCTTCCCGACGGTCCCTGCGCCGCCGCTGACGGCCGCCCAGGTCAAGGAGCTGACCGCGAAGACCGGCCAGACGCCGGAGTCGATCACCGCGCTGAACCAGCTCGGCCTGGGCTACGACGAGATCCTGGGCCTCGGGGCCGGGGAGAACTGAGCCTCCAGGGGGTGGTGACTGGCGAGGAGTCGGTCGCCACCCCTGAGCTCCCGGGGACCGAGCGGTCCTCGCCACGGTCGGATCGGTCAGGTTCAGAGGTCGCGCGTTTGTGCGGGGCCCGGTCAACGTCGGGCCAACACCGCGACCTCCCAGCCGAAGCCCACCACCAGCCGGCCATCCGGCACCACGGCCACCGCGCAGACCGGCAACGGGAACACCAACTCCGGCCCGACCTGGTCGCCGGTGGTCAGGTCCCGGATCCGCACCGTGCAATCGTCGCCGCCGGTGACCGCGACGGGGCGGCCGTCGAGCACCGCCGTCGCCACCGCCGGCAACGCATCGGCGTGGGCGGTCGGAATTCGACGCAGGGACCGGTCGAGCTGCGCAGCCGCGCGAGCACGAAGCGTCACCGTCGCACACTGCGCAGGCCCCTGCCCGGACCCCGCCGGTATCCTCCTTCCGCCTATCCGCGCGAGTACCTAGGCGGACTTGGTCGGAGTTGGTCGGAGTTGGTCGAGATGGTCAGGCTGGTCAGCTCACCGCGGCCTTCCATACCCAGGAGCTGAGCGGCTCGCGGTCACCGAGCGGACCGCGGCCGGTGGACCAGAGCAGGACCTCGACCGGGTCCCCCGCGGGTGCGGTCGGGAAGAGTCGGGAAAGCACCTTGGCGCACAGGTCGACCGGCGGACGCCAGTCGATCCGCAGGCCCTGGGTGATGTCGTGGGTGTGCAGCAGGGTCTCGGCGACACCCATCGCGGCGAAACCGCTCGGATCGGTCGGGCCCCAGTGCCACGCCCGGTCCGCCGGGTCGGCGGCGGCGAGTGCGCCGCTCAGCAGCCGGCCGCAGGCGCGCACCACCGCGAGCAACTCGTCCGGCGTGGCCGTGGGGCGGACCTGGAGGTCGAAGGGCAGGTAGGCGCCGGCCGGTCTGGCAGCCACCTGGCCGGCGTAGGCGAGCAGGTCGTGCGCGATGTGGGCGGCGGTCGCCGCGCACGTCCATTCCAGGGTGCCGGCCCGCACCTGCCAGTCGGCCGCCAGCTGCGGTGAGAGTGCCCGGAGCAACTCGGCGACGGCGAGGTCGACGTCATGGCTGGTCATCTCGCCGGGCCGACCGTGCTGCCGCCCGCTCGGCCCACCGCTCGGCCCACCGGTGTCCGGGGCGGCGGGTGGCGTGTTCCCCGGGGTGGCCTTCGGTGTGGCGGGCCAGTCGGCCCGGGGGTCGGCCTGGGGGTCGGCCTGGGGGTCGCTCTGCGGCGGGTCCGTCTGCTCCATCGAGCGATCGTGGCAGGCCAGGCCGTCCATCGGCAAACGATTTCGGCCGGTGGTTGACGGTCGATCAGCTCGGCGCGACGCCTGGCGGCGGGGTGGGCGAGCCGGTGCGCAGCCCGTCGAGCAGGACCTGCAGGGTGCGGCGCCACTGCTCGCCGCCGGCCCGCAGGCCCACGGTGCGTTCGCCGGTGGCGGCGACCGAGGCGAGCAGGAACGGGACGTCCTGCCAGCGCAGGTCCCGCCGCATCGCGCCGGCCTCCTGGGCGCGCTCGACCAGGAGGCGGAATCGCTCGCGCAGGGCGGCCAGGGTGGCCTCCAGCGCTGCGCCGCAGGCGCCGCCGAGCGCTTCGCCGATGCCGCAGCTCTCGGTGCGCAGCCCCACGTACGCGGCCGCGAAGGTGCTGAGCCCCTGCCAGGGGTCCGGCTCGGCCAGCGCGCGGTCGGCGAGTTCGATCATCTCGCCCAGCACCTCGTCCAGGACGGCCAGCAGCAGCGCCTCGCGCGACGGGATCCGCCGGTAGAAGGTGCCGACGCCGACTCCGGCCCGGGCGGCGATCTCGTGCGCGGAGGCGTCCACGCCCAGTTCGGCGATCGCCGTGCGGGCCGCCACCACCAGCCGTGCCACGTTCCGCCTTGCGTCCGCTCGGGGTTGACGCCCCGTCGGGTCGGTGGTCAGGCGGTCCACGGCGCTGATCGAACTGCTCATGACCCGATCCTATCCCGGTCGCGAAATAACTGGACCAAGTCTGTCCGGTTGGCTAGAGTCCGGTTACGTCAGAAGCGGACAAGATCTGTCCGTTTGACGTACGGGAGGAGCCATGGCCATGGTCGGGCAGGGGCAGGGGCAGGGGCAGGGGCAGGGGCAGGGGCAGGGGCACGCGTCGGAGGTGCGGGCGTCGCAGGGGCGCGACCGCCGGGCGGTGCCGCGGATCCGGGTGGGCATCATCGGGGTCAACCCGCGGCAGGGGTGGGCGGCGCGAGCCCACATCCCGGCGCTGCGCGCGCTGCCCGACTACGAGATCACCGCGGTCGGCACCAGTCGGATCGAGAGCGCCCGGGCGGCCGCGCAGCACTTCGGCGTCCCGCACGCTTTCGCCGACGCGCGGGCGCTGGCCGAGCACCCCGAGGTCGACCTGGTCGTCGTCACCGTGAAGGTACCCGCTCATCTGGAGCTGGTGGAGGCCGCGCTCGCGGCCGGCAAGCACGTCTACTGCGAGTGGCCGCTCGCCCGCACCACGGCGCAGGCCGAGCGGCTGGTCGCCGCCGCCGAGGGGGCGGGGGTCCACCACGCGGTCGGCCTGCAGGCCAGGAGTGCCCCCGCGCTGGCCTACGCGCGGGAGTTGATCGCGGACGGCTACCTCGGCGAGGTCGACTCGGCCACCCTCTACGCCGCCCGCGGGAAGGGGGCCGGCCCGGCCCTGCCGGCCTGGGCCGCCTACACGCTGGACCAGCGCAACGGCGCCGGGACGCTGGAGGTGGCCGGTGGCCACACGCTGGACGCGGTGCAGCACCTGCTGGGCGACATCGAGCAGCTCTCCGCGACCCTCGCGGTGCGCCGGTCGTCCTTCCGGATCGCCGAGACGGACGAGCGGGTCGAGGTCACCAGCCCCGACCAGGTGCTGCTGAACGCGCGGCTGGCCGGCGGCACGCTGCTCGCCGCGCACCTGCACGACGGCAAGGGCGCCGACGCGCGCACCCGGTTGGAGGTCTCGGGTACCGAGGGCGACCTGGTGCTGGTCTCGGCAGGCCCGGCCGGTCCGCTGGGCGTCCAGGTCGGCGAACTGCGGCTGCTGGGCGCGCGCGGCCAGGCCGGCGCGGATCGATCCTTCGTCGAACTTCCCGTTCCGTCAAGGTACTTCGCGGTCGACCCGACTGCCGTCGACGAGCAGGGGTTCCATGTCGCGCAGCAGTACGCGCAGTTCGCCGCCGACCTGCGCGGCGGCGGGCGCACCGTGCCGGACTTCGCGGCGGGCCTGCGCCTGCACCGGTTGCTCGACGCGATCCGGCGCTCGGACGCGACCGGGGCGCGGCAGACACTCGACATATAGTCTCTGCGGAGATAATCTGTTGGAAGGTTATCGCCCGCCGCGCCGCACCGGAGGTAGTTGCCATGTGGGAGTACGAGCACCGGATCGAGACCACCGCTTCGCCGCGGGCTCTCTGGGGGCTCTGGGCCGATGTGGCGAACTGGGGCCGCTGGAACGCCGACATCGAGCGGATCGAGCTGCGCGGACCGTTCGCGACCGGCAGTGAGATCACCATGACCCCGGCCGGGCAGGACCCGGTCGAGCTGCGGATCGGTGATCTGGTGCCTGGCGAACTCTTCATCGACGAGGCGGAGTTCGACGGCCTCCTGCTGCGCACCGCGCACCGTCTGGAGCCGGTCGGGCCGGGCCGCACCCGGGTCGTCTACCGGATGGAGATCACCGGCCCGACGGCCGACCGGCTCGGCCCCGAGGTGGGCCCGGCGGTCACCGGTGACTGGCCGGTGACGATGGCGGCCCTGGTCAAGGCGGCCGAGGGGGCGGAGGCGGTGGACGGGGGCCGAGCCGCGGTGGACGGGGCCGGGCGGGCCGAGGCCGAGGCTGCGGGACGGTGACGGCCGCAGGGCTCGTGCTCTTCGACCTGGACAACACCCTGGTCGACCGTGATGCCGCCCTTGCCGCCTGGGTCGAGGAGTTCAGCGGACACTGGCGGCTCGGGCCGGACGCCGCCGCCTGGCTGACCGAGCTGGACGGCGACGGGCTGCGTCCCAAGGCCGAGGTCTTCACCGCCATCCGCGACCGCTTCGACCTGCCGAGCCCGGTGGCGGAGCTGTGGGCGCAATACCGGCGCCGTCACGCGGAGCTGATGCGGTGCGAGCCCGCGGTGTCGGCGGGCCTGACCCGGCTGCGCGCGGCGGGCTGGCGGATCGGCGTGGTGACCAACGGCACCAACGAGCAGCAGGTCGCCGCCCTGTGGCTGACCGGTCTCGCCGATCTGGTCGACGGTTGGTGCGTCTCCGAGGCGGAGGGCCTGCGCAAACCCGACCCGCGGATCTTCGCCCTGGCGGCCGAACGCTGCTGCTTTCCCGGACTCCGTCCCGCCGCGGACGCGCGAGCGGAGGCCGTGCTGATGGTGGGCGCGCCCATGGTGGCCGCGTCGGTGGCGGACACGCGAGCGGAGGTCGCTGCGGCGCCGGTCTGGATGGTCGGCGACAGCGTCGCCGCCGACATCGGCGGCGGCCAGGCGGCCGGGCTGCGCACGGCCTGGATCCGTCGCGGTCGCACTTGGCCCGCTACCGCGCGGCCTCCCGACCTGGTGGCCGATCGGGTCACCGAGGTGATCGACGCGCTGCTGGATGGCGGGGCTACGCCCGGCTGAGGACCAGGTGCGTGACCCCGCTGGGCGTCGTCACGGACTCGGTCCTGAAGCGCTGCTCAAGCCCTTCGAGGCCGTCCCAGAGCCGCACGCCGCGGCCCAGCACGATCGGGACGATGGTGACGTGGAGGTAATCGACCAGGTCGGCGGCCAGGAACTCCCGCACCGTGCTGGGCCCGCCGCCGATCCGCACGTCCAGCCCCCCGGCGGCCTCGCGCGCCTGGCGCAGCGCCTCCTGCGGCGTGGCGTCGATGAAGTGGAACGTGGTGCCGCCCGCCATCTCGACGGAGGGGCGGGGGTGATGGGTGAGCACGAACACGGGGGTGTGGAAGACCGGGTCCGGGCCCCACCAGCCGGTCCACTCGTGGTCCTCCCAGGGCCCGCGCTGCGGCCCGAACTTGTTCCGCCCCATGATCTCCGCGCCGATGCCGACCCCCCAGGTCAGGGCCATCGCGTTGTCGACCCCGGTCTCGCCGCTGCCCTGCCCGTGCATCTGGCGGAACGCCTGCGTCTGCGTGAACCAGTCGACGAGCCGCATCCCGGCGTGCCCGAACGGCGCTTCCAGGTTCTGCCCGTCGCCGGTGCCGAAGCCGTCGAGGGAGACGGAGAAGTTGTGGACCCGTACCCGGGACATGGTGAGACCTCCTGCTGCTGCTGACCACTGGATGACTGCGGACGCTCCGTCGGTCACCGGTGCCGAGCCTAGGCGTGATGGCACGCCTCCGAAGGGGAGCGACATGAACGGGTCTGAGCCGTGCGGCTGTCGAGACGGTGGCTGTCGAGACGGTGGCTGACGAGATGGTGGCTGACGAGATGGTGGCTGACGAGATGGGGGTGGTCGTGCCGGGGGTGGCCGTGCCGGTGTCGAGACGGGTGGCCGGGCTGACCCCCATGGCCAGGCCACGCGCCTTGGCATGGTTCGTAGGATGAGCATTATGGGACGCGAAGCAGTTCATGTGACGACGTGGCAGGACGAGGCATCAGCAACCGTTCCCCGGGCACTGCTTGTGCACGGCACCATGAGCTGGGGGACCGACTGCTTCCGGGCTCAGCGTCCGCTGGCCGGCGGGTTCCGGCTGGAGCTGATGGACCGGCGCGGCTTCGGGGACAGCCCCGACATCGAGCGCGCCGACTACGAGGTGGACGCCGAGGACATCGCGGAACTGCTCGGCACCGGCGCGCACTTGGTGGGATATTCCTACGGCGCCGCCGGTGCGATGATCGCTGCGGCGCGCCGTCCGGAGGCCGTCCACTCGCTGACGCTGATCGAGCCGTCGGTGCTGCGCGTCGCCGAGGAGGTCCCGGCGGTCCGGGAGGCGCTCGTCCGGATCCGGGCGGCCTTCGGCGAGGAGCGCGAGCCGATGAGCCCCGAGGAGTACCTGCGCCACTCGACGGAGGACTACGGCCTGCCGCTCCCCGAGTTCACCCCGCACCTGCTGCGTGCCGCGGCCTCGGCAATGGCGGAGCGCGTGGTCTGGGACGCCGAGATCCCGCTGACCCCGCTCGCCCGCGCCGACTATCCGAAACTGGTGCTCAACGGCACCTGGGACACAGCGCACCCGGAGTACCGAGCGTTCATCGGCGAGGCCATGACGGCTTGCGGCGAGTTCATCGCGGAGCGGATCGGCGCCCGCCTGGTCCGGATCCCGGGCGCGGACCACCTGCCGCACCGCGACCAGCCCGAAGAGGTGAACCGCCTGCTGGCCGAGGCCTGGGCGTAGCTCCTGCCGTACCGGAAGCCGATGTTCGTGTCGCCTCGCGGGTGGCCCCCCGAGGCCTTGTCGAAAGGGTCGTTTCGAGCCTAGTCTCTCGAAACATGTCTTCTGAGGAATCAGGGCCGACCGCTGAGCGCCGGATGGAGAGCGAGCGTCCGCTCCGCCGACTCACGGACCCCAGGACGATGAGAGCGGTCGCCCATCCAACCCGGCTCGCGCTGCTGGAGGTGCTTGCCCGGCACGCACCCCTCACGGCGACCGAGGCCGCCGAGCTGCTCGGGGAGTCACCGACCAACTGCGCGTTCCATCTGCGCACCTTGGCCAAGTACGGCTTCGTGGAGGAAGCCGGCGACGCGCCTGGGCGGCGTAGGCCGTGGCGACTCAGGCACCTCGGCTTCCGGGTGGACCACGCGCAGGGCGGGACCGAGGCATCCCATGCGTCCGAAGCCTTGGCCAGGGTGCTGTGGGAGACCTGGCTCAACCGGGCCGCCGCGGTGAACGCCCGCCGGTCCGGGTTCGAGGGCCCCTGGCTGCAGGTGACCAGTGGAATCGAGAACCTGGCCTACCTGACACCCGATGAGGCCCGGCAACTGCACGCCGACCTCCGTGTGGTCCTCGACCGCTACCAGGACCGCTTGGAGGATCCTTCGCGCCGCCCGGCCGAGAGCCTGCCGGTCGAGATGCTCCTGTTCACGTACCCGCTCGACGCCGCCAAGCCGGAGGAATGAGCAGATGCGACGGCTGTTGGCGAACCGCAACGCCCGCCTCTACATAGCCGGGCAGACCTTGTCGACCTTCGGGGACTCGGCGCTGTGGCTGGCCCTGGGCATCTGGGTCAAGATGCTCACCGGGAGCGCGTCGGCCGCGGGCCTGTCGTTCTTCATGTTCACGCTGGGGACGTTGGGCGGGCCGGTCGGTGGCGTTCTCGCCGACCGGCTGCGCCGCAGGCCCTTGCTGATCGCCACCAATCTGGCCACCGCGACGCTGGTCATGGTCCTGCTGCTGGTCCACGTCCGGAGCCAGGTGTGGCTGATCTACGTCGTGATGCTCGGCTACGGCCTGTCGGCCGCTGTCCTCGGGCCGGCGCAGACCGCCCTGCTGCAGTCCATGGTCCCCGCCGAACTCCTGGGGGACGCGAACAGCGCCATGCAGACAACGCAGTGGGGGCTGAGACTGGCCACCCCGCTCCTCGGCGCCGGGCTGCTGGCCGCGTTCGGCGCGGCCCCGGTGATCATCGGCGACGCCGTGACGTTCCTTGTCGCCGTTGCCTCCCTGCTCGCCCTGCGGGTGCGGGAGGAGCGGCCGACGCCGTCCGAGAAGCCCTGGCTCGCCGAAGCGCTCGCCGGCGCCCGCCACATCCGCGACACCCCCGTTCTGCGGCAACTGGCCATGGCCGGCGCGCTGGCCGTGATCGCGTTCGGGTTCTCGGAGACAGCCGTCTTCGCCGTGGTGAGTGAGGGATTGCACCGTCCGGATGCCTTCCTGGGGGTCCTGATCTCGACCCAGGGAGCCGGTGCGGTCGCCGCCGGGGTCACGGCGGCTCCGCTGATGCGACGCCTCAGCGAGGGGCGCGTCGTCGCCCTGGGCCTGGTCGGCACCGCGGTCGGGTTCCTGCTGCAGACCGCCTCGTCGACGCCGGCCGTCCTCGCGGGCTGCGCACTCATCGGATCAGGCCTGCCGTGGATCAGCGTCGGCATCGTGACGCTCTTTCAGCGGCGCACACCGGCTGAGCTGATGGGCAGGACGGACGCGGCGCTCGGCCTGGTGCTGTCCGCCCCGCAGACGATCGCGATCGCGGTTGGAGCCGCACTGATCGCCGTGCTGGACTACCGGATCCTGCTCCTGGCCATCGCGAGCCTGGCGGCGCTGGCGTCGGCCTACCTGCTCACCCGCCCCGAGCACCGCCGCCGTGGCGGAGTCGAACCAGCGGTGGATACCGCTGACACTGCCCCGTAGCCGCGGCGTTGATCGTTCACGGTTCCCACCGGCACCCGCGACAGGGCCCGACGATATGGTCCAACGATATGGTCCGATCATGAAGAATGACTGGCGGACGGACAGGATCGGCAGCGCACTGCGCGGCGAGAACCCCTCGGTGCTGAGGCGCCTGGAGGCGGGGTTCGCGGTGATCGGGGACGTCCAGTTCCTTCCCGGGTACTCGGTGCTCCTGACGGACGAGCCCGCCGTGCAGCGGTTGTCCGACCTCCCGCGCGCGAGGCGATCGGCGTTCCTGGCCGACATGGAGCGACTGGCGGAGGCGGTCGAACGCGCCTGCCGCCGGTCGGATCCGTCCTTCCGCCGGGTGAACCTGGAGATCCTGGGGAACACCGACGGCTTCCTGCACGCCCACATCTGGCCGCGTTACGCGTGGGAGCCCGCGGAGCTGGTCGGCATGCCGGTTTGGCTGTATCCGCTGGAGCGCTGGAGTGACGAGCGGTTCGCGCTCGGGCCGCACCATGACGCGCTGCGGGAGGAGATCGGCGCCGAGCTGGACCGGTTGGCCCAGCTGGGTCCGGACGCTGACTGACGGTCGGTTGTTCGGGGCGGACCTGATCGTGGCGGATCTGATCGGGGCGTACCCGTCCGGGCGGTGCGGTGCTCGTCGGCCGCGCTCGTGAGGCGGGGTGCGGGCACTGCGGTGGACGGTCGTGCGTTTGACAGGGCGAGAGCGTCGAGCGGGACGGAGGGTGGGTCGATGGGCAGCGCGGACACGCCGTCGGGGCTGCCGGAGCCGTCCGGGAGTTCGGAGAGGTCCGAGAGGTTTGGCGGGTCCGGAGGGTCCGGAGGGTCGGATCAGTGGCCGGCCGGTGACTGGGACGAGGTGGAGCTGGACGAGGCCTTCGTCCGCTCCGCCTCGGTGGTCGAGCCCTCCGGACGGGCCCGGATGCTGGCCGCCCGCTGGCGTCGCGAGCCCCCGGAGCCGCAGCCGTGGCGGTCCGACCGACCGCCGGCCGGGTGGTTCTGGAGCAGGGTGCGCAAGGTGCGTCGCCGTCGACGCTGATGGCGGGCCGGCCGCGGTGTTCGGCCTCGGGCCTGGACCCGGTGATGGGGTCCGGTGATGGGGTCCGGTGGTGGGGTCCGGGGGTGCATCAGGTCCTGTTCATGCCACCCTGCCCGGCCTGCGGGGGATGAGGGGTGGGATACGGTGCCGTGGTGAGCAAGCGGCGTGGGGACAAGGGCGGCAAGGGCCGTTCGGCAGTGGTGGCGGAGCCTGGTCAGCGAGCCGGTGGCGGTGGGGTGGCGCGTTGCACGGTGAGCGTCTGCCGCGGCTGCTGCTGCGGCACTCCGAAGGTGCCGGGGATCGACCACGCCGCTCAGTTCACCGGGCTCCGCGCGAGCCTGACCGGGGTGTCCGAGGTGCGGGCGGTCGGCTGCCTGGACGCTTGTGACCGCGCGAACGTGATCGTCATACAGCCCTCGCCGCAAGGCCGCAGAGCCGGTGGCCGGCCGGTCTGGCTCGGATTCGTCAACGATGAGGACGCGGCGCGGGACATCACCGCCTGGGTCGCGGCCGGTGGGCCGGGGCTGGTGGAGCCGCCGGAGATCCTGGACCTTTACTCCTTCAGCCCGTCCCGCCGGATTCGTGAGTCGCTGGAGGGGTGAGGCGTTGTCGGCTGGAGGTTGACGGATAACAGCTGACAGATTTCATCATCTGTCAGCTGTTATCCGTCGCCTGTTGCCCGATCCCCATTACCCGTTACCCGTTACCTGTTGAGCGTCGTCTGTTAGCTGTCAGCTGCTGGACCGATTTCCACGGGGCAGACCGAACCGGTGCCCCCCGGCCTGTGAGCCCGGCGCGCCACCTTCGCCGACACCCGGACTCCTCCGGGCCCGCGCCCGGCGGGCCTCCGGGGCCGCTCAGACCGGGTGGTGGTCGGGCACGGCGTTGAGCTCGATACCGTGCTCCAGCAGGGCCTTCATCGCACACAGGGCGGTGGTGAAGCCGCCGACGGTGTCGTTGACCCAGCGGACGGCATCGTCACCTGAGCCCTGGAAGCCGGTCTCAGTGACCTCGACGAACGTGGCGTACGCCGACCGTGGGGTGAACCGCAGTTCGACGGTGGTCGGCTGCTCGTAGTTCCCCCACTCGAACCGGATCAGCCGCCCATCGCGCACCTCCTTGACCACCACGTCGACGGACGCGCCGTACGTCTCCCACTCCCAGCGCAGCCGGGCCCCCGCGACCATCGGTCCGCTGCTCCCGCTGTACCAGAACCGGGAGGTGACGCCCGGGTCGGCGAACGCCTGGAAGGCCTCCTCGGCCGGCCTTCGGATGATCATGCATGCACGGGCGGCGGGGGCCTGCGTGAGGTGAGGTGTCCGCATGGACCTGATCATGCGTCCTGAGGGCCCCGGCGGGGCCGAGGCCTCGCTGTTCGGTGAGAGCGCCGCAAAGGCGTTGAGCACGGTCGCCGGTTCGTGCCAGGCTGCTCGGCATGATGATCAGCCAGGCGCCGGGGGCCGGAGACGAGGTGCTCGCGGTGCGTCCCGAGCTGACGGACGTCGAGCTCAACGAGTTGTTCGGTGCGTCGTGGCCGGCCCACCGGCCGACCTCCTTCGCGCGGATGCTGTCCCGCAGTCTGACTTGGATCGCGGCGCGGCGGGGGAGCCGGCTGATCGGCTTCGTCAACGTGGTCGGCGACGGCGGCGCGCACGCCTTCGTCCTGGACACGACCGTGCACCCGGACGAGCGCCGGCAGGGACTCGGGATCCGGCTGGTGCGGGCGGCCGCCGAGGCGGCGAAGACGCACGGTGCCCAGTGGCTGCACGTCGACTACGAGCCGCACTTGGAGTCCTTCTACGAGCAGTGCGGATTCCGGCCGACCGCCGCCGGGCTCATGCGGCTCTGAACGGACTGCCCTGGATCCGGCTCTGCCTGTGCCCGGCCCGTCCCATGCCTCCGCTGCCGCCCCCGCGCCCACGTCCGGCCGTCCCGAGATGCCGTGGGCCGGGCCGCCTGCGAGCGTTCTGAGCAGGAGTCGGACACGGAGCGAAGGAGCACACCATGGCGCAGACCCCGGGTCCGGGCGGCTGGACGATGCCGGTGGCGCCGGCGCCACCGGAGTTCCTGCCGATCCTGGACATCCCCGGCCCGGGCCCGCAGCGCCGGTTGACCGTCCTCTTCCGCTGGCTCCTGCTGCTGCCCCAGTTCATCGTGCTCTGGGTGCTCTCGGTGGTCGCCTTCTTCGCCGCCGTGATCGGCTGGTTCGCCGCACTCTTCACCGCGCACCTGCCCGGCGGGATCGCCCGCTACCTGGCGGACTACGTCGCCTACGACACCCGGGTGGCGGCGGCCGCCACGCTGCTGGTCGACCGCTACCCGCCGTTCTCGCTGCGCCGGCAGCCCGACTACCCCGTCCAGATCGAGCTGCGCCCGGGCCGGTTGAACCGGGCGGCGGTCTTCTTCCGGTTGATCCTGATGATCCCGGCGGCGGTGGTCAACAGCCTGCTCGGCACCGGCTGGCTGGCGCTCGCCTTCTTCATCTGGCTCTGGGTGCTGGTCACCGGGCGGTTGCCCCGGCCGGTCTTCGAGGCGACGGCGGCCTTCGTGCGGTTCCGGATGCGGTTCGACGCCTATGTGCTGATGCTGACCTCCGCCTATCCCAAGGGCCTGTTCGGTGAGGAGCCCCAGCTCACCGCACCGGGCGCCGCCGCACCGGACACCAGCACGCCGGGCTTTGCCGCACCGGGCGCCGCCGAGCCGGCGGCCTCCGCCACCCGGCCGCTGGTGCTGAGCGGTGCGGGCAAGGGGTTCCTGGTGGCGTTCCTGGTGCTCGGGCTGGCGGGCCACGTGTCCAGTGACTTCGTGAGCACGGATCACCACTCGTCCAGCGCGCCGCCCGTCACCACACCGGTGCGGTAGGCCACTGCCGCGCCCCGAGCCCGCGCCGCTCCCGGCGTCCCCCGCGCCGCGCCGCGCCCTGAGCCCGCGCCGCTCCCGGCGTCCCCCGCGCCGCGCCGCGCCGCGCCGCGCCGCGCCGCCCCGGCCCGGCCCCCGCCCTGTGCCCCCGTCAGCCCAGGAACCCGCGCAGCAGTGCCGCCGTCGCCGCGAGGTGCTCCTCCGTCGAGCGCCGCGCGCCCGCCACGTCCCCGCCCAGGATCGCCCGCACCATCGCGCGGTGCTGGTGCGAGGCGTGCTCGATGTTGCGCTCCAGCACGGGTATCGCGTTCAGCAGGTCGTTGAGCCGCATCCGGCTCTCGGCCACCCCGGCGGCCAGCGAGGGTGAGCCGGTCAGTTCGGCGATCGCCAGGTGGAAGCGCGAGTCCAGGCGGCGGTACTCCTCGGTGCCGGCCGCCTCCAGCTCGGCCAGCCGCCGCTGGAGGTAGTCGCGCTGGTCCTCGGTCAGCTCGCGCCGGGCGGCCTGTTCGGCGGCGCCGGTCTCCAGCACCATCCGGAAGGTCAGCGCGTCCTCCAACTCGCCGCCCATGTGCTGGACGGCGCGCCGCAGTTCGCCCAGGTCCGGGGCCGGCAGCCGGTAGGTGACGAAGGTGCCGCCGTAGCGGCCGCGGCGGGACTCCACGCAGCCCGCCTCCTGCAGCGAGCGGATCGCCTCGCGCAGCGTCTCGCGGCTGATCCCGAGCCGGGCGGCCAGTTCCCGCTCGGGCGGCAGCCGGTCCCCGTAGCCGAAGACCCCGAGCTTGACCGCCTCCAGGATCCGTTCGACGGTCTCCTCGAAGGTGTTTCCGGTCCGGACGGGGCGGAAGATCGCGCCGCCCTGCCAGTCCATTCCCGCGTCACCCTCGCCTGCTCCTGCCACCAGCGAATCGTACCGAGGTGCGAGCCCGCGACCAGCGGGCATGCCCCTCTTGACGCGGTGCGGGCGGAGACGGAAGCATGCGCGGTACGTCAAAGGTCTAGTTCCGGGCCATTGGCGGCCACAGTGCTGTGGGCGCATGTTTCGGATCCCCCACCGAACCCCCAAGGGGTGCGCATGTCCTCCGAGCAGTCACCCGTCAACCAGGATTCCCCGCCTGTGTTGCACGTGGTTCCCCCGCGTGTTTCCACCGGCCCTCATGTTTCCACCGGCCCCGCCGACTCCACCAGTGCCGACACGCCGGCCGGCCCCGATGCCGCCGCCGACCCGGCCCTCTCGGAGGACGAGCAGCGGCTGCGCGAGCTGGGCTACACCCAGGAGCTGGCCCGCTCGCTCTCCGGCTTCTCCAACTTCGCCGTCTCCTTCTCCATCGTCTCGATCCTCTCCGGTTGCCTCACCCTCTACGGCTTCGGCATGGTGACCGGCGGCCCCGCACTGATCACCTGGGGCTGGCCGCTGGTCGGCGCCATGACCCTGTGCGTGGGCCTGGCCATGGCCGAGATCTGCTCCGCCTACCCGACCGCGGGCGGCCTCTACTACTGGGCGGCCAAGCTGGCGCGCGGCAACGCGCCCGCCGCGAGCTGGTTCACCGGCTGGTTCAGTTTTCTCTAGAGGGTCAAGTTGCCCTTAGCTATTTCCCCAGGTGGGAGGCGTTGCCCGCTCTCGGTGGAGCCGAATCAGGTCGGCTACCGCGCCCTTGAGTTTCGCGACAAGGACCACTAGGTCGGCTGCTCCGGCGGTTGCGAGGTTGACCTCGTCAGCCTCGGTTAGGTCCTGTTCGGCGAGTGCGATGCGGGCTTCGATCATGTCGGGGGTTGGGGATCCGTGCTTGCTGCTGACGTCGGAGCCCTGCTTGCTGCCATGGTCCGGGCTGGTCACTGTCTTCCTGGTGCGCTGTTGGTGCCCGTGCGGGTGTGCGCTGACGCCGTCGGGGCGCGGTGGGGGTGGCCGCGCTGGTGTGGGGTGTGGTGGGCCGTCAGGTGTCCGATTCTGTCCCCGAGGACTGGGTAGCGGAATCTTGCTTCACCTTGGCAGATCGCCAGGTGGGACGGCTACGGACTTCGTCGAACTGTTGCCTGTTGTTCGAATATGAAGTGACTGGGTGCTACCTGTGGCCCAGTTTGCATCGACGGTAAGTGACGTCTCGGTTGCTTATTGACGCCATGTCTTGCTGATTTACCACCCGGCGGTAGGGACGTGCTCTGATACGTCACCTAAGCGTTAGGGGTGGCGAAAGATGATCAACCGGAGTGGGTCCGACAACACCGTCGAGAGGTCGGCGAGCGCATCGGCCAGGCCCGTCGGCGGCGCGGCCTGACCCAGGAACAACTGGCCGAGCAGCTCAGCGTCGACAGCAAAACCATCTCGCGGGCCGAGAATGGCTGGCACTCGATCGGCCTCGATCTCGTCGCCTGGATCGCCCACGCTCTCGAAGTCCCGTCAGGCGATCTCCTGCCGAGGGATAGGCCGCCCGGCCCTGCCGGGGGGTGAGCGGGGCCGGGCGGCGGTCAGCGGGCGTGACGGTAGAACTGGGGCGGCAGCGGGCCCGGGGCCGGCCACGGGTCGGGAGCCTCGTCCTCGAGGTCGTCCGGAGTGGGGTCGGTGCGTCCGATGACGGTGCGGCCGGCACGGTGTGCGGCGCCATGCTGCCAGGGCCGTGGCGGGTCAGCGTCGGCCACGGGACGTCTCCTGGTCGAGCTGGTGCTCGCGGTCGATCCACGCCTGGGCGGTGGCGCGGTCGGGGTAGAGGAGGGGGCGGCCGTCGGCGACGTGGACGGTGAGGGTGCCGTCGCTGCGGTCGCGGACGGCCCACTGCCCGTCGCGGAGTTCCTGGGGCTCGTACCGCTGGACCTGGCATGGGGTGCAGCGGTGGACGCGCTGGTCGCGGACGACGCCGTCGGCTACGCGGGTCGTCCGGATCTCCCCGCGGTGTGGGGCGTCGGGGCTGCCGCAGTTGATGCATGTGGCCGGCGTGGTGGTGATCTCTGCCATGGGCAGGACGGTAGGGCCGTCCCGGTCGGGCTGGACGAACTGTCAGCTCGGGTGAACTGTCAGTACGGCATTGCTCTCACAGGACACCGACCCTGCCGGCCAGCGCCTCTGCCTGTCGGGCGTGCATCGCCCGGGCCCGCCGGATCAGGCCGAGGAGCATGTCGCGGGCCATCGGCTGCCTGGCCAGGTCCTCGGGGGCCATCTGCTCCAGCTCCAGGAGGTGAAGGAGGACGGCGGAGTCCTCACGGCGCAGGTCGTAGCAGCGGGCGACTTCGAGGAGGAACGTGAATTCGCGCTCCATCGACGGCAGGCCGCTGGTGTCGACGGCATCGGCCATTCGCAGGGCCTCCCCTGCTTCGCCGGCCTCCATCTCAATCGAGACGCGGTGCAGCTCGACGTTGACGGGTCCGTAGACGGTCCAGGCGACGTTGCCTTCGCCGACGTGTTGGGCGGTCGTGCGGGCCTTGTTGAGTCGATCGCGGGCGGTCCACCAGTCGCGGCGGCGGGCCGCGGCGACGACGCTGACGAGCTGCAGGGCGCCGGCCATGGCGGCGCGCTTCTCCTCCTCGATCGCCTCCTGCTTGATGGCCTCCGCGGCTCGCAGGACGACCTGTTCGGCACCGTCGGGCTCATCAGCGGCGAGGAGGACATGGCCCAAATTCCACTGAGCGGCGGCGATCCGCAGCGGGTCGTCGGCATCCTCGGCGGCGCGGACGGCCCGGTCGGCGGCCATGAGGGAGAGGTCGACGCGTCCGGTGCGGCGGAGATAGGAGCGGAGAAGGAAGTAGAGGTCGGCGGAGATCCGTAGGGCGTTGCGGTGCTGTCCCGGGTCAGCGCGGTGGGCGCGGACGGCGTGTTCGGTGTCGGCGATGAGTGCGGGCAGCACGGTGGCGGCGTCAGTGAATCTGGTGCGCGAGGTCTGCCAGCTGCGCCAGGCTTGCTCGACGCGTTCGCGCAGGGCCGGGGTGGGAACGGGTTCGGCACTACGGGGCGGCCCGTAGCCCATGAGGGCCTGGGCGATGGCCGGTTCGGTGCTGTCGCGGGGCGTGCTGGCCAGCACGGGCGCCTCGGCTAGCAGGGCTGCTGTGGGCACTCCGAGCTCCTGGGCGATGGCATGCAGGACCTGGATGGTGGGGGTTTTGAGGCCGCGTTCGATCTGGCCGAGGTAGTCCGGGGTGATCCCGACGAGGCCGGCGATGACGTCCTGGCGGCGGCCGCCGCGGGTTTGCCGGTAGTGCCGGATGCGGTCACCGATGGGGAGATCTGGGGCGACCATCGCGGCTCCTGTCGTGGTGGTGGGTTCTCTAGGGTAGGGGCGGCCGGGGGTGGTTCGTGGCAGGCTGTTGAACTCGGGCCGGGCTGACTTGGGGAGCGGGTATGGTGCTGGTGCTTTGGGATGTTGACCACACGCTGATCGCGACGCGCGGGGTTGGACGCGACGCGTTCGCGGGTGCGTTCGAGCGGGCGACTGGGCGGCCGTTGGTGCATCAGGCGGAGATCACGGGCCGCAGCGAGTTGGTCATTTTCCGGGAGACGCTGGCGCTGCATGGCCTGCCTCGGGATCTGGTCGATTTCCCGACGTACACGGCGCTGCTCGCGGATGAGTACGGGCGGCGGGCGGCGGATTTGCGGGAGCGCGGGCATGCGCTGCCGGGGGCCGCGGCCGCGCTGGATGCGCTCGCGGCGGTGCCGGGGGTGGTGCAGACGGTGGGGACGGGGAATGTGCGGCCGGTTGCGGAGGTCAAGCTGGCTACGTTCGGCCTGGATCGGCACATTGACTTCGAGGTGGGCGGGTATGGGGAGGACGCGGAGGTGCGGGCGGACATGATCCGGGTCGTGCTCAGGCGGGGTGGCGTGAAGCCGTTCGAGGCGATCATTTTCGGGGACACGGTCGCGGACGTTGAGGCCGGCTGGGAGACGGGCGTGGGCGTCGTGGGGGTGGCCACCGGGCGGACGAGTGCGGAGGAGCTGGCGGCGGCCGGTGCCGACGTGGTGCTGCCCAGCCTGGAGGACACGGCGCGGGTCGTGGAGCTGGTCCAGGCGCGAGGCTGACCCCGGGCATGCAGAAGCGCCCCGCCTCCTTCGGGAGGCGGGGCGCACAACCCGCGAGCGCGGGGCCAACGTGCAGGTGAGACGGAGCTATGGGCCATCCCCGCAGATGCGGGGCCAAGCCGACCCCCGCTTGCGCGGGGCGTACGCACTGAACCTCTCCAACCGGTCAGCTAGAGGAGGCTCACCCCCGCTCGCGCGGGGAGGGCGTCATGCCGAATGAGATTCTTACACCCCACGCGGCTCACCCCCGGCTTCCCGGGGACGGCTTCACCGTAGCACCGGCCACCGTCAGTCGGTGGCCGGTTCACCCGAAAGGCGGAGTTCTGCCGCGACCCGCAGCCACTCCGCACGCGATGTGCTACCGCGCGCAGTGTCCACACGCTCGCGCAGGTCGTCCGGGAATTTGATGCTGAACGCCTTGCCGACCTCGGGCCGGCCGCCGAGGTTCGGGCCGGCCTCCTCGTCCGGCTCCCCGAAGTACTTCAGGAGTGCCTCTTCGGCTTCCTCGCTGTCTGCGGTCATCAGCCAGTGACGCGCCTCGTCGTCGGCCAGGAATTCCCATGTCTCGGGCCCGTTGAACTCGGAGCGGGCGTCGGTGTGCTGGACCCATCGGCCCTGCTTGGTGCGGATCAGCTCGCTGTAGCCGATCTGCAGGCCGGACTTGACGCCGCGGTGGTTGTTGCCGTCCCACCGCTTGCCCTCAGGAATCTCGGCGGTGGTGACGTTGGGGTTGAACCAGCCGAGGCTGCCGTCGGGCTGCTGGACGGTGATTCGGGCCATGGTGGCGCTCCGTTCCGGGGTCAGTTCGTTGCGGCGGCGCGGATGCCGGCCACGACGAGGGCGAACAGGTTGATGGTGTCGCGGTCGCCGTTGAGGTAGCGGATGGAGAGCTCGGTGGACCCGTTCTCGTAGGCGTAGAACTTGCCGTCGGCGACGTCGAACCAGACCTTGTCGATGCTGGCCAGGATGGCGCCGATGCGGCCGTTGGCGATGCCGCGGCCGCCGAGGCTGGCGCCGTTCACGCCGCCGCTCTGGTAGCGGCTGATGTCGAGCCCGGCGAACTGGGCCCAGTCGTTGAAGTAGATGCGGTCCTTGCCGTTCTTCTGCCAGCGGCTGCCGCCGATGGCGACGAGGCGCTCGGGGGTGAGGGTCACGGGCTTGGCCTTCCGGGTGCGGCGGATGCTGAGGGCGATCCGGTGGGTGAGGGAGGCGGTTTCGATGGCCCAGCGGCGGCCGACCTTGGCGGCGGTGACGGCTCCGTAGCGGCACCAGTGGCGGATGGTGGCGATGGTGACGCCGGCCTGGTGGGCTGCTTCGGTGGTGGTGATGGTGGCCATCGTGTCCCCTCCTCTGACGTTTCCGATACCGAAAACTATAGCCGCCCTGCCCGAGGTTTTCAATACCGACAACCCAGCTGGACGCACAGAAGCGCCCCCGCCCGGCCCGAAGGCCAGGCGGGGGCGTGGCTACTACTGGTGGGGTTCCTTCATCGGGTCGCGAATCGGCTCGACCTTGCCGCGGCGCCCGTCGGCGACCATGCGGGCCCGCTGGTGCATCAGCACGGCGAGGACCATCAGGACGACGACCCGGACAACCCGCAGCACAGTCGAGACCGGACCCGATGGCCACAGGGTCGCGGCGACGGTGTAGGCGCCGAGCAGCCCGATCGACACCGTGACCGTCATCATGTGCCGGCCGACCCTGCTGCTCCTCCACGGTGCCCGCCGGTACACGGCCACCGTGCGCGTGCACGCGATGGCGATTAAAGCCGACGCCGAGACGTTCGCGAGCTGCGACCAATCAAGGCGTGACAGATCCGCTAGCGCCAGCATCAGCGGCCTCCTTCCAACGCCCCCCGGATTGCGTCTGCGAAATGGTTGCGCTCGCGGAGCACCCGGAGGACACCCGCGACCTCCCCGACTTCGCTTGCCTGCCCTTCGCAGGCGATTCGCCCCGCCTCAGCCCGACGCAGGGCCGCCTCCGCATCCCTCTGACCCTGCGTCGTGCGCGGCACCATCCGCACCAGCGACACCGGGTCAGGGCGGCGACGCCACAGCCTGCGGATCCACTGCGGCACCGGCGGTCACCTCCCGAGTAGGGCGAGGCAGCGACGTCAGGACGTGCGCCGCGGTGCGGGACAGCTCCAGCAGCTCGCCAGTCTGAGACTGCGACAGATGCCGGCCGGCCTCACTGGTCTCGTACGCGGCCCGCCAGGTGTCCCGCTCCGCCATCAGCTCTTTTATCCTCGCGTCCCGGTCGGCGATCCGCGCGTCCCGGTCCGCCCTGAAGTCCCTCACGGTGGAGCGCGGCACGAGCGCGCCGCGCAGTACCAGCACAACGAACAGCGCAACCAGGCCGGCCGCGCCGCCCGGCCACAGGGATACAGCCATCACATCCGGAGCCCCCTCCGCAGCCAGAGCCCAGATCACAACCCCCAGCGGGTAGACAAGTGAGCGGTCACGAGCGGGCGGCTCACGTCACCGGATCCGCCCAGGCCGCCGCCCACGTGGCCGGGCCGACCACGCCGTCCACGGTGAGCCGCTTCTCCTGCTGGAACTGCCGGCACACCGCGGCGGACGCCGAGCCGTACCAGCCGTCCACGGTCAGCGACCAGCCGCGGTCAGCCATCTGCTGCTGCCAGGTCCGTACGTTCCCGTCGTGCAGCATCGGGGACTGCAGCCGCAGGTACTCGCCCGGCCACGCCGGGGCCGGAGCGAACGACCGGGCCCAAGCGCTCAGCGCCGCGGTGCTGCCCAGGTGGCAGTAGTCGTGGTCGACACCCGAGCTGGAGTACTGGTGGAACAGCCAGCTCGCGCTGATGCCCGGCTGCCCGGCGGGAAGACCCGAGGTGGCGATCCACAGGAAGTCCTGGAAGTACCCCGTGGTGTCGACGTGCTGCCAGTACTCCGTGTTGCAGTACAGGCCGACAGGGCTGTGCGGGGCAGCGCCCTTCAGGTGCCGGAGGAACGCCTCCTTGTAGGCGAGCTGCGTGGCGTGCGACACCGCGGTGTTCGCCGCGTCGTAGCCCTCCCAGTCCAGACACACCAGCTCGCCCACCTGCGGCTGCGCGAGCGAGAGGAAGTGATCGGCCTCCTGCTGCGGCGAGTTGGCCATGTCCGGGTAGTGGTAGTACCCCACCACCAGGCCGGCGGCGCGGGCGTGGTCCCGCTGCGCCGTCCACTCCGGGTTGGTGTAGGTCAGGCCCTGGCTCACCTTGATAAACGCGAAGCTCAAGCCGGTCGTATCCGGTGTCGCCGACTGGTAACTCGCCCAGTCCTGCCCGTAGATGCCCATGTCAGTGCTCCTTGTCGGTCTTCGCGGCGATCGTTGACGGGCGGGCCGCCCGAGCGGCGGCCAGCATGTGTGCATGGATCGCGTCTACCCGGGCCCGCGCACGCGTCGCGACCTTCTCGTTCCTGATCACGACCAAGTGGTTGTCCTGCAGCGTCTCGCCGGACGTCGACCAATTCGTTGAGCCGGTGACGACATCCTGACCGTCGACGATCAGCAGCTTGAGGTGCTGAATGGCGCCCTTCTCGGACCGGCCGACCGCGACACTGCTCGCCGGGTATGACTCGCGTGCCAGTAGGACGCGTTCGTGGACGCCGCCTGCCTGACTTGAGTCGAGCGTCAACTGGACGAAGACCTTCTCGTCGGCGAGCTTCTCGTGAAGAGCATCGGCGAGCTCGTCGTCGTCAAAGCCGTACTGGGCGAGAATCAGGCTCGTATCGGCCGACTTGATCAGGTCGAGGAGGACTCCGTGGACATCGTCAACCGGGGAGTAGAAGTCGCGCAGGCCTGGCTTGTAGCCGGGGAAGCCGCCGACCCGGTGGCCATCGAGCGCGCTCAGATCGGGGAGGGCCATCACAGGCCCTTCGCGGTGAGCCAGGTGTGCACCGCGGCGGCGAGCGTGGCGTCCACGGAGGCAGGGGCCGGCGTGGGTGCCGGGGTGGGGCTCGGGGTCGGCTGCGGGGTGGGGATCGGGTTGGGCTTGCCGGTCAGCGCCGCGAAGTCCTGGCCGAGCTGGTACAGGTTGATGCCCTGCGGGTCCAAGCCCTTCGCCGACAGCCAGTCCTGGGTGATGACGACCCACGCCTCGTCCACGTACGTGGACCAGAACGCCGCGGTCAACTTCTGTACCGCACCCCAGGTGACGCAGGTCAGGGTCCCGTCGGCGGCGTAGGCCCCGACCGGGACGCTGTGGCCGCCCTCGATCTTCGAGCCCTTGACGACGTCCCAGGGCTGCCCGGCGTTGAACTGGGTCATGGCGCTGGCTGGGAAGTTGAAGCCGACGTCAACGGATCCGAACAGGTCGATCGCAGCCCGGATCTCGGCGGGGTTGCCGACGTCAACGGACGCGTACGCCAGGATCTTGTGGCCCGCGATGCCGGTCTTCTGCCAGTAGGCGAGGACGTCCTGGATCACCGCGCCCTGATCGGTGGAGGGGTCAGCGGGGTTGTAGCCGCTGACCTTCTCGTAGGTGGTGAGGATGTCCTGGTCGGCGACGGTGACGGTGGTGCCCTGGCCGTAGGTGGTCTCGGCCTGGATCATGTGGCCGACCGCGGCACAGGTGCAGTCCCCGATCTGGTCGTTCAGGTACATGGGCCAGCTGGTGACGCGGGACTGCCAGTCGGCTGTGGTCGGTGCCGGCGGCACTGTGCCCGCGGTCAGGTAGTCGCGAAGCCGAAGTTGCGGTCGGGCAGGCTGGGCGGGGAGCCGGCCGCCACGGAATGTGAGGGTCATGCGATTGCCTCCGGGCATGCGAAAGCCCCGCGCGGTGGCGGGGCTTTGAGGGAGTCGGTGAGGTGGTTGTTAGGCGGGCTCGACCAGGAGCCACGCCACGACGCTCGTGTCACTGGCAGACGTCGACTTGATCGTGAACGAGGTGGAGGCCGTACGGGCGTTGACGTACGGGGCGCCCACCGTGCCGCCAGGGGACTGGATCGTCAATTGGATCCGGGTGTTGGCCGTCACGCTCGTGTTGGAGACCGTCACGGTCCCAGCAGCCAGGGTCGCTGTGCCGGAGCGGGCGTTGCTGCCCTCCGCGATTGCCAGTCCTGCGCCTGCCGAACCGCAGATGAGAGCCTTCGCGCTGCTCGACCACGAGGTCCAGGTCCCGTTGGACTGACCAGCACCCACCACGAAATACGAGTCGGTCTGCAGTTGGGCGCTGCTGGACCGGTACAGGTCGACGTCCTGGCCGGCGTTCCCAGGGCCCCACTGGAGTTTGCCGTCCGAGCCGACCGTGAACCGCTGCTGCGTGTCCCCGGTGACCTGGGCCTGCAGAAGCACCGTCGAGGTCGCCGCCCCGACGGGCGACGCCGTCCCTGACCATGACCAGGTGCTGATGCCCGTTCCGGTCAGCATCGCGCCGCGCCGGGCAACTGTGTTGCCGCCGCCGTCGTACCAGCCCGCCGTGACAGCGGTGAGGATCCCGGAGGACACGGTGACGTAGGCGGAGCTGGTGACGGACACGCCGTACTGCGGGGTGGTGAGGCCACTGCCGTCGTCGTTCGCGCCGGTGACGGTCTGGAAATTGTCGACGATCACCTTGCGGGTGGTGCTGGCGACTGCGAGGCCGGCGTATCCGGCGGAGGTGCTGGCGCTGCCGTCGCGGGTGGCGCGGCAGCCGACCATGGTGATCAGTCCAGTGTTGGTGGACGCGGTGACGGACCAGCCGTTGTGCGCGTTGCGGTCTGTCGAGCAGCTGATGTAGCTCTGGATGCCGTTGCCGCCGGCGAGTTGAAAGCCGTCGCTGCCGGACCACTCGGCGCGGCACCCGACGAACGTGGTGCTGTCGGCTCCGGAGATGTACCAGCCGGGCCCGGTACAGCCCAGAACGTACACATCGTTCAGGAAACTGTCGGTGGAGTTGTTGAGGACCACGCCGTAGCTCGCCGCCCACAGGACGGACACCCGGTCGAAGTGCAGGCAGTACGGGGCCTGCGGCCCCGACGAAACACCCATGTTGTAGGTGGTGTTGATGCCGACCCCGGTCGCACTGCGGACCTGCACTTCGCGCAGAACCAGATGCTGGATCTGCCCGGTGGCGCGAATACCGTCGACCGCGGTCGCCCCAGGGACCGCGGAGCCATCGATCGTCAGGTTGCGGATGGTGATCTCGCTGGCCAGCGTCGCGTAGCTGCCGAGCTGCTGGTCCAGGACCTGAATGGCCGCCACACCGCTGAACGTGGCGAGCGGCTTGATGCAGGACGGCGCGACCCAGGCCGTGGACTGGGCCTCGCCCCCGCCGTGACTGCCCTCCAGGGTGGTTCCCGGCAGGACCTTGATCGGTGCGCTGGTGCGGTAGATGCCCTTGGGCAGGTAGACGACGCCCCCCACCGGGCATGTGTTCAGCGCGCTCTGGATGGCCGCGGTGTCGTCGGTGGCACCATCCCCCAGGGCCCCGTATGCCTTGACGTTCAGGTAGTCCAGGCCGGACACAGCCCCCGGCGTCTGCCAGGAGGCGTTGCCGGCGGAGTCGGAGGTGAGGACGCTGCCGTTGGCCGGGCTGGTCGTCACTTTCAACGCCGGGAGGTTGAGCGGGCCGGTCATCGTGTCACCGGCTTTCGAAACTTTGTCGGTGGCGCCGTACATGGAGACCACGTGGGTCCTCCCAGGTCGAGGGTCAGACGAGTTTGCCGAGGACCACGTAGGTCCGGGACGCGCCTACCGGCACGACCAGGACGCTGTCGCCGGCCGCGGGCGTGTAGGGCGCGAGGCGCTGGTAGGGGCCGGTCAGGGTGGTTGCCCCGTTGAGGTAGGCCTTGGGGTCGCCGCTGCTGTAGCCCGGGTCGATGGTGGCGGGCAGCGCTGCGAGGGGCCAACCCGAGTCGATGGACGCCGTCCGCGTCTCCAACCTCGAGACGCGCTGCAAAAGGGCCCTGAACGTCGTCTCGAAACGCCGTTGCAGGTCCGTCGGATAGAGGGTCACGACAGCCTCCTAGGCGGCGATCACACTGGACGTTGTCAGCTGGTACGACTCCGCTTGCTGCGGGCCGGGCGGGTAGGCGGTCCAACCGGTGACCCGGACCGCCACCTGCAGGCCAGGGGAGCCGTCAGCCTTGGCCGGGTGCAGCGCGGACGTCGCGGTGAGGACCGTGGAGTCGCCGAGGGTGATGTCCCGCAGTCGCGGGAGGGAAGAGCCACCCACGGTGATGACGGGCAAGGTCATCGCCTGAGTCTTCAGGGCGACTTGGCCATCCGCCCAGGAGTCGATCTGGGCTTGCGTGGTGACAACTGAGCCCTGCCAGGACGCGGTGGACTCCATCAGCGGATACCCGCCGGCCAGGTCCGCGAGGTCAGCACCGTGCGGGTACACCGACTGCCACTGCTGCGCCGAGCCGTTGGGTGGTGCGGTGGCCCAGACGATGTTGCTGGACTGCGAGCCGGTGCGCTGGTAGCCGTAATCCAGGCAGTTGCCCGGGTAGCTGAGCGTGTACCCGGCTTGCGCGGCGGGGCGCCCCAGTTGCAGGTAGGCGAGCCGCAGGAACACCACGAGGTTGCCGCTGCTGTCCAGGCCGGGCACGAACGCGTACTCCAGTTGGCCGCTGGCGCACATGTCGGACCAGGCGCTGGATATCTGGGTGAGGTCTGACCACACGTATGACGCGGTCCATGGGACCCCTGCGATCGCCGCGGCCCCCGTCGGGAGCACCAGGCGTGCGACCGGCCCGTTGGTGGCAACCGTCTGCAGGTATGCGGCGGTGCGGGTGGCGGCCGGTGAGACGCCGGTGGCGATGTACGCCGACTGCTTGCTCTGCCCGTAGACGATCAGGTCGGTGAATGCGGTGCAGAGGTCGACCTGCTGGTACTCGATCGTGTCCGTGATCAGCCGGTGCGACCAGATGCTGTCGAAAGTGTGCGCCTGGATCGGCAGCGTGCCCTGGGCGCGGCTGGTGTCCGGCCAGTCCCACACCGGGCCGGCCCACACCGGGTAGCCGTCCTCGAGGACCCACAGGACGGCCCGTCGGCATTCCAATGCCCGGACAAACGGGGCGTTGACCGCGTAGATCTCGTCCAGGGTCAGCTGTCCGGACAGCGTGCCCGACCCGTTGAGTTGGGCGCTGAAACTCTGGACGTTCAGGGGGATGCTGTCGGCCAGGACCCGGCCGCTGATCAGGTCGGTCGCCTGATACGTGAAGACACCCATCAGGTCGACACTGGCTTTACGCGCAGGATGATGCTCGCCGCGGTGCTTGTTGTGGCGAACTGGCTGAACTGGATCGATGACAGCGTGTTGGTGATGCTCACCGATACGGTGTGCGTTCCGGCGGACGGGGTGTCGGCGGTCGACGGGGAGGTGTAGTAGCTCCAGGCCACCCCCGACTGGATGTAGGAGTCGGCTGTTGCCTCGGCAGCGTAGATGCTGTCCAGCAGGGTGCTGTCCAGATAGAGCCGGTAAAAGGGCCGGATCTTCGATGAGGATGTGGTGGCGGACTGCACGCCGGGGCTCTTGAAAAAACACTCGATGTCGGTGTAGCCGTCGGTGGTGACGGTGGTGCTGATGATGGTGTGCTCGGCCGAGTCACTGACCGTGTACGGGGTCGTCAACTTCGTCATCGCGGGCTGCCACGGCAACACCTTCAGCTGGGTGGCCGCCGTCAGATTGTTGTTGTGGTAGAACGCGCCGGACGTAGGATCGTAGGCCAACTGTCCGAGGTACCCGGAGGCGGACCCCTTGACGGCGACCAGGACACCACCCGCGGCCGTCGTGAAAACCCGTTTTTCCGTCAGCAGACCCGACGTGATGGTCGACGTCCCCGCCGGGACCGACAGCTGTGACAGCGTCAGCGAGTTCGCCGGTGCGGACGGGGCGGAGGGGGCCGGGCCGGGTGTTCCGGTGATAATCGCCACAGCCCCGAAAGACGCTGAGGTACCCACGTCGGAGACATAGGCGACGATCAGGTCGATTCGTGGATTCGTCGGGTCCGCGGTGGCCACCGACAGAGTCGCCTGCGAGGCGAGCGTCGAAGCGTACCCGCCGTACAGGACGTTCGAGGAATTCGCGACAACGAAACTGCCGGGCTGCACCAGCACGTTCATGCCCGTGCCGGGCTGCACGTACAGGCCGGCACCACCAACGACCCCGGAGCGTAGACCGATCGTGCTGCCGGTGGTAATGCCCGGGTCGAAGAAGAAAGCAGTGACCCCGCTGTTACGCAGGTCATTTCCGCCGCTGCCGTCGTAGGTGCAGCCGGTCAGCCACATCGGCAGGCTGGTGGTCACAGATGTCGCCATGCGGCCCTCCTAAAGGTACGCGTCATGCCAATACGCTGTCGCGGTGCTGCCACTGGAGATCGACGCGCCGCCGTACTGCAACGTGTTGGAGCCCGGAGCCAGTTGCCACCAGGACGAGGTCAGGTCGGCGGGCCAGTACGTGCCGCCGGTGGACGGAAAACCCGGACTGGTGGAAACCATCGTGGGATTCACATAACCCTGCCGGTTGAGGAAATCCACCACCAGCACATCACCCGAATTGAGCGTCACCGACGACCAGGACACGGTCTGACCGGTTGTCACGTTCGAGATTCGTGGCCCGCTTGCCGGCCCAGAAATGACAACGACCGGTGGTGAGAGGAAACTTCCGCCGTTGACCGCGTAACCCCCACCCGGTGGCGGTGACGAATGCAACGTCACGGGGACGGTGAAAGGTGTCACCATGGTGCCGCCGCCGCCGGACGGCAGCAGACCGACGGACAGGGACCGTTGAGCCACCGCGTATTTTCGCGGATCCGGTGCCACGAGACCGACGGTGAACGTCACATCAGTGAGCGTCGGATACGCCTCGGTCAACTTCCCCGACCGGCGCACCCATGCGTATTTCGGCACCGGCTCGTCATACCGGAGCATCGCGAGATCCGACACGGGAACCGCCTGCTGCAGCGTCGCACGGGCCACATCCCGCAGCGCCTGTGTCGGGGCCGACGCCGTCACGGTGAGAGTCATCGTGCGGGCCGCGACGTACTGGGGGGAGGCCCAGGCGCCGTGGTCACCGGCGCGGGCGACCAGCCCGCCGCCCTGCACGTCCGGGCCGTCCCAGCCCTCGATCTTTCGCCAGATCCAGGAAACCCCGCTGGCATCTGTCTGGCCGAACTCCACGTCCTGGGACCCGTAGAGCAGGCCGCCGGTCCAGTAGCCGACGTCACCGGCCGGCACCGCCGGTGTGACACCGCCGGTGACCGTGAAATCCTCGACGCCCAGGAACGTGCTAGTGCCGTACCCGCACGTCCAGTTGGCGACGTACACGCCTTGCGGGGAACCCGCCGGGATGATCCAGATGCACGAGTACTGGCCGACGCCAGTGCGCCAAACCTGCCCGTAGGTCGGGGAGGAGGCCCCCGAGTAGGTGAACGGGCCGGCGACGTCAGGGACGAAGCCGACTTGCTGGCCGTAGGTGATGTCCAGGGTGATGGTGGACGGGTCGGCCAGGACGCCGGCGGTCGCCGAGTAGAAATTCAGGTTGAGCTGGTACGGCTGCCCCGCCTGCGCTGTTGACACTCACTCGCCTCCTCCGTCGTGCTGGGCATTGGTCAGCCGAGTGCGAGAGCCATGTCCCGTTTGATCGCGGCGAGTTGCTCAGGATTCGGGTACTGGGTGCCGGTGAAATTGATGACGACGCCCTTCGATCCGAGGGCGGTGCCGGCCCCGCCCTGTTGGGTCAGTTGCCGCACGATCGCTACGAATGCTTGCGATTCGTCCGGGGTCAGGACTGCCTCGGGCCGGCCGAGCCCGTTGACGGGCATCCCGGACGGCATGAGCCAGCCCCCGGAGTCGTAGCCGACGTAAGGGCCACCGCGGGCGAGTGACTTGATGCCGGGCACGTTGGTGACGTCGTGGTAGCGGGCCTTGATGTAGTTGATCGCGGAGGCGATGTTTGCCGTCGGATCGAAAATGTTGTTGGCGGTCCCGGCCTGGTGATAGGCAAGAAACGTCGACATGATCGTCTGCATGATGCCGCGCGACGGGTCCCCGGCTGCGGCGTTGGAGTCCCAGTTGTTCGCCGCGTTGGGGTTGTTGCTCGACTCGTGCATCCCGATCGTCTCCAGGTCCGGGATCCACGACGTCGGAACGCCTGTTGCCTGCACGGCGGCTGCGAACCAGTCGGCGACGGTGCCGCTGATCGGCCCCGGGGACGAGGCGCTGCTGCTGCCCTTGCCCGATGAGCCGCCGCCGAAGAGGGACGCAACAGCCTGAACCGCGTCATGGATGAGTGTCGTCGGCATGCCGAGCATCAGCTTGCCGAGATTCCCGACCGCATTCGTCCCGACCAACTTCGTCAGTGCGTTGTCCAGCGCGGTGGTGTTTCCGGTCGTCACCGCTGCGACGATCTTGCCGAGGTCGACAGCTTTGCTGATACCCCCGGTGACGTCACCCCAAAGGTTGCTGATGATGCCGCCGCCCTTGTAATGGCCCGGGGTTGAGACCCGCCCACCGCCGTAAGCAGCGTTCAGAGCCAGGACCGTCTGCGGCCCGAGCGCCCGAACAGCCTCCGGCACAAGGACACCCTCACCCGGGCTGAGCATCGCCGGCACAGTGTCCTCACCCGGCGCATAACCGGGAACCACACCGCCAGTCGCGAACGGCTTGATGTCCGGCAGCTTCAGGGAGTCCTGCCCGATCGCCCCGACAACACCGTTCCACAGGGCCTCAATACCGTCGGTGTAGACCGTGGAGATCAGAAAGTTCACTGGCGACTTGAAGACGTCCTCCAGCTTTCCCCACGCCGTCCCGAAAGTGCTGACGAAGGACTCAGCCCCTTTCTGAATGTCCGAGAAAAACGGCGCGAAGACATGGTCCTTCAGCCAACCGGCGCCGGACTCGATCTTGTCGAAAGCTTCGGTGAAACCGGTGACTAGCGGCTGGATCCCGTGATCGTAAAGCCACATTGCCCCCCACTCGATCGCCTGCCAGAACGGGTCCAGCACGTTGTGCCACAACCACAGTGTCCAGCTCTCGATATCCGCGAAGACTTGCTTCCAGTGCGTCGCCAGATAGATAACCGCGGTGACAACCAGGGCGATCCCGGCAACGATGCCCATCGTCGCCAGGTTCTCCGCGATGAACGCTGTCGTCGCAGCCGCCGCCTCGGCGACGTTCTCCGCAATGAACGTCGCCGCAGCCACGGTCTGTTCGGCGATCCACGTGCCGGTAGCGACGGCGGCCGCAGCCAGTTTGGAGCCGAAGTCGGCGACAAAAGCCGCGGTGCTGGACGCCGCACTGCTCATGGCAGTGCCAACGGACGACCCCCAACCGGCGATGGTCTCGCCCGCGCTCGACGCGAACGTCCCCAGGGAACTCATCCCCGAGCGGGTCGCCGCCGGCAGGGTTGTCGTGAACCAGGTGCCGACCGAACTCGCCGCACTCATGAAACGCGACGCCAACTGCGAACCGGCGTCTTTCGCGGACTGCAGCAGGAGTTGCGCGTCCAGCTTGGTCGGCATGACGCCCTTCACCGCGTTGGCGATGTTCGAGCCCCACCCAGAGACGGCCTTGGAGACGTTCTCGCCGGCATACATGGCCTGCAGTCGGATCCCGTCCCACGGGCCCCCGGGAGCGGCGAATCCCTTGACGGACTGCACCAGGTAGTCCCAGCCGCCCCCAGGACCGAGCGAGTCCTTGAACAGGCCCGGTATCGACTTCAGGGTGCTCTTCAGCGGGCCGAGGAGCGCCTTGTCGCCGAGCTTCTCCAACGGCCCGAGCAAGACATCGGGGATGATCTTCTTCAGGCCCTGGAGGGCGAGCATCCCGGCGACGATGTCACCGATCACTTTGACGACCGTGCCGTTGGGGTGCTGGTTGAGGTATGTCGCGAGCGGGCCCAGGGCCTTGGCCACCTGACCGATGATCACGCCGAGCGGAGGGCCGATCTGCGCGATGATCACGCCGACAGCGCTCAGGAAATTGTTGATCTGCGGCGTGTACGTGCCGATGCTCGCCGTCAGCCCGGTCAGAGCATGCCCGATACCGGCCAGCACGTTCGCTATGCCGCTCGACGCTCCCGGCGCCGAACCGATCTTCAGCAGCTCGCCGGCGAACCCGGCGAACGCTGGCACCACGACCTGTGCGAACTGCAGACCGTTGGTGACCAGGCCCGCGAAAACCTCCTGCGCGCCCTTGGTCTGCATCGCCCGACCCAGATCGGCGAACGCCCCCGAGATCAACGTGGCCATCTTCGTGACCGCGACCGTGACCTCCGGCATCATCGCCGACACGCCCTGCAAGAACACCAGTAGGCCAGGGGCGATCGCGTTCTGTGCGGCCGTCTCCAGCTCCTTGAAAGATCCCTTCATGCTCAGGATCTGCTCAACGACCTGCTGGGCCGCGGGCGACAAACGCGCCATGTCCTTCGCGAACTCGTTCGCCGCCTCATTGCTGGTCGACATCGTCGCGGCCATCTGCAGCTGCTGCTCCCGCAGCGTATCCGTCACATTCCGCTCGGCCAGCGCAACGTTCCGGGCGTCCATCTCCCGCTGGAAAGCGGTCTGCTCCTCCGTCGCGGCCAGCTGCATCTGAGCCTGCTTGATCTGGTCCGCATTGTTCAGCTGCGTCAACGTGGCCTGCGACTGCGCCTCCGTGAGGCTCGCGTGCGAGTCCGCCTGCCCGTACTGCGCGGCGGTCACCGCCTGCTGAGCCTGAATGACGGTCTGGGAACCGGACACACCCTGCTGATGCGCCAGGTTCGCCGCATACGCGGACGCCGTCTGCTGATCCTGGGCGTCCGTCAGCTGCTGCTGGGCACGGGCCACCGCAAGCGCCGCCTGCTGACGGTCCAGGCTGGTCGAGTAAGCGTTCTGGTTCGTCAGGCGCTGCTGATACATCGCCTGCTGAATCGCCAACTCAGCTGACTGCACGTTCAGTTTCGAGTCGGCCAGCTGGTCATCGAGCTGCCGGACCTGCTCGCGGGCGGCCTCCCACGCCTGGTTGAGGTTGTACTGCGCCTCACTGAGGCTGTAGTCCGCCTCCTCCACGCCCTGCTGCGCCTGCTTCACGGCCTGCAGGGCCTGGACCTGCTGCTCCGCCGCGTTCCGCTGCACCGACGCCAAGTTCATCTGCGACTGCTCGATGCTGTTCGCCGAGGTGATCGCGTCCTGCGACGCCTGCATCCGGGCCTGCGTCACCTGGTCCTGCGCCTGCTTGTTCTGCACCGAGTTCGAGAACTGGGTGGACGCCAACTCCTGCGGAGTCAGGCCGACGTTCAGGCTCGCCTGGTGCGCGGCGGACAGCGCCTTCCCGATCCCACCCAGGCCAAGGAACCCGGCGGCACCCCCCAGACCAACGGCCGCGGCAGCACCACCCAGACCCGGCAACATGGCACCCAAACCCAGGGCCAGCGCGCCGCCCAGGCCGCCGCCCTCACCGCCACCACCGGACGAGCCCCCACTACCACCGGACGCACCCAGCCGGGCCGAGGCGGACTTGGAGCTGAAAGCATCGAGCTTCGCCCGAGCCTCATCCAACTTCGCGTCGAACTCCGCCGTGTCCAGCGAAACCACCGGCGCGGTGCGCTTGCCGTCGAGCTGATCCAACTTCTCGCGGGCCCGATCAACCTGCTCGTCCAGCTCCGAGCTTTCCAGGCCGATATCCGGCCGCGCGCTCTTGCTGTCCAGTTCGTCGATCTTCGCCCGAGCCTGATCAGCCCGTGCACCCAGGTCCGCGTCGTCCAGGTGCACCGACGGCTCAGCCCTGGCGCCATCCAGCTCATCGACCCGCGCCCTGGCCTGGTCTGCTTTCGCGTCCAGCTCGGACGTGTCGAGGGTGACCCGAGCCCGCGCCTCAGTGCCAGCCACCGCCTCATCGAGCCTCGCCTTCAGCTCCTCCTTGAAACCCTCCATGTCGGGGCTGACCTGCACAAACGCGCTGGCAACGCGGAAACCCTCAGGCATCGAGGCCCCCTTTCACCAGTCAGCCGTCAGGGGCCCCGAAAGAGAAAACACCGGCGAACGCCGGCTCCGCCTGCAAGGTGGCTCGTATCCCAGGGTTGATATCGCGTCGGCCTGTACCGGCCTCGTGACGCGGGCCGGCGGCGGGAGACTGCTGCTGCTCGTCGCGCGCCGCGAGCGTGCGGGCCTGCATCACGCCCTGGTAGGCGGCCAGCCGCCACACCAACCGGAAATACCGCGGACCGTCGAGTGCGGTCGGGTCGTCGATGCGGTGGAACACGGACAGGTCGGACTCAATGTCGTCCAAGTAGTCCAGAATCCACGCCAGTTGGGCGACCCGCTCGGTCAGGCTTTTGGGAGTTCCAGGGCGCCCACAGTCAACCTTGAGGCGATCTCGCAGATCCCCTGGAACTGCTCCTGCGTCAGGTCGTCGTAGTCCATCAGCGCCTGGTAGCCCTCGGCGCCGAGGAGCTTCTCCAGCAGGTAGTCCATGGCCTGCGCCTCGCCGATAGTCCGCGACAAATGCAGGTACTTGAGGCCGACGTTGACACCGGGCTTGAGCGTGACCGAGTACTCGCGGTCATCGATGTAGAACAGCGGCACACGCTCCGCCGGCGCTGTGCTGCTCGTCAGGCGCGGCGGCTCGAAGGCGACCGCCCCGCCGGCCGCGGGGGTGGGTGTCGGATCCGGCGCGGTGCGGCTGGGGCGCTTCGCGGGGGCCTTTGCTCTCACGGTTGCTGCCATGTGAATCTCGCTTGAGGGTTGAGGGTGATTGGCTGGGTCCCGGCACGGGCTCACGTGCCGGGACGGGTCACGCCGTTTGGTCGACGATGTGGACCGGCGAAATGCTGCTGCTCACGAAATACGCCGTGAACGTACAGTCGAGGCTCTGTTGCGTCTTCTTGTCGTACGCCAGCGTGGCCTTGACCTGCGACAGCACCTTGCGGACGATGATGCGCCGCAGCGCCGGAGCGCTCGTCGACAGCGTCGGCGCCCACCCATCGATCATCAGCGCCGCGTACGTCGGCTGCGTTGACGACGAGCCCACAGGAATGTCCAGCGTGCTGTAGCCGGTGCCGCCACCCGTCGTACCGATGCTGTTGAGCGCGGTGTTGAGGTTGGCGAGAGTCATCTCCGACAGCTTCGCGGTCACGGTCATCTTCATGGCCGTCAGCCGGGAGCCGACCATCATGGTCAGCTGATCGACCTGGAGGTCCTGGTACGTGTTGTCGACCTCGAAGGTCACACCGCCGTCAGTGCCGCCCACATCCGTCCACGGCGCCGACGGCGGATTCGACGGGCCATTGGGGGTCACGGCGGAGTCGAGTGGCTCGGTGGCACCGAAAGGGGCGACGTAGAGCCTGGCCGGACCTAGTACCAAATTTGCCGCATTCACGGTCAAGGCGATCAATCCTTCTGGATCAGGCGCCGCAACTGGGCGCGGGCATGCGAAAGGCCCGCACGTGGCGGGCCCGGACGTGGTGCGCAGGGAGGGTCAGATGACGCCGATGTACTGCACGAGCGCGACGGTCACGTTGGCCGCCGTCCCGAAATTCACGGTCATCACACCGCCGAGGGTCTCGTCGCTCGGGAACGGGCCGATGACGTTCGTCGCTGACGCGGTCAGCGTCGGCGTGAGCGGGGCGACAGCCTGACCCTCGATCGTCGTGCCGATCGGAATCGAGCACGTCGACCCGCCGGAGGCGACAGCGATGACCAGGAACTCCCGGCCGGTGTTCGCCCACGTCACACCGGTGTTTGAGCCGAGCGTTCCGGCTGCCATGAGCGTCGTGAGATTGAGAGGCGCGGAAGCGCCCGTCCTGGGGAGCTGGGTGGGGGAGAGACTGAGCAGGCTCATGGCGTCATGTCCTTCTGCGCGCTCCCCCTCGGGGCCGGCGCAAGGTCGGGGTCGGTGGGTGCAGCGGCCGGTTCGACGAGGAGGCCCTGCGAGCGCAGCACCTGCACCTCGTCCAGTGGCACTTCAATCGGGCCGGGGAAAATCGTCGTCTGAACGGTGGCGTACTCGGCCACAGCGGGTCCTCTCACTCGAAGACATCGGTGGGTGCTACCCAGGACAGGACCAAGTCCCCCTGGTAGCAGGCGTAATCACCCTGGTCGTCATAAAGCCGCCGGAAAGCCGTGGCCAGGTAGGCGCCTTGCACCACGGCCTGCGGGTAGGTGACGCCCGCGGCGGACAGCGCCAGCGGACGCGGAATGCGGCGCCGGTCCCACGTCGCGTACCTGATCGCCGAAGCGAGCGCCGCGGCCTTGTGCCAGGGCGGTTTGTTGCTGCCTGGCACAGCAGCCCAACAGTCGACCTGCAGCACCGGCCGGTTGATGGGCAGCAGCGGGTCCGGGGTCCCCCCGATGACCGACACGGTGATGAAGCCGGTCGCGATCCACGGTGCGACCAGGCCCTGCGGATCAACATCCGGGGGCAGTTGGGTGCCGACCATGGTTGGTGTGAGGCCCGGGATCGAGCCGAGCCATGCGGCCGCGACGAGTTCATCGTTCGGCAGTAGCGGCAGGGAAGGAGTCGTCACAGGTCACCCCCTGCTGTGCTACTCGCCGCGCTCCTTGAAAAGCGCCGGACGTAGAAAGGGCTGGGGGCGTGTGCCCGGGTGGTCGACTTTTCCGACTGGATGGCCAGCACCCGGCCAGAACAGCGCCCTACGGTCCCGGGGCAGGATGACGTGCGGCCGCGTACCCAGCTCCACGTACGCCGCGTACGTGCGACCGTCGTCACCGCCCGTCGCGGAGACGATCAAGTCGCCGTCCTCGAGGTGGTGCTCGATGCTCTCCTGCAGTGCCCCGGTGCGCTCCGGGCAGTACCGTTTGGCGTCGCTGACGATGTCCGGGCCGAGCCTGTCCGTGAGGAAAGCCTCCACCGCGGCGCTGACCTCGGCGTGCCACGAGTCGTCAATGTCGACGCGGTTCGTCATGGCGCCCCCTAGTCCGAGGTGACGTTGATACCTGAACGCATGCGCAGGGTGAGGACTTTCGGGGCCGGGTAGTAGCCGATGCCTGGCTGTTCCCGGATTCCCTCGATCATGTAGTAGTAGCCGGTGGACTCGTCCATCAGCGTGTCCGTGGTCTCGACGTCGACCCACGCCGGGACGATGCACTCGATGGCCCGGATGATCTGATTCCGCTGTGAAGCCGCGTCGAAGTAGGTTTGGGAGGTTTCGGCGATCGCTGCCTGCACGCCCGTGTACCGGGGGATCCCGACGTCGGAGAGGTCCCCGTACGGGTTCGCCTCGACACCCCGCATGATCGTGATCGTGCGGTTGAGGAACCGCAGAGCCCCGGCGCCGCCCGTCGCACCACCGCTGCCGCCGCGCGCGGTGCGGGTGCGCGCCATCACGCGACCCGCCGGTAGTCGTCAAGGATCATCTCGACCTCCTCAGCGAGGACGGTCGTGCCGCCGGCCATCTGCCCGGACAGGGACTGCGTGGAGATCGCGTCGATCGTCTCCAACGCCATCACCGAAGCCTGCAACGCGGTGGCCCGGATGACGTCCGGCGGCAGTGCGGACAGGACCGCGTCCGAGCTGTGGTTGAACGTCAGGGGCTGGGACAAGGTGAGCACGCCTGGCCCGGCCTGCACCGCGCCAGCGACCCCGGGCAGCTGCACCGGAACCGTCGCCGCAACCGATGCCACCTCGACCAGCTCCGTCGACACCCCGTCGTACAGGAAGCCGACAGCCCCGGCCCATCCGGTGACATCATCCACAAGCACGGTCTGGGCGCCAGCGGTTGCGGTTGCGGTCAGCCCGGCGTGCGGGTGACCCGACTGGTAGGACGTCATCACGTCCCAGCCGCCACGACCGCGGTCCCAGGTGATGTAACCCGGTGCCACATCAATGACGTTGCCGCCCGACGGGCCGGTGTCCGGCGTCGGTGCTGCCGTCATGATCACCGGCTGCCTGATCTTCCACTGCCCGGCCGGCACCACCGTCCACTGCTGTGGGAACGCAGTGGACGGTGACGTCTGAATGGCCTCGACCGCGGTCACAGGCCAGCGGCGCGTCACGATCGTGCCCCTGCAGGTGGACCGGTCCGAAGCGATCCGCGGCAACCCCGGCCCGGAGCCCGTCTCCGTGTTGATGACAGCCCGCAACGGCTGCCGGCAGTACCGGTCCACCGCCGACGTTGCCTGCCAACACACCTGCGCCAACTGGGCGGCCTGCTGCTGGGTGTTGGCCGTGAGCGTTGGGACAACGGTCCAGGAGATCCCGGCTGGCGCCGAGGTGAGCATCGCCGGTGTGATGTACGGCGTAGCAGGCATCTGCATCACCGCCGTTCATCTGTCTACTCGGCGCCTCGAGAGGAGGTGGTTCGCTTGGACGTTCGCTTGGCCGGGGTCTCAGCAGCCGACTGCTCCCGGAAATTGCTCTGGGCGTTCACCAGCTGCTCGACCGCCTGCAGCAGTGTCGCCGGGTCCTTGCGGCGCTCGACCTCCTCGGCGATCAGCCTGTGCTGCCGCTCGATGTCGGTCTCCCAGATCCGCGCCCCACGCACAGCGAAGCCGTGCTCCCTGGCAGCGAGTGGATCGGGCAGGTCGAAGCCGCCGTCCGCGTCGGCTTCGAAATGACCATATTCGGGGTCGTCGAGCGCGGTGGCGCCCGTGCGCGAGTACAGGCGCATGCCTGCTCTCCAATCGGCAGTGAGGGTGGGTGATGTGCTGTCGGTCAGCGTCCGAACAGGGAGAACGAGACGCCACTGAATACCGGGCTTCCAGTTCCAGTGACGACCCAGCGGATCCTGCCGTTGAGGGTCAGGTTGTAACCGGTCGAGATGTTGCCCCAGACGGGTGTCGCGAAGCCGAGGACGACACCGGAGATCGCGGTGGGGTTTGAGGTGAGGACCCAGTTGCCGAACGCGTCCTGAACGTCGAAGAACACAGCGAGCCCCGGGCTACTCCCTGCCACCGATCCGACGTTGACGATCAGCAAGCCGTTCGAGACCGCCGACACGTCGATGACACCACCGACCTGGTTCGTCAGCTGGTTTTTGACGTTCGCGGTCACGGTGTCCGAGTTGCTGTTCAGCGTCAGGCCGTCGGCGCGGAATAGTTCCTGGGTGCTGGCAAGTGTGGTGAACGGGGCTGTTGCCCGCGTGGGCGCCATCGCACCTCCTGTAGGACTGGCGAGGGAAAGGCGTCACCTGCCACCTGGGATGCTGACACACCCCAGGTGGCAGGAAGCAGGTGAAATCAGTGCCGGTCAGGCCACATTGGACAAGACCGCCATCGCCACAGGCGCTCGGTTCACGAAGGCACCGAGAGACTCGATCTCGTAGTCGACTCGGGGCCCCCCACCTGCGGTGTTCGCCAGACGGGCGCTCGCGTAGTCGTACCGGTAGGTGTCGCGCAGGGCCCGGTACTCCAGCACGTTGGACACATTGGCCTGCGGGAACGGAACCCTGTCCGTTCGCGCGACGATGGTGCCGGGCGGCACCGACGGGTGAACCTCGATCGGCACCTCGATGCCGCCGGCGGGTGCGTTGATGACGCTGCCGACCCGGCCACCCGCGGTGACGTTGAGACGCCCCGAGGAGTCGGTGTTGAGGAACGTCGTCGCGCCGGTCGACCCGAGGATGAGGGTCGCGGTCTCCTGCGCCTGCGCCGCGTTCATCATCAGCGCCGTGGGGCTGCACTTGACGGCGTTCCACAGCGGCAGGAACAGGTACTGGTTGAACTCGTTGATGCTGCCGCCGCCCAGGGTCAGCCCGGCCCCGTCCAGGGAGGAGAACGTCGACGGGTTGGTGTTGGCGGTCCCGGACTGCACCCACTGGCCGGTCGAGGAGTAGTCGCCGGACAGGGAGGCGAGGAGCCCGTCGTACTGGGTGGGGTCACCGGAGTTGTTGTCCGCGGCCGTGTTGATGGTCGGGACCGTGTTCGCGGTGCCCTTCCAGTTCACGGACAGGTCGGGGACGGCGAGGCCGGAGGGGAGGGCGTTGTTGGCGGAGATGACCGAGGTCATGGTGACCGTGTTGACCGTGGTGGTGGTGTAGTAGTACCAGGTGGTGCCGTTCGCGGACTGGAACCAGTCGTAGCAGACGGCACCCCGCACCGCGCCAACCGTCGCGGTGAGGCTGTTGGTTGTGCCGGAACCGAACGTGGTGTTCGCCGAGTTGCCCTGGCTGTTGCCGGTCCCGTAGTAGTAGCCGATCCCGGTGCGAGCAGCGACACCGACGTACACCTGGACAGCACCGATCGATCCGCCGGTGGCGTGCTGGGTCAGGGTGGGCGCGGCCGGCCGGGCCAGCGGGAAACTCTGGGCGCCGACGAGCGCGCGGTCGTCACCGATCAGCACCTGGTTCAGGGTCTGGAAGGTTGCGACGGCGTTGGCGTCGGAGTAGCCCTTGGAGAAATCCTGCGCGTCGAGGGTGACGGTGCCACCCATGCCGGAGCGCATGTACTTCGCCTGAAAATCCTGCTCAGAGACCTTGGAGACGTTCGCCGCGTAGTCCAGGCCCATGAACGGGCTGGGCTGGGCGCTGGTGTTGTTGAGGATGGCCCTCCACACGGCGTAGGGGTTGCCGTCTGTGGCGGTGACGCGCGGGATGGCGTCGCGGGCGGGGGTGACGACCGGGACGAGCTGGACGAGCGGCCCGAGATCGTAGGAGTACAGGCCGGTTGCGGTGGTGATGCCGTTGGTGGAGGCCTTGGCGATCGCCGCGAGGGTGGCCTCCGTCATTTCCTGCTGGGTGTTCATGAGCACCTGCTTCGGGGTATGCGAAAGCCCCCGACGGCGTTGGCCGGTCGGGGGCTTCGAAGTGGGTGGGGCGCTGGGGTTAGCCGCGCTGCTGGAGCTGGTCGAACGCGAGGCGGGCCTGCTGGTTCATGAGGGCCGCGATGTTTCGCTGTTCGACGGCGTCGGTGGAGGCCATGAGGCTCTTCTTGAGTTCCTGGGCCTTGCCGACGTCGATGGCCGGGGCGCCGTGGTTCTGTCCGCGAAGGTGCTGCGGGACGGGACCGGCCCCCTGGGTGAAGACCTTCGGCTCGGCGGGCTGCTCTTCCAGCGTCCCGATGCGGCCCTTGAGCGTCTCGACGAGTTCCGCCAGTTCGAGGACCGCATCGCCGGTCTTGGCGATCTTTTCGGCCTGGGTGGCGCTGTGCTTCGTCATGGCGTCTTCGACCGCGGCCAGGAGGCTGCTCTTGAACATGTCCGAGAGGGTGGTGTCGTCGGTCTGCTTGGTGACTGCGCCGTCGTCGGGGGTGGCGTCGGCGGGGGTTCCGGCCTGGTCCGCGGGCTGCGGGTCAAGGTCGGTGGTCTGGGTGGCGTCGTCCGCCGTCTCGGGGGAGTCGTCTGAGGTGTCGGCGTTGTCGGAGCTATCCATGTCGTCGGGATCGGCTTCCGCGTTCGCGACGGGGGTGATGTCGGCGGGGTCTGCGATGCCGATCAGCCGGCCCTTCTGGTCGTAGCAGACAACCACGGGGGCCTTCTCGCCGTCGGCCTTTGCCATCGGCTCCTGGGTTCCCATCGCGGGTTCCTGGCCGGACGCGTCGATGGTGTCGGAACTCTCGGTCGGTACGGGCATGTTCGGCTCCTCGTGTGCGGTCTTGGCGACCACGGGGCCGCTGCTCTTCTCGACAGGTGCGGCGGGCAGGGATGCGAGCACGTTCTGCAGGCTGTCGACCGCGTCCCGGATCGCCTGCTCGTTCGCCGCGGACAGGCTGCGGCCTGCCTTCGCGATCGGCGCGAGCGCTTCGAAGGTGGCGAGCGGCGCCACGTCGAATCCTCGAAGCGCCTTGCCGACCTGCTCCATAGCCTCGGTGCACAGCTCGGCCTCGGCCTGCTCGTCGACGGCGAATCCGGCGAGGGTGTCGATGACGTAGTCGAGGGCGCACTGGGCGTCCTGCAGGTCCCACGCGTTGTCGGCGTCATCGGGGTCGACGGTGGCAGCTTCGAGCAGCTCACGGTCGGCGAGGACACCCAGGGCGTTCTTGAGCCGGACCGCGATCGAGATCCACTTCTGGGCGGTGGCCGCGTCGACGGCCTCCCAGGCGGGGCTGCCGGGCTCGTTGGGGTCGCCAGGGGCGTCGTCGGTGTCGGGTGCGGCGAGGACCACGGTGGGGTCCATGCCGTCGGCGCTGTCGTCGAGTTCGCCGGTGACGAGCGCCTTGGTGACCCCGTCGTCCTGGGCGTTCCGCTCGCCCGTCTTTGCGACCGGTTCGGCGGGCTCGTGGCGCGCGGCCGCTTCGTGGATGAGCTTCATGAGCGCGCCGGGGCTGCCTGTCATCGTCACGGTCTCCTCCAGGGCGGGGTCAGGTACGGACTTTCCGATGAGCTCACGCACAAGGTCCGAGCCCATGAGCCCTGTGCCATCCGCTCGCTTGGCGATCAGGAACGTGGTGCCGTTGGCGGCCTTGTCGACGAGGTCCACGCGGGGGATGTCGGCGTCGACGAGCTCGGTGAACTCGTCCTCGGCGCGTGAGGTCATTCGGTGCTCCGTCGTGTGATGCGCCGCGCCTGCCCTTGCGGCGAGAAGCCGGTGATCCGGCCGGACTTGTAGAGCCGCCACGCGGTCTCGTCGCAGATGCCACCCAGGAGCCAGTCGCCGGCCTTGACGATGGTGCCGTCGCCGACATCCCAGTCGGGGCCCCGGTAGATGTAGGACTCTGTGACGGTGAAGTGGCCGACGGTTTCCTCGGGTCCGTGGAACAGCCCGACTTCGGCGCCGCCGGGAAGGAAGCTCCATGCGGCCTTCTCCAGCTCGTCCGCCGAGAAGTAGTCGCGGCCGCCGTCGGCGCCGCGCTGGATGCGCGGGTCGGGTCCGGCCTGGTAGGCGACCCCCAAGAGGTAACGCTGCTCAGGCATTTGGCCACCTCCTAGGCGGGGACGAGGGCGCACCGGCAGCGCGGGTGCGCGGGTGGTGAGATGTCGCCGCTCGGGTAGTTGGTCCCGATCGGTCGGGGGCCGGCGGCCGCGTTGGCGTCACAGACGGGGCAGACGCGGCCGTCCGGCTCGGTCAGCCATCGGCCCTCGTGCACCTTCTGCTGCTGGTAGTAGTCGGCGGCCGCTGTCGCGGCGCCGCGAGTGGTTTCGGTCACCGCAACGGCCTCAACTGCGCCCGGGTCGGAGGCAGCATCGCTGACCGCCTCGGCGAGCGCGTCAATGTCAGCCACTGGACCGGTTGCCAGCATGTGGGCGACGGCTTTCATGCGGGTGTCGGCCACCTTGTCGGCCAGTGCGGGGATGGCCGCAAGGACGGCAGTCAGTCCGGCGGCGAGTCCCAGCTCTTCGATCCGGTCTCGCGCGGTGCCGCTCTGGCCGGGCTGCCAGCCGCTTGTCTGCAGATCGCCGCCGCTGACGGTGGCTTGAGCAGAGGCGGCGCCGAGGAGATAGGCGTCAGTGGTCAGCCCGGTCAGGACGGGAACGAGCGGGTCGGTCAGGTCGATGCCCTGCCCGTCCAGCCAGTCGATGGCATCGTCGATGGTCGGCTGTTCCGACTGCTGGGCGGTGTAGCCGTTGACCAGCCGGCGTGCCCTGTCGATGGTGACGACCCCGGCGAGCGCAGCGGCGATAAGCGGAGCCCAGTGCGCGGCGACGGCAAGATCCAGCTCCCATCCGGGCCAGGCCCCGTCAGGGGCCGATCCTTTTGGGCTGGCAGCCGCCTTCAGCAACTCCCCCGGCGCGTCATCCGGTTCGATGCCGAGCGCGGAGAGCACGTCCGGAAGGCTGGCCAGGAGTTCAGGTCGCACGGCGGGGTTGCCGGCGAGTTGGGCCGGGTCCCACCAGGCGATCGCCTCGATGCAGTCGCCATCCGGGTCGTCTGGGTTCGACACCTGGTCGCGGCTGCTGAGCGGCACCCAGTCCTCGGAGTCGACGGTCCAGACGGTGCCCTGGTAGACCCCGTTGGCGCTCGTCCAGGAGCCGGTCTGGCATCCCGGCGGCGGTATGCAGCCGGTCTCCTCTGACCATTCCCGCCAGGCGCCCCGAAGCGGTGTCTCATCTCCTTCAAGGTGACCGCCTGGAATCTCCCAGGTGCCGGCGGCCGGATCCTCGGGGTCGAGGGCCCGCTGCAGCATCAGGACCCGGCCGGTGTCGGCGGCCTGGACAGCGAGGCCGGCTACAGCAACCTGACCGTCGGCCTTACGAAGGGCGAGCCTGCCGTCTTGGTTGAGGCGGCGTGCCCGGACAGGGTCGATGGTGCGGAACTCGAAGTCCCTCCATCGGCCGGCGCGGTGCCGGGACTTGGTGAACTTCCGGAACGCGGCAAGTTCGGCTTTTGCCTCTTGCTCGCGTTGCTGCTGGCCGCTGCCGGCCTTGGCCACTGGGGCAGAACCCGGGGCGGCTGGCTGTGGCGGTGGTGCAGGAGGCAGTGCGGAGGGCCCGTATTCCTGCTCGGCGAGCGGTGCGGTGAGCACCGGGGGGTTCGGCATGACGCCCTCGACGCCGGCGAAAGCGGTGTGCGGTAGCTGTGTGCCGGGGGTTGGTGCGGCGGTTGCCGGGTCGATCTGTCCGGCGACCGCGTACAGGGAGGCGAGCGGGATGGGGCCGCCTCGCGCGTCGAAGATGAACCTTGGCACGGGGATGCCTTCGGGTTCTTCGAGCCCGTACCGCATGGAGCGGATGTCACTGGCGCCGATCACGCCGTTCTGGATGTAGATCTGATCGGCTTGGGCCTGCTGTAGCCGGTCGGCCTGCTCTTCGCCCAGGTCGAACGTGAAATTGAGGGGGAGCCCGAGGTCGTCCTGGAGGAAGGCGCTGAGGATGTGCTGCAGGTGGCGGATCAGTGGGAGGTCACCGACGCGGTGCTGTACGTCGGCCTGGGATTCGCCGGAGGAGAGGTTGACGTTCTCCGTGAACCCCATGTCACTGGGTACGACGTGGAACGCGGCGGCGGTCTTCCTCATCAGGAAGAGGCTGAACTGGTCGGTGAAATCCTTCTCGTTGCTCCACGCGATCGTGGACCCGCCGGGCATCCACTTGATGGTGTGTTTGGCGGCCTGGTCCCCGGCCATGAACGAGTCCCACAGTGTCTGCCACTGCTCGATCTGGTCGGGGGACCACGATTCGGGTGCGGACGCGAAGGCCTGGGGAATGTTGCCTTCGGTGAACCGCTCCAGGAAGTAGACCTGGAAGCGGATGTCCGTGTTGGCGTTGAGGAGGATCGTCTCCAGCGGCGCCAACCCGTACGGTGAGTTCGGGCGCTTCCGAAACGGCTCATAGATCAAGTCACCGCGGGTCAACCAGTTCCACGGCAGGCCGTTGATGTACTGGACGTAGGCTTCTGCGCTGCCCCCGGGAGACCGCCCCCAGTAGTCCAGCAGCGGGGCGATCGTGGTCCCGTCGACGTTCATGAGACCGATCGCGTCACCGCGCCGGTTCCGCAGCCGGTAGAGGGCACCGGCGTCGTAGGCGAGAACGTCGTACAGGTAGGCGGACAGCCAGGTCGAGAACGGGGTTTGACGGTCTGGCCGCGCCAGGGCCGCCATGCCAACGTTGATTGCGTCGGCCACATCACCGTCGAAGTGCGGGGCGGCGACCAGCGACCAGTCCAGGGACCGGATCGAGTCGATCCTGTGCCAGATGCACATCTGGGCGACGTCGTAGGACTCGATGAGACCGCGGAGACTGTCAAAGCTGACCCGCTCGTGCGATCGGGGCCGGGCACTGGTGTTGTAGCTGGTGACGTACTCGTGGGCGCGGGGTGTGCGGGAGTAGCCGTCGTACGGGCTGATGGGTGTGCCGGGTGAGAACGGCGCGGAGGGCGTCATCAGGGCGGCGTTCTCACCGGCGGTCATCGCGGCTGGGGCGCCCGACCCGAACGTTTTGGTGAGGCGGCGGGGGTCGGGCACGTGGACCCCCCTTGGTTATCGGCGTGCGGCTCGAAAGGCGGCGTCTCGGGCGGCTTTGTGAATGTCGGCTGGGTCTTCGGGGTTGCCTGGGGTTGCCTGCTCGAGGGCGGGTTCGGCGGCAGGAGCGGTGGCGGCCTCGGCCTTGCGGCGCGCGTACGCCAGCCAGGCTTGGGCGCCGGTGCCGTCGAGGAGCATTTGCGCGAGGGCTTGGCTGGTGGCGTCGACCTGGTCGTCGTGCGCCGCGTTGGGGAACCCTGCAGCCTCGTCGATGAGTTCCTCGGGGTCGAACAGGGCGATCCCCGCCTCCGGGAGGAACACGTTGCCGGCCTCGATGACCGGGGCGACGGCGTTGGCCCGCGCGTACTTCGACTCGGTCGGGTTGATGGCCACGATCCCGGGGATCTTCGACTTGAGAGTGTCGATGATCGCCGTGCCGTTCGCCTTGTCCTCCACGTACTTGGCGGTGGCTTGCGGCCAGCGGGCGGCCATCGCGGTGAATGCGGTGACCGTGTCCGTGAACGAGAGGCGCTTGTGGACCTGGTCGAGGAGGTACACGTTGGCGCCGCGCCGGGCCCACACCTGGCCGACGACGTAGTCGCTGCTCTTGGTGTCTTTGAAGGCCATGTCCCACGACATGACGATCTCGTCCGCCTCGTCGACCCGGTAGGCGTCCGGTCGGTGAGGGTGCTGTGACCACAGGGGGGTGGTGTAGCGGCGCCACCAGTGGCGCTGCCACACGTTCCCCGCATCAGGAGAGGGGCGGCCCTGGTAGAGGGCGTTGAACACCCGGCTGCCGGCCTGAATACGGATTGCTTCCCATTCGGTGTCGGTGCGGCCTCGGGCCGAGGTGAGCCATTGTCCCGGCTCGCGGCCCAGGGGGTCGCTCTCGCCCTTTGTGGGGTCGTGGTCGGCGAGCGCTGGGATGTTGACGACTCGCCAGCGGTGTCCGTCGTCGGCGGCAAGGAACCGTCCGGCGAGGTCGTCTTCGTGCCACCTGGTGTTGATCAGGATGACGGGGGCGCCGGGGGCGAGGCGTGTTGATCCGACGGACTGCCACCAGCCCCATACCCGGTCCCGGTAGTAGGCGGAGTCGGCCTGTGATTTGTCGGAGAACGGGTCGTCGATAACGAGGGCCTCGGCGGGTTTGCCGGTGAGGCCGCCGCCGATGCCGACGCAGACGATGCCGCCGCGGTGCCCTTCGAGTTGCCACCGTTTAGCGGATCCGTAGTCGCGGGCGATCCGCAGGCCGATGTCGAAAGTTCCTTCGTCGCCGTCGTTGACGGTGATCCAGTTGCGGACGTCGCGGCCGAAACCTTCGGCGAGAGGCTGGCTGTAGGAGACGATCGCGATGCGGAGTTCGGGGTCGCGGGCGAGCGCCCACAGCGATCCGATCTTCGTGACGCGGCTCGACTTGCCCTCTTGGGGCGGCAGGCTGATGATCAGCCGGGCGCCGGGGGTCGAGTAGGCCCAGGCGATCTCACGGTCGATCCGGTCGAGTGCCGGGGTCTGCACTGTGGTGGGGTCGACCAGGGCGGCCAGGTCGCCGGGGGTCGACCACTGTGGTTGCCCGTCGCCGCGTTCCAGCTTGTCGGCCAGCAGTGTCATTGCGTCGAGCCGTGGCACGGCTCACCGCCTATCCGGAGACGGCCCTGAGCTTTCGGGCCATGACCTGCTTGACCTTGACGGCTTGATCGCCGGTGATTCCGATTGCGGCGAGTCCGGCTTGGACGGCGTCCATCAGCAGCTTCGCCTTGCTTTCTTCGATGCGGGCGAGCCGGCCGTCGATGTCGAGGCGGGCGATGGTGGACAGGACGGTGTTGGCCCGGTCCATGGCCCGTTCGTACATTTGCACCTCAGCGCGGAGCTGTTCAGCCCCGGCGTGGCCTTCGTACCGGATTTCGTCTCCGAGGCGGTTGACGAGGGCGGCGGTGGCTTTCTGCCAGGCGACGACCTGGCCTGCGAGCTGGGACAGGGCGGTGAGGGGGTCGTCGACTGGGGTGACGTCGAGTTCGGCGAGTACCACCTGGACCTCCCGATCGGCCTTGATCTTCGCGGCTTTGATCTTCTGCCCGCCGGTGTTCCCGCCGTGGAGGCGGCAATGTCCGATTCCTGGGTGTGGCGTACCCCAGCCTGCGGCGAGGGTGCAGAACTCCTTCGAGTCCTCTTGTCTCGTCTTCGCGCCGCACTTGGGCTTCTCCGACACGGTGCCGCCTTCCTGGGCGGCTCGCCTGCTGGGAGAGAGTCTGGCGTCGTCGCGCCCCATGGTCAGGCGGTGGGCGGGGTGTTGAGGTTCTTGGCGTCGTCGACGGCCTCGGTGACCAGCTGTTCGGCGTCGGTCTTCACCTCGTCGACGACCGGCTTCGCGTCCTGGGCGACCTGCATCTCGTCGGCGTGAGCCTCGGTGGCGAGGGTGGTCTCGTCGCCGTGGAGCTTGTCGAGGACGGCGTGGAATTTGGTGACGAGGGAGTTGAACTCTGCGCGGAGCTCGTCGGCAATCTTGGACATCGTGATCTCCTTGCGGTGAGGGTGGGTTACTTCGTGTCGCCGGCGCACCGCTTGCACGGCGCCTGCCTGTGGTGCACGTGGCAGGACAGGTCGCGCACCGGCTCGTAACGGGGCGCGGGCCCGTTGTAGAACGCGTACTGGCGGGCGAGCTTGCGGGACGCGTAGCGTCGCTGCGAGCGGGTGGGGAGAACGAGCATGAGGGAGTGCTCCTTCGCGGTGAGGGTCGGTCAGTGCCTGGCGTTGCGTACGGCTGCGGCGGTGGGCGGGTCGTCGGGGTGGTGGTGGCGGCAGACGACCCAGTTGGTGCCGTCCACTGGGTGCCGGGCGATTCGCCAGCAACCGCGGACGTGGCAGTTGTGGCGGCGCCACATGCTGATGAGGCCGCCGATGATGGCGAGTTCGCTCACGTCGGAGCCGACACCGGACCAGAGGAGGTATGCGGGGCCGGACGGGTTGTCGAGGCCGAAGAAGTGCGCGAGCCAGTGCACGGCGCCTCCTCAGTCGGGCAGGAAGTCGGCGGTGCGGCCGCGGGATTGGCAGGGTTCCGCGTTGTGCCACCACTTGGTTTCACCAAGCCACGCTGGCTGCCCGCAGCGGGTGCAGGTTCCGGGGATCGGGTCCCAGTCGTCAGGCGGCGTGAACGGGGCGTCGAGGGCGCGGGTGGCCTGGTCGTGCTGGGTCACTCGGCTCCTGCTGATCGTGCGTGGAGGAGGGCGCATCGGGTGGAGCAGTATTCGCCGTCCATGTCTGGTGGGATGCGGTGCCCGCACCACAGGCAGTCGGCCACCGTGTGCTCCTCCCTTGAGGGTTGTGGGGTCCCGTGGTCGGCGTCGGCGCCCTCGGAGTGCCGGACAACTACGGGACCCCCCGGGCCCTGCGCCACCCTCGGGACGCGGGCCGTCCCGCCTCGACGCCCGCAGGGGGTGCGGGCCGGCGGGAGTTAGGCGGCTGCGGCGCGAGGCTGGTAGGACGCTGCGGCCTCGCGGACTTCCGGCAGGGAGTACATGGTCCGGTAGAGGTGGCCCTGGCCAGAGGGGCGGCCGTCACCGGGGAAGCGGTGGATCTTTCCGCGCCGCGCCCACTGACGAAGCACCTGCTGCGGAACGCCGGTCTCCGCCTCGGCCTCGTGTGCGTAGACGAGATGCTCGGGGACGACTTCGAGAAGGACACGGTCCACGGACACCCCCGGACATGCGTGAAGGCCCCCACCGATGGTGGAGGCCTTCCAGGTTCTGGGCGCAGTAGTACTGCTGGATCGGAGTGTGACACCTCCCCGGGGATCTTGTCCACTACGCGGAAAGCGTGGCCTCGTCGTCGGTCCAGCCAGTCCACGGTGCGTTCAGGCGCGCAAGGTACCTCAGGTGGTCGATGTAGAAGAGCTGGTGACCACGAGAGTTGTAGCCGACGGGGGAGATTCGCCCTCGATGAACCCAGCCGTGAAGCGTGCTCTTCTTGACGCCGAGACGCGTGCAACCATCTGCGGCGGTGACCATCTCCGTCGTGGCTGGTGGCGGGAGTTCGACGGCGTAGCGAGGATGCACCCATCCCAGAGTCGGCCACGCCGGGTCGGGAGAGCCGTGTTGGTCCCGCACAGTCGAGATATGGGAAAGGAGATCCGAGGCCGGGGTGAAGTACTCCTGGTTCGCGGCGATCCGAAGGTGCGCGAACTGCGTGTGCCGTTCAGCTTCAAGTGCGTAACCGCCGGGTTCGAACGCCATGATCTCGTCGGGCAGGAGGCTCCGAAAGCGCTTCACGGGCGAAGCAGTGGTGCCGATCTTGATTGCTTCGCTGCGGCGTATGTAGTAGACGATCGCGCCAGTGGTCGGGTGGACAGTGTCAGCATGGCCGGACTGGGTTCCCATCGACCTGCTCCGCACCTGCTTCTGACGTCCAAGCTGGATGGCAATCGCGATGGTCGCCTCGTTCAGCTCGACGCCCCCGCCCTGCATGTCCCGGAGGACGGCCGCGATGTATGGAAAGGCCGGATCCGACGTGTCGACCAGCTCAATTAGGCCCGCCATGCTTGGTCGGACGCCGTAGTTGCCGTCGCTGATTTCGTTGGGGGTGAATGGGCTAGTCTGGCCCACGTCGACTCCTATGCAGTCGGCCAAACCCCGGGACGGTTACCGCCGTCGCCGGGGTACTGTTGTAGGCCAATTATCGCATGTCACAGCACAGTTGGAGTTGAGTGACAGCCACCCAGCTCAGCCCTCCTCGGGTGCCCATTCGCTGCGATAGTCGGGGTAGCTCATCGAGGCAACTGCTTCCCGGTCAGGGCGATCCAGACTTCCGCAGGCGTCATGGTCGGATTGGGGTCACCAGCCAGTGCGCGGAGCATGGCACGGATCCCATTCCTGATCTCGCGGAGGCATGTCCGCGGGAACGCCACCAGATCGCCGGTCACTGATGGGCCTCGGCGACCTCGGCTGCGGCGAGGAGCTGTGCGGCCAGGTCTCGCGCCTCAGCGATGCTGAAGCCGCGGACTACCGCGCCGTGCCGTATCTCCTCGGGGAAGAGCGTGGCGCTCACTCGGACTTCGCCCGCGGGCATCGCATCGACTCGGAACGGGTTCGTGGGTGTCATGCTGTTCATCCTCTCGCGGGTGCGGCCGTTTCGGGGCTGCCCCATTCGCCGAGCACGATGTCTTCGTGGGGGCCGTGGTGGCCGGGCGGCAGGTTGCAGATGGCGGTGCAGAGTTCGCCGCCGAGTTGGATGGTGGCGGTGGCGGGGCAGTCGGTCATGCGGTCCAGGATGTCACTGCCAGGGTGCGGCCCCGGTTCGGCTCGCCCAGCGGGCCAGGGCGTTCCCATCGAGGGTGCGGATGCCGACCTGCGTCGCGTAGGAGCGTGCTGCGGGGGTGAACGTGGAGGTGGTGACGACGGCTGCGATGTCTGCGCCATGGATCTGCCGGGCGGTGCCGCCGACCTTCTGTACGTCACCGGAGCCGACTTTGGTGGTGAGTGCGTAGCGCTTGGCTTGGATGACGAGGCGTCGGCCGTCGGGAAGGGTGGCGATGACGTCGGCACCGAGGTCCCCTGCGCCGCCGACCACTTGGACGTTGGTGCAGCCGTCGCGGCGGCACAGGGCGGCGAGGGCGTGCTCGAACTGGCCCGGTGTCATGGCCTGGTAGCTGCCGATGCTAGCGCTGGCCATGCGCGGCCGCATGGTGGCCGGCCTGCGCGGTGCCCGGACGATGCGCCGAACACGGCGGGGCTTCATGAACCACAGCCCGGCAACGGCCAGGACCAGGATCGGGATCCCGATGGTGGGGGAGCCGATCGCGACCAGCACGCTGGCGGTGAGGATGACGGGCGGGGAGAACAGCCCGTACCTGCGGCGTGGTCGACGGATGGTAGTGCGGCGGCGCCCTGGCCGGTAGTTGGTGCGGCGTCGACGCGGTGCGGCCACAGAGTCCCCCTCGGTGTGAGGTTCCAGTGTGGTGCACCGCGCCGACGGGTGGGCGGTGTTCAGCTGATCGTGCTGCTGGTCGTGTGGTTGCTCGCCGAATTGATGGAGCCGGTTGCCCGGCCGAGCCAGCCGGTAGCGGTGTTCGTGACGTGCTGGTGGTACTCCTCACGGCGGTTGATGTGGTTGACGATCCGCTTGGGTGCCTTGGCCTTCCCGATCGCCATCAGCGCCGCAGCGGCAAGGAGGGTACCGGCCCCGACGCCGGCGGCCGCGACGGCTGACACGAGTTCAGCGGCGCCGACGCCGACTCCGGCGGCGAGGATGCCTCCGCCGGCGAGCATCGCGCCGCGGCCGACCATCTGGGCGGCTTGCGGGTCGGCGAGCATCTGGGGCTGGGCGTAGATGATCGGCGGGTGCCCGTAGTAGGGGGTGCCGTCGACACCGATGATGACGCCGGGAACGGCGGGGCTCGCAGCGGGGATGATCGTGGGCTGCGGGGGTGGCACGTATGGGGCGAGCTGGGCGGGGATCGTGGTGTTCGGCTCGAGCAGTGTCGTGATCGTCGCGGGGGCGGTGTCCTGATACATGAGGGTCTCCTGGTCAGTCATCGGAATCGGTAGCGGTGTCGGGTAGGTAGAACTGCTCAGCGCGGCCGGCCTTGCGGACCTGGACCCCGCGGGTCAGCCACTCCTCGGTGGCCCGGCGCACGGTGTCACGGGAGTTGAACGGCCCCCCGTCCACCAGGTCGTCCTTGGTGGCGTAACCCCGGTCGGCGCACAGGCGGCAGAACACCCGGTACAGGTCGGGCCAGTCGTTGCGACCAACCGCCGAACCGTCCGGGAATACCAGCTCAGGCTCGGCGGGAGCCGCATCGGCCGGCACGGACTTCAGCATCCGCACCTTCGGCTCCGTCACCACCACCGCTGGCCCGCGGTGACCAGCCTGAAAGTAGTGCCCGACGTCCGCACCGATGTCCGCGTCGGTGACGTACTCGGCCCGACACTGCGGAGGGTCCACCAACGGCATCTCCGGAGCACCCAGGTAGAACTCGCCCGGCCTGGTCAGCTCCTCCGGCTTCCAGCCCTTCCCGGTGCAGCCGCTGCCGAAGATGAATTGTGTGTGCCCGGCCTCGCCGACCCGCGTAGAGATCCGGTTGGCGTAGTTCCCGCGCGCATCGGTGTTGCCGCCGAAAACCTTGGCGGAGGGCTGCTGCGTGGCGGAGATGAATTGGATGCCGAGGAAACGGGCCATCGCCAGCAGACTCTCGTAGGTGGTGGAGATCTTCGGCTCGGCAGGCTCGGGGTCCTCACTGACCTTGCGGATCTCTGCTTCCAGCTTGCGAAGCTCCTCGTCCTGGCGGATCAGCTCGGCCAGCTCGTCAGTGACGATCCACCAGGCGGGCCCGTGGACGCCGGGGATCCACTTGCGGACCGGGCCGCGGCCGGAGGCCATCGAGCTGGCGGACAAGTCCGCGAGGAATGCGCCGCGCCGGTCGCACTCTGCCCGGATGAACTGGAGCAGGTCGCGGGCTTCCTCCGGGGTGCGGGCGAGCCTGCGCAGCGTCGGCTCCCATGGGCCGAGTTCGGGGGCGCCCGGCTTCATGTCGATGCCGAACAGTTCGGCGTGCTGCTTCCGGAGGAGCTTCTTGATGATCAGGTTGACGAGGCCGGATTTCCCGAAATCCGAAGCGCCGGCGACGAGGGTGTGCCGGTACAGCATCGTGAGATACACGGGCTCCCCGGTTTCGTCCCAGCCGATCCGGATCGGATCGGCCAGGTCATCGCTCTCGTCATCGGCGTACGGGATGACATCGTCGAAGAACGGGTTGTGCTGAAGCGCCTCGTAGACGCTGTCGACCTCGACCGGCTGGCCACTCTCCGCCAGGGCCTCGTTGTTCGGGTCCTCCGGCTTCGGCGTGCCCGCGAACTGCCGGGCGCGGCGTGTTCCCGTCTCCGGCCCGATGGCAGCCGCTGTCTCGGCGGGGCGCGCCGGGTGCTTGTGGCCCTTGCCGTGCTCGGCCAGCCACGGCACGTACGCCGCATAGGCGAGTGCGGTGCTGATTGCCGCCACGGTGAGCGAGGCCGCGTCAGGCCCGAATCCGGTCCCGGCTGCCACGTCGCCGAACGCCACCGCGAGGCCGGCTCCCGCGCCGTACAGGTGCTGGTGCTTGTGCTTAAGCCCGTGCGCGGCTGCGGTGCCGGAGCCGGCGGCGAGCGCCAGGTAGCCGGCGGCTTCCCAGCCGGCGCCCGGTGTGCCGTGTTGCCACCAGCCGAGTGTGGTGAGGGCGGCGATGGTGGCGGCGGGGGCGAGTTCCCACCGGTGGGCGAGCGCCCAGTTGGTGGCGCGGATGACGACCGTGGTGCAGGAGATGAAGAATCGGGTGCGGCGGGGTCGTGGCGACGATGACGGCGGGTACGGAGAGTTCCCATACGTGTCCCGATTTGTGACGGTCTGTGAGCGATTGCCCCCTGTCGTCGTCGGGGCCGTCGCCACGGTCGTCGAGATCGTCGTACGGGGGCCCGGCAGGTCGGCCGGGGCCGGCGCGTAGCCGATGTACTGGGCCATCAGAAGTACTCCTTCGGTGGTCGCGGCTGATCAGGAGCCGGTCAGGGGGCGGACGTTCTGGGAGCCGAGTGCGGCCAGCGCCGGGTCGTCCTTCTCGATCTCAAGCCGGCGGGCGTTGGCGAACTGGCGGGAGTGCGGGAGCTTCGCTGCCTTCAGTGCGGCGACCATCTCGGATTCCAGAGGGCGCTTCTGGTTCGTTTCGTAGAGCGCTTTGATGGCGTCGCGTGCGGCGTCTCGGAGGTTGCCCTTGGGGCGCTTTGTGGCGGCCGGTCGGGGCGCCTTGGTGGCGGTGGTTGTGGCGGGGGCGGGGCGCTGCGGGGGCGCCACGACGGGCGGTGTTGGGGCGCTCTGGTGGCGCTTCGTCAGGCTCACCGGGGCGCTCTGGGCGGCGCCTTGAGAGCGCTTCACGAGACTGACGGTGGCGCCTTGCGTGGCGCTCTGCGCGGGCGACCAGGGCGCCATCGTGGCGGTTGCCGGGGCGCTCCGGGTGGTGGCCGGGGCGCTGGTTCGGGGCGCCTTGGCGGCGCCTGGCGTGGCGCTCTGGGAGCTGCGCTGGAGCGCCACGCTAGCGGCGTCCGTGGCGCTCGGGAGGTACGCCGATTCATGGTCGACGGGCGTCACTTCGTCGTGATCGGAGAGCAGCGAGTGGACCTGGCGCATCAGTGCGCCGAAGGCCAGCAGAGCGGCGGTCGGTGGGACTGCGGCGGTGACGTACGCGAGCGGGTCGTGGCCGCCGACGCCGAAAACGTTGAGGGCGATGGAGCCGCCGGATCCGACGACGGTGAGTCCGATGGCCCACCAGTCTGTGGCGCGGGCGAGGGAGGCGCGGAGCATGAGGAGTTCGCCGGCGACGATGAACAGGTCGAGGGTGGCGGGCCACGCCCAGGAGCGGGCCGGGGACTGGCCGAGGCCGTGTGCGGCGGCGACGGCGTGCAGGTGGGCGTAGGAGAGCCAGAACGCGGCGACTGTGAGGGCGATGATGACGAGCGCTGCGCCGAGGGCGAGGCGTTCGCGGTGGGCGGTCACGGCGGCGGTTCTCCTTCGAGTGGTTGGTGGTGGGTTAGGCGGGGATCTGGGGGCCGGTGGCCGTGGTGAGCGGTGTGGGCTTGGGTCGGTGGCCGGTGATCCAGGTGGCGATTGCGGCGCCGGCGAGGAACGTGATGATCGGGTGGGCGCGGTGGGGTCGGTGTCGGGCGAGGAGGATCAGGGCGGCGGCGGTGAGGTCGAGGGTGAGGTTGGCGGCGAGCCAGGTGCTGGCGGTGATGGCGGCGGTGCCGAGTGCGGGCCAGGCGATGCTGAGAAGGAGGAAGGCAAAGAGGGCGCGCATGACGGGCTCCTGGTGGGGTGGCTAGAGGTCGATGGGGTCGTGGCGGCCGCAGCGGGTGTTTTCGATGACCGTGTGGACGTGTTCGCCACAGTTGGCGCAGTAGCCGTGGCAGTGGGCGTCGACCCGGCCGGCGCGCCGTTCGCGCCAGGTGCCTGACGGCTCGTAGTCGGTCCAGTTGCCGCGGAAGGCGTAGGAGCCGCAGGTGCAGCGGAGGGCGAGGTCGTTTCCTGCCTTGACGGTGATCACGATTGGTGTCCTTTCGAGGCGGCGCGTCTGAGTGCCTGCGGCTGCCGCACAGAGCAGGGGCTGTGCGGCGCCGGCCGGTGCTCAGGCTTGCTACCTGGAGGTGATGGCGAGGTCGACTACGGCGCCGGGCACGTGGAGCAGGGTGGTGAGTCCGGCGGCAAGTGAGCCCAGGGTGTGGGGGGCCGTGACCTGGGTGGTGATCTGCCTGACGCTGACGCCAGCTCCGATGGTGTCGTGCAGTTCGGTGATGAGGGTGCCGGCGTAGTCGCCGAGCGGGACCGGGGTGTCGGCTCCGTCGCGGGTCAGCGACAAGGTGGGCATGGGGTGGTCCTTTGGGGTTGATGGCGGGGCTGTGCGGCGCCGTACGGCGATCAGTTGCTCAGCTGACGCGGGTGAGGTTGATCTCCCACTGCTGGCCTTCGATGAGGATGCGCTTGATCTCTTGGCGGATCTGCTCGTCGGTGGCCTGGTCGTTGGAGACGGGAATGCCGGGATTGCCGACCTGGAACAGGACACGTCCGTGGAAGTCGCGGACGGTGGCGTGGTAGCTGAAGTGCCTCATGTGTGGACTCCCTGTCAGTGGAGGCGCCGTACGGCGATCAGGCATTGGGCTGAGCGAGCGGGGTGTCGCGGTTGGCCCGGTAGAGCGCAGCGAGTTCAGTTCCGTCGGTCGTTCGGGTGGCGAACCGGGCGGTCACCTCGCCGACGATCTGCTTGCACAGGTCGTCGTCTCCGGCGCGGCGGGCACGGCGGTAGGCGTCGGCTGTCTCTCGGGGGTCCATGTCAGCTCCGGGTCGTGATGGTCGGCCGGGTGATGGCTTCGGTGGCGGCGATCAGCACGCCGAGGGCGATGGCGTAGTAGCCGATCCGGTGCACGTCAGTTCTCCGGGGCCACGCGCCAGTGGGGGGTGAGGCCGTTGGCGCGGATGTTGGCGAGTTTCTGGTCGCGGTCGTTGTCGCCGTAGGCGGACCGGCCGCATCCGGTGCAGGGATAGGGCCCGCCGGTGATCTTGGTGCACAGGTAGTCGTGGTAGGGGCTGCCGTCGGGGTGAGAGGCGGTGACGACGTAGATCGGACGGTCCCGGTGCGGGCCCATGTCAGGCCGCGATGAGCTGGTCGACGGAAGCCGGGTAGAGGCGCCGCATCTCCGCTTCGACAGCGGCGGTGACTCGCTGCTGGGCGGCGGCTGCGGCACCGCCGAATGCCCGGTCGTCGGCGTCCCGGTGGTCGACCGCGGTGGGTAGCCGGGTGGTGGTGAGGGGCCCGTTCTGGTACCAGATCGCCCAGGAGCCGCTGCCGCTGTCGGTGATGAGCTGCCCGGCGCGGATGCCTCGGCCGTGGGCGGTGAACGTGTAGGTGACGTGGACGGGGCGGCCGGGCTGCTCGTCGTACTGGCAGTACGGCTTGATCGTGTAGTAGGTGACGCCGATCTGCGCGTTGCGGACGAACTCGTCGTGCTCGGCGCGGATCCGCTTGACCTCGCGGTCGGCGATGATGCGGCTGGCGCCCTTGCGGATGAGGTGGGTGGCGATGTTCATACTGGCGGTGGCCCTTCTGCTCGATGCGGGTGGCAGGGTTGCCCGGGGAGGTCGGTGAGTTTGGCGACCTGGCGGCCGCCCCGGGGTAGTGCTAGCTGCGGGGCGTGAGCTCCGGGATCTCGACGCCGAGCTCCCGGGCAAGGGCCTCGATCACGGCCTCGATTCGGCCGCTGAGCGAGTGGCTGGGGATGGCGTGCCGACGGATCAGGGCCTTCTCGGCGGGGGTGCCGTACGTCGTGGCCTGCTCCAGGAAGCTGTCGGCCACGTAGCCGCGGCGATCAGCTGCAACCATTTGGAGGAGGATCGGGAAGTCGGCGGGGGTGGCAGTGGCGGCCATCGTGGGTTCCCTTGTCTTGTCGGATTTCTATCGGCTTGTGAGGGTATGGGGGGCCTGGGGAGGCCGGCGTTCTTGGTCGGATGGGCGGCCGCCCCGGGGCGCAGTTACTGCTGCGGGTTGACGACGTCGCGGTTGTAGCCGTCGAGGGCCCGGTCGAGTCGCTGGTCGAGGTTCACCGGTCAGACCTTCTTGAGCTGGTCGGGGCGGTAGGCGCGCTCGCCGAGGAGCCATTCGGTGACCTTGTGGTCGATGCCGGCGACGGCGACGAGTTCGTCTCCGGCGGTGTCGACAACTCGGCCGGTGCGGCCGAGAGTCTTGGTGGGCTGTCCTTCGGTGTCGATCACGGTGACTTCGTCGCCGATTCCGAACATGGGCATGACAGTTCCCTTTCGATGTCTATCGGCTGACAGGTTGGCGATCGGCTAGGTAGCCGAGGATCCGGATCAGGTCTTCGGCGTTGCGCTGGACTTGCGGGTCGTCGTGGTCGTGGTCGTGGGGTGCGGGCCTGCCGAGGGCGCGGTGGCGACGGACAGGTTGTCCTCGGCATGGCGATGAAGGGCGCTCACTGGGCGAGTTCGGCGAGGATCTGGTCGGCGAGCTGCTCGGTGTAGCAGTCGGCCTCGGTCGCCTCGGCCTCGTCCGTCCAGAGCCCGTCGGGCGCGTCCTGCCAGGCCTCGGGGGAGACACTCACTGCTGCTCCTGCGGGGTTTCGGGCTTCGGGGGGTTGCCGCCGGGGGTTCCGGTCTCCAGCCAGTCGAGGTGGATCAGTACCGGGGCGGGCGGCGGCTCAGCGGGCGTGTTGCTGGCGTTCACTGGGGTTCCTCGGTGTCGGGCGTGCCTCCGTAGAAGCCGCTGTGCGGGTCGGTGAGGTGGCGGGCGTGGATCAGGAATCCGTCGAAGCGGGCGGGCGGATCCTGCGGGCCCGTGGGGTTACCGCATGCCTGGCAGGGGCTGCCGACCGGGGCGTTCACCGCTGGGCTCCGTTCGGCCTGGGCCGGGCGCGGCAGGTTTCGGCGTGGGCTTGGGACCACGCTTTCGCGTCGCGGATCGGCTGGTCCTGCTCGTAGAGGTGCGGGCCGAGGAACGTGCGAGTGGATCCGCACGGGCTGAAACACCAGGCCGTGACACGGTCGGGGTCGATGTCCTCGATGTCGACGGTGGCGCCGCCGACGGTCAGGTAGCGGGCGATGACGCCGTCGGGCCAGGTGGTGGTCACTGCTGCTCCTTGAGGTTTTCGCCGAACGCGTTCCAGGCGGCGGGCCGGCCGTAGATGTCGCGGGTGGCCCAGGCGCCGATGTCGGGCGCCCCCCAGCCGAAGCGGGGTGCGGAGGGGTGCGGGTAGTCAACGGGTTCGTCGAGCGGGGTGTCGGTGAGGGCTTCGGCGATTTCCCGGGCGGTGAGGCCCATCGTGCGGGCCCGGTCGACGCTCACCGCGGGGCCTCGTCGGCCTGCCGCAGGTGCTCCTTGATCTCGGCGACGGCGTCGGCGCGCTGCTCGCCGGTGAGAGTGAAGTCGGTGAGCGCAGCGGCCGCGGACTGAGCGGCGGCGAGCGGGTCGGTAGGCGGTTGCTCAGCGGGCTCGGCCATCACGCCACCTCACCCAAGTCGTAGATGGCTTGCAGCTTCGCGGCGACCACGGCAACTGGGATGCGAATCGCTCCGCCTCGGCCGGCCTGGCCACGGGACCACTGCTTCCCGTGGCGGATGGCTTCGAGCTCGCCGTCCTTCACCCAGCGGTAGACGGTCGGAACGCTGACCCGGAGAGCTGTTGCCACCTCTCTCACGGTCAGTACAGGGGGGCTCTCCGGGAGCATCTGTGAGCTCTCCAATCGAGTCGTCTCGGATGGGGACGACTCGACTGTATAGCTTCTCTTGAAAGGTTGCAAGGTTCTCTCGCTATCCACGAGCGAACCTTGTGCCCTACCGTGAAAGGCAACAAGGTCGTTCGATCATGATTCGCACAGGGGAGTAGCTCTTGAGCAGGGAACACTGGGCGGAGGACGCAGAGCCGTATCTCCGTCCGGTTGCCACAGGAGAACCCGGCGCCTGGCAACAGGAAGCACAGCAGCACGGGCACAGGGGGGAGCAGCAGCTCACCGAAGTGGGTGAGGTCGTCCCACCTGCCCGCGTGGCTCGCGCGCTGCGCATATCAGGTGGCACCCCAGTTGTCGTGCGCCGTCGGATCATCTCTCTCGACGGCAAAGCAACAGAGCTGACCGACTCCTATTACCCAGCCCACATCGCACGAGGTACCGCCCTAGCCGAGCCCCGGAAGATCCGTGGCGGCGCCGTCACCCTGCTCGCCGAACTCGGCTACGTCGGACACGCCCGGCACGAGGAAGTGATGGCGCGCGAGCCCAGCGACGGGGAGCGGACAGCGCTCGCACTAGACGACAACGAGTGGGTCCTCGATGTCTGCCGACTTGTAGTCAACGCCGACGACGAGCCGTTCGAGGTCACCACCATGACGATGCCTGCACGCGGGCGCACCCTCCACTACATCGCCAAGATCGGCTGACACATGACTGACGAAGACGACGCCAAGGCGCAGGCGAGGCAGGCGAAAGCGGAAGCGCTGGACCGCCTGGGAGCCAATGAGAGCAGCTGGGCTCAGCACGAGCTCGTCGCTAACTACCTGCGGTACGGCATTCTGACTGGCGACTCCCCGCCCGGAAGCAAACTGCTGTCCACGCCGCGGCTGGTTGAGATGTACGGGATCGCACCGCAGACCATCAAGAACGCCAACGACATGCTCGCCGAGGAGGGGCTAGTCCGCAGCCAGCGCGGGAGCGGCATCTTTGTTCAGCCGCCCCGGCAGCGGACGCTTACGCCCGCCAGGTACAAGGAGCCGGCTGCGCCGGGCCAGACCTACCGCTGGCTCGACGAGGCGGCAAAGCAGGGTGATCGCGCGAGTAGCACGCTGCTGGAGGTGGCGGAGGTAGGGCCGCCGGCAGACGCGGCTGCGGCGATGGGGCTGGGTGCGGGCGGTGTGGCGATCCTGCGAGTCCAGATGCTTTCGATGAATGATGAGCCTGCGGAGCTCGTGAAGTCCTACTATCCGGTCGAGATCGCCCGGGGCACGCAGATCGCCGAGAAGAAGAAGATCAAGGGTGGCACCCCGCGCCTGCTGGCAGACATGGGCTACCCACCCGTCCGCTGCGTTGACAAGGTGATGGCCATCCTGCCGACCCCGGAGCACGTCAAGGCCCTCAAGATGCCGGGCAAGCTTCCCGTGCTGCGCACCCTGCGCGTGGTCTACAGCAACAACGACCGGGTCATTGAAGTAACGGAGATGGTGAAGGCCAGCCACCTTTACGCAGTCGAGTACGAGTTCTGATGCTGGCGGAGTAACAGCTTGGCAACTCCCTGATCGCCCGTCAGTCTCTGCTGCGAGGCTGCTCCTGCCCGTCCCCGACAGCAGGAGCAGCACGATGGCCCTCTTCAAGAAGTCCCAGCCCGCCGACGCCGGGGCCGCCCCCCTCGCCGAGTACAAGGTGGTCTACAAGGGCGGCCTGGCGGAGTTGCCGAAGGCGAAGGTCCGGCTCCTCGGCTGACCCAAAGCGACCTCGCGCGCTTTGCTACCCGGTAGCGTGAGCACATCCCGACAGGGAGCCAACCGCCATCGCCGCAGCGAACGGACGCCATCCATGACCGCACAGCCGATCGAGCACTACGGCTCACCGGACAGCCACAGCCCTCAGACGATCCGCGAGTTCCGCGCGGTCCTCACCGGGACGGACCTGGCCCGCTTCAACCGGGAGATCGACGACGTGCCCCTGCACGAGATCCGCCAGTACCTCAAGGGCTGGCAGCACCTGCTCCACCTGCGCACCGTCCCGGAGATCGGGGAGGCGCTGCGCACCGCGTTCGACCGGCCCGGCACGCCGATCGCCGAGATCTTCCCCGAGTGGGAGGACGTCAGTGTCTGACCTGCCCGACATTTTCCTCGACGACGCAGCGCGGGTAGCGGCCATCGCCATGACTCCGGAGCAGCGCAAGAAGCTGCTGCACACACTTCGCAGCCTCCAGCGGGACTCGGAGATCGGTCTGCCGTACACGGCCGGTGACGACCTGTCGGGACGCATCATCGTGGTGCCTGGGGATGACGCCGTCCCGGGGATGACGCTCTCCTACCGGATCGGCGAAGAGCAGATCCGGGTCGTCAACATCCTGGTCGGTCCGTAGAGGGCCGCCCGTGCTGCGGCGGGCTGACGCGCGCCCCTCGGTGCGCCGGTGCGCTCTAGCGCCGGCCAGCCGCGCGCGATTGAGTAGGGCTGACGCAGACCCTCGAAGAGGAGCAGCAATGCCCGAGACGATCAACGCGGACGGTGGCGGCGACAAGCTACCCGGCCAGCCGTGGCCCGTGCCGAACCCGGAGCCACAGCCCGACGGTGGGCCGCCCCCCGGCGACGGGGGCCACCGCAAGTGACCGCCACCGATCAGGACCGCCCCGGCACTACGGGGCGGTCCTTCCCCGTATCCGGGCCGTGGGCCGCCGCGATGGACGCGCTCCCCCGGGCCCTGTTCCTGCCCGACCTGATGTGGGCGCACGACATGTTTACCGGCGCCAGCGAGCCCGTTGACCGCCGGGCAGATCCCGACGCTTGGGGTGAGGCCGCCGCGGCGGACATCCCGCTCGTCACCCAGTGGGACGACGGCCGGAACTCCGACGCCCAGGCGGGCACGGTGCCGACCAGCTCGGCGAGCATGCCGTCCATCGTCGCCGGCATGCTCGAAGACCTCGACGCGAGCCCAGGCATGCGCGTGCTGGAGATCGGCACCGGCACCGGATGGAACGCCGGCCTGCTTGCGCACCGGCTCGGCGACAACGCGGTGACGACCATTGAAGTGGACCCTGCTGTCGCCGAGGCAGCCCGCGAGCACCTGGCCGCCGCAGGCCTCCACCCCACCGTGATTACAGGCGACGGCTCTGCCGGTCACCCGGCCGGGGCGCCCTACGATCGGATCATCGCCACCTGCGGCATGCGGCACATTCCGCACGCTTGGATCGAGCAGCTCCAACCGGGCGGTGTCATCCTCGCCCCGTGGGGCACGCACTTCGAGAACGGCGACGCCCTGGTGCGTCTGACCGCAGCCCAGGATGGCACCCTGGCGGGCCCGTTCCTGCGCCCGGTGGAGTTCATGAAGATGCGCTCGCAGCGCCTCACGCCGCCGCAGCATCCTGTCGACTTCCCCGGCGACGCCTCCGTCAGCACAACCGCTGCGCGGCCGCCGTTCGGGCCGTGGAAGGCGTTTCCGTTCGTTGCTGGCCTGCGCCTCGCAGGCCTCACTCACGTCACGGACCGGCGCGGTGACGAGCGGGTGGTGTGGTTGTACGGGCTCGCGGACAAGTCGTGGGCCGCCGTCGTGTTCCAGGACGAGGTGGAGCGGTCCACGGTGTGGCAGTCCGGACCGCGGCGGCTCTGGGACGAGATGGAGGCAGCCCACGACTGGTGGCAGGCCGCTGGCCGGCCGGGCATCGACCGGTTCGGCCTGACCGTCGATCGCGACGGCCAGCATCCATGGCTGAACAGTCCCGACAACCGAGTGGAGCCCTGATGCCGGCAGAGGACGAGTGGACCAGCCCCGAGTACGCGGAGCTGGTCGCGCGGTACCGCAAGGCACAGCAGGAGGCCAAGGAGCGCGGCGAGGATCCACGCCTGAGCTGGTTCCTGCGAGCCCCCGCCGAGTAGGCCCGGCCAACGACGATGGCGCCCGCCGCATTTCGCGGCGGGCGCCTATGCACGCCTACTTCAGTCGACTGCCAGCTGGCCAGCATCTGCGACCGTGCCCCTCAAGTACACGGCGCTCACAGAGATCCCACATCAGGGCGGACATGGTCGCCGGTGACGTCTGGTACTTGGCTGCCAGGATGGTTGGGAATGGAAGCATGCGACCACGGGGGAACGCGCCGCTGTCGATGTCGGCGCGGAACAGCTTTGCGATCTTGGCCTTCCGTGGATCTTCATAGCGATCGCCGTCGACCCTGTGAGCGCGGCTTAGGTGCGAGGCGTCGAAACGTGGCTTCTCATGCTCGACGGCCGCCTTCTCGGCAGCTCCGGCCAGCGACCTGTCTTCGTACCACTCGTAGGTCTTGCGCGCGACGAGATGCCACCAGGGCTGGTAGTAGCGGTGCGTTGACCAGCGTGTTCGTAAGTCGTGAGTGATGCCGACGTACAGCAGGGCGTCGTCCGCGTCGTAGAACCGGTAGAGCGCGGTGGGTCGATCGGGGAGATCTTTCTTCACGGGGTCCTCCGGTCCTGGTGCCGTCATGTCGAGCCAGTGTGGCCCATTCCTCCAGAACATTGCAACTTATCAAGAAACCTTGTACGGTCAGGTTGTCCCTAGAAACGGGAACGGCCCCGCAGAAGCGGGGCCGATGACTCGTCATGAGTGCCAGCTGGCCTGGTAACCGAGGCACTCACAGCAGAGATGAGCCCATCATGACAGCTCTGGCTGCCCGAAGCACCACCACCCCCGCCGGTTCGTGCCCGCATCTCAACACCCAGTGCGTTGAACAGGGCCCCCATGACGAGCACTGGGGACCCGACAACGAGGTCGCCGCGATCCGCCCGGACGAAGCCATCCAGTCGCTGGCGTCCGCCCGCCTGTACTCCTACGCGGGCACCGACTTCGCCGCACCCCGCCTCTCGGTCGGCATCTCCGGCTTCGACGGCGACCTCACGTTGGCCGAGGTTGACCAGCTCGCCGCGGGCCTGCGCGACTTCGCGAACCGCCTACAGATCCAGGCCGCGCACCTCGCCGCCGCCCAGCGCCTCCACGAGGTGAACCGGTGAACACGACCGCCCCGCGCCCCACCGAGAACGCTGCGATCGGCCTCGCCATGCGCGCCAAGCCGCCGCGCCTCAACCTCTCCCAGCTCCTCCTCGACCGCGCCGCCGCCCGCCACCGCCTCGACCGCTACGGCGACTGGCTGCTCGGCCTGCGCATCCAGCGAACCCTCGCCGGCACCAGCGGGCTGGGGGAGTGATGGTCGTCAACAGCTACCCCGGCAACAACCCCGACGCGCCCGCCAACGCCACCAGCGAGGCCCGCGAGTACACCCAGGGCGGTGTCCCCGCGCACGTCGAGTACCGGTCGCTGGGCGACGCGTTCGACGTCGTCACCGACCCGCCCGGCCAGCAGCACGCCCGCAACGTGCTCGGCAACATCCTCGGCCGATAGGCCCCCGGGCCGCCTGCGCTTCGCGGGCGGCCCGCACACACCACCCCTGCGCCCAGCTGGAGCCGACGTGTACCCCAACACCCCTGACATGCCGCCCACGGCGGTGAGTTGATGGGGATCAAGCTGGTCGAAGAGGTCATGGACTGGTGCCCGGACGACGTGACGCCAGCCCAACGCTGGTGCCTGACCGTGCTCGCCAGGGACGCCAACGATGCCACCCGGGAGACCTGGCACGGGCCCGAGCATCCGGAGATCCTGCGCCGGATCCGGATGACGGCGAAGAAGTGGGAGGCGATGCGGTCGATCCTGCTGAAGCGCGGTCTGATCGAACCGGTGTCCGGCGGATTCCGCGGTCAAGCGGTTCGGTATCGCATCGCATCGCTGTTTGCGCCGTGCGTCATCCAGGACTGGCGAAAGACCCCCCTGCAGAGGGGGGCTTTCGGTGGGTACGTCGTCAAGGGAGAACGGAAAGACCCCCCAGGAGCGGGGGTCAATCAAGAGGAAAGACCCCCCAAGAACGGGGGGCAATCGGCGGAAAGACCCCCCTACAGAGGGGGTCCTACTCCTCTATCTCCTCCTCTTCAATCTCTCTCCTCCCCGTCCGACCCGTCTGAACCCGACCCCCAGCAGCCTCCCGCCGCACCCAGCGACGAGAGAGAGACAATCGCTGCGCGACCACAAGCAACCCCGACGACTGCTGCCCACCGTGCCGTCCGTGCGGCCGGCGTTGTTCCAGAAGCCGACGAGCCGGCGTTCATCGACTGGCTCACCCGCACCCACAACCCCCGCGGTCCCGGCTGGTGGCGGACCGTCAGTGCCGCCGGAGACCTCTCCGACCTCGCCGCCGTGTGGCGGGCCGAGCAGACCGGAGCCGCTGCCCAGCCCGCCGGGCTCGCACTGCTGGAACCCTGCACCCGCTGCGAGGACGCCAACCCGGCCGCCCGCTTCAATCCCCGGCTCCGCAAGAGCCCGGCCGGCGGCCTCTGCCCGGACTGCCATCCCGACGCCGCGCCCATCGCGGCCTGACCAAGGACTTAGCCAGTGACCCTGTTCGACACCGAACCCGCCGACGCCGTCGCCCAGTCCATCGAACGCGTTTCCCCGCAGAACATCCCCGCCGAGCAGGCCGTCATCGGCGCCATGCTCCTCTCCAAGGACGCCATCACCGAAGTCGTCGACATCCTCACCGCCGAGGACTACTACCGCGGCGCCCACCAGCTGCTGCACCGCACCATCGTCGGCCTGTACCAGCGCGGTGAGCCCGCCGACCCGTTCACCGTCCAGAACGCCCTCGACGCGAACGACCTGGTCCGAGTCGGCGGCGTCAACTACCTGTTCACCTGCAGCAACTCGGCGCCGACCGCGGCAAGCGCCGGCTACTACGCCGACATCGTCAAGGCACAGGCCACCCTGCGCGCCATCGTCGACACCGGCACGAGCCTCGTGCAAGCCGGCTACGCCTCAGCAGGCGGCGATGCGGAAGAGGTCCTCGACCATGCCGCGGGCCTGCTGCAGAAGCTCACCGCGACGTCCAGCACGACCGCGGTCAGCCGCGAGAAGCCCCTGCACGAGGTTTTGGACAACACCATGGCCATGTACTTCAACCCCGGAGACGGATCACTGCCGATCCCGTACGCGGACCTGGCCGAACTGGCGCCGGTCGAGAAGACCGACCTGGTCGTCGTCGCGGCCTCCCCGGGCATGGGCAAGACCACAGTGATGACCGACTGGGCGCGGTGTGTGTCGATCGCCAACGACGGCCGGACCCTGGTTGGCAGCATGGAGATGCCGCACACCCAGATCGGGCAGCGGATCATCTGCGCCGAGGCCAAGGTCAACCTGAAGCGCTTCCGGGCCCGCTGCTTGGACGACGACGAGATGCACCGGGTCGCCATGGCGATCCAGCGGATCCACGCCAAGCAGCTGCGGATCGACGACTCGCCACGGGTGCCGGTGTCACGGATGAAGACCAGGCTGCGGCAGATGCAGGCGGTTGGCGAACTGCCGGACCTGTACGTCGTCGACTACCTGCAGATCGCGAAGGCCGAGGCCGAGGCTGGGGCGAACCGCACGACACAGGTCGACTCCATCGCGGTCGGGTTGAAGGAGCTGGCGCAGGAGTTCGAGATCGTGGTTGTTGCCGCGGCGCAGCTGAACCGGCAGGTGTCGCAGCGTCCGGACAAGGTCCCGATGATGTCTGACCTGCGCGAAAGCGGCGGGATCGAGCAAAACGCCAACGTAGTGATCTTGCTGCATCGGGAGGACTACTACGAGAAGACCTCCCCGCGAGCCGGTGAACTCGACCTGATTGTCGCGAAGAACCGCATGGGCACAACGGGGACCGCCACAGTGGCCTTCAAGGGACATCTGGCCCATGCCTGCGACCTGCCGCACGACAGCTAGCCACCCTCAGTGATCGGAGTGTGCATCCATGGCCAGTGAGTTCACCCCCGACGACATCCACCAGATGGCGCAGCAGGGCGATTTGAGCACCTTCGTACGAAGCCTTATCCAGCGCCCCGGTTCGAAGACCGATGACGAAGTCCCAAGGACCGCCCCGCCGCAGTCGCGCGAGGACGGCCGTCCGGTCGGGGCGTGGCCCGCAGGATGCGGCCGGCCCGGCGACCCGATCCCGCGCCTGCCCGCCACCCATGACCCCGAGGAGTGACCGCATGACCGCCACGATCACCACGACCGGCTTGTGCCCGGTCTGCGAGGAAACCATCCGGATCCGCAACAACGGCACCCTGTACCGGCATGAGCAGCCGTACGACCCTGACGGGCCGATCGTCGGCACGATCACCGACGGCGGTGTCGTCTGGCACACCCAGTGCGGTGGCTCGGGGCGGAAGCCCGCCGTGGCCCTGCCGATGACGTTCGCCCGCTGGCTGCACGGGCACGCCGCCCGCCGTGACGCCCACGAGAACCCGGTGACGTACCTGGCGCAGCGCATGTTCCGCGGCTGCAGCTACTCGCCGAGGAGTGGGCCAGCCGACGTCGACTGGTCGACTGCGGGGGAGCTGCACGAGGTGCTGCACCGCGAGGGCTTCGGCAGAGAGGGCGGCTGTGACTGGCTGTGCGGCTACGTCGAGCAGGCTGGCGAAGACTTCGCACGATCCGTCGGCGGCTGAGTTCGGTTAGCTCCCGGCGTGTCGGCCCGGGGACCGGCCCCGTGCCGCCCACCAGTGACGAGCCGAACTGAGTATGTGAGGCTGGCTGTTCGCTTGCCATCCCCACCACGCTCCCGCTGTCCGCGCATTCGGAGTCATAAGGCGGCATTATGACTAGCAACCCCATTCGAGGAGACCCTCGTGAGCACAGTCGTCCGGACGGTGGCCCCGCAACTCCGTGACTACCAGCGTGCGGCCGTGGCGTCGGTCGCCACCGCCCTTGCTGGCGGTGGCGTCCGGCAGCTGCGAATGGCCTGTGGCACCGGAAAGTCACTGACTGCTCAGCGGGCCGCGGAGGCCCTTCTGGAGGCTGTGCGACAGCGGGGCCAGCAGCCGGGTGTCGTAGCCGTCGTGACGCCGTCTCTGGCGCTCGTGAAGCAGTTCGTCGACGGCTGGCGCCGGGACGCCGAACTCGGCCCCGTCCAGTGCCTCGCGGTCTGCTCCGACCGCACCATCGGCCAGTGCGACGAGTCAGCTCGTGTCGCGGACCTCGACGCGCAGGTGACCACGGACCCCGCCGTGCTCGAGCATCGGCTTCGTGCCCTACCTGCGTCCGGGATACTCCTGATCGTCAGTACATACGCCTCCGTGGCAGTGCTGGCGCGAGGCGTTCAAGCAGCAGGGCGGCCGCTGGACGTCCTTGTGTGCGACGAGGCGCACCACTTGGCCGGCAACCCGGCCGCATCCCTGCGGAGCCTCGTCTCGGACCCAGGGTGGCTCCCCGCAACGCGGCGGGTCTACATGACCGCCACGCCGCGCCTGTTCACCGAGCGCGTCACGAGCAGCGGCGCGCTGAGCATGGACGACTCGGCGCTGTTCGGTGAGGTCGCGTACGAGTATGCGTTCCCGAAGGCGATCGCCGACGGACACCTGGACGACTACCGGGCCCTGGTGACGGTCGTCGAGAGTGAGAGGGTCCGCCGGATCCTGGAACTGCTTGACGAGGCACGAGACACCGATGCCGGCGAGGCCCGCAACACGGTGGTGGCGCAGGTTGCCCTCCTTCGCTCCTGGCAGGAGCAGGGCGTGGGCAGGGCGATCGCGTTCTGCGACTCGATCCGCGGGTCCAAAGTGTTCACCGCGCAGCTCCGTCAGGTGGCGGCGATGTTGGGCTACGACCCCGACATGGTCACGGCGCTCCATGTGGACGGCTCGATGAGCAGCGAGCAGCGCGCCCCGATCCTGGCCGAGTTGGCGGCACCGTCGGACGGTCGGCTGGTCGTGGTGTCGAACGCTCGCTGCCTGGGTGAAGGCGTGGACGTGCCGTCGGTGGATGCGGTTCTCTTCGCCTGCCCCAAGCGGTCCGAGGTCGACATCATCCAGTCGGCCGGCCGGGCTCTGCGACGAAGTCCTGGCGGCCGCGGCGTCGCCAAGTTCATCCTGCCGATGATGCTCCCCGAAGCGCCCGACGGCGACCTTCCTTCGAACGTCCTGGACGGCACCGACTACGAGCCGGCGTGGACGGTCATCCGGGCGTTGCGAGACCTCGACAACGACCTTGGCGCCGAACTCGACCAGCTGCGCACTTCCGCGGTGCGCGAACCTGAAGCCCAGGAGGCCGACGATTCGCAGCAGGATGGACTGCCCGACAGGATCGCCATCGCGGGTCCGTGCGCCGACCCTGAGATCCTTCGGCAGATTGCTGTCGCGCTCATCGACCACACAACGGCACCCTGGCTGGACGGCTACGCCGCGCTGAAAGCGTTCCACGACGAGGCCGGTCACCTCAACGTCCCCGCCGGGGCCAAGCTTGCCGACGGCTCCTTCTTGAAGAGGTGGATCGCCCGCCAGCGTTCGGATCGCCTGAAGGGGATCCTGCCGTTCGAGCGAGTGGCTGCTCTTGATGCCTTGGGCTTCGAGTGGGATGCGGAGACCGCCGCCTGGTGGCGGATGTATGAGTTCTTCGCTGGGTCCGAGAGGGGCACTGAGGGCTTCGCCATGATGGGCAGGCGTTACTGGAAGTGGGTGGAGGAGCAGCAAGACGCTTACGCCGATGCCACGTTGAGCCAGGAACGGATTGCTGCCCTCAACGGCTGTGGCTTCGACTGGGTGCCTCTGGCCGTTCGGCAGGCCGAGATGGAGGCCGCCCGGGAAGTCAAGCAGCGGGCGGCCAGAGAAGCGGTTGCGGCGTGGCTGGCAGAGCACGGATGCGCCAACCTGCCTGGCCGCGTGATCGCAACAGACATCCATGGCAACGAGGTGGACATCGTCAAGTGGCTGGAGGACGTCTGCCGCCGACGCCACTGGGGAGAACTCGGCCCCGAGGAAGGAACGGCCATCGCTGCCATGGGGTTCGACTGGCTTCCGCCCTGGTGGCGTCAATACCTTGAACGAGTAGCGGCATTCCATGCGACGTTCGGGCATGTCGACATCCCGCGTGAGTTTGAGAACCCGGTCAGGGAGGGTGTCTTTGACCAGTCTCTGTCTAGCTGGCTCAATGACCAGCGACGGGACGCGAATCGAGGTGACCTGGCGCCTGAACAAGCCGCCGCTCTCAACGAACTCGGGGTCGGCTGGGTAGTGGCCGGACCCAGCCGTTCCGAGGCGGCTGCGGATTGGATGGAGACGGCGGAGCTCGCAGTGAAGTACTTCAAGGACCACGGCGATCTACGCGTCCCGCTCCACTTCAGAGCGGACGTTCCACAGCGCTACCCGTGCTACCTGGGCTGCTGGTTGCAGGTCCAACGACAGCGGCGAGCGGACGGCACACTCACGGGTGCGAGCGCAGCGTTGCTGGAGGCCCTTGGGATCGACTGGGACGTCGACTGGGACGAGTCATCTCGGGCTCGACCGTCAGCGCAGAGGGCCGCAGCCTGACCCGGAGCCGGCCGTGACCTGAACCGGCCGGCCCCATCTCCCCACCCCACCAGCCGAATTGGTCGTGGACCGCCACGCCAAAGGGGTACCCGTGCGCCCAAAAACACGGGACACTTGACCACATACCATCGCAAAGTGAGGCACCATCATGCTGGCCCCCACTGCCGCAGCGATCAGCGACGCGCTGCTCGCCGCTGCCCGCGCCCTCGTCCCCGATCTTCCCGAGCACGCTGTCGCTGTTCCCGCACCCGCCAGCTACGGCCGCGGCGCCACCCTGTTCGTCACCGTCGACCAGGTCGAGCACACCCGCCGCCAGCGCGCCGGGCTGCGCGCCATCACCCGGATCGAGCACCTCGGGCTGCTGCTCGGCCTGCCCGCCTGGGAGCCGGTCCCTGTCGGCTCGCTGGACCGGCGGGACCAGCAGTTGCTGCGCCACCTGCCCGCTGCCGCGGTCCACGTCGAGGCCGGGCACGTGACCCGCACTGCGGTCCGGCCGGTGACGGTGCATCTGGCGCTCCTCCCCGGCACCGCAACCCGCACGACGATCGAACGGGCGACCGCGTACGCCCCGTTCTGCGCCCGTGCGATCCTCGCGGCAGCACTCCCGCGCGACAAGGGCGTGCTGGCTGAGGCCGACTTCTGGGGTGTCGGCGTTGCGTACCGCAGCGAGACGCTCGTCCCGCCGACACCGTGGCGTCCCCAGCGGCACACCGCCGCGGGCTGGCTGTTCACCGAGAACGTGTACGAGCAGGTGCTCGCCCAGCGCGTCGCCACCCAGGAGGCCTGAGATGGGTGCCGCACTGCACCTCGCCCACGTCCGTGAGACGCCCGACCCGAAGCGGAAGCGCAAGGGTGGTGGTGGGGATGACGGTGACGGGCCGTTCCTGATCGTCCCCCGCGACGCGTGCGAGGCCTGCGCCAAGCACTGGCACCACAAGTGCTGGGGCGCCAACATCCTCGACGATAACCCGCCGAACTGCCCGTGCCCCTGCGGCGACCCGCACGACACGACCGGCCAACGCATGAGCGGCGCAGCATGGTCCGACCTCGCCCAGCACGACCCCGCCGAAGTCGGCTATGCAGCACGGCTGCTGCGCCTTCGCGAGGCCGGCGCCATGTTCACCTGCGGATGGAACCGCGACGAATCCGGACTGAGGAGCCAGCAGTGATCATCCGTATCGAAGCCGACGCCTGGCGCCCCGACCAGCGTGCCGACCACCGCAGTGGCAGCAGGCTCACCCCCGGCCAGATCGTCATCTGGGACCGCAAGCCCTACCGCGTCGTCGAGACCCGCGAACGTGACCCGTTCGACTGGGACGACACCGTCCGCGACACCTGGGTTGACCACGGCTGCCCCGAACCTGCCACCTGGCCGTACCGGCCGCTCGTCCTGGTTCTGCGCGACGTTGACCAGCCCGAGGCGAAGCCCCTGCACCTGTCCGGCTCCGCGTCGATCATGTGGCGGACCCTGCCCGAGCACTACTCGGTCTGCCGTCTGTGCGGTGAACTCCCGCCCTGCCAGCACGTGCACAACGAGAAGATCGCCGAACGCGCCGAGGAACACTTCGAGAAGCAGATGGCCATCATGCCCGGGTCCTGCCACGGCTGCCGCGAACCCATCACCAGCCGGCAGAAGTTCCACCGGTTCGACGGCCCGAACCTGATTCGGCCCGACCTCGGTGACGGCTCCGCCATGTTCCACCTGCGCGGGTCGTGCCGCCACGAACTGCAGGCGTACGACAAGCGGTGGGCGGCAGCCGTACCCGGCCGGCGTCGTGGCTTCTACTGCGAAGGCCACCTCAGCCACCACTTCGACGACAGCAAGACCTGCACCGACGTGGACTGTCCGAGCGTCGACGTGGAGCACCGCTACCAGGAGTGGCACTGGCCGCGCGGGCAAGGCAAGTGGACCGGCTGCTGGTGCGTGTCCGGCGACCTGACGGCCCAGTTGGAGCGGGACTTCGGCACGGGGGAGCAGCGATGATCGAGGCCCCGGCTGATGTCCTGCGCCGAGCAATCGCCGTTCTCCGGGCCGTGGATGACGTCTGCCAGCAGCGTGGCTGCGGCTGCCCCGAGGAGCTTCACGTCGCTGACGCCGACGGCGCGCCCTGGTGCAAGGACTGCTACGACCAGCACTCCTATGCGCCAGCAGTGGCTGAGGACGTGCCGAAGCGCCTTCGTGGGCCACTGACGGAACTCCTCGACTGGGCTACGCGCTCCTTCGACGCCAACCGGCAGGCCGCCGAACACGTATGGGCCGGGACCGACGACGCGGGACAGAAGGAGCGCGACGAGTTCATCGCGAAAGGGCCGTCCGGCGGCCCTGAGGCCGTGGTCGTTGCGCGGGCCATCCTCGACCTCGCTGCGGTGGATGGCGAGTTGCTCGCCTCGTCCTGATCGTCTCGGGGTGTGTCCGGCCGCGGCGAACCCCACCAGCCGCCCGGTGCGAAGTTGGAACGCCGTAGCGGCCCGTTCTCGCCTCGCAGGCTCCCGGGCTTCCTCCGGCCCGGGTTCGGCCGCCTGAGGGCCCGCCACGGGCCGGGGCGGGGCTGCTGGGCCGGACAGCAGGAAGCCCCCTCGACGTGAGGGGGCCTTGGGAACGCCACGGGCTACTCGGCAACCACGGTCCCGCCGACCGCCCTGCCGTCACGCACCAGCAGAGTCAACGGCCGCACCGGATAGTCCTCCTCGACGGCGCCCGAGCCAGCACCGACAGTCTCAGCCGAATGCGCCCACGGCCAGCCCTTCTCGACATCCTCCGGGTAGGCGCGTACCCACAGGTGGCCGTCGGCGGCGAGGACGAGGTCGCCAGGCTGCCAGGGGAGGGTGGGCTGAGTCATTGCTGCTCCTTCGGTCGGATGGGGTAAGCCTGGCATGGCGGACCGACAACGGGTCAGGGGCCGTCGGGCTCGGCGGGGCCGGGGGCCTTGGTGCGGCGGCCTGATCCGCCGGGGTTGGTGCTTCGGGAGGCGCCGCGGGCGATCCCTGAGGCGCGTTCGGGCTTCACGCCGAGGTGGGGCGCGATGTCGGTGTAGGACATGCCGGCCTCGTGGAGCGCCAAGACGTCCTGCTGGCGGAGCTGCCTCAGCCACTTCTGCAGGTCGGGCACGGCGTTCAGCGCGTCGGTGAGCAGCTTGGCGCGTTCGAGGGTGCCGGGGTCTTTGGTCAGGTCGGCGAGTGCTTCGAAGGGTGGCGGCGGCGTGTCCATGTGGAGAGTGTAGCGGGTACCCGCTTGACATTAATAGCGGGTACCCGCTAATCTTTGAGTGTCGGAACACCGCCCAGCGGCAGACCGGCAACAACTCCACAGAGAGCGATCAGTGAGCAGGGAGCTGCCCGCGCTACCACCGTGAGCCGAGAGGCAAAGCGACGCGCAGGGAAGCCGTGACCGCCGCACAGCGGGGGACAGCGGATAACTGGCAGCCAACGCTTACGCACAACGTGACCGAGTAGGCCGGGCTGAGACCTGGACGGACGACCTGGACCTGATCGCCCTCTGCGGACCGCGCACCGCCAACGAGGAGGCCGGCATGAGCAACTGGGGCAGCATCACCAGGGAACGGACCAGCACCGTCGGCTTCTACAACGTTTCTCGCTGGGTGCCCGCCCGTGACCTCAAGTCCAGCGACCGGTTCATCACCGGCGGACCCACCCCCGACCTGCACGCCTGTCCCGGCTCGGCGTCGTACGGCGTGCACCGCTTCGGCCACTGGGTCGGGCAGGGCGACGGCACTGCGGCGCTCATCGACGCCCGAGGCCACCACTGCGGGATCTACGGGCCGGACGAGTTGATCCCGCTCACCGACGACTGCCCCAACGCGCGCTGACCATCCCGCCCGGCTGCCCCGGCGGCTGGGCCCCTCTCACCGTAAGGAGTCTCGATGTCCGACCTCGGCACCACTCCGCTCCGGCAATCCCTGCACGACGCCATCAACCGCTACGAAGCGCAGATCGCCGGCATCTCCGACTGCTTCGACTCCTTCACCGCCGATGCGATCCGCCACGAAGCCGAGGTCATCGCCGATAGCTCGAACAGCCAGTTGGCCGCTGCGGCGTACATGGCCATCCGCGGACACTTCGACATGCTCTCCACCTGGTACGGCGCCATCGATCAGCTCGACAGTGAGATCCGCGGCGACGTCGTCGAGGGCGGCATCGCGGCCGAGGCGCAGCAGCACCTCAAGCAGGAGGCGCGTGCCCTGTTTGGTGCTCAGCAGATCCTCCTGCGGGCCATCGCTGAGTACTACCACGGCGCCGCCGGTCCGCTCCTCGATCCCGCCTACGGGTACGCCTACGAGTTGTCGAACAGCGCCCTCAGCCCGTTCTGACCAGGAGACCCTCATGTCCCTCGCCATCGGACAGCGTGTCCGCACCCTGATCGACCTCGACTCCGCCGACTGGGCGCCCGAGCAGCCCGACATCCCCGCCGACCGGCTGCCCACCAGCTTCGTCGAACTCGCCTACCTGATGGTCGAACTCGACCAGCAGGCCGTACCGGGCCAGCCCGACCCGTCCATCGGCCTGTGGAAGCGCCTGCAGGCCCAGGAGGGCTACGACATCGCGGCGCCACTGTGGCGCGACGCCTGCAACTACTGCGACCACCTCATGAGCAGCGAGGACGATGACCGCGAGCCGTGCGGCGAGGGCATGTGTCACTGCTACTGCCCCAGCCGCGAGCACGCGTGCGGGTGTGACTGTCCGCGCGATGAGGACGGCCAGCTCGTCAACCTCTGACCGTCGCCCAACCTGGTGGCCTCTACCTGGTGGCCACCCCCACCCGAGGAGCACTACATGACCAACCCCGACCGCCGTCACATCGCCATCGTCCTCGACCGCTCCGGCAGCATGCAGACCGTCAAGACCGACACCGAAGGCGGCCTGCGCGCCTTCCTCGCCGCCCAGGCCGACGCCCCCGGCGACACCACCGTGTCCCTGTACCAGTTCGACACCTCATACGACACCGTGTACGAAAACGCCCCGCTCGCCGACGTCCCCCACTTCACCCTCGTCCCGCGCGGCGGTACCGCCCTCCTCGACGCGGTCGGGCGGACCATCACCACCGTCGGCGCGCAACTCGCCGCCCTCCCGGCGGGAGACCGGCCCGGCGAGGTCATCGTCGTCATCCTCACCGACGGCGAAGAAAACTCCTCCCGCGAGTTCAACCTGCACCACGTCAAGCGGCTCATCACCGAGCAGCAGGGCACCTACGGTTGGCAGTTCGTGTTCCTCGGCGCCGACCAGGACGCGTTCGCCGCCGCTGGCGGCATGGGCATCCGGGCGGACACGACGCTCTCCTACTCCGGCGAGCACACCCACCGGTCCATGACGAATGCGGGCCGGATGGTCGCCCGCGGCACGCAGACGGGCCTGTACGGGTTCACGCAGGACGAGCGCGACGAGACCAGCTGACCACCCGCCCGGCCCCATCGGCGGCCGGGCCCGATCACACCAAGGAGTCACCATGCCGGACCAATTCACCCGCGATTTCGCGGTTCGCCAGATCACCACCGACCATGCCCTCCTCGTCCGCGACGCCGAGATCCTCGCCAAGGACACCCGAAACCTCGCCGACGCGCTCGCCCGCAGCAGCGAGGACACTCGCAGCGGTGAGGCCAGCGCGATCGCCCAGGCCGCCCTTCAGCTCGCCGTACGGGCCGCTCGACTGCAGGGCCTCCGAGACGGCGCCGCCTACCTCGCTGACGCCCAGCCCTGAGTCTGACCGCCCCGGGCTGTCGCAGAACCTCGCCGACGCCATGAGGCAGCACGGCGCCGAGCAGTTGCAGTTCTGCGGCGCCCGGTCCGTGTACGGCACCTGCCACGGCCTGGTCCACGCCGGGCCGTGCACGCGCAGCAACGACCACGTCAACGACTGAGGAGCAGCACGATGCCCACCACCACCACCACCATGTCCCCGAACCACCCCGACGACCTGCCGATCTGGGCACGCCTCGCCCTCGCCAAGAACATGGGCAGCATCCGCGACGAGTACGACCGGCCCTACCCCCTCGACGAGTTCCGGCTCATCGCGGACCGCACCGAGGACGGCCACGGCGAGCCACTCAAGGCCCGCTACGGAGACCGGGCCAGCGATCAGCTCCGCAACCGTGAGTACATCGACCCCGACGGCCACGCCTTCTACAACGGCGACTTCTGCTGAGGAGCAGCACGATGACCGACACCGCCCCGCTCACCGACGAGCAGCTCGCCGACATCAGCGCCCGCGAGGCCGCCGCCAGGCCGGGCCCGTGGTACCGAGAGGACGACAAGCAGGACCTCAACCGCTGGGTCACCAATGAGGCCGGCACTGTCGAGATCAACCTCGGTTACCTCGGCAACAACAACCAGGCCGACGCCGAATTCGTCGCCCACGCCCGCGAGGACATGCCCGCTCTCCTTGCCGAGGTCCGCCGACTGCGCGCCGTGGAGGCCGCCGCCCGGGCGTTCGCGGACGAGATGGGCGACTACTGCTCCCCGCACGGCATCGCCGCCGACTACGCCCAGCGGCTCCGCGACAGGCTCCAGCAGGCCGAAGGAGCAGCATGAGCAGCGACTGGGCCGGCACGACCGAGGACATGTTCGACCTCCACCGCTTCACCCACGACAAGACCGCGCTGTGCAACCCGACGATCCGGACGTACAGCAGCCGCACGCCCCACGACCAGTTCCGGGAGCCGTACATGACGCTGCGGTCCCGCGCGCAGATCGAGGCCACCGGCTTCGGCCACAGGTACACCTTCTGCCTGGCCTGCGACGCCAGCGACCAGCCCAACCAGCACTGAGGAGCCACCCGTGAGCCCCGACGACATTCCGGCCAGCGTCACCAAGCTGTGTGCGTCCGCACCATGGATCATCCCGAAGAGCCCCGGCCAGGCCGCATACCTCCTGGCGCACTTCTGGCCCGCGATCGAGCAGCGCATCCGCGAACAGGTCGCCCGCGAGATCGAGCAACTCATCCTCCCCGCCACCAACGACGCCGCACAGATCCGCAACGGCGGCATCGAACACGCCGCCCACACCGCCCGAAACGGAGCCGCCAAGTGACCAGCCAGATCCCCGCCAGCATCCGCGAGACCACTCGGAACGCCGCCGTCGCCAAGCTACAGTCCCTCTACTCCGGCCAGCTGCCGAACTCCGCCGCCATCGAGATCGCCGACGCGGCCTTCGATGCCGCTTGGCCCGCGATCCGCGAGCACTTCGCGCAGCTGCTCCTCGATGCCAACCCCGACCGGGACGCCGACTTCAGTGCGGGCGTCGACTGGGCCGCCGACACCATCCGCAACAGCTGAGGAGCCACCCGTGATCCACTTCAAGCACTGCTACGCCTACGAGGGCAGCTACTGCGGCTGCGGCGCCGAGCAGACCGGCGGCTACACCGGCGACAACCCCGGCCCCGACCTGCTGCTGCCCGCCGCGCCGTTCAGCCTCGCCACCCGCGCCAACGCCAACGGGCCCTGGGTCGAGAAGGAGTCCTGATGGCCCGCAAGTCCAAGCCCTGGGCCGTCATCTGCAGGACCCCCGACGGCCCGTTCCGCACCGAGCACACAAGCGAGAACAAGGCCTACGAGAAGGCCCGTGAAGTCCGCGACGCCGTGAAGGCCGGCAGCAGCCGCGTCACCTGGATCCGCGTCGAGCAGTGGGAACCCGACGCCAGCCGCTGGACGCTGTTCGACCTCATCGACCCCAAGGAGTGGTGATGACCACCGACCCGACCGTTCTCGCCGTTCAAGAAGCCCGACGCACCATCTACGAGGCCCTGAACACCCTGCCAGCGTGGGACGCCGCCCGGGTTCGCGCCCAACTCGCCGAGCTGGAGCGGGCCGTTGAGGCCCACGTCCGTGAGCAGGTCGCCCGCGGGTACGAGGCCGGGATTGTCACATGGGAGGGCATGGGCGATCGCGCCCGCGACAGAAACGACATGCTTCGCATGGCTGCGCGCATCGCCCGCAACGGAGTAGCCCAGTGACGGTCCGCCAGGTCACCGTCCACGTCGTCACCTGCGACGGCTGCGGCCGTGAACTCGGCCAGGGCTACGGCCACCGCGAAACCTACGACACCCAGCACGAAGCCGACACCGCCGCGCGAGACGCCGGCTGGACCCCGCACCCCGACGGAACCCACTACTGCCAGACAGGAGAACACCGGTGACCCTCACCCCGCGACAGATCAACCAGCGCCTCGCCCTCCACGATCAACTCCTCAACATCCTCACCGAGGCGCAGCAAGAACGCCCCGAACGCCAGGAAGTCTTCAACGGCGAACTTGACTGGGTCACATTCGAACGGACCGTCATGCTCAACGCGGTCAACGCCGCGCGGGCCGCCCAGCTTCTGCCGCCTATCCCCATCAGTGCCGTCGAGGCTGTCGAGCAGCAGGCCATCGGCCACTCCGACTACAGCACCAAGTTCGCCCTGTACTGCGTCGAACTCGCCCTGGAGCAGGCGTGATCGACCAGAAGCCCGACGCTTACGACGAGGACGAGGACGACCCGTTCGACCACGATGGCTGCTACCAGCCGCACGTCCGTAGCGGCGACTACTACGACTGCGACGGCCGACCCCTCTGACAAGGAGCAGCACATGCCCGCGAAGCCCGGCCGGATCTACCAGCAGTGCGACCCGCGCGTCATCTACCCGACGCGGATCCGCATCGACACGATCCACGACGACCACGCCGCGATCACCTACCTCGACACCAGAAGGCCAGGCATCATCTACGGCCGGATCCGCACGGACCAGCTCCACGACTCCCCGACCACCAAGACCGGCAAGCCCCGCCGCACCGGATACGCACTGGAGACGAAGTGAAGATCACCGTAACGATCACCGTCGAGGTCGAACGAGCCGACGGCACCTACACCAAGACCACCGAACGCCGTGAAACCACCACCGGCGACAACCCCCGCTTCGAGGTCGACGAGTGCGCCAAGGCGATCGACGCGACCGCCACGGTCATCAACCGCCGGATCGACGACAAGGCCGTTGAGGCCCGATTCAAGGGCGACGCCTGCCCGACGTGTACCGGGACCGGCGGCGACCACCAGATCGGCTGCCAGTCGTGACTGCGCTCGTCGTGGCTGTGGCCGCCGTGGCCGGCTACCTGGCCGGCCGGCTCCGCCCGTGGGGCTGGCTCGGCGACTGGGCGAAGGGACAGATGCGGAGCAGTGGGAGCTGGTACTGCGGCAGTAAGCTCCGCCAGACGGTGTTGCTTCTCGCCCTGGCTGTCACTGCTCCCCGCGAAACCCTGCGCGCCCTGCGCCACCGCAAGGACGACCCCGAGCCGCCCGTCGTCTACAGCCCGAACTGGGTGGCCAGGAGCGACACGCCCGGCGCCTGACGCGGGCCCAACTTCCCTGCTCAGGGCACGGATTGGGCCCGCAAGGCAGATGCGATCAAGTGGCACAAATGAGATAATCGACGCATACCACCCAGCCCGAGAGGCACCCTCATGCCGACCCGAATCACCCTCGCCGACGTCCACGCCCTCGCCACCGAAGCTCACGCCGGACAGTTCGACAAGATCGGTGCCCCGTACATCCGGCACGTCGAAGCTGTCGCCGCCGGCCTCGCACCGTTCGGCGTCGGCATGCAGATGGCCGGGCTCCTCCACGACACCCTCGAAGACACCGACCTGACCGCCGAACAGCTGCTCGCCGCCGGGGTGCCGGGTACAGTCGTCGATCTGGTGCAACGGGTGACGAACAACCCGGACGTCACCTACCAGGCGAAGATCGAGGCGATCGTCACGAACTACGGCGCCACCCTCATCAAGATCGCTGATAACGCGCACAACAGCCACCCCGACCGGACCGCCCAGCTCCCTGCTGAGAAGCGCGAGCGCCTCGCCCGAAAGTACGCAGACGCCCGCAGTGTGCTCTGGGCAGCCGTCCCCGTCGAAGACGTCAAGGCGATCGTCAGCATCGTCAACCCGGCGCTTCTCGGCGAGCTGGGGGCTCAGCTGTGGCGGTGAAGCACCACCCTTGGCTGTACCGGACCGGCCGTCACGGCTGCTGGGCGTCGTGCACATGCGGCGACTGGCAGTCCCGCACCTACACCACCGTCACCGGCGCGCACCTCGCGTACGGCAAGCACCTACTGGAGGCCCGGCGATGACTCGCCCGCTGCTCCTGATCGATGTTGACGGACCGCTCAATCCGTTCGCCGCGAAGGCCACCCGACGCCCCGACGGATACTCCACCTACCGCATGCTGCCCGCCTCCTGGATCGCCCGGCAAGCCAACCCCCGCCGCGCCAAGCCCCTGCGCGTCTGGCTCAACCACGATCACGGCGCCATGCTGCAGGCCCTGCCGTACGACCTCGTGTGGTGCACCACGTGGCAGGCCGAAGCGAACTACTGGATCGGCCCGCACCTCGGCCTCCCCGAGCTGCCGCACGTGCCGTTCGAGCACCTCTGGGCCAGCCGGCCGGACGGCATGTACTTCAAGACGTGGGAGGTCGTCCGCTGGGCGCAGGGCCGGCCGTTCGCGTGGGTCGACGACGAGATCGGCGCTGCGGACCGGGAGTTCGTGACCGATGTCCACGAAGGCCCGGCGCTCCTTCATCACGTCGATCCGCGCCTCGGCATGCTGCCTGCCGACTTCGAGGCGCTCGCCGACTGGGCCAACTCGCTGGAGACGGAGACCGCAGCATGATCACCACCTGCCCCATCGCCGACTGCAACGAAGACGACCTGTACGGCCGGACGGACCTGTACGAGCACCTGCGGGAAGACCACAGCCGTGACGAGTTGCTGAACACGCTCATCGATCTGGCCGATGATCTCGCCTCCGCCCGCGCCAACACCGAGTGCCAGATCTGCGGCAACTACGGGGCCACACCCGGCGACCACCCACTCTGCGACACCTGCGAGAAGGAGGTCCGGGGATGACCGCCAGGAAGTTCGGCTTCACCGTGGAGTACGTTGACGAGCCCTGGGATGAGGACAACAAGCCCGGCTGGCGCGTCTTCCTGCCCCACCAGTGTGACCAGTGGCGCATCGACGACGAGAACGCGTATGAGGACCCCACCGTCCAGACCACGGCCCTCGCCCGCCTGGACGCGTTCATCGCCGAAGCCCAACAAGCCCGCGCAGCGTTGGCCCGCGGCGAGCAGTACCCGACGGAGGAGCAGTGACCGACCGCAGTTTCTGGCGTCGACTCGGCGCGGCCGTACTCCACACCGGCCCCAGCTACCAGCCCGAGCCCCTGCCCCGCCGCGGTGACCAGTTCGAGCAGTGGCTCAAGGCGCACCGGGACCGCCGGCAAGAACGCGACGGCGTCTGGTGGTACCTCGATGAGATGCTCGACGA